>JBIISM010000004.1:0-253524 GCA_044341025.1 Bacteroidia bacterium | reverse complement strand
AACAGGGCAAGGTAGATGAAGCTCTTGCCTGCGCAAGTGGCATCAGTGATGATAGCGCTAAGAGTAGCGCGCTGAAGGACATCTCCACCGAACTGGCCAAACAGGGCAAGGTAGAAGAAGGCGCATCGGCAATGCAAGAAGCTCTTGCCTGCGCAATGGGCATCAGTGATGATTATTGGAAGAGTAGCAGCGCGCTGAAGGAAATCTTCATAGAACTGGCCAAACAGGGCAAGGTAGATGAAGCTCTTGCCTGCGCAATGGGCATCAGTCATGATCATTTGAAGATTAGCGCGCTGAAGGACATCTCCACCGAACTGGCTAAACAGGGCAAGGTAGATGAAGCTCTTGCCTGCGCAAGGGGCATCAGTGATGATATTGATAAGAGTAGCGCACTGAAGGACATCTCCACCGAACTGGCCAAACTGGGCAAGATAGATCAAGGCGCATCAGCTATGCAAGAAGCTCTTGCCTGCGCAATGGGCATCAGTCATGATCATTTGAAGATTAGCGCGCTGAAGGAGATCTCCACAGAACTAGCCAAGCAGGGCAAGGTAGATGAAGCTCTTGCCTGCGCAAGTGGCATCAGTCATGATTATTTGAAGAGTAGCGCGCTGAAGGACATCTCCACCGAACTGGCTAAACAGGGCAAGGTAGATGAAGCCCTTGCCTGCGCAAGGAGCATCAGTTATGATAGCGCTAAGAATAGCGCGCTGACGGACATCTCCACAGAACTAGCTAAACAAGGCAAGGTAGATGAAGGCGCATCTGCTATTCAAGAAGCTCTTGCCTGCGCAAGGGGCATCAGTGATGATGATTTGAAGAGCAGCGCGCTGAAGGCCATCTCCACCGAACTGGCTAAACAAGGCAATTGGGCGCTTGCCGAAGCCACAGGTTCGGATATTGCAGAACTTGCCGAGAGGCACAGCTGCTGGAAAACCATGGCAAAAAACACCTGCAAGGATATGGGTTGGCAAAAAGCATTGCAGCAAGCAAATCAATTTAAAAGCGATGAAGCCCGCTTGTTTTATCTAAAAGCTTGGGCAGAGGAAGTGAGTCAAGATCAAACAGATACAGTTTGTGTGCAGGAAGCTCTGAGCCTTCTCGCTCACGATTCTGAAAGCATCGAAATCCTCCTGCAAAAATATACATTACATGAGCTATTCTTTGCCAGTGGCAACAAAGAAGCCATTAATCGCCTCAATAAAACGCTCAACATTCAATGGGCTATTGATATAGAAGCTCAGTTTCCTAAAGAAGAGAACTTGCGCCTTTCCGCCAACATTGATATTTGGCTACCTGAAATTGTCGATGAAGACGATAGAGACGATATAAAAAGCTGGGCAGAGAAAGTGAAAGATGGAAAAATGTCGGAGGAGAAATTTAGTGAAAAAGTAAAAAATATAAATTAACTAAAACCTGGCTTTAAAAGCGTGTAAACAATATTGCTTTGCCACAGAGTTTACAACGGTCTCGGGGCACAACACAAGCAACATCGCCCACACGCAAACCGTTATATGATATAATAAAAACGACCAAAAAAAATGATAGACCTTATTGGGGACATACACGGACACGCAGACAAACTCGAAGAATTACTTCTAAAATTGGGTTATGAAAAAAGCAATGGAGCATACGCGCATCCTGACAGAAAAGTATTATTTGTTGGAGACTACATTGACAGGGGACCCAAAATTAGAGAAACACTTCAGATAGTCAAAGCAATGGTGGACAATGAGAATGCCATTGCATTAATGGGCAATCACGAATACAACGCTCTGTGTTTCCATTTCCAAGAAACTGAAGGTGGACACCTTAGAAAACATCTAATAAAAAATATTATTCAGCACTACGAAACACTTAAACAATTTCACAACAGACAGAAAGAGTATGAGGGGTATTTAGAATGGTTTAAGACATTACCACTATACTACGAGACAGACCAATTTAAAGCTGTTCACGCCTGTTGGGACAACAACAAAATTGAATATTTAAGGAAAACATTGGTCAATGACAGATTGACTGACGAACTTATTTATCAATCGGTTAAGATAGGAACAGAATTAAATGAGGCCATCGACCAAACTCTGAAAGGCAAAGAAATGAAAATGCCAGAAGCGCTTTTCTTTACGGACAAAGACGGAACAAAAAGAACAGAAATAAGAATAAAATGGTGGGAAGACCCATCTGAAATGACTTACAAATCTATTAGTGTTGAACCTATTGACAATTTGCCTGAACAGCAAATTGAATTATCCGAATTAAAGTCGCTTGACTTTTACAGCAACAAAGACAAAAAAGTATTCTTCGGACATTACTGGCTCAATGGAGAACCGGCTCTTTACAGGGAAAATATATGTTGCTTGGATTACAGCATAGCAAAAAATGGCAAACTCGTTGCTTACCGACTGAACGGAGAAACAATTTTAGACAATAAAAACCTAATCTATGTTTGACAAGATTACATCAGATAACAGCTAAGAAGTAAGAAATGTCCTTTTTTGGTGTAGGATGAATTTTTAATTTGTTTCCTAATAAAGAAACATTTAACTTTGCATAAACTAAAATTTATGAAGGGGAAATTTGAGGTTCAGTTTCTTATTGAAGCGGCTGAATTTATTGACAAGCTTGATGAAAAAGCCAGAGATAAAATTATTTATAATATTCAAAAAGCTAGAATTACAAATGACAATGAGTTGTTCAAAAAGTTAATAGGTGAAATATGGGAGTTTAGAACTTTATACAACAAAACCCATTACCACCTTTTTGCTTTTTGGGATAAAACAGATAACGCGGATACGGTTGTTGTTGCTTCACACGGTATCATCAAAAAGACAGATAAAACACCCAAGAATGAAATTGAAAAAGCTGAAAACATACGAATCCAATATTTCAAATTAAAAATCAATGACCATGAAAAATAAACCATTAAAGACAATAAGCCTAGAAGATATTACCGATAAATACATAGGTGAAATTGGAACGCCAAAACGAGATGCTTTCGAAAATGAATTGCGCATGGATTTTATAGGTGATGCCATCAAAAAGGCACGCAAAGATAGAAACATGACACAAGAAGAACTCGGAATATTGGTAGGTGTTAAGAAAGCTCAAATATCCAAATTGGAAAATAGTCTTACTGATGCTCGGTTTGAAACTGTTATTAAAGTATTTAAGGCTTTAAATGCAAAAGTGAATTTCCAAGTAGAGCTGCTCAAGCAAAAAGTAAATTTAACTTAAAGCAATTTAAAGTGGTTTCAAATAAAAATTAATTTAAACAATCAAAGTCAAGCATGAAATACAATTTAATCCCCGCTATCCTTGGTATTTTGCTAATTAGCAGCTGTGGGCAAAATCAGGCCGAAAAATCAAATGCTAATTCGCAAGACAGCAGTGCTGCCAATGCCGAAGCTGCAGAACAAAACAATGAGGTGAGTGAGCAAATACAAAATCCAAGTGATTTTATTCCCAATGGTTTTGTGCTTTTCGAAACAATTAATGGGGACTTAAACAACGATGGGGCAGATGATTGTGTTTTAATTATTAAGGGCACCGATATGTCCAAAATTGTTACAGACGAAGTCCGCGGACCATTGGACCAAAACCGACGTGGGATCATTATTTTGTTTAATAAAAGTGGAAATTATGAATTGGTCCTAAAAAACGAGGATTGCTTTTCATCGGAAAATGAAGATGGTGGCGTTTATTTTGCGCCTGAACTTGGCGTAGAAATAAAGAAATCTAAGTTGTATATAAATTATGGACATGGTAGATATGGCTATTGGGCCTATATGTTTAGATATCAAAATTCAGATTTTGAACTCATTGGTTACAGCAGTTCCGATAACCATGGCCCAGTAGTTGATAGTGAAACCAGTATCAATTTTTCAAGCAAAGATAAAATCGTCAAAGAAAACACCAACCCAGAAGCTGAGGGTGGGGATGAGGTCTTTGAAACGACCAAAACAAAGCTATCAATCAATAAACTTTTCAAGTTATCTGAAATCAAAGATTTCGATCAACTCGATTTAAGTATGTTTTGAGATAAATGATTCTTTGCTTTATCAATTTGCCAATCTCATTTTTTTGACCTAATCTTGCTGCAAGTTTTGGGGTGCAATACCAATTGCTGAGATAATACCCACAGAACCCGGATAAGCGTAATTGCTGCGACGGGGAAAACAGATTTTTTAACATGTCTGGCTTTAGGCTTGCTATTCCAAAACCAATTTTATTTAAAAATTTGTATGAAAAAACAAGCTGTTTTATGTGGTATTTTATTTTGCCTTTTCTCAAATGTTGTCCTGGCTCAGCAAAAGCCAATGTACAAACTCTCTTGTACCGTTAAAGTTCCTGAAAATTTAGAACTCGAATCCTACACCATTCAAGTGCTCGATACGGCAATGAAACTAAAAAAAGAGTCTATTGGGGCTGCTGAGTTTTTACTTCCTTATGGTGTCTACTATCTTGAAGTACTTGCTCCAGGCTTCAGACATGAAAGGACACGCGTGTTTTTGAAAAGCGATGATTCTGTAGCAATTATATTGCTGGAAAATATTATTGATCAACAAAACCATACCGTTAAAGCCATTCAAGTGCGCGAAAAAAATGGTTATGCCTTCACACCCGTTACTGCCAAGCAACTTTCCAGAATCAACCTAGGACAAGATTTTACCTACCTCATTGGCAATACACCTTCTGCTATTACAACCAGCGATGCCGGTGCTGGGGTAGGTTATACAGGGATTAGAATTCGTGGCAGTGATGCAACCCGAATAAACGTAACCATCAACGGTATTCCCATTAACGATGCTGAAAGCCATGGGGTGTTTTGGGTCAATATGCCCGACCTGGCTTCTTCAACTTCTTCGGTGCAAATCCAAAGGGGTGCCGGTAGCAGTACCATAGGCAGCGGGGCTTTTGGTGCCAATATTAACATCCAAAACATGAGTCAATCGGCTAAGCCTTTCCTTCAATTGCAACAATCTGCAGGTTCGTTTAATACCTTCAAATCGACCATGCAATTTGGAACCGGTATGCTGGGTAAGTTCAATTTTACTGGCCGCTTGTCTAAAGTAAACAGCGATGGGTATTTAGACCGCGCAGCCAGCGACCTCAAAGCTTTCCAATTTAATTTGAGCTACACACAAAAAACATGGAGCATCACGGCCCTTGCTTTTGGTGGTAAAGAGAAAACCTACCAATCGTGGTATGGCACCCCAGAGTCGCGCATTAAAAACGATGTGCAAGGGATGAAGGATTATGCCGACAGAAATTACTTGAGTGCTGCCGACCGCAACAATTTGTTAAACAGTGATAGAACCTACAACTATTATACGTACAAAAACCAAACGGACAACTATTGGCAGAACCATTACCAATTGCACCTGTTTAAAAAGGTGAACAACAAATTGAATCTTAAATCATCTTTCTTCACCAGCACGGGTAAAGGTTTTTACGAAGAGTACAAATCGGATGCTGGCTTTTCGAATTATGGAGTGGCCAATTATACCAACAATGGAGATACCGTTTTAAACAGCGATCTGGTAAGACAGCGTTGGTTGGACAATATCTTCTACGGCAACTTTAGCAGCTTAAACTACAAAAACAGAAACATAGACTTCATTGCCGGTGTCAGCATCAGCCAGTACGATGGCAAACACCATGGCGATGTTATTTGGGCCGCCATCGCTCAACCTTTTGGCAAAGACTACAGATACTACCAAAGCAAAAGCAAAAAAACAGAATTTAATACCTTTGCTAAATTAAACTACCGCTTGTCTCCAAAGCTGCAAGCAGATGCAGAATTCCAATTGCGCAATATCCAATATTCAGGTTCTGGAAACGACAACGATTTAAAAGCCATTCAATTTGATGTTAACCATGTATTCATGAATCCTAAAGTCTCTACGGTTTATGAATTGAATTCTAAATCGTGGATCTATTCTAGTTTCAGTGTGGCCAATAGAGAACCTGTGCGCAGCGATATTATTGACAACACCAAGACCGAGCAACCAAAAGCTGAAAATTTAAAGGATTTCGAATTGGGCTATGTTCTTAAGGAGAAGTCGAAAATGTTTCAGTTTAACTTCTACAATATGCAATACATAAACCAATTGGTTTTAACAGGCGAACTCAACGATGTTGGAAGCTCTTTGCGCAGAAATGTAAAGAACAGTTATAGGAGAGGCATAGAATTAATCGTTCAATACCCTTTGATTCAAAAATCGAAATTCAATTTGAATCTAGATGCCAATCTGAATTTAAGTGCCAATAAAATAAAAGTGTTTGAGGATGTCTATTCCAATTACGACAGCAGCACGCTTGTAAAAGACCTTTATATGAATACAGATATCGCCTATTCTCCAAATGCGATTGCTTTCCTTGGACTGAATTTTCACCACCAAAGCAATTTTGACCTTCAAACCAATATTAAATATGTAGGTCCGCAATACCTCGATAATACTTCTAATGCCTCAAGGAAATTGGATGCTTATTACACCATAAATATGGGTTTGCAGAAAACATTTACCTTAAAAAGCCAGTCGCAGCTTGTGTTCAAGGCCTTATTAAATAACATAAATGGGGTTTTTTACTCAAACAACGGCTATACTTTCAAATATGTGTATGGAGGCAAATTGATCACCGAGAATTTTTATTACCCTCAAAGTCGAATTAATTTCATGATTGGTCTCGATTTTAAATTTTTATAGTGTTTAACTAAATAGTAGTTTATTTAAACAAAAAATAAGAGCAAGTACTACTTGCTCTTATTTTTTTTAACTTTTTGTAATTGATAATCAGTAGTTTACGTGTTTTTAAAAATTATTTTCATTTTTTTTTTAAAAAACTTGCATTGAATGGGTTCAGTGATAACTTTGATTAAATCAACAAAAAAAGCCCAAAAATAGATGGTCAATACATCAACAACGATCAGTTTACCTTCAGAGGCACTCTAAGCTTGTTGAGATAAAAACGAACAGTTCTTAATAATTACATATTTTTTGTTGATGAAGCCGGCTTTTCTTTAAATAGAAAGGCCGGTTTTCTTTTACAGCAATTATGCACTTATTCTGCTTCTTAATGGAAATGCTGAGGCATAAAACAAATCGCTTATCTAAGCTTGGTTTTTGTTCAAGTGTATTTTAGCACAGTTTTAACAGAATGGTAATTTTAGTCGGCTTGGTTTTGGCTAAACAAGCCCGAAAAAATGCAGTATCTTCGCACCTCTTGTTTTTTAAATTAAAAGAATATCGAAACACTGTAAAAAGTATTGCCAAATTGGCCATTCCTATTACCATTGGACAATTGGGATTGGTTTTAATGGGATTTGCTGATGTTGTTATGTTGGGCCGATACAACACAGTTTCTATGAGCTCAGCCGGTGTCGGAAATGCAGTGTTTTTTCTGCTGTCATTAATTGGTGTTGGAACTTTGTATGCAGTGAGTACAATTATTTCAATTGCAGATGGTGAGGGCAAGCCGCAACAAGCAATTCCGGTTTTCTTTTCTTCAATATGGGTAAGCTTTATCTTGAGTGCTTGTCTAATGGGGCTTAATCTTATATTGTACTACAATTTTGCTTGGTTTGGGCAAAGCCCTGCCATTACTGATTTGGCCAGAGAATATTTATGGATTGTGAATTTCTCATTGCCTGCTTTGCTTTTTTTTAACAATGGCAAACAAGTTATGGATGGCCTTGGCAAAACCCAAATTTCAATGTATGTCACCTTTTTTGGCCTTTTGTTAAATGTTTTACTAAATAATGCCTTGATATTTGGCAAATATGGGGCGCCTGAAATGGGTATGGCTGGAGCCGCATGGGCAACAGTTATTGCCCGCTATGCCATGGCTTTATTAATGCTGATCTGGGTCTGGTATCATCCGCGGTTTATTGAACTCAAAAAAATCAAAAGAGAGGTAAAATCTTATGTTTTGTCTATTTTTAGAATTGGATTTCCTGTAGGGTTTACCTATTTCTTCGAAATTGCTGCCTTTTCGTTTGCCTTAATCTTAGCTGGTCGAATCTCTGAATTGCATTCAGGAGCGCATCAAATAGCGATTAATTTAGCTTCTATTACCTATATGTTTGTGCTGGGAATTTCAGCAGCTTCAAGTATCGTCGTTGGGAATCATTATGGAGCTAAAGACGCGCTTGGAGTTCGCAAGGCAGGCTTTGCTGCTATTGGCTTAACCATTTTCATTGAGCTTGTGTTTGCCGTAATGTTTATGGTGTTTAACCGAGAAATCCCTTTGATATATACCGACGATGTCAAACTGTTAGCAATGACTCCTTCTTTGATAATACTTGCTGCCTTTTTTCAAATTAGCGATGGTCTCCAAGCGGTTGGTGCTGGTGCTTTGCGTGGAATTAAAGACACCAAAACAACTGGCATCATTGCCCTGATTTCCTATTGGTTATTTATGATGCCGGGTGCTTATTATCTGTGTTTTGAACTTAAAATGGGCATAGAAGGTATCTGGATTGCTTTTGTAATAGGGCTTAGTTTTGCTGCCACTTTGCTTTTATATCGTTTTAATTATAAAACCAAAGCCAAGCGCTTGGTGTTTGAAGATGAATCTTAATTTCTTTACATTTGTTTTAATTTTATGTGCAAACTGTTTTATTTTTTTATTGCTTTAACAGCCCTGCTTCTGATCACTCCATCAACGGATGCTCAATCGACTCTGCTGCTCAATTATTCTTTGTCGATTGAACCAACTGTAGGAAACAGATTGATAAGCTATAAGGGCAATTATCCGCAATCTTTTAAGGATTCAATTCAGAAAGTAGATCGAAGCCGCGACGCTATTTCAATGGCATTTATGGTGTCTACAAAATTCAAATCTAGAAACCGATTTTATATTGGTTTGCAATTTCAGAATTTCGGATTTACCCGTAAAAAAGATAATTTACGTTTTTTGGATACCATTCATCCTGAAATAGGAATAATGAACGACCTGTCTCAAACTGGCGGCGCTTATGTTGATTTTAATTACAGATATGCCTATTTGGCTATCCCAATTTTGTTCTCTCAACAGATTTCTTCCAAAAAGAAACCCAATACAACCGTTCACTTGATTTATGGAGGTTCAATATCGGCCTTAATGAAGCATGATATTAGAGCAGTCCTGCATGGTTTTTCTACCAGAGGAAATCAAAAAGTTTACACATTTAAAAATCCATCTGAAAATGTTGACCGCATTAATGTGAATCTCCATGCTGGTTTGCGCATTGAAAATATGCTGTACAACAAAAGCACTTGGGTTTTTGTTCAGCCAGAAATATTTGTTCCAACTTTGAATGCAAACTCTAGCAATGAGAGGCATCACCTTTGGGCAATAGGGCTGCAAGTTGGTGTGTATTATATGCCCCAGTTTAAAGACGATAAAAAATAGCATGAGAGCTATCATTCAAAGGGTAAGGCATTCGTCGGTGAGCATTAATGGTGCAACCCATGCCCATATCGGCAAAGGTTTTTTAGTTTTGCTCGGAATCGAAGAAGCCGATACCCAAGAAGATCTTATTTGGTTAAGCAATAAAATTATTGGGTTGCGTATATTCAATGACGCAAATGAAAAAATGAATTTGTCAATCAGCGACATACAAGGTGAAATATTACTGGTGAGTCAATTTACACTTTTTGCTTCGACGCATAAAGGCAATCGCCCTTCATTTATTAGAGCGGCTCGACCTGAGCATGCCATTCCTCTCTACGAACAATTTATTTCACAATTGAAAAACACGTTTCTACAAAAAGTTCAAACAGGTGTTTTTGGCGCCGATATGCAAATTGAATTGGTAAACGATGGGCCAGTAAGCATTGTAATCGATTCAAAAGTTAAAGAATAGCAATCCTTTCTTGCAGGCAAAAGCAGGCGGTCTTATTTTTTGACAGTCAATCCTTATCATAATTTATCTCTAAAATTTTCCCAATTCAAATACCTATATTTGCCCCGATTTATGGTGATTCAAGTTTTAAAATCAAAGATACACAACGTAAAAATTACTTTTACAGAACTCAACTACATTGGCAGCATAACCATTGATGAAGATCTGTTGGATGCAGCAAATATGATAGAAAATGAAAAGGTTCTAATTGTAAACAACAACAATGGCGAACGCTTTGAAACCTATATTATTAAAGGTGAAAGAGGGTCTGGTGTTGTTGGCTTAAATGGTGCCGCTGCTAGGAGAGGAATGCTTGGCGACGAATTAATAATCATTAGTTTTGCAAGCATGGATTTTGAAGAAGCCAAAACGCACAAACCTTGGCTGGTGTTCCCCAATAAATTCAACAAACTTTGAAGATGAATAAAAAGGAAATAATCAAATACCTCATTTTTGCATCCTTAGGTGTATTGATTGTTTATTTTATTCAAAAGAACTTTACATTTAGTGAGTTTTTGCGCAACATAAAAATGGCTAAGATACAATATGTGATTCTCTCTGTATCCATGGGTGTTGTTGCTGTTTATATTCGTGCTTTGCGTTGGCAGTTGCTGCTCGAACCTATGGGTTATAAAACCAATCTTGGCAATGCCTACCATTCCACCATGAGCGGTTATTTGGTCAATCTTGGCATTCCCCGATCTGGTGAAGTTTTACGCTGTGCCATGTTGGCTAAAACAGATAAGGTGCCATTAAATGTCTTGGTTGGTACGGTATTAAGCGAACGAATACTTGACTTGCTTATGCTGGTTTTGGTTGTGTTTGGTGCCGTTTTACTGCAGTTTGATTTGCTTTATGGCTACATCTACGAAAATGTTATCGTTAAGTTAAGGGACAATAGTTTGGTACTCATAATCGTCTCAATAATTGGCGTCTTAGGTTTGGTCTTTGTCTTAAATGCCAAGCGTTTCTTTAGAGCAGATTCAGGAATTGGAAAAATGTTCTTAGGGTTTTTTGATGGTATAAAAAGTGTATTCACGCTTAAAAAACCAATTTTATTTATTGCTTACACCATCGGTATTTGGGTTTGCTATTGGTTAACGACCTACTCTATTTTAATGGCCTTTGATTTCACCGAACACTTAGGTGTTGATGGTGCTCTATCCACTCTTGTATTTTCTACTATTGGTGTTATTATTCCTGCCCCTGCTGGTGGTGCTGCCATTTACAGTATTTACTTTGGGCTCAACCAAATTTATAGTATTCCAATTGCCCAAGCAAAAGCTATTGCAATTGTGATGTTCTCGAGCAGCATTATCATGATCATAATCGCTGGAACTATTTCTTATATAATTATGGCTAAAAGGACCAAAGCTTAGTTTTAATGAGTCACCATCAAAATATTGCCAATAAAATAAAGTCTTTGCCAGAATTGCTTCACGCGTTGAAAATTGAACGCGAAAATGGTAAATCAATTGTTTTTACCAACGGATGTTTTGACATCTTACACAAAGGCCATGTCGATTACCTTGCAAAAGCTGCTGACAAAGGGGATGTTTTGGTTGTTGCAGTAAATGCAGACGAATCGGTGAGGCGTTTGGGAAAATCGCCCTCACGTCCAATTCAAGACCAAGATGCCAGGGCTTACCTTATTGCAGCTTTACAAAGTGTTGCTTACGTATTCTTGTTTTTTGAGGATACCCCAAAAGAAGTGATTGATCAAATTATTCCCAATGTGCTCGTGAAGGGCAGTGATTATATAGCAGAGGACATTGTAGGTTATGACACCGTTACTAAAAATGGCGGTAAGGTCGAAACCATAGACTTTATTCCAGGATACTCCACCAGTGGAATAGAAAAGAAAATTATTGCAAGTCTTTAATTAGAATTTCCCGGCAAATCCAAATTGAAAGATTGATTTGGCCAAACCCAACTCTGCATAAATTCCCAAATTGTCATCAAAGAAATGCCTGTAACCAAGAGTCATTTCCATACCAAGACGGCTCAAACTTGGTAAATCCAATTTAGGCTGATAGGCTTTGAATTCAGAGTCAATGATCAACTTACCTGCTCTAATTCCTATGCCCAATCCCAAGTACAAATCATTCTTTTTTTCTGGATTGAGGAAATGAATATTTGCTCTTGCATTAAATGCGGTATTGTTGCTGCTTATGTTGATTTTATTTGGGTAAACTCTCCCAAGATTGGTGTCTAAAACGTCCTGAGAATAGGATATCGAATAGGTCATATGGTTAATGCTCAATCCTACGCCTAGCCATGGTTTAACACGGTTTTCGTATTTCAAATGAAAGGGTCCTGTACCCATTGCCGAATAGTTTTTTTCTGTGTTTAAGTAACTAAAGTAGAATTTAGGCAAATTGGGGAATCCAGCACCTATACTCACGGTGTTCTGTCCAATTTCAGCAAATGATAAGGTAATTTGGGTAAAAAACAGAAAACCTAAAGTCTTTAATTTCATGCCTCAAAAATAGGGGTTAAAATCAATTCTTTTTCCGTTGCCAAATTCTTGAATTTTGCCACCACTCCAAGCCAAGTTTCCATTGATAAATGTTTTGTCTATACTGTATTGAAAGGTATGTCCCTCAAATGGACTCCATCCGCAATGGTAAAGTAGATTCTTACGCTCTATTAATTCGGGTCTTTTTTTCACCAAAACCAAATCGGCAAAATAGCCTTCTCTTAAATAACCTCTGTCTTTTACTTTAAACAAGATGGCTGGGTTATGACTCGTTTTTTGAACCAACATCTCCAAACTTATTTTTCCTTGGGCATAAAAATCAAACATGGCTTGAATGCTTTGTTGAACCAAAGGGCCTCCAGATGGGGCATTGGTGTAGGCTTGTTCTTTTTCTGCAATGGTATGGGGGGCATGGTCGGTGGCTATAACATCTATTCTTCCATCCAATAAGGCTTTCCATATGCCAGCTCTGTCTTCTGCCGATTTAATTGCTGGGTTCCATTTTATCCAATTGCCTTTTTGGCTGTAGTCTTGGTCTGAAAACCACAAGTGGTGTATACAAGCTTCTGCTGTAATGCGTTTGCTTTCCAATGGTTCATTGGTGAATAGTTCTGTTTCTTTTGCTGTTGAAATATGTAAAATATGCAAACGGGTGCCGTGTTTCTTGGCCAATTCTACAGCCATACTGCTGCTTAAGTAGCATGCGTCCACATTTCGTATTTGTGGATGGTGGATTGCATTTAGCTTGTCGCCGAATTGCGACTTGAATTGGGCCAAATTACTAAGCACCGTATGCTCGTCCTCACAATGGGTGGCAATAATTGTTGGCGCATTTGCAAAAATATGGTCTAGAGTACTCGGACTATCAACCAACATATTGCCAGTGCTGCTGCCCATAAATATTTTTATACCACAAGTTGTTAATGGGTTGGTGCGCATTACCTCCTCATAATTGTCATTGGTGGTTCCCATAAAAAAGGAATAATTGGCCAAAGCGTTTTTTGCGGCGATTTGAAATTTATCTTCCAGTAAAGCTTGGGTAACCGCTTGAGGATTGGTGTTCGGCATTTCAAAAAACGAAGTTACACCTCCAGCAACTGCGGCTCTACTTTCAGAGTATATATTGCCTTTATGGGTCAAGCCAGGTTCGCGAAAATGCACCTGATCGTCAATAGCGCCTGGAATCAGATACATACCCTCGGCATCAATGACTTCGGCATTAGGATGGGATATGTTTGGATCAATACGCTCGATGCGTTCACCTTTAATAAGTAAATCGCTTACTATGATTTTGCCCTCATTCACCAATTGTGCTTGCTTGATAATTACCAATTTCATAGCAACAAAGGTAATATACTTGTGTTTTAGAATTTAGTTTTCAATTTCATTTTTCGATTAAATTATTTTATGATGTGGATCAATTTTATAAATACACAAGCCCAAGACAGTTGAATTTATATCGTACCAGGGGTATTCAAATCGAATTTTGAGGCATGCTGCTTTTAGTCTTTAATTTTACGTAATCAGATTTTTTCTGTGGCTATTTGAAATTTGTAATTCATGCTCTCAAAACAATTCTTTAATTTCGCAGCTTTATGATGAACCAAGAAGACCTGTTTAAAAATATTATTTCCCACTGCAAGGAGTATGGATTTGTTTTTCAATCGAGTGAAATATACGATGGCCTTTCAGCCGTTTACGATTACGGACAAATGGGGGCAGAATTGAAAAAAAACTTACGCGATTTTTGGTGGAAAAGCATGGTTCAAATGAACCAAAATATTGTTGGCATTGATTCTGCCATTTTTATGCACCCCAGCACCTGGAAAGCAAGTGGCCACGTTGATGCTTTCAACGATCCTTTAATAGACAACAAAGACAGTAAAAAACGATACAGAGCGGATGTTTTAATTGAAGAACATATTTCTAAAATTAGAGCAAAAGCAGATAAGGAAGTGGACAAAGCCGCCAAACGTTTTGGTGAAGCTTTTGATGAAGCCATTTACCGTCAAACGAATCCCCGTGTGCTTGAATACAATACTAAGGCTGATGAGATTGAATCCCGATTTAAATCTGCCTTAGAAGAAAGCCAATTGGATGAAGTTAGACAGATAATTATTGATTGCGAAATTGTTTGCCCAATATCTGGAACCAAAGAATGGACCGAAGTTAGGCAGTTTAACCTCATGTTCTCAACCCAAATGGGTTCTTTGTCTGATGATGCGAATACCATTTACCTGAGACCAGAAACCGCTCAAGGGATTTTTGTTAATTTCTTAAATGTTCAAAAGACTGGCCGTATGAAAATTCCTTTTGGGATTGCCCAAACTGGTAAAGCGTTTAGAAATGAAATCGTTGCACGACAATTTATTTTCAGAATGCGTGAATTCGAACAAATGGAAATGCAGTTCTTCGTTCGTCCAGGTACTGAAATAACATGGTACAACTATTGGAAAGAAACCCGAATGAAATGGCACAAAGCCTTAGGTTTTGGCGACAAAAAACACAAGTTTCACGACCATTTAAAATTGGCCCACTATGCCAATGCCGCCTCAGATATTGAATTTGATTTTCCATTTGGATTTAAAGAATTAGAGGGCATACATAGCCGAACAGATTTTGATTTGAAAAAACATGAAGAATTCAGTGGCAAAAAATTGCAATATTTCGATCCTGAACTCAATGAAAGCTATGTGCCCTATGTGGTTGAAACCTCCATTGGGCTCGATCGTTTGTTTTTGGCCATTATGTCTGAGGCATACAAAGAAGAAACTCTAGCCGATGGCAGCAGCCGCGTGGTGATGAAATTTCCATTTGCATTGGCTCCAATTAAAGCCGCTATTCTTCCTTTGGTAAACAAAGATGGTTTGCCTGAAAAAGCAGAGGAAATTGTTAAGCTCCTAAAATACGACCATAATGTTGCCACTGAGGCTAAAGATGCAATTGGCAAGCGTTACAGACGTCATGATGCCATTGGTACACCGTATTGTATAACTGTAGATTACGAAACCATGGAAACCAATACTGTTACCTTGCGCAACCGCGATACCATGGAACAAGAACGGGTTAACATCGAAGACCTTAGAAATATCCTTAACAATACCGTAAGTCTCTCTTCTTTGTTGGAGAAGAGTGCTGGATTATCTGAATAGTTTTTGTGTTAAAAGGCATTTCAACATTGGCTGATTTTATGCACTTTGAAGGCATGGAAGCGGGCTGTGATGAAGCGGGTAGGGGCTGCCTTGCGGGTCCAGTATCTGCTGCGGCTGTTATTATACCTAAGGGCATAAATATTATTGGTTTAAACGATTCAAAGCAACTGAGCGAAAAAAAACGCAAAGAACTGCGTTTGGAAATCGAAGCCAAGTGTTATTGGAGTGTCGTTATGCTGGGGCCAGAAGTAATTGATAAAATAAACATCTTAAATGCCTCTATAAGTGCAATGCAAATGGCTCTTGATGGTTTGACTCAGCCTTTCAAGCATATAATCGTTGATGGCAATAGATTCAAACCATACAAAGACATTCCATATACCACGGTCGTAAAAGGGGATGGTAAATTCAAAAGCATTGCAGCTGCTTCAATATTAGCCAAAACCCATAGGGATGATCTAATGGAAAACTTGAATCTTGAGTATCCTGAATATGGCTGGGCTCAAAATAAGGGATATCCTACTGCTTTTCATAGAAGTGCGATTGCCCAATTTGGCAGCAACCTACACCACCGCAAAAGCTTTACGCTTTTAGCAAAACAAATCACGCTGTTTTAGTCAAAAACTTTTCCGTTAAATGTTAAAAAATCATGGTGATACCGCCAATGATATTGAATCCATAGACTGGATAATTATACCATCTTTGGTAGCGGTTGTTTAGCAAATTGTTGGCTTGTACAAATGCTGACAATTTGTTTTTGAAGCGGTAATCAAGGCCCATAGAAATATCATAAAAGGCTTCGATATTATTGTTTGTGTTAATCTTGGTATTGATGTCCATTGTTTTTTGCTTTTGAGCACCAAAGGCCATGATGTCGATATGCGGATACAATTTATTTTTGATGTTAAAACGCATATTCATTTTTGCATCAACGTTTGGCAATTGCCAAGGATAAGCTTGCTCGGAAATCTCATAATTGTAGAAATTACCCAGAACACCAATTCTTACTTTTTCACTAAAGCTGTAGTTAAATGCGGCAGAAAACTTCAACAAGCTAACTTGGGTATATAAAATAGAGAATGAATTTACTGCAAAATTCGAGTCTTTACGTGTAACAAACAATGGCATTTTCGAAACATCTGAATAGGCAATTTCAAACATTGCATCGGCGCTTGCACCCATTTTTGCATTGATCCCCAAATACGATTTTAGGTTTTCATACATATTTGTTAATTCGTATTGAGATGTAAATGGATTGCTGTTGATTATGTTTCTAAGACTTTGTTTTTGGTAACGGCCATCAATACCAGCATATATATTAGCAAGACCCGGAATCAAAGGGTAATTCACTTTTATTACAGGATTGAAATAGGGAACAGCTGAATCTTTCCCATTTATAAATATGGAGGTATTAAAGCCTGCAGTGATTTGCAAACCTTCGTATTCAAATTCAAAACGAGGATCTATTTGAATAAACAAACGTTTGATGCTGCTTAGTGTATCCAATTTAAATGTATTGTAATCGACGCCCAATGCAGCAGATAGTCGACAATTTTTAAGTTCGTTGAAATTCGGAATCGTGCCATACAATTTGGTGTTAAAAGCATATTGATTTTCTAAGGCTTTGTCGATGCCAAAATTGTAATAGTTGAATTGGCTGCGGTGTTTTAATTTTTTCTTACTGCTCGCAGTGCTATTGAAATATGCGCGTGCATCGAAGGTGTTTATTGTGCGGGCTAAATTATTGGCGCTAAGTTCTAGTTTTTTACTGCTTGTATCATACCCGTAGTAATAGAACTTGTTTTGGCGGTAGTTTACATCAATTCCCAACTCGCTATTTTCAGTATAGGTACTTGCATAGCCCTTGAAGTTGTGGTTGCTGAAATCAGCAAAGGAATTGTTTAAGTTAGAATTGGTTTGAATAAACCGGTAATGGGCGCCGTAACTGTATTTTTTGTTTTGTTTGTTGTTTAAGTAGATCTCAGCCAGGGGTGTTCTGATATTTCCATAACCTAGTTTGATAAAACTACTGGGATAAACACTTTCGTCATTAACAATCAAATCGACTACTGGCATTGGGTTCACAATCTTTTCAGTGCTCACCTGATGGGCTTTGATTTGATAGGCAAAAACACTAGGCTTTACTTGTGGTTTGTCAATTACAGGAACCGATTCAATTTTTTGAACGTCCATGAATTTAGGTTTGTAGATGGCTTCAATTACAACCTGTCTATTGGTGGTGCTGTCTTTGTCTCTTTGTGCAGATGACACAAAAGGAATCGATGCAAGCAGAAGAATCAATGCGTTTTTCAACATAATACTTTACAAAGAACGCACAATTCGACAGAGTATTGCTTCAAAGGTATGCACAGAATGTTTACTTTTGTGGATATGCCTTTGAAGAAAGATATTAAACGCTGCTCATGGTGTGAACGCGATGATTTATACCGCAAATACCATGATGAAGAATGGGGCGTGCCCTCGCATAACGACCATTATTTGTTTGAATTATTGGTGTTGGAGTTTTTTCAAGCTGGCTTGAGTTGGTATACCATATTAACCAAGCGGGAAGCTTTCAAATTGGCATTTGATGGCTTTGATGTTCATAAAGTATCAGCCTTTGATACTGAAAAGATTGAGCGCTTAATGAACAATAGCGGAATTGTAAGGCACCGATTGAAAATTCAAGCCGCAATTGAAAATGCCAAATGTTTTATTGATATTCAAAATGAATTTGGAAGTTTCTCAAAGTACATTTGGTCTTTTACAAATGAAAAAACAATTATGAGCAGGCAAGAAGGCTTTTCTAATTTGCCTTCAAAAACGGATTTAAGCGATACCCTTTCTAAAGATTTAAAGAAAAGAGGATTTAAGTTTATGGGCAGCATGGTTTGCTACGCCTATTTGCAAGCTATTGGCGTGGTAATTGACCATTTTAGCGATTGCTTTAAGTCTATATAAAGAGGTCTAAGGATAGGCCTGAACAAGCTAAACTGAGCGAATTTTTGCAATAATTGTTTGATCTTGGCCTATTTGTTTGCTCTAAATATGCTATTTTTCAAAAAAAAATAAAAACTAAATTCTGAGTGCACCATTGAATGATAGGCCTCTTTTCCTCTTATAAAGCCTTGGATTTCAATTAATTTTTTCTTTTTCTTTTTTTTAGAATATTAATAACCTACCTTTGTCCCATACTGCAAGGGTTGTTCCTCAGTACGATTAATTTAAAAGACAAATGAACATTTACGTAGGTAATCTTAGCTTCCGTGCGAGCGAGCAAGATGTACAAAACCTTTTCACCCAGTATGGTGAAGTTAGCTCAGCAAGAATCATTAAAGACAAATTCACAGGCCGTTCACGCGGATTTGCTATCGTTGAAATGAACGATGACTCATCTGCAAACGCTGCGATTGCTGCTCTTCACGAGAAAGAATTTATGGAAAGAAACCTAGTTGTTAACGAAGCTAGACCAAGAGAAAATTCTGGTAACGGTGGTGGTGGCAATTTCAACCGCGGTGGCGGTGGTAATGGTGGAAACAACAGAAGATATTAATTTTCGAAAACCTCTTATAAAATGGCCCTGTAACTTTATTGTTACAGGGCTTTTTTGCTTTAAAGGCCAATGGTTTTAAGTCTTTTAATACAGACTAAAAAAAATGTTGATAGTTTTGATTTTTTATTGAATATTAATCCATACTTTTGCAGCAAATTTTAAAACCCTTATTATTCAATGGCAAATACCGGAAAAATATCACAAGTGATCGGACCAATAGTGGACGTCAACTTTAGTGAAGAAGGCTCAGTGCTTCCTAGAATCCTAGATGCGTTAAGCGTTAGCAAACCAGATGGAACAGTTGTTGTGCTTGAAGTGCAACAGCACCTTGGTGAGAAAACTGTAAGAACAATCGCCATGGACAGTACTGACGGACTGGTGCGTGGTTCGCAAGTAACCGATTCAGGAAAACCAATCTCGATGCCAGTTGGTGACGAAATTAAAGGACGTTTGATGAATGTTGTTGGTGAAGCCATTGACGGTATCAGTGTTCTAGAAAATAAAAACAGCAGAGCTATTCACGCTCCAGCGCCAACTTTTGATAATTTATCAACTTCAACTGAACCACTTTATACAGGTATCAAAGTAATCGACTTGCTTGAGCCATACGCTAAAGGTGGTAAAATTGGTTTGTTTGGTGGTGCGGGTGTTGGTAAAACTGTATTGATTATGGAATTGATCAACAACATCGCAAAAGCCTATGAAGGTATGTCTGTTTTCGCTGGTGTTGGTGAACGTACCCGTGAAGGAAATGACCTGCTTCGTGAAATGATCGAATCTGGTGTTATAAAATATGGTGATGAATTTGCGCACAGTATGGAAGAAGGCGGATGGGATCTTTCCAAAGTAGACAAAGAAGAATTAAAAAAATCTCAAGCAACTTTGGTTTTCGGTCAAATGAACGAACCTCCAGGAGCACGTGCTCGTGTGGCCTTATCAGGTCTTACTGTTGCTGAATATTTCCGTGATGGCGATGGCGAAGGTCAAGGAAAAGACATCCTTTTCTTTATCGATAACATCTTCCGTTTCACTCAAGCCGGTTCTGAGGTGTCTGCACTTTTAGGTCGTATGCCGTCTGCGGTAGGTTACCAGCCAACACTTGCCACTGAAATGGGTGTAATGCAAGAGCGTATAACTTCTACAACCAGAGGTTCTATAACTTCAGTTCAAGCGGTTTATGTTCCTGCGGATGACTTAACTGACCCGGCTCCAGCTACAACCTTTACCCACTTAGATGCTACAACAGTATTGAGTCGTAAAATTGCTGAGCTTGGAATTTATCCAGCGGTTGATCCTCTCGATTCAACTTCAAGAATTTTATCTCCAGATGTATTGGGCAATGAGCACTACAATACCGCTCAAAAAGTAAAACAAATCTTACAACGTTACAAAGAATTACAAGATATCATCGCTATCCTTGGTATGGATGAATTGAGTGAAGAAGATAAATTGATTGTATCTCGTGCTAGACGCGTTCAACGTTTCCTTTCTCAACCTTTCCACGTTGCTGAACAATTCACTGGTCTTAAAGGTGTATTGGTTGACATTAAAGATACCATCAAAGGTTTCAATATGATCATGGACGGTGAAGTTGATGAATATCCAGAAGCGGCATTCAACCTTGTTGGTACCATCGAAGATGCGATCGAAAAGGGAAAGAAAATGATGGCCGAAACAAACAAATAATAACTTATGCAAGTTGATATTTTAAGTCCAGATTCTACCCTGTTTTCAGGAGAAGCCAAAGTAGTTACTTTACCTGGCGTCAATGGAAGTTTCCAAATCATGAATATGCACGCACCAATGATTTCAGCTCTTGCTAAGGGCAATGTTGTCGTTGACAATGGAAGTGAAAAACAAGAATTTCCCGTAAATGGCGGAATTATTGAAGTGGTAGACAATAAAATTGTCATCTTAGCATAATTAGAAAAATATTCAATTAAAAATCCCGGCCTTTCAGGTCGGGATTTTTTTATGGTTTGTTCAGCGCGGCTATAATTAAACTGTTTTTGTCGTACACGTCAAAAACATAACGCGGCGATTGGAATTCATCAAAAACAATGGTTCTATAATCAAAAAATACAATGAAGGGATTCTCGACTTTTATGTACTTCGTGGTTTTCACAATCTTACGGTAACTGCTGGTATCTGTTCTCCACAAGCGAGCCCTTGCCGTATCCTTTGGTTCCATGCCCATCATCTCTAGGACCTCATCATAAGATTTTTTTACATTTGCCTGCAAAACAAATCCAGTCAAATCAACAGGACTTTGAACCCTTACACATCCATGGCTTACGGCTCTATTGTTGTGTTGAAATTTGTTTTTTAATGGGGTGTCATGTAAATACACGTCAAAGGGGTTTTTAAATGTGAATTTTATTTTACCCAATGAATTGTCATCGCCAGCGTTTTGTCTAATCGTGTAAGGGATATTTCCAGGACTGAGTTTACGCCAATTAATAGAATACGGATTTACAGGCACACCATCTTTTAAGACTTGGTAATTGTTTCTGTTTAAATACTCTGGGTCTTTCAAAATATGGGCATACATTTCTCGTCCAACGATGCTCGAGGGTACGGTCCATGTGGGATTTAATACCACCCAATCAACATTGCTGTAAATTTGCGGTGTCTCATGGTTCATGGGTTTGTCTGCATAGTTTTGACTTACTACATATTTTTCAAGTTTGCTGTCGTAATACCTTTCTTTTCCTTTTCCTACGCAAACCAATAAGGTCTTGACGCTGTCTGAATAATTCATGTATAATGTAAACTCCGGAATATTCACGCGTATGTATGGTTTGGGTGGTTCAAGTCCAAACCATTTTATGCGTTCTATATTCGCTCTTATTTCGTCTATTTTATCATTTCTTGATGCATTTAGAATTTTTAATGTAGATTTTCCAATAATGCCATCGTCTGTTAAATTGCTGGTTTTTTGAAACGATTTAACATAGTTTGCCAGTTCTTTTTTATAGACAATTTCATTTTTGTATTTTTCCACCAAACTGTCTGGAGCAAGACCAAGTTCTACCAGGCGAATGGCCAAACAACTTGCAATGGAGGTAGTGTCTCCCGGCTTTATTTTACGAATGCCAAGTGTATCGATAAAAGTTTCGCTGCCATTGGTCTGCGAATAGGCCAAGCGCAGCATGTTTCGCAAAAGCGGATAGTCTTTGTGCTGCGGTCTGTATTGAATGAGTTTTAAAATTCCAGAATCTTTTTCCAAGACCTCAAGTAGATTAAAATTGGGATGGTTGGGATAGGGCAGGGTATACTTCATTCCCAACACCAATTTCGGATTAGTTCTACCCATTACCTTGTCGTGCCATACCGAAACCAAATAATTGTTGAAGTATAAGTCAGCTATGGCTAAGCTTTTATAGATTGCTGGCACTTTCTGATTTTTAGCTAGACTTAGGTATTTTAATACTGTGTCCAATTTGTAATGGCTTGGTTTTAAACCCTCATAAATTAAACTGTCATTAATCTTTATTAAAGACTCAATAAGCATCGAATCTTGTATTTCGTTTAAACATAGAGGTGCAAATGCTTTGTTTTCATACAACGAAGACAAAGTGTCAAAATAGTGTGTGAAGTTCGAGTCATTTTTCAACAGTTTTATTTGATGCTCTATGATTGGACTCATAGCTTCAAGTTCAAAATCAGCGAGTTTTTCCTCTATTTTGGTTTTCTTTTTACAAGCGTTGAAAATGAGTAAAACAAAAAGTCCTAAAATTAAAAAGGTTTTTAAATGGATTTTCATACTTGGTAAAACAAATATAAGGGTAATAAATCGGGTAATGGGAAATATTAGATTTACTTTTTTTAAAAAAAAAATATTAGTCGATGTTTTATTCTTTTTGGTCTTATACACAAACAATTAGCATATAAGATTGTTAAATTTGCATTGATTTTATGAAATATTTTTTTTCGCTGTTAATTGTTCTACTGGCCTCTGTTGGTCTGTCAAATTTAAATGCTCAAAACAAGGTAACCTTAAGTGGTTATGTTAAAGATTCAGCCAATGGCGAAGCGCTTGGATCATCGTCAATTTCTGTTGAAGGAAATACCATTTCCACCCAAACAAATATGTATGGGTTTTATTCATTGTCTCTTTCACCGGGCAGCTACACCATCTTAATTTCAAATTTTG
Organism: Bacteroidia bacterium; assembly: GCA_044341025.1. Classification (GTDB taxonomy): domain Bacteria; phylum Bacteroidota; class Bacteroidia; order NS11-12g; family UBA955; genus JABMMZ01. The sequence continues at coordinate 230,295 of JBIISM010000004.1, read as the reverse complement.
GATTTAAAACAGAAAAATTCGAATTGGAAATTTTAAATAATATTACTAAGAACATCGATCTGTCTAGAACTGAATCCAATTTAAAAAATGCGGTAGTCAAGGGAAAAAAGAAAGAGAATCAAGTTGAAAAGGTTGAAATGAGTACCAACAATTTGAACATCATTCAAATTAAAAAAGTACCAGCTCTATTGGGTGAAGTGGACATAGTAAAAAGTGTGCAATTGTTGCCAGGTGTTAGCACGGTAGGAGAAGGCGCAACTGGTTTTAATGTGCGTGGGGGCAGTATTGATCAAAATCTTATATTGTTAGATGAAGCGCCAGTATTCAATTCCTCGCACTTATTTGGCTTTTTTTCGGTTTTTAATCCAGATGCTGTAAAAGATGTTAAATTAATTAAAGGTGGTATGCCAGCCCAATATGGCGGTCGTCTGTCTTCAACACTCGATGTTCGTATGAAAGAGGGCAATAATAAAAAGTTTGAAGTCAATGGTGGCGTTGGTATCATCTTCAGTCGTTTTTCAATTGAAGGTCCGATTGCCCGCAAAAATCCAAAAATGAAAAATAAGTCATCTTTCATCGTGGCATTGCGGAGAAGTTATGCTGACGCTCTGGCCAAACCGTTTTTGGCTAACAATGAAAACTTAAAAAATGCAATTTTTTATTTTTATGATTTCACTGCAAAAGTAAATTACACCTTTAATGCCAACAACAGATTGTTCTTGTCTGCCTACGTTGGTCGCGATGCTTTCGGTGCGCCAGGCGCTAAGTTTGATTGGGGAAATCAAACAACAACCATACGTTGGAACCATTTGTTCTCTAAAAAAATATTTTCAAATTTCACCGCTTATTACAGCAAATACGATTACCAACTTGGTTTTGGTAATGGGAACAATACCTTCGAATGGAAGTCTAATATTGTTAACTTTAGTGTCAAACCTGATTTTACTTTTTATATAAACCCAAGAAACACCCTTCAATTTGGTGTGGTATCTACCTATTATATCTTTAGTCCAGGTCAGGCAATTTCTCAAGATCAGGGATCAAGAGTTAATTTTGGCTTGCCTAAAAAATACGCTTTAGAAAATGCTGTTTATTTAGAAAACGAACAAAAAGTGAACGATAACTTTACCATGCGTTATGGCATACGTTTTTCTAGTTTCAATTACATTGGCAAGGGCTCTGCTTTGATTTTAGAAAAAAACGGTATGGCCCAAAGAGCAAATGTTATTGCAGAGCAAACCTATAAGGCTAGAGAAATTATTCAATCATACAATGTGCCTGAGCCACGTTTTTCTGCCAATTATAAATTAAACAAGCTTTCATCTGTAAAGGCAAGTTATAACCGCATGGCTCAATACCTGCATTTGATTTCTAACACTGCAGCGTCTGTACCCTTAGATGTTTGGACGCCTTCAACCAATAACATCAAACCACAAATTGCCGATCAAGTTGCAATTGGATACTTTAGAAATATTGGCAAAAATTTAGACTATGAGTTGTCTGCTGAAACATTTTACAAAACACTGCAAAATCAAATTGACTACATTGATGGTGCAAATCTATTATTGAACACCCAACTGGAAGCCGAGTTGTTAAGTGGTAAAGGCAGGGCTTATGGACTTGAATTGTATGCAAAAAAGAACTCTGGAAAATTAACTGGATGGCTTTCATATACTTTGTCAAAATCAGAAAGACAAGTTGATGGGATTAGCAACAACCTATGGTACAACAACCGTTTCGACCGAAGACATAATGGAAACATTACAGCCAGTTATGAAATTTCTAATAAGTGGTCGGCATCAGGCAGTTTTGTAATCGGCTCGGGAACCCCAACCAATTTGCCAAACACAAAATACAGTTTCCAAGGTTACCAAGGCATTCCTCAAAATGCATCAGGTTTGAGAAACAACGTAACCATCAAAGCTTTTCATAGATTGGATTTGTCGGCCACCTATACCCATAAAAAAACAGCCAAATGGGAAAGCAATTGGGTGTTTGGTGTGTACAATGTATACAAAAGAAGAAACCCTTTTTCTTATTATACCCAAAACAATCCTGACAACAACATGCAAACCCAATTGATTCGTTACTCTATAGTTGGAAGCATTATTCCTTCTGTATCTTGGAACTTTAAATTTTAATCTGAAACAACATGAGAAAATATATATTTAGACTTGCTTTCGCTTTAACATCAGCCTTTTTTTTGGGCGCTTGTGAAGATTCAATAGATTTAGATTTGGGTGCACCGGTGGATCAAATTGTTATCGATGCGGTAATCAATCAAACATCAGATACACAATTTATTAAAATCACAAAGTCAATTGCGTACCTAGACAATGGTACTTATAAAGGATATGAAATGGATACCGTTGGGGTTTTAGATACATCAAATTTTGTGTTTCATCAATTCACTTACAAAGGAAATGGGGTGTATTATTTTGTGCCTAGTTCTCCCGATGTCTTTAAATTTGGAAGCACTTACCAATTAATTGCCAAAGATGGCGCAGATACTTATTTTTCTCAAAGCACATTAAATTCACCAACAAGTATCGATTCATTTACCTATTCGTTTAAAGAAAGAGGATCATTTGGCGGACCTGAGGGCAATTACATCACACTTTGGGCAAAAGACAAGATAGGCAAGGGCGATTTTTATTGGTTTAAACTGTTTAGAAATGACAGTTTACAAGCAAAAGCAGGAGAAATATTAATTGCCCAAGACAATTCAACAACCGCGGATGGTAGGGGTGATGGCGGTTTGTTTATTGTGCCAATAAGAGATAATTTTACTTCACGACCATTTAAACCTGGTGAAACAGCAAGAGTTGAAATTCTCAGCATCACCCCTGAAATGTATTACTATTTAAATTTGATCAGTACACAATTAAACAATAGCGGTTTGTTTGCCGTTCCTCCGAGTAACATTCCCAGCAATATAGTTTGTATAAATGATCAGAAGAAAAAAGTACTTGGCTTTTTCTGCATGACAGGGAAGGTGAGTACCCAAAAATTATTGATCAATTAAGGTCAACTTTGTTTTTTGGGTTTATTCTTTTGTTTTGAATATTAAGTTGCGTAAAATTATTTAACAATAATTTAACATGGGGCAATTGTTTTTTAAATTTATCCTTTGAAACAGCAATCAAATTAATTTGAATGCAAGAGTAAATTGTTTATTTTTTTCAATTATTGAGAACTTTTTTATATTGTAAATAATTGTTTTTCAATTGTTTGTTATTTTATTTCGCAATTCAACCCCAATATAATTTACCAGACTTAACCCGATAAAATTGCCGTTTAACGGATAAGCTAATTTTAACAATAAAAATGCAGAAAATTTGAAATTTCTCTATTATTATTGCAGCAACAACTAATTTTTTCATTAAATGAGTCAAGCGCAAGTTAAAAAATCTACAAATTGGGTTAGTATTCTTACAATTCCCGCAGCATTAATCGTATCAATCTTGTTATACATGTTTGTATTCGGAGATCCTGATAACTTCAATGCCGATCATTCACCAAAAGAAGGCAATTTCTTTGCAATTATTCACGAAGGTGGTGTAATCGTTCCTATTCTAATGACCTTATTCTTAACAGTATTTACGGTTGTTATTGAACGTTTAATTACTGTTTACTCAGCTAAAGGAACTGGTTCATTAGAAACATTCTTACAAAAAGTTAAAACAAACCTTAACAGCGGACAAGTTGCTGCTGCTTTAGTTGATTGTGACAAACAAAAAGGTTCTGTTGCAAACGTGGTTAGATCAGGTTTGAACAAATATGCTGAAATGGAAAAAGACACTGCACTTGAAAAAGAGCAAAAAGTGTTGGCTATCCAAAAGGAAATGGAAGAAGCTACTTCATTGGAATTGCCAATGTTGGAAAAAAACTTATCTATTTTGGCTACCATTGCATCTGTTGCAACTTTGGTTGGTCTATTAGGTACTGTAATCGGTATGATCAAGGCGTTCTCTGCTTTGGCTACTGCAGGTACGCCTGACCCAGCTGCATTGTCTGCTGGTATTTCTGAAGCCTTAATCAACACAGCTATTGGTATCGGTACTTCTGCTGTTGCGATTATTTTCTACAACGTATTTACTGGAATGATTGACAAATTGACCTACGGAATTGATGAAATAGGTTTCAGTATTTCTCAAACATTTGCTTCAAAGAACAAATAAGACCTGCATACTGGTAATTATTCCAAAACATGCCAAAAGTAAAAATTCCACGTAAAAGTACCTCTATTGATATGACCGCCATGTGCGACGTATCATTCTTGTTGCTTACGTTTTTCATGTTGACTTCAAAGTTTAGGCCACCAGAAGTGGTTCCAATTGATTTGCCGAACGCCCGTTCTCAAACCAAATTGGACCATGTGATGACTATCACGGTGGACAAAGACGGTGCTGCATATTTCAGCTTAACTGAAACATCAGACAGAGCAAGTCTATTGGAAAATATGCTGACTATCCACAAAGAAATTCAACTGAGCAACAACCAAAAGAAAGCTTTCAAAGGTTTGGATATGTTTGGTTTTTCATTGGCCGAAATGCCAGGTATCTTGGCGCTTAATCCTTCTCAATTCAAAAACTACAAGCAAAACGGTATCCCTATGGATTCTGCTAAGTGTGAATTGGCTGAGTGGGTCTTGCAAGCAAGATATGTTGATCCTTCAATGAAAATTGCAATCAAAGGGGATAGAAACAGCAATATAAAAGCAATAAAGCAAGTCATGACCGCGTTAACAGATAAAGTAAACGTTCAAAAGTTTAATCTGATAACCACTTTGGCTGGTAACGCACAAAAACAAGTCACTAAAGTAGAAGATCAAAAATAAGTCATAAAACATGGCAGAAATAAATACCGCGGAAGGCGGCAGTAAAAAGAAACACGGCGGAAAGTCGCGGTCAAAGAAAATGTCAACCAAGGTGGATTTAACACCGATGGTAGACTTAGCATTTCTATTGATTACTTTCTTCATGTTAACCACCACATTGAACAAACCCAATGCAATGGAACTTAACATGCCCAAGAAGGCTCTTGATGAAACTGAAATGGTTAAAGTCAACGAGGAATTACTTCTTAATGTTATATTAGACAAAGACAATGCTGTTTGGTTTTATGAAGGTACAACAGTAGCTGATTTAAAGAAAACTGTTTTTGCCAATGAGAAAGGTATCCGCGATATCATTTATTGGAAACAAAATAAACTGGAGAAGTCTTATGGAAGCAAAGACACTTTGATTTGCCTAATTAAGACCACTGAAGATGCAAAATTCAAAAACATGGTGGATGCATTAGATGAAATGGATATAACAGGTGTAAAGCGCTATGCCTTGCAAGATATTCAAGCCATCGAAATTGAAGCCATAAAGAATGGAGGAAACGTTAGAGTAATTCAGTAATTTCCTATTTTATATTTACCTATTATAACTATTGTGTATTAACCATTAAAAAAGAACCATTATGGAAAACAGAGAAACCTACTTAGGACAATCCATGGATGACATTGTTTTTGAAACAAGAAACAAAGCTTATGGTGCATTCATTCTTCGCGGCGCTTATGCGAAGAATATGTTAAAAGCCTTAGCAATCAGCTGCAGTTTATTTGTGTTTAGTCTTTATACCCCTAAAATGGCCAAATCTATTGGACTATTTTCTGATGAACCTGAAGAACAATTAGATACGACGACAATTATTTTGGCTCCTCCTCCATCTATCAAAAAAGATGATGTTCCGCCACCACCACCACCACCAGAGCCAATTGTTGAAAGACCAACGGCCAAGTTTATGGAGATGAAGGCGGTTGAAAAAGAAAAAGCAGAAGATCCACCACCAACCATCGAAGAGCTTGAGGATAAAGATATTGGAAAGAAAGATGTTGAAGGTAAAAAAAGCGATGAACCACCACCAGTAGACCCTAACCTTGGAGATGGTGATGTAGACAATAAAGTATACACCAATGTCGACCAAGAGGCTGAGTTCATTGGCGGAGACGCTGCTTTCTATGCCTTCTTAGATGACAACTTAGTTTATCCAGCAGGACCAAAAGCCAACGAAATTGAGGGTGTTTCTACCATCGTGTTCGTTGTAACCCAGTCTGGTGCAATTGAAGATGTTCGTGTTGAACGCACCTCTGGAAATGATGAGATGGATGCTGAAGCTGTCAGAGTAATTAGAAAATGTAGCAAACGCTACAAGCCTGCTAAAAACAATGGCAAACCAGTTAAGTCTATTTTCAGAATTGGAATCACTTTCCAATTGGAAGAGGAATAAACATTAACTTATTCAGATGTTCAAACAACTGGTAAAATATCCGGCTTACATTTTTAAGTTTGCTATTTACATCTTGTTCTTATGTTTTGCTGTTTTGTTTTATTTTTCAAACATCAATGCTGAATTAACCCAAAACATCAGAATCCTATACGCTTCTATGCTATTCTTATATGGAGCTTACAGATTTTTAAGAACTTACAAGGACTTTCAAAAAGAGATAGCCTCGGAAAATGAACAATAAATTTTTTACAAGAATTGGATTGGTACTTTTACTAATCCATTTTTTTTCTTGTACCAATTCCAATACACCGAGTGCCAAACAAAGTAAAGCAGATACTATAATTGTATGGGCAGATACGAGCTTGGCTGTATTTGCCAACGAGCACAAAAAGGCTTTTGAAAATGCAGGAAAACCGCCTGTAATTTCTTTGGTGTATAAGAACGAAGCTGAAATTATATCTGCTTTGCTCAACAACAAAATACACGCTGCGTTTTTACAAAGGTTGTTGAGCCCTGCTGAAGCTGCTGCAATCGAAAAACTTGCAGATTTTAATCCCAAACAATACGCCATCGCATATGATGCTTTTGTCTTTGTGTGCAGCAATAAGAATAGTTTTGAAGGTATTGACCTTGCTGAGCTTGAGTCTGTTTTGAAAGGTCAAAAAAGTTCGACTTTAAATTTCGTTGTCGAAAACAAGAACGCATTGAGCGTGCAGTTTTTGAAATCAAAATTTAATTTAAGCAATCAGCAGCTATCCAATTTGTATTCTAAAAATAACACGGGGGAATTGTTTCAGTTTTTGAAATCAAATCCAAACTCTATTGGCCTCATACCATTTTCCTATATCAGTGATGTCGAATCAGAACCGATTGCAGAAATGCTAGAGGGATTAAAAGTTTTATCTGTTATTTGCCTTGATTCAAACAAAAAAAGCTTAGTTGTAATTCCTTCTCAATCTAGCATTGCAAGCAAGGAATACCCTTTAATTAACCCTATCGTTTTTGTAAATTCTAATATGCCATTTAAATCAGGCATTAATTTTGTAAACTACTTATACAAACCAAGAGCCCAAAGGTTAACATTAAAGTTAGGACTTTGTCCTGCAATTTTCCCAGGGAGAGAAATCAAAATAAACACGAAATGAAAATGAAACAGATTTTTGCCTTACTAATCAGCTGCGCATTTATTCAAATGTCAAATGCACAAACCATGAAAGATGCAATCAACGAATTGCAAAATGAAAATTACATCAAAGCCAAGCAAGCTTTTCTGAACTTGAAAGGTGAAGAGCAAACTTTAGAATCCTTCGTGTATTTAGGTAATGTTTACCTTAATTTAGGTTCTACCGATTCGGCTCAATATTATTACCAAAAAGCTGAAATGGCTACAGATGCCTATGGAAGTATCGCCAAAGCGAGATTGGCAATTATGGCCAATAAAGATTCAAATGAAGTTAAAGTATATATTGAAAAAGCGTTAAGTCAGTCCAGACGCAGAAGTGCTGATGTGTTTTTTCAAGCGGCCTACCTTTCTTTCCAACCCAAAGCAACAAATGCTAAGCAATTTATTGGCTATGCTGCTGAGGCGCACAGATTAGCCCCGGGCAACCATTATTACACCTTGGTTTTGGGCGATTTACACCTAGCCTTGGGCGAAGGTGGTAAAGCTATGGGCAGGTATGAAGATGTTGTTGCGATTGACCCAAACAACGTTCTAGCTAACATTAGAATTGGTAGTTTATACTATGCTTCAATGAATTATCCAACAGCAATCGAGTACCTTGAAAAAGCGAATGCATTAAATCCTAACTTTAGCATTGCGCATAAAGAATTGGGTGAATTGTATTACCACACCAAGCAAAATGATAAAGCGGCTGATGAATTCAAAAAATACATTTTATTGAATGACAACGATTCGAGAATTAAAGCCACTTACAGTGGGTTCTTGTACCAATTAAAAGAATACCAAAAGGCAATTGATGAGATCAATGTTTTCAAAGCCACCGACAGCATCAATTATGCCTATTATAGAATTTTAGCCTATTCTAATTTTGAATTAAAGAAATACAAAGAGGCTCAAACATCTATTGATAATTTTTGGAAATACAGCAAAGGAAATAAAATTACGGCTCTTGATTATGGCTATGCAGGCAAAATTGCAGGGGCTAACAACGACACAAGCTCTGCCATTAAATATTTGAAATCTGCAGCAAACCTCGATACCAACAACGCCGATTTCCAAACTGAATACGCAAAGGCACTTTATACGGCAAAACGCTACAAAGAAAGTATCAGCGAATACAAAAGGAGAATAGGTATGAGAAAGTCTGCAGGATCACTGGATTACTATTACTTAGGTCGCGCTTATTACTCTAATGGTGAATATGTAAATGCAGATACAACATTTGCGGATCTTACAAGAATGCAACCTAAATATGCCGACGGTTATTTATGGCGTGCTAAAAGTTTAGAAGAATTAGATAAAGATTTAACGGGATTAAGCTCATCGCACTATTTAAAATATATTGAGTTGGCTTCTTCAGATCTTGTTAAAAATAAATCAAACCTTGTTTCTGCATACACCTATTTAGCTTTCGTGGCCCTAACTCAAAAGGACAATGCAAAAGCTAAAGATTATTTTAATAAAATACTTGAAATTGATCCGGCTAATAAAAATGCCCAAGATTTAGCAAAAAAACTAAGTAAGTAGTTTTACTTTTAATTCATAGAGAAATCCCGATTTTATCGGGATTTTTTTTTACCAGCTATTGTTTTGAAATTTTGTTTTTTGTATCTTTAGTTTAGGCAAATAAAAATTAACAGTTCGCGTTAAATTGTTTTTTTTCTTCAGAAAATGGTTCTTAACTTTGGTTAAAACTATGAAGAAAATATTTATTTTGTTTGCTGTCCTAATTGTATTTCCGTGCTTAAATGCACAAATTGTAGAAGATTTTAACGACAACGATTTGAACTCGGCTCCCCAATGGTTGGGCGTTAATTCCAATTTCACCAATTCAAATGCGGTATTAATAAGCAATTCTAATACAGCCAACAGTCAATTTGCCCTCTCTACAGCTTTTAATTTGTCAGCAGAGCTCGAATGGCGTTTAAATGTGAAATTATCCTATAATACGTCTTCCTTAAACTACATAGACTTTTTCATGTTCGCTGATTCTGTGAATTTGGTAAAAGCAAAGAATGGGCTTTTTGTGCGTATGGGTGGAAGTGCCGATGAAATTTCATTGTTTAAATTGGCAAATGGGATAGAAACAAAATTAATTGATGGAAAAGATGGCTTGCTGAATGTTTCATCTTCTCAATACACACTTGCTGTTATTTATAAAAATGATTCAATGGCATTGCTCCATCAAAAACAAGGACAAGCCAATCTCGTTTCAGAAGGATGTGTTTATCTTCCTAATCTAAAATTTGCCGAATATTCTGGAATAAGGGTAAGGCAAAGTACAAGCTCTTTCTTTTTAAAACATAGTTTCGACGATTTATACATCGGCCCATGCATTAAAGACAGCATCGCGCCTTTTTGCGATAGCTTGAAAATTCTGAATTCAAAAACGTTAGAAGTATACTTTACTGAAGATTGCGATTCTTTTAGTTTGACTAAAGCCAACGCATTTCAAATTAATGGTTTTATTTCTACAGACACTATAAAATTGTTGGGTTCCAATCATTTAATTTTAAATTTTAAAGATTCATTTCCAGTCAATAAGTCCCTTATCCTTTCTGTAAATGGGGTAAAGGACTATTTCGGAAATACCCTTAACCATACACGCGATTTTATTTTATATCAAACTGAAATGCCAGTCGTGTGGGATGTCTTGATTTCAGAACTGATGGTCGATCCAGATCCTTCCGCTGGCTTGCCAAGCAAAGAATATATTGAGGTATACAATGCTTCAACTAAATTCATTTATTTAGACAATTTGAACATCAGCGACCAAAGCACAACAATTGTTTTACCGCATAAAGTGATTTATCCTGATTCATTCTTTGTTCTCACGACCCTGCCATCGCTTAACAATTCCGCTGATGATATCACGCTTAAAAATAATTGGGGAAACATTATTGATGAAGTAAATTACAATGATACCTGGTACCATGATGATTTTAAAAAACAAGGGGGGTATAGCCTAGAACGCATCGATTTAAATAGACCTTGTTTGGCTGCAAACAATTGGTCTGCCAGCAAGGCAAGTATTGGAGGTACGCCGAATGCGAAAAATTCCATTTCAGAGAAACTGACGCTCGATACCATTGCGCCAAAACTTTTAACCTTTTACACCAGCAATGAGCAGTTAATTAGTTTTGTGTTTAGCGAAAAAATTGACACCAATTATGCCCTACAAATAAAGATCAAAAACAATAATTTAAGTTTGCTGCTTTCGGCAACACAAGTCCCTGTGTACACATTTCAATGGCCCTATATCCCAAGCAAAGATTCTATTTACAATATTGAAATTTTAGGCGTTAAAGACTGCGAACAGAATATAAATCCGTTAATTAAAATGGCATTTCAATGGCCCTCTGTGCCAGAAAAAAAAGAAATTGTAGTGAATGAAATATTGTTTAATCCCAAGTCAAATGGAGCGGATTTTATAGAGTTGTATAACAACAGCAATAAAACATTTGATTTATCAAATCTGTATTTTGTAGCATTGGATGCCAATGGCTCTCCCAATAAATTTTACCCCATCTCAAAAACCTATAAACTCTTTAAGCCACATTACTATGCCTTGATTTCCGAGGATACTTTTGCTGTTTGCCAAAATTATTCGTGCGGTGAGGGCAAAGCATTGTTTGTAAAATGCACTGATTTAATGGCCATGCCCGACAAAGAGGGGCAGGTTGTCTTGTGCAACCTATTGAACCTTATGGTAGACAGTGTCTGCTACAATTCAAGTTGGCATTTTGCTTTTTTAGCAGACCAAAATGGGGTGAGTTTAGAACGTTTAAATGCCCATATGGAAAGCAACGATAAAAATACATGGCATAGTGCAGCATCTTCTGTTGCTTATGCTAGCCCCGGGGCAGAGAATTCGCAAATCTCTGTTCACACTCAGAAAGATTGGTTTTTTACATTGAATTCTCGAAGCTTATCACCCGACATGGATGGGTTTGAAGATTTATTGATTTTGAGGTACAAATTTCCAGAAGCAGATTACTTAAGCACAATTAAAATTTTTAATATAGAAGGCAAAGAAATGAAAACATTAATTAACAACAAAACACTAGGAACAGATGGCGCAATTGTGTGGGATGGAACAGGCCAAAATGCCGAAGTATTGCCAATTGGCGTCTACTTGGTATTGATAGAATGCCTTTCTCCCTCTGGCGAGCTGAGAAGAGAAAAACTAAGTATCTTATTGGCTGAGAGCTTGTAAATGTTTATTTATTCTTCGTCCTTTTGGGTGATAATAAATAAATCTTCATTGTCTTTTTTCATCAGATATCTTTCACGGGCAAACTTTTCCAAATTTCTATTGTTTGAAAACAACTCCTTTTCGGCATTTCTAACATTTATGATTTCGGATTTAAAATAACCTCGTTTTTCTCTAAGGTCAGCTACCTCGCTTCTCAACTCGATGAGATCAATAAAGTTATTGCTATCAAACACAAGCATCCATGTCAAGGCAGACAAACTAATTAACCAATATTTGTATTTATTCCAAAGTTTAATCACCATACAAAGTAAGTGATGTTTTAATTATAAATATAATTTTGATTTACGCCTTGTCTATTAAAATGGAGTATCTGGTCCGTAGTACTCTACTGAATTGTTGACGGTCTCTATTAGATGAATTTTGTGCAATTTGACATCTGAAGGTAAATGAGGAATTAAACGTTCCCATATTGCAATAACAATGTTTTCTACCGATGGCAATACATCTTTTAGAAAAGGAACATCTAGATTTAAGTTTTTATGGTCAAGATGCTCAACTATTTCGTCTTCAATAATGACTTTAAGCCGTTTTAAGTCCATTACAAACCCGGTGTCCTTAGATGGTCTTCCTTTAATGGTCACATACAAATCAAAATTATGTCCATGCCAATGTTCATTCGCACATTTGCCAAAACATGCTTCATTTTCTTCTTTGGTCCAAAGGGGGTTGTATAATTTATGAGCAGCATTAAAATGCGCCTTTCTGGTAACAAATAATACTGGATTGGTCATCGGTTTATAAATAAGCTGCAAATTTAACTCAAAATTATTTATTTTTGGAACTGACTTTTATATGATTATAATTACCGGAGCAGCAGGTTTTGTTGGCAGTTGTCTAGCAAGCAGATTGAATAGGGATGGCTATGTTGACCTTGTATTGGTGGATGATTTTTCCAAAGAAATCAAAAAGAGAAATTGGGAAAACTTGCAATATGCCGAATTGGTCGACAGAAATGACTTTTTTAATTGGGCAATTGGCAAGGGAAATCTTATACAATTTGTTTTTCATATCGGCGCAAGAACGGATACCACTGAATTTAATGAGGATCTATTAAATCAACTTAATTTCGAGTATTCCAAAAACATGTGGAATCTTTGTCTTGAAGAGGGCATTCCTATGGTATACGCGAGCAGTGCAGCAACTTATGGAATGGGCGAGTTTGGTTTTTCTGACGATTACCAGTACATCAATGACCTGAAGCCATTGAATCCTTATGGCCAAAGCAAACAAGATTTTGATCTTTGGGTTCTTGCCCAAGAAAGAGCTCCTTTTTTCTGGGCAGGATTGAAGTTCTTCAATGTGTATGGACCTAACGAATACCACAAAGGCAGAATGGCATCGGTTATTTTGCATGCTATGGATCAAATAAGCGCCAAGAAGCAATTGAATCTATTTAAATCGCACCATCCTGACTTTAAAGATGGCGAGCAAAAAAGAGACTTCGTTTATGTGATGGATGTCTTAAATGTTTTGATCTTTTTGATGAACCACAGAAAAGACAGCGGCATTTATAATTTAGGCAGCGGCACTGCCAATACGTTTAAGCTGTTGGCCGAATCTGTTTTTGCGGCACTTCATTTGGAGCCCTCAATTCACTTTATTGACACACCCGTCGATATTCGTGATAAATACCAATATTATACCTGTGCCGATATGCAAAAATTAAAGCAGATTGGTTTTGATATTCCTTTTACTTCTTTGGAAGATGGTATTAAATCGTATGTTCAAGAGTATCTTTTGACCAATAGCATTTATTGAAATTAAAAGAAAGCATATTTTTCATCCTTTTTCTTCTGAGCTTTTGCACCGCTTTGCTCATCGAGAATTTCGCTTTAAAAGATGATTTTTTACAGCAGGATGCCAATGCATTGTTGCTGCGAAAGCTCAATAAAAAACTCGTTAAACAAGAGCAGCTATTGTCTGATTCAAATCTAATTGATTTGATAGATGGCTTTGATTTAAGCAATGGTCTTTACAAGGACATTGAAAAACAACAGGTATCTATATTTGCTTATAAGCATAAATGTTTGGTCTTTTGGACCGATAACTTAATTCAACCATACAATTTTGCATGTACAGATACATTTAAGAAGGAGATTTTACATAATAAAAAAGGATGGTTTCAAATGCTCTCCATATCTAAAAATGGATATGAAATCTATTGTTATTACCAATTTTACCAAACTTATCCATTCAATAATGCCTACTTTTTAGATGCGTTTAATTCTGAACTGTCCTTAAAAAATGTAAATTTAAAACACAAGGCTTCGAGTTTAAAGCTAGAACCTTCAGGTTACATGACACATTCTAATTTGCCTGAAATTGACCAATCAAGTTTTTCGGGAAAGCGCAAAAGGCAAATGTTGGAGTTCTTTTACATAATTTCATTTGTCTTCTACCTCATATTTACTTTGCTCTTGGCAAGTAAGCGCCAATTTTTTAATGCAAGAAGTTTTGTAATGGCCCTGATTGCATTTATATCGTTGTTTAGTTTTTTGGCGTACTTCAACGTTGTATTAAAACACAAATCGGATATCCCTCTATTTTCTCCTGATTTAGCGGCTTATAGTTCCCTAATTCCTTCACTTGGTCATTGCCTCCTTTTAATGCTTGGAACTGTTTCTGCACTGGTGTTTCTGCATCAATTGATTAGCACCTTCAAACAAAAAGCGCATCTTGAACCCAACAACATTATTTATGCAGGGATATCATTGCTGCAATGGGCTTTGAATTATTTGGTGGTATTGCTTGTGCTGCCAAAATACATTTTAAATTCAAGGATAAACTACGACTTTAAACTCTTGGCCAATGTTGATCAATATACGCTGATAGGCTTGTTTAATGTGTTCTTGTTTTTCTTTGTTATAATTTTATTCAATCGGATTTTATCCAATCTTGTTAAACATAAAATTAATCAAATTGGCTTTTTGAAATTGCACATAGTGATTGGCTTTTTGGTGGCAATTTTTGCCTATTTTTATGCGCATACCAATGGGTTTTTATTGATCTGTTTTTCTGCTTATGGGGTGCTATTGCCTTTTTGGGTCATATTTATTAAGAAGCTATTCTTTAGGCATATTATTGCATTGGGTTTATTATGCTCGGCAATATTCTCTGTACAGTTTGAACAATTAAACAGCTTTAAAGAAAAAGAGCACAGGAAATTATTTGCTACAAAATTAATTGCCAAAGAAGATATTGATTTAGAATTTAAGCTTTTAGATATTGAGGAGGAGATGGTGCATAACGAGGCTATCGATTCTTTGTTTTACTACACTAAAAACGATTACAATGAGCTTGAACTAAATTATAGGTATACTTTCTTCAACGATTTCATAAAAAACTATGACATCAGTTTGATGCGCTACGATAGTTTTGGTGCCGACATTACGCCCAATAAACTCAGTTATGGATACGTCAATGCTCTTTACAACCAATCGACCAATAAAAGCATTAGCAATTACTTTCTGTACATTAAAGATTTGCATTATTTGGGTGGGTATTTGGCCAAATATGAGATTTGTCCTGGAAAACGAAATGTAGGATATGTTTTCTTATTGTTAACGCCCAAAGTGAAAAGTGATCTTTATAATTTAGATTACTTTTTTAATAAAATGGATTTCAATAGTTTGGCCGATAACCGCTATTCCTATGCCATCTATCAAAAAAATGAGCTGATAAAAAGTTTAGGCTCTTATCCATATACCTTAAACAATGACCTTCAATACAGTAAAATGGAGGATGAGTCATTTATTGAAGTTAATGGTTATTCTCAGCTTCTAAAGAAAATAAATTCAGAGACATTTATTATAGTGTCCTTAAAGTCTTACACCTGGAATCAGATTTTTACTGTTTTTACTTTTATACTCTTCTACTTTACAAGCATATTGGTGCTTGTTTTTATTGGTCTTTATGCACTTATATTTCTTATTGGCCTGCTTGGCTTTAATGCCAGATTTCAAAAAGTATACGCTGTTATTACAAAATATTTAAGGGTTCTGAATGTGAACAGACTTTATTTAGAAACTAAAATTAGATTGTCATTTTTATTGATGTCGGTTTTGATTTGCTCTGTTGTGGTTTATTTCACTGTTCAAAATGTGAACAAAAGTTTTAAAGAGAAACAGAGTGAATCTTTAGATAAAAAGATGTCCCAAATTGTTTCTGAACTAGAAGTGGGTTACAGCAAAAGAGATGAAAGACCAATTCAAAACTTAATCAAGCATTTGGCAAATACCTATGAAGTGGATATTAATTTGTATTTTAAAGATGGCACATTGTATCAAACAGCAAACAATAGAATATATGATGAGTCTTGGTTTTCGCCCTATATTCACCCTTTGGCACATTACGAATTGATACAACGCAAACAATACAATCTGAAACAGGTCGAGCACATTGGCTTGCTTGATTATCAATCGTACTATAACGCTTTGTTTGATGCCAATCGAAATTTAATTGGTTATGTCCATTTGCCTTATTTTTCAAAATCTTTGGATTTGAAAAATGAATTTTCAAGCTACCTTGGCAGTTTGCTTAATATTTCAGCGTTGCTGCTTATGATTTCATTATTGATCGCTTCGTATATTGGTAAAAGTTTGGTGAGGCCTTTGAATTTGATGATTACCAGTTTAGCAAAAATTAAACTTGGTGAGCAAAACCAATTGATCAATTGGAGCCGAAATGATGAAATTGGACAATTGGTCGATCAGTACAATGTAATGCTCAAAAAGCTGGAATTAAGCACTGAAAAGCTAGCCAGAAGCGAAAGGGAAGGCGCTTGGAAGGAAATGGCCAAGCAAGTTGCTCATGAAATCAAAAATCCTCTGACGCCAATGAAGCTACACCTGCAACATTTGCAAATGTCATTGCATAAAGATGATGCACACCTAAAGAGTCAAATTGCTTCCATAAGCCAAATATTAATTGACCAAATAGACCAGTTAAGCCACATGGCAGAAGAGTTCTCTTCTTTTGCAAAAATGCCAGCGGCGCTTCCTGAATTGCACAATATCAATCAAATATTACAGTCAAGCATTGTTCTTTTCCGTTCGCAAAGCCATTTAGAAATCGACTGTGTTATTTCAAATGAAGTATTGCTGGTAATGGTTGATAAAGAACAAGTAACAAGGGTTTTTACCAATATTCTCAAAAATGCCCAACAAGCAACTGAAGAAAACGAAATTTGTAAAATACAAGTCAAAATAGAATTGTTGGAAAGTAGCATAGACATCTCCTTCACCGACAATGGCAAAGGCATTGAAGATGAATTAAAGGACAAAATTTTCCAACCTAATTTCAGTACCAAAAATTCAGGAATGGGTTTGGGTTTGGCTATTTGTAAGAAAATTATTGAACAAGTTCATGGAACAATCACTTTTGAAAGTGAATTAAATAAAGGAACCACTTTTCACGTTATTCTTCCTGTTTACCAATCCGATTCAACATTAAATATTTAAACAAAATAGGGTTTGTTCTTGCACTTATGGTTTGTCTAGGATTGCATTCTCAGACAAGCCAAAACAATTTAAGGCATGTGCTTATTCAAGTCGACAAAACGGTTTTGCTTTTAGATACAGTTCCTTTGGTTCCAAAATCAGTTGCTGTGTACCGCAAAGGAATAAAACTTGATTCAGGCTATTCAATCGATTTGAGAGCCAGGGAAATCAGCTTCGAAAATTATTTATTTGGAGAGCATTTAGATGTTTTCTACCGGGTGCTGCCTTTAATAAAATTCGAAAACTACAGACATAAGCAGCTGTCAATGATTGAGCCGGAATTTGGTTTTGAGTTCCGTTCGTTTTACAATTATAAAAATGAAACTTCATTGGCCTCACCTCTGTTTGGTGAAGGACTAAATGTAAGTGGAAATATAGCTAGGGGATTGGGGTTTGGAAACAATCAAGATTTAATTTTAAACAGCAATTTAAATCTTCAACTAAACGGAAATTTAGGCAAAGGCGTATCTATTCTTGCTGCAATAAGTGATGAAAATAATCCAATTCAGCCCCAAGGCAATACCCAGCAAATCCAAGATTTTGATAAAGTATTTATTTCAATAACAAAGGACAGTAATACCTTGACCGTAGGTGATTTCTTAATGAATACCAATAAAGACCAGTATTTCATGAAGTTCTATAAAAAGTCGAGAGGACTCCAAATGGTTTTTAATGACCGATCAAAAGTTCAACAACAAGTGCAGGCAAATGCCGCAGTATCTAGAGGGAAATTTGTAAGAAATGAGATTCAAGGCCAAGAGGGTGTGCAAGGCCCTTACCGTTTGCAAGGTGCAAATTCCGAATTGAACATCATTGTTATATCGGGTACTGAAGCAGTTTTTTTAGATGGTAAAAAACTCGAAAGAGGTCAACAAAATGATTATGTCATTGATTACAATACGGGCGAGATTTATTTTATGCCAACACGGTTAATCAATCGGTACAACCGCATAGTAGTTGAATTTCAATACAGCGATCGAAACTACTCTCGTTCTGTTTTTACTTTGAGTGATGCATTTCAGTTTAAACAGTTTAAAGCTTCGGTTAATTATTATACAGAACAAGACAATAAGCTTCAAGCTACAGATACCTCTTATGGTTCACAAATTCAAAAAATACTGGAGGAATCGGGTGATGCTATGGCAACCTATCAAATCGAACGCCAGTATTCTCAATTACAAACAGACCGTGTTAATTACCGAAAAATAGATTCTTTGGGCTATAAAATCTATGTATTTACAAACAGTGCAACAGCCGATTCTGGTTTTTATACCGCAACGTTTTCATATGTGGGTAAAGGAAAAGGGAATTATATACAGATTGCAAGTTCTGCAAATGGTCGAGTCTTTGCTTGGGTTCAACCGGTTAATGGATCTCCCGTTGGCGATTATGAGCCCGCTGTTCAATTGGTGGCGCCCAAGAGGTTACAAATGCTTACGGCCAATGCCGCGTATCAAAATGGACAAAATTTTGAAATTAAAATTGAAGGCGCATACACCAACAGCAACAAGAATACCTTTAGTGTTTTGGATAAGAAAAATGACGATGGTTTGGGTTTGTTCTTTTCTATGAATCAAAAAGATTTCAGATTTAAAGATTTTAAAGTCGGAAGTTCTATCAAGTTAGAATACATCAATAATAATTTCGCCTACGTAGAAAGATACAGGGCAGTTGAGTTTAATCGAATATGGAACCGTCAAATTAGCAATGCGGTTCAAAGTCAAGGCGCTTATGAGAGGATAACAAGCGCTTCGGGAAATCTATTGTACAAAGACAAACACCGCTTGTCTTTAGAGATGTCAAATTACAATAAGGGTCGTTTTTTTGATGGATACAGACTCTTAAGTGATTATAGTTATAGTGGTAAAAAAATATTTTATAGGGCTTACAATGAACAGCTATCAACCAAGGGCCTCAACCTTAACATTGAAAATAAAAACCGCTCACAAACCACTCAAATTGAAACACGTATTAATTTAAAATTTTTAAGTTTTGGCGTCAATTTGATTTTAGAAGAAAGTAGATTTACTGCTGACACCAGTGTAAAATTGGATCTTACTTCATTCAAATACCAACAAGTTTCAGCCTACCTAGAAAGTAAACTGACTAAAAAATGGACCTATCATTTTGATGCCAATTATCGAACAGACTACTTGCCTCAATCAAATAACTTTAGTTTTAATTCTGCAGGAACCAATTTAAGCGCAAGCCTTGAACATGCAGGTAATAAGATGAACAGATTGAAATTTGTTGGTTCATATAGGAACTTGTATATGGCGGGTTTAAAGAATGATGATGAGGTAATTTTAAGTCGTGTTGAATACAATGCTAATTTCTTTAAAAAACTTATAAGTACCTCCACCTATTATCAAATTGGTACTGGAAGAGAGCAAAAAAGACAGTTTTCTTTTGCTCTGGTTCAATCAGGATATGGAACCCACACTTGGATTGATTACAACAAAAATGGAATCGAAGAATTGAATGAATTTGAATTGGCCGTTTTTAACGACCAAGCAAGGTATGTAAAAGTGTATCTACCCACCAATGAGTTTATCAAAAGCAATTCCAACGAATTCAACCAAACGGTTCGTATTCAAGCGCCAAGCGCTTGGCAAACATCCACAGCGTTTAAACGGTTTTTTTCTAAATTCAATTCCATAACGTCTTACCGGGCAGACAGAAAAATCACTGACAATAGTTTGTTAATGATTGTCAATCCGTTTCAATTGAATGTTTCTGATTCTTCTTTGATTGCGGTTAATAGTTTGATCAAACAAACCACCTTTTTTAACCGTTCAAATTCAAAGTTTGGTTTGGAACATACCATACAAACCAATAAAGGCAAGCAATTTTTAAACAGTGGATTTGAATGGAAGCAAAATGATAAGCAACAATTAATTTCAAGGTTTGGATTTAGCAAAAGGATCAATTTTGTTGTTGATGCCGAAGTTTCAAGAAAACAAAACAGGAATGGGTTTTTTGAAAACCGCAATTACAATTACAATTCAAAAATTCTGAGACCAGAACTCTTTTATCAAACGTTGAGGGGTATGAGATTTGGAGCCTATTATAAATACACCGAAGCGATCAATACGCCTGAATTTGGTGGCGATCAAGCCTATATTGGAGAGTCCGGTATAGAACTGCGTTATTTTATTATAAACAAAGGCAATATCGATATTAAAATAGCTTCACATAACATTGATTTTGCAGGAAATTCAAATTCTCCCTTGGCTTTTGATGTTTTAAATGGCCTTAGCAATGGAAAAAATTTAACTTGGAATATCGGTTTTGGTGGAAAAACAAAAGGGAATATTCAATTAAATGTTTCGTACGAAGGCCGTAAAACGGAAACCTATAAAACTGTTCATATTGGCAGGGCAGAAGCGCGGTATATTTTTTAAGTAGGGATTTACCGAAAATGATTAAATTTGCAGTGTTATGAAAAATTTAATAAAATATTCAAGCCTAGCGCTTCTTAGCTTCACCCTATTTATGTCTTCGTGCAAGAAAACCGAAGATACTCCAAGTACTCCAACTCCAGCCGTAAAAACAGGCATAGTTACCTGCAAAATCAATGGAACTGCTTGGGAATCTGATGCAAGAACCCAAAACACTTTCTTCATTGATACCATTGTTCCCTCTGTTCGAGCTACACTAGAAGGGGATACTTTGAGCCTATTGGCATTTAGAACCAGAACCGGCGATTCAAGTGCATTATTAATGAATGTATTGTTGTCGCCTTCTGGAATCGGCACCTATACAATGTCGAGCTCTGATTACAATATCTACTATTTGCCTAGCACCAATTTGCAGGCTTTGTTCACCACATTGTTTACTTACACTGCTAGTTCAAGCATGACTATTACCAAATTTGACAAAGCGAATCGTAAAATTTCTGGAACCTTCAATACAACTATGACACCAAGTGCATCTGGTGCAACCTATACGGTAACTGATGGTGCGTTTACTGATTTGTATTTAGACTAGATTTAAAATCATAAAATCTTGAAGTCCCGTTTTACCCATGTGAAACGGGACTTTTTATTTCCTTTGGTAAACAACAAATCCGTCTTTATTCCAAAGCTCTTTAATTGTAGACTCCTTTTCTAATCCTTCTGTATCATCTGATTTGGCTATAAAATAGACTGCTCGGTCTAAATCTCCATGCAACAACCAGTATTTTTGATTGTCGTCGTATTCTTCTTTTTCTAGTTCGTTAAGAGCTAAAAAACTTGTTTTGCCTTTGCTGCGAATAAACTTTTCATTTAATAAATTTAATCCATCGGTATAGCGCAATGGTTTAACCTTGGCATAGAAATATGATGCATAGCTTTTGTATCCAGTGATAAAAATATAACACTTTTCATTTTCTTTAGATTTAAAGAACTCGATTGCAGTGGCTTGCGTGTGTTGCTCAATTTTTGGTGTTAACAATACAGACGCTAAAAAGATTACCAGTGCATTCCCTGCCAACAAGCTGCCAAAAAGGATAACGGGTTTGTTTTTGTTCCAAAAATAGATAAAGGTCAAAACGATAAGAAATAAAAGGATACCGGGTAAAGTATGGTAAAGTTGCCAATCCACCTGCGCAGCAAAGTTTTGTTTGCTGAATTCATCCTTTATAAGATTGAGGATAATTTCACGCTGATATTTCATGATCAATGGAAATGCAATTAATGCCGATGAAACCATAAAACCCATAACAACCATAAAGAGTTTAAATTGCCATTTGAAACGGTGCACGCCTTGGTATATGCTTTCTATCGAATAAGCACTCAGAAAAGTTAGGGGAAGCCAACAAAGTGAAGAATAATGAACAATTTTGGTTTTGACGATTGAAAACAGAATCAAAACAACCCAAAACAAACATTGCATAACGGTTCGAAATAAATTCTCATGGTAGGCGTAATATTCATTCTTTTTCCAAACAGCGATTGCAATTATTGACACAGGAAAGCATCCAATCAATAAAACCAGAGGGTGGTAATATATTGGCTGTTGATGTCCTGCAACATTTTGAGAAAATAGTTCAATTTGATATTGAATAAAACCAATGATAAAATAAGGTCCATTTTGTATTGTTTCTGGGGCAAACCAAACACTGCTTACCAAACCTGTTACAAGCAAATACAAAACCACATTCGATAAACTAAAAAACCAAACCATGCGTTTGGCAAACACCATGCTTAGCAAAACTAAAACACTTACCAATAAAGCTACTGGGCCTTTGCATAAAATAGCTATGCCCGTATAAAATCCAGCTTTTATAAAATGACGGTTAGCGTTATAAGCACTTGAGTGGTTCTTAAGCGCTTCAAAGAATTGCAAAATGCCTAAAAAAATAAAAAAGTTGAAAACAGGATCAATGAGACCTGTTTTGAAATATAAATGAGGGGTAATGGCTCCCAAGTAACTTAAAACCCACCAATGTGCAATGTGCCCCTTGAAGTTCTTTTTTCCAGTTCGGTAGATTAAGCACAAGGTTAGAATTCCGAAAACTGCATTTGGGAAACGCGCCGCAAATTCATTGACACCAAATATTTTCATTGACACCACTTGCATCCATATAAACAATGGTGGTTTTTCCCAAAAGCCTTGAAAATTGATTTGAACTTTAGAGTAATTGCCACTTACAATCATTTCTCTAGCCGATTCTGCAAAATTTATTTCATCCCAATCAAATAAATGCACATCGCCAAGAAAGGGTAGAAAGAAGATGCCACCAATTAAAACAATAATGAGATAGTGTAATGGATTGACTTCTTGCTTCATGTGTTTTTTCGAAATATTGAATTCTGCCAATAAGGCGTCCTTAATTTATTTGAGAATAATTGGTAAAATAAAAGAGCGTAAAAATAGCCAATTAATGCACCTGCATACACATCCATTAAATAATGTTGGGCCACATATACCCGAGAATAGGCTGAAGCACAAGCAAGTAGGAACAATAAAAACTGAACAATCCCATTTTTGCTTATAAATCCTGCAATTGCCAATGCGCAAAAGGCTGACATCGTGTGACCCGAAGGAAAACTGCCATTAGAATGCAGTTTTATGCCATCAACTTTGTGGTAGTTAATCTTATTGCTGCTCAGCCAAGCCAATGGCCTCTCGAAGTCTGAAAAAATTATTTGTTTGAAAATGACAATGGATAATCCACAAATCGACATGGCGATTATTGTAGATAAAAATACTTTGCGTTCATGGAATGCCGACAACACAATTACAAAAACAATCATGAACAGCTCAGGCAATCTTGTAATATGGTACATCAATTGATCAAGTATTTTGCTGTTGTTGCCATTGATCATTAACAATGATTCTGACTGCTTAATTAATATAACAAGAGGCAAGACCCCAACTGCCATGAGCAAATGGCAAAAGAAAGAAACACGTTTATTGAGGAGAAATTGCTTCAAATGAAAATTTTTACAAATATTGCTAAAATTTTATTTCTTAGGGCAATAAAAATTCATTTAATTGCGGGTATTAATTCTAACTGTACAAAGATGACTAAAAAACAAAGCAGAGCACAGGTTGTATTGGAGTTTCCGATTAACGCCTCACCTAGCTTGATTTACAATTACATTCAAAGTGCCTCAGGCCTTCAAGAATGGTTTGCGCACAAAGTTGTCAATAAAAGTAGAATTGACTATGTATTTGTGTACGATGATGGCCAGGAAGCAAAAGCCACATTAGATAAATCAATAAACAATAAACTCTGTAGGTTTCATTTTGAACACACCCCAGAAGATGAGTATATTGAAATGGAAATTATTGTTGATGAATTAACCGAAGATGTGGCTATAAAAGTCACAGAGTTTTGCAATGATACCGAATCTGAAAAGCGTGAAATAGGGGAAGTTTGGCATACCCAAATTCAAACCCTAAAAGACATTATCGGCGCTTAGTTTTTTGGAACAGGGTTTGCTTATTGTAAGCAGATCATTTGAAAACATGAAGAAAATTAACCTTCTGGTTGTGAAAGCTTTTATTGGCCCTTTCTTAGGGACCTTCTTCATTTCTATGTTTTTGTTTTTGATGTTGTTTTTATGGAAATACATTGATGACTTGGTTGGAAAAGGATTAGAATGGCACGTGGTTGCTAGGCTTTTATTCTTTTCGCTGGCCGATTTGATACCAATGGCTTTGCCTTTGGCGGTATTGCTTTCTAGCTTAATGACTTTTGGTAATCTCTCCGAATCATATGAAATGGTGGCCCTCAAAGCTTCTGGTGTAAGTATATACAGAGCGCTATTGCCTGCGTTTTTAATTATCGTGTTTTTAAGCGTATTAACATTTTATGTTTCAAACATTGTTATACCCAAAGCCAATTTAGAGGCCAAAAGTTTGTTGTGGGATATTCGAAATAAAAAACCTGCCTTTGACATCAAAGAAGGTATTTTTTATAATGGTATCGATGGTTATCAGATTAAAGTAGGAAGTAAAGATGCCGACAATGAAGTCATTCGAGACATATTAATTTATGAACTCAAACCAGGCTATAGTGAATTGTCAATTATTAGAGCTGAGTCAGGTAAAATGAAGTTAAGTGACGATAAGAGGTTGTTGTATTTTACGTTATTTAAAGGCATCCGTTACGAAGAGTTGGTCGAAAATGCCAATTATAAAAACAGAATTCCTTCTACAACTACTTTTTTTGAGGAACAAAAAATCACGTTTGATTTAAGTGATTTGGATTTAAAAGAAACCGACAAAGCCTTGTTTAAAGGCAGTGCGGTTATGATGAACATCAACGAACTACAATTGGCAATTGATTCAGCAAAAAGGGAAATAAAAAATAGAAATACGGCAACACGCGATTTTCTGAGACCGTATTATCCTGATCCAAAATTGTTAATGCAAGGTTCGAATGTGAAAGATAGTCCTGCTTTAGCCAATGACACCATATTGCTTAATTTCTCAAAAGAAAATAGATACAATATTTTGGAATTGGCTTTGGGTTCAACACGCAATCTTAAAAGCATCATTGAGTCTTCTGCCCAACAATTAGAGGACATTAAAAACGACGATAGGATGTTTACCATCAAATGGCATGAGAAATTTACCTTATCATTTGTTTTAATCGTTCTGTTTCTTTTAGCTGCGCCCTTAGGAACAATTATTAGAAAAGGAGGATTGGGCATGCCGATGGTGGTGTCTATTGTGATGTTTATTCTCTATTATGTGGTCAATATGATTGGGGTAAAAATGGGTAGGGAAGGTCTGTTGCCTGAATGGGCTGGCGCTTGGTTGGCTAGCTTTTTCTTGCTGCCTTTAGGTCTGTTTCTACTGAAAAAAGCAGCAAGTGAATCGGCTATCTTTGATAAAGATAAATATCAAAAAACAATAGACCGATTTAATCGGTATGTTAAGTCTAAGCAAGGTAAATAATTTTTCTTTCAATTTATTGACAAATTGAAAGAACTTTGATTGAAACCATAGTCTATTCGGATTGCTTATCAGCCGAATGAATCATCTTTTCTGAGGCTTCATCGCCTAAATATTTGTCTATTGCGTTGTGTAAAATATACAGCAAAGGGGTAATGAGCAAAGCTACTGTGAATTTGTAAATGTAATTCATAAGTCCTATTGCCAATACTTGTTTTAAACTCCAATTGTTTCCAATATAGAATGCGATGAATAATACAACAAAACTATCGATCAATTGAGAAACCAAAGTAGACCCTGTGCTCCTAAGCCACAAATACTTATTCCCTGAGCTGGTTTTGATTAAATGAAAAACCCAAACATCAATTAATTGTCCAATTAAAAACGCAAACAATGAACCAATGATAATCCATAAGCCTTGTCCAAATACTGCCGAAAAGGCATTTTGCATATTGTCTATTGATTTTTTTTCGCCGCTGTGTATCCACCATTCTGCCGGACTTGAACCCATAGAAAGATAAACCATTATAAAAGCATAAGCAATCATGCCCGCTGCGATGAAACTGAGCAGTTGAACACCTTTTTTACCGTAATATTCATTGATGATATCAGTCATTACAAATACAACAGGCCAAAGCAATACCCCGCAGGTCAGTTGAAAGGATAAATGGTCAAACCCGAAAAAAGAAATATCAAAGGCTTTAAATCCCAGTGAGTTTTCTAGAGAAAATATTTTAGCACCAATAAACTCAGCGACAATGGCATTGGTAATAAAAAAACTGCCAAGTATGATAAATAGTTTGGTCTTTTTGTTAATATTTACATTCATAATCTAATCTAAAATAAAAGTTTCGCCTTTTTCAGGAATTACAATGTTCAAGAATCCAGCCTGCAAGAGTTTATCGGCCCAATCTTTCTGGGTTTCAATCTCGCCATGAACCAAGAATAGTTTTTTTGTTTTGTTGCCATTTTGACATTCTAAATAGTCTAACATTTCTTTGTAATCGGCATGAGCACTGAAGTTCTCCATGCTTTCTACATTGGCATTGACTTTAAAAAAATCGCCAAATATCCTCACTTCTTCATCGCCTGCTTTTAAATGACCCGCTAACGAAGACGCTGAGGCATAACCAACCAATAATATGGTATTGTTAGGATTCTCAACATTGTTTTTAATGTGGTGTTTTACCCTTCCGGCTTCAGCCATGCCGCTAGAACTAATAATAATACATGGGCTTTTTAGAGTGTTTATTTTCTTTGATTCTTCAGCAGATTCTACATAATGTAGGTTGGGAAAATCAAATGGATTACCATCTCTTGAAATGTATTCTAATATCTCACTGTTGAAATATTCTCTGTGTTTAGACATAATTCGGGTGGCTTTTACTGAAAGGGGGCTGTCTACAAAAACATCTATTGCCGGTAATTTTCCATCATGCGCCAATTGGTCTAGGGCATAAATGATTTCTTGGGTTCTGTCTATACTGAATGCCGGTATAATGATTTTCCCTTTGTTTTTTACACAGGTCTCATTAACCACTTCAAGTAATTTGCTTTCGACGTCGGTTTGAACAGCATGCAAACGGTTTCCATAGGTGCTCTCACAAATAATATAATCTGATTGCGGAAATGCAGCTGGCCCTTTAATAATGGCATCATCTTTTCGTCCAATATCACCTGTAAAAGTTAGCGTATTAATCGAACCATCTGCTCTTTTGATTTCTAAATGCAAGGCTACACTGCCCATAATATGCCCACTCTCGAAGGTGCTAACTGTTACTTCGTCATCAATTACCTTACTGCCATTTAAAGGCAATTCAAGCATGTTTTCTAAAGTCTTTTTCGCATCCTCCTCACCGTACAATGGTTCTATTAGGGCTTGCTTTTTTTCTTTTTTTCTTTTGTTGATGTATTTTAAATCACTTTCTTGAATCCGAGCGCTGTCAAGCAACATGATTTCACAAAGTGAAATGGTGCCAGATGTTGCATACACTTTGCCTGAAAATCCGTCCTTAAATAGTTTAGGCAATAAACCTGAATGGTCTATGTGTGCATGCGAAAGTAAAACATAATCTATTTCTCTTGGGTCAAATCCCCAATGAGAATTTAATGGTGGGGTATTTTTGCCTTCTCCTTGAAACAAACCACAATCAAGTAATATCTGCGTTCCTTTGTCTGTTGTCAAAAGATGCTTGCTGCCGGTAACGGTTCTTGCAGCCCCGTGGAATGTGATTTTCATTGAGCAATATTAAATAAAAATAATTGAAAATTACCTGATGAAACCCCTAATGTGATTATGCTAAAGTTCCAATATTTTGATTTCAAAACGGCGCTTGTTAAAACATCCGATTCAAGCACCAAGCTCGGTGTTTTTGTATAAATTCAACAATACGGTTGAGGGTGTCGTAGGATTCTGACAAAATTTATCAACTACTGTTAGCGAATCTTCTGCTGCGAAATACAATGCTTTTTCCAAAGGCTAATGGTAAAAAACGGATATTTAATTAAAGAGACTCATAGTTTCATCAATCTGCCGAAAATATTCATCGTTTAGTTTTATTATGCAAGGTTTAAAAATAAGAAAAAAACAATACCTTTGCTGCCCTTAAATTTACTAATAAAAACGCAATGGATCGTAATTCATACATAGGACTTGGCCTCATTTTCGCACTTCTAATTGGTTATTTCTATATTAACCAGCCAAGTGCTCAAGACTTGGCTATGCAAAAGCGCGCAGCAGATTCTATTCAAACTATAAAAATACTTGAAACAAAAAATCAGGATAAGCTCGCTCTAGCTGCAAAGAAAGAAAAAGACAGTTTGGCTTCTATACTGAAAACCGATAGCACTGCCCTCAAGAATGTTTATGGTGGATTTTCTGGAAATGTTCTTGGAGAAGAAAAAATTCAAACCATTGAAAATTCAGAATTGAAAATTAGTTTTTCAAATAAAGGCGGGATCATCAGGCAAGTTGAATTGAAAAATTACAAAACCGACGGGAGAAAAGCCGTTAAGCTGATGGATGAATCGAACAGCCAACATGCTTTGTTTTTTACAGCAGATCAAAAAAAGATAAATTCCAATGATTTTTATTGGTCGATAGCCAAATCAGATGCGCATTCAATTGTTTACAGATTGTCCTATGGAGCAGCAGCATACATAGAACATGAATACATTATAGCCGACAAAGGCTTTAATTTAGAACATAGAATCCATACAAGTGGTATGGGTTCTGTCATTCAAAATGGCGCTGGAATGACTTTGCAATTTAACAACGACCTGCCTTTGCAAGAGCGTGAAGTTGTAGAGGAAAATAAGAAGGCAACCATTTATTTCAAATATTTAGATAAATCTGCTGACTATATTTCAGAGACAAAGAATGAATCAATTACTCTCGAAGAACCTGTGCAATGGGTGAGTTTGAAACAACAATTTTTCAATACTTCCATTTATTCTGAAAAACCATTTTTAAAAGGCAGTGTGGTTTCCACCAAAGATGCAATTTCAAATCAGAATGTAAAAAACATGAGCGCGAGCTTGTCATTGCCATATGAGTCAGGAAGAGATCAAGATTTTAAGATCAAGTATTTCTTTGGGCCTAACCAATATGAAACGCTGAAAGACCAAGGAATAGGCTTGGATAAAATTATTCCATTGGGTTGGGGGATTTTTGGTTGGATGAACCGATTCATGATTATTCCAATTTTTAATTTTCTTAAGGGTTATATGAGTAACTATGGTATCATTATCCTGTTGCTTACTTTAATTATCAAAACTTTACTTCTGCCATTGGTATTTAAATCCTACAAATCGACAGCCAAGATGCGTTTGTTAAAGCCAGAAATGGATGAAATAAAGGAGAAATACAAGGACGATATGCAGACCATTCAAGTTGAAAATTTGAAATTGTACAAGCAAGCTGGAGTTAATCCTCTAGGTGGATGTTTGCCAATGTTGCTGCAAATGCCAATTCTGATTGCTGTGTTCCAATTCGTGCCTTCCGCTTTTGAATTCAGACAACAGGCTTTTTTATGGGCAGATGATTTGTCCATTTACGATTCAGTTTGGAATTTCGGAAAATTGCCAGTCATTGATTATATTTATGGTGACCACGTCAGTTTGTTTACTTTGTTAATGACCATTTCAACCCTCATTTATACCCGTATGAATAACCAAATCACTGGTGGAATGAATGAGCAAATGAAGTACATAAGTTATTTGATGCCTATTTTATTCTTAGGTTTCTTCAACAAATACGCAGCCGCTTTAACTTATTATTATTTCTTAAGTAACATCGTAACCTTTTCTCAGCAATGGGCAATTAAGAAATTTGTTGACGAAGATAAATTGAAAGCCCAAATTCATGATTCTAAAAGCAAAAAAGTTGAAGATAAAAAATCGGCTTTTCAGAAGCGTTTAGAAGAAATCGCCAAAGCGAAAGACGCCAGCAAAAACAATAAGAAAAAATAAGGGTTACTATGCAATTGTTTTTCTGCGATAATCTTCAAGGCCCAACAGCCATATTGAATGAGGAAGAAAGCAGACATTGCAAGGTTTTGCGCAAGCAAATAGGCGACGAGATTCATGTTATTGATGGCTTAGGCGCATTGGCACTGTGCCGAATCAATAAAATTCAAGGCAAAGAAATGCTCTTGGAACTTGTAAATCTTGAACGGCTTAAAAAATCTAGAGACTATTATTTCCATTTGTTTATTGCACCCACCAAACAAAATGACCGTATTGAGTGGATGTTTGAAAAGGCGGTAGAGGCAGGTTTGGATGAAATAACATTTATTGAAACCGATCATTCTGAAAAAAATAGAGTCAATATTTCTAGACTTGAACGCATAGCACTATCTGCAATTAAACAAAGTGCTCAGTTTTATTTGCCTAAAATCAATCCTTTGGTAAAACTAAGTTCCATTTCATTGGATGGGAACTACATGGCGGCGCACTGCAGGGATGATGGAGCGAAAATTGGACTGGTGGAAGCTTTGGGAAAAAGCAAGAACATTAAATCATTTTCAATATTAATTGGTCCTGAGGGCGATTTTTCACCTGCTGAAATACAAAGGTTTGAGCAAAAAAATGTTTTGCCTATCTCTTTGGGTAACAACCGTTTAAGAACAGAAACGGCGGGTTTGTATTGTGCTATGGTGCTCAATTCGAATCTCTAAATTTGTCTAAATCGAACAATTTTTGTAATCTTGCATTGTAAAACCCGAAAGTTAAATGGCTTTTAATTAGCATTTAACAGGTCAAACTTCATGTGTTTATTATTTGCTTGAAGGGTTTGGTCAATTATGTCGTTTAAAAATCAAAAAATCCAAGTTGTTGTTTCTAATTTTGAAATTGGTGCTGGTAAAAGAGGTGCATCCAAAGGGCCTTTAAGCTTGCTGGAATCATTAAAACAGCTTGAAATAGAATTTGACTCTCCCATTTTGCTCAATGCATTGGAATATTCAGATTCAGAATCAAATACCCCCTTTTGTAAACATATCTTTGAAATAGAAAAGGCATCCAATTTATTAAATATTGAAATTGAAAATCAATTAAATCAGAATAAATTTCCCTTGATATTGTCTGGCGACCACAGCAATGCAATTGGAGGCATTAGTGGGGTTAAAAATACATATCCAGACAAACGTATCGGTGTTATTTGGGTTGATGCCCATGCGGATTTGCACTCGCCTTATACAACACCTTCCGGAAATATGCATGGCATGCCTTTGGCAGCCTTGATCAATACAGACAATTTAAAGTTTCAAAAAAATCAAATTTCTGAGGTAGAATCAAATGCCTGGGATAGATTGAAAAAAATTGGGCGCAATTCAATTTCTCCCAAAATAGATCCAGAAGATATCGTATTTATTGGAATCAGGGATGCTGAAAAAGAAGAGTGGGGTTTAATAGAAGAATTCGGGATTAAGACTTTTGAGCCACATGATATTCAGGCGCATGGAATTTTCTACGCGGTAAACAATGCCTTGAGCCATCTCGATGCTTGCGATTTGATTTATGTCTCATTTGATGTAGACTCATTGGATCCAAGTGTTTCGGTTGGTACGGGCACTACCGCACCTGATGGACTAAGTTTTGTTGAGGCAGAAGGGGTGTTTAAAGCCTTTTTCAACCATCCTAAATTGGTGGCTTTTGAAATTACAGAGATTAACCCAAGTCTTGATCAAGATGGAAATTCAATGGCCAAAATTGTTGCAGCCTTGGTGGGTTATGGAATGAAGAATTAATCAAATAAAATTTAAATCGATTTTTGACCAGATCTGAAGGCTTCAGATTGCTGAAAAACTGTGGAAATATTTGCAAAGTCCATTAGTATATGCCGCAAAAAAAGTGTATTTTTACGCTTTAAATTAACCATTAAAATATATGAGTGGAAGCATTGATAAGAGTAATTATGACGCAGATAACATTCAAGTTTTAGAAGGACTTGAAGCAGTTAGAAAAAGACCGGCGATGTACATTGGTGATATTGGACCAAAAGGTTTGCATCACTTGGTGTACGAGGTTGTTGACAACAGTATCGACGAAGCTTTGGCTGGGTATGCAAAGAACATTGCCGTATTCATCAATCCTGATAACAGTGTAACCGTTACTGATGACGGACGTGGTATTCCAACTGGCATACATGCAAAAGAGCAGAGGTCTGCATTGGAAGTCGTAATGACCGTATTGCACGCAGGAGGTAAGTTTGATAAAGATACCTATAAAGTATCAGGAGGTTTGCACGGTGTGGGTGTTAGTTGTGTGAATGCGCTTTCTATCTTATTGACCGCAACAGTTTACCGTGATGGTCAAATTTTTCAACAAGAATACAGCTGTGGTAAGCCATTGTATGATGTAAAAGTAATTGGTGAAACAGACAAAAGAGGTACAACCATTCAATTTAAGCCTGATGATTCAATTTTTTACAACACAGAGTATAATTTCGACACATTAAGCAACCGTTTAAGGGAATTGTGCTTTTTAAATAAAGGCATAAGGTTGCAAATTACCGACTTAAGAGTTGTTGAGGATGCTGAACCTCGTTTTGCAGAGTTTTACAGTGAAGAGGGTTTGAAAGAATTTATTAAATACCTCGACAGCACGAGAGAAAAAATTATTCCTGAACCAATTTATGCAGAAGGTGAAAAACAAGGCATTCCAATTGAGATTGCTTTTCAATACAATTCAGGGTATAGTGAGAATTTGCATAGCTATGTAAACAATATCAATACCATTGAAGGTGGAACCCACGTTGCTGGCTTCCGTCGCGGATTGACCAGAACTTTAAAAGCCTATGCGGATAAAGAAGGATTGTTGAAAAACTTAAAATTTGAAATAAGTGGGGATGACTTTAGAGAAGGTCTTACCGGTGTTATTTCAGTTAAAGTTCAAGAGCCACAATTTGAAGGTCAGACCAAAACCAAGCTTGGCAACAACGAGGTTATGGGTGCAGTAGATATTTGTGTCGGCGAGATGTTGGGCAATTACCTGGAAGAAAATCCAAAGGATGCAAAAACCATCGTTAACAAAGTAATACTTGCAGCAACAGCTCGACACGCAGCCAGAAAGGCCCGCGAAATGGTGCAAAGAAAGGGTGCGATGAGCGGCATGGGATTGCCAGGAAAATTAAGTGACTGTTCCAGCACCGATCCTGCAAAATGTGAAATATATTTGGTTGAGGGAGATTCTGCTGGTGGAACGGCTAAGCAAGGCAGAGACAGGGTTTTTCAAGCAATTATGCCCTTAAGAGGTAAAATCTTAAACGTCGAAAAGGCGATGGAACACAAGATTTACGAAAACGAAGAGATTCGCAATATGTTCACTGCCTTAGGCGTTAAAATCGGAACGGAGACAGACAATAAAGAATTAAATATTGAAAAATTGCGTTACCACAAAGTCATAATCATGACAGATGCGGACGTTGATGGTAGTCATATTCGCACGCTGATTTTAACTTTGTTCTACCGTTACATGAAAAAATTGGTAGAGAGCGGTTATGTTTACATTGCTACTCCACCATTATATTTAGTTAAAAAAGGTACAACAAGCAGGTATTGCTGGACTGAAGAACAAAGAGCGCAAGCTGTATTAGATATTGCCAAGGGTACTAATCCAGATACAGTGAACGTACAGCGCTATAAAGGTTTGGGTGAAATGAACTTTGAGCAATTATGGGAAACAACCATGGATCCTGCAAGAAGAACACTTAAGAAGGTGACATTAGACAATGCTGCAGAAGCCGACCATACCTTTAGTATGTTGATGGGTGACGAGGTTCCACCGCGTCGTGAATTCATCGAGAAAAATGCCAAGTATGCTAAAATCGATATCTAAAATATAATTTAAAATAGATTAAAAGGGGCTAACAAGCCCCTTTTTTATTGGATTATTTCTCGATTTTTCTTTTAATCGATGCCTTCTTATCTGCTAAAAATCTTTATTTTTGTAGCCGTTTATCCCATGCAAGAACAAATATTAATTTTAGATTTTGGTTCTCAATATACCCAACTAATAGCAAGACGAGTTAGAGAGCTTAATGTCTATTGCGAAATTCATCCATACAACCATATTGGCGAAATATCTGAAGGCGTCAAAGGCGTCATCCTAAGTGGAAGCCCAGCTTCTGTTAGGGATCCAGAATGTCCAAAAATTGATTTAGAACAATTTATTGGAAAATATCCAGTACTAGGTGTTTGTTATGGAGCACAATACATTGCTCAAAACTTAGGAGGAAAGGTAGCCGCTAGTGATCACCGCGAATACGGTCGCTCAATGCTGCATATCAAGAACGAGTCAAGATTGCTAAAAGGATTGTCATCGCCCACCCAAATGTGGATGAGCCATGCCGATACCATAATGGATTTGCCCAACAATGCCGAATTATTGGCTGGAACAGATTCAATTAGCAATGCCGCATTTCGTCTTAAAGATTCTGAAACGTATTGCATACAATTTCACCCTGAGGTAACCCATAGCACAGAAGGGTTAACAATGTTGCAAAATTTCGTTGTTGACATTTGCGGATGTAAACAAGATTGGAATCCAGATAATTTCATCCACGAAACAGTGGAACAACTGAAAAAACAAATTGGCGATGACCGTGTGATATTGGGTTTGTCTGGAGGTGTAGATAGTAGTGTAGCTGCTGCTTTATTGCATAAAGCCATTGGTAAGAATCTGTACTGTATATTTATTGACAATGGCTTGTTAAGGCAAAATGAATTTCAGGAAGTATTAGAAGCATACAAACAGATGGACTTAAATGTAATTGGTGTAGATGCTTCTCAACAATTTTATGATGCATTGCTTGGATTGTATGATCCTGAGCTTAAAAGAAAAGCCATAGGTCGCGTGTTTGTCGAAGTTTTTGATCAAGAATCCCATAAAATTGATGGCGCTCAATGGTTGGCGCAAGGAACAATTTACCCAGATGTTATTGAATCTGTGTCAGTCAAAGGACCTTCTGCAACCATTAAATCGCACCACAATGTGGGTGGATTGCCAGAAAAAATGAAAATGAAAATTGTTGAACCACTTAGATCGCTTTTTAAGGATGAAGTAAGAAGAGTAGGGGCGGCATTGAATATTCCAAAGAACATTTTGGGCAGACATCCTTTTCCAGGGCCAGGTCTTGCAATCAGAATTATAGATGATATTACGGTTGAAAAAGTTAGAATTTTACAGCAAGCTGATGCCATTTATATTGAAACCTTGCGTGAAACTGGTTGGTATGATAAGATATGGCAAGCAGGTGCAATTTTCCTTCCTGTAAAAAGCGTAGGGGTTATGGGTGACGAAAGAACCTATGAATATGTAATCGCATTGAGAGCGGTATCTTCTTTGGATGGTATGACCGCAGATTGGGTGCATATTCCGTATGAGATTTTAGCTGATATAAGCAATAAAATAATTAACCGTGTAAAAGGGATTAACAGAGTGGTTTATGACATTAGTTCCAAGCCGCCAGCAACCATAGAATGGGAATAAAATGAAAATCGGCCAGTATACATTTTTGCTTTTTCTTTTGTTCAGTACCCTTTTGAGTGCTAATAATGGAATAAAGGAGCAATTACCACCGTATAAAAAAGAATACAAGGTGGTATTAATGCTGCCTTTCTGCATTGGTATGCCCGATAAATGGAAGGTAAGGGATATAATGGCCGAATATTACGAAGGTGTCGAAATGGCAATTGCTGATCTAGAATCTCAAGGACTTAAAATGAAATTAACTGTTCTTGATACAAAAATGGACAGTTTAGAGGTCATTAGGTTGTTGCAAAACCCTGCACTTCAAGAAACAGATTTAATGATTGGACCGGTTTATGACAACGAACTGTTCGAAGTTGAAAAATTCTGTGCCATTTATAAGATACCGCTGGTTTCGCCTCTGCGTTATTACCCAAATACTTTAGGTACAGAATTTCCTTTAATTAATTGTAATGCTGTAGATAGTTTGCAATATTACTATACAGGCAAGCACGCTGCCTCTGCATTCACAAAATTTCAGGTTGTGGTGGTGGATGATGTGCTCAAAAATACAAGAACATTTGCCGCTAGAAATTTTAAAAAAGGATACGAACTGGCCTCAGGATTAAAATGTCAAATTATTGATGGTAAATTGCTTACTATAGAATCAATTTGGAATAAAAAGGACTCGCTAATGGTTTTTTACACGGGCAAAAGTTCCAGTAGCTGTAGCCAAGGAATTTCTGCAAAAAACAACCCCAAATGCATTGTTGTTGGCCCAACGGATTGGTTGGATATTGATAGGGTTAGCTATAATTCATTAAATGGATTGTATTTTTACGGTACATATAGTGTCCCATACAATGACACCACTTATAAAGCTTTTCGCAAGGCGTACCGCTCAAAATATGGGGGCGATCCTGACCGTTACACTTTTATTGGATACGATCAGTTTTCGTTTTTTGGAATGGCCTTAATGGCTTTTGACAATGACTTTTATAAAAATATATTAAATAAAGAATTCAACTATACCCACCGCACTTTTCATTTTGTACAAAGAGGTAATCTAATTGAAAACGCAGGGTTGAATCTGTTTTATTATGAAAATTATAATTTTTATAAAGCATTTTGGAGATACTAAAACCATTCAGATTAGCCGTTGTCGCTGATATATTGTCAAATTATCAATACGATCAGCCATTTCAATATTATTTCACCAACCTCTGCAAACAAAATAGATCTTGGGGAAGTAAAGACCGAAAAATTTACAAAAACTTATGCTTTGCCTATTTTAGAATGGGTTATTCATTAAAAAATGAAGTGGAGTTTCAAAGTAAGATTCAAAAGGCTGTGTCTTCGGCAGACGGCAGCATTGCTTATCCTAGTGCAACAGAAATTTTCCCATTTAAAAATGAAGTGAGTCAATTAATTGATTTTGAAGATTGGGTGAATGGTCTTCAATTTCAAAAACCCCTATATTTAGTTTTGCGCCGAGGCTCAGAGGCATTGGTTTTTAATTATCTAAAGCAGAATCAAATACAATTTGAACAAGTTTCAGATTACAGTCTTAAACTCGGGGCCGACAGCAAGTGCAATCATATTCTAGAACATGGATGGGCATGGACAATGGATTTTGCCTCACAAAAAGTGGCAGACTTTGTTGAACCGGAAGAAGATGATGCGGTATGGGATGCCTGCAGCGGGGCTGGTGGAAAATCAATTTATATTTCAAACAAGTATATAAAACCTTTTCAATTGACCTGCAGTGACAAAAGATTTACAATTCTAGAAAACTTAAAAACCCGTTTTAAAACCTTAGGATTAAAAGTCCCGCAAATTGAATTATGCGATTTGTTGGAACCATTTCAATTAAAGACAAAATACGATAAAGTGATATTGGATGTGCCATGTTCTGGCAGTGGGACCTGGGGCCGATCCCCTGAGAATATCCTTGGTTTTGAAATCTCTAAAATTGATTATTTTTCAAAATTACAGCAAAAAATTGCTGGCAATGCGGTTAAAAACTTAAAAACGGATGGGACCTTGTTTTATATGACCTGTTCAGTTTTTGCATCCGAAAATGAAAAAAACGTAGATTACTTTGTACAAAATCTTGGCTTAAGAGTGGAATCAATGCAATATACCTTTGCACAAGACAATGCTTCTGATATCCTGTTCATTGCTGTATTAAAAAAGCTTTAAGCAAAGCAATTAGGAGCTTATCTCGTTATTTAAAGTGCGGTGAAACGTAGGCCAAAAATTGCATCAAAATTCGACATTTGTGAAATTCCATGTGATCCAAAGGAATTTGCCCTTGCTATCCTATATTTGCAAGACCTTAAAAATAGAAATCTTGATATTGAGCAAGGCCTATCAGCATAGCGAGCGTGTCGTAAGCAATTTCTAACTTAGATAATAATTCAAAGCATTTCAGTTGTGAATCGGGTATAGTTTATTAATATTAAAATGTGTGGAATAGTTGGCATAATTGGTTTAAATAAAGAAGTTTCAAGTTCTAAAATTCATGATATGAATAAGAGAATTGAACACCGAGGTCCGGATGCAGAAGGCTTTTTCATTGAAGATGGAATTGCACTTGGACACAGAAGATTGTCTATTATTGATTTAAGTTCTGGTGCCAATCAACCGCTTTTTGATCACAGTAACCGCTATGTAATCGTATTCAATGGTGAGATTTACAATTACCAAGATGTAAAATCAGAATTAGTCTACAATTGGAGTTCCAATTCTGATACTGAAGTCATTTTGGCGGCCTACATCAAATGGGGTAAGGCTTGTTTGGAAAAACTCAATGGCATGTTTGCTTTTGCTATATGGGATAAAGTAGAACAAGAACTTTTTATTGCCAGAGATCGATTGGGGGTAAAACCATTATACTATAGTTTTGTCAACGGTGTTTTTGTATTTGCCTCTGAAATTAGAAGCATTCTAGCCTCTGAAATTTTAGAAGCTAAAATAGATGAAAATAATTTATCTGAATATTTGCGGTTTCTTTCTATTGCGACGCCCAAAACTTTAATAAAAGATTTATTTCAAATTTGCCCTGGCCACTATTTAATTTTAAAGCATAATGATTTTTCAATTCAAAGGTATTGGAGTTTGTTGGATAAGCCTGTGCCTAATTTATCAAACCGTCAGGCGGTTTTAAAAGCTTGCAAATTGCAATTTGTGGATGCGGTTAAAAGCAGGATGGTTGCGGATGTAAAAGTTGGTGCCTTTCTTTCTGGAGGTATAGATTCATCGGCGGTTGTTGCAGTAATGGCTGGATTGAGTAAAGATCCAATTGATACGTTTTCAATTGTTTTTAATGAGAAGCAATACGATGAATCTGAGTATTCTCAATTCGTCGCAAAAAAGTACAAAACCAATCACCAGGCTTTTTTAATGAAGCCCGCTGACTTAATTCCCAACTTAGATCCATTTTTTAAATCTATGGACAATCCTACAGTAGATGGAATAAATACCTATATGATATCTCAATTGGTTGCTAAAACCGGCATCAAAGTTGTTTTGACTGGTATTGGTGGTGATGAGCTATTTGCGGGATATGTGGGCTTTGAAAGATGGAAATCTTTTCAGAAATTTTCATGGGTATTTAAGGTTCCCATTTTCAAGCCATTGCTTTCAGTATTTAATACGGTGAAGAAATCGAGGGCAAGTTTGAAACTTTCTGATATGTTTGATTCGTCAAGTGCAGATTTGATGGCTTTTTATGCCAACAGCCGAAGTGTGTATTTCAAAAATGAATTAAATTATTTGTTAGACAAACCTATCCTTAAAAATGATTCTTGGTTGGATTTAAATCAAACAAAAAAATTCCCAGTTTTAAGCCAATATTCGATTGCCGAACTGAGTCATTATACCTTGGATGTCTTATTGAAAGACACAGATCAAATGAGCATGGCTTGGGCCCTAGAAGTAAGAGAGCCGTTTTTTGATTATAAATTGATTGAGTTTGTTTTAAAACTAGACGATAAAAATAAATTTAAAAAGGGCAGTCCTAAACATTTATTTGTTGAAGCTATGGGCGATTTGTTGCCACCTGAAATTGTAAATAGAACCAAAAAAGGTTTTACCTTTCCTTGGAACTTTTGGTTGCGCAATGAACTAAAACCATACTGTGAGGAGGCTTTAGATTCTTTGTCGAAAAGACAACTATTCAAACCCGAAGGCATTCAATACTTATGGCATTCTTTTTTGAACAATAAGCAGGCTCTTACGTGGCTGC
The DNA here is from genome assembly GCA_044341025.1 of Bacteroidia bacterium. Classification (GTDB taxonomy): domain Bacteria; phylum Bacteroidota; class Bacteroidia; order NS11-12g; family UBA955; genus JABMMZ01. Next base: position 190,447 of record JBIISM010000004.1, on the reverse strand, counting down.
ATATTTGGGGTTTAGTCGTTTTGGAGAAATGGATGACTGAAAATAATATTAAAAACTAATTTTTTCTAAAATACTTTGTTTAGTTAATTCAATGGATGCTATAATGGGTATAGTTTGACGAGTTATGAGGCCTTATGTGCCTTAATGAATTAGTGGCAAACCAATCAAGAAGGTAGTTCAGATTTTAACTTGTTTTTAAACTAAAACTTTGCCAATTTTGTATTTAGGCCCTGCAAAATTTTGCTGGCACTATGGTCCAATTTCTACCTTGCCTTTTATAGCCAAATGTTTAGGAAATGTCATTTTTGAAAATTTAAAATGCGCCTTACATTTAGAGAAGTTCTTTACTTTTATTCTGCTACGTTTTTGTAACAATTTTGTAACACCCGTTTTGATTTAATCGGTTTTTTTAATAATTACATTTATTCAATGTTTAATAATACCATAGTGGTTTCAGTATCGAATAGATTTTTGTTGTTTGTTTTTGTGTTGATTTGTTCAAAGTTCAATGTTTACGCTCAAAGCACGTATAATGTAAACAATCAAACTTTGGCTTTTCTTGCAGCCAATAAAATTCATAAAGTTGGAACAGATGGATCTTCCGCAGGAAATAAGACTTTATACACCAATGTAATTACCATCGGATCTCAACAAATCGACTGTATTGTTACAACGGTGAGCATAAGTAATGGTTCGTTTTCTTTGCCTTCGAGTCCTTCTAGCGGCACAATTCCTTTTGATTATAGTGCAAATTCAGGTTCTGGCATGAGCGCTAATGAAGATAGTTTTTTTTCGCCTACTATAAATTGGAATTCTGGTGGCGGAAAAAATCGATTTAATTTTCAATCATTTATCAAACCAATTTATTTCGCAAACTAAATTCGACATTCATTTGCCGAATACAATCACTCACCAAAATAGGGCGCCAAAAATTTTGACAATTGCAAATTAATGACTAATTTCGAAATCATTAAGTAAATTATGAAAAGTGCTATTAACAATAAAATCATTACTTTTTGTGGAATGCTGTTAGTTATTTGCAGTACAAAAGCACAAAATATAAACCCAACAGAATTCGTTGATTTTTTCCCTGAAAAATTAAAGAAAATATCCGCGAAGATCCATTTAGCAATTGTAAAAAATCAAATTTCTTCTTATGCCTCTGATAGTTTAGAAAGAAAAGATCTTCTGAAAATTAAATACAATGACACATTCAGCATGAGTGAGTATAATTTTCGAAACAAGGAAGAATTGGCGGTAACAAAAGTGAAACATAATTTAGATGAAAATCTCATTGACTTAACAGACAATGATAATTATGAAGATTGGACATACTTCCAATATATTGATGAAGATGACTACACCCCAAATATTTCTTTAGTTTACATACGCGAAATCGACAAACTTGGTAAAATTACGATGACCATTTCTGCAGTTGGAATAACAACTTATAAAGACTATTATATAAAGGATTCTGTAGTGAAATATCAATGGGTTGCTGGATATGTAAAGTTTACAGACTTGAACAAAATTTTAAATGTAGATGATATCAAATTCCTTCAATTGTACAGTTGGTATAATTCAATATGTAGTTCAAAATATATTTATAAAAACGACTACGAAGGAGTAATTTGGACGTTAAATGGAAACAATAAGAATAATTCTACACCATCTCTAAAAAATAGGATGGGAGAAAATTTAGGCAATTACATTTCCTCCAGCATCAAATATAAATTATTTGACCTTTATCAAAATAAAATGTTTGAAATCATTAGTGGAGATACAACTGTAAGCTACAGTGAATTTGAAATATCTCATTCTACAATGATTTCGAACCTGGTACTAAAACAAGGTGTTGATCCATATAATTATGATCCAACGGACCTAGATAATTATAAAGATACTTTGTTTGTTGAAAAACCGCGTGAATTTGATTTTCTAGGTTTTGAGAAAAGGAATAACCAAATTTATTTTGAAATTTTCGATAAAAACCCCGTTCTGAGTCTTGGCAAGATTAGTGAACCAAAATATATTCGCACAAAATATAAAATTCCCTTTACAGTAGCAATCAAATATTTGCATCCCACAGAAATTGAGGCAATACAATATTTGTTTAAATAATACTATCCGATTTTGATGAATATATATATGAAGAGGGGTAATAAAATTACATACCCAAAAGGCGGGGTTTCGTGTTTCAATAAAAGAATAATAAATTTTACAGGCGAAACCCTCTTAGCCTTTTTAAACAGAGTAGGGACAAATTTTCAAAACAGATAAACCATGAAAAAAAATAATTTAATTTTAGGTGTATTATTAGCAATTACTGCTATTTTGTTCAGCAGTTTTGGAGCTTCTTCCTCCTCTGGCAGCCCTTCAACAGAAAAAGTTGAAGGTAGCACTGAAAGCACAGAATCAGTTGGTGTGGTAACTATCGGCAGTCAAGTTTGGACAAGTAAAAACCTGAATGTAAGTACCTACCGCAATGGTGATGTAATACCGCAGGTGCAAGATTCATCTTTTAAGCAATTTCTTTCATGGCAAAAAAATATAAATCAAAAGATATGGGTTATTACAAAAAATCAAATTGACACAAATGATAAAGTTGATGGAAAATGGTTTTCATTTTGGGGTAATACTTTAATTTTTGGAGAAGATCAAAGAATAAATGATTTAAAAAATAACTTCCACATAGATTCAATTTCTAGGAATTGTTTTTTAGTGCTATTTGACACTTTGTTAAATGAAAGAAAAAATGACCCTAAACAGATGGTCATAACATTCAATGAATCTGGTATTACGGATGATGGTTACAATAATCCAATTCAAAAAATCATTGAAATAAGATTGGATTCTTATAGATTGATTGCTGAATCTTCAGGAAATGAAATTCCATCTGCTCGTAGCTGGCGCGGAGATTTTACTAATACATATCAATCTTCAATTGAAATTAGCCCAACTAAGCCTTCATATTCTCATAATTCAATTAAAATTGGCAGTATTGTATGGACAGATGAAGATTTTAAAACAACTAAATATCTAAATGGTGAGCAAATAACCAGAGTATATGATGACTTAAGATGGGAAATGTATTCTAGATTTAAAATTGGCTGTTTTAGAGTATTACCTAATGGTGCATATGTATATAATTATTACGCTTTAAATGATAGTAGAGGGATTGTGCCATTAGGGTATAGGCTTCCCAAAAAAAATGATTTTGATAGTCTTCTTAAAATAGTTAATGATAGGGAGAAGGATTTGCTTAAATATAGTTATAACACTGGTGATCCGATTAATAATAAAGTAATTACTTACACTAATAGTTCTGGCTTTTCTGCAACTAAGGGTGGTTTTGTCTATAGTGCTGGTAATCCTGTATATGGTAGTTGTTCGTATTATTGGACTAGTGATTTTTCAAAAGAAACCATGACAGATGAATTTACATTGTATGAACAAGATATTTTCAAATATTATTTCTACTCATTTGGTAATTGTAGCCAGGATCTTTTTCAATCTGAATTAATTGAAATGGGTTTTGGAATGTCAATTAGATTAATCAAAGTTTTACCTTAATAAATCGATATATTTTAAACCTCTTTGCCTTTCATAGATATAGTTGTAGGTACTTGTCTTCCTATTGTTGTCGTGGAAACCATGTGGGTTTTGTGATCCCGCCAGGATTACTGCGTGGTCCCAAGGCTTCGAGGGTTCTGCACAAGACAAAAGCAATTGATTGGCATCAATTGCACTTTTTATTTATAACATTCATTCATTAAAGCGGGCTTTATGAATTCATTTTTATAAATAAAAAAAGCCTTCCGAAGAAGGCTTTTGTCTTGTGATCCCGCTGGGATTCGAACCCAGGACCACTACATTAAAAGTGTAATGCTCTACCAGCTGAGCTACGGAATCGTTAAACGTGGTGCAAAAGTAAGATTAATATTGATTTAAACAAATGCTTTTTTTAAATAATCCAATTATTTTAAACGTTGAATCTAAAATGCATACAATCGCCATCTTTGACTATATATTCTTTGCCCTCAACACCCAGCTTTCCAGCCTCTTTAATCGCTGCTTCGGTGCCATATTGAAGGTAATCATCGTATTTAATTACTTCTGCTCTAATAAATCCTTTTTCGAAGTCTGTATGGATCACAGCAGCTGCCTGCGGTGCTTTCATGCCTCTTGTAATTGTCCAAGCTCTAACCTCCTTTTCACCAACGGTAAAATAGGTAATATAATTGAGCATTTTATAGGCGGCTTTAATCAATTTGGCAACACCGCTTTCACTCATTCCCAAATCATTTAAGAACATTGCTCTTTCTTCAGGATCTTCTAATTCTGCAATGTCAGCCTCTGCAGCGGCGCAAATAACCATAACATCTGCATTTTCAATAGCTGCCATTTCGCGTATTTGATCTACCCAAGCGTTGCTGTTAATTAAACTTTTTTCATCAACATTGCACACATACAAAACAGGCTTGCCAGTTAACAAATTTAGGTCTTCACTAAGCACTTTTTGTTCATCTGTTAAACTGTCCATTGTACGGGCATTTAGTCCTTGTAATAAATGGGCTATATATTTTTCACATGCATCCGCAATTTTACCGGCATCTTTGTCACCTGCCTTTGCTTGCTTTTGAACCCTTAGCAGCCTGTTTTCAACTGCTTCGAGGTCTTTTAATTGCAGCTCTGTGTCTATAATTTCTTTGTCTCTTATAGGATTAACAGAACCATCTACGTGTATAATATTATCATCTTCAAAACATCTCAGAACATGCAATATGGCCTGAGTGCTTTTAATATTTCCTAAAAATTGATTGCCCAAGCCTTCGCCTTTACTGGCTCCTTTAACCAAGCCAGCAATATCTACAATTTCTACTGTTGCTGGAACAATGTTTTGCGGCTTAGCTATTTCAGTAAGCTTTTGTAGGCGTTCATCAGGAACAGTTATTACACCAACATTGGGTTCTATTGTGCAAAAAGGGAAATTTGCTGCTTGGGCTTTAGCATTGCTAAGGCAATTGAAGAGGGTAGATTTACCAACGTTTGGAAGTCCTACGATACCACACTGTAATGACATGTTTTAACTTTATTTTTTTTCCTGTAAAGGTCTAATTATTGATTTGCAATTTCACCAATGTCTTTGATGATTTTCATTGTTAAATTTCTTGCTGTTGTCTCCGATTTGCTTTCAGCATATATACGGATAATAGGCTCGGTGTTTGATTTTCTCAAATGTATCCAATCTTCGTCAAAATCTATTCGAACCCCATCGACTGTGTTGATTTCAAAATTTTTATATTTTTCCTTTATCTTTTCTAAGACATCGTCGGGGTTGATGTCTTTAGTCAAATCAACTTTGTTTTTAGAAATAACATAATTAGGGAAACTCATTCTTAATGCCGTGCAGGTTTTACCCGATTTGGAAAGTGAACTTAGAAACAGGGCTATTCCAACCAAAGCATCACGACCATAGTGCAAGTCAGGATATATAATTCCTCCATTGCCTTCCCCACCAATAACAGCATTGGTTTCCTTCATCATTTCTACAACATTCACTTCTCCAACAGCACTTGCACTGTATATGCCACCTGCTTTTTCTGTGATGTCTTTTAAAGCCCTTGTTGACGATAAATTTGAAACCGTATTGCCTTTTGAAGTGTGTTTTAAAATGTAGTCAGCAACTGCAACCAAAGTATACTCTTCTCCAAACATTCCTCCGTCTTCACCGACCAATGCCAATCGGTCAACATCTGGGTCTACACAAATGCCTAAATGGGCTTTTTTGTTTTTAACCATTGATGATAGCTCTGTTAAATGTTCTGGAAGTGGTTCAGGATTGTGAGCGAAATGTCCAGTTGGTTCGCAATTTAATTCAATGATTTGCTCAACCCCCAAGGCTTTTAAAAGCATTGGCACAGCGATGCCACCACTAGAATTTACAGCATCAACCACTATGATGAATTTCTTTTCTTTTATTGCAGCAACATCAACCAATGGAAGTTTTAAAATCTCATCAATGTGTTTTTGCAGATAGCTATTGTCTTCGGCGTATGTGCCTAAAGAGTTGATGTCTGCATATTCGAAAGCTTGTGATTCTGCAATTTCCAATACCTTTGACGCTTCTGCTCCAGATATAAACTCACCTAAATTGTTCAACAATTTAAGTGCATTCCATTGCTTTGGATTGTGGCTAGCAGTTAGTATTATTCCACCAGCGGCTTCTTCAAGTTTTACAGCCATTTCAACCGTAGGCGTAGTTGACAAACCCAAATTTATAACATCTAGGCCCATTGACAACAAGGTAGATACAACCAAGTCAGAAACTATTTTGCCCGATATTCTTGCATCTCTGCCAATAATGACAAGCTTTCCTTTGTCTTTACTAAGCACCCAAGCGCCGTATGCAGAAGCAAATTTAACAATATCTAAAGGTGTTAAGTTCTCATCTGGGATACCGCCAATCGTACCTCTAAAGCCTGATATTGATTTAATTAATGTCATTGATTTTTGAGGTTGCAAAAATACGCAATTTATCGCAACTAAAATAACAGATTACTAACAATATGATTGTTGAAATTTCACATAAATTTCATTTTTGTATGTCAAAAAGCATAATAAAAAGTATTTAATTGCGATAAAATTAAATGTTTAAACTGAGTTTGATATTTTGGGGTCTTTTATGCTCGTTTTTTGCAATTTAGACCACTTATACGACACAATAAATGATTCCAAAAATAAAAAATGGATGTTACAGAAAGGGAAGTTTGAAGGATATCTGCTCCGAACATTTGCTGGAAATAAATGCTTAAACGCTTACAGTGATCATTTGCCAATTGGGTTAAGAATACAAATTAATGATAAAGAAAAAAATTAGAACAATAAACAGAGAGTTAAGTTGGCTCTCGTTTAACGACCGTGTGCTTCAAGAAGCCAATGATGTGCATGTGCCATTATTGGAGCGATTAAAGTTTTTGGGAATATTTTCTTCAAATTTAGATGAGTTTTTTCGTGTACGTGTTGCAACAAATAAAAGGATGTTGCAGGTAAAAAGCTCTAAAACCAACACAATCAATAAAAAAGAGATTCAAGAAGCGTTGCAAGATATATACAACAAAGTTGTTATTCAGCAGGTTAAATTTAACAATATTTACAATCAATTGCTGAATGAATTTAAAAGTAAAAATGTCTATTTTGTAAACGAAAAACAAATCAATATTCAACAAACCTTAGAGGTTAGAAAGTATTTTAAAGATGAAATCATCAATACCATATTTCCTCTCATTTTGGATGCAAAACAATCATTTCCATTTTTAAGGGACAATACGGTATACCTGGCTTGTAAGTTAAGTAATTCCATCACTAAAGAGAAAAAGTACGCCTTAATTCCATTGCCAACAAAGATTAAGAAACGGTTTTTTCAATTGCCAAAACAAGGCGGAAATACATACATGATGTTTATTGATGATGTCATCAGATGCAATCTAGATGTGGTGTTTTCTAGTTTTGAGTTTAATATGTTCGAAGCTTATACGATCAAGTTAACCCGAGATGCAGAAATTGATTTAGAAAGTGATGTGTCTTTGGATATTCTCGATACGATCAAGAATTCACTTAAACAACGTAAAAAAGGTCAACCAGTGCGACTGATTTACGATCAAGAAATGCCAAAGGATTTTATAAAATTCATCAATCAAAAATTAAAACTTTCGAAAGATGAATTAATCCCAGGTCAGCGTTACCACAACTTCAGGGATTTTATTGGATTCCCAGACATTAAAAAAACGGATTTAAAATATCAAAACCTCGAACCTTTAGCTATTCCTGAGCTTGATAAGGCAAAAACTTTATTCAATGCCATTAGAGCAAAGGATTTTTTAATCAGCCATCCCTACCAACCATTTAGTTACATTATTCGTTTGCTGAGAGAGGCTGCAATAGACCCTAATGTTGTTAGCATCAAAATAACTTTATACCGGGTGGCCGAAAATTCAAATGTTGTAAATGCGTTAATTAACGCGGTTAAGAACGGAAAAAAAGTAATTGTTATGATGGAACTTAAAGCCCGATTTGACGAAGAACATAATATCTATTGGAGCAATAAGTTAAGAGAGGAGGGGGCAACTGTTTTGTTTACAATACCTAGTTATAAAGTACACACAAAAATTTGCCTTATCTCACGAAAAGAAAAAACTGGTTTGAAAAATTATGCCCATCTAGGTACCGGAAATTATAATGGTGAAACGGCAAAATTCTATTGCGATCATTCTGTTTTAACAAGCAACAAGCGAATAACCGACGAGTTAACAAAAGTGTTTAAATTAATTACTGATTTCAAGCCTGAAAAATATAAATTCAGCACAATATTGGTTTCCCCAATCAATTTAAGATCCACATTTATCAGACTTATTGATGCAGAAATTTCGAATAAAAAAGCAGGAAAAGAAGCTTACATCATTATGAAAATGAATAGCTTGGTTGATCTTGAAATTATTGACAAATTATATACTGCGAGCAATGCAGGTGTGCGAATTGATTTAATTGTTAGGGGCATATGCTGTCTTGTGCCAGGTATAAAAGGCAAAAGTGAAAATATAAATGCCATTAGTATTGTCGATAAATTCTTAGAACACGCGCGGGTATATGTGTTTGCCAATGCAGGTAGAGAGCGCATATATATGGGATCTGCCGATATGATGACAAGAAATCTTGATAACCGAATTGAGGTTTGTTTTCCGGTCATTAGCCCTGATATTAAACATGAAATTAAAAAAATGCTAAGTATTCAAATGTCAGACAATGCCAAGGCAAGGATTTTGGATGCCTACCAAATTAATGAATACAAACCCAATGGCATACCAAGGATACGTTCACAGGTGGAATTTTATAATTATTTGAAAAATAAATATGAAAACAATTAAGTGTTCTGCAATAAGCTAAGACAAATTACCAATCAAAAAATAATTTGGCTTATTTATTGATTTTTGTTTTCGATGGTAAGACTATTGTTTAAATATCTAAAAATAGACTAATTGTGCGCTTAGTAGTTTCGCTTTTCTCTGCCGCCACCATATGACTTTTTGGGCGGTTTATTTCCGCCTGTTTTTGGGGCAGAACCTTGGCCTCTGTTTGGTCTTGGACCATGCGATGGTTTGGCTGCCTTTGGTGGATTTTCATCCAATAAAGGAAAATTATGCTCGTTAATAACAGGGATCTTCATTGAAATTAATTTTTCAATGTTTTTTATGTCAACACGTTCTTCTGCATCGCAGAATGAATAGGCTGTTCCTTTGTTACCCGCTCTACCTGTTCTTCCAATTCTGTGCACGTATGTTTCTGAAATATTTGGAATATCAAAGTTGATTACGTATTCCAATTCATCAACATCAATTCCTCTGGCTGCAATATCTGTCGCTACTAAAACGCGGGTCGTTTGTGCCTTAAAGTTTGCCAATGCTGCCTGTCTGGCATTCTGAGCCTTGTTGCCATGGATTGCTTGCGCTTTAATGTCGTTTTTTACTAAAACCTTTACAATTTTGTCGGCACCATGTTTGGTTCTCGTAAACACAAGTACTGTTTTGATTTTAGAATCTTTTAGTATGTCCAAAAGCAATGCATTTTTATTGCCTTTGTCTACATAATACAAATATTGTTTGATTGTCTCTGCAGTCGATGACACCGGAGCTACCTCCACTTTTGCAGGATTGCTAAGAATGCTGCTGGCTAATTTCACGATCTCTGGCGGCATGGTGGCAGAGAAAAATAAAGATTGTCTTTTCTGAGGCAGTGCTGCTATCAGTTTTTTTACATCATGAATAAATCCCATGTCCAACATACGGTCTGCTTCATCTAAGACAAACATTTCTATTTGTCTTAAATTAATAAAGCCTTGTTGCATCAAATCAAGCAATCTTCCCGGTGTAGCAACCAAAATGTCAATGCCTCTCTGAAGTGCATTTACTTGCGAATGTTGTTTTACACCACCAAAAATTACTGTATGGTTTAAACGGTGGTATTTGCCATAGGCTTGGATACTCTCACCAATCTGTATCGCCAGCTCCCTAGTTGGGGTAACAATTAAACATCTAATAGGTCTATTTCTAGAATTATTTTCATTTTTGTCTAATAATTGAATGATTGGTATGGAGAAGGCCGCTGTTTTGCCAGTACCAGTTTGTGCGCAACCTAATAAGTCGCGTCCCTCTAAAACAATTGGAATGGCTTTAGACTGAATAGGCGTGGGTTGGGTATAGCCTTCTTCGCTTAGGGCTTTGAGTATCTCAGGTGTGAGATTTAAATCTTGAAATGTCATATTTGTTTAATAAAATACCGATGGGAACTTTTTTGAAAGAAACAATCGCTAAACCAATAAACGAAAAACCTAAAAAGTTTTTTTGTGATATAAAGAGCCGTGAGATAAATATTCTGAATCAGATCCGAAAGGTTTGGCAAAGGTAATGCTTTTTTACCAATTTCGAATTACTGACTTAATTCACTTGGATAAAATACAAATTATAATTTGATAAGATGTCTACCAATTTGACCATTCGGGCTAATTAATTGATAGTAATAATTTCCTGGAGGCAGATCATGTCCATCTAAATGGTAGCTGTATTTTCCTTTATCAACTGTTTCGCTGAGCAAAGTTTTAATCAATCTTCCTTTGTTGTCAAATAAGTTGAGTTCTACTTTTCCTGCAGGTACACTGTATTCAATATTTGTGAAATCTTTAAATGGGTTGGGGTAGTTTTGAAGTAAACTGATTTGTTCAGTTCTGAAATTTTTAACCCATAAACCTTGTTTGAAAATTGGCAAAGGGTCAAAATGTTTGAGCAATACAGTTGAATCGGTTTTATTGCTTGGGGTTTGAAACCAATCAACCATTACGGCGGCATATACCTGCCTGAAATCATATTGCATTGGAATATTGTCTCCAACATTTACACTACTTGGTATGATTGGGTTATTGCCAATAATTGTAGGATTTACTTGTGTGCCAAAGACGATTAATGGCGCAGCCGCTCCATGGTCAGTTCCGCGGCTATCATTGCTTTTTATTCTTCTGCCAAACTCACTGTAGGTCATGCCCGCGACACGGTCGGCAATACCCAATTGTTCGCAATCATTTTGAAATGCCGCAATAGCATCTGAAACATTTTTCCACAATGTAGCATGGTTTCCCGTTTCATTTCCTCCTGTTGCAGATACCTGATTCGAATGTGTGTCAAATCCACCCAAACTCACAGTATATATAGGCGTCTTTAAACCTCCTGCAATTAAATTGGCTACTATTTTCAACTGATCAGCTAAGGTATTGTTGCTCGGATAGATTGCTTTGTTGGTGCTTGATTGAGCTGCTGCTTTTACTGTTGTGTTGTATTCTTGGGTTTGTTGTAAAACCAGGCGCACATAGGTTAATTCGTGCCCAGCAGGTGTATTTGGCGCAGCATCTACGGTGCCACTTACCAATTGGTAAAAGCTGCTGGGATTTGATATGGCCATCCCCGTGTTTACAGTATTTCCCATCAAAGCCATAGACACGCTATAGCCAATTGAAATAGCCAATGGATCAGGGTCATTCAAATTCGGGTATCCATCAGGAAATCCTGGGTATAAATCTTCTAAATACCGTCCTGCCCAGCCTGAATTCAAAAATTGAGAACTTTCACTGGCTGTATGCCAAATATCGGTGGCTCTAAAATGCGAAAAATTTGGATTTGGATAACCCACTGCTTGTACAATGTTTACCTTTTGGTTGTTGAACATCGTTCTCAATCCTGTCATTGCTGGGTGCATGCCCACTCCATTAATTCCATTCAAGGTTAATACTTTACTTTCTTGAATCAAAATATTGCTCCGTGCATTGGATAGGTTGGTGTATTGGTCGGTAGGGATTATGGTGTTTAGACCATCATTTCCCCCATTCAATTGTATCATTACAAATACCCTCCCGTTTTTGGCTGCAGCTTCTGAAATCGCTTTGAGCATTGGTGTGGCAGCATATGCTTGAAATTTCATACCGTCGATAAAAAACGGCAACATGGCTGCAGGAATTGCTTTCTTTAAAAAATCTTTTCTTTTCATATTGCTTATGCCAATTGGTTTTCTGCTAAGTCTAATAAATATTTTAACATGAGGTACAGTCCATTTGTAACCGTAGTCTTTTTATTGTTGTCTGTTGGGTTGTTTAAATAATCGTTCCATGCATTTGTCCAATAGATGTCATTGTTTTGTCCAAATAACAAGGTGCTTTGCTTTAATCCTGTTTTTTGGGTTGTGCTAATGTCCATTGCATATAGAAAGTCGATTGTTTCCTGGATGAGTATGTTGGGGTTTGAAGGATCAGAGGTTTTTTTTGCAAACTCAATAACATCTGCTTGAAGTTTTTTGCTGCCTTTATAGGTGAATCCGTATACAAGTGCTACGGTGTACTGAATGCGTTTGGGTAGGGTGTCCGAATTAAGCCAAAGTTGGTGGAATTGAGGTGTTTGATAATAGGCTGGCCATCCTGAAACACTTGGAGGGTTGCCCAAAAACATTCCTGAAACAGCAGCGCCGGCCCAAATAGAATAATACGCATCTTGTGTGTCCTCAGGGGTTAAATTTGGGAATTGTACATTAAATTGCTTGATGACACCAGCTAATACATCCAAAGGGTTTTTTATGTAACATCCAATGTTTTTGCTGTCATAAAAATGTTCACTCTTGAGCAATGCAGTCAAAAGGGGTTTTATTTCCCAGTTTGTTTTAAAGTCATTTGCAAGAGGGATAATCACATTGTTTTCAATATCTGCATCAATGACATAATAAATGAAATACCTGTAGAGTTTTCTAACCACATGCCTGGCCACTACATCACTTTTGGTGAAAATCATATTGATTAAATCGTCTGTTTCTGTTGCCCCTGCAGCACCTGTCTTTCCAGATATAACTGTGTTGTTGAAAAAGCTTGAAAATGTTTTGTTGGTTTGATCGTGCAACGCGTCAGAGAAAAAAGTGCTTAAACCCGTATTATTAATGCGCCATCCAGTTAAAACTTTTGCAGCTGCTTTTACATCGGCTTCTGTATATTGACTTTCTGGAAGTTTACCAAGTGTAAACAACTCCATTAATTCCCTAGCATAGTTTTCGTCTGGTGCCGTTTTGGTGTTGACATAACCATTAAGATAAATTAACATAGCCATATCGACGGTTACACTTTTAACCATAGTCTTAAAATTACCGAGGCAATTTTCCCTTAACAGCTTATGATGGCGGAAGGCGATAATAGGCGATGAAACCTGTTCAACCTCTGTTGCAAAATGGTTGTGCATAAACACCGTCATTTTTTCGCGAATGTGCCTATCAGGATTCAGCACCTGTTTCATGTTCCAAGCATATAAAGAGGCTCTTCTTTGTGAAGTTAAATCATTATTATCAGGGCCATTAACCCATGTTGCTCCGGATGCAATGTCGGGGTCAATATTCGTTTTGGTGTTATAACCATTAATTGGTGGACTTGGCTGGGCGCTTGGAATGTTTAATAGATAGTCAACTGCATCAGACATGGTCAATGATTTAAAAAAAGTGATGTCAGACCTGTCAAATCCAAATAAAGTTCGCCTCAACAAATGCTTAACTTGCGTCTCGCCCCAAACACCCGAGTAATTTGCTATAGAACCAATACCTAAATCTAAGTTTTTGGGTTCAACTTGATTTTGAAATTGTTCAATATTTGCTTTTTTGACTGGTTCCTTTTCTACAAAAAGTTCAGAAATGAAATCTCTTCTTTGCATAAAATAATGATGGTTTAATTTTGGCTTTTAATGAATCAAAATTAAAGATTTTTATTTAAATTAGCATGTGTTGCCTAAAAAATATCAGAACTTTTTTAAGTTTTTAAATGCATGTTTTTTTTAAATCTTTTTAAATGAGATTGTTGAATCTGATTTTTTTTCGGAGAAGTTAAAATTTGCCACCGAATTATTTTTCATCGTGCTTTTTAAGTTAGCTAAAAGTTAATTCATATACATATTGCAAATTTCATTTTTTCTATATTTCGCAGCGTTTTATTTGTTTTCAACAGCAGATTTTTAAAGTGTTCTGATTTTTACGCAAGTTGCTCTCTTTTTTCAAAATTGTGCACACCTAGCATCTTTGTGCCTAGGTCCTCTGATTCATTTCCAATATCAGTTTTGTTTTTTCAAAAAATTTGTATGTTAAAGCCAAAGTAGAGTTCTCTATTGCCTTTTGTGTTTTGCTTAATTGTCTATTGTTGATAACGCAAATGAAACTTTAAGGGTCTAATTAATATTTTTGTACCCATCTATTGGTTTTGTTCTGAGGTGGTATGTTTGATTTTAGCGCAGTGTTCACAGATACTGAAATTATTTGACAACCTTTTAGCATTCTCAATTGTTGCATATAAAAAACAAAGTTAAGACGACATGAATATTACATTTTGGGGAGCCGCCAGACAAGTCACAGGAAGTATGCATTTGCTGACTTTAAAGTCGGGATATAATATTTTAATTGACTGTGGTCTTGATTATGAAAATCGAGATGATTTTGATGCCAATAACAGAAATTTTCCTTTTTTGCCAGAAGAAATTGATCTTGTCATCCTAACACATTCGCACATTGACCATTCCGGCAATTTGCCCAATTTGGTTCGTCAAGGCTATAGTGGGCAAATATTATGCTCTGAGGCAAGCGTTGAATTGACACAAAATCTATTGCTTGATTCATTAAATGTTCAACAAATCCAGAGTCAGAAAAAACATAGAAACAAAAAGAATTCCAAAAGACCTGTTAGACAAAGTAAAGCCGAGCAAGTAGCAACATTGTACAACAGAATTCATGTTACCCAAACGCATGATGCAATGGTGGGAATTGATTTTTATAAACCATTTAAGGTGAGCGATGAATTGACAATTGAATTGTTTGAGGCTGGTCATATTTTGGGTGCAGCTTCTGTCAAAGCAACGGTTAATGAGGATGGTGTCATTAAAGTCATTGGTTTTACAGGAGATTTAGGCAACTATAATTCAAAATTAGTAAAAGACCCTGTGCCAATGCCGGGCCTCGATTATCTTGTAAGTGAGAGTACTTATGGTGCTCGATTGCATAGCCATTCTGGCGATGCCAGTTCGGTCTTGCTTGAATATGTCAACAATACTTGTGTAAAATATAAGGGTAAATTGGTTATTCCTGCCTTCAGCGTAGGACGAACACAGTCAATTCTATTTGCATTTAATGAATTATATGTTAAAGGTTTGTTGCCAAACGTGAAAGTATTTACAGACAGTCCTTTGGCCATCAAAACAACTAAAATGTATGCCGCGCATATTTCTGGTTTAAATGATGAAGCAAAAGAATTTTACAATACCCATGGCAATTTATTTTCCTTTCCAGAATTATACACCATCGAAAACAACAACGATAGCAAAATGATTTCGATGATGCCTGAGCCTGTCGTGATTATATCCGCAGCGGGAATGGTCGAAGGTGGCAGAATTCAGGAACATGTTAGAAATAACATAGGCGATGCCTACAGCACCATTTTAATTGCAGGGTATTGTGCAGAAGGGACTTTAGGGGCTGAATTGTTAAAAGGTAGACCAACTGTAATGATAAGTAAACGTGTTAAACAGGTTTATGCTAAGGTTGCAAGAACTGATGTTTTTAGCGCACATCCCGACCGTGAGGGTTTGTTAAAGTACTTTGCTGATTCGCAAGCCGACAAATTGAAAAAATTATTTTTAGTCCATGGTGATTTGGAGAGTATGGAAGGCCTGAAAGCATACATTAAGTCAAACAATGTTGAACTGCCTATCCAAGGTCAGACATTTGAACTTTAAAGACTTTGTCATTTGGTTTGCTGTTTATTCAAGGGTTTGGATTTAAAGAAAATCTTACATTAATTCCTTTTCTGGATCCCAAAATAATTGATCAAAATTTACAACTTGATCATTTTTGATTTCAATCCCTTCATTTTCCAATAATTCTTGCATGGTATTGCCCCTAAAATGCATTTTTCCTGTCAATAGGCCATTTCGATTGAGTACCCTATGCGCCGGAATCCTATCTTCAAGCCCATGTGAGGCATTCATTGCCCAACCAACCATTCTGCTTGATGACTTTGTTCCTAAGTAAGCAGCAACAGCTCCATAGCTAGTAACACGGCCGTAAGGGATGAGTTTTACTACCTCAAATACACTGTTGAAAAAGTTTTGTTTTGTCATATTTATGTCAGCAAACTATTTTGGCAAAATTATTGTCTATAGTCTAAATAAAGAATAATAAATTTGCAACTGTACAAAATGAATAAATCGAACTTTTTATCGCCTCTTATGCTAATTGCGTTCAGCATTGGTTTTTTTCACCATGCTGCTGCGCAAAAGCCTACAAAGAAAAAAGAAACAATTTCTATCCCAGTTGAAACTACCAACACAAATAAAAGCACAGTAGTTTCTACTAAAAAAGAGATACCACCTTCAACAGCACAAGCAGTCAAAAAATTTGATGCCTCTCAAGTCGGAAGAGATAAAGGGAGTTATGCCATTAAAGTCAAATTAAAAGGTTTTAAAAATGCACCTATTTACTTAGCTGACAATTTTGGAGACAAACAATACCTAAGAGATACCTGTATGCTTGATGCAAATGGTGTTGGAACTTTTGAAGGAAATCTGAAACTCCAAAGGGGCATGTATATGATTGTTTTTCCTCAAATGCAAGCCTTTTATGAGTTGCCAATTACAGCCGACCAAGAATTTTATTTCGAAGCCGATACCAATGCAGACGAAACAACAGTGAAAGTTACCGGTTCGGTTGAAAATGAAGCCTTTGTAGAATATCAACGCATAAGAGCCATCAACGGTAAAAACCGTTATTACCTTGACCAAGATATGAAAAATGCCAAATTGGCCAACAATGATACCTTGTACATGCGTTTAAAAATACAAAGAGATTCTTTAGATGCTCAAGACATCCGTTTTAGAGAATCTTTTGTCTCAAAAAATTCAAGCCATTTTGTGACTAAATTATTTAAAGCTTTTCAATCAATAAAAATACCTCAGAACCCGAATCCATTAGATTCAATGTTTGATTACCGTTATTTCCGTGACCATTACTGGGACAATGTCGATTTTAATGAATCTGGATTAATTCGGGCTCCTCAAGGTTTATTGTCCGCCAAATTAAATGAATACATTGACAAGGTTTCTTTTCAAGATCCTGACAGTTTGGTCAATGCGGTTGATATTGCCATAGGCAAAACCGTTCCTTTTACAGAAACTCAAAAATATTTTGTTCAATATCTAACCAACAAATTCCAAGATAGAAAAATAATGTGTCAAGACAACGTAACCATACATTTGATCAATAAGTACTATTGTCAAAATGAAGCATGGTGGTATGATGACACCGCTGGGAAAAGAAAAATGTGTGAAGAAGCTAAAAAAGCGCTTCCAACTTTGTGCGGAAAAACAACACCAGATTTAAATATGGCAGATACTGCAGGTAAAATGCACCGTCTGTATGAAAATTTAGGACGCTTTACCATATTGTTCTTCTATGACCCAACTTGCGGCCATTGCAAAGAAGTAATTCCTGTGGTTAACCGTGTTTTCCTGGAGCATAAGAAAAATGGCATTAAGGTTTATGCTGTTTCAACTGAAAATCAATACGACGAATGGCGCAAAATGATGCGCAGTAGACCTGAATTGCAAGGTTGGATAAATGTTTGTAGAGTCGATAGATATGCCCCTTGGCCTTATTACAAACAAGATTATAATATTGTCGCTAACCCAACCATTTTTATTCTTGACGAAAACGGTAGAATTATTGGAAAGAAAATACATGAGGACCAATTGGAGTTCTTTATAGAATCTCTTTTGTTCGAGAAGGGCATCATTTCAACAAAACCAACGCCTCCGCTTGAAAAGAAAGAAGAAAAAGCAGAGGGTTCTGCAAGCGAATTACCTAATACTCATTAACAGTTAAAATTGTATTAAAGGCTGCAATTTTTAAAGTTGCGGCCTTTTTTATTTCTTTTTTATTAGTGCTTTGCTGCGGTTGTATATTTCACCGTAGCGCAGAGATAAACCAAAAGTATAGTAAGATCCGGAGAAACCCTTTGACACCAAAGATACCCTTGTTCCCATGCCGGCTCCAAGCCACAACCACCAAGTAAGTTTGTAATTAGCCCAAAAACCGATTTCTGCAGGCATTACAAACAGTGATTTTTTACCAATAACTTGCACATTATTACTTTGTTTAATACTTCCACCACCAATCCCAACGGCAAATGGAATTGAAAAACGCCATCTTTTTGAGTTGTGAAAATAATATTCACAACCAAAATTTACATAAGTCAAATTATAGGCTTGCCATATAGTATTTGAATCCGTGTTTTTTGCTCCTGCACTTGGATTGCTAATGATGTTTTCTTTGTTGTATGAATTATAAAAACCTAAAAACAAATTGGTTCTTTGGTTATACAAATAACCAGCTTGTAATCCGAACAACTTAATTGGCACATCTCTGACAATGCTGTTTTTCCCATCCAAACTGACAAATGCACTTTTTTCACCCTTTAAATCTGTTCGAATATTGCTGTACATATTCTTAAGCTGACCAACACATAAGTTGGATGTTATGAAACATATAAATAAAATTAATGACCTCAACATTGGTGCAAAAATAATCTTAAATTTATCGAACAAGACAAGCATCTTTGCCACAGATGTTGCATTTATTGGAAATTGCCTCGGTAGCACTTTTGTTTTTTTATATGTTTTTTGCCTATAAGCGTCATGCAAACGCTTGGTTGTTTGGCATATTAGGCTCAGTTTTTAGTGCAATCTTATTTTATAAAAAAGCGTTTTACGGCAGCATGTTTCTGAATGTAATCTATGCTTTTCAAGGTGTGTTTGGGTATTTTGAATGGAAATGGAAATCACCCAACTCAAAACCATCCTATCAATTTAGGTTCAAAGTGCATTTTTTGATTGTCTTTGCCTCAATGCTACTTTCCTTATTAGTAATCAAGTCATTTGTGCTTTTAAACTACGTTGAGTTTAAGTATTTAGATATATTTTTAGCCTTCTTAAGCATCGTTGCAACCTATCTGGAAATCAAAAAGGACATTGCATGCTGGTGGTATTGGATTGTTTGCAATATTGCTTACTCAATTTTATATTTAAATCTAAATACCCCAGAGTCGCCGCTCTATTTTTATTCCTTTCTGCTGCTTGCTTTGGGTTTGTTTTCGTGGTTTGCCCTAAAAGAATGGACTAAAAACCTACAAACTGAGGATTAATTTTATTCCAACCCCTATAAAAACCAAGCCAGATGCTTGATTAATTCTTTGAACAAGCTTGTCCGTCATCTGTTTTTTAAGTAAGGATGCAAAATAGGCTATGGCAATTTCAACCATAAAAATACTAAATAAACAAGCGGTAAAATAGATGATTTGATCATTAATTTGATAATGGAACTTAATTTTCAAAAGGGAACTGATTGCAAGCCAGCTAAAGAAGTTAACTGGATTGAGTATGTTTAATAAAAAACCATTTCCTATGTAATAGACAGCACTCTTACTCGAGGATTTGAAGTCTTTGCCGGCGTCTGTTTTGGGCTTTGCCCTCACAAACATAGCTAAGCCCATTAGCAATAATACCGATCCACCAACAATAGAAATTGTATGTTGATTGCTTTCTAAAAAATTTGCAAATTCGGTACTCAATATTGCTAGCGTAATAAATATTATATCACAAAGTATCACACCAATGGCGATATACACGCCCGTTTTGAAACCTGAACTGAGACTGTTTTTTATTAAAGAAAAGAATACTGTACCCAGCATAATGCTAAGTATAGCACCAGTTAGTAGGCCTTGCAGTATGCAATTTATTACATGCATTTGAATGAAATTTTAATGGTTAAAAAAAATATAAAATTAAAATAATAATAAGGATTGCAAATTATAACTTTGCAGTGGATTTATATGAGTACAAGGACAGAAAAGTTCAATAAAGAAATGCAAAGAGAACTGGGTGTTATCTTTCAAAGTAAAACACACGATTGGTTCGAAGGTGCATTTATCACTGTGACAGAGGTAAGTTCTAGTCCTGACTTAAGCTATGTCAAAGCATACCTAAGTATTTTTAATGTTAAAAATAATAAGGCAGCTATGGAATTAGTGAATTTGTACAACAAGCAAATCCGAAAAATATTAGCTGGAAAAATAAAAAATTCAGTTAGAATTATACCGGAATTACATTTCTTAGAAGACAACAGCTTAGAAAATGCACTTAAATTTGATAAATTGTTTGATCAATTAAGAGAGGAAAGATCTACAAGAGAAGACACTAAGGACTAATAAAATTAATGCCTGTAAGCCATAGAACTGAGTTGTTTACTGATGTGCTGGACAAACACAGCAATGCAAGAAAATTATACAATTTTTTTACCCATTCTCTTTTGTTGAAAAATCACATCATTCGAAGAGAGATTAAATTATGTAGCAGGAGGAAGAATAAGGTACAACATGTTTTATACCCTGGTTTTGGAATGGGGCAATTGTTGGGTTTGTTTTCAAATTACAGAAGCAAATACAATATTTTGGCAATAGATAAGAACCATAAAATGGTGACTCAATCGACAGCCTATTTTAAACATGAAAATATCCATAATATCTACTGTAGAACTGCAAATATTTTGAGTTTTGATCAACATGATGCATTCGACTTATGCCTGTCAATTAATCTGTTGAATTATATTGAAGAAGATAGAAAGGCCTTAACCAACATGTTTAATGCACTAAAAAAACCAGGGATGTTGTTGATTTTTAACTCAAGCAATTATGCCGACGACAAGGCAAGTAGACTTAATATAGGTATTTACTCAGACCAAAAAGTTCGCAATGGTTATGGTGTTATTGAACTCAAGCAAATGTTAAAGGAAATTGGATTTTCAAAAGTTAAAGCCAGATATGCATACGGAACCCCCGGTATTTACAGCTGGAAATTAACAACTGCTTGGCCCACAAAAATGATAAAAACCTCTCAATTGTTTTTTGCTGTTTTGCCAATTTATACTTTGCTATGTATTCCTTTTGTTATTTTATTTAATTTTCTAGACATCAATATGAAGCACAACAAAGGCAAATGTATTCTTGTTAGAGCATTTAAATAATGAGAACGTCTTTGTTTATAGCTGGTCGTTACCTTTTCTCAAAAAAGAAAAGAAATGCGATAAATATCATTTCAAGTGTTGCTGTTTTGGCATTTGCGGTCTGTACCTCTGCCCTGATTGTTATATTAAGCACCATGAATGGCTTTGAATCGTTGATATTTTCTATGTACAACAAGTTCAATCCTGAAATCAAAGTTAGTTTAAATGAAGGAAAAGTATTTGAGCAAGATCATACCATACAGAAATTGAAATCTATAAAGGGCATTAAAAACATGATGCCAATATTGGAGGATAATGCAGCGATTAGGAACGGCGACTATCAAACTGTGTGCACTGTAAAAGGGGTTGATTCGAATTATTTTATTGTCAATGGGCTTCACTCAATGGTGGTAGAAGGTGAAGGGATTGTCAAACAGAATGCTTATAATTTTATGGTTCTTGGATCTGGAATTGATCAAAAAATCAATTGCAACATTGGCGGTCCTTTTAGTCTGGTTTCTCTAATTACGCCAAGAAGAGGTGATTTTAACGTCAATGACATTGAATCCATTAAATCAATGGAAATTGAACCAGCCGGTGTATTAACCCTTGATGAAACCATTAGCAACCGATACGTATTTGTACCAATCGATTTTGCTCAATCACTTTTTGAGAGAGAAAATCAAATTTCTTCACTGGAAATAACGCTTCAAAAAAACACCAATGTTGATGTGGTTTTGAATGAAGTCAAACAAGTTTTGGGAAAATCATTCAAGGTCCAAAACAGAATGGAGCAGCAGGCTTCGTTATACAAAATGTTTAAAAGTGAAAAATGGGCCAGTTATGCCATCTTGACTTTTATTTTATTGATTGCCGCCTTTAACGCCCTAGGCAGCTTAACCATGCTGGTGATTGAAAAGAAAGACGATATAAAAACATTAATGGGGATGGGGGCAAGGCCTTCATTAATTCGAAATGTGTTCTTTAGTAATGGGTTCTTTATCTCAGCAATTGGGACATTTTTCGGTCTTGCTTTGGGAATTGCTTTGGTTCTTGTTCAAGAAAAATATGGCTTGGTGAAAATGCAAGGGGCAATTGTAGAAAATTATCCTGTAAAATTGCTTTTAAAGGATGTTTTACTCGTGCTAGGAACCGCCTTAGGGCTTGGTGTTTTAACAGGAATTTATCCTGCTTTAAAGGCAATGAAATCTTAAAAAGTTATTCCATAAAAAAAGCCCCTTATTTTGGGGCTTTTTTTATGGGTTTTATAAATTGATTAATACTTGGGAACGTAATTGTATTCAGCTTTTATTTCAGCTAAAGTTTTTTGAATAACCCTCACTTGCATTTTTTGGTCTACAAATGGTCGGTCTTTTGAACTTCTTGACTGTTTAACAATACTGTCGGCATATTCGATGCCTTTCATAACATAGCCAAAAACGGTATATTGTTTGTCTAATCCTTTGGTTCCGGCTGTGCTTACACTAATGTAAAATTGAGAACCACTAGAGGCACGGGTTGGATTAGCCGCATCTCCAAGTCTGGCCGCTGCCAATACCCCGCGTTCATGTTGTATGGTATCTCTAATTTCAGCAGGGATCGTATAACCTGGGCCACCGGTGCCGTCATTTGTGATGTCGGCATCTTTGCTGTTGGGGTCACCTCCTTGAACCATGAAATTAGGAATTACCCTATGAAAGGTGGTGTTGTTGAAGAATCCATCGTTGCTTAATTTCAAGAAATTCGCTCTGTGCAAGGGCGTAGCTTTGTACAACCAAATATACATGTTTCCAAATGGGGTTGTCATTTCAACGACATCCTCTGTGGGAATAACCGGAGCTTCTTCTTTTTTTGCTTTACAAGCGCTAAACAGAATGGAAGCTGCAATAAAAGAATAAAACAAATATTTCATGACTTACTTTCCTTTGCTAGCAGATTTTGGCGCGTTGATATGCTTCATGCTCAAGATTTTTACAGGCGCATTTGGTCTGTCGTTCATGCCTGTAGGAACATTGGCAATTTTGTCGATGATGTCTAAGCCTTTTACCGTTTCACCAAAAACAGTGTATTGTCCATCCAAGAAAGGCGTTGCTACATGGCAAATATAAAATTGAGATCCACTAGATGCGCGTTCAGGATTCTCAGTTCTTGCCGCTGCCAGTGAACCTTTGTTGTGTCTATACAATGGGCTAATTTCTGCAGGGATTAAATAACCTGGTCCACCTGTCCCATCGTTGTTTGGGTCTGCATCCTTACTCAATGGGTCGCCTGTTTGAATCATGAAGTTTTTGATTACACGGTGAAATAATATTCCGTTGTAAAAGTTAGAGTTCACCAATTTCAAGAAATTATCATGGTGTTGCGGTGTCTCATTGTACAATACAACCACCATATCTCCCATGTTTGTTTTGATTAAAACGGAGTCTCTGTCTTTTTTTGAGGTGTCTGCAGCTGTTTGTGGGGCAGACTGCTCTGCTGCTGCTGGTTCAGGCGCACTGATGCTAGACTCTGTGTAGGTTTCTTCTTTTGCAGCATCGCTGCTGTTGTTGCACGTTGCCGTGGCTAACAATACGCTAAGGGCTGTAATGCCAATGTGGTTTAGTAAGTATTTCATAAAATCTGTTCGTTGATAAAATATTCAATAATGTGTTCGCGAATATAAGTTTCTTGTTCCAAAAGTGCCATATCTGGAAGTGGATTTTTTAACTTCCAATGAGGCCAGCCATCGTCATCTGTGCCAATTAATTCATAATGGTCTGAATAACTTAATATTTTGCAGGTAGCTATATGCATAAGCGAAACTTTGTCGTCTTTCTTGAAATTAGATTCATTAAGATTGCCAAGCTCTCGCATACCAATAATAAACAGAAGGGCATCTAAATCAGGCCGTTTTCCAAAACGGGTTTCGATAAAGGCAATAATGTCTTGCCATATTTGTTTGCGGTCCAACTCAGGTTTATTTTCCATTATTTTTTAGGGAAACGCATTTTATAGCTATGTTCAACTCTGCCAAGACTGATATTGTTTAATTTGCCTTTAATTAAATTTCTCTTCAAAGGCGATATCTTGTCAACGAATAATTTTCCTTCAATGTGGTCGTATTCATGTTGGATAATTCTTGCAGCCATGCCGTCAAATGCTTTTTCTTGCTCTTTGAAATTTTCATCTAAATATTTGATGCGCAATTCTGGTTTGCGGGAAACATTTTCATGTATGGTTGGAATGCTTAAGCAACCTTCTTCATATTTCCATTCCTCGCCCCATTCTTCTAGAATCACAGGGTTAATAAAAGTCTGTTTAAATCCCTCTGGCTTGATTCCCTCAATAGGAGACCCATCAACAATAAAAATTCTAATTGGCAAACCAATCTGAGGGGCCGCCAAACCAATGCCATGGCTATCGTACATGGTCTCATACATATTGTCTAGAAGATCTTTCAAATTCGGGTATTCCAATTCAATGTCGGAACATTTTTTTCTAAGCACTGGGCTTCCGTAGGCGTATATCGGTAATATCATTTAATTTCCATATAGAGCTGCAAAATTAATGCCGCAGCAACTGTATCTACAAGTTTTTTATTTTGCCTGGCAATTTTTTTATAACCAGCATCTATTAAGGTTTGTTTTGCCATTCGACTTGTTAAGCGTTCATCGATCATAACAATTGGCATATTTGGGAACAATTCCCAAAGTTTTGTCTTAAACGCTGCAACCAAAGGCGTCGCGTCGGTGTCTAATCCATTTAAGCGCTTCGGTTCACCCAAAACAATTGTATCCACTTTTTCTTTCGAAAAATAATCTTTTAAAAATTCAAAAATTTTTGGAGTATCTATTGTTACCAAGGGTTGCGCAATAATTTGCATAGGGTCTGTAACAGCAATTCCAACTCTTTTTTTGCCATAATCTATTGCCAGAATTCGTCCCATTTTATACCCGCAAATTGCATTTTTTATTCAGTGATAAAAAAATTACTTTCGCACAATGATGCATTTAGAAGAAGGGAGATACAAAATTGATGGTGTAGACGTACTTGAGTTAATCAATCAATTTGATTCACCACTCTATGTTTACAGCGCTGAAACCATGAACATGCAATACCAAAAGCTAAGCAATGCTTTTCCTGGTGTAAAATTAAGTTTGCACTATGCTTGTAAGGCTCTCAGCAATGTAAATGTGCTTAAATACATGAAACACTTGGGTGCAGGTTTAGATGCTGTGTCTATTCAGGAAGTTTATTTAGGCCTCCACGCAGGATTTCTTCCCGAAAAAATATTATACACACCAAATGGGGTTGGAATGGAGGAAATTGAATTGGCGGTAAAAGAAGGTGTTAAAATCAACATTGACAATATTTCTATTCTTGAACAATTCGGCGCCAAATACGGAAAAACTGTTCCTGTTTGTATCCGTGTGAATCCACATATTATGGCAGGTGGAAACACCAAAATTTCAACTGGCCATATTGACTCTAAATTTGGAATTTCTTATTACCAGCTTCGTCATGTTGCCCGTGTTGTAAAGTTATACGATATAAATGTAGAAGGTTTGCATATGCACACTGGTAGTGATATATTGGATGCTGAAGTGTTTATCCGCGGCGCAGAGTTGCTGTTCGAGGCCGCTGAAGATTTCAAGGATTTAAAATACATGGATTTTGGAAGTGGGTTCAAAGTAGCGTATAAAGAGGCTGATATAACCACAGATATTAATGATATAGGGGCTAAAATTGCAGGCAGATTTAAAGAATTTTGCAAACAGTATGGCCGTGAGCTTGAACTTTGGTTTGAACCTGGTAAATATTTAGTGAGTGAGTCTGGTTACTTTTTTGTTAAAACCAATATCGTCAAACAAACCACAAGCACCATGTTTGCCGGTGTTGATAGCGGCTTGAACCATTTGATTCGCCCTATGCTTTATGACGCGTACCATAAAATAACCAATATTAGTCATCCTACAGGGACTGAAAGAATTTACGCCGTTGTTGGATATATTTGTGAAACGGATACTTTTGGATGGGACCGTAAATTGAATGAGGTTAGGGAAGGTGATATTCTAGCTTTTCACAATGCAGGTGCATATGGCTTTAGTATGGCCAGCAATTACAATTCAAGATACAGGCCAGCTGAAGTGTTTATTGTTAATGGCAAAGCAGAGTTAATACGCAAACGCGAGTCATTTGACGATCTGATGCGCAACCAAGTTGAAATAGACTTTTAGGACTCTAAAGATTTTTGAGGCTTGCGGATAAACCTTCCGATTATAACCATTAATGCAATTAATAGTGCTGAATAGTAGGATACTTTTCCAATGATGTTGCCATATTTGGTGTAAAATGTGATTTTACTATTAGGCGTAATGGTGCATTTGAAAGCCTTTCTTTCGTTGTATTTGGTTTGATGGGTTATATTTCCAAATTTATTGATTTTCGCAGATATGCCAGTATTTGCACTTCTTACCATTTCACGGCGGGTTTCAATGCATCTTATAGCTCCATAAAGCAAGTGTTGCCTATGGCCTTGTGTTTCACCCCACCATCCATCATTGGTAATAACCGATAATACTTGGGCGCCATCGTTTACAAAATCATTGGTGTAATCGCCATAAATGGATTCATAACAAATTAAAGGTGCAATTTTTACCCCATTGTGCAACTTGAAATTGATAGCCCTATCGCTGCTGCCCAAACTGCCTGAGGTACCACCTAAGTTGATACTTAGTTCTTCTAAAAATTCAAAGGGCATTTTCTCGACACCAGCGACCAGTTTTGATTTGTGGTAAATTTCTGAAACCGAATCATTTTTAATGTTTAAAGCCGTGTTGTAGCTATCGTACCATTGCGATGAAAATTCATCAAACCTTGCGGTCTTTGAGGGCTTTTTGTTTTTGTTGTTTGGATATATGACATAAGATTCAGCCCCGCTTATAATGCATAAATTAGAATCTTTACTCAATTTACGCAACGGGTTGATTAACCCTAAATAATTTAAAGTTGCTTCATTGTTGAACCCAACCAAAGCGGTTTCTGGAAATACAAGCAATTGGGTCTTATTTGTTATCAATGGCAAGGTCGAGTCAAGTGCACATTCCAATTGGATTTCGGGTTCTAGATAATTACTGCCATCAGCAAACTTTTGCTCATAAGGGTCGATATTTGGCTGCACGACAATGCATTCGATATTGTTTGTCCAGCCTTTTCTGATGCTTAAGTTGTTAAAAGCACACAAGCTTGACAAGCCTGCAAAAAGCAATACCAATGCCAAGGGCATCCATATTTTCTTCACATTTCCTTTTGCTGTTAAATGCACAATCCACACATTGACAAGTAGTATCAGCAAACTGCCGCCCATTTCACCGGTATATTCATACCATTGAATATAGTTTGGAATGGCAGCCAAGCCTTTGCCAAGTGTTAGCCAAGGCCATGATGCATTCCAATTAAAATGCAAATATTCCATTCCTAAATAAAGCGGAACAAACAAAAAATAAGAAGCCTTTGGAAATAGTTTATGGGCATGGGTAAACAACACAAAAGGTACACTCATGAAAAGTGTATTGACAAACAACATCATCAAACATCCTGTGGGACTAGCATTCCATACCCACCAAGTTGTGGCAATATTCCACAGTAAAACACTTAAACACGTGTATAACCAGAATTTTAAATTCTTCTTCTTAGTGTCTTTAAGTAAATGGTGTACAATTAACAATGGAACAAAACCAATAAAGAGCAATAGCCCAGTTGGCAGGGGAGGCCAGGCTATTGATAAAATAGCCGCCGAGAGAATCGATAGGAACAAAGGATTTTTTTTAAGCATCTGGTTTGCCCTCCAAAACGATTACAAATTCACCTTTGGGTGCTTTTTTCATAAAGTGTTGATTGACTTCTTCTAGGGTTCCATTGATGGTCTCTTCGTAAATTTTGCTAATTTCTCGACTAACTGAAATTTTTCTTTCATTTCCCATAACCAAAGCCAAGTCTTTTAGTGTTGTTTGCAATTTATAAGGCGATTCGTAAAAAACAATTGTACGGGTTTCATTTTGCAATAAATCCAAGCGGGTTTTTCTTCCTTTTTTAACCGGTAAAAATCCTTCAAATACAAATTTATCGCAAGGCAATCCACTCTTTACAAGTGCTGGCACAAAGGCAGTAGCGCCAGGAAGACATTCTACATAAATACCAGCTTTAATACATTCTCTTACAATTAAAAAACCTGGATCACTAATTCCGGGTGTGCCTGCATCGGTTACCAAACACATCTTTTTACCCGCATTAATTTGATTGATTACATCGATTATTTTGTCGTGCTCATTGTGCGCATGGTAACTTTGTAATGGCTTGTCAATTTCATAATGTTTTAATAATATTCCAGTGTTTCTGGTGTCTTCGGCTAATATTATGTCACATTCTTTAAGGTATTCCAAAGCCCTTAAAGTAATGTCTTTTAAATTCCCAACAGGCGTAGGAACTAGTATTATTCTATTTATTGACATGAATTTCGTTACTTAAATCAATATTAAATAAGCCTTTTAAGCCAAATAAAAGCACACTCCAAAAAATAACAGATGCAATTTGATAGCTAAGGACTTTGTGTTTGTTGTTTTCAAAAGCAGCACTGATTATGCAACCAATCGGAATGCTAAAAACGAGCGGACTAAACAGCGCAATTCCTATTAATCCGTAGCTGTTTTTTATTTTGATAAATTTCTTAAGTTTCGGATACTTCATCTTAAAGAAGTTGTATTTTGAAAGATAATTAGAAATATAGGCGCCTAAATAGGTGAATACAAAAACACCCAAAACACCTCCAGATGAAACAATTAACATATCCCAATACCATTCTCGGTGAGATTTGGCCAAGAGCGGCAACACGGCAAAAAGAAATTTTACCCCTGAAAGAATTATCCATAAGCCTATTTCTAAAACCTCATTCATACGCTCTGCGAAGTTATTGATTAGTTTTTGAATTCATCGCCAAACTTAGAAAAAGATAACACAATAATAAAAAAAGTCCCGACGAAAATTCGCCGGGACTTTTTTAAGGTGTTTTTTCACAGCAGGTTTATTCAACCAAAGTCATTTCATCTACAATGTGTTTTGCTCCGCCTAATTTTTCGATTAACCAAAGCACATAACGGATATCAACGTTGATGGTTCTTTTGTATTTGTCATCGAAATGAATGTTGCCACTCATTGCTTCCC
Source organism: Bacteroidia bacterium (assembly GCA_044341025.1). Lineage (GTDB taxonomy): Bacteria > Bacteroidota > Bacteroidia > NS11-12g > UBA955 > JABMMZ01. The sequence continues at coordinate 161,089 of JBIISM010000004.1, read as the reverse complement.
AATTGCCATCAAATGCCAAACCAATGATGTTACCGCTGCCATCCATTACTGGACTTCCGCTGTTTCCACCCGTGATGTCGTTGTCGGTTAAGAAAGCAACTGGCAATTTGCCATTGCTCGCAGCGTAGCGTCCAAAGTCTTTTGCTTTGTATAACTCTAATAATTTAGCCGGCAAATCAAATTCATAATCACCTGCCACATATTTTTCAATAACACCATCAATAGTGGTAATGAAATCATAATGCACAGCATCTTTAGGGTCGTATGACTTAACGGTGCCATAGGTTAAACGCTGACTTGAATTTGCATCTGGATAGAAAACCCTATTTGGATTCATTTCCATCAAACCTTTAATGTATTTTCTTCCAAGAGCCAAAGCTGAAGCAGCAAACTCATCAACCTTAGGTTTAAAGTTGTTGGTGTAATTGTCAGCATGAGATTTTAAATAAATAAAAGCAGGGTCGCTTAGTATTTTCTTGTGGTTAGGTGCTTTTAAGAAAGCTTCGATTTTTTCTTTTGAAGCAAACATTGATTTAGCAAATAACATCTCAGCATATTTTGCAAAAACTTCGTCTGAGTTGCCGTTTTTGATTTTAGAAGCAATTTTGGTAAACAATTCTGGCCATTGAGAAGATGGAATGTTTTTGTAGTACATTTTCATCATCGCAGCCATGATTTTTTTGTCAGCAATTTTTATTCTATCGGTGTAAGGAACTTCAGCAAGCGCTTTAATTAGATTCTCAGAAGAGGTTTTTACTTTAGCTTCCAAATCAGCAATTTCTTTGTCTTTATCTGCAGCAGCTTTTGTTTTATCGGCTTTAATTTTATTGATTTTATTGTACAATGCATCTAGTGACATACCAAATGAAGCTAATTGCATAATGGTTGGAGCCGTGATGCATTCCCTCATATAGGTGTTTTGTAATGCATACGGTTTGTATACTGTGTAGGCTTGGTCAATATCGTAAAGTAATGATTTATATTCTTCTTTGCTTTCAGCCCAAACAGCAAATGCTTTTTCTTCAGCAGTTTTTTTGTCGTAAACTTTATTGTGCTTTAATTGCTCAGCTTCGCCATCGAAGAATTTCCAATAGTTAGCAATAGAAGCGTAGTCGCTAGATAATAATAGTCTGGTTGCTTCATCTTGAACCATTTGTTCTTTCCAAGCTTTTAGTCTAAGGTCTCTAAGGTTAACAATATTAGGATTAACTAAATCGGTTGCAAGAGCCACACCATGAGAAAACTCATAACGGTTGGTTCTGCCAGGGAATCCGATAATCATTGCGAAGTCGCCTTCTTTGACACCTTTCAATGATACAGGTAGATAATGCATTGGTTTGTAGGGGGTGTTTTCAGCATTGTAATCGGCAGGTTTGTTGTCTTTGCCTACATAAACACGGAACATACTGAAATCACCAGTATGTCTTGGCCACATCCAATTGTCTGTTTCACCACCAAATTTACCGACATTTTGTGGTGGCGTTCCAACCAAACGGATGTCAGTGAATTTTTCCATTACAAAAAGGTAATAAGCGTTTCCTTTGAACATTTCACGGCAAGTTGCATCGTAATGGGTTCCTTCTGTTGCCTTCTTTTGAAGCTCTTTGTATATTTCTTGTAATTTAGCAAAACGCTCTTTTTCAGAAACACCAGCAATTTTTGCTAATACATCAGAAGTGATATCATCTACACGCACAACTCTAGTGATTGACATAGGTGCTTTAGGTTTGCGTTCTTCAGCACGGGTTTTTGCCCAAAATCCATTGTCCAAAATGTTGTCAGATGTTGTACTTAATTCAGCAATAGCATCGTATCCACAATGGTGGTTGGTTAAAATCAAACCTTCAGAGGAAATGATTTCACCTGTGCATCCGCCGTTAAACCAAATGCAAGCATCTTTTAAACTTGAATGGTTAACACTGTAAAGTTGTTCAGGTGTAAGTCTAAGACCTTTGGCCTGCATGTCTTTGTAATTCATTTTTTCTAGCAAAGAAAGCAACCACATGCCTTCATCTGCTTTAGCTGCATTGCTAATAAATAGTAATGCAAGCGTAAGTAAAGCGTATATTTTTTTCATATTTTTTTAATAAAAAAGTGTTGCGAATTACCACAATTTAAGGCGCAAATGCAAAAGAGTTTAACCATTAATTTGAGTGTTTTGTCCATTTCGCAAATTTAGGGGTGTCAAAACATTGCATAGGCATACTTTTAATTTGTTATCTTTGCAGAAAGGTAAATGGTCTGTCGCTATTTGAAAAAATAGAGGAAAGTCCGGGCAACACAGAGCACCATACCGTTTGAAAAGACGGGAAGCAGAAAGAAATGACTGCTTACAGAGAGTGTCGCAGAAAATAACCGCCTTTGCTTTAGCAATAAAGTATCGGTAAGGGTGAAAATGTGGGGTAAGAGCCCACGCCGTGTGTCAGTAATGCGCAGGGGGGTAAACCTTAAGGGTTGTAAGGCCAAATATACCTGAGCCATAGAGCTGCTCGTTCAAGTTGGAGTTTACTTCAACGCTCAGGAGGGTAGGCTGCAATAGATCAATGACAGACATCCACTTCGGTGGATACAAAACTCGGCTTATAGTTTGCCTTTTTTTATCCCGCTAGTTTTATAATTAGCGGGATTTTTTTTTAAATCCTTTTTAGCCAAACCAATAAAATTGGGTCGTCTCCTTTATCAATACTAATTGATAAATCAAGTTTAGGATTTTGCACAGGCACAATAGTCAAATCTCTTATTAATCCATTTCTAGATATAATGAAATCCAATTTTACACCTTCACCAATTAATCTAATTGCTTCATCTAAACTGGTTTTAATGCGAATTTTATTTATTGCAATTATTTCATCTCCTGCTTGGATATCAAGTCCAAATGCAGCAGACATTGCATCAATTGACTTAACTGCAATTTTTTCGCCTTTTTGTTCCGTGTTAATTCCAGTGTATAATAAATTGTTTTGAACTTTGTTTTCAATAGAACAAGCAACTTTTTTAAGAATGTTTTTGATCTGTTGATTGGTCTCACTTGTATTGGTCTCTTCGGCCCAAGATTTAAAATTAAGTGGCTTTCCTGCAATATAATCTATAGCGTCATAAAATTCATTGTCAGTGAAACCTCTTTGTTTTTTTTCGTAATATTCAGAATACAAATACTGCAATAAATGGTCAAGCCCTTTACTGCCCTTGGTTGCATCTAACAATTCAATGTCCAATAAGGCTGCAATTGCAGCGCCTTTCATGTAATAAGAGATATTGGTGTTAATGCTATTTTCATTCGGTCTGTATTCTTTAATCCATGCATCAAAGGATGCTTCATGCATACTTTGTATTTCAGCACCCTTTCGGTTTATTGTTGCAGAAAACGTATTAGACAAGATCCTCAAATATTCACTTTCAGTTCTAAAACCGGCTCTATACATAGCAAGTTCATCGTAATAACTTGTAATCCCCTCAGCAACCCAAAGCAAATTTGTGTAATTTTCTTTGCTGTAATCGAATGGGCCAAGTGCCTCAGGACGTATGCGTTTTACATTCCACAAATGAAAGTATTCGTGTGCGCACAAGCTTAAGAAATTCAAATAACGATCTTTGTTTGTGTATGCAAATCTTTGCATTTGAACCACATTGCTGTTGGCATGCTCCAATCCACCACCACCTTCTTCAACATGGTGAATGATGAACAAATATTCTTTGCATGGATGTTTGCCTACAATTTGGTACATGGTGCTGCAAATCTTTTGCAAATCAGTTTTGAATTTATCCGTAGGACAGTTGTTTTTTCCAACCAATGCAACAGTATGCGGAACGCCCGCAACCTCAAATTTTAAAACTTGATGGGTGCCAATCTCAATTGGCGAATCGATTAATTCATCGTAGCTGTTAAATAGAAATAAATTTGGCTTTGATTGTATTAAAGTGGTAGATATTTTGGTCCATGCTTCAGGATAATTGATATCAAGTGTGCCTGAACCTTGTTTGTCTGCATACATCAAACAACTGCTCAGCAGCAAAAAGGCATGGTCGTTGTCTATATAAGACGTTCGAACTGTGTTTTCAAAACAATATACTTTATAGGTAACTTCTATGGTTTTATCGGTTGATTTGTTTTCAATAGCCCAAGTGCTTTTATCAACTTTACTGATTGTGTTATTTTTCTTGTTTGAAATGGCACTTACTTGCTCAATATTTCTTTCAAACTCTCTGACCATATAACTCCCTGGAGTCCAAACGGGCATTTTTAGTACGATTCTGCTCTCCTTAATTTCAGAAATTTCTAATTTTACCAAAGCATAATGTGTATTAGGATTTTGAATGTCTATGGTATAGTTTATTTTCATTGCTTTTGTTTGGATACTTAAGATTAAAAGGAGTAAGACTAGGTTTACTTTTCTCATAGCTGCAAATAAATAACAATTAGATGTCTTTACCATAAGCAGATTAATATTTCTTCAATTATTTTAATGCTCTTGTTTCAATGTGTTTTTTGTTTCCTTATTCGATTGAATTTAGGCTTTTTTAGAAAATAATGAAGCAAAAAGATATAAACCAGTCTGATTTTAAACTTGTATTTGAAAAATAAATTTATTGATTTACATATACTTATATTATTTAATAGGTTCTTTTTTTTAATAATTTGATTTTTTAAATTGGTTTTCTATATTTGGGTATAGGGTAACAAAACAAACTAAGTATTATTACTTATTGAGTGATTAATCCTAAGTTAAAACTTTTAAAAACACCAAACAAGAAACATGGCCAATCTGAGTTCAGCATTCAATCCAATAGAGACCAAGACCTCTAAAAAGAGTTTTTATTTTTCGGAAATTTTAATGTTAAAGTCAATAATCATTTTATTGGTATTAACCTTTTTTCTGCTAAATAAAATGCAAGCTTCAAACAAAGAAGTAAAGCAATTGAAGCGCGCCATAGTTTCTCGCCAAATGGCAATTAACAGCAATAATTTATTAAGCATAAAATAAATTATATAAAATAGACACACACAAATACACAAATACACACTCAACGACTATAGCCCGCATTTTTTATGCGGGCTATTTTAATTTTGGACCATTTAATTTTGTGTCCGACTAACGATTAATTTGGCTGTTCTTTCGCTTGCTCCGCTATTGCCTACCTTAATTTTCAATGCGGCATAAGATTGTATCATTTCCAATCTTTTTGGACCATTTAATATCTTGCTTAAAGCTGAAACAATTTTCGATTCATTAAATTCATCTTGGATTAGTTCTTCAAGCACTGGTTTGTTCAAAATTAAATTCACCAGCGATATATATTTAACTTTAATAAGCAATTTTCCAATAAAGTAACTTAATTTACTAAATCTGAATACGACCACTTGAGGACAATTTAACAATGCAGTTTCCAAGGTTGCTGTTCCGCTGCATACCAATGCCGCGTTTGCGTTTTTAAGTACATCATAGGTTAAACCTTTCACAATTTTAACGGGATAACCTGCGCAATAGGATTCGTAAATATTGTTGGGAATATGGTTTGCTCCAGCTAAGATGAAATCAAACTCCGGGAAGTTTTTAATTGTTTTTAGCATGGTGGGTAAAACATGTTTTAATTCACTCATTCTGCTTCCTGGAAGCAAAGCTATGTAGGGTCTGCTAATTTGCTGATCAGCTTTAAAGTTAGTATTGAAATCGTAGTTAGAGATTGAATCGCACAGTGGATTTCCTACATAGTCTACCTTCATATTGAATTTGGCATAAAACGCTGTTTCGAAAGGCAGTATGGTGTATAAAAAATCTATATCTCTTTTGATTTTCAATGCTCGTCCGGTGTTCCATGCCCATACTTTAGGACTTATATAATAATGTGTTTTAAATTTATTTTGTTTGGCAAATTTCGCGATTCTTAAATTAAACCCAGGGTAGTCAATAAAAATCAATGCATCTGGATTGAAATGTAAAATGTCTTCCTTACACTTTTTCAAGAACTTGCGAATGGTGTTGATATTTAACAGCACATCACTTAATCCCATAAAAGCCGTTTCGCGGTAATGAACAAGCAAATTTTTGTCTTGTTCTTGCATTAAATCTCCTCCCCAAAAACGAAATTCAGCCTTGGAATCGGATGCTTTAATTTGTTTCATCAAATTAGAACCATGTAAATCCCCACTTGCTTCGCCTGCAATCAAGTAATACTTCATTGCTGCGAATTTAAATAATCTTAATGCAATTAACCTAAAGATCAGTTTTTAATCTTAAGCTTCAAACATTTTCAAAATAGATTTCAAGTCTAAAATCAATAGTTAATCTATTAAGGATTCATTCATGTTGTTTTGATATTGCTTGGTTTTTATATTTAAAAAAACATTAAATTCGCGGCACATTTAAACCAATATAAAATGAAAGAAGTATACATCGTTTCTGCTGTTAGAACTGCAATGGGTAGTTTTATGGGGGCATTATCAACAGTTCCTGCAACAAAGATCGGTGCAGCTGCCATTAAGGGTGCTTTGGAAAAGATTAATTTAAATCCTGAAGAAGTTCAAGAAGTATATTTCGGAAGTGTCTTACAGGCTGGATTGGGTCAAGCACCTGCAAGACAAGCTGCGAAATTTGCAGGTTTGCCTAACACTGTCCAATGCACAACAATAAATAAAGTTTGTGCCAGTGGCATGAAGTCTATTTCTTTAGCTGCACAGCAAATTATGACTGGTATTTCTGATGTGGTTATAGCTGGCGGTATGGAAAATATGAGTTTAGTTCCACATTACATGATGGGAAGCAGAACAGGATATAAATATGGCAACTTTAATATGGTTGATGGTTTGGCCAATGATGGCTTGCAAGATGTATACAACCAGCAAATGATGGGTTGGTGTGCAGACCTTTGTGCAAAAGAACATGGTTTTTCTAGAGAAACTCAAGATGAGTTTGCCATTAACTCATACAAAAAAGCTGCTGCGGCATGGGCTGCTGGAAAGTTTGACAACGAAGTTGTTCCTGTTGAAATTGTTGACAGAAAGGGTAATATTACTTTATTCAGCCACGATGAAGAATATAAGAGTGTTAATTTTGATAAGATTCCTGGTTTAAAACCAGCTTTTTCAAAAGAAGGTACAGTAACCGCAGCCAATGCAAGTACAATGAATGATGGTGCTTCTGCTGTTGTATTGATGAGTAAAGAAAAGATGGAAGCGCTGGGGTTAACGCCTATTGCTAAAATAAAAGGTTTTGCAGATGCTGAACACGAGCCAGAATGGTTTACAACAGCACCAAGCAAAGCAATGCCTAAAGCAGCCGCTATGGCAGGCGTAAGCATTGATGAAATTGATTTCTTCGAATTTAATGAAGCATTTTCTGTAGTTGGTTTGGTCAATAATAAATTGTTGAACCTAGCATCCGAGAAAGTAAATGTCAACGGCGGAGCAGTTGCTCTAGGGCATCCATTGGGATCAAGTGGCGCAAGAATCATTGTAACCCTGATAAATGTCTTAAAACAAAACAACGGCAAAATTGGTGGTGCTGCTATTTGCAATGGCGGCGGCGGTGCTAGTGCATTGGTTATAGAACTTTGCTAGATCGCCTATACTTTTTATATCTTTAACAATAATATACGCATTTACTTGTTTAATTAAGTATGAAAAAGCAATTGTTGATTTTAGTTTTCTTGATTTTTTGTACAAATAATTTAAAGGTATTTGGTCAAGATGTCCATTCAATATTGTTGAAAAAGTACAGTGACAGTCTTCGTTTTAACCGCATCGATTCTATTCGTTCAAAATACAACGATTCGTTTAAAATCTTACTTAAAGATTTGCTTTTAGATGAGCATCCTTTTGGCGTGCAATTGGATTCCATAACCAAAACAGTTTCTGTTTTAAATTCAGATGATGCGCACATGCGTGTTATTTCTTGGGTTTATATCAACGAGAAAGAAGAATACGAAAACAATTGTGTGGTGTTGTTTCGCAAGAAAAAAGGGGGCAATGAACTAGTGTTTTGGCTCAAAGACCACATGGAACCTAAGTCTGATTCTTTATACGACGATTACAATGAAGATTTTTGGCCCGGTGCACTCTATTATCAAATGTACCATTTCACCAAAAAAGGGAAAGACTATTATTGTGTTTTAGGTCTAAATGGTAAGAATAGTTTTTGTAACCGCAAATTAATTGATGTTTTATCGGTTGATAAATCAGGAGAGCTTCATATTGGTGCTCCAGTCTTTTTTAGCTCTGAACGGGATTACACCCCGCAACACCGCGTGTTTTTTGATTATGCCGACCAATCGAGTATGCTTTTGAGGTTTGAAGTATCAGAGAAAATAATAACCTACTCGAATTTGGTACCTTCTAACCCAGAAAAGACAGGCAAAAGAGAATATTATATTCCAGACGGTAGAATCGATTTCTATGAACTTAAAAAGAAAGGGAAGTGGATTCGCCATGAGGGCTTGCAAGAATTTGATTTACCAGGAAATATTTAATTGAGCAATTCAAAATTAATTTGTAAAATTGTATCATGCGTTTTATAACTGCCTTTTCTGTTTTAATTTGGATTTTAAATTTTTCTGGCACGAACGATTACAGCTTTAAAATTGCAAAGGTAAAATACAAAGGTGGCGGCGATTGGTATTCAAATAAAACAGCCTTGCCCAATTTGGCGAAATTTTGCAACGCTAATATTAAGACAAATATAAATCCAGAAGATGCCAGTGTCGAAGTAGGCTCGCCTGAACTGTTTAATTACCCTTGGATCTATTTAACTGGTCATGGAAATATTGTATTCAGTGATGCCGAAGCCTTGAATCTAAAAAAATACTTAATGGCCGGAGGATTTTTACACATTGATGACAATTACGGATTGAAACCATTTATAGTTCCGCAAATGAAAAAGGTATTCCCTGAACTTGATTTTGTGGAATTACCATTTACACACCCAATTTACCATCAAGCTTATAACTTTAATAAAGGCTTGCCCAAAATTCACCAACATGAAGGTAAGCCTGCTCAAGGTTTTGGTTTAATTTACCAGGGCCGTATGGTTTGTTTTTTTAGCTATGAATGTGATTTGGGAAATGGTTGGGAAGATCAAAGCATATACAACGATTCAGAAGACAAGAGATTGGAAGCATTAAAGATGGGATCCAACATTGTAAAATATGCTTTTAACCGCTAAGGGTTGTTTTTTATGAAAAGTCTAGTTGTAATTTACAATCCTTTTTCAGGAAGAAAAAAAACGAAAAACCTACCCCAAATCGTAAAAAAGTATATTGATTTGAATCAATATGAAGTTCATGTTTGGCCAACTGAGAAAGCCGACGATGTGCTATTATTAGCTGAAAAGGCAATTAAATTAAAAGTAGATATAGTTTTAGCCGCTGGGGGCGATGGAACAATCAATCAAATTGCCTCTAGACTCGTTAATACGGGTATTGTATTGGGCATTATTCCACTTGGTTCTGGAAATGGATTTGCGCGTCATTTTAAAATCCCTATGAACACAGTTGAAGCCTTAAAGCAATTGCCTAATTATAAAATTAAGGAGGTTGATACGGTTTGGGTTAATAGACATTGTATGGTCAACATTGCGGGAGTTGGTTTTGATGCGCATATTAGTTCTGCATTTGCCAATACCACAAAACGCGGTTTACAAGGATATATTAAAACAATCATTCGCCATCTCAATTATAAAAGCCAGTTTTATGAATTGTATAAAAACGATTTGAAAATTTGGCAAGGTAATGCCTTTATGATCGGTGTAGCCAATGCAACCCAATGGGGTAATAATGTTGTTTTGCATCCTGGTGCTAAACCTGATGATGGCTTATTTAATGTTCTTGTTTTGAAAAAATTTACCCCTTTAGATTTCATTTTAATTTTCAAAAATTTGTTAGAAGCCCGTTTGCACACCAATAAAAATACAGAGGTATTTACTGGAACTGATTTTACTATAAAGCGTTTAGAGGATGGACCTGTGCATGTAGATGGAGAGCCATTATGGCTTGGTAAAGAAATAAATATTAATATTGAACCTTTGAGTTTAAAGATTTTTAGTCATGAGTAAAAAAGTTAAAAGACAAGACGATGGAATGGTGTATAGCACGGATCAAGGATTTAGTTTTGATGAAGAATTAGATGACTCTATAACTTTAGAACCTAAATCCCAAAAGTTAATGATTCGATTAGAAACCAAGCAAAGAGGTGGAAAAAAAGCCACGCTTATCAGAGGTTTTGTAGGAAAATTAGAGGATTTAGAGAAGTTAGCAAAACAAATAAAGAACCATTGTGGAACTGGCGGTTCCATTGTAGAAGGAGAAATCCTAATTCAAGGTGATATGGTGCAAAAAGTTAAGGCATTTGTACTAAGCGCAGGCTATAAAACCAACAACATTTAATTACATCAAATCTTGACTTTTAAGAAAAGTATAGTTTTCACCTTTGCATCCAAAGTAAGTGTTTCTGCACTTGGCTTAATAATGGTGGTGCTTATATCGAGAAATTTGGGTGCGGTAGGCAGAGGCCAATTAAGTTTGTTTATTTCCAGTATTGCCTTGGTTCAATTGATTGCAGATTTTGGCAATAGTACAGCCATAATAAATTTATCGTATAAAATAAATCAACGAAAACTTTGGTTGTCTTCTTTAATTTGGATAGCCGGAATTTGTTTATTGAGTTTTGTTGTGTTGTATTTTCTCCGACATCTTCCGTATTATTATTTAATTCCATTTGCCGCTTTTTTCTTTTCGGCAATTAACCTAAATCAAATGTTGTTAATGGGGAACCAAGAGATTGGCAAACGCAATGTGAGCCTGCTGGTTCAGCCATTTGTTTTGCTGATATTATTTGGCTTATTTTTTTATAAAAGTAATTTAGCCATAGATTCATATCCCATCGCTTTGTCTTTGGCCTTGTTTATTTCATTTGTGGTTTCGTTTCTTTTTATTAGGAAATATATTAAAAACACCCAAGAGCCATTTGTTTTTGAACCGTTAATTTTAAAACAAGGAATATGGGTCCAAGGGGCACAAGCAATTCAATTTTTTAACTATAGGTTGAATTTTTTTCTTATTGCATTTTTGATCAACGATGCTGCACTTGGCTTATACAGCAATGCAATCGTAATTTGTGAATCTGTATGGATACTTGGCCATAGTATTGGTCAAATACAGCATATGAAAATACTGAACACCTCAGACCTAAAAGAGCAAGTAAAATTAACAACACGCTTGGTTTATGTCAACTTTTTAGGCACTTTGGGCATTTGTTTGGTCTTGGCATTTATCCCTAATTCTTTTTGGGTCTTGCTTTTTTCTAGCGATTTTTCTCAAATAGGTGATTTGTTTGTTTATTTGTTTCCCGGTGTATTGGCTTTCTCTATTAGCAATATTTACAACCATTATTTTCACGCCAAGTCAGATTTCAAACGGATCTTAAATTACAATTTAATGGGATTGTTGGGCGGTGTATTAATGGCCATAATTTTAATGCCCAATTATGGGGTAATAGGCGCGTGTTTGGCTTGGAGTTTTGGTCTAATAATTTCAATGGTTTTTTACCTTTTAGGCTACAAAAAAATGTTCTCAAATATCTTTGAAAAGAATTAAGTTTGCATTTATGTTTTTTCGCACGACGTTATTGTTTTGCCTTTTTAGTTCAGTTGTTTTAGGCTATTCTCAAAATGGAGGTGTCAAAGGGTACATCAAAGATCTGAAATCGGGTAATGAAATTGATAATGCTAATATTCAATTAGCAGGAACTGAATACGGTTCATACAGCAACCAAGATGGTTATTTTATAATTAATGATGTAAAGCCAGGTAAATACAAATTAATTGCAGGTCTAAATGGTTATGAAGCTGATACTTTAAATGTTGAAATTCTTCCTTCTAAAGTGATTGTTATAAATTTCTTCCTAGAACAAATGATCTTCACCATTAAAGGGGGTAAAGTTGTAGACCAAAAGAAAAGAAAAAAGGAAGACATTGATATCGGTACGACTAAAATTAAGCCTTCGCAAATTTCAAAAATTCCAACCATAGGGGGAACGCCTGATTTGGTTCAATATTTACAGATTTTACCTGGTGTGGTTTTTAGTGGTGACCAAGGCGGGCAATTGTACATTAGAGGAGGTAGCCCTGTGATGAATAAAGTGATGATTGATGGAATGACCATTTACAATCCTTTTCACTCCATTGGTTTGTTTTCTGTTTTTGATGTTGATTTAATGAAATCTGCAGATGTTTACAGTGCTGGTTTTGGCGTACAATACGGCGGTAGAGTTTCAGCGATAGTTGACGTTAAAACAAGAGATGGCAATAGAAACCGTTTAGCAGGCAATTTTGCTCTTAGTCCATTTTTGGGCAAATTGTCTTTGGAAGGGCCTTTGAAAAAGTTTGTGCCAGGTAGAGGAAGCAGCAATTTTGTTTTGTCCATTAAAAACTCTTACCTAGATAGAAGTTCAAAAATATTTTACCAATATGCAGATCCTTCCAAATTGCCGTATAATTTTAATGATGTGTATGGCAAGGTGACATTCAATTCTGCCAATGGCAGCAATATGAAGCTGTTTGGATTTAATTTTAAAGACAATGTCAATTTTCCTGGTTCTACTTCTTATGAATGGAATCAAACAGGATTGGGTACGCATTTTACCCTAATTCCAGAAGGAAATCAATCTAAAATAAACGGATTTATAACCTACTCGGATTATTCAATTTCTCAAAATGAAATAGACAACAAACCGCGTTCAAGTTCAATAAGTGGATTAAACATGGGTGTGAATATCAACTCACTTAACCGCAAAGATGAGATTAAGTATGGATTTGAAATCAATGCCTTTAGTACTGATTTTACTTTGTTTAACTCAAACAATAGAAAAATAACCCAACAAGAATTTACGACCGAATTATGTGGTTTTGGATTGTATAAATTTGTAAGATACCGCTGGGCTCTTGAGGCTGGTATGCGCTTGCAATATTATGCCTCTTTGGGTAATGCTTCTTTAGAGCCAAGGATAAATGGAAAATATAATATTACCAAAAAGCTAACCTTTAAAGGCTCTTTGGGTAAGTACTCACAAAATTTGTTGTCAGCATTTAGCGACAGAGATGTAGTGAATTTGTTTTATGGTTTCTTGTCAGGTCCAGACGATTTACAAAAATCCTTTGATGGCAAGGCTGTTACATCTCGCCTACAAAAAGCTTGGCACAGTGTTGCTGGTTTTGATTATGACATCAGTAAGTACAGTGAAATTGGCCTTGAAGGATTTTACAAGAATTTCTCTCAAATCACGAATATAAACAGAGAGAAGCTCTTTGACGACGATGGCAATTATTCTGTTCAACCTGAAAGGTTAAAGAAAGATTTTATCGTTGAACGCGGCAATGCATATGGTGCAGATATTCGTTATAAATTCGACAACACCAAAAAGTTGTACATCTGGGCAGTGTATTCCTTAACCTATGTGAACAGATTTGATGGGATTAATACTTACAATCCACACTGGGATAGAAGACACAACATAAACTTGGTTATTGATTATGTGTTTGATAAAAAGAATAGATTGTCAGCCAATGCCCGTTGGAATTTTGGGTCAGGCTTTCCATTTACCCAAACCAAAGGATTTTATGAGAAGTTTGATTTTCAAGGTGGACCAAGCACCGACTATGTGAATGGCAACGGTCAATTGGGTGTCTTGTACAGCAATTTTAACCAAGGTCGATTGCCAGCTTACCACCGCTTAGATGCATCAATTAAATACAATTTCAAAACGGTAAAAAATTACAAAAGTTGGATCGTTTTTTCTGTAACAAATATTTACAACAGAAAGAATATTTTTTATTTTGATCGTGTAAATTATACACGGGTAAATCAATTGCCTATTTTGCCTTCAATAAGTTACAGCGCCGCTTTCTGATCTCATTATTTTGTTTTATCATTGCATATAGCAAGTTAAAATTAAGATGAGTCTAAGAATACACAACCTTGAAGAATATGAATTGGCTTATGCAAACAGCATTGCTAATCCAGAACAATTCTGGGCAGACATAGCCAATAATTTTCAATGGGAAAAGCCTTGGTCTAAAGTCTTAGACTGGAATTTTACAGAACCCAAAGTTGAATGGTTTCTCGATGCCAAATTAAATATTACGGTTAATTGTCTAGATAGGCATATTGAAAAAAATGGCCATCAAACAGCCTTGATTTGGGAGCCAAACGATCCCAAAGAGAACACCATTAAATTTACCTATACAGAATTGCTTAAGGAGGTTAGCAAAATGGCTAATGTCTTAAAAGATTTAGGGGTTAAAAAAGGTGACCGCGTATGCTTGTATATGCCCATGGTTCCTGAGCTTAGTTTTGCTGTGCTTGCGTGTGCAAGAATTGGCGCCATTCACAGTGTTGTTTTTGCTGGTTTTAGCGCCAATAGTATTTCAGATAGAATCAACGATTGCCAAGCTGGGTATGTTATAACAACCGATGCCCTTTCAAGAGGAGCAAAACAAATTCCTGTAAAAGCAGTAGTTGACGAAGCCTTAGAAATGGTAACTTGTGTTAAAAAAGTATTGGTTGTCAACCGTTTAAATTGGCCAGTTCATATGCTTGAGGGCCGTGATATTTGGTACCACGACATTAAAGAAATTGTGAGCGAAATTTGTGAACCAGAAATAATGGATGCTCAAGATCCATTGTTTATATTGTATACCAGCGGAAGTACAGGAAAACCTAAAGGAGTTGTGCATGCTTGTGGCGGTTATATGGTATATGCAGGATATACATTTGCAAATGTATTCCAATATGAACCCAATGATGTTTTTTGGTGCACCGCTGATATAGGATGGGTTACAGGACATACGTACATTTTGTATGGTCCATTATTGAACGCTGCCACTTCGCTTATGTTTGAAGGTATTCCGACATACCCAGATCCAGGGAGATTTTGGTCTATTATTGATAAGCATTCTGTCAATATTTTTTATACAGCTCCAACAGCTATTCGCAGTTTGATGGCCGCAGGAATCGACCATGTTTTAGCCTATGGATTATACAGCTTAAAGACATTGGGTAGCGTAGGCGAGCCTATTAATGTAGAAGCATGGCATTGGTTCCATACCCATGTAGGGAAAGGTAAGTGTCCTGTAATAGATACCTGGTGGCAAACCGAAACAGGTGGTGTAATGATTTCTGCTTTGGCAGGTATTTCTCCGTTAATCCCAGCACACGCTGGATTCCCTTTGCCCGGAATTCAAACGGTCTTGTTAAACTCAGATGGAACTGAAATTACAGGAAATGATGTTGAAGGGTATTTGGCCGTTAAGTTTCCATGGCCAGGCATGTTGCGAACCACTTGGGGAGATCACGAACGCTGCAGGATAAATTATTTTGACACCTACAAAGGGTATTATTTTACTGGAGATGGTGCAAAACGCAACAGCGATGGTCAATACAGAATTCTTGGAAGGGTTGATGATGTAATTAATGTTAGCGGTCACCGTTTTGGAACAGCCGAAATTGAAAATGCAATCAACCTCAACAAACAAGTTATAGAAAGCGCTGTTGTTGGTTACCCCCACGACATCAAAGGACAGGGCATATATGCATTTGTAATTCCTGTAAAAATGCCAGTTGACCCAAATGTTTTAAAAGATGAAATCATTGAAACCATTGTTGCTCAGATTGGACGCATTGCTAAGCCAGATAAAATACAAATTGTATCAGGATTACCCAAAACCCGTTCGGGTAAAATTATGCGCAGAATATTAAGGAAAATTGCAGAAGGGGAAACTGAAAATCTTGGCGATACCAGTACCTTATTGGATCCAATGGTAGTTGATGAAATCAAAAATGGGGCTATTAAATAAACAAAGGGCAATTAACTCTTGTGATTTACTTTATACATTTTAGATCTCATCGTCTATAAAAAAAGCACGCTTTGCTTTATGAATTGCTGAATATTGATTAGTTTCGCAGTGGATTTTAACCATGCAAGAGAACATATACCAACCACAAAATAAAGTTAGGATTGTAACCGCTGCTTCATTATTCGACGGACACGATGCTGCCATCAATGTGATGCGAAGAATCATTCAAGCAACAGGTTGTGAGGTGATACATCTTGGCCATGATAGAAGTGCTGAAGAAGTTGTAGATACAGCCATTCAAGAAGATGCAAATGCCATTGCAATGACCAGTTACCAAGGAGGTCACAATGAGTATTTCAAGTATATGTACGATTTGCTAAAAGAAAAAGGAGCAGGACATATTAAAATATTTGGAGGTGGAGGTGGCACCATCTTGCCAGAGGAAATCAAAGATCTTCAAGATTATGGTATCAGTAAATTATACCATCCAGATGACGGTAGGTCCATGGGCTTGCAGGGGATGATCAATGATTTGGTAAAACAATCAGATTTTCCAACGGGCAAAGACTTGAATTTTGATTTAGAAGGAATAAAGTCTAAGAATCCTGCAATTATTGCACAAACCATTTCTTGTGCAGAGAATTATCCAGAAGACTTTGTCCAATACCGCGAAACACTTAAATCGCACGTTCAAGCTCAGAATTCATGCCCAGTGCTAGGTATAACCGGCACAGGCGGAGCTGGCAAAAGCAGTTTGGTTGACGAGTTTGTAAGAAGATTTTTATTTGATTCTCAAGACAAAAACATTGCAATTGTATCTGTTGACCCAAGTAAGAGAAAGACAGGCGGAGCCTTATTAGGCGATAGAATACGCATGAACAGCATAAAGAATTCTAGAGTTTATATGCGTTCTTTGGCTACCCGTCAAAGCAATTTGGCACTTAGCAAACACGTTGATGATGCCATTTTGATTTTGAAAGCTGCTGGTTACGATTTAATTATTTTGGAAACCAGTGGAATTGGTCAATCGGATACTGAAATTACCGAGCACAGCGATGTGGCTTTGTATGTAATGACCCCAGAATATGGCGCAGCTACTCAATTGGAGAAAATTGATATGCTGGATTTTGCCGATGTTATTGCCGTTAATAAGTTTGATAAAAAGGGTGCTGCTGATGCCGTTCGCGATGTTAAAAAGCAATTTCAAAGAAATCACAAACGCTTTGAAGAAGATCCAGACACAATGCCTGTTTATGGTACAATAGCTTCTCAATTTAACGATCCTGGTATGAATACACTTTACCGCAGCATGCTCGATTTAATTGACATTAAAACAGGCTCTAAATTCAAGTCTAATTTCCATGCAAGCGATGAAATGAGTGAAAAGATTTTTATCATTCCACCATCTAGAAATCGATATTTAAGTGAGATCAGTGAAACCATCAGAAAATACAATAAATGGGCTGATGAACAATCGGATATTGCTCAAAAATTATATCAATTGGATGGAACTAAGTCTATCTTGGATGCTTCACAAATTTAATAAACCCTTATTGAATAGCTTAATGCTCCAAATTAAACGTTTAACTTTGTCCAATGTCTTTTAGTAAGAATATTTTAGAAACCATAGGCAATACACCCATGGTTCAATTGAACTCGATCGTAGCAGAAATCCCTTGCCAAGTATTGGCAAAAGTTGAAAGCACCAATCCAGGTAACAGCATCAAAGACCGTATGGCCATTCGCATGATTGAAGATGCTGAGAAGTCAGGTGCACTTAAACCAGGTGGTACTATTATTGAAGGAACCAGTGGAAATACAGGTATGGGCTTGGCCATTGCTGCTGTAGTAAAAGGTTACAAATGTATTTTTACCACAACTGACAAACAAAGCAAAGAAAAGGTTGATGCCTTAAAGGCCTTCGGTGCTGAAGTGATTGTATGCCCTACAGATGTTGATCCTGAAGATCCCCGTTCTTATTATTCAGTGTCATCGCGTTTGGTGAGTGAAATCCCCAATAGCTGGAAGCCAAACCAATATGACAACTTAAGCAATTGGGCAGCACATTACGAAAGCACTGGTCCAGAAATTTGGGAACAAACAGAAGGGAAAATTACCCATTTAGTAGTTGGTGTTGGTACAGGTGGCACCATTACAGGCACAGGAAAATATTTAAAGGAAAAAAATCCCAATATTAAAGTCTTAGGAATTGATACTTATGGTTCTGTTTTTAAGAAATATAAGGAAACTGGTATTTTTGATAAGAATGAAATTTACCCATACATCACCGAAGGTATAGGTGAAGACTTCTTACCAGCCAATGTGGATTTTAGTGTTATTGATCATTTCGAAAAAGTTACCGATAGAGATGCCGCCATATATACAAGATTGTTGCCAAGAACTGAAGGGATATTTGCTGGAAACAGTGCTGGATCTGCCATTGCTGGTATCTTGCAAATGAAAGCGATGTTCAAGCCAGGTGATGTGGTGGTGGTGATTTTCCATGACCATGGAACGCGTTATCTAGGTAAAATGTACAACGAAGATTGGATGCGCGACAGAGGCTTCATTGAAACCAAGAAAGCCGCAACCGCAATTGACTTAATTCAAAAACACAAGAATTTGAAATTGTTGACCGTATTGGACTCTCAAAAAGTAACTGAAGCTTATCAAATGATGAAAAAATTTGATATTTCTCAATTGCCAGTGGTTAATGATAAGTCTGAATTTATTGGGTCATTAAATGATGTCGATTTGTTTGAGTCTTTGATTGATAACCCTGCTTTAATGCAAGCAAATATTGAGGCTGTCATGCAGGCGCCATTTCCAAGTGTTAAATCAGACACCAGCATCGAACAAGTCTCTAAATTAATAAACAAACACAATCAAGCGGTATTAATGACTGACATGGGTGGCAACACACACATCATCACCAAATATGACGTGATTGATTCTGTTGGTTAATATTTGGAAAATTCACCCATAAAAAAAGAGGAATCAATTCTGTTGATTCCTCTTTTTTGTTTTATCAATTGTTAATCTCTAAATAGAACTTCTTCGCTGATTTTACTGTAGTAGATGATAGAGCCACCTTTAGTGACCATCACTAAAAATCCACGGTCAAGACTTATTTTGTATTCCATTGGTGCATCAAACATTGTTACAGATTGCCATTGTCTAAAGACAAAAAACGGACTGTATAAGTTGCTGCCACTGATAGAATATTTTCCTTGATAACCTCTTTCTCTTCTTGTATAAGTTGAATCTTTCGCATAACCACAGCCTAGCATTTTTTTATCAAAGCTGAAATATTGAAGATTGTAAAACCAATAATCTGTAAATTTTCCACTGTTAGAGCGGTACATAAAGACTTTATCAGGGTATTTATTGCTCAACATCTCACTAAATACACTGTCACGTCTATACATAACAATGATATTGGTGTCTTGACTGCACATTGCAGCAATGGCCCAAGTGCCCTTAAGATTTTCAAGTTTTACTTGGGCTTGCAAAAAGCCAAAAGAAAGAATAAAGCTAAGGATAAGAAATTTGAATCTCATGGCATCTAATTACCAACCCAAGATCCAAGCAAACATAAGCGGAGCAACAATTGTTGCATCGCTTTCTACGATGAATTTTGGTGTTGTGATATCCAATTTACCCCAGGTGATTTTTTCGTTTGGAACAGCACCTGAATAAGAACCATAACTGGTCGTAGAATCTGAAATTTGGCAGAAGTAGCTCCAAAATGGAACATCATGCCATTCTAAATCTTGGTACATCATTGGAACTACACAAATAGGGAAGTCACCGGCAATACCGCCACCAATTTGGAAAAAGCCTACACCTTTTCCGCCACTATTTGCTCTGTACCATTCGGTCAACCAAACCATATACTCTATACCACTTTTCATGGTCGAAGCTTTTAATTCGTTTTTGATTATATAGCTCGCAAAAATATTTCCCATGGTAGAATCTTCCCATCCTGGAACTACAATTGGAATGTTTTTTTCAGCAGCAGCGAGCATCCAGCTATTCTTAGGATCTATTTCATAATATTGCTCAAGCACACCGCTTAACAACATTTTATACATGAATTCATGTGGGAAGTAACGCTCACCTTTGTTGTCTGCATCTTTCCAAATCTCATGAATGTGTTTTTGCAATCTTCTAAAAGCTTCTTCTTCTGGAATACAAGTGTCTGTTACACGGTTATAATGGTTTTCCAATAAATCCCATTCATCTTGCGGCGTAAGTTCTCTGTAGTTCGGAACCCTTTTATAATGGCTGTGCGCCACTAAGTTCATAATGTCTTCTTCTAAATTGGCACCAGTGCAACTGATGATGGCAATTTTATCTTGTCTGATCATTTCAGCTAATGAAATGCCTAATTCGGCAGTACTCATGGCACCAGCTAGGGTTACCATCATTTTTCCACCTTCGTTTAAATGGGTTTCATAACCTTTAGCAGCATCCATAAGGGCTGCAGCATTAAAGTGTCTGTAATGGTGTTCAATAAATTGAGATACGGGTCCTTTATTCATGACTATAATTATTGGCGCAAAAATAGGTCTATTAAATTGAAAAGTATAAAAATAAGTACACGATATTTTATCTAAAAAAAGGTTCATTTCCATTCTAGAAATGAACCTTAATGATGATGGTCTAATAAGAATTATTTAACCACAACCATTGCGATTTGGTAGTAATTGTTAACGGCTCCTATAAGTTTAAACTTTCTGTAATAGCTTTCTTCAAATATTTTTAAAGCGTAATATTCGCTGTTTGGAACATTGAATTCATCAAATAAAATGATATCACCTTCTTTGAAGAAAGGGGATAGGGTGCACAAGCCAAACAAAGTAGATGAGAATAAATCAGCATCAAAGTGAATGATTTTTCTTTTGCCATTGTCTAAATTATTTTCTTTCAAGAAAGTAGGTAAGGTGTCTTGAAACAAACCCTTAATAAAGCTAGCACGCTCATCCGTAATATCAGGAATGCCAACTGCATTCATGCTGCCTTTTTTGAAATTCAAGCCCCAAGCCTCTGGCAAACCTTCGAATGTATCAAAGCCGTAAAATTTACTGTTTGGGTTCTTGTTGTTGTTTAACCACCATTTAAATGATTGTCCTCTGTAAACACCCAACTCAATATAATCTACTTCCAAATCTGACAATTGCATTTTTTGAGAAATATTCTCATATAGAGTGTAACGTCGATTGTGGTCTCTTTTCCATGTAAAGAAATCATTCATTATGGTTTTGTCTTTTTGTTCGTTCACCCATTTGCTAATGTTTAGAGTGTTTGCAATTAACAACAACGGCTTGCTTAAAAAAGAAAGGTATACACCTGGTCTTAGCCAATAGATGATTCCTTTTAGGCTTACTTGAATGGTTTTTAGAAATGACTTCATTTTTCTTGGGCTTGCGAAATTAATGATTTAGAATCTAAAATCATTAACTGCTCATCACACTTCCGCAATTAATATCAACGACTTGGCCAGTAATGGCTTTTTGACTTAATAAGTAAAACACTAAATCTGCAATTTCTTCCGGTTCAGCCATCCTTCCCAATGGAACACTTTTCATGGCGAGTTTGTAAAATTCTTCAGATGTAATGCCAAGGCCATTTGCAATGCCTTGCATGCCTTCTTTAGACATTGTGGTGTTTACCCATCCTGGACTAATGGCATTTACCAATATATTGTTTTCTGCTAATTCCATCGCCCAACTGCGCATTAATCCTAGCAAGCCTGCTTTTGACGCACAATAGGCTGTGTAATTTTTGACCCCCAATCGAGCCAATACACTTGAGGTTAGTAAGATGTGCTTTTTTTCTCCTGTAGAACTTTTCAACTGTGGTAAAAAAGAATTGACAAAGTAATAAGTTCCTGACAAATTGGTGTCTAGAATTTCATTCCAACGGTCTTCTTCCCCGTAATGGTTTTCTCCGCCAACTCCAGCATTTGCAATGATTCCATCAATGTGCGCACCATTTAATATGTTTGAAACTTCTTCGCAATTTTCTTTTAACCGGATGTCGGTAGTTACCACCAAATGGTTGCCTGGGGCAAGTAATTTATGCGTCTCTTCAAGTTTGTCTGGGTTTCTACCCACAAGTATGATGCCTGCACCTTCTTTGGCAAGCTTTAATGCAATGGCTCTGCCAATGCCGCTTCCGGCGCCGCTTATGATGTACCGATTGTTTTTCATAATCAAATAAAGCACGCAATATAAAATAATATTTTAATCTTCATATTTTGTATTTTAAATTATTCTATAAAATTTATCGATTAGACTATATGCAGTTCAAATAAGAATGGATATTTTTGCACTTGTGAAATATGATCTAATATCAGTAGAAGGAAAGGCTTTATCAAAAGAGTTTACAGATTTCCCTAAAAGTTTATATGCAGGGGATAAGAATTATATCATGCCTTTGGATGTTGACATCGAACAGGTTTTTGACCCTGCTTTTAATAAAGCTTTTGAAAACGGCGAATGCAAAAGATGGTTGTTGAAAGACCATGGTAAAACCATAGGAAGAATAGCGGCATTTTATTCCAAAATTGAAAATACAGCAGTTATCACGGGGGCTTGTGGCTTTTTTGAATGTATTAATTCATTTGATGCGGCTTCTCAGCTTTTTGATTCGGCCAAACATTGGTTGATAGAAAACAAATGTGAATACATGGATGGCCCAGTTAATTTTGGCGACAGAGATAGCTTTTGGGGTTTAATGGTTGAAGGATTTGCAAGTCCAAGTTATAGAGAAAACTACAATTTACCATATTTTCAAAATCTTTTTGAAACCTATGGATTTACCCCTCAAATTGGTCAAACGACCTCTTTGATTGAAAAAGAATCTTTCAATTTTGAAAGATTTAGCAAATTAGCCACTAGAGTGATGGCTAACCCGGCCTATACCTTTGATTACATCCATAAAGATAATTTAGAAAAATACGCCAAAGATTTTATTGAAATCTATAACCAAGCATGGGCTTTCCATGAGAATTTTGTGCCAATGACCATGGATAAAATCATGGTTAGAATGAAGCAAATGAAACCGATTTTAATTGAAAAATTAAACGTATTTGCATACCATGATGGCAAACCTGTTGGTTTTTATATCAATGTTTTAGATGTCAACCAAATTTTTAAACATGTCAATGGTAGAATGAATTTATTGGGCAAACTTAAATTCTTATATTACAAAGGTTTTGTGAAGCGTGTTAGAGGAATTGTTTTTGGAGTCGTCCCTACACACCATAATCTAGGGGTTGAAGTTGCTATGATTATGCATTTTAGAGCGGCATTAATTCAAGACCGATACAACCAAAATGAATTGGCTTGGGTGGGCGACTTTAATCCTAAAATGCTGAGCATGTTTGAGTCGATGGGTGCTAAACCAATTAAAAAGCACATCACGTACCGCTACAATTTCAATTAAGTTAAGCATTTGAAAATACTTTTTATTGCCAACCGTTTTCCTTATCCGCCATTTCGTGGCGACAAACTAAAGATATACAATCTTTCTAAGCGCCTGGCTGAAAAGAACGAAATTCACCTGATTACCTTCACGGAACAAAAATCTGATTTACAATACCTTGATAAACTAAATCCAATATTCAAAAGAATGGAAATAGTTCATTTACCCAAATTGCAAAGTTTGTTTCATTCTGCAATTGGATTGTTTCAGAAATTGCCCTTACAAGTTCAGTATTTTAAATCAAGAGACTTTTCAGCCCGTCTAAAACAATTGTTATCGGAAGAAAAATATGATGCCATACATGTCCAGCACATTCGTATGGCGCAATATGCTATTGCATACAAACAGTATTTCAGAATCCTAGATTTGCCGGATGCTTTCTCTCTTTATTGGCAAAGAAGAAAAGAAGTGCCGAGAAGTTTTTTGTCAAAATGGCTTGATAATATTGAGTCTAAAAGAGTAATAAACTATGAGAAGTATGTTCTAAATGAATTTGATTTGAATTTGGTTTGTTCGCGTGAAGACCAAGAATTCTTAATTCAAACACATAAAGTCGGCAACATAGAATTATTGTCAAACGGGGTAGATACCCAGCAGTTTAAGCCTGGTAAGCACGACTATTCACACAATGCAACACTACTTTTTACTGGGAATATGGATTATGACCCCAATGTTGATGCTGTATTGTATTTTGTCGATGAAATAATGCCTATTATATTAAAAGCATTTCCAAATGTAAAGTTTGTTGTTGCAGGCCAGCGGCCAATTGATAAAGTGAAGGCTTTAGATAATGGAAAAAATATTTTTGTAACCGGTTTTATTCCAGACTTGTCGGAGACCTATAACAGTGCAAGTGTCGTTGTGGCCCCTTTGCGTTTTGGTGCAGGAACACAAAACAAAGTTTTAGAAGCCATGTCGATGGGGATACCGGTTGTCTGTTCAAATATTGGATTCGAAGGACTTGGAATTCATGACGGGCAGGGAGCCTTTATGAGATTGGGTGCATCTGATTTTGCCGATCAAGTAGTTGCGCTTCTGTCGAATGAAGATTTAAGGGAAAACACAGGTAAAAAAGGAATAGAAGTTATACAGAAATCATTTACCTGGGAAACCATTGCAGAACGATTGTCTTCGTTTTTAAGCCGTGGAATTAAATAACTTGATTTGCATTCTTTTTGTAAACCACCCTTACCCAAATAAATGCAAGCAAGATTAAAAATGCGCCCAAATACATTGGAGCTCCAGGAAGTTCTAGAATTGCGTTCTCGCCACTAAACACCGCAAATAAATTATTCATAAGCAAGGGTCCAATAATGGCAGTTATACTCATAATACTGGTCATGCCCCCAGACAGCTCTCCTTGCTGATTTGCAGCAACAGAGCTGCTCATTTCACTCTGAAGCGCTGGACCAGCAATTCCACCTAGGCAATAGATGCTAGTGGATGCAAACATCATCCAAGATTGATTGGCTATGGCGAACAAAAGCATACCAATACAATAAAGGAAAAATCCCAATTGAATAGATTTTTGATTTCCCAGTTTCGGCACAATTACCCGAATCAAACCCCCTTGGACTATGGCAACCATTAAACCCACCATGCCAAGTGATAAACCAATCATTTTTTCGTCCCAATGAAATTTGTATTTGGTATAATAAGGCCAATTAGATTGCACAGCATGCGAGGCCAAATACAACAAAAAGAGAGGCACCATTAACTGCAATACTTTTTTGTATTTCTTCAATTGCACAAGGGTTCCAATCGGATTTGATCTGCTCCAATCAAACTTTCTACGGTTTTCTTTTGATAAACTTTCTGGCAATAAGAAATAACATAAACCAGCATTTAACAGTGAAAAAATCGCTGCAACATAGAAAGGGGCTCGCAAGCTAATTTGAGCCGCTAAGCCGCCAATAACCGGGCCGAGTATAAATCCCACACCAAAAGCGACACCAATTAATCCGAAGTTTTGAGCTCTTTTTTCAGGGCTGCTGATATCGGCAATATAAGAACTTGCGGTGGTAAAACTAGCCCCACAAATTCCTGCAATGATCCGCCCAACCAATAGGACCGGAATACTCCATGCAAATGCATGGAAGATATAGTCAAGCCCGAGTCCAAACAATGAGATCAGAATAATTGGTCTGCGGCCATATTGATCGCTTAAATTACCCATAATAGGTGCAAAAAGGAATTGAGGAAAAGCAAAGGCAAAAACCATCCATGCACCAACACTTGAAGCTTCCGAAATGCTGTATCCACCAAGTTGTGATAACAAGTTTGGAATGATGGGAATGATTATACCGATTCCGATGACATCAATTAACAAGGTAATGAAAATTAATGTAAGGGCATATTTACCGGTCTTAGTATTGGACATAAATTTTAAAATGCGAAATTAAACTACTCTTTATATTTTTGAATCTATATTTTTAATTTGTTTGCGCTCATTTGTTTGGCAAATATTTGACGTGTAAAAAGTGGCACTGAATTAATTCATTAATTTTCAAATTAAATTGTATTTTTGCACCCTAAATAAGAATATGGCGCAGTTTGAATTAATCATGCCTAAAATGGGCGAAAGTATTGCAGAGGCAACCATTACCAAATGGTTGAAGAACGAAGGTGATACCATCAAATTAGATGAAGCAATTGTTGAAATTGCAACAGATAAGGTTGACTCTGAAGTTCCTTCAACAGGAGAGGGTGTATTAATTAAAAAACTTTGGAATGAGGGTGATGTTGTGCCTGTAGGTTCAGCTATTGCTTTAATTGGCACAGCTGCTTCTGCTGTTGCAAGTAATTCTGCGCCAGCTCCAGTTGCAACTCCAGAAGTAAAGGTTGAGACTGTGGTTCAAGCGGCTGCAATTGCACAACAATCTGTTGATGCAGCCAGCAATATGGTTTCATTGGCAAATTCTGAAGAAGGAAGATTTTATTCTCCGTTGGTGTTAAATATTGCAAGAACAGAGGGTATTGGTATGGCTGAGCTTGACCTTATTCCGGGTTCAGGTAAAGACAACCGAGTGACCAAAGCAGATATACTTAAATATGTTGAAGGTGGAAGAACTGCACAAACCAATGTTCCTTCAATTACTGCCCCTGCGCCAGTTGTAAGTTCAACTGTAAACAAAGCATCTGAATCTAAACCAACGGCATCAAAAGTTACAATAATGCCAGGCGATGAAATAATTGAAATGGACCGCATGCGCAAAATCATTGCCGATCATATGGTGATGAGTGTTACAACCAGCCCACACGTTACATCTTTTGTTGAGGCGGATGTTACCAATTTGGTTCAATGGAGAGAAAAGATTAAAGGTAAATTCGAGAAAAAAGAAGGAGAAAAAATCACTTTCACGCCAATATTTATTGAAGCTGTTGTAAAAGCCATTAAAGATTTTCCGATGATTAACATTTCTTTGGATGGCAACAATATTGTAAAACGCAAAAACATTAACATTGGTATGGCTGCTGCCTTGCCTTCTGGGAACCTAATTGTTCCAGTCATTAAGAATGCGGATACAAAAAACTTGCTTGGTTTGGTTAAAGATGTAAATGATTTGGCAAGAAGAGCAAGAGAAAATAAATTAACTCCAGATGAAATATCTGGTGGTACTTACACAATAACCAACGTTGGTACTTTTGGCAATGTAATGGGAACGCCTATCATCAACCAACCACAAGTAGCCATTTTGGCCGTTGGTGCCATCCGCAAAAAACCTGCAGTTTTAGAAACTGAATACGGTGATGTAATTGCAATCAGACACATGATGTTCTTAAGCCATAGCTACGACCACAGGGTTGTAGATGGTGCTTTGGGTGGCGCCTTTGTAAGAAGAGTTGCAGACTACCTAGAGCAATGGGATGTGAATAGAGAAATCTAAAAGCACAAGTTCTACAGCCTTTTCTGCTTCACTTTTAATTCAAATTGGCATGGACCGCAACCTGTATTTATAACTTTGGCCTTAAATAATTAATCTTAACATGAGAGGTTCTTTATTGTTTACTTTTGTAATTGTTGGAATTTCAATGAATTCATGCTATTACGATAAAGCAGATAAATTGTATCCAAGTTCAACTTGCGACACAATCAAAATAAATTTCAATGCCCACATTAAGCCGATTATGACCAATAATTGTTTGAATCAGGGCTGTCATACCGCAGCGAATCCAAATGCCTCGATTGTATTGGAAAACCATGCAGGAACTCAAGCAACTATTGCGGGTAATAAACTCATAAATGCAATGAAGTATGTTACAGGCGGTAGTAAAAATATGCCACCTGCAGGCAAGTTATCCGATTGTGACATCTCTAAAGTTGAGGCCTGGATAAAACGTGGAGCACCCGAAAATTAAAACAATAAAATCTTAGTCTTATGAAAAAAATAATAATTTGGCTTTTGGCCATCGGCTTAATCTCCGGAATTGCGCTGTACTTCTTTGTGTTCTATTATGGCGCAAAGCATAAAGATCCTTTAAATTCAGAACAAATGGTATCGGTAGATGCCAAAGACCTCTTTAATCAATATGAATTGAATGAAGTCAGTGCCAATAAATTATACTTAGGAAAAGTAATAAAGGTTAGCGGCGACATCTCAGATATTCAATTTGATAAAAACCGTTACACCATAAGTTATGCAACAAACGGAGTTATGGGTACTGTTTTATGTGAAATGGACACTCTTGAAAATTCTAAAGTTAAAACACTTATAATAGGAAGTAAAGTAAGCATAGCCGGTTTTTGCAATGGCATTAATATGGACGTGTATTTAGACCGTTGTAAATTGGCAGAATAATTGTAATAGAAAAAGTATAAGTACATCATAATATGAAAAAAATAGTTTTAATAAGCGCTCTTCTAATTCTTTCTTTTGCTGCAAAAGCACAATTGTATTTCACAAAAACAGGAACCATTAAATTTGATTCCCACACCACTGTGGAAGACATCAAAGCTGAAAATAGAAAAGTTGTCAGTATGCTCAATAGCACCACTGGTGCTTTAGAATTTTCACTTTTAATGAAGGGATTTGATTTTACCAACCAGCTAATGGAAGACCATTTCAACGAAAGCTATGCGGAAAGTGACCTATATCCCAAAGCCAGTTTTAAGGGTTCAGTTTCAGATATCAGTAAAGTTGATTTCACCAAAGACGGCTCATATAAAGTAAATTATACGGGTAAATTGACCATAAAAAATGTGACCAAAGATGTTACAGGAATTGCCACTTTCGTTGTTAAAGGCGGGAAAGTTACCTCCAGTTCAGCCCTAAAAGTTAAACCTAAGGATTATAACATTTTGATTCCTGCAACTGCAGGCGCTAAAATTGCGGAAGAAATCACTGTCGATATTATCATGGACTACACCAAAAAATGAGAAAAACTTTATTTGCTGTTTTAAGTTTGTCCTTGGGGACTATTAATGCCCAAATTGATACGTCAAAAAAGATAGAAACCTTACCGATTTTAATTTCAGATACACCAGGTTTTGTTGCAGATACCAGCAGTATGTTGGATGGGTTAATGGATATCGATTTAGGCCCTGATTTTGAAACCAACGTTTTCAAAGGTACTAGAGTTATTAATTCTCAAAGTACTGAAATGATTGGTAAGCAAAACTTGGATTTTAGAATTTGCCACCGTTTTGGTGAAGTCAACGGAGGAGCCTACCAATTATGGGGACTTGACCAAGCATTTCAAAGAATGAGTTTTACATACGGTATCTCTGATTTGTTAAACGTTGAAATTGGCAGAAGCAATGTTGGGAAAATTTATGATGGAAGCATCAAATGGAAAATAATGCGTCAAGCAAAAGGGGATAAGAAAAGACCTGTAAGCATTGCATTGTGTTCTAATATTGCCTTGCAAACCGAAAAGAATACCAACGCACAAATTGATCCTTACTATTACACACACAGATTGTATTATGCCCATCAATTGCTTCTTTCTAAAAAGGTAAATAAGAATTTCTCGTTTCAAATAATGCCAACCTTGGTGCATAGAAATTTAATTGATTCTCAAAAGTTTAAAAACGATGTGTTTAGCATTGGATTTGGCGGTCGAAATAAAATCACCAGAAAAACGGCTTTAACGTATGAGTACTTTTATGTGTTTCCAAATCAAATCAAATCAATTTACCAAAACGCGCTTTCTATTGGTTTTGACATTGAAACTGGCGGTCACGTCTTTCAATTGCATTTTACCAATTCAAGATTTATGAATGAAAAAGGCTTCATTGCCGAAAATACTGGCAATTGGTTGAAAGGTGGGGTGCATTTTGGGTTTAACATTTCGAGGGTTTTTTATATCGGAAGAGGATAATCCATATTAAAAATATTCCGAAAGGCAGAATGGAAATATTCTGCCTTTTTTCTTTTCTGTGTTAAAAAAAATACATTCTTATGGCCTTGTTTACAACTCGAATTTCCGGTTCTGATTTCTATCGTATCTTTGGTAGGTTAATATAAATTCGTTTAAAATGAAACAGTCTTTAAAAATATTTGCTGCGGCATGCCTAATTGTGGCCTGTGTTCCGCAAAGGAAAATGGATGACTTACAAGCAAAGTATGACGTTTGTCAAAAGTCAAATTCAGAGTGCAGCACTCAATTGTCTGGCGCCACTGCCAATTTACTCATCTGCAATGATAACAATTCAGTTCTAAAAACAAGAATGTTGGGTTTGCAGGCTGATTCTCTTGAATGCTTTACGGCTTTTGACAGAACAAAGAAATTACACGAGCAATCTGAGGAAACGGCTCAAAGAATCATTGAAAACAACCGCTATGAAAACGGAAGATTAACGACCGATTTAAATGCAAAAAACGAAGCATTAAAAAACAAAGAAAGAGAGCTTAATGAAAAAGAAGCTTCTTTGATGATGGCGCAGAATAGAAACCGCGATTTATCAGCCAGTCTTGCGACTGCGCAGAGCGACTTGAAAGTTAGAGAAAACCGCGTAGCTGAGCTTGAAGCCATTTTAAAAGCAAAAGACAGCGCAGTATTGGCTTTGAAAGCGAGTATTCAAAAGGCTTTGTTGGGTTTTCAAAATCAAGGCTTAACGGTTGAAGTAAGAAACGGAAAAGTGTATGTTAGTATGGAAGAGAAATTATTGTTTAAGTCTGGCAGTATTGCCGTTGACCCAAAAGGTGAGCAAGCCTTATTGGCCTTGGCTAAAGCGTTAAACGCAAACAATGATGTAAGTATATTGGTAGAAGGACATACGGATAATGTTCCAATGAAATCACCTACCATTAAAGACAACCTTGATCTTAGTGTATTGCGTGCAACCTCAATAGCCAGAATATTAACCACCGTGGGCTCAGTAGATCCTCGTCGCGTAACTTCGGCTGGTCGTGGCGAATCTTTTCCTATTGACTCTGCAAACACCTCAGAGGCAAGGGCTAAAAACAGAAGAACTGAAATAATTTTGACGCCTAAATTGGATGAATTGCTATCTATTCTAAGCTCTCAATAATCAATAAAAAATAAATTAAAGGCAGGTTTTATCGAAAGGTAACTCCTGCTTTTTTATTCATATGCTGCAGATCAGTATCATTAGTATAGGTAAGACCAACGAAGCTTATGTAAAAGATGGTCTTGATAAATACTTGAAATTATTAGGTAAATATGCCAAATTGGATTGGAAAGAATTGCCTGATGTGAAGAATGGCAGCAAACTACCGCCCAATAAACTCAAAGAGGCAGAAGCGGATTTGTTGTTGATCCATATTCCAGATAAATCGTTTGTGTTCTTTTTGGATGAAATAGGGAAGACCTTTAATTCAATAAAATTTGCTGAACACTTTCAAAAAAAGAGCACGGAATATTCTAAAATCGTTTTCGTCATTGGAGGCTCTTATGGCCTTGATGAGCGCATCAAACAAAAAGGGGAGGCCATTTCCTTATCTGCCATGACCTTTAACCACCAAATGGTGAGGGTTATCTTGGCCGAACAACTGTTCCGTTGTTTTACCATTATCCATGGCACAGGATACCACCATTGATGGTTTTAGAGTTGTACCGGAAATCCATTTCGAAAAACCATTCGCGCTCTTCGATTTTCTAGACTATTTACTGAAGGATGCTGCCATCGTTTTGGCCATTTCTAAAACTTGTCCAATACCGCTGCTGTCTTTTCCTCCTGCACTAGCAAAGAAAGGCTGTCCACCGCCGCCGCCTTGAATTAATTTAGCAAGTTCACGAACGATGTTTCCACAGTTGATTTTATAGTCGCTTACCGATGAATCGGATGCAAACACAGTGACCATTGGTTTGTCTTCATTTACCGATGCAATTACACCAAATAAAGGTGCGTTTTCACTGCGCATTTGGAAACAAATGTTTTTTAAATGTTCTGCTGAAATGCCATCCACTCTTTCAAATATTAAGTTTAATCCACTACCAGAGTTTTGAATCTTTTCAATAAGTATTTTCTTAACTTCATTGGCTTTATCCGATTCAAATTTCTCTACCTTTTTTAGCAATTCAGAACGCTCAGTTTGCAATTTTTGAACCGCCATACTCAAATCTTTAGGCTCACCCAGCATCATATTCAAATTCTTCATTTGAGTTTCAATTGCCTTGTAATAATTGTCTGCTGCTACATTGGTAATCGCTTCAATTCTTCTCACACCTGCAGCAACAGAACTCTCAGAAGTCAATTTAAAACGTCTAATCAATCCTGTATTTTTAGCATGGGTACCACCGCATAACTCCACAGAATATTTCGGGTCAAATGTAATTACGCGAACGAGGTCGCCATACTTTTCTCCAAACAAGGCAGTAGCTCCATATTCTTCCACCGCTTGTTTAATCGGTATCATGCGTTTTTCATCTAGTGCAATGTTTTCAGCGATTTTTTCATTGACAATTTCTTCAACCTTTGCAATTTCTTCATCCGTCATTTTAGAGAAATGGCTAAAGTCAAAACGCAAATAGTCTGGTGTAACCAAACTTCCTTTTTGAGCCACATGGCTGCCCAATACTGTTTTTAATGCAGCGTGCAACAAATGGGTAGCACTGTGGTTATAGGCAGTTAAATTCCTGTTATTTGCATTCACAATAACTTCAAATGTTTGCATATTGTCTTTCGGCAATTGCTTCACATAATGAATGATTAGGTCGTTTTCTTTTTGGGTATCTATAATTTCTATGGTTTCTCCGTTAACGATGCCTTTCATTACACCCGTGTCGCCAACCTGACCGCCACTTTCAGCATAGAACGGGGTGATGTTAAACACCAATTGAAATTGTTCTTTGTCTTTCACTTTTACAGTTCTGTATCTTGCAATTTTAACGCTAGCCTCGGTGAAATCATACCCAATGAATTCTTCGTTATCGTCGTCGGTTAAATAATTCCAATCGCCAGTTTCTTTAACGGCATCTTTCCTGCTGCGTTCTTTTTGTTCTTGCAACAAGGCTTCAAATCCAGCAATGTCAACGACAGCATTATTCTCTGAAGCAATCAAATTGGTTAAGTCAATTGGGAATCCAAAGGTGTCGTATAATTCAAATGCAGTTTTGCCATCTAAAGTTTTTGTGTCATTAGCAAAATGGGCATTAATTCTATCCAATCCATTAGACAACGTTCTTAAAAATGTATTGCCTTCCTCTTGAATCACTTTGGCAATAAAGTCTTTTTGCAATTCCAATTCTGGAAATACTGTGCCAAATTCGCGCGATAAAACGGGAAGTAAACGGTACATAAAAGGTTCGCGCATGCCCAAGTAGCTGTATCCATAACGCAATGCTCTTCTTAAAATACGTCTTATAACATAACCTGCACCGCCATTTGATGGCAACTGTCCATCTGCGATACAAAATGCTACCGCTCTAATATGGTCGGCAATTACTCTAAAAGCGATGTCTTTCTTTTGATCAGTTCCAGTGTAGGCAATACCTGTAATGGTTTCTAATTCTTTAATGATTGGTTGAAAAACATCGGTGTCGTAATTGGATTTTTTATTTTGCAAAACGCGAACCAAACGCTCAAAGCCCATGCCTGTATCTACATGTTGAGCAGGAAGTTTTTCTAAGCTTCCATCCGCTTTACGGTTGAATTCCATGAACACATTGTTCCATATTTCAATCACTTCAGGATGGTCATTGTTAACCAAATCTGCGCCTGGGATCGTCTTTCGCTCTTCGTCGCTGCGCATGTCCACATGTATTTCACTACAAGGACCACAAGGACCTGTATCGCCCATTTCCCAAAAATTATCCTTTTTATTGCCTTTTAATATTCTATCTTTTTGGCATAACTTTGACCATAAATCATAGGCTTCTTGATCAAAATCAAGACCTTCCTTAGAATCTCCTTCAAAGACGGTAACGTACAAACGGTCTTTGTCAATTTTGTATACATCAGTCAGTAATTCCCAACTCCAAGCGATGGCTTCCTTTTTGAAATAGTCGCCAAAGCTCCAATTGCCCAGCATTTCAAACATGGTATGGTGGTAATGGTCAACACCAACTTCTTCTAAGTCGTTGTGTTTTCCACTCACACGTAGACACTTCTGGGTATCTGCCGCTCGGCTGTATGGGGCTTTTTTATTGCCTAAAAAATAGTCTTTAAATTGATTCATCCCAGCATTGGTAAACATCAATGTAGGGTCATTTTTTACCACTATTGGAGCTGAGGGCACAATGGTATGTTGCTTATTCTGAAAGAATTCTAAAAAAGTAAGTCTTATTTCTCTGGAAGAGTGCATATTAAATTGAAATATTCTATTATTTTTGACCGTTTGAAAACTGAAAGCGCGAAAATACAAAAAGCATTAGAGTAATACGCATGGCAAAGACCAAATATTTCTTCAACCCTAAAACTCTGAGTTATGAAAAATACAAACTCAGTAGGTGGATATTGCTTTTAAGAGGTATTGGCGTTTTTTCATTTTCTTTAATTTTTGGATTTGTAATCTTTTTAATTTTTTCGAAATTTGTAGATACCCCGAATGAAAAAAAGGTCAAAACAGCTAATTCTGATTTGACAGCAGAGATCGAGAACATGAATCAAAGGATTATCGATCTTGGAAATGAACTCAACCGCATACGAATTAAAGACAACACGGTTTACAGATCAATTTATGAAAGTGAACCTGTTAATGATAAGGTTTGGCAAATGAGTTACGAAAAATCCCAAAATTTTAATGAGCTAAGAAAACTGCCCAATTCCGAATTGTTGCCTGAATTAAATGAGCGTTTGCAGGAACTTCAAAATCAATTTGTTGCTCAAAACAAAAGTTTTGATCAATTGCTTTCGATGGCTCAAAATAAAAAAGAGTACTTATCCAGAATTCCAGCCATTCAGCCTGTTGCAAATAAAAAACTTGAACGCATAGGTTCTGGCTTTGGATACAGGACGGATCCATTTTATAGAACCCAAAGATTCCACGCAGGAATTGATTTTACTGCACCTAGAGGCGTTGAAGTATATGCCACTGCAGATGGTACTATCGAATCTGTTAATACCGAAATATGGGGTTATGGTCAGCATATTATAATTAACCATGGCAATGGCTTTACAACTTTATACGGCCACCTGAGTATGTTTAAAGTTAAACGTGGTCAAATAGTTAAACGCGGTCAATTGATTGGTTTGGTTGGTACCACAGGTAAATCAACAGCCCCGCATCTGCATTACGAAGTGCACAAAAATGGCGAGAAATTAAATCCAGCCTACTTCTTCTACAATGACCTTACAAATGAGGAATATCAATTAATGCTTGAGAGAGCTTCTTCACCTAATCAATCCTTTGACTAATGCCAAAACTAAAAGACGATACTGAGTTCAATAAAATGTTTTATAAAATGGGAGAAGCATCGAAGATTATAGGTGTAGCGCCCTCTTTGTTGCGTTTTTGGGAAAAGGAATTTACGTGTTTAAAAGACCTGCAAAAAAATAGAAAAGGGGATAGATTATACACAGAAACAAATCTTAAAGACCTGAAAACCATACACTACATTGTAAAAGACAAGGGTTATACGCTGCAAGGGGCTAATGAGTATATGGAAAGCCACAATCAGGTTAAGGATAAAAACCATGAAATTCTTAAAAGTCTTGAAAAATTAAAGACTTTTCTCGAAGATATTAAGAAAAACTTGTAAAAAAAAATATTAAGATATCATTCTAAATACTATAAATTTGTATCAAAATCATTAGCGAAAATGGAAATTCAACAAAACGAAAAAGACAAGAAAAGTAAAACGTATCTCATGATACTCATCGGTGCACTCTTTGCTTTAAATGTCGGTATAGGAATTAACTTATGGCTTGGCAACAAAGAAAAAGAAGAACTAAAAACCCAAAATGTAACTTTAACCAACGATAAAAAGGTTTTACAGGCAGAACTCGATAAACAAATTGCAGAATTGGAAACAATGCGTTCTGAGAACCAAGGTTTGAATGAGCAATTGTCGGAAAAGGACAATGCCATTCAAGAAAAAATCAAACAAATTAAATCGATGTTGGTGAAAGGTAAATTGTCTGATGCTGAATTTAAAAAAGCAAAAGAAGAAATTTTAAACCTTAGAAGTCAAATTGAAGACTATAAAAATAAGATAGCAGAATTAACTCAGAAAAACGAAGAACTAACCAATGAAAACGCTGGTTTGAACGAAACTTTGACAACTGAACAAGCCAGATCTGCAGAGAAAGATAAAGCGATTGAAAGTCAAAAGAAAACGATCAGTATAGCTAAGCGCTTGCATGCAAGTTCTATCAGTGCTGCGGCTGTTAGAGAACGTAAAATGTTTGGTAAAAAAGAATTAGAGACAGACAAAGCCAACAAGGTTGAAGAAATCCGAGTAAAATTCACAATCGACAAAAATTCTATTTCTGATGCAGGTGATAAAGATTTATTCGTTAAAATTATCGGACCAGACGGTTCTCCAATTACCACAAAAATGCAAACAACGAAAGTTGATGGCACCGAAACGCTCTACACTGAAAGAAAAACAATCGACTACCAGAATGAAAAACAAGACAATGTCGTTTATTGCAAAAAGCAAGGTGTTTATCCGAAAGGAGAGTACACTGTAGAGATTTTTACAGAAGGATACAAAATCGGAACAAGTAAATTTATACTGAGATAAGTCTTTAAAAAAATATTTTAAAAACCGACATTTATGTCGGTTTTTTTTTGCAAATTTGTGTGAGATGAAAAAGATTGGAGTTTTTACTTCTGGAGGCGATGCGCCTGGAATGAATGCATGCATTAGGGCTGTTGTTCGCTCTGCTACCTACCACGGAATTGATGTTTATGGAATCCGAAGCGGCTACCAAGGAATGATAGAAGGTGATATAGCAAAGTTGGAGCCTAAGGATGTTGCAAATATTATTCAATATGGGGGCACCATTTTAAAAACCGCTAGAAGTAAAGAATTCATGACTCTTGAGGGCAGAAAGAAGGCATATGATCAATTGGTGAAATTTGAAATTGACGGCCTAGTTTGTATAGGTGGCAACGGAACTTACACTGGCGCAGGAATTTTCTTCGATGAATATGGAATCCCTTCCATTGGTGCTCCTGGTACAATTGACAATGATTTGTATGGAACTGATTTTACCATCGGCTTTGATACAGCTGTTAATACCGCATTGGATGCCATTGACAGAATTCGTGATACGGCAGATTCTCATAACCGATTGTTCTTTATTGAGGTGATGGGCCGTGATAGCGGATTTATTGCTTTGAATGCCGGAATAGCTGGAGGAGCAGAAGGTATTTTATTGCCCGAAATTATGAGCGATTATGACGATTTGATAAAACATTTTAACAACAAGGAAAAACGCCGAAAAGAGTTTAGCATCATTATCGTAGCAGAAGGCGAAAAGGAGGGGAACGCTTTTGAAATTTCCAGAAAATTTCAGGAAAATTTCTCTGGCTATGATGTGCGTGTTTCAATTCTTGGTCATATTCAACGCGGAGGAAAACCAAGTGCCAATGACCGCATTTTAGCAAGTACTTTAGGAAATGCAGCGGTTGAGCAATTAATCGCTGGCAAATCAAATGCCTGTGTTGGTGTAGTCAATGCGGAAGTTGTCGTAACGCCTTTTCATGAGGCCATTTATAAATCTAAATCAATCAACCAAACACTCTGGAATCTGTCTAAAATATTGAGTAATTAATGCTACTAAAACTAAGCATATCAAATTTTGCCATTATAAAAAAGATGGTGTTCGAACCCCACAGTGGTTTGAACATAATTACAGGTGAAACAGGTGCAGGCAAATCTATTATATTGGATGCGTTAAATTTGATTTTAGGGAGCCGAGCCGACATTAAAACCCAAAGTGAATGGGGTGAAAAATGCATTATAGAGGGTGAGTTTGCCCTCGATCTTAAGCAATATGAATCTGTGTTTTCTGCTTTGGATATTGATTTTGAAGATGTCTGTATAATTAGGCGCGAAATCAATACCAATGGTAAAACAAGGACTTTCATCAACGATACACCAGTTTCACTTCAGCAACTTCGGTTCTTAAGCGCTTCTTTAGTAAGCATACATTCTCAACACGAGAATACCCAGTTAAATGATAAACACTTCCAATTTGATTTATTAGATTCATTTGCGGAGATTAATAGTGTTGTACAAACGTATCAATCGGGTTATGTTCTGTATCGAAAAAATCAAAATGAAATACAGCAATTAAACATTCAACAAAAGGCTTTGCTTAAAGAAAAAGACTATTTTCAATTTCTTTTAAATGAATTTGAACTGGCTGCTCTTCAAGAAAATGAAGAAGACTTATTGGACAATGAACTTTTGATTTTAAATAGTGCTGAACAAGTTTCTCAAGTTACAAGCCAACTTATAAATACTGTTTCTGATTCAGAGCAATCAATCGTGGATACTTTAAATCAAATTAAAACTAAGTTTAAAGCCATTGAGAATGTCCACGTTTCGGCTTCAGATATTTACAGGCGATTGCAATCAAGTATCATTGAATTAAAAGATATAGCATCTGAAGCTGCATCTCTTAAAGAACTGGTGCAAGGGGATCCAAATCGAATTGAGCTCATCAACGAACGCTTGAATTTAATTCAAACGTTAAAGCGAAAGCATGCTGCAAATGGTTTTAATGATTTGTTTGCAATAAATGAGTCAATAGCTGATCAATTGTTTAATATTGGTAATATTGATCAGAAATTAGAAATTCTTAACGAAGAGAATGCAAAATTATTTGCAAAGCTTAAAGGTGAGGCCCAATCGATTCATAAATCTAGGATCAAATCTTCAAAATCTTTAAAATCAAATATTGAAACAATTTTGCATGGTTTAGAAATGCCAAATGCTCAAATTGAATTTGACATGCATGAATTACCTGATTTAAATGAGTTTGGTTGCACAGAATTAGCGCTTAAATTTACCGCCAATTTAGGAATGCCTCTACAAGCACTAAATAAAGTGGCTTCAGGAGGTGAGCTTAGTCGCCTTGCATTAAGTATTCGAAATATCGAAGCCAAACACAAACATCTGAATACCCTTGTTTTTGATGAAATTGATACGGGTGTATCCGGAAAAGTTGCAGACACCATCGGTCAAGTATTTCGTCAAATTTCCTCTGCTCATCAGATTATTGCTATTACGCACTTGCCCCAAGTGGCAGGTTATGGCGATGCACACTTTATGGTTTGCAAAAAGGAAGAGGCCAATACAACGGTTTCCTATCTGAAAGAATTAAATCCAACTGAAAGGGTAGATGAGTTGGCTAAAATGCTTAGCGGTAATGAAGCAACAGAAATTGCCAAACAAAATGCCCTTGAATTGTTAAAAGTATAATATGTTAGCAACCATACTTTCCGCATTATTTGTAATCGCTATAGCATTTGCTTATTACAAAGATTACAAAGACCATTTAAAGATTTGGGGTAAGAAGGAATACAAATTGTATTTACTTGTCATTGGCACTATTGTCCTTGTTGTTTTAAAGAAAATATTTTTTTAGATTCTACATTTTGCCTTGAGACTCTTTGCGCTTAACGTATAGATAGAAACCTTCAACCTTAGTCCTTGCCCAAGGGGTTTTTCTCAGGAAGGTTAAACTCGATTTAAGGCTTGGGTTGGTTCTGAAACAATTGATATTGATTTCATCAGAAAGTTCTTCCCAACCAAATTTTTCAACCAAATAAACTAAAATAGTTTCTAAAGTTAAACCGTGTAGCGGATTGTTTTTCTGTGTCTCCATTTCAATTGCTTAGTAAATAGCAAATCTAGGGGTAAATTAAATATATCTCTTAACTTTATTCCAGTTGCTTTAAAAGCTCTTCTTTTGACATAAAGCCGTTATGTGACCATTTTTTATTGTTGTTTTGATACAACTGTAATTCAGGTAAACCTTCTATATTCAAAGATTTTAATAGAGTTTGATTGTCATCAGCATTGATGCGTATTATTTTCAATGTGCTTGCTTGTTCTACTGCCAATTCTTCTAAGAATGGTTTCATTCTTAAACAGGGCTCGCACCAATCTGCATAAAAATCAATCAGTACTTTTTTGTCTGAGCGTGTTAATTTTTGAAAATCTTCCATAGTATATCCTACAGGCATTATTTTATTGCCAGTAGTTTCTTCCAAATTTTCAGCCCTCCATTTAATAATTCCACCTTCTAATTCATACACTTCTTTAAAACCCTCAGTACGCATTTTACTGGCCGCACTGCCGCTTCTTCCTCCGCTTAAACAGTATACAAACAAAGGTTTGCTTTTATCCAGATTGGAAATTTCTGAATCGAAATTATTGCCATTCCAATCGTAGTTTAGGGCATTTACCAAATGGCCTTTTTCAAATTCTTCAGGTGTTCTTACATCTATGATTTTGGCTTCTGTTGTTTCATTGATTTTTTTAGAAAATTCAGTAGCATTCAAGCGCTCTTTTTGTCCATTTTTATTGCCTTGCTGGCATGATACCATCGACAATACACCGACTAGTACAATTATTGTTTTGTGCATTTGTGTTTGTATACTTTCTTTATTATTTAACTTCTTCAAAGGTAACATCTTCAATCTTTTTATCTGACTTTTTCATTGGCATGGTTTCGCAATTTACACCATAACAATTTCCACTTGCACATCCAAAAGCAAACAATCCCATTGAAGCAAAGTAAATGCCTAAAAATGTGCCCATCGTTTGTTTTGAAATTATTGATTGGATGATAATGGTAATGCCCATTGCCAAATACAATCCTCTTTGAAAGGTCCAAGCAGTTAAAAGGCGTTCTTTCATTTTAATTGATTTTATTTTTTAATCCAATCCAAGAACCACCATTGTACACTTGCTCATAACCATTTGCTTTTAAAATGTTTTTGGCTGATGCGCTTCTCATTCCACTTGCGCAGCATGTGATAATTGGTTTTTGTTTGTCTTTTAATTGTCCAAGGTTTTTACCCAAGGTGTCAACAGAGATGTTTAACGAGCCTTTTATATGACCTGCTGCAAATTCTCCTTTGCTTCTAACATCCAAAATTATAGCACCTTCTTTTACCAAAGCCGCATAATCTGTTTTAGGGCCTAAGCCGAGTAGTTTTTTAATTGTATTTATCATCACTATTGTTAATTAATGTCCATCCATGAACCACCATTATAACACTCAAGACCTTGAGCCGTTAAAAATTTTTGTGCCTGTCCACTTCTATTGCCTGATGCACAGCAAAGTATTAATGGTTTTTTCGCGTTTTTTAAGACTTCTATTTGATTAGGAATGTCTTGAAGCGGAATGTTAATTGACTCGGCTACATGGCCACCTTGGAATTCTTCTAAAGAGCGCACGTCAACTACAGTGCATTGTTTAGTTTGTACTAATTCTTGAATATTCATTTTTTATTTTTTTGATTTAAACATGTCTGAAATCAATCCACCCATAATTGCGCCATAGGCCGTGCTATTTAATGGTTTTGAAGTGATGGCGCAAGTGCCACTCGCACATCCCAAATAATGATAGTACAAATAGCCCGATATTGCGCCTAAGCCAATGCCAATAATTAATAGTTTGTACGAAAGGAGTTTTTGAATCATGCGTTTCAAGGAGGTTAATTGAGAGGCAAAATTCAGATTTTCTCAATTGCAATTCAGTAACTTTTGTTACATAAAGAAAAGAATTAAAAAACCCAAGGGCTTTTAGTATCGCTTAGAAATTTTATTGTTGCTAATTAACTTTTGCATGCTGCATTTAAACCGGTCAATTTCTTGATTTCGTTTTGCTGCATGTTTGGTCTTGCAGGCTTCAACACGTTCACGCCACAGCTTGTAAGAACTGAATTTCAGTTCTTTTTTCATCAGCGCCTTAACATCAGATTCGGATAACCCAAATTGCAAGTATATTGCATCAAATGGCGTTCGATCTTCCCAAGCCATTTCGATGATTCTGTCTTTAGACTCCTCGCTCTCCAAGACCAATTTAATCTCATCCTCAGTTATTCGGATGTGTATTGGCTTTTTCTTATGAAGCTTGACTGGCATTGTTCTAAGAACAATTTTTTACCATAAATGTTTTTTAAAAGTAAAAATCATTTCATGGGTTGTATAATCCTTTCTTTAATGTTTTGATTTTTGCCATAAAAAAAACATGGTTAATTAAACCATGTTTTCAAATGTAATTATTTATAAACTAAATGCTTTTTATCTCTATCGCTTTTTTGATAAATTTAACAAAAATAGGATGTGGATTTTCTACAGTACTTTTCAATTCTGGGTGAAATTGTACGCCAATGAAAAATGGGTGCTTTGGGATTTCCACTATTTCGGCCAAACCGGTGTCAGGATTTGTTCCCGTAATCATCATACCATGTTTTTCGAAATCAGCCAAATATTTGCCGTTAAATTCATAGCGGTGCCTATGACGCTCACTAATTTTACTTTTGCCATAAATTTTTGAAGCCAGAGAGCCTTTGCTTAGATTGCAATCGTAAGCACCCAAGCGCATTGTGCCACCTTTTTGAGTTACTGCTTTTTGTTCCACCATCATATCAATTACTGGATACTTGGTGTCTTGCTTCATTTCTACGCTGTGCGCATCGGTATGGCCCATTACATTGCGCGCAAATTCAATTACACTGCATTGCATGCCCAAACATATGCCAAAGAATGGCACGTTGTTCTCACGCGCATATTTAATTGCAACCAATTTGCCATCAATTCCTCTTCCTCCAAAACCAGGAGCTACTAATATTCCTTGATAGTTTTTTAATTTATCTGCGGCATTTTCATCTGTCAATAACTCGCTATGGACATATTTTACTTTAACAGAGCACTCATTTGCCGCACCCGCATGGATGAAGGCTTCGTTAATCGACTTATAGGCATCAGGTAATTCAACATATTTTCCTACCAAAGCAATTTGAACCTCGTTTTTAGGGTGTTTGACATGGGATAAAAACTCTTTCCATTGCTCTAATAATGGCTCATGCTTAGCAGGCAATTTCAATTTTGCCAAAACAACTTTGTCTAGCTTCTCTTTAAGCATTACCAAAGGCACGTCATAAATCGTTGCTAAGTCTATGCTTTCAATTACTGCATTAACATTGACATTGCAAAACAAAGCCACTTTGCGTCTAATTTCCGCATTTAAAGGATGCTCTGTACGACAAACCAAAATATCGGGTTGCACACCACTTTCTAGTAAGAATCTTACTGAATGTTGGGTTGGCTTGGTTTTTAATTCACCTGCAGCTGATAAATAAGGTATTAAGGTTAAATGTATAACAATGGTATTGTCATCACCCAACTCCCAATTTAATTGTCTTACGGCTTCTATAAATGGAAGAGATTCAATGTCTCCAACTGTTCCGCCAATTTCTGTTAGTACAATGTCAAAATTACCTGATTCTCCAAGTAATTTCATTCTGCGTTTTATCTCATCTGTAATATGTGGAACGACTTGAACAGTTTTGCCTAAATAATCTCCGCGTCTTTCGTTTTCAATTACTGTTTGGTAAATTTTACCTGTAGTAACATTGTTCGCTTGAGATGTCGGCACATTTAGGAAACGCTCATAATGGCCCAAATCTAAATCTGTTTCAGCGCCATCTTCCGTAACATAACATTCGCCGTGTTCATAAGGATTAAGTGTTCCAGGATCGACGTTGATGTAAGGGTCGAACTTTTGGATGGTTACTCTATAACCCCTCGCTTGTAGTAATTTTGCCAATGAGGCCGCAATGATGCCTTTCCCCAATGAGGATGTAACGCCGCCGGTTACGAAAACGTATTTACATTTCTGTTCCATATAATAAAGTGTGGTTAAATGAAGTCCTGAAAACAATTAGAATTCAATGAAAAGATGAAGTCTTATTAGCTTGCAGATGGAGCAGATAACCGGATGACAAATGTAGGCGTTTTTATTAAATCATCTCAGGATTCATTTTCAAGAAATTGTCAACAGTCAGAAGATCTTCAGGTGTGTCTATGGCTGGACTGACAAAATTTGTTTCACTTACATGAATTTTAAATCCATTTTCAAGCCACCTTAATTGTTCTAAACTTT
The DNA here is from genome assembly GCA_044341025.1 of Bacteroidia bacterium. Classification (GTDB taxonomy): domain Bacteria; phylum Bacteroidota; class Bacteroidia; order NS11-12g; family UBA955; genus JABMMZ01. The sequence continues at coordinate 117,277 of JBIISM010000004.1, read as the reverse complement.
CAGCGATTTCCATTTCAGATGGCTTGAGTTGACTTAGTTCTTTAACCACATTGGCTCGGAAGGCATAAATGCCAATATGTCTGTAAAAGTGATTTGTGCTCAACCATTGGTCTTCGGATTTACTTCGAATATATGGTATACTATGTCTAGAAAAATACAAGGCCAATCCATTTTTTTGAGTCACAACCTTCACGATGTTTGGATTGAATAACTCAGAAGAATTTAAAATTGGTTTTTTTAGGGTTGCAATTTCAACCTCTGGGTTTTCAAACGCTTTAACCAAAGCTTCTATCTGACTTGGCAATATAAATGGCTCATCTCCTTGCAAGTTAACCACAATGTCAAACGGCTCAGTTAATTTTCCTACAACCTCAAAACACCGGTCTGTGCCACTTAGATGCTCTGAGGAGGTCATCACACTGTCTCCAAATTCTTGAACGTGCTTATATATTCTTTGGTCGTCTGTGGCAACGATTACCTTGGCCTTTAAATTTGTTTTTAAAGCCTGTTCGTAGGTGCGTTTCACCAAAGATTTGCCATGAATATCTACCAATGGTTTGCCTTCAAAACGGCTAGAGCCGAAGCGAGATGGGATAATGATTAAAATATTCATTTTGTTTGTACTCTTTATTAAAACGAAACACTCATGCCGATCTTGATGCCAAAGCGTCTAACGCCTGGCGTATTCAATTGGGTTATTCTGTGAACTGCAACTATTTGCAATACTTTAAAAATATTCTCAATTCCATAGGCTACTTCAACATAAGGATCGCGGTTTATTCTATTGTCAATTGGAGTTACTTCAATGCTTTTGTTGTCCCATTGTGGAATTAAATCGATGTTCTTTTGACTAATTCCGCCTAAAACAGCGCGCCCTTCACAAAACTCCCTCCACTTTAATTTTTTCATTAAGGGTATACGGTTAAAAATTGCGCCATTGAAATGATGTTCCATTTTGAAAAATACACTTTTATCGGTTATGAATTCGAAAAAATTCATCAAGTTATAAGAAGATGAGCTGTATACAAAAGATTGGTTACCCCTATGAACCTCCAATAATGGATAGGGAAGTGCTTCGAATATTTTCGTGCCTGACAAAGTAAAATCTGTTCGTCCCCAATAGCCAAAACTAAGGCCTTTTTCGATTGTGGCTGTTAAGCGGTTGTAATTAAACCTGCTTCCTAAGACGCCTTTTATTCCTCTTGTATAATTAACAGACAATGCAAGTCCTCCTGGTTTTGATTGTCTTACCCTTTCGTTGTCATTTTGTAGATAATATTCTTTTGGTGCCCAGCGCAAACTAAAGGTTGCTGTGGCATTGGTAAAGTCGCTCGATTTATTTACGGTGTCTGATGGTGTATCAAAATAGGCGAAATTGAATTTATTAACAGGCGCAAATTGATATTCTTTGTGCATCAAAACAATCTTTGCGTTCCAGCCTTTGGTAAACTCGCTGTTAAACCAAAACTTAGATTCTTGTGTGCGGTTCAGTTGACTTGCGGCGAATACTGAAACGGCCGTAAATAAATTGCTCGATCCATAATAGTCGTCTGTTACACCAATCTGTTCAACATCTTTTTTGTACGACAATCCAAGCATAGTCCAATGTTTTCGGCTCAATACTTGCTCAGCCTGCGCCTTGTATTTAAATTGTCTATCGCCAAAACCATAGGCTCCATATCCACTTAAAATGAAGCGTTTGCTGAAACTGAAATTTGTTTTTGCACCTATTCGCACTCGATTCCCCTCTATTGCATTTCGTCCGTATACTAAGGCATAAGGACCAAAATCTATTTTACCAAAGGTCTTGTAACCATTAAATATAATATTGATAAATTCAACATAGTTTTTAATGACTTTGACATTGGTCAATGTATCAATCATTGCAATAACCCTTTTCTCATCATCTGATAATTCTTCATGCCTGGCGCTATCCCAATAGGCATCAGATTTTTGTGTTGCATCCTCTTTTAGTGTGATAGGATAATCGAAAAATTTTCTGGTTTTTTCAGAGTTAACTAAAATCTTTTCATATGAATTGCTGAACATTGCAATCATTCCCGCTGACTTTTTTGATATTTCTGCTATGTCAATCAAAATTCTTGTTTTCACTGGCATATAAGCGCCGCTGCTTGTAGGTTCAAGCACTTGGGTTATTTTTAGTTTTTCAACAAAATTCAAATTGGCCTTGTTGGTGATACTTAATGTCAACGAGCGCAATGCAAATGTTGAGTCTTCAATCCAAATATAGCCGGTGAATACCAAATCCAGCGGGTTTTTAGGGGTTACTTCTATTTGGTATATTTTCTTGTTGCTGCCTTCCGGATAATTAGACCCTACCAACTTAAAATTATAATAAGTTAATGATGATTTGCTAATTGGTGATATGAAACTTTTCTCAAGTATTGGCAAAATATTATCGTTGAAATTATATTGCTGAAATGTTGAGCCCAATAACTGCGATAAGAAGGTCCCATCTTCTACACCAACCCCTTTTACCCTAGATGCAACGATTACTTCTTTAATTTGTTTGGGGTTTTTATTGAAATAAAAATTACTTAAATTCTCGGATAAAAATATTGGTAAAACCAATTTGTTCTTATCCTCGCTTAAATAAGAAAGGGTGTCAAATAAGCCTTCAACACTTTTTAACAAACGTTTGTTTTTCAGTTCTTCCGAAACATTATTGACAGCAATTTGAATTTTAGTAAAACTTTCGCATTCGAATGAATTCAATTTTTCGATATTGTATAAAATCTTATTGCCTTGTGCTTTTTCTATTAACTTAATTGCTCTGTTAACTTTGTTTACCGTCTTCACGCCAATTAAGGTCGTTTCCCTAGCATTCATTTTAATTTGAAGCACTTGAGTAATGCCTGGGCTGACTTTTATTTTCTGAGTTTCGTACCCAACATAAGAAATAATTAAAGTGTCTGAATTGCTTCTGGTTTTGGCTGTAAAAGTACCTTCAAAACTACTGACACATCGGTCTTCTGTGCCGGCAAACACCATCATCGCTCCCGTGATAACCTCGTTTGTTTTAAGATCAATTATTTTCCCTTTTACAACTGTCAAATCTTGTGCTCTAAGAATTGAGCTCAAAATTAACAGCAAGCAAGTCAGTAGTGCACGCATCGAATGCAAATGTAGACTATATTGCAATATTATTAAGTGGCGAAATATTTAAAAATCATCCCCAAAATGTTGATAATCCTCAATAGGTGTTTGTTTTGTGCTGACATGCATGTGTAAAAATATCCAGCTAAATATTGTTTAAAAAAAAATGAACAAAAAGATTTTTTGTTTAGTTTTTATTATATATTTGCCTCCGGTAACGGTTTCAAATTTTAAGTAATTAAAATTGGATTAAAAGGGAACAAGGGTGAAAATCCCTGACATTTCCCGATGCTGTAAGTTTCTGTATTTTAGGATACAATTTCCGATTAAACACCACTGTCTATTTTGATGGGAAGGTTCGGAAATCATGAAACGAGTCAGAAGACCTGCCTTGCCAATCATGTTTCATGGCTTTCGGAGAAAAGGCCTGAGGTGTATCAATACTAAGCCATTGTGCATTTCTGTTTTTCCCTTGCTGTGCGCATTTTGACCAATGAAGGCATTATTGCTCATATCGTCAATATTACTTGCACCTTTTTTGCATGCCACAAAAGAAGGAGACACTTCTATTTGGAGAAATTTTGAACTAATCGCCAGCAAAGGGAATCTTAACTCTGGCTCTGTTAAAATCAATTTACCAAGTGGTCAAGATGGCAGTCTGGCCGATGTGTTAAATAAAAACAGTGCTCTTTTTATTAAATACTATAGCCCAGGAAGTTTGGCCAGTTCGTCAATGCGCGGAATGGGTGCTCAGCACACAGCAATTTTATGGAATGGAATAAATCTCCAAAGTTGTATGAACAGCATACTCGATCTGAATCTTTTGCCTATTTTTTTTCTAGACAAAGCCTCAATTGAAACAGGCGCAAATGCCGCTTCTTGTGGAAATGGGGCAATTGCTGGTGCCATTATTCTCAACAATGAAATTAAAGAAAACCAAAGGGTTTATGGCGAAATTGGTGTTGGTAGTTTTGGACAATTCAATCTAGGTTTTGGCTCCAGTATTAAATTGAATAAAATCTTTCTGAATACCCGATTTGTAAGCAGACAAGCTGATAATGATTTCGAATATTATAATATTTTTAAATCAGACAAACCTAAAGAAAGACTTCAAAACAACCTGTTTATGCAGCATGGTATTATGCAAGAAGCCTCAATAAGTCTAAGCAGAAAACATTCATTTTATTTTAACTATTGGTACCTTGAATCTAAAAGACAACTGCCATCTGCTATGGGTGTCTCTTTGTTGGCGCAAGAACATCAAGACGATTACAACACGATGGTGCTTCTAAAGCATGACTATAAACTAAATCAGAAATCGAGCTTGTTGAATAAGATCGCCTATACCTCTGAAAATATAAATTATTTCAATTTGTTTTATCCAGACGCCTATAATGCTGCAAAATCCATAATTGTTGAATCAGAGTTCAAAACACAATTAAACCGTTCGTTTGAATTCGTAAGCTCCATTAACAACACCTATCAAAAAGCTTGGACAGATGGATACCGTTCAGGAATAGAGAGGAATTTAAGCTCTGTTTTTGCTAAAATAACTTGGCTTGCTAAATCGCCCAAATTAAAGATTAGTATTGCCGATAGACAATTGATTGCCAATTCAGTTTTAGCACCTGTAACCCCCGATTTTGGCGTTGAATTTCAAGCCTCTAAATCTTTAAAAATAAAAGGAAACTCAGCCTATAGCTTTAGGCTTCCCTCTTTTAATGATTTGTATTGGCAAGGTGGTGGCAATATGAATTTATTGCCAGAAAAAGGCAAAAAAATTGAATTGAGTGTGGAACTGAAATCTAAGAATTTCAAATTAGGAATTACCGGTTTTTACCACCACGTCGATAATTGGATTTTATGGGTTCCAAGTGGCGGGGCTGCTTCTTGGAAGGCCACAAATGCAAAGGAAATTGAAAGTAAAGGTTTTGAATTAGCCTCTGAATGGAAGTATTTAATTAACAGCAATTCTTTTCTTAAATTCTTTGCACGCTACCAATTTGTATCGAGCATTAACTCCGATGTATATGGCCCAGACAAATCGATTGTTGGCAAGCAATTGTTTTACACACCTCAACAAACTGGCATTGCCAATATTCAATATCTATTTGGTAACAATAAAATTTCTTTGAGTTCTACCTATACAGGAAGCCGATATTCAACAGCAGACAACCAAGTGGATGGTTTGCTGCCGGCCTATACTTTGTTGAATTTTTCAATGGCAAGAGATTTCTATTACAAATCCTTTAGGAGTTCTGTCGAATTTACTGCCTGCAATCTGTTAAACATCAACTATTATGTGTTTGAAAATAGACCTATGCCCCTCCGGAATTATCAAGTAACATTTAAATATAACATTAATTATGAACAAAAATAAACTAAGCTTTTTCATCGCAGCATCGCTAATTGCTTTCTCTTCTTGTAAAAAAGACCAAGACTTAACAACAGAAAATGAAAATTACAAAGGTGTCTTTGTTGTTAATGAAGGTGGATTTGGAAAATCCAACGGCAGCATTGGTTTGTATAAACCTGGGTCAAGAACATACCTCGATGCTTTCAAAAAAGCCAATGGCTTGCCTTTAGGCGATGTGGTACAATCTATGTCTTTGATTGGAACTAATTACTACATAGTTGTAAATAACTCCAATAAGATAGAAGTTGTTTCGCAAAATGATTTCAAATCAGTAAGCACCATTTCAACGCCCTCTCCAAGATATGTTTTAGATGTATCCTACAACAAAGCTTATGTAAGTAACTTTTACGCCAATTCAATCAAAGTACTAGATCTAAACACTAAAAGTATTTCCAAATCAATTGAAATTTACCACAACAGCGATCAAATGGCACTAATGAACAAAAAAGTTTACATCACAACTTTTGACAACAAATTAATGGTTCTTAATTCGGTCAACGATGCTTTAGAGGATTCAATCGCAACAGCGCCTGGTTTAAGTAAAATTGTCAATATTGGGGTTTCAAAATTAGCTATACTTTGCACGGGGGTAGTCGATTGGAACAATGGCAGTGTCATTGAAAATGGTAAAATTCAAATCATAAATCTTGGAAATATAGTTGAAAGTTCATTTAATTTAAGCTCAGGTAGCTACGGTGGTTCAATGGTGTATGTAAGCAACACAGCTCTATTGTATTTTTCTTTAGGAAACAATGTTATTTATAAAATGGATCTGTCTGGCAATATATCTGAGTTCAAAACCTTAGATGCAGGTAGAAACGTTTACAGCTTAACCTATAATTCATCTAACTCAAGTATCTACGTAACCGATGCTGGTGATTTTAACTCGGCTGGGAAAGTGATGGTTTATGATCTTTCGGGAAATAAAACCTTAGAATTTGATGCCGGAATTGCGCCCAATGCGATTTTAATGAACGAATAATTGAAGTTCATTTATTGTGCTTTTTGTGTTTTATTCCTAACTGCTTGTAAACAAAATATACAACAGTTAACAATTGAACACCCTATTTCTTTTGTAGAAATTGACTATTCCAATATGTTTGGAATAGCCAATTTTGATTCTTATTCTCAATTGTTTTTCCTCAATGGAACTGATACAACATGGAGCATTAAAAGTACTGATCTTCCTCCAAACCCAAAAATGGTCGTTTTGTCTTCAGTTTTTGCTGGTTATGTTGAACTTTTAAAAAAACAAAATCAAATTATTGGCGTTGATAATTGTAAATATTACTGTGACAGTTTGTTGTTAAAAAGATTTGAGCAACAAAAAACCATAGAAATAGGTGAGGAGGGGCAGCTTAATTTGAGCAAGCTTTTGCAGTTGAGACCTGATATTTTGATATGCAGTTCTTTTTCTTCACAAGACCAATCTCTAATTAAACGTTTGAAAAAGTCGGGTATTAAGCTTGTATTCTGCGATAATTTCAAAGAACAAAATCCTTTGGCCCGCGCAGAATGGATTAAACTATTTGGATTTTTATTTAACAGCCAAAGCAAAGCCGATAGTTTGTTTGACGGCATATCAAATAGGTATGAAAAACAAATTTCAAATAATAGAGCAAAGTCTTTAAAGCCTCTTGTTTTAACGGATGCCCTATATTCGGATGTTTGGAATGTTCCGGGTGGCAATAGTTATACAGCCAAATTAATAGAAGATGCGAATGGAACCTATGTTTTTAAAAATAAAAACGAGTTGTTTTCTTATCCTTTAAGTCTTGAACTTGTGCTCAAAGCTTCTGAGAAGTGCGATATTTGGCTTCACGTAAACCAATATAAAACCAAAGAAGAACTGTTCAAAGCCAATAGCAGGTACGCTTTACTAAATGTGTTCAAACAATCTCGAATTTTCAACAACAACAAAAGGGAAAATAGGTTTGGAGGCAATGATTTTTGGGAAATTGGGGTCGTTAGGCCTGATTTAGTGCTTAAAGATTTGATGTCGATTTTTGAAAATTCAAATATTTCTGATGAGAAATTGTATTTTTATACCCGCGTCGATTAGATTTGCATTTTAATCGTGCTGTTTAACTCCTGGATATTTTTTCTGTTCCTTCCGCTGGTCTTTGCAGCAGTTTACTCTATTCCTCAAAAGTATAGATGGATTGTCCTTCTTGTTGCATCTTACATTTTTTATGGTTGGTGGAAAGCAGAATTTCTTTTAATCATTGCCTTCTCCACGGTATTGGATTATTTCTGTGCATTAAAAATCGAAGACTCCCCCAATCAATATGCAAGAAAACGCTGGGCGGCACTGAGTCTTGGGATTAATTTAGGCATACTGTTTCTTTTCAAATATTTCTATTTTTTTATTGGAAGCAGCACATGGATGCAAGACCTTGTAAGCCCCCACCAAAAGCTGCGAGATCTTGTTGAGTTTTTCGGGAATGCTTTGCCAGTTGGTATTTCTTTCTATACCTTTCAAACCATGAGCTACACCTTGGATGTTTATTACAGAAGGGCTAAACCAGAGCGCCACTTAGGGCAATTTGCCTTGTTTGTTTCTTATTTCCCTCAACTTGTAGCGGGACCAATTGAGCGCTTTTCACACCTAAATGAGCAATTAAAAGTTGAGCATAAATTAGCTTATAAAAATTTGCAATTGGGTTTCCGTTTAATGCTCTACGGTTTCTTTGTGAAAATGGTTATTGCAGACAATCTTTCGTATACCGTTAGTTCAATTTTTAACGACCCTGGTAAGTGGAAGTATTACTGGAATATTATTGGTGTTTTGAGTTTCGGATTTCAAATTTATGCCGATTTTTTTGGATATTCTCTAATTGCTCAAGGGGCTGCCAAACTTTTCGGAATCGAGTTAATGGACAACTTCAACCGTCCATACCTCTCAAATAACATCAGTGAATTTTGGAAACGTTGGCATATTTCTTTGAGTACGTGGTTTCGCGATTATGTTTACATTCCTTTAGGCGGAAATAGGGTGTCTCATTCAAAATGGATAGTCAACATCATGCTGGTGTTTGTTCTGAGTGGACTTTGGCACGGAGCCAATTACACCTTCTTGATTTGGGGCGCTTTGCATGGTGTCTTTTATCTTGTTGAACGTTTCTTCCCATTCTCTTTGAAATTTAAATGGTTAAATGTGTTGATTACATTTTTAGCAGTATCTTTTGCTTGGATATTCTTTAGAGCCGAAAATTTAGAACAGGCAATTCAAGTAATAAATGGTTTGCTTGGTGGCTTAGACGGGCAAAGGCACCTGGATACACAACCCTATATTTTTCTATTGGTATTGATTTTTGGAGTTTTAGAATTAGCAAGGGGAAACAAACGCTTCGATCAATTTTGTGCCTCTTATTCTGGCATTCAACGGTGGACGCTTTATTGCTTTTTAATCTTTTGTATTTTGACTGTCTGCGGTTCAGAATACAGTGCTTTTATTTATTTTAAATTCTAATGGAAGTAAACATCAAACATATAAGCTTTAAAGTATTGGCCTTGGCATTTACGGTTTCAATAAGCGCTTTTGTTTACAAAAATATATATTGGGTTCCTGAACTCAAAGACCAAGGTCCAATGTTGTTTAACCTCCTGGAATTTGAATGGCACAATGATGTTTTATATCTTGGAGAGTCTTCAAACTATTGGATAGCGCCTGAAGACCAAGACAAACGAACCATCAGCGACATGATCAATGACAGTTTGCCAGGCTACCGATTAAGTGGAATGCAGGTTCCTGCTTACCATGCGGGCATGTTTCTTCCAATTGTAAATATGATTGATCCAGCAAGCAGAGTTAAACATTTGGTTGTTACAATGAACCTAAGGTCATTCGACAAGCCGTGGATATTGTCCACCCAAGAAGGGGCTTTGATGCGTGCAAAATGTTTCTATTACAACAGCAATCCAATTTACAATAGAATGTGCGCTGCTTTGGGCTACTATGAAAATCCTAGTGCTGAGTCGCAAGACAAGAAAATGCTGGAAGCCTTTGAATTCGATACATTGAAAGTTGATTTTCCATTGCAATTTAAGACCATCAAACGTTGGTGCGAGCAAGAGAAGTTTCCATTGCCACAAGGTGGTGAAGATTTTCCTAAAAGAGAGTTGGCCGACCATTACATCAAAGCTTATGCCTTTCAAATAGATACCAATACCAATCCAAGAATTAAAGACTTTGATGCCATCGTAAAGGTTTGCAAACAAAAAAACATCAAATTGTATTTTAATCTAATGGCCGAAAATATTGAATGGGCAGACAGTTTGGTCGGTAAAGAATTGGTCTATTTTATGAAAGCTAACCGAGATTTGTTGCTTGCCCGTTATAGCAGAATGGGTGTTGTAATGGTGGATAATTTAGAATTGGTGCCTGGAGAATGCTTCGGTGAAAAGAATTGGACGACCGAGCATTACAATCAATTTGGACGGCTTATTGTTGCTAGGAATGTAGCAAGTTCTTTAAAGAAAAATCTAAAACGTTAACCCTTTATTATCTTATTATGATGCATATCATATTTGTTTAGAATTATTCTAAATAATTTTTTTTATTTAATTTTTAGTGATAACATTGCAGCCTTATTTAAATCGATTCTAAATTAGATGCCAAAAATATATTTTCTAACCCTTTTGTTATTGCTTAACATAGCCGGCTATGCACAAAATTCAAGCTTGCCAATTCAAAACGAGGATTCTAGTATAAACGACATAAACTCGGTTATCGTTCGTTCAAAAAGTGATGGGTTATTTAAAAGTATAGCAGGGTCAGTGGCAACCTTGTCAATGGCCGAGATTAAAAAAACGAACCCAATTTCTGCAAATGAAATGTTTAGAAAGATTTCTGGTGTTCATGTGGTCGATGAGGAAGGTGCAGGTATGCGCCTAAATATAGGAATACGCGGTATGGATCCTGATAGAAGTCGAGGTGTCTTGGTTCTAGAAGATGGAATTCCTGTTTCTTTAAATCCATATGGCGAACCTGAAATGTACTATAGCCCCATAATAGATCGAATGTCTGGAATAGAAGTCTTGAAAGGCAGTGGTCAAATTATGTTTGGACCGCAAACAATTGGTGGTGTGGTAAATTACATGACAATGAACCCTACGCCAAAACAATCTTTGAGAATGAAATTAGGTATTGGAGAAGGCGGTTTTGCCTCGAGCTTGCTTAATTACAGCAATACATTTGACAAACTTGGCGTAGTCGTAACTCTACTGCATAAACAAGCAGATAAATTAGGCTATGCAAAATTTGGAATAACAGATTTTAGCACAAAATTAGTATACGATTTCAATCGAAATACCCAACTCGTAATGAAAATCGGCTTGTATAATGAATTGTCAAATTCTACCTATATTGGCTTAACACAAACCATGTATAACCAAGGTGGGCAAGACTTTGTTCTAATGGCGCCCGACGACCGTTTAGATATTAAGCGGTATTCTTTGAGTGCTGCCTTTAATAAAAACATTGGTAAAAAACTTAAGTTTAATACCACCATTTATGGATACACCACAAGCAGAAATTGGCAAAGACAAGAATTTTCAACAAGCAAAACAGCATCTAAATTAACAGGTGTGGTATGGGGTGATACCAGTCTGTCTAATGGAGCTATTTATATGAGAAACTTAAATGCACATAGAAATAGGCAATTTGAGGTGTTCGGTGCTGAATCAAAACTTACCTTTCAATATCAGTTGTTTAATAAGAAATCAGAATTAAATGTAGGGGTAAGGTATGTTTTTGAGAGGGCTTATGAACAAAGGCTAAATGGAAAGAAACTTGATTCTAGAACAGGCGATTTGGTTGAAGATGAAATCAGAACAGGCAATGCCTTTAGTGCTTATGCACAGAACAAAATGAATTTATCAAAAAAGTTCATACTTTCATATGGCTTAAGATTAGAATCTTACAACTATCAGAGAAACATATTTAGAAACACTTTTTTAATTAACAATGTTTCTAAAATGCTTGACACAAATCTATTGGCAAGTAACGAAATTTTTACATTAATTCCGGGTGCGGGAATTAATTACCAAATATCTAAAAATATGACTTTATTTGGCGGCGTTCACAAAGGTTATGCACCGCCTAGGGTAAAAGATGCTATATCCGCTTCAGGGCAAGTTTACCAATTGGATGCAGAAAGCAGTTGGAATTATGAGTTGGGTTTGAGAGGTGCATTAAAAAAGGTTTTATCCTATGAATTGACAGGGTTTTATATGGATTTTAGCAATCAAATTATACCAGTTTCTGAGTCATCAGGCGGCACTGGCGCAGGGCTTATAAATGGAGGTGAAACGGTTCACAAAGGGATTGAGTTTTCTTACAACATTAAATTCCATGAATGGTTTAAAATGAAATCAAAGTTCACTATTAGCAATAATCTAACTTTTGTAAAAGCATATTTTTCAGGTGATAGATTTGCTAAACCTGGCGAAAATATCCAAGGCAATCAAACCCCATATGCACCTGCTTATTTCCATAATTTAACCCTTAATTATGAAACATCAAGAAATATTGGTGTGCAATTAACAGCCAATTACAATGGCCAGCAGTATACAGATTTACTTAATACTCAAACACCTTCTAATGATGGCAGAACTGGACTTTTGAAAAAATACGCCGTATACGATTGCAATCTTTATTATAAATCAACGAAACTCAAAACAACTTTCAGCGTCGCAATAAAAAATGTTTTTGACGAACGCTATATTGTTTCTAGAAGGCCTCAAGGCATAAGGGTTGGTTTGCCAAGGTACTTTATGGGTACTATTCAAATTGACTTGTAATGTCTTGTTGGCTTAATTTTTTTTTAACTAATTTTGCATGAGTGAAAAATGTCATTTTGTATCTTGTTTGCTTTAGTGCAATAATTTTTGCTCTTTTTGCTTGTAATAAAACCCCTTCATTTCAAATCTTATCGGGCGATAAAATCGCATTAAATTCAGAAATATGTGTTTTTGTTTTTCTCAATACAGAATGTCCCATTTGTCAAAAATACCAAGGGACTTTTAAGTCAATGGCATTAGATAGTGCCCAAGTTTATTATGTTTTTCCAGGTCTACAAAGCAAAGAAATGATCAAAGAAATGTGTGATTTTGATTCTATCAGTTTTAACCGTGTTATCCTAGACTCAGATTATAGATTAACCAAACAATTGAAAGCGAATACGACTCCGGAGGCAATCATCAGAAAAGACAATAAAACATATTACAGTGGTTTGATTGACGACCGTTTTACCTCAATTGGCACATCAAAATCAAGTGCAAGTATAAATTATATTGAGAATGCACTAAATTCGCTGCATAAAAATGAAGCCATTAAAATACCATATACCAAAGCTGTTGGTTGTTTTATTGAGCCTAATTAGTATTGTTTGGAATGCCTGCAGCCTCAAACCGGTTCCAAACTTTGCAAATGATATTGCCCCAATTATTCACAGCAAATGTTCTCCTTGCCACCATAAAAATGGCACAGCCCCTTTTCAATTAATGACATACCATGATGTGGCAAAACGTGCTAAAATGGTTGCTTTTGTGACAGCTAAAGGTTATATGCCTCCTTGGCCTGCAGACCATAATTACAGTCATTTTTTAAATGAAAGGGTTTTGTCTGATTTTGAAAAAGAACAAATTCAAAATTGGTTTAAAAACAAATGTCCTAAAGGTGATTTGTCTGCTTTGAAGTATCCCAATTTTGAAAACAATCTGTCTTCACTTGGTAAGCCAGATTTAATTTTGAATTTTCAAGACATTGAAATTTTAAATGACAATAAAGACCGTTTTTATGTGGTTAAATTGCCTTATCAAATGAACCAAGAGCGCTATGTTAGAGCTTTGGAATTTATTCCTGGGCAATACCAATATGCCCACCATGTCAACGGTCATTACTTAAGGTTCGCTGATCAAAGTGATCCTTTCTTAGGTCGGATGAAAACCGATATCGAATCAGCGAACTATTCAAAAGAATTTATGGAAATGAATTTAGTGAATGCCGATGGTAGTATTCCTTTTCGTGTGCATTCGGCTGTCAATTATTTGCCAGGAGCTTACGGGGTTAAATATCCAAAAGGAATTGGTGGTTTTTTGATGGGGAAGAAAGGGGCTTTTGTCGCCAATGATTTTCACTTTGGACCCTCGCGCAAACATTTAATTGACAGGTCTAAAATCTATGTTTACTTTTCAGACCAAGCGCCTCAGCGGGCAACCTATGAATTGATGATGGGCACCAATGGTGTCTCTGAAATATTGCCGCCATTGGTCGTAAAACCGAACAGCATAAGCAAGCATGTATCCAAATTAACCATCTACAACGACATCTCTATTTTGACCGTTAACCCACACATGCATTTAATTGGCAAGTCGTTTAAAGCCTACGCATTAAAGCCAAATGGTGATACTCTGAAATTAATTTCCATCCCTAACTGGCAATTTCGCTGGCAATATTTCTACACCTACCAATCGCCTCAAAGAGTACCAAAAGGAAGCACCATTGTTTTAGAAGCAATATTTGACAACACCTTAAAAAATCCCAATAACCCCAATAATCCCCCGAAAACAATAAGTGAACGATTTGAGAATGCTGGTGCAAGTATGCGTACCACAGATGAAATGCTTCAGTTCATTATCACGTATATGCCGTATCAAAAAGGGGATGAACTAATTGACCTATCCAAACCATGAAATCGCTAAAACCGTTATTTATTTTATTTATTATTCTCCTGTCATTGGTTGTATTTCTGATGTATGCTCTTCCTGTCTTAAAACCGGGTAAATTTTTTGGACCCGGCGATACCCGCGGGGGCAAGGAAATGGTAATTAAAAACTATGGAGCTGCTATCGATAGTGCGGCCAATGTATTTGGTCTATCAGCTTCCTATCTTAAAGCTTTATGTATGCTGGAATGCAGCGGCAAGAAAAAGTTCCAAGCACGTTTTGAAGACCATGTTTACCGCAAATTGAAAAAAGTCAAATTCAAACAATTAAGCAATTATGAGCATGTTACACCTGAAATGTTGCAAGATGCAAACGATGAAGCTTTGAGAAATTTAGCCAGCAGCTGGGGTCCATTTCAGTTAATGGGGTATAAATGTCTATTGTTGAACATTAAAATTAGAGATATTCGCGAAGATCAAGCCGTTTATTATGGTGCGAAATGGATAGATTTAACCTATGGGGAAACTTTGAAGGAAAAGAAATTCAAGGATGCATTTCACATTCATAATACAGGTTCTCCATTCCCTGAAAATGGGCGTGCAAAAACCCATGACCCCAATTATTGCAACAATGGTTTGAAACATATGGAATGGTTTAGTAAACATTGAAAATTTATCATTAAATTATAGTTACCTTTGTTTAGATATTTATTCATATTACTATCATTTCTCTTTTAGTCTCTATAAAATTTAAGTGTGTTTTAATTTGTTTTTCAATCATACTTTTAATTTTACTTTTTTGCAAATTTCCTCCATATTTCAAACCAATAGATTGCTCATTAGGCGCCTAATAATTGATGATTTATTGGACTTCTCCGATTTGCATGCCGACAACGAGGTGATGTTTTATACCGAGACCAACGGAATTGATGCAGCTAAAAGTTTACTCGATTTCAACCGCATCATTCATCAATACAATACGCCTGAAAATGATTTCTGGATTTGGGCAATAGAAAATAAAGTAAACCATGAATTTATTGGTATCTGTGTATTCTCTAACAACAGCGCAAAGGAAATTGAGTTAGGTTATAGACTAAACAAAAAGTTTTGGCGCTTGGGCATAGGCAGCGAAGTTTTCAATGGTTTGGTTAAACATGCATTTGAAAATGAACATGCAGAATCTGTATCTGCAGAATCAGATTCTTTTAACATCGCTTCGCTTAAAATTATCGAGAAGCAGCTAAATTTTGTGAGCGAATACTACAATACAGAATTGAAACGTTTGGATTATTTATACAAACTTAGCAAACAAGAGTATTTCCAAATTCAAAATGAGTGCGCTTAATAAAGCTTTGGGTAATTAGCCTAATTTAATAGACTTTAATGCCAGCTCTATAGGTTGAAATAATTTTTGTTTTCAACAGCTCGTCTTTTTTAATGCTTAATAAATTCTTATCCATTACCACAAAATCAGCGTCTTTTCCTAAGGCTAAGCTTCCTTTTCTGTGCTCTAATTTACAAGCTTTTGCAGCCCAAATGGTCATGCCTTTAAGGGCTTCCAAATGGCTTAAACTTTCATTCGCTAAAAAGGGTTCTTGTTCAGGCATATTTGCATTTTGTCTGAAAACGGCGCTGTAGAAGGTGAAAATTGGATTGATATATTCTACCGGAAAATCTGTCCCTAAGGGTAAATATCCATTTTGATTTAATAAGGTTTTATAGGCATATGCTCCCGCCATTCTCTCTTCACAAATCCTGTCTTTAACCCAAGGAGCATCGCTGCTGGCGTGTGTTGGTTGCACACTTGGAATAATTCCATATTTACCAAATAAATAAAAATCGCTAGGGTCTAAAATTTGTGCGTGTTCAATTCTCCACCGTCTATCGTCCATTGGTTTTAATAGTTTTCCATACAATTCTAAAATCAATTTATTGGCTGAATCGCCAATACAATGGGTGTTTACTTGGTATTGGGTTTTATGGTATACCGTATTGCAAAATTCTTCATAATATTTTGGACTGTTCATTAACATCCCAGCATGCATGCGCTGGTCGCAATAGTCACGCTTCATCTTCGCCCCTCGGCTTCCAAGAGAGCCATCTGCATACAATTTAAAACTGCCAATATAGGTGTTGTTGTTTTCTGAAATTCCATTTTCTTGCGCATACTTGAGACCTGCTACATTAGGATTTACCATAAGATACAAGTAAATTGAAATTAATTTTTTTCCAGATATAGAATCTAAAAATGTACAGTCAGAAATATCCAAACCAGCGTCAGCTAAAGTGGTTAATCCAAAGGCATAGCATTCTTTTTCTGCTTTCTGCAACACCTTCACCAATTCTTCTTGACTTGGCTCTAAAACAAATTTTTGAACCAAGTCAACCGCGTTGTCTATTAATACACCAGTAGGACTTCCACTTTTTAGAATAATTTCACCGCCATCAATTTGTTTTATTGCAGGCAGTAGTAATATTTTTATTGATGTATTTTGAACAGGTATAATCCCCGCTATTTCTAAAGCTTTGTTGTTGCAAATGGCAGCATGCCCGTCAATTCTTTTTAAGATAACTGGTGTATTGGGATAACGTCTGTTTAAACTGTCATTGCTTGGGTATTCTTTAATGGCCCAATCGTTTTGATCCCATCCACGGCCTTGAATCCAAGCACCAGGATTGTTTTTTACAAAAGTATCCAGGCGGCTTAACACATCGCCCCACGACTTGGTTCCAACCAAATTACAGGTTAACAATGTTTTTGCATAGCCATAAAAATGGCAATGGGCATCGATTAAACCTGGATAAACATATTGTCCTTTTAGGTCTTGTATATTGCCTTCTCTGCAGATGTATTTCTCTAATAGTGACTTGTTCCCGATTGCAAGTATTTTGCCATTTTT
This sequence comes from Bacteroidia bacterium, assembly GCA_044341025.1. Classification (GTDB taxonomy): domain Bacteria; phylum Bacteroidota; class Bacteroidia; order NS11-12g; family UBA955; genus JABMMZ01. Next base: position 100,175 of record JBIISM010000004.1, on the reverse strand, counting down.
TATAACCATTACTTCAGCTTCTTGCAAGGAGTCATCCATTGTAATAATATGGGCATTGTATATAATGCGGTCTACCACAGTTTTACTCTTGTTCTGACAAGCAAGCCCAAAGAAAACAAGGCTGAATGAAATTAAAAATATCTTCATAATGAGTCATCAAATATAGAACTTTATTCATTATGACTCTTCATTTTTAGATTCAGTTTCAATTTGAAATTCAATCATTTTTAGCACTTCAATTGCCAATTTTAATGTATTTTTGTGCGATGAATTTTCCAAGCCCCAATCTGTTTGAAGAATATGAGGATTTGTTTCGCCGAATAGGACGTGTTGCCGATAGGGACGGAATAGAAATTTATTTGATTGGAGGTTTTGTAAGGGATATTTACTTGCAAAGAGAGAGCAAGGATATTGATATTGTTGTAGTAGGTAAAGGAATTGATTTTGCGAAAAAAGTAGCGTCGGACTTAAAAAAAGTTAAATTGACTTACTTCGAGAACTTCGGAACCGCTCAAATTTTATACAATGATTTAATTATTGAATTTGTAGGTGCCCGTAAAGAAAGCTACAGACGAGAGAGCCGCAAACCTTTAGTTGAAGAGGGTACGTTGAAAGATGACCAAGAAAGGAGAGACCTTAGTATAAATGCAATGGGCATCTCATTGAATGAAATTAATTTCGGGCATTTGTTGGATCCATTTGGCGGCATCGATGATTTAGATAAGCAAATTATTAGAACGCCTCTCGATCCTGATACGACCTTTAGCGACGATCCATTGCGTATGCTTAGAGCCATAAGATTTGCCTCGCAATTGGGATTTAGAATAGATGAGAAAACGTTTGATGGGATAGAAAGAAACAAAGAAAGAATTTCAATCATCTCACAAGAACGTATAACCGACGAGCTGAATAAAATTATACTTTCTCCTATGCCGTCCATCGGGTTTGAATATTTATTTGACACTGGTTTGTTGAAATTGATTTTCCCTGAAATGGTCGATTTGTATGGCGTTGAAACAAAAAACAATTTAAGCCATAAAGACAATTTTTACCATACTTTACAAGTGCTGGACAACTTAGCGATGCTAAGTAAAGACTTGTGGTTGCGTTGGGCCGCTATTTTGCATGATATTGCAAAACCGGCAACCAAGCGCTTTGAACCAGGCATAGGTTGGACTTTTCATGGACATGAAGACAAGGGCAGCAGAATGGTTAAACCAATTTTCGCCAAATTAAAATTGCCTCTTAATGAGAAAATGAAGTTTGTAGAGAAAATGGTTCTTTTGCACCTCAGACCAATTGTTTTGTCTCAAGAGATTGTTACCGATAGTGCGGTTAGGCGCTTAATGATGGAAGTGGGTGAGGATATCGATTCTTTAATGTTGCTGTGTAAAAGCGATATTACCAGTAAAAACGAAAAGAAGGTTGAGCGCATCAAAAAGAATTTTGCGCAAGTTGAAATTAAAATCAAAGATGTACTTGAGCGCGATTACTTGAGAAACTGGCAACCACCAGTTACTGGTTTAGATATCATGAATGCGTTTAACATCGTTAAAAAACAAGATATTGGCCATCTGAAAGCTATAGTTAAACAAGCAATTCTCGACGGAGATGTTGAGGATAACAAAGAAACTGCTATGCTTTTTTTAATTAAAAAAGCCAATGAAATGGGCATAGAAGAAAAAATAAAAATATAATTACATTTGCAGAGTATATGATTTACCGTTTTAAAGTTTGGTTTGAAGAAGAAGAAGAAATCTTTCGTGTTATTGACATAGCACCTTCTGCTTCGTTTTTAAGTTTACACGAAGTCGTGTTAGATTCTATTGGGTTTAAAAAAGATTTGCCAAGCTCGTTTTATTGTTCTGATGACAATTGGAGAAAAGGCAAGGAAATAAGCCTCAAAGACACGGGGAAATTGCTGATGGAAACATCCAAATTGAAAGACCATATCAACGACCCGCACCAAAAATTTATTTTTATCACAGATTTTAATGAAAATTGGACCTTAAATATTGAATTGCAAAGCATTCAAAATGATGTTAGCGGAATTGCATATCCATTTGTTTTCAAATCAGTAGGCAAAGCACCTAAGCAAAATGAAGGTATTGGAAGATTCAAAACCGTTGATGAAAATGAGTTTGATGAAATAGCCAATAAATTGGTGAGCAAGCATGCACCTATGATTGATGAAGATTTTGATGAAGAAGGTTTTGGTGAAGAAGGTGAGGAGCCTGATGAGGATTCGGATGAATTTGATGGATCACAAGATGCTGCTTTCGAAGAAGAATTATAATGCAAACCAAGGTCACCTTTTTAGGAACTGGAACTTCTCAAGGTGTACCCTTAATTGCTTGCCCTTGTCAAATTTGTCAAAGTACCGACCCTTTAAATAATCGACTCCGCAGCAGTGTAAAAGTTGAAAGTGCAGGAAAAACCATCGTTTTTGATAGTGGCCCCGATTTCCGTCAACAAATGTTGCGCTCAGAAACCAAAACGCTCGATGCCCTAGTTTTTACCCACGAACACAAAGACCATATTGCAGGCATGGACGATATCCGCGCCTTTAATTACATCAATAAAAGAGCCATTGATGTTTATGCAAGTGTTCAAGTTCAAACGGCCCTCAAACGCGAGTATCAATATGTTTTCTCCGATTTTAAATACCCAGGAATTCCTGATATACATTTAAATACCATTGAGAACAATTTGGATTTTCATGTTGGAGATGTTTGCATCAAACCGATTGAAGTCATGCACTATAAGTTGCCTGTGCTTGGTTTTAGAATCAATGATTTTACCTACATAACAGATGCCAATTTTATCTCTGATTCTGAAAAAGAAAAAATAAAAGGTTCGAAAGTATTGGTGCTCAATGCCCTCAGAAGAGAAAAGCACATCAGCCATTTTACCCTCGATGAGGCAATTGCTTTAGGACAAGAATTAGAAATACCTGAGGTCTATTTTACACATATCAGCCACCAGTTGGGCTTGCACCATGAAGTGGATGCGAATTTACCTGATGGTTTTCATTTGGCTTATGATGGTTTGGAACTGCTCATTTGAGGTTGATTTTCTAGACTTTTATTTGGACTTGCTTCAATTCAAATTATATACAGTTTATATTTATCGTTTTGCTAAATGGAGTTGTGAGTTAATTTCAAATAAAACTCTTCCCAACGCATTGATACAGCTTGATTGCTGAAATTTTGCAAGGCCAAGTGGTAGCCGTTTTCTGCAATTTTATTGCGTAAGTCCAAGTCTTTTGTTAAAGAAATAATTGCTTGAGCAAACTGTTCTGAATCATCAGCAATTAAGCAATGTTCAAGATGTTTTATGGGTAATCCCAAGGCACCTTGACTGGTCGTTACAATTGCCTTTTTGGCCAACATGGCTTCAATGGTTTTTATACGTATGCCACTGCCACTTTTTAACGGCACAACCAAAATTGATTTATTGGATTTAAACGCTTCTTGATCTTTTACCTCGCCAGCAACAATAAATTGATCGGTGTTCCATGCATTATAAGATTCAGCCATCTTCTTACCAGCCATATAAAATTTAACATCCTTATTCTTGCTGGTAACTTTTGGCCAAATACCGTTGTGGAACCATGCCATAGCCTCTTGGTTGGGCATCCATTCCATAGAACCAATATGGTAAATAGAATGGTAATCAAGTTTACAATCTTTGTTTTCTTTAATCTCTATCCCCGCAGGTATCGCGCATTGTAGGCCCTTAAAGTTTTGGGTCGAAATGAAATGATTGTCTTCTTCAGTGATGCTGACTACGGCGTCAAATTTTTGAATGATTCTTTTTTCAAATTTTTCAAGACGCTTGGCGAGAAAATTTAAATAGATTCTTTTAGGAATAAATTGAGTCGTGTTTGCAAGTGTCTTCCAAATATGGAATTCAATATTGTGCTGCCTCAGTAGAGCAGGGATATTCGTTTTTATTAAATCTATGTACTGAGATACAAACAGCCCTTCAAAATGAATTAAATCGAAATTATTTTCATCGATGTACGCTTGAATAGTGTCTCTAAATTCTAATGAGGTAAAACGGTCAATGTTGTAAGAACTGGTTTGAAATACATTTAACAATGCTTTGATTGGAGAAATCTTGGTGTCAATTGTAAATGGCTTTATTGCCTTCAAAAATGAAAACTCTTTGGCGATTGTCGCTTCATCTACAAAATGTTTTATGGTGTTAAGGCTCATGTAATGCACCTCTACACCAAGCTCTGACAAGCCTTTCAAGAGGTTGTAAGTGGCAATGGCACCGCCATCGTTGAGTGGCCAAGGAATTCTGCTTCCAATTATTAATACCTTCAAATCGGGTCAAAATTAAGACGAAAACTTAGGGAATAAATCTTTTTTTTAAAAAAAGTTTGGATTTTTGTCTTTAATTCGTACTTTTGCAGTCCTATTTTAAGAAATGGCAAATCATAAATCATCGATCAAAAGAATCAGGCAAACTGAAGTGAAGAACGAAAGAAACCGTTACCAGCACAAGACTACACGTAATTTGGTAAGAAAACTTCGCGAAACAACTGATAAAACAGCTGCTGTTGCACTCTATGTGGAAACAGCTAGCATGCTTGACAAACTGGCCAAACGCAATGTCATCCACAAGAACAAAGCGTCTAACCTTAAATCAAGCCTATCGGTTCATATCAATAGCTTGAATTAAAAAATTATTTTTATAATAGAGCCTCCGGAAACGGGGGCTTTTTTTATGTGCTTTTTTGATAAAAAAAATCTATTTTTGCGGCAACATTAACTAATCATTAAAAAAAACAAATTATATGGCTGATATTTTTGAAAAAGTAATTAGAAACATGGGACCATTAGGGGCCCATATCAAGGAAGCGCATGGTTATTTTACTTTCCCTAAATTGGAAGGTGAAATAGGGCCTAAGATGGTATTCAACGGAAAAGAGAAATTAAATTGGAGTTTGAATAATTATTTGGGATTGGCAAACCATCCTGAAGTTAGAAAAGCAGATGCTGATGCAGCTGCTCAATACGGTATGGCTTACCCAATGGGTGCGCGTATGATGAGTGGAAATAGCAATCCACACGAACAGCTTGAAAAAGAATTGGCTGCTTTTGTAGGTAAAGAAGATGCAATATTGTTGAATTTTGGTTACCAAGGTGTTGTGTCTATCATTGATGCAATGGTAGACCGCCATGATGTAATTGTTTATGACGCTGAATCGCATGCTTGCATCGTTGATGGTGTAAGACTTCATCAAGGACACCGTTTCCAATTCAAACACAATGATATGGAAAGCTGTGAAAAACAATTGCAAAGAGCCACACGTTTGGTTGAAAAATCAGGTGGTGGAATTTTTGTTATCACCGAAGGTGTATTTGGTATGAGTGGCAACCAAGGTGATTTAAGAGGTGTTGTTGCGCTTAAAGACAAATATAATTTTAGACTTTTTATTGATGATGCGCATGGTTTTGGTACAATAGGAAAGACGGGTAGTGGTGCGGCTGAAGAGCAAGGTGTTGTTGATCAAGTTGATTTACACTTTTCTACTTTTGCAAAATCAATGGCTAGTATTGGGGCTTTTGTAGCTGGCCCTAAAGCCATATTAGATTTTTTAAGATACAATCTACGCTCGCAAATTTACGCTAAATCATTGCCAATGCCACTTGTGATTGGTGCTTTAAAACGTTTAGATTTAATTCGTTCACAACCTGAACACAAAGAAAATCTTTGGAAGATTGTCAATGCATTGCAAAGTGGTTTAAAAGAAGCAGGGTTTAACATTGGTACCACATCGACCCCAGTAACACCGGTGGTTTTAAGTGGCACAGTTGCAGAATCTACCCACTTGACATTTGACTTAAGAGAAAGGTATGATATTTTCTGTTCAATCGTAGTGTATCCCGTTATTCCTAAGGGTCTAATTATTTTACGTTTGATTCCTACTGCAGCGCATAGCCTAGCAGATGTAGAAAGAACAATAAAAGCATTTAAAGAAATTAAACAAAACTTAGAATTAGGCAAGTACAATCAAGATGAGGTTGTAAATGCATTTTTGTAATTGTTAAAGATTATTCATAAATTTGGTTAAACTAAATTTATGAATAATCTAAAATCTTATTTCGATTTTACAAAAGGCGAGCGTAATGCCGCCTTTTTTTTGTTGCTAATTATCTCTTTTTTTTCAATTTTACCCTTTTTTGATCAGCCAATTAAATATTCCAGAACAGATTTTTCGGAATTAATGCTCTTGGCAAAATTAGATTCTATCGAAAAAAACACTCCAATTTTTACTAAACAAAAGCAATTTAAAAGAAAAATAAAGTTTATTCCATTCGATCCCAATACTGCGTCTTATCAGACATTTCTAGACAACGGATTTAGTTCCTACTTAGCAAAAAGGATACAAAAATATAGAGCTGCAGGGGGACGATTTAAAACAAAATCAGATCTTTTAAAAGTATATGGCATTGATTCAAACCTAATCCGCCAGCTTTGGTCTTGTGTCAAATTACCTGAAATCAAGAATATAGGCAACAGAACAAATGACCAAAAGGAGGCCTATTTAAATTCAAAAAAGCCAGTTGAAATTCTCGAATTAAATACCGCAGATACCAACCAATTGATATCACTCCCAATGATTGGAAGCAAATTGGCGAATAGAATTGTGGCCTTTCGGAACAAATTAGGTGGATTTTATTCAAGCAATCAATTGCTAGAGGTTTATGGTGTAAAACCTCAGACCTACGAGGCAGTATTGAATAAAATCAGCGTAAACGAAGATTTAATAGTAAAAATTGATCTAAATAATTGCAAAAAAGACCAATTGGATAAACATCCTTACTTTGGGTATAAAATTTCAAGTCAAATAATAAATTACCGAATGCAGCACGGACCATATAAAAGTATTGATGACTTTAAAAAAATCCTGAATTTGCCCAAAGAATCGATAGAACAGATAAAATTCTATATTAAATTTATGTGAATCAGATAATCTTGGCGTATTATTTTTTATTTTTGCAAACTTTATGAACTTCACTGTATCCGAAAACCAAACAATGATTAGGCAAATGTGCCGCGACTTTGCTGAAAAAAATATCAGACCTAATGTTATGGTTTGGGATGAAGCCCAAACTTTTCCTGCTGATTTATTTCGCGAAATGGGGAAACTAGGAATGATGGGAATATTGGTGCCCGAAGGATACGGAGGGTCAGGCCTGGGATACTATGAATACGTTGAGGCAATAGTTGAGACCGCTAAGGTCTGTGGTTCTATAGGATTGAGCCTTGCTGCTCACAATAGTCTTTGCACAGGCCATATTCTTTATTTTGGTAACCACGAACAAAAAAGCAAATGGTTGCCGAAATTGGCCAGTGGTGAATGGATAGGGGCGTGGGGTTTAACGGAAGCCAATACAGGCAGTGATGCATTGCGGATGCAGGTTACAGCCAAAAAAGATGGTGACACCTGGGTTTTGAACGGCGCTAAGAATTGGATTACCCATGGTTCAACAGGAAATATTGCTGTTGTTTTGGCAAGAACTGGAGAATTATTAGATTCAAGAGGTATCACTGCGTTTGTGGTAGAAAGAGGAACGCCTGGATTCAATGCAGGTAAAAAAGAAAACAAATTGGGCATGCGCGCAAGTGAAACGGCTGAGATGGTTTTTGAAGATTGCCGCATTCCCGAATTAAATGTATTAGGAGAAATTGGGGATGGGTTTATTCAGGCTATGAAGATTTTAGATGGTGGCAGAATATCGATTGCAGCATTGTCTTTAGGGATAGCAAAAGGCGCTTATGAGGCATCGCTTAAATACGCTCAAGAACGCCAGCAATTCGGACAACCTATCGCAAATTTTCAAGCCATAGGCTTCAAATTGGCTGATATGGCTACACAAATTGAAGCATCAGAATTGCTTATACACGAAGCCTGTCACTTAAAAAACAATGGTCAAAATGTCAATAAGGTTTCTGCAATGGCTAAGTATTATGCAAGTGAAACCTGTGTTAGAGTCTCAACCGAGGCAGTGCAAATATTTGGTGGATATGGCTATACCAAAGATTTTCCAGTTGAGAAGTTTTACCGCGACAGCAAACTTTGCACAATAGGAGAAGGGACATCTGAAATACAAAAATTAGTTATTTCTCGAGCCGTATTGAAATAATTTGTTTGGAATAAAAATTTTATTATCTTTGCAATCCTAAATTTTTAAAATAAGTACACATGATTTATATCAACGTAAAAGACAACGAGAATCTCGACAAAGCACTTAAGAAGTACAAAAAGAAGTACGAAAAAATTGGTGTTATGAAAGAATTAAGAAGCCGTCAAGCTTTTGAAAAGCCATCGATCACAAGAAGAATGGAAATCAAAAAAGCAGCATACAGAAGTTTTATGCAAAGTCAAGAGAACAACTAATCAAAAAAAATATTAATTTAGCGTCCGATAATTCAAATTGTCGGACGTTTTTTTTATACAAAGGTTTGAGGTGTATTTGAGTGCAGAGAAGAAAATGTCTGCGCACACGGTAAAGGCATATACGGCCGATATTAATTCGTGTTTTAAATATGCCCAAGAAAATTTTGAAATTAGCTCAATAGAGGAGCTTTCACATTTATTTATTAAATCGTGGTTAAGCGGGATGCTTTCCACAGGTATGGATGGAAAAAGTGTGAGAAGGAAAATCTCATCACTGAAAACCTATTTTAAATATTTATTGCGTCATAAATTGCTTGAAATAGATCCAATGATAAAGGTGAGTTCCCCTAAAATTTCTAAAAAATTGCCAAATTTCATTGAGGAGGACAAAATGAAAGATATTATGAGCAATATTATCGATGAAAAAAACAATAAAAATGAATTGGCTAACGATATCTTATTAACTTTGTACCACACAGGCATAAGATTGAATGAATTGATTAATCTGGAAAAGCGAAATGTCGATTTAACGCATTCCACAATAAAGGTATTGGGAAAGCGCAACAAAGAGAGAATAATACCAATAACTGAGGAGTTAAATACCCGCTTAGAATTTTACATAAAAGAAGGAACAGAAAGTATCTATGTATTTAATACCCCTAAGAACCAGAAATTATATCCAAATTATGTTTACCGTTGTGTGAAAGAGCTACTCAGTCAGCACAGCACCATCCGCAAAAAGAGTCCGCATGTATTAAGACATACATTTGCGACACATCTTCTAAATAATGGCAGCGATTTAAATGCAATAAAAGAATTGCTGGGTCATGCCAATCTTTCAGCCACACAAATTTATACCCATAATAGTGTGGAGCGACTAAAATCAATTCACAAACAAGCACATCCTAAAGGAAGTAAAAATAACCTTTAAAAAACAACCTCAATAACATGGAAATCCTATTTCAAAACACCAATTTTCGCGCTGATCAAAAGTTATTAGATTTAATTACCCAAAAACTAACAAAATTGGAACATTATTATGATAAAATCATTGATGCTTCCGTTTATTTGAAGGTTCAGAAGTCTGATGATAAAATAAATAAGGTTTTAGAGATAAAATTAAACGTATTAAACAGCACTTTATTTGTAGAAGAACACGATAAAACATTCGAGTGCGCACTTGACAAAGCTGAAGACGCTTTAAAAACACAATTAATTAAATACAAGCAAAAAATCCATGGAGCTAACGCTTGATAGGGTTTTAGCTGTTTTAAATCAAAGAATAAAAAACGTTAATTCCATTAAATAAGACAATTAACATTAGCCTCGGTGAAAATCGAGGCTAATGTTTTAAAATATTTTTCGTGATTCGCTTTGAAATATCAATAATATTACCTTTTTTTGCAGTCCTTTTTACAGAAATCTAAAAGATGGAAGTGAAAAGACAGTTCTTTAACAAGCCACTTTAGCTCAGCTGGTAGAGCAACTGATTTGTAATCAGTAGGTCGTTGGTTCGATCCCGACAAGTGGCTCAGAGAATGAAATTTGGGAAGTTTCCAGAGTGGCTAAATGGGACAGACTGTAAATCTGTTGCTTCGGCTTCGGTGGTTCGAATCCACCACTTCCCACAAATTAAGAGAAAGAAAACAGTGTAGAATGTTGAAGAAGAAACTGTTTTTGATATGCGGGAGTAGCTCAGTTGGTAGAGCGACAGCCTTCCAAGCTGTAGGTCGCGGGTTCGAGCCTCGTCTCCCGCTCTTTATCGAGGGTTATCACTTAACAATGAGAACCTGCTCTCTCTTAAGCAAACCGATTGCCAATAGAATTGTCTGGCTAACAATTTTGTGAAGCGGTCAAAAAAAAGTTACCAGCCGTTGTAGCTCAGGGGTAGAGCACTTCCTTGGTAAGGAAGAGGCCAAGGGTTCAAATCCCTTCAATGGCTCAAAAGACTAGAAATAAAGAAATTTAAATAATAACAATAAAAAAATCAAATTAATCATGGCAAAAGAAACATTTGACCGCTCCAAAGCCCACGTTAACATTGGCACTATTGGTCACGTTGACCACGGTAAAACCACATTAACTGCGGCCATCACTACAGTATTATCTTCTAAAGGACTAGCCGAAAAGTCATCATTTGAATCTATCGACTCAGCTCCAGAAGAAAAAGAAAGAGGTATTACCATTAATACTGCGCACGTAGAATACAATACAGAAACCAGACACTATGCACACGTAGATTGTCCAGGTCACGCTGACTATGTTAAGAACATGGTTACTGGTGCTGCACAAATGGACGGAGCAATTATCGTAGTTGCTGCAACTGATGGACCAATGCCACAAACACGTGAGCACATTCTATTAGCCCGTCAGGTTGGTGTACCTAAGCTTGTTGTTTTCATGAACAAATGTGACATGGTTGACGATGAAGAATTATTAGACTTAGTTGAAATGGAAGTTCGTGAACTTTTAAGTTTCTACAATTTTGATGGTGACAACACGCCAATCATCCGTGGTTCTGCCTTAGGTGGATTAAACGGAGATCCAGCATGGGTTGACAAAATCATGGATTTAATGAACGCTGTTGATACTTGGATTCCAATTCCTCCACGTTTGGTTGATCTACCATTCTTGATGCCAGTTGAAGACGTATTCTCGATCACAGGTCGTGGTACCGTTGCTACAGGTCGTATCGAAAGAGGTGTTACCAACGTAGGTGATGTAGTTGATATCATTGGCTTAGGTGATGAGAAATTAACTTCAACTGTAACCGGTGTTGAAATGTTCCGTAAATTATTAGATAGAGGTGAGGCTGGTGACAACGCAGGTTTATTATTGCGTGGTATCGACAAAACCCAAATCAAAAGAGGTATGGTTATATGTAAGCCAGGTTCTGTTGCTCCTCACGCTAAATTCAAAGCTGAAGTTTACGTATTGAGCAAAGAAGAAGGTGGTCGTCATACGCCATTCTTTAACAAATACCGTCCACAATTCTATTTCCGTACCACAGACATCACAGGTGAAGTAACTTTACCAGAAGGTGTAGAAATGTGTATGCCTGGTGATAACATCACCGTGACTGTACAATTGATCGCTCCAATCGCAATGGAAAAAACTTTAAAATTCGCTATTCGTGAAGGTGGAAGAACCATTGGTGCTGGTCAAGTAACTGAAATTTTAGATTAATAATATTAAACAATAAGGATGTTAGTCACCCTGGTCCTAAATCAGGGTGACTAATGTTTTTACGAGAGTAGTTCAAGGGTAGAATAGAGGTCTCCAAAACCTTTGATGGGAGTTCGAATCTCTCCTCTCGTGCTAAAAAACATTGAAATGGAAAAATTAAGAAACATGTGGAATCATTCGGCAGATGAGTTGCTTAACAAAGTAACTTGGCCTACATGGGATGAATTACGCGAAAGTGCAATAATCGTATTGGTTGCTTCCCTTATATTCGCTTTGATGGTATGGGTATTAGACTATACGCTAGGCAATGGTCTTGACTTTTTTTATAGTTTGTTTAAATAATAATGGCAATGGAAGCAATAGACTTGCAATGGTATGTGGTTAGAGCGGTTTCCGGTCAGGAAAAAAAAGTTAAAGCTAACTTAGAGAGTATGCTTATAAAGTCTAAATTAACTGACTACGTTCCGCAAATCCTTATCCCAATGGAAAAGGTCTACCAAATTAAAAATGGTAAAAAGATAGCCAAAGAAAGAAACTACTTTCCTGGTTATATTTTAATCCAAGCTAAATTTCATGGTGAAGTTGCTGCAACGATTAAAGGCATAAACGGTGTAGTTGGTTTTTTAGGTTCAAAGGATAATCCAGTACCTCTTAGACAAGCTGAGGTAAATAGAATCCTTGGAAATGCAGACGAGAATGGGGGAGTAGATATCGAAACTACAGAGCCATTTATTGTTGGCGAACCAATCAAAGTTACTGATGGACCATTCTCTGGTTTCAGCGGTATCATCGAAGAGGTAAATGAAGAGAAGAAAAAATTAAAGGTAATGGTGAAAATTTTCGGAAGAAGAACGCCTCTGGAATTAAACTATACTCAAGTAGATAAAGAATAACAAATAAATAGCTATATCATGGCAAAAGAAATAACAGGATACGTAAAATTACAAGTAAAAGGCGGACAAGCAAATCCCGCACCTCCCATTGGACCTGCTCTGGGCTCAAAAGGTGTAAACATCATGGAATTTTGTAAACAGTTTAACGCGCGTACACAAGATAGAATGGGTAAGGTATTACCAGTAGTTCTAACTGTATACGGTGATAAATCGTTCGAATTCATCATCAAAACCCCTCCCGTTGCAACTCAAATTATTGAGGCGACTAAAGCTGCTAAAGGTTCTGCCGAACCTAACAGAAAGAAAGTTGCCGAACTAACATGGGATCAAGTAAAGCAAATTGCAGAAGACAAAATGCCAGATTTAAACTGTTTCAAAATTGAATCAGCTATGAATATGGTTGCTGGAACTGCCAGAAGTATGGGTGTAACAATCGCAGGAAATAAACCTTTTTAATTAACAGACAATGGCACTTACAAAAAACAGAAAAAAAGTTTTAGAAAAAATTGATAGTTCTAAAGTTTATTCATTAGAAGAAGCAACAAAACTTATAAAGGATATCTCCTTCACCAAATTTGATTCATCGGTAGACGTTGATGTTAAATTGGGTGTAGATCCTAAACAAGCTAGCCAAATGGTTAGAGGTGTAGCAACATTGCCACATGGTACAGGTAAAACTGTTCGTGTTTTGGTATTGTGTTCTCCAGATAAAGAAGCAGAAGCAAAAGCTGCTGGAGCCGATTATGTAGGTCTTGACGATTATATCGAAAAGATTGCAAATGGTTGGTTAGACATTGACATTATCATTACCATGCCTGCTGTAATGGCAAAGCTAGGTAAGTTAGGAAAAATATTAGGCCCACGTAACTTAATGCCAAATCCAAAATCAGGAACTGTTACTCCTGATGTGGCAAAAGCCGTAACTGAAGTGAAAGCTGGTAAAATTGACTTTAAAGTTGACAAAACTGGTATCATTCACACATCAATCGGTAAAGTTAGCTTCCAACCTAATCAAATCGCAGAAAATGCCATAGAAATTATGCAAACTCTAAGTAAACTGAAGCCCTCTTCTTCCAAAGGGACGTATTTCAGAAGCCTTTACTTAAGTTCTACCATGAGTCCAAGCATCTGCATCGACATCAAATCAATTCCAGGAATTTAAATCACTTAAATGAACAGAGAAGAAAAAAACGCAGCAATTGCCGAATTAACTGAAAAATTCAAAAATGCTAATTGTTTGTATATTGCCGATACATCAAGTATCAGTGCAGTAGATACAAATAATTTCAGACGTGAACTATTCAAAAACGACATTGAAATGCTGGTAGCCAAAAATACATTGATATTAAAGGCTATGAGAAATTCCGGTAAAGAATTCGGTGAATTAGAAGGTGCACTTAAAGGAACATCTGCTCTGTTATTCAGTGCTAATTTTAAAAGCCCAGCCCAAGCCATTCTGAAATTCAGAAAGAAAGGTACTAAGCCAGCTTTGAAAGGTGCATTTGTTGACAGCGCTATATTTATTGGTGATGACCAATTAATAGCCTTGAGTAACTTGAAATCTAAAGAAGACTTAATCGGTGAAATTATGGGATTATTACAATCTCCTGCACAAAACGTTATTTCAGCGTTGCAGAGCGGTGGTGGCAAAATTGCCGGTATCGTTAAAACATTATCAGAAAGAAATTAAAAACAATTTAAAAAAAAACAATTAAGAAAAATGGCTGACTTAAAAGCATTTGCTGAACAATTGGTTAATCTTACCGTTAAAGAGGTAAACGAATTAGCCCAAATTTTGAAAGATGAATATGGTATCGAACCTGCAGCTGCTGCTGTAGCCGTTGCTGCCCCAGCTTCTGCTGGTGCTGGCGAAGCTGCTGCCGTTCAAACAGAATTCACTGTAATCCTAAAAAGCGCTGGTCCTAACAAATTAAACGTAGTTAAAGTTGTTAAAGACTTAACCGGACTTGGCTTGAAAGAAGCAAAAGACTTGGTAGACGGAGCTCCAAAACCTGTAAAAGAAAACATTGCTAAAGACGAAGCTGAAGCATTGATGGCAAAACTTACAGAAACTGGTGCTGAAGTTGAGATCAAGTAATTCAATATTTAGCTCTATTTAACTCCAATAGACCCACTTTAACCGATGGGTCTATTGGTGTTTTTGTTTTTTTATAAAAATCGGTTTAACCAACACAAAATTTAATATTTTACAAAATTGGCAACAAAAGTAAAACAACCAAAAAGAATCAATTTCGCATCAATCGATAAAGTAATTGATTATCCGGATTTCCTTGACGTGCAATTGCAATCTTTTAAAGAGTTCTTTCAACTGGAAACCCACGTTGATAAAAGAACTGACGAAGGTCTATTCAAGGTTTTTCAGGAAAATTTTCCTATAAACGATACCAGAAACATTTTCAACTTAGAATTTTTAGACTATTTTGTTGACCCACCTCGATACGAGATTACTGAATGTATCGAAAGAGGCCTCACTTATTCTGTGCCTCTAAAAGCCAAACTAAAACTTTCTTGTAACGATCCGGAACATGAAGATTTTGAAACCATCGTTCAAGACGTATATTTAGGTACAATTCCATACATGACACCAAGCGGTACCTTTGTAATCAATGGTGCTGAAAGAGTTATTGTTTCTCAGCTACACCGTTCACCTGGTGTATTCTTTGGTCAATCGTACCACACCAATGGAACTAAATTGTATTCAGCCCGTGTAATTCCTTTTAAAGGTTCATGGATTGAATTTGCTACTGACGTAAACAACGTTATGTACGCATATATAGACCGTAAAAAGAAATTTCCTGTAACTACTTTACTTAGGGCAATTGGATTTGAGTCTGACAAAGACATCTTAAACATATTTGGTCTAGCTGAAGAAGTTAAAGTTTCTAAAACCGGTCTCAAAAAATTTGTAGGCAGAAAACTATCTGCAAGAGTTTTGCGCACTTGGGTAGAAGATTTTGTGGATGAAGATACCGGAGAGGTTGTATCTATTGAACGCAACGAAGTTATAATCGAACGCGATACAATTCTTGAAGCTTCTCATATCGATGAAATCGTTGAAGCGGGTGTAAAAACAATTATCCTGAATAAAGAAGAAGAAGGAAAAAATGATTTTACAATCATTTATAACACTTTACAAAAGGATACATCTAACAACGGTAAAGAAGCTGTTGAGCATATTTACCGTCAATTGAGGAATACTGATCCACCAGATGAAGAAACAGCTCGTGGTATCATTGAAAGATTGTTCTTCTCCGATAAACGCTATGATTTAGGTGAAGTTGGTCGTTATAGAATCAACAAAAAGTTAAATCTTACCACCGGAATGGAAGTGAAAGTTTTAACCAATGAAGACATCATTAAAATTATCACGTACCTAATAGAACTAAGTAATAGCCGTTCTGAAGTCGATGATATTGACCACTTAAGCAATAGACGTGTAAGAACAGTTGGAGAGCAATTGTATGCTCAATTTGGTGTTGGTTTGGCCCGTATGGCTAGAACCATTCGTGAAAAAATGAATATCCGTGACAACGAAGTATTTACGCCGACTGATTTAATCAATGCGCGTTCATTGTCATCTGTAATAAATTCATTCTTTGGTACCAACCAATTATCTCAGTTCATGGACCAAACAAATCCGTTGGCTGAAATAACCCACAAAAGAAGAATGTCAGCACTTGGACCAGGTGGTCTTTCACGTGAAAGAGCTGGTTTTGAGGTACGTGACGTACACTATACGCACTATGGTCGTTTATGTACGATTGAAACTCCAGAGGGTCCAAACATCGGTTTGATTTCATCTCTTTGTGTGCATGCGAAAATTAACAGTATGGGATTCATTGAAACACCATACAGACCTGTAGAAAATGGCCGTGTTAATTTCGCAAAACCTGTTGTTTATCTTAGTGCAGAAGAGGAAGATGGCAAAATCATCGCCCAATGTAACGTCGATATCAGCGAAAAAGGTGAATTCAAAGAAAAGGAAATCAAGGCACGTTTTGAAGGTGACTTCCCGCTTGTAGAAGCTGAGAAATTAAACTTCATGGACGTTGCTCCAAACCAGATCGTTTCTATCGCGGCCTCTTTAATTCCTTTCCTTGAGCATGATGATGCGAACAGGGCTTTGATGGGATCAAACATGCAACGTCAAGCAGTTCCTTTGTTAAGACCTGAATCTCCAATTGTTGGAACAGGTCTTGAAGAGAGAGTTGCAAGAGATTCGCGCGCATTAGTTATGGCCGAAGGTGATGGTGTTGTAGATTATGTTGATGCAAATGAAATCAAAATTCGTTATGACTATACAGCTGATGATGAATTGTTGAATTTTGCTAGCAATATTAAGACTTATGCATTAACTAAATTTTTAAGAACCAACCAAAGCACTTGTATTAACCTAAGACCAATCGTAAGCAAAGGTCAGAGGGTAAGCAAAGGTGAAGTTTTATGTGAAGGTTATGCAACACAAGATGGAGAATTAGCGATTGGAAGAAACTTGAAAGTTGCATTCATGCCTTGGCAAGGATACAACTTCGAAGATGCGATCGTTATATCTGAAAAAGTAGTTAGCGACGATTGGTATACTTCAATTCACATTGATGAATTCGAATTGGAAGTGCGTGATACCAAACGCGGTGAAGAAGAATTAACCAATGATATTCCCAACGTTAGTGAAGAAGCTACAAGAAACTTAGATGAAAATGGTCTAATTAGAATTGGCGCTGAATTAAAAGAAGGTGATATCATTATCGGTAAAATAACACCAAAAGGTGAAACTGAACCTTCTCCAGAAGAGAAATTGTTGAGGGCTATCTTTGGTGATAAAGCTGGTGATGTTAAAGATGCTTCATTGAAAGCGCCACCATCAACTGAGGGTATCGTTATCGATAAAAAATTATTCACTAAAACCAAAAAAGAAAAAGGCGCAAAAACTGAGGAAAAAGCTAAATTAGCTAAAAACGAAGTTGATTACAGAAAGAATAAAGAAAAATTAATTGAAATTTTGGTTCAAAAATTATTCAAAGTTCTTAATGGCAAAACTTCTGCTGGTGTTAAAGCCGTGTATGGAGATGACATGATTCCTAAAGGAACCAAATTCACGCTTAAAAACCTTTCTTCTGTAGATTACGACAACGTAAACTTTGGAAGTTGGACTTCTGATGCGGATAAAAACGTTCAGGTTAATACCATTCTTAAAAACTTTAAGTCTCAATTAACTGAACTTTATGCTTCATTTAGACGTGAATATTATGCAATCACTGTAGGCGATGAATTGCCAACTGGTATTTTGAAAATGGCTAAAGTTTATGTTGCAGTAAAACGTAAATTAAAAGTAGGTGATAAGATGGCGGGAAGACACGGTAACAAAGGTATTGTTGCCCGTATTGTTCGCGCCGAGGATATGCCTTTCCTAGAAGATGGAACTCCAGTAGATATCGTATTGAATCCACTAGGCGTGCCATCAAGGATGAACTTGGGTCAAATTTATGAGACCGTATTAGGTTGGGCAGGAAAAGAATTAGGTTTGAAATTTGCTACGCCAATTTTTGATGGAGCAACTCCAACTCAAATAGATGAGTATAGCAAACAAGCCAATATTCCAATCAATGGCCAAGTATTCTTATACGATGGATTAACAGGTGATCGATTCCACCAACCGACGACTGTAGGCATTATCTATATGCTGAAATTGGGCCACATGGTTGATGATAAGATGCACGCCCGTTCAATCGGACCGTATTCAATGATTACTCAACAGCCTCTAGGTGGTAAAGCACAATTTGGTGGCCAGCGTTTTGGTGAAATGGAGGTTTGGGCACTTGAAGCATTCGGTGCAGCAAATATCTTAAGAGAAATCTTAACCATTAAGTCAGACGATATCTTGGGTCGTTCTAAAACATACGAAGCTATTGTTAAAGGTGATAACATTACCCAAATTGGAATTCCTGAATCATTCAATGTACTAATACATGAATTAAGAGGTTTGGGTATCGAAATGACCTTTGAAGAATAGGCTAAAATTTACATTCACAAAAAAAAAGCAGAACATTAATGTCAACGATTAAAAAGAATCAAAAGATAAAAAGCAATTTCACCAAAATCCGAATTGGTCTTGCTTCTCCTGAAAGTATTTTACAAAAATCTTTTGGTGAAGTAATCAAGCCGGAAACAATCAACTACCGTAGTTACAAACCTGAAATGGGTGGATTATTCTGTGAAAGAATTTTCGGACCTATTAAAGACTACGAATGTCATTGTGGAAAGTACAAACGCATCCGTTATAAAGGTATCGTTTGCGACCGCTGTGGTGTTGAAGTGACTGAGAAAAAGGTGAGACGCGAAAGAATGGGTCACATCAATTTGGTGGTGCCTGTTGCGCATATTTGGTATTTCCGCTCATTGCCAAATAAAATTGGCTATTTGTTAGGTCTAAGCAGTAAAAAATTAGATTTAGTAGTTTACTACGAAAGATACATTGTTATTCAAAGTGGTGAATATGAAGGGATCAACAGATTAGATTTACTATCTGAAGAAGAATATCTAGATATTTTAGATAAACTTCCTAAGGAAAATCAATATTTAGATGATTCTGATCCTAAAAAGTTTGTAGCCAAAATGGGTGCAGATGCATTATGGGAACTATTAACCAGTATTGATTTAGATGGTTTAAGTTACAGTTTGAGAAACCAAGCAGCAACTGAAACATCTCAACAACGTAAAGCTGAAGCATTGAAACGTTTGAAGGTAATCGAAAGTTTCAGATCGGCCAATAGAGAAGGAAACGTTAACCGTCCGGAATGGATGATTATGCGTATGCTTCCTGTTATTCCACCAGAATTACGTCCGTTAGTTCCACTTGAGGGTGGTCGTTTTGCAACATCAGACTTAAACGATTTATACCGTCGCGTAATTATAAGAAACAACCGTTTGAAGCGTTTAATGGAAATTAAGGCTCCAGAGGTAATCTTGCGCAACGAAAAAAGGATGCTACAAGAGTCTGTTGATTCATTGTTAGACAACACAAGAAGATCAAGCGCCGTTAAATCTGATGGTAACAGACCATTAAAATCTTTAAGTGATATGCTTAAAGGTAAACAAGGTCGTTTCCGTTTAAATTTATTGGGTAAACGTGTTGACTATTCTGGTCGTTCAGTTATTGTCGTAGGTCCTAAACTTAAATTAAGTGAGTGTGGTCTGCCAAAAGCGATGGCTGCAGAATTGTTCAAGCCATTTATTATCAGAAAACTGATAGAAAGAGGTGTTGTAAAAACGGTTAAGTCAGCTAAGAAAATAGTAGACAAAAAAGAACCCGTAATTTGGGAAATTCTTGAAAATATTTTGAAAGGTCATCCTGTTCTCCTTAACCGTGCCCCTACATTGCACAGATTGGGTATACAAGCTTTCCAACCAAAACTCATTGAAGGAAAAGCAATTCAATTGCATCCATTGACTTGTACTGGTTTTAACGCTGACTTTGATGGTGACCAAATGGCTGTTCACGTTCCACTTGGAAATGCAGCAATATTGGAAGCCCAATTGTTGATGTTAGCGCCACACAATATCTTGAACCCTGCAAATGGATCGCCAATTACAGTTCCATCTCAAGACATGGTGCTTGGTCTTTATTACATTACCAAGGGAAGAAAAAATACACCTCAAAAATTAGTTAAAGGTGAAGGTATTACGTTTTATTCTCCAGAGGAAGTAATCATTGCTTTAAATGAAGGAAAGGCAGACTTACACGCCCACATAAAATGTAAATTATTAGATAAAGATGGCAATGGTAATTTTACCTACCAATTAATTGAAACAACTGTTGGTCGTGTATTGTTTAACCAAGTTGTTCCAGAAGGTGTGGGATACATCAACCAATTGTTGACTAAGAAATCATTGCGTGATATCATCAGCAACTTTGTTAAAGAAGTTGGTGTTGCTAGAACCTCTAAATTCTTGGATGATATCAAAGACTTAGGTTTCCATTATGCATTTAAAGGTGGTTTATCCTTTAACTTAAACTATGTTCAAATACCTGATGCTAAAGAAAAGCTAATCGATCAGGCTAGATCTGAAGTTGAAGAAATTAAATTCAATTACGAGAATGGATTTATCACCAACAATGAACGTTACAACCAAGTAATTGATATTTGGACAAGAATTAACTCTCAAGTGGGCGAAATTCTATTAAAAGAATTGGCTGAAAACGACCAAGGATTTAATCCGATTTATATGATGCTTGACTCTGGTGCGAGGGGTTCTAAAGAACAAATTCGTCAGTTAGGTGGAATGAGGGGATTGATGGCAAAACCACAAAAGAATATTGGTGGTGGTGTCGGTGAAATCATTGAAAATCCAATCTTATCAAACTTTAAAGAAGGTTTATCTGTATTAGAGTATTTCATTTCTACCCACGGTGCGCGTAAGGGTCTTGCCGATACAGCGTTGAAAACTGCGGATGCTGGTTATTTGACTAGAAGATTGCATGACGTTGCTCAGGATGTAATTATCACTGAACATGATTGTGATACGCTAAGAGGATTGTCATTAACTGCTTTAAAAGACAACGATGATGTTGTTGAAAGTTTATACGAACGCATATTAGGTAGAACTGGTTTATACGATACCTTCCATCCTGAAACTGGTGCTTTAATTGTTGCTGCAGGTTCTGAAATTACTGAAGAAGTTGCTAGAGAAATAGAAAGTTCTGGTATTGAAGAAATGGAAATACGTTCAGTTTTAACTTGCGAAACCAAAAGTGGAGTTTGTTCTAGATGTTACGGACGTAACCTAACCAACGGAAGAATGGTTCAAATCGGGGAGGCTGTGGGCGTAATTGCTGCGCAATCAATCGGTGAGCCAGGTACACAGTTAACACTTCGTACTTTCCACGTGGGTGGTACTGCATCTAGTATTGCCGCTGAATCTCAAATCGTTTCTAGATTTGATGGAATAGTAAGTTTTGATGAGCTTAAAACTGTAACAACTGAAAAAACTGACGAAGCATCTGGTTCAGCTCAAAAAGTTGAGTTAAACTTAAGCCGTAGTGCAGAGGTAAGAATTCTAGATCCTAAAAATAAAAATATCCTTATCACTTTCGTTGTTCCTTATGGTTCATTCGTATACTTGAAAGAAGGGGATAAAGTTAAAAAAGGAGATTTAATTTGTGCTTGGGATCCATACAACGCAGTTATCTTATCTGACTTAGCTGGTAAAATTCAATATGATAATGTTATTGATGGTATCACATTCAGAGAAGAAAATGACGAAGTAACGGGTTATGGTGAAAAAGTAATTATCGAAACTAAGGATAAAACCAAATCACCTTCAATTAAAATCATTGGCAAAGACAAAACAGTGCTAAAAGAAATCAGCTTACCAGTAGGTGCTCACATCTCGGTAAATGATGGAAAAGCGATTAGTGCAGGTGATATTATTGCCAAAATACCTAGGTCAGCCCGTGGAACTCGAGATATCACTGGTGGTCTTCCCCGTGTAACAGAATTGTTTGAAGCTAGAAATCCATCAAATCCTGCTACTGTTTCAGAAATAGATGGGGTTGTAACCTATGGCGGTATCAAACGTGGTAACAGAGAAATTACAGTTACAAGTAAAGATGGCGAATTAAAGCACTATATGATTCCATTGTCTAAACACATTTTCGTGCAAGACAATGATTACATTAAAGCTGGCGCTCCACTTTCCGACGGTGCAATTACGCCTCAAGATATTCTAAGAATTCAAGGTCCAACCGCGGTTCAAAGATATATTTTGAATGGTATTCAAGAAGTTTACCGCCTTCAAGGTGTTAAAATCAATGACAAGCACATCGAAATTATCGTAAGACAAATGATGCAAAAGATGATCATAGAGCAGCCAGGTGATACCCAATTCTTAGAAAATGAAATTGTTGAAAAAAGAGAATTGTTTGAAGAAAACGATTGGATTTTTGATAGAAAAGTAGTTCTAGAAGCTGGAGACTCTGATAAGCTTAAAGTTGGTCAAATTGTTTCATTGCGTGAATTAAGAGAGGAAAACAGTTCTTTGAAGCGCCAAGATAAAACCCAAGTATTTGTTAGAGATGCTGTTACAGCAACTGCCGACTCTGTGCTCCAAGGTATAACAAGAGCTTCATTGGCAACGAGAAGTTTCATGAGTGCTGCATCATTCCAAGAAACAACTAAAGTATTAAACGAAGCTGCAATTGCAGGTAAAGTAGACTTTATGCGTGGATTAAAAGAAAACGTTATCGTTGGTCATTTAATTCCTGCTGGAACGGGTATGAGAGCTTATGACAACATCGTTGTTGGTAGCAAAGAAGAATTTGAGCGCTTAATGGCTTCAAAAGAAGAAGGTGAAGTAGCAAGTTCTAACTAAGATTTAAATTATAGATTAAAAAGCCTTAACAATTGTTAAGGCTTTTTTTTTGAATTAATTCCAAATCAGCAACTTAAATAAAAACCAAAATTTGACTTGAAGATTGGTGCTATATTTCAATGATCTTTTTGTATTTTTGTTTAAAATTATGTTGAAAACACCTTGTAAAGTCATACTCTCTATACAAATGATAGAGGGTAATATTTGTGAAATTATTTTTAAAGACCATGTTCGTATCGAGCTTCAAGATATGGTTGAATCTTTTGATTTGGTTAATTCATATACAAACCACAAGCCTGTAAAAAAATTAGTAATTACAGGTGAAAGAACAGAAATAACCAAAGAAGCCCGACTTTTCGGACACGAAGCGAGCCTAAAAATCAAACATAATATTATTGCAGAAGCAATTATTGTGCATTCATTGTATCAAAAAATGGTAATTAATTTTTATTCAAAATTTATAAAAGACAATTATCCAACTCAGTTTTTTGTAGATACCTCAAAAGCCATGGATTGGCTTAAAAGTATACCTAATTGATGCTACAATGTTTGGTAATGAAGTGAATTCAAGCTATTTTCGCATCATTAATTAATATGGCAACAGCATCAGATTTATCAGTAGGACAATTTATTCGTCATAACGGAGAATTGGTACAAATTATCGAATATATTCACCGCACACCGGGTAACTTAAGGGCATTTTATCAAGGTAAAATGAAAAATGTAAAGACTGGAAAATCTGTAGAAAACAGATTCAATCCTGGCGAAAAAGTAGACATTGTTAGAGTGGAAGTAAGAGAATTGTCTTACCTCTACAAAGAAGGCGATTCATTGGTTTGTATGGACAACGAATCTTTTGAGCAATATAATATCGCAGAAACTTATTTCGGTGATGCAGCGCCTTTCATGATAGAGGGTATGACTGTATTGGTTTCATTTGAAGAAGGCGATAATCCAATTGGCGGAACCCCTCCAACACATGTTGAACTTGAAGTTACCTATACCGAACCTGGGGTTAGGGGTGATACTGCAACAAACACACTTAAACCTGCAACCGTTTCAACTGGCGCTAGTTTGATGGTTCCTTTATTCGTAGATATGGGTGACAAAATCAAAATTGATTTACGCACAATTCAATATGTTGAAAGAGTAAAATAATTTCATTCGAGAACATTTTTAAATAACTGAATAAAATTTTTATTCAGTTATTTTATTTTAGAACCTAACATATATTTTGAAACAAATTTATAACACAGAGAATAACTTTTTAGGCATTGATGATTCAACGCTTTATAACTATGAAAC
Organism: Bacteroidia bacterium; assembly: GCA_044341025.1. Classification (GTDB taxonomy): domain Bacteria; phylum Bacteroidota; class Bacteroidia; order NS11-12g; family UBA955; genus JABMMZ01. Next base: position 75,983 of record JBIISM010000004.1, on the reverse strand, counting down.
TAGTAAAGTTGTTATACAATCGGCTCCTTACGAATATACTTCTTCTTATCTTCAAGGCAGTGACTTAGGTCCTGCAGCGATAATTGAAGCAAGTCATTTTGTAGAGTTTTTTGACGAAGAAACAGCGCAAGAGGCTTACAAAAAAGTTGGAATTGCAACCTTGCATCCAATGGATTTTGAAGGCAAATACAATCAGGACGCCATCGACTTAATCGAAAGTGAAACACTTGAACACCTTAACAACAATAAATTCGTTATTTCATTAGGTGCAGAGCATACGGTTAGTTTGGGTTTCGTAAAAGCATTTCAACAAAAATTCACCGATTTTTCTGTTCTACAAATTGATGCTCACAGCGACCTTAGGTCTGCATACAATGACAATCCATATTCCCACGCGAGTGTTTTGGCAAGAATACATGATTTAAACATTCCGATATGCCAAGTTGGAATAAGAGCCCAATGCAAAGAGGAGTATGATTTGATTCAATCTTCCGAAAACATTCATACCTGGTATGCACACATGATTCAAGAAAATGATGCTTGGATGGATGAGTGCATTGATAAATTGAATGATAAAGTATACATAACCATTGATGCGGATGGATTTGACCCGTCTGTGATGCCCGCTGTTGGGACAGCTGAACCAGGCGGTTTAATGTGGCACCAAGGTTTAAAATTCCTAAGAAAAGTAGCTGAGAAAAAACAAATTATTGGATTTGATATCGTGGAATGTGCACCTAAGGAGGGAGAGATATTAACCCAATTTAACTTGGCTAAATTGTTATACAAATTATTAGGTTATTGCTGCTATTACAATAAGATATAATCATGAAAGTTTATTTTGACCATGCTGCAACGACCCCATTAGACAATGAAGTTTATGAAGCTATTTTGCCTGTATTAAAAAATGATTTTGGCAATCCTTCATCTTCTCACGCATTTGGCCGCAAAGTAAAAGCCCATTTGGAAATTAGCAGAAGAACAATTGCTAAACTTCTTAATGTAACACCTTCTGAAATTATTTTTACTTCCGGAGGTACAGAAGCCGATAATATGGCAATAAGGGGAAGCGTCGATATTTTAAATGTTAAAAATATAATAACATCTCCAATCGAACACCATGCAGTGCTTCATACCATTGAAGAATTGGCCAATGCAAATAAAGTGAAAATGCATTTGCTGGAACCGCTTTCAAATGGACATCTTGATTTATCTCAGTTGGAATCATTGTTAAAATCAAATTCAGATGTCTTGGTTTCATTAATGCATGGCAACAATGAAGTAGGGAATCTTTTGGACATAGAAAAAGTTAGCCAATTGTGCAGACAATACAATGCACTTTTTCATTGTGATACAGTTCAAACGATGTCTCACTATCAATTTGATTTCCAAAAAATTGATTTGGATTTTGCAGTTGGTGCGGCTCATAAATTTAACGGTCCTAAAGGAGTTGGATTTTTGTACCACAACAAAAGAAACCGTGTGAAACCATTAATAACTGGTGGGTCTCAAGAACGTGAACTTAGAGCAGGTACTGAGAATGTTTATGGTATAGTTGGCTTGGCTAAAGCCATGGAGATTTCATACCGTGACTTAGAGAAAAAGCAAAAACATATCTCATCGATTAAGAAATATTTCATTGATAGAATAAAATCTGATTTTCCTAAAATAAAATTCAATGGTGATCCTGAAGGAGATAGTTTATATACTGTGTTAAGTTTAGCCTTCCCACCTGAATTGGCAAGTGATATACTTTTGTTTAGCTTTGATTTAAATGGTATAGCCGTGTCTGGAGGAAGTGCTTGTAGTGCTGGTAGCAATGCAGGTTCACATGTCATAAGAGCGATTGGTCAGAACCTTGACCATGCGCCGGTCCGATTCTCTTTCGGTAAATCGAATACATTTGAAGAAGTTGATTATGCTTTGAATTATATTAAACAGTTGTTTGATAATGTAAAATCTTAAAATTGACCAAGAAAATAAACATAGCAATTGACGGTTATTCAAGTTGCGGCAAAGGCACCTTGGCTAAAGTATTAGCAAAATCGCTTGATTATATTTTTATAGATACTGGTGCAATGTATAGGGCTGTTACTTATGCCATGATTCAAAATGGTATTGGTATTGATAATGAAAATGATTTATCTAAATTGTTACCCAATTTAAAGATCACTTTTAAACATATTCCTGATGACGATTTTTATCATACTTTTTTAAATGGTGAAGATATTGAAAATGAAATTAGAAATATGTCAGTATCCAATATGGTTAGTCCAGTAAGTAAGATTCAAATTGTTCGTGATTTTTTAGTTAAACAACAGCAGGAAATAGGTTTAAATAAAGGCGTTGTTATGGATGGTAGGGATATTGGAACTGTGGTCTTTCCTGAGGCTGAACTCAAAATTTTCATGACTGCGAAAGCTGAAATCAGAGCAGAAAGAAGATTAAAAGAATTGAAAGAAAACGGAAATCATTCAATTACTTTCGAAGAGGTCTTGAAGAATTTAAATGACCGTGATTTTAGTGATACAAATAGAAGCAATAGTCCTTTGCTAAAAGCGAAAGATGCAATTGTAATTGATAACTCAGCACTTAGTAAAGCTGAACAAAATGAACTGGCTTTGTCACTTGCTTTTAAAGCAATTGAAATGTCCTAGTTACATTTTTCTGTACCTTTTGACATAATACGTTTTGTTGTTTTTCTCCTTACGTACGATTAATCCAATGTTTTTTGCGAAATAAATTTCTTTGTATTTAATGTTATTGAATAATTTTATGCGCACTACATCAGAAAAAGTTGTCGAATTAATTTTGTAAGTTGGATATTGAAAAACTGAATCACCACTACCTGCTCCAGCCGAAAAGGCACCGCCTAGATTAAAGAATATAGGTCCAATTACCGTTGAATCGTTTTGTTTTGTTATTAAGGCAATTTGATCTTTAAATTGTGTTCCACCTGATTGACATCGAATGGTAAAAGTGGCTTGATTTGGAGAATTTAAATCGTAAAACAAAAATTCACTGTTTTCTATATCTGGATTAGCTCTATCGTTTGTATAATTGCTAGATATGTATTCTATGTTAATGTTTGTATCGCTTAGCTCGGTGAAGATAAATTTTGAATTGTCTTTTACCTCAAAATATGCTTTTGTGTAAGAATCTAAATCATGTTGTTGTTGATCTTGCGACTGACAAGAAGCTAATAAACCTAGTCCAATAATATTCAAAATAAAATAGTTGATTGCTTTCATTTAATAGTGCAAATTTGAGGAATTAATTTGATGGAATAAAATTACAGATAATCACAGTGCATATGAAAGAAAGAATTAAATCGTTAGCAAGAGAAATAAAATCAGAGATCATTGGCATCAGACATAGCATTCACAGCAATCCTGAATTGTCTTTTCAAGAAGAAAATACCGCTTTATTGGTGGAAAACTATTTGCAGAATCTGGGGCTGCAAACCCATCGGATTTCTGGTACAGGTGTTTGGGCAATGATTCACGGTGAATTAGGTGAAGGTAAAACAGTTGCATTAAGAGCCGATTTAGATGCGCTGCCAATTCAAGAAATTAGTGATAAATCCTATGCTTCTAAAAACCCTAATGTTATGCATGCCTGCGGGCACGATGTTCATGCAAGTTCTTTATTGGGTGCGGCAAAAATATTAACTGCTCTTAAATCAGAGTTTAGAGGTTCTATAAAATTGGTGTTTCAACCTGGAGAAGAAAAATTACCAGGTGGAGCTAGTCTTTTAATTAAAGAGGGGATTCTTAGCAATCCTAAAGTTGATGCAATTATCGGGCAACACGTAATGCCGTTTATTAATACCGGGAATGTAGGTTTCAGAAAAGGCTTATACATGGCAAGCACCGATGAAATCTATATTACAATAAATGGAAAGGGTGGTCATGGCGCTATGCCACATCTTTGTGTTGATCCTGTGGCTACCGCTGCCCAAGTAATTGTTTCTTTACAGCAAATTGTTAGCAGGAAAGCTAAACCAATCTTGCCAACTGTTTTAAGTTTCGGTAAAATTAATTCCAATGGAGGAGCAACAAATGTAATTCCTAACTCCGTTACTTTTGAGGGCACTTTAAGGACCTTGGATGAGCAGTGGAGGATGGAGGTAAAGGATCTTATTAAAACGATTGTTAAAAGCACCGCAGAGGCATTTGGGGCGACTGCTGAAGTTAGAATAGAGGATGGTTATCCTTATTTAAAGAACGACGAAGCTTTAACAGGCAAGTTATGGGAATTCGCTAATCAGTATATGGGTGAAGAACATGTTGAAGCTCTAGATATATGGATGGCTGCAGAGGATTTTGCCTATTATAGCCAAGAAGTGCCTGCTTGCTTTTACCGATTAGGAACTCGAAATGAACAAAAAGGCATTACTTCTGCAGTTCATACAAATACTTTTGATATTGATGAGGATGCAATAGAAGATGGCTGTGGTTTAATGGCCTTTCTTGCTTTTTCAGCGTTGCAGAATTAATTTACAAATTCACGTAATGCTTTATTTATTAATGCATTGTCATCTATTAGTCATGTTAATTACATATTAATGTCATTTTGTGCTTTACATGTGTTTAATTACAAATACATGTGCGAACTTTGAAAGAATAAATCACCATGCTTATGAATACTTATACTAAAACCTTCATTTCTTTGCTTTCTTTATTATTGTTTGTAGGAAATGTATTTGCAGATTCAACGCCTCCAGTAATAACTTTAAATAAGGGAAGAAATCAAAATGTTCAAATTGCCCAAAGCTTTGTTTTAAATGAACCTAAATCTGTTTCAGACAATCAAACGGATGCACTTGATATTGTCATTCGGAAAACTTGGAGCAATAACGGCACAGTCAATGCCTTAGTAAGAGGCACCTATACGTTGTTTATTGAAGCCGAAGATACAAGCGGCAACATTGCTTATGATACAGTTAATTTTAAAGTGGACGATTTTATTCCTCCAACAATAAATTTAAATACAGCTGACCGTATTTGTGTTGAATTTGGTATGCCATATTACCGTGTCCAACCTACGGTAACAGATAATTATTATTCTGGCAAAGATATAACCTTGGAGTGTATAAGTTCAAGTGTGAATACGAATATGATTGGATTACATTCCGATTATTACCAAGCTACCGACGCCTCAGACAATTATACATATAAAACTCGTTTGGTTGAAGTTAAAGTAGGATGCAATACTTCAAATATTAACTATGCAACTTTACCATTTAATGTGTCGATTTATCCAAATCCAAGCAACAATTTTATTAATTTTATCAGCAATTACAGCTTGAATGATGCTGTAATTTCAATTGTCGATGTTAATGGAAGTGTAATAAATGAAATTCCTTTTTCAGAAACCATTGATGTTTCAAACATTACAAATGGAATATACTATTTGAGAATTAATTCTAATTCGATATACTATCAAACCTATATTGACATTAACCACAATTAAAATTTTATATCGATTTAAAAATGCCTTCAGCTTTGAAGGCATTTTTTTTGTGTTATTTTCTTTTATTTGTCCTGTATTTAAGCATTTAGTATACAATTGTACATAAATTTTATTTTCCATTTATAACCCATTTTATCTTTAAACTATAACTTTGCAATCAATGAAATCTATTGCAATAATAACCGGTGGAAAGTCACCTGAACACGATGTAGCTATCGTATCTTCAAGGAATATATACAGAGCGCTCGATCACACCAAGTACCACATAAGTGTTATTGGGATTTCAAGAAATGGTGAATGGTTTCATTTACCTGAAGAAACCTTGTTTGAAGAAGGAATTGAAATTGGTGCATCTGAACAACATTTTCCGCTATGCCTTTTGCCTTTTGACGAACAACCAATAAGGCACAAAGACAATATTGATATTGCTTTGTCTGTAGATGTGTTTTTTCCAATAGCCCATGGTGTTTTTGGAGAAGATGGCTTATTGCAAGGTGTATTAGAATACTTAAACCGTCCGTATGTTGGCCCAGGTGTCTTAGGTTCTGCTATTGGAATGGATAAGGATGTTACAAAGCTATTGCTTCAACAAAATGGTATTAGGGTGACACCTTGGTTTACTTATTTTAAAGGTGATGAAATCAATTTCTCAGATCTCGAAAAACTAGGTTTCCCATTATTTGTAAAACCTGCCAATATGGGAAGTGGCGTGGGGGTTGAAAAAGCCAATAATATTGATGAGCTAAAAAATGCCATCAAAATTGCATTCGACTTTGACATTAAAATCTTAATTGAAAAAGGCATTTCTGGAAGAGAGCTTGAAACTGCTGTATTGGGTAACTTAAAACCTGAAGCAAGTGGAGTAGGGGAGATTGTTGTAAATAGCGGTTTCTATACCTATGAAAACAAATATGTAAACAACGAGACCAAAGTAATTATCCCTGCTGATAATTTAAGTGAAGCTACTGTTGAGCTGATCCGCAGCACTGCCTTGCAGGCCTATCGATGTTTGCAACTAGAAGGGATGAGTAGGGTAGACTTCTTTTATGTGAGTGACAATGAATTCTATCTAAATGAAGTGAATACCTTGCCAGGATTTACCAATATAAGCATGTATCCAAAATTATGGGAAGCAGCTGGCTTATCTTATTCAAACTTACTAAGTAAATTGGTAGAAACCGCTGAGGAAAGATTTAAACTAAGGAATGAATTAAGAAGGGTTAGATAATCCTACTTACCAAGTGTGGTCAACGATTATCTTCCAATCATTCTCAACTTTTTTAAATAACAAGGAGAAAAAACCTCCCGCATTATTAGTGCCTGTAATTTCCCATTGACCAGTTACATTGGCTATTTTGTTTTCACCGGAAATTTGGGTGAATAATAATGAGTCAAAACTTAAATGCCCCATTTTTTCAATGCTGTTGTAGTTTTTTAGATAGTTAGATTCAACAGATTTATAACTGAAGCGAACGCCCTTTCTGCCAATAAATCTCAATGAATCTGAATTCCAATAACCTTTCATAAAGGTTTTGATATCGCCTTTGTTCCAGGCACTCACTTGGCTATCCAAAACGACTTTGATGGATTTGTAATCCTCTGCGGATAAATTTGTATTTGCCTTTTTAGTGCAAGCAAATGAAAATAGAAGCAATGTTGCTATAAATAAAAATCTCATACGGACATTGAAATAATTTCTTTACCCACATTGTATGCTGTTTCTAAAGCACCGTGCACTGTGCCACTGTTCTTGTTGGTGTTGCAAGCTTCACCAGCGAAGAATATTTTAGAGTTAACAGATTTAGCTAATTCTTTTCTGGTTTCAGCTTCTCCGCCCAGTTTATGGTATGAAAATGCACCTTTAATAAAAGGTTCCTTGATCCAGTTTTTTATATGACATGAAACCAACGAATCAGATGCAGTTGTGCCAATGGAAGTCGCCCACTCATTTTGAATTAGATTCAATATTTCTGATTCTCTCATTGAATTCAATACATTTTCAGCGTAAGCACCCATTACAGTTGCGGTAAGTATATATGAATTGTTTGATGGATCCTCACTTACAATCTCATATTTGCCTATTTGACCTTTGGTGTAAATGGCTTTTGAATCTTCATGCCAAAATTTTCTATTGGTTTTTAGAGCGATTTTGATTGCGCCGTCCATGCCAATCTTGTTCATAGCGGCAATTTTGGATTCAGGTAAAGCAGGAAGAAATTTAATTGAGTTGACATCATTGTTTTGTAGTTTCAATATCGAAATTGGAACAGTTACAACCACATAATCATATTCTCTTAAAACTTGGTATTGATCGCGTACCTTTACTTTGTTCCCTGAATAGTCGATAGCGCTAATGGCCGTATTGTTTAAAACATAGGGCAATATTTTGCTGTATTCCCGATACAAAATTTTGCCACTGTCGGTGCCTGAAATATGGTACATGTTTGCATCTATTTTGCTCAAACTTTCACCAGAATTTAATGCAATTGATGCGCGTTCAATATTGGTGCCGATTTTTTCTTCTGTTCTGTTTTGGAAAATAAACTTAACCCGCTCCGGTATGTTCTTAGATTCAATGTACTGGGCTACTGATACTTCTGCACTTCCATTATAATCGCAAACATCTTTGGTAGAGTTAATCATTTTTAGGTAATCTGAATCTTGGTTTAATTCAGAAAGGTTAAATGAATTGCCATTAATGTAAAATGAAGAAGGACTTTTAGAATTGGTTTCAATCGTTTGCGCTGTCCTTAACATGCTGCACCATTGGTTCTGGTCTCCATAGGCAGCAGAGGCGCCCATTTCAATGTTGTATGCACCAAAAACTTGTTCGTTTAAATTGATTCTGCCACCTATTTTGTCGCCAGCTTCAAGTATTTCAACCTCAAATTGGTTTTGCTCAAATAAAATTTTCGCAGTTTGTAACCCTGAAATTCCAGCCCCAATGATTCCGACTCTAAGTTTCTTTCTAGGGGCAATGATCTCACTCTTGCTGCAGGAGCTTAAGAGTAAGCTAGCCAATGACATAGCTGGTAATGCCATTGCGGCGGTTTTAATAAATTCTCTTCGTGTTTGCATTTGTGTATAACGCAGTGATAGTTTTGTATCTTTGCAAAGATAAGGTAAAAAATACTAGACTTAAAAGTAGTAAGTAAAAATACTTAGCAATTAAATGCAAAAATTTGATAATCTGATAGTTGGAGCTGGCTTAGCAGGAGTTTGGACAGCCTATAGATTTATGCAAGAAAAGAAGACTTTTGTGCTGTTAGATCTTAAAGAAAAAAACACCTCCTCACGCGTGGCAGCAGGTATTTACAACCCTTTATTGGCTAAAAGGCAAAAGGTTTCTTACAATGCTAAAAATTTATATCCTAATCTTTATTCAAATTACCATGAATTGGAAGTCTTTTTGCAAGAAAAGTTTTGCCACAAGCACCACGTTTCATACATTATCGAAAATTTACGTGAACTAAATGATTGGGCCTCATTGTCGGATTCAGATTGGTTTAGCGATTTTGTTAGGGTTAAAAATGAAAGAATATCTGACCTCGTGGTTTCAGACTTTGGTTACATCGATATTCTCGATTCCGGATGGGTAGATATACCTCTTTTTTTAGATGCTTTTTTGTCTAAAATACATGCGCCAAACATGTTTTTAAATCAGGCCTTTGACGACAATTCTTTAGTTGTTAACCAGGATAATTTCCAATATGAAGATTTTCTTTTTGACCATGTGGTCTTTTGTCAAGGTACGGCAATTGATCAAAATAAATATACTTTAAATATACGATTAAAGCCAGCAAAAGGAGAGATTTTGACCATTGAATCCCAGGAGCATCTCACACAAATGATTCCTCAAAATGGCGTATTTTTATTGCCAGTTTCTGAGAAAAAATACAAAGTTGGTTCAAATTTTACTTGGGACAACTTAGACAATATTCCAAGTGAATCAGCCAAATTGGAGATTATTCAAAAGTTATGCAAATGGTATAAAGCGCCATTTGAAATCACAAACCATGTAGCCGGAGTCAGGCCATCTTCCCTAGACAGAAGACCAATACTTGGACGCTTGGATTTTCATCCTAAGGCATTTATTTTAAATGGATTTGGTTCCAAAGGCGTGTCGCATGCACCATATTACAGTAAAATGCTTTCTAGGCTAATTTACGGTAATGTAAATGTAGACAAAGACGTTGATGTAAGCAGATTTAAATAGCCAACAAAACACAAGATTTTTCACTTGCTATCTCTTCTGCAATCTTTTTAGAATGGTTTTTGCCGGTTACAAGTTCCTCTCCATCTAATAAAATAGCAACTTCGTAAATCTTTCGTTTGTGTTCAATGTCTACACTTTTCAAATTGAAATCAATTATTCTTTTTTCCTTTTGTGCCCATTTTACAAGTTTGGCCTTATAACTCAATTCTTGCAAGAGCAGTGCTTCAAAATCAATATGCTGCTCTAAAATTTTATTAATTATAAATATTTTAGTAAATGCAAATCCTTTGTCTAAATAGATTGCGCCGACTAATGATTCGAAAGCATTTCCTGAGATAGAATCCAAAAATACGGGATTGTTTTTAAGCTTACTGTCAAACAACAAAATCTGGTGTATCCCCATTTTTCTTGCAATTTGATTTAACTTGGTCCTTCCTACAATTTTTGACCTGGTTTCAGTTAGGAAACCTTCATTTTGATAGGGGAATTTTAAATACAATTTCTCAGCCACTATCATGCCAAGAACGGCGTCGCCAAGGAATTCTAAACGTTCATTGTTGCCCGTTTTGGAATCTTTACTTAAATGGTGTTTAAAAGAATTATGGGTTATTGCAACCTTGTACAGACTAATATTACTAGGATAAAATCCAAGTATATTGTAAAGCTTTTGATGAAGTTTTTTGTCTTTTGAAAAGTTGGCTTTAAAGAAATCTAAAATCAAATTACATTTCTGTTTTAATGATTAGATCTTTTTGAATATCACTGATGCATTGTGTCCACCGAATCCAAACGTATTGCTGATTGCAACTTTAATGTCTCTCTTTTGAGCGGTATTAAATGTTAGGTTCAGTTTTGAATCGATGTTTTCATCATCCGTAAAATGGTTAATCGTTGGAGGCACCAAGCTATGTTGCATGGCCATAATTGACGCTACGGCTTCAACAGCACCTGCACCACCAAGAAGGTGACCAGTCATCGATTTGGTTGAGCTGATATTAAGTTTGTATGCTTGTTCTCCAAAAACAGACTGAATGGCTTTTAATTCTGCGATGTCTCCCAATGGAGTCGAAGTGCCATGAACATTGATATAATCAATATCATTAATACTTAAATTGGCCTCTTCTAATGCCCAGTTCATACATCTTATAACGCCCAATCCTTCCGGATGTGGGGCAGTCATATGGTAGGCATCTGCACTCATTCCTGTTCCGACAACCTCGCAATAAATGCGCGCGCCTCTTGATATTGCATGCTCGTATTCTTCCAATACTAAAGCAGCAGAACCTTCGCCTAAAACAAAACCATCTCTATCTTTATCGAAAGGACGCGATGCAGTTTTAGGTGAATCATTTCTTTCACTTAATGCTTTCATGCTGGTAAAACCACCAACTGCTGGTTCATTCACACTAGCTTCTGATCCGCCTGTAATAATTACAGGGCTTTTGCCTAAGCGTATTAAATTGAATGCGTCGATTAAGGCGTTGTTACTTGATGCGCAAGCTGATACTGTCGTATAGTTTGGGCCACCAAATCCATATTTTATACTCACCAAACCACCAGCAATGTCGGATATCATTTTGGTGATAAAGAAAGGAGAGAATCTTGGTGTGCCATCGCCTGTTGCAAAATCAGCACTTTCATGAAAAAAGGAGGTTAATCCCCCAATTCCAGACCCCCAAATTACACCGACTCTTGTTTTGTCAATCTTTTCAAGATCTAAACCTGAGTCTTTAATCGCTTCTTCTGTTGTTACATTGGCAAATTGAGCAAAGCGATCCATTTTTCTAGCTTCTTTGCGGTCCATGAAATTTTCAGGATTGAAATTTTTCACTTCACAAGCAAAATTGGCTTTGAACTTGGTCGTATCGAAGAGCGTAATCTTGTCGGCTCCACTTACACCATTGGCCAATCCATTCCAATACGATTGGAGGTCGTTGCCCAATGGCGTAAGGGCTCCCATTCCTGTAACTACTACACGTTTAAATTGCATGTATATGTTATAGGATAAAAATTACTTAGAGTTGTTTTCGATGTATGAAATTGCATCGCCAACAGTACCGATTTTTTCGGCTTGCTCATCAGGAATTGCAATGTTGAATTCTTTTTCAAATTCCATAATCAATTCAACTGTATCTAATGAATCTGCACCTAGGTCGTTGGTGAAACTCGCTTCTGGCGTTACTTCGCTTTCTTCAACTCCTAATTTGTCAACGATGATTGACTTTACTTTTTCTGCTACTTCTGACATGATGTATTTTTTTTTGTTGGTGCAAATAACTATATTTTTGAAATAAAATCACAATTTTTTTTCAAAAATTTATTAGTCCTATGTCCTAACTCATAAATATTGGTGCACTCTTTGGTGCTATTAAAGATAAATTTCAAGGGATTTAGTTTATTTTTGAATGCTTAAATGAAATATACAATCTCTTTTCTACTCGTTATATTTATTTCTACTAACCTTTTTGGCCAGGATTCAATCTATACCCACAAAATTATTGAAGCACTTTGTAGCAATAAAATGTCTGGCAGAGCTTATGTCAAGCGTGGCGACCAAGTTGCAGCCAATTATATTGCGAAAGAGTTTAATGCTATAGGATTAAGGAAATTTGGAAAAGATTATTTTCAAGAATTCACCTTTTCTGTCAATACTTTTCCAAGTCAAATGGAATTGATATACAACGGTAAAGTGCTGATACCCGGAATCGACTACCTTGTTGACCCCGCTTCTCCTTCAATTGATTTTCATGGGAAAGTTCAATATGTTGGTATAAAATCGCTCGATTCTAATACCCATTATGATCATTGGGGATCCAAAATTCATGCAGCAGTGATTGATACTTTTACAAGTAAATATTTTAGTGATGCGGCAATTAACTTAAAACAATACACCTCAGATCAAAGAAATATACTAGTTGTGAAGCTAAGCAATGAAAAATTAACCTGGTCGTGCAGCCAAAAACAATCTAAAGTCCCAGTCATTACTTTAAAATCAGAAGTATTCAATAGAAACGAAACTGCCAATTTTGAAATAAAAATTAAAAATAAGTTTATCCCTAAATATGTGTCAAGAAATGTAATAGGTTTTATAGAAGGAACTAAATTTAAAGACAGTTTTATATATGTCACCGCCCACTATGACCATTTGGGAATGATGGGTAGTACCATGTTTCCTGGCGCTAATGACAATGCAAGCGGTATTGCAATGATGCTCAACTTGGCAAAGTATTTCAAAATCAATAAACCAAAATACTCAATTGTCTTTATAGCCTTTTCTGGTGAAGAAGCTGGCCTAATTGGTTCCCATCACTATGTCGAAAATCCATTGACACCTTTATCCGATATTAAGTTTTTAGTCAATTTAGATCTAATGGGCAATGGGGCTGAGGGGGTAATGGTTGTAAATGGTACAATAAATCCTTCCGAGTTTCAATTGCTTAAATCAATCAATGAAAAGGAAAAATATTTACCCGAGGTTAAAATCAGAGGCAAGGCCGCCAACAGCGACCATTATTGGTTTGCCCAATCGGGCGTGCCTGCATTTTTCTTTTATTTAATGGGGCCATACCCATTTTACCACGATGTTAATGATAAGGCTACAGCATTGCCGCTAACTAATTTTGACCAAGCGTTTATGTTGTTTCAGTCGTTTATTTCGCAACTTCAAAATCAATAATTTGTTCAAAATCAAAACTTTCACTTACCCAAATGAGGCATCAGTTATGATGGCGTTTTTAGATGCACAAGGCATTCAAGCTGTTTTGAATAATGCCATCAACACCCAAGTAGATCCGATGCTCTCAAATGCGCTTGGAGGGGTTCAGTTGTTTGTGCCTAATTCTCAAGCCGAATTGGCCATCGCTTTATTACGCGAAAATGGTTTTGAAATTGGCTCCGAATCAACTGAAAACAAATTGGTATCTTGGATTAATAAATTAATGGCGGGAAGACAGAAATGAAATTTTGAAATTCGTTAAAAACTATTTGATTGTTATTGTCTCAAAAGTATCAATGGAGCGGTTTGTATTAAACCGTTGCATTTAATAAAATATATCCCATCCTGAATGGTCTCCGGAAGTTCTATTGTTTCATTATCTCCTTTATAAGAATATGTGAAAACAATTTGCCCTTGTAAATTTATGATTTCTATTGATTGCAATTGCTTACCGCCCAGATTAAAAAACAATTTACCTTTGTTTGGATTTGGGAAAAAAGAGATATTGTTTTCGAAATTATAATCCTCCAAATTAATATTCTTACTGAAATATACTTTTGCATTATTGGTTACAATGGGTTTTTGATAATCAAAGTAAATTGAGGCTTTATTGTATATTGTGTCGCCAATCTTCGCTTGTTGATTTAACCTTGTCCTAAAACTTACAAATCCAATACTCTTATCTGAATCAATAGATTTTGGAGGTAACATTATGTTTTTAAAATTCCATATTAGACAATTGTTTCTTACTTCAGGTATAATTGTACCTCCTTTGCTGTCGCCGGTTATATGAATGTCTTTTAGACTAAATAAACTCCCGAAAGAATCTACAACACAGACATTTAATGCTGTGTCATTTCCTTCATTTTGAAACCATATTGTATAATTTATCTCCTTTTCAATATTTGCCAATTCATTCGGGAAGGCTTCTTTGATATTAGGGTCAAATGCTGAGACAACGACTTGGTTTATCGTATCAAAATTATTGCTCATTTTTGCATCATATACATTTATATCAGCAGTGGTTTTAACGACTTCATTTAGAGAAAAACTATCGACAGCATAAATGCAAGAGAATGTTAATTTTTTAAATTGATGTGGCTCAAGTTCAATTGATGTTATAAAGCGAATCCTGTTACTGTTAAGTGCATTAAAGTCTTCGAATTTCAAGTCTTTAATTTTACTCATGTGGGTAACCGTAAGATTGCCTTTGTATTTAGCCAAACTATTATTACTTACCTGAATTTCGTATCTAGTTATAAATCCTTGTTTTGCTTTTTTTGCAGTATGGGCAATGATTTTAATTTTTATATCATCTTCATTTAAAGGATTGAGGCCAATATTGATATTGTAAAGACTGTCAATTGTATTATTCAGTGCATAATTTAAGCCAGATTTAGCGGCAATATTGTTGCTTTCAAATATATAACTGTTACCGACAGGTAGTAAAAGTTCATACTGACCTTCACTGTTCGAAAGGGTCATATACTTATTGCTCAAATCATAAACTTTACAGTTTGGTAAAACGTTTTCATTGATTTGTTTTATGCCATCATTGTTTAAATCATTAAAAGTTTGCCCGTAAAGTTTGGTATAAGCTTTAAAGTCAATTCCGAAAATTTTGTTTGTTTTTAAACTGTAATTGCCTTGTTTAATTTCATTTATTTGACCACTGAAATTATGTAAAAATGTTTCATCACTAAATTCCAAATTAATGTATTGATTGGCAATTTTGAAACTTTTTGTTTTTAATATCCTATTTCCATCAAATTGGTAAACATCAATTTGAGATAAAGAAGGGTTTTGAAAGAATAGATAAAGTAAATTGTTTTGTTCAAATCCCCCAACATAATTGGTTGCGTAAAACGAATCTTTCAAAGGATAAATGCTCCAAGAGTTTCCATCAAACAATGAAATGCTTGAAATGTAAATTAAATTGGAAGAGGGAAGTACAATTAAGTTATTTTTATACGTATTAATACCCGCAATATGTGAGAATGGTATATTTATTTGCTCAAATTGCTTGTTTCTTAAAACAGCAATTTTCCTATAAGTCTTCCCTGAAATATCAAAACTGTCAGGTGAAATTTTGTTTTTGTTAAATGCGTATATGCTGTCATTGGTTTTTTTGAAAAACACATTACCAATATTTGATGGGCCATTAAATCCAAAAGGAGTGGATTTTCCAATTGGACCCCAAGCATTGCCATCATAATATATAATCCCATTGCTTTTTAATCCTTGAATTGAATCAAAATTACCCGTCAGTAGAATTTGATTGCGAACATGAATGATTTGCCTTACCTCAAAATAATCTTGAAAGGTTTGATAAAGCTTCAATTGTGAGGCCTCCCAATTTTGTCCATTGTATAGTATAACACCCGCTCCCAAATTGTTTTCGCTTGAGTCAAAACTTCCGCATATCCATACTTTGCCATTAATGTATTCAATGTCTAGTATCCTTGGTGCGTCAATTGTGTGTTTGCTGAAAAGTTTTATCGGTTTGGTATATAACCAGGTAATTCCATTGTATATCTGTAACCTAATGGTGGTGAATTCATTTCCAAAATTAAATCCTGAACTCACCGTGTCATAATAAATACCGTATATATTCTCATTTGAATCGCTGCTTGTTAGGTAATAGTTTATTCCTTGTTGATGATAAAAGCTGCGAATATTCAAACCTTCTCCATATTTTCTAAATGATTGAGCATTAATAATTTGGTATAATATCAGAAAGCTTATTGTGAGTATTGATCTTTGCATATAATTAAAATTTAGGAGACAATATGACTCCTGCAGAAATGGTTGAAATGAAATAAGTTGAACGGAAATTTGTTTGGTCAAAAAATGCTTTTGAGTTGGTCTTTTTTCCTTGATACTGAAGTAATAAATTGATTTTTGAATTAAGTTTGTATTGATAGAGTATTCCAAAACTAGGTTTCACCCATTGTTTGGTTTGCAATTTGATTGCATTTAATTTCTCTTCAGAAAAACTGAAATCAACACTATTGAATTGCTTGTGTAGGTCAATGTCTAATCCTATGCCTAAATAAATTTTATTTTTACCCTTATTAATAATTTGAACCATAGTCTCAATGGGCAGACAAAGGTTTACGGTGTTTGTTTTTATCATTTGATTCACATGTGTAGATGCATTGACTGGTCTGTTTAGGTATCCAATAATTTTTCCATCAATTCCATACACTGGAATCTCAGTGTAAAGGTATTCAAACTGTTTGCTTTGACTCGAATAATTGAACTGTAGGCCAGCGCGAAAGTATATTTTTTTATTTAATTGAAGTCCAACACCTCCATTGATTTGAATACCTGATAAATTAGTTCCAACACTGTTTTTAAAGTTGTCTAATGCATCTTTATGATGAAATTCAGGTTGGTCAATTTGAGTATTTTGTAATGATTGATTTTGATAACCTAGACCTATAAAAATATTAAATAGCCCATCTTTCTTTATTCTTTTTAATTTAAGAATTGTTTTATTTAAATCAATGTTTTGCAATGCCTCGGCTTGATATGAAATCTTGTTTTTAATTAAAGTTAATTTGCTGTTGATTTCTGATTCATCGTTTTGATTCCAAATTTCTGGATGTGAATAATGTTTTGCATGAGAAATTGGCTGATTAAAAGCGTCTTTTAATTTGCTAAGTTCGTTGGTTTCTTCATCCTTTGTCTTTGATTTGAATTCTGAGTGATTCGTCGTTTCCGTTTTTGAAACAGGGTTGATTATCTCTGCTTCTTCATTGCTTTTGTGTTTTATATTTAAGGCAGGTTTTAAAATCAAAAATATACCTGAAATAATTCCTGTTAGAAATAAAAGAAATAGAAAAATTGCTTTTTTGTAATTTCTCTTTTTGGGGAAAATTTCATGAATGGTTTTTTCCGGGTCAATTTCTAAATCTAAAAAGTTTTTACTCAGTAAATGGTCTAAAGTGTTTTGTGAATTGATTTCATTGAAAATACTTTCTTTAATGTTATCAACAGTTTCTATGTCTAATGAACCAACTTTATCTGCAATAAAAAAATCTATAGGATGTATCCTTTCCTTAATCTCATCCCATGGGTTTGGATCTGGATTCGCTTCAAATGAAGAAAGCTTATCAAACAATGATTCTATATCAAAATTCTTATTCTCCAAGTTTTAATTTTAATTCTATTTTCAACTTTTCAGACAATAATTTCCTTGCTCTTGATAATTGTGATCTAGAACTAACTTCTGTAATGTTTAGAATCTTCGATATTTCTGAATGGCTATGCTTTTCTATAGCGAAAAGATTGATGATTAAACGATATTTCTCTGGTAGTTGTTGAACCAAGTCAAGCGCTTCAGAACTACTAATATGGTTAATCCAATGTTCATTTTCTATCTCACTGACTACATCTTCTGTTATATTTAAATTGTCGTTTATACTTACTTCAAATTTGGATTTTATTGAACGTTGTATATAGTTAATTGATGTGTTCACGAAAATCCTATACATCCAAGAACTTAACGATGATTGTCGTTTAAATTGATTCAAAGAGTTGAATACTTTTATAAATCCTTCTTGAAAAATATCATGGGCAACATCTCTATTGGGCGCATAACGCATGCAAACCCCAAACATTTTTTTTGAATTTACCTTGTACAGTAATTCCTGAAAAAAAGGTTCATTTCTTAAACAACCATTCAATATGTCGTCTTCTGTATGCTTCAATTTGTTATTAGACACAAAATAAATGGTATGTGGCGTTTATTTTTTAAAATATTTATTAATATTTGACTTACCCCTTCAAATCCTATAAGTGTTATCCAACAAAAAAAAGTCCAAACACAATGTATGGACTTTTATCTATTAAATTGATTTTGATCTTATACTTTTGATAGGGCAGATTCTATATCCGCAATTAAGTCTTCTATGTCTTCAACTCCAACGCTTAATCGCAATAAACCATCTACAACACCGGCCTTTTCTCTTTCTTCTTTAGGGATACTGGCATGGGTCATACTGGCAGGGTGGTTAACCAAACTTTCAACACCGCCCAATGATTCTGCAAGTGTGAAAATTTCTACATTGGTGGCAAAACGCATGGCAGCTTCAAAATCATCACCTTTCAATGTAAATGAAACCATACCGCCAAAGCCGCGCATTTGTTTTTTTGCAATTTCATGTCCTGCAGCATCTTCAAATCCTGGCCAGTATACCTTACCAATTTTAGGATGGTTTCTCAAGTAATGTGCAACCTGTTTTCCATTTTCACAATGGGCTTTCATTCTCAAATGCAAAGTTTTGATTCCTCTTATTACTAAGAAACTGTCCATAGGTCCCGGATTGGCACCGCAACTATTTAATATAAAAGCCAAGCGCTCATGTAATGTTTGGTCCTTTGTTACCAAAGCACCCATTACCACATCGCTGTGACCACCTAGGTATTTTGTCGCACTGTGCATTACAATATCAGCGCCTAAGTCTAATGGGTTTTGTAGATATGGCGATGCAAAAGTATTGTCAATAGCTAATATTAAATTGTGCTTTTTGGCAAGGGTAGCTACTGCCTCAATATCAACTATCTTTAAGGTCGGATTGGTTGGGGTTTCAGCCCAAATTAATTTGGTGTTTGAGTTGATATACTTTTCAATATTGCTTGCATCGTATAAATCAATATAATGAAACTTTATTCCAAATGGTTCGTATATTTTAGAAAACATTCTGTATGAGCCACCGTAAATATCATCGCCAGTAATAACCTCGTCACCTGGTTTCATTAATTTAATAACTGCATCTACAGCACCCATTCCACTGCTAAAACAAAGCGCATTTGTGCCGTTTTCTAGGGCTGCTAAATTGTTTTCCAATTGTGTTCTGGTCGGGTTTTTACCACGCGCATAGGCATAGCCTTTGTGTTTGCCAGGATATTCTTGAACAAAAGTAGATGTTTGAAAGATTGGAGTCATAATCGCTCCAGTAGTAGGATCTGGTTCTATGCCCGCATGCAAGGCTTTGGTTCCGAATTTCATATTGCAGCAAAAATACGGAATTCGTAAATATCTAAAGTTAATATTTAAGCAATTTCTATTTGCTTAAGATATGGACTAATTACCAACCTGCCTTCTGTTTTAGACTTTACGTCTTCTACCGTCACACCTGGCGCTATTTCCATTAACACAAATCCTTCTTCCGTAATTTCAAAAAAGCCCAATTCACTCACTACTTTTTTAACACAGGCAATACCTGTTATTGGCAAACTGCATTCTTTTAATAGCTTTGACTCACCAGCTTTGTTTACATGTTGCATGGCTACAATGATATTCTTTGCACTTGCTACTAGATCCATTGCACCGCCCATGCCTTTAACCATTTTTCCTGGTATTTTCCAATTGGCAATGTCCCCTCTGTCGTTCACTTCCATAGCGCCGAGCACCGTTAAGTCAACTTTACCGGCCCTTATCATTCCAAAACTCATAGCAGAGTCAAAAAATGCTGAGCCAGGAATGGTGGTAATGGTCTGCTTGCCAGCGTTAATTAAATCTGGATCTTCTTCACCTTCAAATGGAAATGGACCCATTCCAAGCAACCCGTTCTCGGATTGCAAAATTACTTCAACGCCTTCAGGGATATAATTTGCCACCAAGGTTGGTATGCCTATGCCTAAGTTTACATAGTAGCCATCTTTTAGCTCTAGGGCAATGCGTTTAGCAATTTGTTCTTTTGTTAACATGGTTCTTGCTGCAAATCAAATGCTTTTTCGAAAATTTACCTTAAAAAACATTGAGTTATTTTTTTGTGAACTCAAATGGCTTGTTCTTGCAAATGCTCTGTTTTAGGTTTATAAATTTGTAATCAATTCTTTAGTATCACTTGGTATTCAATGTCAGATCGCCTTAGTTCATCCAATAGCTCCGGACAAATGTCTATTTTCCTATCGCTGCTGTACAACTCGAATTTATGGTTCTTGCTTTTATTGCTTACATTGAAATTAATGGGCATTTCTCCTTCAAATTTTTTAAATATTTTCTCCAAATCATCAAGCAATGTTGTACTTAAGTGTTCTAATTGCATATTAATGCCAAGGCCTTTAATATAGCGGTCTTTTACATCCTCCATTTTCTCTCCAGAAGCAATGTTTAGTTCAAATGGTTTTCCACCTTCTTTTGCCCATCTAGGTTTCTCAATTTTACATTTTAAGACAATAAATTGATTCGGGTATAAAATTAACCGAAGGGCATCAAAAGCAGGGCCAAATGCAAAGAAGGTAAATGAACCTGAATAGTCTTGCAAAGTGAATTTAGAATAGTTTTTACCTGTTTTCGTGATCAAATTGTCAACCCTCGTAACAATGCCGGCTACAACTGGGTTTGGTTTGGTCTTTACCAATTCTATAATGTCTTCTAAATCGGTAAGTTTAGTGGTCGTCAAAGCATCAAATTCAACTTTAAACGTATCCATAGGATGTCGATTGATAAAAATACCAACCATTTCTTTTTCCATTTGACATTCTTCAAGTATTGAATAGGTTTCAGCTTTAGGCAATGAGGGCTCTGCAAAGGTTTCTTTGCTGCTTTCTCCGAACAATGAGCCTTGGTTGCTTAAATTGTTTTCTTGGGTTCTAGCGCCGTATCTCAATGCAATTTCAATTCCAGTGCCATTCTCAGTTTCTGCAAGGTATTGTGCTTTGTGGTAGTTTGGGTCAAAATCAAATCCACCACCTTTCACCAAAGCTTCTAAGGTTCTTCTATTGACATTTCTCAGATTACAACGCGCACACAAATCAAAAATGTTTTTAAATGGTCCGTTTAATTCTCTTTCTTCAATTAAGTTAATGGCTGGGGCATCACCAACACCCTTTACTGCGCACAATCCAAACCGTATCTGTCCTTTGCTGTTTACCGAAAACAATCGATCACTCTCATTAACGCTAGGACCCAATACAGGTGTGCCCATTCGGGTGCATTCTTGCATCATTAAACTGATTTTTTCGATGTTGCTGCTGTTGTTACTCAAAACAGCCGCCATATACTCAGCAGGGTAGTGGGCTTTTAAATAACCTGTCTGATAGGCCACAAATGCGTAACAGGTGGAGTGCGATTTGTTAAATGCATAGGAGGCAAATGCTTCCCAGTCTTTCCAAACTTTTTCACATTTGACAGGATCCAATCCTTTATCCGCAATGCCCGACATGAATTCGTCCTTTAATTTCATCAAATCTGCCAAGTTCTTTTTTCCCATGGCCTTTCTCAATGAGTCTGCCTTACCTTTGCTGAAACCGGCAAGTGATTGGCTCAACAACATAACCTGCTCTTGGTAAACGGTTATGCCATAAGTGTCAGAGAGGTATACTTCTAATTCGGCAATATCATACGTTACAGGTTCCAATCCATGTTTGCGCTTGACATATGTTGGGATATATTCCATCGGACCTGGACGATAGAGGGCATTCATCGCAATTAAATCTTCAAATTTATCTGGCTTTAACTCCCTTAAATATTTTTGCATACCTGGACTTTCAAATTGGAACGTTCCTGTTGTCTCGGCTCTTTGATACAATTCAAACGTTTTTAGATCATCTAAAGGAATGTTGTCTATATCTATATCTACATTGTGGTTTTTCTTTATCAATTCCATTGCGGTCTTAATAATTGACAGGGTCTTTAAACCCAAAAAGTCCATTTTTATAACCCCGGCATCTTCAATAACCCTTCCATCAAATTGCGTTAACAGCAAATTCGAATCTTTTGCCACTGCCACTGGAACGATTTCAGAAAGGTCTTTGGGCGCAATAATTATACCTGCCGCATGAACGCCGGTATTTCTTACAGAGCCTTCTAATAGCATGGCTTGCCTTAGTACTTCTCCCTCCTTCAGGTTGTGTCTGTCACTGTGCCATTCTCTTAATTGTTGGACGCCAGGAATATCCTCTTGTCTCAATAAAATGGTATCTCTCTCTTCTTGGTCAGCACCATCTCCATGATCTGCCGCGTCTAAAACATCTTCTTTTACGCCCTCAATTTTTGCATTGATAACTTGTTTTAATGTCAAACCCAATGGCCGGGAAGGAACCAAGCGTGTTATATTGTTCGACTCATCCATGCTTAAGTCCATAACCCGCGCTACGTCCTTCAAACTCATTTTTGCAGCCATCTTGCCATAGGTTACAATTTGTGCCACTTGATTGCGTCCATATTTTTCAACCACATAATCAATAACTTTTTGACGGCCTTCGTCATCAAAATCTGTATCTATATCTGGCATGCTTTTGCGTTCTGGATTTAAAAAACGTTCAAAAAGTAAGTCGTATTTAATGGGATCTATATTGGTAATGCCAATGCAATAAGCAACAGCACTTCCAGCGGCAGAACCACGTCCAGGGCCAATTACCACACCCATTTCTCTGCCAGCTTTTATGAAATCAGATACAATTAAGAAGTATCCTGCAAATCCCATTGTGCGTATCGTAAACAATTCAAACTTTATCCTTTCTTCAATTTCCGCATCGATATCTCCATATCTTCGCTTGGCGCCCGTCCAAGTCATGTCCTCAAGAAAATCATCTTGTGTTTCAAACTCTGGTGGTACTGGGAAATTTGGCAATAGAATATCCTTCTTTAAATTCAAGTGCTCGATCTTTGACACAATGTCGCCCGTATTATCTATAGCCTCAGGAATATCTATGAAAAGTGTATTCATCTCCGCCTGGGTCTTGAAATAAAAATTGTCGTTTGGAAAAGCAAAACGTTTTCCTTTTATAAATTTGTCGTCGTCACCATCTAGGTCAGACATTTTGGGTGTGCTTTGTTTTTCACCGGTATTTACACACAGCAATATGTCGTGCGCATTGTAATCCTCTTTTTCAACATAATGAGAATCATTGGTCGCAATCATTTTAATGTTGTATTTGTGGGCAAAGCGTACCAAAACTTCATTCACCTTGTCTTGTTCCTTTAGGCCGTGTCTTTGTAATTCGATATAAAAATCATCGCCAAATAAATCCAGCCACCATTTCAATTCAATTTCTGCCTCCGCTTCACCTTTTTTCATGATGGTCTTCGGTATAATGGCTCCCAAACAGCAAGAAGTGGCAATCAAACCTTCATGGTATTTTTCAATTAATGACTTGTCTATTCTAGGCCATTTGCTGTACATTCCTTCAATGTAACCCAGCGAACACAGTTTAGATAAATTCTTGTATCCTTCTGCATTTTTAGCCAACAACAATTGGTGGTGTCGAATGTCTTTGTCTTCTTTGGTAAAAGATTTCCTGGTCCGGTCTTCTACCATATAAAATTCACAACCAACAATTGCCTTGATTTTATCTGTGCCTTTATTGTGTTTTGCCGCCTCAGCAACAAAGTTAAAAACGCCAAACATGTTGCCGTGGTCAGTAATTGCTATAGCTTTCTGTCCATCTGCGACCGCTTTTTTATATAAGTTGGAAATGGAAGCGGCTCCATCTAATAAAGAAAATTGAGTATGACAGTGTAAGTGTGTAAATTCAGGCATTGGCGAAGTGAAACTTAATGTTGTAAAATTAATATTACACTTTTGTTTTTTATCGTTTGTTGATAAAATTAAACTTTTCAAAAAATTGATTTTCTAGCCCTTTGGAAAATCAAGTGTTCTTAGTTTTAATATTTTCCAAAAGACAGTGGAAATCCTTTGTTTCGTAATTAACGGATAAAGTATAAACTAATGAATCATCGCCTTTTAAGACAATTTATTTACGAACTTAAAATCCTTCCAATTGCTTTTATTGTCAATAAAAATAGCTTGATTCTGGGCATGGTTAAAATTGCGCAAAATACAAATGGGTTTTTTATCATTACCTCCTATAAACATGGATACAACAAGACTTAATTCAGAGAAATTTTATTGCCATTAATTCTACAGCAATGGTCTGCAACAATTTGTTTTTTATGTTGAAAACTTGAAATTAGCTACTGGGTTTAAATTGTTCATCTTTGTGGTGTAAACATGCAAGCAGAAATTATAACCATAGGTGATGAATTGTTGATCGGTCAAGTTGTTGATACCAACAGCGCTTGGCTAGGTCAAATGCTCAATAAATCAAACATTAAGGTTAATAGAATAAATTCTATAAGTGATGATGCAAATGAAATTAAGGACATGCTCACAAGCTGCATGAAGCGCTCTGAATTGGTTATTATTACGGGTGGATTAGGGCCAACAAAAGATGACATTACCAAGAAAACGCTTAAAGATTTTTTTGGCATGTCTTGGCGTATTGATCAAGAGGTGATAGATCAATTGGAAATGTATTTTAAAGACCGTGGCAGGCAATTGATGGAAATCAATAAAATACAAGCTGAATTGCCCGACGGCTGCATTACCTTATTCAATGAATGGGGAACTGCACCAGGTATGTGGTTTGAAATTGATGGCCGAGTTGTTATTTCGCTTCCAGGTGTGCCGTATGAAATGAAAAACATATTTGAATTTAAGGCTTTGCCAAAAATTCAAGAACGATTTCAAGAACCAAGTTTGTACCACAAAACCATTGTAACATTCAATATTCCCGAATCTATACTGGCCAAACAAATTGAAGACATTGAAGACCAATTGCCCAGCAATATAAAGTTAGCCTATTTACCGGGTTTGAATGTTGTTAGATTGCGCTTAACGGGCACAATGAGCGATGGCATAGATATATACAAATCTGTTGATTATTTTGTACAAAGAATAGTTGACAGGGTAGGAGCTGGTGTTATTGCGACTCAAGATTTAACCCTAGCAGAAATTATTTCCAATATTTTAATCTCAAATGGCAAGACCTTAAGTGTTGCAGAAAGTTGCACTGGTGGCTATATATCACATCTTTTAACTATAATTCCTGGCGCCTCAAAGGCTTTTGTTGGTTCAGTAATTAGTTATAGTAATTCAGTCAAACACCACCAATTGGGGGTTGAATCAACTTTGTTTGAAACAGTTGGAGCAGTGAGTGAGCAAGTGGTTTCACAAATGGCTATTGGTGTAAGAGAGCGTTTGCAAACAGATTATTCAATAGCCGTTTCAGGTGTTGCAGGCCCTGCCGGGGGAAGTGATGAAAAACCAGTTGGGACGGTTGTTATTGGCGTTTCTTCTGCCCAAGAAACTATTGTTAAAACTTTTCATTTCCATGGTGAGAGGATGAATGTCATAGGCCGCTCGGCAAATATGGCCTTTGTAATGCTCAAAGATTTAATACAATGATTGCTTTAAAAATTTCAATTAAATGGTTTTAAATCCAATGTATAAACTTAAATTTGCAGCATGAATAACGACCAATTGAAGGATTTAAAAGGCCGCGTCGAGGCTTTGGGGAGGTATCTTTGACGTCACTCAAAAACTGGCTTTAATAGCCGACGAAGAATCACAGACCTTGGCACCTAATTTTTGGGATGTGCCAAGTAAAGCCGAAAAACACCTCAAATTAATTAAAGAAAAGAAGTTCTGGACTGATGCTTACAAAAAGTGTGGGGATGGAATTGATGAATTGGATATTTTAAAAGAATTTCAAGAAATTGGGGAGGCAAGTGATGAAGACATCGACCAAGCCTATAAAAATTGTGTTTTGAATGTCGAAGATCTTGAGATGAAAAACATGTTGAGAAGTGAAGAAGACCGCTTAGGTGCGATTCTAACCATTAACAGTGGAGCAGGGGGAACAGAAAGTTGCGATTGGGCTGAAATGCTGTCACGCATGTACATCATGTGGGGAGAAAAAAACGGCTATAAAGTAACTGAAATAGATAGACAAGATGGGGATGTTGCTGGTATAAAATCGATCACGATTGAATATGAAGGCCATTTTCCTTATGGCTATTTAAAAGGTGAAAGTGGTGTTCATAGGATGGTTAGAATTTCTCCTTTTGATTCCAACGCCAGAAGACATACCTCCTTTGCCTCTGTATATGCATACCCAATGGTTGACGATGATATCGTTATTGATATCAACCCTGCAGATGTGGAACTTCACACCAGTAGAAGTGGTGGAGCTGGAGGACAAAATGTAAATAAAGTTGAAACAAAAGTTCAATTAACGCATAGGCCAACAGGTATCGTGGTTATTTGCCAGAAAGCCCGTTCACAAGGAGAAAACAGACAGCTAGCCATGCAAATGTTGAAGTCACAATTGTATGAACTAGAATTGAGAAAAAAGAACGAAGCCCGCGATGCAATTGAAGCCAGTAAAATGAAAATTGAATGGGGTTCTCAAATTAGAAACTATGTTTTCCATCCCTATAAATTGGTAAAAGATGTGCGCACTGGTGAAGAAACCAGCAATATACAAGCCGTAATGGACGGTGAAATTGATGGTTTCATTAAAGCATTTCTCATGGCTATGAGTGGCGCATCGAAAGATAAAAATCTATAATTTGAAACCTAATCCAAGAACCTTATTTTTGTAGAATGAAATTAGTGGTATTTATAAGCTTTTGTTTGCTTGTTACAGCATGCAGCAACAGTTCTATTGACAGTGCTATTGCAGACATTAAAAATTTAGAACAAAACAACAAACTTAAAAACAGCGATAGCTTGATTAATTCGTATTTGAGGTTTGCCGATGCCAATCCAAAACACGATTCTGCAAGCGCTTTTTTAATGAAGGCTGCCCATATTTGTGTTACTTCTTCTAAAGTGGTTAAAGGTGCGCGGTTGTACGAACGTGTTGCAACTGAATATACAGGAAGTTCTTTGGTTCCCCAAGCCCTGATTAACGGAGGAATTGCATTCGCAACCATTCCTGATCCTGCCCATGCAAAGAAGTTATACGATCAATTTATTACGCTTTTTCCAAACCATCCAAGAATTGAAGAAGTGAAAAAATGGTCGGAATACTCTGGATTGACGGATGAAGAACTTTTCAGAAGATTTGAAGCCCGTTTGAATCTTAAAGACACTTCAAATTAAATGCTTAAGCAAGTTAAAATCGCTGAATGTTCGAGAGATGCTATGCAAGGATTTTCGCGAATTATTCCTACTGATTTAAAGGTTGAATACATTAACTCTTTATTAGAAGTTGGATTTGATACCATCGATTGTGGTAGCTTTGTTTCAGCTAGAGCTGTTCCCCAACTCGCCGACACAAGTGAGGTTCTTGCGAGAATTAATAAGACCAATAACCATACAAAGTTGTTGAGTATAATTGCAAATGAAAAAGGAGCAGAAACAGCCTGTAGCTTCGAAAACATAGACATCATTGGATTTCCCTTTAGTATTTCTGAAACCTTTCAATTAAGAAATACAAGACAAACAACAAATCAGGCTTTTGAGCGCATAAAGTCTATCCAAAATATTGCAACAAAACACAATAAAAAATTTCTTGTTTATTTGTCCATGGGTTTTGGCAATCCTTATAAAGACGAATGGTCTGTTGAATTGGCAATAGAGTGGTGTAATAAAATTGCCAATGAAGGGATTACCCAAATTAATTTATCGGATACCATAGGTGTTGCATCAGCAAATGATATTAAATCGTTGTTTGAAGGTGTGAAAGGGATCAATAAAGTCGAATTTGGAGCCCACTTGCATACAAGACCTGATAATTATCTCCAAAACCTTAAAGCTGCCTACGACAGTGGTTGTAGAAAGTTTGATTCAGCCATCAAAGGATTTGGCGGTTGCCCATTTGCGGCAGATAAGTTAACTGGAAATTTGCCAACAGAATTCTTGCTTGACTATTTAGAATCTGTTAATGAAACAGTTCAAATAAATAAAGTTAACTTTTCGAATTCACTTGCTCTTGCTTCAACAGTTTTTGAGTAGATACTCAATTTTCCTTGCGATCAATGTTTGTATCGAATTAAAAAATTCATGCCAAAGGTTGGATGTATTGATTTAAGCGTTAAATGATTTTATGCAAAATCCGAAAACCAAGTCCTAAAATTAATTAATTAGATTTTAATTTATAAATTTAAATCGTGAATTTATAATCCATTTAATTGGGTTATTTTTATTAATTTCGCCCTTTAAATGCTTAATTCAGTAGCTTTTTACACACTTGGTTGTAAACTCAACTTTTCAGAGACCTCAACAATTTCCAGACAATTGGAAACTGCAGGTTTGCTTAAAAAAGAGTTTACTGATTCAGCTGATATATACGTTATAAATACCTGTTCTGTTACGGATCATGCAGACAGGAAATGTAAGAAAGTTGTAAAAGAGGCGCTAAAGTATAACCCCAATGCATTTATAGTTGTTATCGGTTGTTATGCGCAGCTGAAGCCAGAAGAAATTGCGAACATACCGGGGGTTGATCTTGTATTGGGTGCTGCCGAAAAATTTAATTTGATTCAACATTTAAGTGGAATTCAAAAGAAAAATGACAAGGCGCGTGTTCACAATCAAAACATTAAAGAAACCAACGTTTTCATACCTGGGTTTTCTATTGGAGACAGAACCCGATCTTTTTTAAAAGTTCAGGATGGCTGTGACTATTTTTGTTCTTTTTGTACCATTCCTTTAGCGAGAGGTAAAAGCAGAAGTCAAACTATTTCAGAAACACTTAAAACGGTGCAAGAGGTTTCTAAAACTGAAGCAAAGGAGGTTGTTCTAACGGGGGTTAATTTGGGTGATTTTGGTGTTCAAAATGGAGAAAACTTTTACGATTTGCTCATTGAATTGGATAAGATTGATGGGATAGATCGTTACCGTATATCTTCGATTGAGCCAAATCTACTTGAAGACAGAATCATAGATTTTGTTTCAAAATCAAATAAGATAATGCCGCATTTTCATATTCCCCTACAAAGTGGATCAAACACAATTCTTAAAAGTATGAGAAGAAAGTACGAAAGAGAATTGTATGCAGATAAGGTGCACAAAATCAAAAGTCTAATGCCAAATTGTTCAATAGGAGTTGACGTTATTGTGGGATATCCAGGGGAAACTGATGAAGCTTTTTTGGAAACTTATAATTTTATCAAAGATTTAGAAGTTTCCTATTTGCATGTTTTTCCGTATTCTGAAAGGGCTCAAACTACAGCGGCAAAGTTAAAAGATAAAGTTCATCAATATAAAAGGAACGAGAGAACCGAAATGCTTAGGATTTTAAGTGAAAAGAAAAAACAAGCATTTTATACCTCACAACTGAACACGGAACATTTCGTTCTTTTTGAAAATGAAGAGAAAAATGGAAAAATGTATGGATTTACTGCCAACTATGTCAAAGTTGAAACAGATTATGATCCTTTGCTAATAAATGAAATTACCCCTGTCTTGCTTAAAAATATTACCCAAGATGGTTACGCTTTATCTGAAATAAATTACTCAAACTCAACAATCAATCATGTATCCTAATTTCTACTATATTTTTAAAGACTGGTTTGGAATCGAACTAGACTTCCTAAGAATGATCAATTCTTTTGGCTTTTTTGTCGCCATGTCTTTTCTATTGGCAGGATGGGCTATGCGGGTTGAATTAAAAAGAAAGTTTAATGATGGTATCCTAGGCAATGGCATAAAGTTGAAATATTTTACAGGAAAGCCAATGCCCAATTCAGATTATATCAGTTCGGGAATTACTGGTTTTGTTTTTGGTTTTAAAATTTTACCCCTATTTCTTGATTTTTCAATATCAAACAATGATCCTCAAGCCTTCCTACTTTCAACCCAAGGCAACTTATTTTATGGTCTGCTTGTAGCCTTTTTGTTTCTTGCTTTTAATTATTGGCAAGACAAAAAACAGAGATTAGCAGAGCCAATCGAACAGGTAAAGACCGTTGACCCATCCTATTATATTGGAGAATTGACTCTCGCGGCTTTTATAGGTGGTATTTTAGGGGCTAAGTTCTTTCATATTCTAGAAAATTTATCAGAATTTAATCAAGATCCAATGGGTTCAATTTTGTCTTTTAGCGGTTTAACTTTTTATGGTGGACTTATTGTTGGTGGAATCTCTGTTCTTTATGTCGCTAAGAAAAAAGGAATTCCATTTCTTCACATGCTTGATGTAGGTGGCCCAGCTATGATGTTGAGTTATGGCACAGGTCGTATCGGCTGTCATGTAAGCGGAGACGGAGATTGGGGAATTGTAAATACAGCGCCTAAACCGAATTGGATTTCTTTTTTGCCTGATTGGATGTGGCGTTACGATTACCCCAATAACGTAAACAGTGTTGGAGTGCCAATGCCAAATTGTATTGGTGAACAGCATTGCAACCATTTGGACCCAATGGTCTTTCCAACGCCATTTTACGAAACCATTATGGCCTTAATCCTTTTTGCTGTTCTATGGTCGATTAGAAAAAAACTAAAATATGGCGGTTTGCTTTTTGGTATTTATTTAATTATGAATGGTTTGGAAAGGTTTATGATTGAAAAAATTAGGGTTAATACCATTCAAGATTTTTTTGGGTTAAAGCTTACACAAGCTGAGATAATTTCTACCGCCCTTGTTTTGTTAGGAATTGTTCTAATAACCTATGCTTTCAAAGCTAAAAAGCCCGTAAAATTGGTGAACAATGACCTAGGATAAATTGGCGTTAATATTGTAAATTTACATAATGAAAATGGTTTTGATTTGTCTTATTGGTTTGGGTGCTACAAATCTGCTCGCACAAAACCCACTTCATAAAGATACCATCAATACAGATACCATAAGAAGCCGTAGACTTTCGGTGCTTAAAATTGGGTATGAAATAGAAGGTAAAGACACTTTGCCTGTTTATTTATTAAGTAAATTTAATTTTAATTCAAATAGCCCGAAAAGTCAGGCAGAAAAAGACGCATTTGTCAAATTGAATAAATGGGTAAGGAAGGCGTTGCCTTATGCAAAATTGGCAGCGTTTAGATTGCAAATGATGGAAGATAACTTAAACCTTTTGAGCAGCGAAAAAGCCAAAAGAAAGTACATTAAAGAATGTGAAAAGGCCATCAAAAAGCAATTTATGGACGACCTGAAAAATATGTATGTAGAGGAGGGTAGAATATTGTTGAAATTAATACACAGAGAAACAGGTAAAACAACCTTTGATATCATGAAGAACTATGGAGGAACCTTCGAAACCATTTTTTTTCAAGTTTTGGCTAAATCATACAACACCAGTATGAAAGTGACCTACGATCCAGTAATAGACTATCAAATAGAAGAAATTATAAAATCAATAGAAGCTCAATAATGGTTCATAAAATAAACATTCTTGCATTTGCTGCCCATCCTGATGATGTTGAAATATCGGCCTCAGGAATCATGATTAAACATCAAATGGCTGGTTTAACAACAGGGATAATCGATCTTACTCAAGGGGAATTGAGTTCAAGAGGTACGGTAGAGACTAGAAAATCAGAAACCAAGAAAGCGTCTGAAATATTAAAATTATCTGTAAGAGAGAATTTAAATATGCCTGATGGATTCATCGAAATAAATCAAGAGTCTTTAATCTCCATCATAAAAGTAATTAGAAGATATCAACCAGACATCATTTTAATTAACTCAGAAAAAGATAGACACCCTGACCATGGCATTGCTCACAAATTGGTTCACCGCGCTGCATTTTTATCAGGGTTACTAAAAATTCAAACTTTTTCAGAAGACAAGCCTCAAAAGGAATGGAGGCCTAAGAATATATATGCCTATATACAAGATGTTTTTGTACAGCCAGATTTAATTATAAATGTATCAGAATTTTGGGTAAAAAGGACCCAAGCACTAGACTGTTATTCTTCTCAATTCTATGATCCAGAATCTTCTGAACCTAACACACCTATTTCTACGCCAGAATTCAAGAAAAACATAGAAGGCAGGAGCGTTCAACTTGCAAGGGTTATAAACTGCCAGCACGCTGAAGGGCTTATAGCAATTAAACCATTGGGCGTAAATTTATTGAGCGATTTATTGTAGATGAAAAAAAGGTTTAAGTATTTAATATTAAGCGCCTGTCTGTTGTTGTTCGTTTTTTGCGCAGTTTTATATTTTAAATCGAATCTTCGATCACCTGAATTTATTTCAATTGAAAAAATAGAATATGTTGAAACCATAGGGCCTGAAGTGTTTTTTAATGCCCATGCAAATTTCTACAATCCAAATAATTTTGAGGCTCAAATTTTAAATTCAGAACTGGAACTTATTTCAAAAGACCTTAAAGTGGCCAAAATTTCTCAATCTAACATTAGTAAAGTTAAAGCGCATAGCAATTTCAATGTGGAATTCAAATTCAAAATAAATCTTGCGCAATTGAGCGTAAGCCATGGCCTGTCTGGTGTTTTAGCAAATATATTGTCGGAAGAGAAAGAAATACCTGTTCATTTTACTGGCTATACACGCTTTAGAAGCAGAGGAGAAGTCTATAAAATTCCAATTGAATTTGATCAGACTTTAAAATTCAAATAATTCAAGCCAGAACCTTTATTCGGCATAAATGTTGGGTAAAGGGTTTTAAAAAAACATTTTAAAATTCTGATAAATAGAAATGGGCCGAACATTGTTCGGCCTCTGTATAAAAACAAAACTGCGAACACATCAAAGGGTCTTGGTTCTTTATTTTTATAGCTTTTATGTGGCTATCTTTAAATCAATAAATACATTATTTTCATCTATTTCAACTATTTTTGCACCCTTATTTTATGCAGCACTTACGCAATTTCTGTATTATCGCACACATTGACCATGGTAAAAGTACCCTAGCCGATAGACTACTTGAATACACCAACACCATTTCAAAAAGAGAAATGATGGCTCAAGTTCTTGACAACATGGATCTTGAACGTGAAAGAGGAATTACTATAAAAAGCCATGCAATCCAAATGAATTACCAATTGGATGGCAAGGATTATGTGTTGAATTTAATTGATACACCTGGACACGTGGACTTTAGTTATGAGGTAAGTAGGAGCATAGCAGCCTGTGAAGGTGCATTGTTAATTGTTGATGCATCACAGGGTATTCAAGCACAAACAATAAGTAACCTCTATCTTGCAATTGAGCATAACCTCGAAATTATCCCAATTTTAAATAAAATGGATTTGCCTGGCGCAATGCCAGAAGAAGTAAAAGACCAAATTGTTGATCTTATTGGCTGTGACCGAGAAAGTATAATTGCCGCTAGTGGCAAGACTGGTATGGGTGTTCATGATATTCTTAAGGCTATTGTAGCCCGTGTGCCTTTTCCTAAAGGCAATTTAAATGCACCTTTAAAAGCGTTGATTTTTGATTCGGTTTTTAATTCGTTTAGAGGAATTATCGCCTATTATAAAGTCATTGATGGATCTATCAGCAAAGGCGAAATGGTTAAATTCATGAATACTGAAAATGAATACAATGCTGATGAAGTAGGCTCATTGAAATTGGTGCCAGAACCTCGCCAACAGGTATTAGCGGGTGATGTTGGATATATTATTACTGGAATAAAACAAGCCAAAGAAGTAAAAGTAGGTGATACCATAACGAGCAAATTAAACCCAACATTAGAGGCGATTAAAGGATTCGAGGACGTAAAACCAATGGTTTTCGCAGGCATTTATCCTGTTGATACTGAAGATTATGAAGAATTAAGAGAAAGCATGTTCAAACTTCAACTTAATGATGCATCGTTGGTTTTTGAACCTGAAAGTTCGGCCGCATTAGGTTTTGGTTTCCGTTGTGGTTTTCTTGGAATGCTCCATATGGAAATAATTCAAGAACGTTTGGAACGTGAATTTGGTATGACGGTTATAACTACTGTTCCCAACGTTTCATATAAAGCATACACTAAAAAGGGCGATATGGTGGAGGTAAACAATCCAAGTGATTTGCCAGATCCAAATTATATTGAATATGTTGAAGAGCCATTTATCCATGCATCCATAATTACATCAACAGATTTTGTTGGCCCCGTAATTGCGCTCTGCATGGACAAAAGAGGTTTAATTAAAAACCAAGTGTACCTTACCACCAATAGGGTAGAATTAAGTTTTGAAATGCCTTTGGCTGAAGTTGTATTTGATTTTTACGATAAATTAAAATCAATAAGCAGAGGTTATGCATCATTCGATTATCATCCGACAGAATACAAATTATCACATTTGGTAAAAATGGATATTATGTTAAATAAAGATACAATTGATGCGCTTTCTTCGATCATCCACCGAGATAGAGCCTATGATTTAGGTAAGAAAATTTGCAAAAAACTAAGAGAATTAATTCCAAGACAACAATTTGAAATTGCAATTCAAGCTGCGGTTGGTGCTAAAATTATAGCAAGAGAATCTTTGAGTGCATTAAGAAAAGATGTAACTGCAAAATGTTATGGTGGTGATATTAGCAGAAAAAGAAAATTACTTGAAAAACAAAAGGAAGGTAAAAAACGAATGAGGCAAGTTGGAAATGTTGAAATTCCTCAATCTGCATTTATGGCAGTATTGAAATTGGATGAATAAATTTTGTCAAAAAAAACCGTTTACCCTTTTAAGTTCTGGAAACTTTGTGCCGCTTGCTTGTTGTTCTTCAGCAGCTTTACAATGGTTTTACCTGATTTGCCAATATTATTAGAGCAAATTGGTGGCAATGATTACAAATGGCTTATTATTCCTTCTTTTGCAATTGTTGCACTTATCTCTCGTCCATTTAGCGGTAAATTCTCTGACTCGGTGGGTCGAGTATTTGTTATGTGCCTTGGCGCAATGATTACTACTTTAGCTTGTTTTTTTTATTTATTTATCCCGGTTGCATTATTGTTTTTTGCCAATAGAGCATTCCATGGCATATGTGCAGGATTTACACCAACAGGATTTACAGCCTATGCTGACGACATTGTCCCTCTCGAAAAAAGGGGTGAGGCGATGGGCATAATAGGTATTTGCAACAATATTGGAAATGCAATAGGTTGGGTTATTGGAAGTAAATGTACTTCTGAGTTTGGTTTAGATGCAATGTTTGTAGTTGCATCAATCTTAGGCTTAATTTCTCTACTTATATTTTTAACTTTAGAGGAGACCATTAAAAATCCGATTAAGTTTTCTTGGACAATTTTTAAAATTAAACAATCAGAATTATTGGAATTACGTGTCATTATCCCCTCAGTAGTGCTTTTATTAACTGTGTTTTCATCCGGCGCAGTTTTGGCCCTTATTGCAGATTATTCTAAATTCATTGGGGTCAAAAACAAGGGTACCTACATGGCAATATATATACTGTCCTCCGTATTTATTCGCTTCATGGCTGGGAGATGGAGCGACCGGTATGGTCGGCGAATTATTTCTGTTATTGGGTCTATATTTATAAGTATTAGCATGCTTTCTTTAGCAACATCATTTACATTCGAAGCTTATATATTCTCCTCTGTCTTTTTTGGAATTGGTTTTGGTCTTGTATCGCCATCGTTGTTTGCATGGGCTGCCGATCTTGCATTGCCAAATTTGAAGGGTAAAGCATTTGGAACCTTATTTATTTTCTTAGAGCTAGGCATAATAATGGGCTCAGCCAGTGCAGGTTTGATTTACAATAACAATCCAGATAATTTTTTTACTGCCTTTGTTATTTCTGCAATTCTATCGGCAATTCCGCTTATTTTAATTGTTCCATTTTATTCCAAGCATAAACATTCGAGGTAATTCATTTGTTGGTTTTGTTTTTAATAAGGAACAAGCGGAAAGGAATTAACTGAAAATTTGGAATGCAACAATCCAAAATGCATTGAAAGGTATTTTGTCTAATACTTTTAATAGTAGTATTAATTATCAAATAATTTACAATCTTCTTTTTGTGCTTAGATAATCAATATCTTGAAAATCATCCTATGCATCCATAAACCAAACATTTCTAAAATATAGAATACGAGGCGAGGGTTCTTAGACGTATTTCTGAAAAAGTAATATTTCCTGGTTTGGGGTTGAATTTAAAGTTTCACAAACAAGAAAAAGTGCCAATAATTTAAGTAAGTAGGGGATTATAGCCCATTTTTGCGCATTTCAAAATATAAAACAACAATTATATAGTGTTATTTATCAATAGTTTATGAAAATATATTAAAGTATATATTTAGTTACTATTTGATGGGGGTAATTGCAAACAATACCAGAATTCTATTGCTCCAGGCCTGCATTATGGATTCATATTCATAGAAATTACTAGCATTTTAACAGGCGTAAAAAAAGCAAACTACTGAAATACAATTAGTTAGAAACACTTTCTATAGAAGTAGAACTTATTTACAAATGTAAAAAGTTTAGTTTACATTTGTAA
Source organism: Bacteroidia bacterium (assembly GCA_044341025.1). Taxonomy (GTDB): domain Bacteria; phylum Bacteroidota; class Bacteroidia; order NS11-12g; family UBA955; genus JABMMZ01. The sequence continues at coordinate 39,426 of JBIISM010000004.1, read as the reverse complement.
ACAGTTTGTTTTACATTTGTAAAGGCGTTAATTTACATTTGTAAACACCTATAAACAAGATATGTAATATGTTAGAAACCAGAATAATAGAGGTGTACAACTACACAGGACTCAGCCGAATTGAGTTTGCTAACAAAGTTGGAATATCCAATGCCGTAATGTCACACATCAATTCAGGCAGAAACAAAGCCAGTACTGATTTAATCATTACAATACTTAAAAACTTTGAAGATATAAGCCCGGATTGGCTATTATTTGGACATGGAGAGATGTTAAGATCTCAAAAAGGACAATTTATTGAGAATATTAAAAGCGATTCTATCAATCGTTTAAATAAGATTGAGTCAACTAATAAGCAACTAGAGGGCTTGATATCTGAATTTAGAAACTACCTAGAATCGGTAAAATAAACCTAGAATAGGGTAGTTTGCTTAACATTAAAAATGTGGGCGTAGAATAGTTCGCTTAACATTTTTTGAGATTTCGCTAAGTAATCTTTGTCAACGCTATAAATAACGCTGGTTTTATGGTTTTTACCTTTAATTAACTGGGCGTTTCTAAGCTCACTTAGGTGTTGAGAAACAGTTGATTGACTTAGAGGCAGTTTGTCAACGATCTCTTGGCAAGTCTGGTCATTTTTGGCTAGTAAAATTTTAATTATTTTAATTCTAGCAGGATGTCCCATCGCTTTACAAACTATGCTAAGGTCTATTTCGGCCTCATCAAAAAGTGATTTTTTACTCATTGCCATACCATGCAAATATAAAAATGTTTTTGGACACTGCAAATCCTTTAATTGAAAAAATAAAATAAAAGCATATTTTATTGTGTTTCAATGGATAAATTCGTTTAATAATTAAACGTTTAATGTTTTTTTAATTTCCACCTCCGGTGGCTCCATAACCAGTTGTGGGGATTCTCATTAATTCGCTTCTCCAATTCTTGGCTATGTTGGGTAGTTATGAAGCCATCACTTGGTTTTCTATTGGATTCAACCAACAGTTTAGTTTCGCATTTATAATACCCTCTTTTATAACAATTTACATATGTGAAATACACGGGCAAATTAAATTTTATTGCCATCTTTTCTGCCCCTGGAAGCACGGCCGTTTCTTGATTTAGAAAATTCAACCAATAGGATGATTCTTTGTCTGAAGGCGATTGGTCAGCGATTAGTATTAACAAAAATGGTGTCTTTTGAACCATAATGTAGCGGGCAATTTGTGCCATTGGAACTTGCTCGACCCCAAAAGCCGTTCTGGCTTGATTCATTAATTTATCAAAGTATTTATTAGTCAGAGGTTTATAAACTCCAACCAGTCTGTTTTTCATAAATAATGGCCCTGAGCGACATACCCATTCCCAGTTTCCACAATGTCCCATTATAATTATAGCACTTTTTTGATCTTTGTACAATTGATCAATTAAGTCTAAATCATTAAAGGTCATTCGTTTTTTTAATTCCTTTTCACTTATCGTAAACCCTTTAATTGATTCGACCAATAAATCGCATAGATACTTGTAATATTTCTTTTCTATCAGCGTTCGTTCTAATTCAGATTTATCAGGAAAAGAATTCAAAAGATTTTCGCGTACAATTTTAATCCTATATTTTATCAATCGGTAAAGTACTATATAAATAATGTCCGAGAGTATATATAAAATAGACAGGGGGAGTCTTGAAGTCAATAATAAAAATTGAATGCCAATTATATTTAATATTGAACCCAGTATTTTCATAAGCCTTTATTTATTTTCTTAATGATGTTAAGATAAAATCAAAAAGGTCTTTGCTCATTCTAAAAAGAAAGCCAATGGGCATTCATCATTTGATATATCTAAAATCATGACCAGATTTTAATTGTATGATAAATTCGTACATCAATTCAATCACTTTTTCTAAATCGTCTTTGTGAACTGTTTCAACAGTGGTATGCATGTATTTGAGTGGTAACGAGATAAGGGCAGATGGAACGCCTTCACCGCTATATGCAAAACTATCTGTATCGGTTCCTGTACTTCTACTTACAGCAGCTCTTTGAAAGCGTATTTTCTTTTTGTCTGCCACTTCAATAATCATTTTTAAAAGATTATTTTGTACCGCTGGACCATAAGTTAGAACGGGTCCGTTGCCACATTTTTGGTCGCCTTGCTTCTTCTTATCGTATAATGGCGAATGCGTGTCGTGGCAAACATCAGTGATAATTGCAACATCCGGTTTTATTTTTCTCGAGATCATTTCTGCACCCCTCAGTCCAATTTCTTCTTGAACTGCATTAACGATATACAAACTAAATGGAAGTGACTTCTTTTTTTCTTTAATTTTTCTGGCAACTTCCGCAATCATATACCCACCAATTCGATTGTCGAGTGCTCTGCCACAAAGAAAATTTTCATTTAATTCCATGAGCTCATCTTCAAAAACAGCAACAGAACCAACGTGGATTCCTAGTTTTTCAACTTCGGATTTCTTTGAGCAGCCAACATCAATAAAAATATTGTCCATACTCGGTGTAATTTCCTTCTCAGAAGTTCTAACATGGATTGCTGGCCAGCCAAATATGCCTTTTACGGGACCTTTTTCAGTTAGAATATTTACACGCATAGATGGCGCAATCATATGATCTGATCCGCCATTTCTAGTGACATAAATATAACCATCTTCACTGATAAACTTAACAAACCATGAAATCTCGTCAGCATGCGCTTCAATAACCACCTTGTATTTTTTGCCAGGATTAATAATTCCTGCCACCGAACCATAAGCGTCTGTTATATACTCATCAATATAAGGTTTTAAATACTCAAGCCATATTTTCTGACCAGATGTTTCAAATCCAGTAGGAGAGGTGTTGTTAAGGTAATTGTATAAAAACAGATTACTTTTTTTGTCCATAAGAGACTAACTAAAATGGAAGATCGTCATTGCTGTCGTTGCTTGAAGAACCCATGTCTTCAAAAACGGGAGGAACAGAGTTTGTTTGGTTTGCCTCAGCAGGATTTCCGGCAGCTGTGCCAGTTGAAGCTTCAATTTTCCAAAACCTAACATCTGTATACCACCTGCCATTATATTCACGGCTTTCTAGGTTAACAGATAGTTTAACTTCATCGTTGATGTTGTATCGGCTTAAATCGTCAACTTTCTCAGTCCATGCAGATACACAAACTTTCTTTGGAAATTTTTCACTAGTTTCTACTATGAAATCTTGCTTTTTCCAAGCACCTTTTGCACTGGTTCCTTCTTGTAAACCGAGTTTCTGAATAATTCTTCCTGTAATTTCCATTGTAATAAAGATTGAACTACAAATATACAATTAAAAAAAAATCATTTTTCCCATTTTTCTCAATTATTATGTACATATTTTTCACTATATTAATTTAGGTAATTAATTAATATAGTGAGTCTTGTGTGTTTTTGTTTTTTCTGTTTTCAACAAAGAAAAGCCGTTTTTCAATTATGATACTTTGTTTTTCTATTGGCAAAATCAAACAAAACAGCATACATTTTGATTTGATTATGTACGGTGCCAGTTTTATTCTATGTTTATTTCAAAAATTTGAGTGTGGTTTTATGAAATTGGCTAATTATCGTCTGTTTACAAACATTTTTCTATAAATTTGCAATACACAAATATATGGCTTCAAAGCATTCGATCGTATACGTTGAATTAATTTCATAGCCGCTTTCAATCAAAACTGGCGATAAAATAAAAGTATTTAAATTGGTTAAAATTTAAGAATGTCCAGAGAACTAAAAAAAAAGCTATTGGAACTATGTTTACAGCAAGTAAACGATAAAATCAATATTCTCCAGTCGGAATTCAATGTATATAAGGATTCAGCCGCAAATGAAACAAAGAGCACGGCAGGCGATAAGCACGATACTTCAAAGAGCATGATGCAAATGGAGCAGGAAAAAATGAGTGCACAGTTAAAGGATATTTTGAATCAAAAGAATATTCTCTTAAGCATAAAAGTTAATGTGCTACAAAAAACCATCGGATTAGGCTCATTGGTTCACACCGATCAAGGTGTTTTTTTTCTTTCTATTTTTTCAAAGCCAATTACAATCGACAGCTGTTTGTATATTCCTATTTCACTGCAATCACCAATTGGTAAAGAGTTAATTAAATCTAAGCTTGGGTTCTCCTTTATGTTTAATTCTAAACAATACAAGGTTTTGAGCTTCATGTAAGATCCAGGCCTTAGATTATTGAATCTACAAGCCTCTGAAGCTCAGTTTGTTGGAATACCATTTTGTCTTATAATTAATATTATGTTAACTAATAGTGTTTAAAACAAAGCCAAGGTTCACTTGGCTTTGTTGATTATTTATTTGTTGATTCCTGCTTCCTCTTCTCAGATTTAAGCAATCCTTCGTACTTTATTTTTAAGTCCATGTGCTCTTTATCGCTGATTTTATTGCAAATCATTATCATATCCTTAAGCGCATCAATTAAATCTTGTTCTTTTAAAGCACCAGATTCTCTTAGTCTCTCGAACATTTGTAATGCTTGCTTATACAATACAATTGATAAAGAATTGAATTTCTCGTACTCATTTGCAGAAACTCTAGCACGCATTCGATAGATATAATTAGCAGAGTCAAAAAACAAGATGGCTTCGTTTTTTGATGCATTAACATATCCATTGTCAAATTCTAATGCTTTACGGTAATCATTTAAACCCTGAGCAAATGAATATTTTGACGGAGCTACTTTGCTTTTATTCTTAACAGCTAGATCTTGATTTTTAACTTCATCTGTTTTTAACTTATGATAAGCCACGCCTCTTGAGAAGTAATAAACTGGATTTTCCGGGTTTGATTCGATGGCTTCATTGAATTTAGTCAATAAAGCTAACATATTTTCTCTTTCAATCTCAATGTTTATTTGCATGTCAAGAAAATCACTTGATTTTTGCGGAATTTTAGCCTTACCCTTTTCAAGAAATTCTAAGGCTTTTTCGTATTGCTTTTTGGAACTGTAAATTTCGGCCATTCTAATAAAAACAACATAATTCATATAATTTGGAACAGCAATTAGTTTCTCAAGCGGTATAATTTCTTCATCTTCTAAAGTATCAACATAGGCCGCTCTCCATACTGCGTAGATGGCTTGCTCTCTTGTGACATTATTGGTTTTGGCTTTTTCTTCTTTATCGTAAACCAATAAACTTTCAACATACCCCATTAATTTCTTAACTTCAAAATATTTACCAGGCTCACGACCCACATACACAGCTCTATTCCAGCAGGCAGAAATTGCATTAACAAGATATGCATCTGCAGCAACTTTGGCATCAATTTTCTCTTGTTCTTCATCTGAACAAGAATAGAATTTCAAGAATGCTTCGGCAGATAATTCAGCTGCATTGTGATTTTCATCTAATTTATAGATGCTTGAATCAGAAGAGAGCGCAATATCCGCATAAACCAAGCCTTTCCAAGCCCATGCTGCACACATATCCTTAGTCTCTGGGTGCAACATTACCTTGTCTATTTCATATTTTGCCAATGCAACATCCTTATTTTGATCATCCATCATATTATCACGGATGCCCTTAAGGAGTTTAACTTGTGCATTGATTTGAGTAACTGAACAAATCAGACTCAAAAATAAAATTGGCGCTAATAACTGTTGTTTCATTGACATAAATGGATTCGCTTTAAATTTAATTAATCAATAGTTGTGCCATTATCATCATCCTCATTGTTAATGACATCATCATTAGGAGAATTTGCTTCATCGCTTGGAATACTATTTTCGATGTCTAAAGAATCAATATTTTCGCCAAGTTCTTCTTCCTCTTCCTCCACTGGAACGACAGCAACAGATGCAATGGCATCATTGTTCTTAATATTGATTAATTTGACGCCTTGCGTTGCTCTGCCCATTGTTCTCATGCTGTCAACACGCATTCTAATGGTTAAACCTGACTTGTTAATAATCATTAAACCATCTTCATCGGTTACGCTGCTTATGGATATTAAATCACCAGTTTTCTCCGTAATGTTTAATGTTTTAACACCTTTACCGCCTCTACCTGTTACTCGGTATTCATCCTCTCCTGTTTCTGGATCGACCAAGAACGAACGTTTGCCATATCCTTTTTCAGATACCACTAAAACGGTCGCCTCTTTCAATTTTTCAACATCAATGGTTAACATACCAATCACTTCATCATTTTCAGATTCTAATGTTACGCCTTTTACACCACTGGCATTTCTGCCCATAGGACGGACTAGTTTTTCATTAAAACGAATTGCCTTCCCTGATTTTTTTGCCATGATAACTTCGCAATTACCATTGGTTAATTTGGCAGACAATAATTCATCACCCTCCCTAATTGTTATGGCATTAATACCATTAGATCTTGGTCTTGAGTATGCTTCTAAAGTTGTTTTTTTAATAATTCCTTTTTTGGTACAAAGAATAATGTTATGGGCATCTAAATATTCTGGGTCTTTTAAATTCTCTATATTAAGGTATGCTTTAATTTTATCATCCGGCGGAATTGCAATCAAATTTTGAATCGCTCTGCCTTTGGTTGTTTTGCCGCCCTCAGGGAATTCATATACCTTCATCCAGAAACATCTACCCTGCTCGGTAAAGAACAACATGTAGTTGTGGGTGTTGGCTACAAATAAATGTTCAACGAAATCTTCATCTCTATGTGATACACCTCTATTGCCTCTTCCACCTCTATTTTGCTCTTTGTACTCGCTCAGAATTGTGCGCTTGATGTAACCCATGTGTGAAATTGTAATGACAACTTTTTCGTTTGGTATTAAATCTTCAATATCGATTTCGCCTGCACTATGCTCAATTAAAGTTTTTCTCTCATCTCCATATTTTTCTTTCATCTCTTGCAATTCAGCTTTAATAATGGTGTATCTTAAAGCCTCATCGTTTAATATAGATTCTAAATAAGCAATTTGTTTCATCAATTCGTCGAACTCTTCTTTAATCTTTTGACGCTCAAGACCAGTTAAACGCTGCAAACGCAAATCCAAGATGGCTTTTGATTGAATTTCGGTCAAGCCAAAATTACCCATCAAACCATCTTTTGCTTCATCTGGATTTTTAGATCCTCTGATTAAATTAATTACTGCATCTAGATTATCTAAGGCAATTAACAAACCTTCTAAAATGTGTGCACGCTTTTTTGCTTCGGCTAAATCGTATTTTGTTCTGCGAACAACTATTTCATGTCTGTGCTCAACAAAATGATGAATCATGTCTTTTAGATTCAACATTTCTGGTCTGCCGTGCACCAATGCAATATTATTAACTGAGAAAGATGATTGCAGTGAAGTGTATTTATACAATTGATTAAGAATTACGTTGGCAATTGCATCTTTACGCAATTCAAAAACCAAACGCATACCTTGTCTTCCTGATTCATCTCTAACCGCAACTATACCATCAATTACTTTCTCTTGAACCAATTCTACTGCACGGGTTATAATCTGACTTGGCATTACTTGGTATGGAACCTCTGTAACAATAATCATTTCTTTTCCATTGCTCATGGTTTCAATTTCAGTTTTCCCACGCATTAAGATTCTGCCCCTTCCTGTTTCAAAAGCAGAACGAATACCGTCAGTGCCATGAATAATGGCTCCAGTTGGAAAATCCGGACCTTTGATAAACTGCATCAATTCAGAGATCGTAATATCTCTGTTGTCTATGTATGCAGCAATGGCATCTATAGATTCACTTAAATTATGGGGTGCCATGTTGGTTGCCATACCAACCGCAATACCTGAAGCACCATTTATTAATAGGTTAGGTATTTTAGAAGGCAATACCGTTGGCTCCTTTAATGAATCGTCAAAATTTGGTCTAAAATCAACGGTGTCTTTCTCAAGATCATTGAGCATTTCTTCGGCAATCTTTTTCAATCTTGCCTCGGTATAACGCATTGCAGCTGGAGAATCTCCATCAATGGAACCAAAGTTACCTTGGCCATCTACCATCGAATATCTTAAACTCCAATCTTGAGCCATACGCACCATGGTGTCGTATACAGAAGTATCACCATGGGGATGGTACTTACCTAAAACCTCTCCTACGATACGCGCAGATTTTTTATAAGGTCGGTTGGGCGCAAGACCCAATTCCGTCATTCCAAATAAAACTCTTCGGTGTACGGGTTTTAATCCGTCTCTTACATCCGGCAGCGCTCTGCTCACAATAACCGACATCGAATAATCGATGTATGCGGTTTTCATTTCATCCTCGATGTTAATCGGTATAATTCGATCGAAATTGTTTTCGTCAGGGTTTTGATCCATAAATGTTTGATTTCTAAAAACAGTGCAAGATAACTTTTTTTTGGGGTAATTTTCAAATTACATTCCACAATATACCAACAAAAAAGCCTCAGAAATTCTGAGGCTTTTTTGAATAATATTTTGATGAGATTACATCTTTATAACTTTCACTTTGCCTAAGCCAAGTGATTCAAGCTTTTCTTTAATCTTCACATCATCACCCACACAAAGAATAATTAAATTGTCTAGTTGAATGTATTTCTTAGCAATGGCATTTACATCTTCTTTGCTTAGGTTTTTGATAATTTCTGAGCGTTTAGCATTGAAATTACGGTCTAAATCCAATTGAATGATTTGGGTTAAGAATCCAAGTTTAGCGAAAGCACTTTCGTAATCTAAGGCTTCACCACCCAATAATGATTTTTTGGTAAAATCAAGTTCATCATCGCTGATGCCTGTTGTTACATACTTTCTCAATTCAGTGAAAATCTCATTAATAGCACTATCTGTTGCACTTGCGTTAACACCAGCACTGATATTAAATGTGCCAGGATATCCATATCCTGATGAGCCGAAGCCAGAACGGATGCCGTAAGTCCAACCTTTATCTTCCCTTAAATTAAGGTTTAAACGTGAATTAAACGCTCCGCCTAATGCGAAGTTCATAATGTTGGCTTTGTAGAAATCACCGTCGATGTCGTAAGGGATAGTTCTATATCCTATCATGATGGTTGTTTGAGGCGCGTTGTCCTGGTTAACCATGTAAATTTGAGTTTTAGTGCTGGCAGGGAAATTGGTAAAACTTGGCATACTCAAGTTTTTGTTTTGCCATTTTTTCAAGAAAGCTAAGTTTTCTAATACAACCGCTTCTTCAAGGTCTCCAACAAACGAAATGCTGGTTAAATTTGGTGAAAGGAAATTCTCTTTAAAGTTTTTCAAATCTTCGATGGTTATTTTATTTGCTACTGAATATTCGCTTAAAGATGTCGTTCCTATAGGGTTATCAATTCCAAATAAAAGATGTCTGAAGTTTTTAGAACCAAAACTAGACGGTGTAAAGTTATCATTGGCGATTGAACCTAAAATTGCCTTTTTATTCGTTTTAAATTCTTTCTCAGCATAGGCTGGATTGTAGAACATGTCCTCAAAAAGTGCCATCGTTTGTTTCATTGAATCTTTAAAACAAGAAACCATGCAGGTGAAACTTTGACCGTTTGCGTTAAATGAGATATTGCTACCTAAGGCTTTAAGTCTGTTTTCAACTTCCAAAGCCGTTTTGGTGGAAGTACCCTCATTCATAAGGCTTGCTAGCATTGCAGCTGTGCCGTTCTTGATTTTTCCAGTTTCAAATAAATGGGCACCTCTAATGTTCATGCTCAAGTAGACTAAAGGTGATTCATTGTTTTTGGTACCAATAATTTTAATCCCATTGTCGAAAGTAGATTTAAAGAACTCAGGAACTATCGCTGGTTTGGCGGCAGCCACAAGTGGTTTTTTGTTTCTATCGTAGCCTGCAACATCAATATTTGGTTTGTAAACCAAGTTAGAATAGCCAGACTTATCTGGCGTTTCATTTTTATAAGGATTCTCACTTTCATAGGCATCTACTCTGAAATTTGGATCTGCTTCAGCACGTGGATCAGGCACAATGTGCAAGCATGCATAGTTTTTACCTTTAATATAGGTGTTGTATACTCTAATGATGTCATCTTTGCTTACATTTCTGTATCTATCCAAGTCTTTATCCAGGGTCATGTTGCCATTGGTTAACATTTCATACTGGGTTAAAACAGATGCTTTCGACGCAACCGTTTCACTTACACCAAAGTATCCAGCAACCATTTCTTGTTTGATTCTGTTTAATTCAGCATCAGTAAATCCATTGGTTTCGAATTCTAACAAAGCTTTTGCAAGATAATCTCTCATGTCTTTTTCATTAAGACCACCGAACTTTTCAGGATACGTTACAAGGATAAAGCTGAATTCACCGGCAACTTCAAATGAACTGTTAAAGCAAGAAGCTTGCAGAGCCATTTCGTTGTCAATAAAGTTCTTATACAAAACCGAATTTTTACCATTTCCTAAAAGTTGAGCCAACATATCCAATGCAGGTTCATCTTTATGAAAAGTAGGTACGCTTGGGTAATTGATGGTTGCTAATGGAGCAAAAACCTTACTTGTAATTGATTTGATTTTTTGCTCCTCTAAAACGATGGGCGTTTTCATTAAGGGAGAAACCTCTGGACCTCTATTGATGGCACCAAAATATTTTTCGACCAAAGCCAAAGCTTCTTTTGTATTTACATCACCAGAAATCACCAAAATGGCATTGTTTGGACCATACCACTTTAGAAAGAAATTTTTCAAGTCAGTAGAATCTGCATCGTTTAAGTCATCAACATAGCCGATCGTTTGCCAGCTATAAGGATGCCCATATGGATAAAGCATTTGATCTTTTACTTCTGGCATCATGCCATAACCATCTGCATATCTTTGGTCTTTTTCGTTTTTTACGGTTTTCCTTTGATTCTCAAACTTTTTATTTGTAAACGCTGGAAGCAAAAAACCCATTCTATCTGCTTCAAGCCATAAAGCGGTTTCAAGCATATTGCTAGGAACGGTTTCGAAATAGTTGGTTCTATCTCTGTTTGTTGTTCCATTCATATCACCACCAGAACCTTGTACGATTTTAAAGTGTTCTTCATCTGCAACGTTTTGTGAACCTTGAAACATCATATGCTCGAAGAAGTGCGCAAAACCTGTTCTTTTCATTGTTTCACGGTTAGAACCTACGTGGTAAGTAACTTCAACATGCACAATTGGATCACTATGATCCTCATTAATAATAACTGTTAGGCCATTCGGCAAACGGTATTTCTCATAAGGAATCATTAATTTGCCTGGTTGGGCTTCCACTTTTTTAATTAAAGTGGCGGTTTGTGCACTTAGATCCCGAGACAAGAAAAGGGCTAAAGCAATCGAAAAATAATACAATTTTTTCATTTTATAAATTTTGGAATAATTATTGTACAAAAATAGCGGACAGGGGCAACCTTATCCATAGAAATGTCGTCAAAAGTAGAGATTTACTTGATAAAAGAAAAAAATATATTTACACAAATACATGCGCTTTTTGCCATCAATTTCCCTCCTATTCCTAACTTTTTTATTTTTATTAAGCACAAATAGATTAGAAGCTCAAAACCAAAATAACAATTACGGAAAAGAGTTTCGTTTTACTTTCTTAGAAAATTACGGGAGTTTAGATAAGGTATCGTTTGTAGTTTCATTAACGAAGCTACCTGACACTATTAGAATTTCAGTGGGTAATTCCACATTCGAAATGGCGGTCTATAAAAATTATGATACCATTTTTAATTACACCAAATTTAGTTCACCCAACGCTTTTCAATTTGGGCCAAATAAAAGCATTTTTATTAGAACAAAACTAAACAATCCATTTGCTTTGTATGCAATGAACAACGTACAAAACAGCAGCGATATTTCTGTTATTACGCCTTCTGAAAATATTCCTGGCAACCCAGATTATTACGTTAACACTTACAGAGGGGATGAATCTATAGGAAAAGAAAATAACAGCTTGTTTTCAGTTGTCGCAATTGATGACAGTTGCTATATCAATGTGATGCCCAGCGCGGATTCAAAATACAATTTAGTAAAAAACACCCCATTTGGAATTTGGCTTAGAAAAGGCCAGGTTTACTACGAACAAGCCCAAGACAGTCAATCATTTGCAGGAACGCATATATGGAACAGCAATGGCTGCAAAAGATTTGCAGTTTTTGAGGGCGCAAAATGTTCTTACGTAGATTATTCGACACCCAATTGCCGTGGTTGCGACCATCTGTTCAACCAAACAAGACCCGTGCAGTTTTTAGGAAAATCGTTTACCACCCTACCCTATGAAACCATTGGTGGTGGGTATATTTATCAAGTTGTTGCCACAGAAAATAACACCAATGTTAAAATAGATGGCGTGTTAACAATTAATCTAAACAAAGGAGAGGTTTACCAATACAATCAAAAAACAAACATTGCAGTTTGTATTGAATCGGATAAATTGATTTCAGTTGTGGAGTTAATGAAAAGTGGCGAATGCAATGGGCAAATTGATAAATTGGGCAATCCTAGTCTTATGAATGTAGTCCCTAACAATCAAACCACCAATGCCATTGGATTTAGCTTCCCTATTACTTCAAAAATCTCTCAAAACCCAAGTTTTCCTGCTGATTTTTATGTAGGGATATCTGCACCGATTGGGAGTTTATACAAACTACGAATCAATGGTAACCCTATTGATTCGAGTAAATTTAAAAATTCTTGCCAGAATACAATAGGAAGCATAAAGCTTAATCCAACAATTAAATACCGGATAAGTTCTGAAATAGGATTTATTGCCTACATGTACGCCTTTGGCATTGACGAGAGCTATGCCAGTGATATTGGTTCTGGTTTTGAAAGTGCTAAAACCCAACTTTTAATTGATGCCAAACAAAGTGTCACTTGCGATTCTTTTAATGTATTTAAATTCAAAGCAAGATCAGATTCTTTTGCTCAATTTAGCTGGAGTTTTGGTGATGGCTCATTTCAAACTGGAGATTCAGTCAACAAACAGTATCCAAAAACTGGTGTCTATCAACTAAAACTAAGCGCCAATTACCCTAACAATATAGGTTGCTTGAATGATACCTTTACAAAAACAATAACTGTTAATAAGCGCCCTTATTTTGATTTAGGAAAGGACACTATTTTATGTTTCGGTGATTTTTTTCAAGTTTCACCAGTTGTTGAACCTAAAACCAGATTTTCATGGAGCAATGGAAGCAATTTAAACATTGTGGTGGTAAACAATGCTCAAAAGGTATGGCTAAAACTAACGGATTCAAATCAATGTTCTTACACAGATACCATAGATCTGAAGTTTATTAATTGTGACACCAATTCAATTATGATTCCGAATGTATTTACACCAAGCCGCATCAACTCCAATTCCAATGATAATTTTAACGATTTATTTGAAACAAATTTCAGTGGATTTGACCAAGTGAATGGCAAAATATATAACCGTTGGGGTATTTTGGTGTACACTTTTAATTTTCCTGTAGATTCATATTGGAATGGCGGTTTTAATAATGACATTTCAAACCCTTGTCCATCAGGCACCTATTACTATCTTTTTGATTTCACGAATTCAAAAACCAATTTGGTTCGTTCGTACAATGGCGTTGTCGAGTTGATTCGTTAATTCTGTCTAAAACTTGTTTATTTTACATAGCATAATATTGTATATTTTTGAATACACTATCCAATATGCCAAAAATACTAGTAATTGACGACGAAAAACCAATCAGGGATGCCTTACACAATATTTTAACTGCCGAGCTGTATCATGTTGATATTGTAGAAAACGGCAAAAAGGGTTTAGAAATGTTAAACGAAAACGACTATGACGTTGTTTTATGTGATATAAAAATGCCTGGAATGGATGGTCTTGAAGTGATGGCCAAAGCAACAGAAATAGCACCTGAGGTTCCTTTTATTTTAATTTCAGGGCACGGAACTATTGAGATAGCTGTTGAAGCCGTAAGAAAAGGCGCTTATGATTTCATCTCAAAACCACCCGATTTAAACAGGTTGTTAATTACCATACGCAACGCAGTTGAAAAAAATAATTTAGTTATAGAAGCGAAGGTATTGCGCAGAAAAGTTTCCAAAACCAGAGATATTATCGGTGAAACTGTTTCTATTCAAAAAATAAAAGACACCATTGACAAGGTTGCCCCTACGGATGCACGTGTTTTAATTTCCGGTGAAAACGGTACAGGAAAAGAACTCGTTGCAAGATGGATTCATGAGAAAAGCAACCGTGCAAACATGCCATTAATTGAGGTGAATTGTGCTGCCATTCCAAGTGAATTAATTGAAAGTGAGCTTTTTGGACATGAAAAAGGTGCATTTACAACTGCCATAAAGCAAAGAATTGGTAAATTTGAGCAGGCCAATGGAGGTACCTTGTTTTTAGATGAAATTGGCGATATGAGTTTATCCGCTCAAGCAAAAGTTTTGAGGGTGATACAAGAAGGTGTTTTACAAAGAGTAGGCGGAGATAAAGCAGTTCATGTGGATGTGCGTGTTTTGGCAGCTACCAACAAAAATCTTATTGACGAAATCGAAAAAAATCAATTTAGAATGGATCTTTACCACCGTTTAAGCGTAATTATGATACATGTGCCTACCTTAAACGAGCGCCTTGCTGACATACCAGTTATTGCAGAAAAGTTCTTGAAAGAAATTTGTGAAGATAACGGTGTGAAGAAAACTTTTGCCCACGGTGCATTGGATGAATTAAAAAATGTTGATTGGACAGGAAATATCAGAGAATTAAGAAATGTCATTGAGCGATTGGTTATTTTGTCAGAGGCTAAAATAACAATAGAGGATGTTATTGCCTACAGCAACCCTTCAACACCTGTGTCAAAAACACAAAATGTGATGATTGACAAATTTGATAAATTCCAAGACTTTAAAGACTATGCGGAAACTATATTTTTAGAAGCAAAATTGAAAAAGAACAATTGGAATGTTGCAAAAACAGCTGTAGAAATTGACATTCAAAGAAGTCATCTTTACAATAAGATTGATAAATACAGCCTTAAACGCAATTAATCGATGATTGGCGGAGCTCTTGAAGTTGCAGTTAAGTTATTAAAAGATGGGCAAGTTATTGGAATCCCAACAGAAACGGTTTACGGATTAGCAGCCAATGCCTTGAATGAAAAATCAGTCGTTTCAATTTTCGAAATTAAGAATAGGCCGTTTTTCGATCCTTTAATTTTGCATTTTTCAGACATTGCATCTATTCAAAAATATGTTCTTGAATTTAATTCAAATGCACTAAAGCTTGCAGAAGCCTTTTGGCCCGGGCCATTAACTCTTCTTTTAAAAAAGAATGAATTGGTTCCGGATATTGTGACTGCTGGAAGTCATTTGGTGGCAGTTAGAATCCCCAACCATCCACTCACCTTATCTTTGCTCAGGCATTTGGATTTTCCTCTAGCAGCGCCGAGTGCAAATCCATTTGGTTATATCAGTCCAACCAAAGCAGAGCATGTAGAAACTCAATTGGGACAATTGGTGCCATACATCCTAGATGGTGGCGACTGTCAGGTAGGTTTGGAAAGTACAATTGTAGATTGCAGCACAGATGTGTTGGCGGTAAGACGACTGGGTGGTCTTTCTGTTCTAGAAATTGAAAAATGCCTCGGAATACCTATTAAAATCGACATTTCCTCTAATAGTAATCCAAGTTCACCCGGGCAACTTGATAAACATTACGCCCCTAAAACCCCTTTTGTTTTAATTGAAAATATCGAAAGTGCTTTAATCAAATTTAGAAGTAAGAAGCTTGCTTATCTGGGGTTTGGAGACATTCAACATCCAGAGGATGTCTACACTTTGAATTTAAGTTCGAACTCAGATTTAGCTGAAGCCGCTCAGAATTTATTTCACTATATGCGGCTATTAGACAATTTAAGTTTTGATTGCATTTTAGCTGCCAATGTTCCAGATATCGGACTAGGAAAAGCAATAAATGACCGCTTGAAAAGAGCCGCAGCTGAATATAAGGATTTTAAATAATAAACTTAGCTTTCAAGCAATTACGTTCAATAAACCGCAGCAAATTTGATGTCCAAAATAATACTTTGAACACATAAATTATAGATAATAATTAATTACATTTGCACCTTTAATTTTCAAATTACTAAATTAATACACGAAAAATGACCCAAGGAAAAGCCAGTACAAACGATACACAATTTGATGTGTTCGCTAAAGTTGCCCATTATGACCACGAACAAGTTCTGATTTGTCAGGACAACCACACAGGGTTAAAAGCGATTATCGCAATTCACAACACTGTTTTAGGCCCGGGATTAGGGGGAACAAGGATGTGGAAATACGCTACCGAAGCAGAAGCAATAAATGATGCCCTAAGACTCTCTAGGGGTATGACCTATAAAGCGGCAATTAGTGGCTTGAATTTAGGTGGTGCAAAAGCGGTTATCATCGGAGATCCAAGCAAAGACAAATCAGAGCATTTGATGCGCAAGTTTGGAAGATTTGTTGAAAATCTAGGCGGCAAATACGTAACAGCAGAAGATGTAGGAACTACCACTAAAGACATGGAGTATGTTAAAATGGAAACCAATCACGTTGTTGGTTTGCCAGAGATTATGGGCGGTGGAGGTGATCCAAGTCCTGTAACTGCATACGGTGTTTACATGGGTATTAAAGCAAGTGCTAAGAAAGCTTATGGCAGCGATAATTTAGGTGGTAAAAAGATTGCAGTTCAAGGAACAGGCAAAGTAGGTTTGCATTTAATTGAGTTGTTGCATAAAGAAGGCGCTCATATTATAGCAAGTGATATCTACGAATCAGGCTTAAAAGTGGCATCTGATAAGTTTGGCGCTAGCATTGTAGGTCCAAGCGAAATTTTTTCTCAGGATGTTGATATTTTTGCGCCGTGTGCTCTAGGTGCAATATTAAACGAAACCAATATCAACAGTTTAAAGTGTCAAATAGTTGCAGGTGCTGCAAACAATCAATTGGAAGATGAAACCATTCACGGTGATATGATTAAGAATAAAGGCATTTTATACGCTCCAGATTTCTTAATTAATGCGGGTGGATTAATCAATGTATACAGTGAGTGGAATGGTTACGTAAGAGAAATTGCCTTTGCACAAACAGAAAACATTTACAATACTGTTTTAAATATTTACAGCAAATCTGAAGAAGACAATATCAACACCCAACTTGCAGCAATTAAATTGGCTGAAAAACGGGTTCACGATACCATGCTTTTGCAATCAAAAATCTAAATTAATCCTAATTTATAAAGAAAAACCCGAGAATAAATTTTCGGGTTTTTTTATGGCATCAATTTTAAACAACTGTATTATTTGTTTTCATCGTACTTATCCAATAGCTTAATTAGCACTTCAAAATCTTTAGGGTACGGGGCATTGATTTTTATTTTACCCTTTGATGGGCTTTCAAATTCTATGCTATAAGCATGCAGAGCAACTCTGTTAATTAAAGGTTTTTCTTCCTCTCCTGAAAATTTAACATTCTTTTTAATTTGAGATAGATATGCAAATTTACCAGCATAAAGGGTGTCGCTCATCAAGGCTAGATTTTGAGACGCTGCGTGCACTCTGATTTGGTGTAATCGACCGGTATGGGGACTGCAAGAAAGCAGCGAAAAGTGTTTGTATGTCTTTAATGTATTAAATACTGTAAGTGACGGTTTGCCTTCTTTTCTTGATATAAGCACTCTCCTTTTGCTATCGGTGTAAAGAGAGAGTTCAACACTTAATTCGTTTAAGTTAACTGATGCATTTACAACAGCATGGTAAATTTTATGAATGGTTCTTTTTTCAAATTGAGCAGCTACGAATTTATAGGCCTCAGTGTTTTTTGAAATCAACATAACGCCCGAAGTCTCTCTATCTAGGCGGTGACAAAGGCTATAATTTTCGTTGATGTCTTTACACATTTGCACCACAGATAAAAACTGGCTATCAAAACGTTCGTGTAAAGAAGAAAGATTTGCGGGTTTATTGATGGCAATGATGTCATCGTCTTCGTATACTATTAAATCTTTAAAACGAATAGCGGCCATTTTAGTTCTTAAGTGTATTTAATTTTAATTGGGTAAGTACCTTTTTGGTTTGCAAAGGAAAATCACCTTGCATCATCCAATCGTAATATCCATAGTCAGATTTAAACACCTCGCTTACCTTTTTACCTTTGTGTTTGCCAAAATTAAAAACCGCTTCTTGTTTTTCATTGTATATGAGTCTTCCTGCTAGGTCTACCAGGTTACTTTGGCCGCTAAATTTGTGCAAGAAATCTATGTTTGGTTCTAGGTTCTCATATTTGTCCAATTGGGATTGTATAATTTCCCAGGTAGCTTCAGTGTCAGCCTTGGCACTATGGGCATTATTTAAATCTTTTTGGCAATAGAATTTGTAAGCCGCAGTTAGATTTCTTGGCTCCATTGTATGAAAAATCTTTTGTGCGTCTATGAACTTCCTTTTGGATGTATCAAATTCAACACCAGCCCTATAAAACTCTTCAACCAGCATTGGAAAATCGAATTTATTGCTATTAAAACCAGCGAAATCACAGTTTTCTAAAAACGAATTTAGTTCGTGGGCCTTGTCTTTAAAAAATGGTTCATTTGCTACATCTTGGTCTGAAATCCCATGAATGAGTGTAATTTCATGTGGAATTGGAATTCCTGGATTGAACCTGAGGTTTAATTCCTGTCTTGATCCATCTATTTGTACGCGAATCATACACAATTCAACGATGCGATCTTTGGACGTAATGACTCCGGTAGTTTCAAGATCAAAAATCACTAGAGGTTTTGTTAAAATTAATTTCATTGTATTTTTATAATAAATCGGGTCTTCTTTCTTTTGTTCTTGATTCAGCTTGATCCATTCGCCATTCATCTATGCGTTTAAAATTCCCTGAAAGCAAAACATTCGGCACGCTAAGGCCTTTAAATTCGGCTGGCCTTGTATAGACAGGCGGCGCCAATAGTCCATCTTGAAAGCTATCGGTAAGAGCTGATTCTTCATTACCTAAAACCCCAGGAAGCAATCTAACAATGCTGTCGCTAATTAAAGCTGCTGCTAATTCACCACCGGTGAGCACAAAATCGCCTATAGAAATTTCTTTTGTCACGTATAGTTCTCGTATACGCTCGTCTATGCCTTTATAATGACCACAAAGAATGATTAGGTTTTCCTTCAGCGAGTATGCATTTGCTAGTTGTTGATTCCATACTTGGCCATCAGGACAGGTATAAATGATGTCATCATACTTTCTAAGCTTACAAAGATCTTCTATCGCATTTGAAATAGGTTCACACATAAGCACCATACCCGCACCGCCCCCAAATTGATAATCATCTACTTGGCCATAACGGTTAAGGGCATATTCTCTTAAATTAATTAAATTTATTTCAGCTAGGCCTTTGTCTTTGGCTCTTTTAACAATTGAGTGGTTGATAGTGCCTTCAATTAACGCCGGTTGAACCGTTATAATGTCTATGCGCATGGCTACAAATCTAATATACCATCAGGAAAGCGCGCAAAAATCTTTTTCTCACCATGGTTTATTTCAGTTATAAAATCGTCGTGTATTGGAATTAAGGAGTCTTTGAAGCCATTTCTGAATTCGATTAATACATTTCCAGGGTATTCAATAAGATCTGTTATTGTGTATTCTGTTCCAGTTTCATTGTCAATTAGGCTATAGCCGATGATGGTTTCTGTTTCTTCTGGTTTTGTATCAATAATTTCGACAATTGGCAGAGAAATTAATTCATTGATCTGATCAATGGTATCAAAATCCTTTAGTTTAAGGATTGAAGAATCTTTATTGAAAGATTGAATTGCAAAAGGAACAAATTTTTGATTGATTTCCAAAAATAGAAAATCTTTAGGGATGTAATCATCTTCCAGGTGGATGCGTATTTGTCCGTTGAAACCATGAGATTTCAAAACAAAACCCACCTTTTTGGTGGGTTTTGAATGAATATTGTTGACTTTGATTGTCATACTTAAAGCGTATTAAGCTTCAGTATTTTCAGCAGCAGCTTCTGGAGCTTCTGAAGTTGTTTCTTCAGGAGCGTCTACAGCTGGTGTTTCAATTACAGCCTCAACTACTGCAGTTTCCTGCGCAGCTTCCTCTGTTGGTGTTTCAATTACAGCTTCAACTGCTGGAGTTTCCTCTGTCGGTGTTTCAACAACAGCTTCAACGGCTGTAGTTTCTTCAGCAGGAACTTCTTCTACAACTGCATTTTTAGCAGCGATAGCAGCAGCTCTAGCGTCTTTAACTTTAGCTTCAGCTTTTAATTTTTCAGAAGCGGTTTGAGCTTTCGCGCTAGCAAGGCTGTCGCGCTTGCTTTGTACTTTAGCATCTTTGTCTTCAGTCCATTTAGCAAATTTAGCATCTGCTTCTTCGAGTGTAAAGGAGCCTTTGTTGACACCTCCATGTAAGTGGTGCAACATCATTGCACCTTTGTAAGATAGAATGGCACGAACGGTGTCCGTAGGGACAGCGCCTGTGTCTAACCATTTCACTGCTTTGTTCAGATCTAAGTTGATTGTTGCTGGGTTGGAATTAGGGTTGTAATCACCAATCCTTTCAATAAATCTACCATCTCTCGGAGCACGTGAATCTGCCGCCACAATGTAGTAGTAGGCTTGTTTTTTGCGTCCATGACGCTGTAATCTTAATTTAGTTGCCATAAAATTATGTAAAAACGCAAGTTCTCCTGTTCTTGCGGGGTGCAAAAGTAATACAAATATTTAAAAAATCAAAAGATAATTCAAGAAGTTTGCACTTGACTCTTACCTCGTTAATCTTCTGCACCAATTGATCTATTGTATATTTATAATTGAATACATCAAAAAAAAGTCGTTTTATTTAAGCTATAAATGCAAAAAACAAGGATAGAATTTGTGCACCCGACCATTATTAGAAAGGCAAACCGATAAGTCTAAAGCTTTGATTAATTATCAACATCTGTTTTTCGGAAAAAAAAATAAATTACTTTTGTGCTCGGTAAATTAAAAAACAAATTGGAAAATTTCATTGTTTCTGCTCGTAAATACAGACCTTCCGTTTTTGACGAAGTGGTCGGGCAGTCTCATATCACAGAAACCCTGTTGAATGAAATAAACAACAACCATTTGGCTCAATCTTTTCTATTTACAGGTCCAAGGGGTGTTGGTAAGACTACCTGTGCAAGAATATTAGCTAAAGTTATAAACCAAAAGGAAAATGACAATCCGGATCAAGATTATGCGTTCAATATCTTCGAAATGGACGCAGCTAGCAACAACTCGGTTGATGACATTCGAAATTTAAATGAACAAGTAAGGATACCTCCTCAGGTGGGAAATTACAAAGTCTATATTATTGATGAGGTCCACATGCTTTCATCTGCTGCATTTAACGCCTTCTTAAAAACATTAGAAGAGCCTCCTAAATATGCTATTTTCATTCTAGCAACTACTGAAAAGCACAAAATATTACCAACCATTTTATCCAGGTGTCAGATATTCAATTTTAAACGTATTCAAATTAAGGATATGGTTGAACATTTGAAGAAGATTGCAATAAAAGAAAATGTGAAGGTTGACAATGAGTCTTTGCATTTGATTGCTGAAAAAGCAGATGGTGGACTAAGGGATTGTTTATCTCTCTTCGACCAAATGGTAAGTTATTGCAATGGCGATATCAGTTATGAAAAAGCGGTAGAAAACTTAAATATTTTAGACAGAGACTATTACTTCAAGATTACCACATCAATCTTAGAGCAAAGTATATCTGATGTTTTGAATTACTACGATGAAATTTTGAACAAAGGTTTTGAGGGGCAATTGTTTTTAAACGGCTTAAGCGAGCATTTTAGAAATTTAATGGTTTGCAAAGACAAAGCGACTACACATCTATTGGATGTTGGAGAATCGCACAAATCAAAATACGAAACCCAAAGCAAACTAACAGATTTAAGTTTCTTACTCAATGCTTTGAATATCAACAATCAGTTTGATGTTGATTACAAAAACAGTAAGAGCCCAAGGTTGCATATAGAATTGGCTTTGATGAAGCTTTGCCATATTCGCAGTCAGATCAACAACGCAATCACGCTTGAAGAAATAAAAAAAAAAGTGATGAGTATTTAAGCAGGACCGAAAGTTCTGTTCAAAAAAAAGAATTGGTTCTTCCAGTTCATGCAATCAAACCGCCGGAGCTCGCTGACAAAACCCTCTCCTTTCCTAAGATCCCAAAGAAAAACACAGGTGCTCCGTTGCAAATCAGCAGCGCTGAAATACTTGAAAAGGAAGAAGACATCCCTGTTAAAGAAATAGAGGCCCAAATTGAAAAGCTGGTGCAAGAAATTTCAGAAGAACTTGTAATTGCGCCTGAGTTAAACCAAGAGAATACAGTAAAAGCCTTTGCACTTTTTGCCGCCAAACAAAAGGTTTCTATTGTTTCTTTGATAAAACTATTGATACCAGCAATTATAGGAAAACAAGTAGTTGTTACCATGACCGTTCAACAAGAAGAATTCATTGGCGAAATTAAAATTGATTGGCAAGCGTTTTTGAAAAAGTATTTTAATGATACAGAAATCACCTTGCAGTTTGCAATAGATGAGACAGCAAATACAACAAGAAAAGCCTACACGGCCTCTGAACAGTACGAAGAAACACTTAATGAAAGTGAAATATTCAGATCCTTGGTTAATAAGTTCAAATTGAAATTGAAGCAATAGAAGATGCGTTTTAAAGGTCTTAAAGTATTCTTATTCTTTGCGTTTGTAAACGGTTTGCTTCATGCCTATTTTATAAATTTACCTCCATGCGGCAGCCATGTTTGGCGTCAATGCAACACTTTAGGAATGAGCCGTAATTTCGCCACAGAAAGCATGGACATTATGCACCCTAGAATTGACAGAAGAAATAACAGCAATGGGATTACAGGTGCTCATTTCCCCGCTTATGAGTGGACACTTGCTCTAATTTCTAAAGCATTTGGATTTTCAGATTTATTGGCCAGAGTATTTAGTTTGTTGGTATTCACTCTGGGGATGTTTGCCTTCTATTTGTTTTTAAAGCAGGTGGAATTTGATGACAGGTACGCAGTAATCGGGTCTTTAATGCTTTTATCAATTCCACAAAACTATTACGACAGTATGAATGCGATGCCCGATATTATGGCATTAACAGCCTCCTTATTTTCATTGTGTTTTCTTACTCATTATTTTAAAAATGGGAGGACAATTCATTTTGTTATTGGTGTTTTGTTGGCTGTTGTTTGTGGCTTGATTAAATTTCAATTTTTAATTCTACCATTGTCTTCCATCGTTTATTTAAGATACAATAAAAAGGAAATAATATTTTTAATAACAGGCACTCTTATTGTTTCCTTAACCGTTGTTTCCTGGTATTTGTATGCCATTGAATTAACCAATTCAAATAATTTAAAAGAATTTGGATTATGGATAAAGCCCATTTCTTTGCGCGACAAACTAAAGACGGTTCAAGGGAATTTGGTTTCGGATTTACCAGAACTTTTAATGGGTTGGCCACTCTTTGTTTTGTTTTTGGCGTTATTGAGATTTATTAGACCTTTTACCAAGCTTGGGTTTCAAATTTTGATCGGGATTGTCGGTTTTGTGGTGTTTTATATTTTTGCTATAGAAAGGATGCAGCACCACAGCTATTATTTTATGGCCTTGCTGCCTTTTTTGGTTTTGATGGTTTTAAACTTGTTTTTAAAATCCAATATTAATTTCAAATTCCTTGTGTTATTCTGTTGCCTCAATTTTATATGGTCTTTTGTAAGAATCATACCTTCTCGTTGGGCCAATGGAGGAAAAGGCATACCTGAAGAATTTAAAAATACAGAGCAAAGAAATGAATTAACAAAAGCAATGAAATCAACCAAAATTAGTTTGGTTGGACCCGATGTTTCAGGGTGCATTTTTTTCTATTTTATTAACGCTAAGGGATATTCATTTGATAACTTCGATGAACTATTTGAAAAGAAAGAAAATATTAGCCAATTTGATGAAATGCGTTTAAATGGCGTGGATAGAATTTTAATTAACAGAGCGGTCTCAAACAGTGAAAATTTTAAATCAATTCAGGGCAAAAGATTAATTGACCGTGTTGGTAATTTTGAAATTTGGACAGTGAGCAAGCTTAAAGCAGTTGAATAATTCAATAGTCATTTTACTTCCTTAGATACTATTTTGGTGCATATGTTTGCAATGTAAATATTAAAATTCTTGTTAAATTCGCCAACCAAATATTTATTGCCAAGTGTCAATACGCGTAGAAAATCTAACGAAAACCTATAAAAGTCAGCATGCAATTGACCACATTAATTTCGAAATTAAAAGTGGGGAGATTGTAGGCTTTTTAGGGCCAAATGGTGCTGGTAAGACCACAACCATGAAAATATTAACCTGCTACATCCCTCCCACTTCCGGTGTGGCATGGGTTAACGGATTAAATGTTGAAACCGACTCGATAGAGGTAAGGAAACAGATTGGGTATTTGCCCGAGCATAATCCACTTTATATGGACATGTACGTTAAAGAGTATTTGATGTTTGCAGCTTCTGTCTACCAATTAAACAACAAAACACAACGTGTTAAGGAAATGATTGAATTAACCGGCTTGCAGATTGAACAGAACAAGAAAATAGGTCAATTATCTAAGGGTTACAGGCAAAGAGTCGGTTTGGCCCAAGCGATTATACACAATCCAAAAGTGTTAATTTTGGATGAACCTACGAGCGGATTAGACCCCAATCAAATTGTAGAAATAAGGAATTTGATTATAAATATCGGCAAAGACAAGACCGTTTTGCTTTCTACGCATATTATGCAAGAAGTGGAAGCCATGTGCAACCGTGTAATGATTGTAAACAACGGAAAAATTGTAGCCAATGGAAAGCCTGAAGAATTAAAACATTCATTTAGTCCAGACAACATTGTGCAGGTTTCATTTAACCATACATTAAATGCAAAGCAATTGTCAGAACTAAACAACCTATCTGAAGCCAGCTTATTGGCTGACAGTACCTATATTGTGAAATCGAAGAAAGGTGAAGACACAATAAAATCTGAAATTTTTAACTTTGCAGTTAAGCAAGACCTCATTTTAACCGAAATGAAATTAATTGAAAGCAGTTTGGAAGACGTATTTAAAAATGTAACAAAAAAAGATGTTTAGTATATTAGCCAAGGAGATTCGGAGTTTTTTAAGCTCCTTAATTGCCATCATTGTAATCATTGTGTTTTTAGTTGCAAATGGTTTGTTTATATGGATTTTCAATGAAACAAACATTTTAGACGTTGGTTATGCCAACATAGATCCATTTTTTGAATTAGCCCCAATTATTTTTATTTTCTTGATTTCGGCAATTACCATGCGTTCCTTTAGTGAAGAGAAAAAAACGGGGACTTTTGAAATTTTAAGCACCAAACCAATTACTGATTTATCCATCATTTTAGGCAAATATTTTGCTGGCTTGCTTATTGTGTTGTTTTCTATATTGCCTACATTTATTTATTACTTCACCATTCATAAATTGTCGATTCCAATTGGCAATATTGACACCGGTGCAATTTGGGGAAGTTATTTAGGCTTAATCTTTTTGAGTGCAGGTTATGTTTCTATTGGATTGTTTTCAAGTGTTATCACAGACAATCAAATTGTTTCATTTATTGTGAGCATGTTTTTGTGTTTCTTTTTTTATTCCAGTTTTGAATATCTTAGTTCTTTTGAAATTTTTAAGAAGACTGATTTTTTCATTGAATGGTTTGGGATAAATTTTCATTACAGAAATATCAGTAGAGGGGTTGTTGATACCAGAGATGTTGTTTATTTCCTGAGTTTGATTGTATTGTTTATTTGGTTGACTAAAATTATTTTTAACAGCAGAAAATGGTAAAGATTAAGAAACAAAAAAGAAGCATTAAACAGCAATCCATCATTGAATTGTTGTTGTTATTTGTGGTAATAGGCGTTGTCAATGTTTTAGCTACCCAATATTACAAAAAGTTTGATTTAACGAAAGAAAAGCGCTTTACTTTATCAGAAACCTCTAAGAATCTTGCAAGAAAGGTTAATGACCGGATGTATTTTAAGGTATACTTGGAGAGTGATAACCTTTCCTCACGTTTTAAAAGATTAAGGACGGCGACCATGGACATTCTAAGTGAATTTAGAGATGTTAGCGGTAACAAGATTGATTTTGAATTTGTCGATGTTTTTAAAGACAAAACCGATAAAGAGAAGTCTGAGATTATTAAGCAATTGAATGAAAAAGGTGTCATGTATTACAACGATCTCGAGCTGGGCGCCGACCAGCAAAAGAGAAATTTAATCTTGCCGTCTGCCGAAGTAAGTTATGGCTCCAATAAAGAATATGTCGTTAATCTTTTAAATACCGAAATGGGGCGTGCTGAAGAAAATGCAATTAACAAATCAATTGAGGGATTGGAATACGAGTTTGCAAATGCAATTAGAAAATGTGTAAATAAGACCCCTAAAAAAATTGCATTTCTTTACGGTCATGGCGAGCCAGATGAAGCACATACCGATGAATTGTTGGCTTCTTTGAGTGAAAATTACAGCATTGACCGGGTGTTTTTTAATTTGGGCAATGAAAACTATTTAAAACAGTTTGTGTATTTAACAGAAGAAACCCAAAACTATGATACTTTGGGAAAGCGTATTGTTTTAAAATCGTTAGATATGCTGAATCAGTACGACGGGATTGTGATTATAAAACCAATTGAGCCTCTTCAAAAAGATGAAGCGTATATATTAGATCAATACATTATGAATGGAGGTAAAACCATTTGGATGGTGGATCCGATTCAGGCAGAGCACGACAGTTTAAGACGGCAAACAAAAGCATTTTTTCCGGATTATGACAATGAGAATTTACGTACAATGTTGTTCAATTATGGCGTGCGCTTAAATTCTAATTTATTGATGGATTTGCAATGCAACAACATCGTGCTAAATGACCCATCACGCCCAGGGCAAATGGTTCCGTTTCCATGGGTGTACTATCCACTTTTCGCCTTTAAGGGCAATGAGCATCCAATTGTTAAAAATTTAGAAGTTGTTTGGGGCAGATACAGTGGGACCTTGAAGCCAATTTCAAGAAAGAATTTAAAAGTAACAAACTTGCTATTGAGTAGTGATAGAACCAAGTTGCAAGATGCCCCAGCTTTTGTTGATATTGGGATTGTGGCGAACAATAGCGATATAAAGTATTTGCAATCGTTTAAGTCTGGAACACAGGTTTCGGGGGTTTTGTTAGAAGGTGAATTTAAATCGAATTTCAAACGACCCGATAAAATTTACGAGTTTCCAGTAAAAGAATCTGTGACCAATAGCATGATTGTATTAGCAGACGGCGATTTAGGACTAAACTATGTAAAACGAAGTAGTGGCGAAATTTACCCATTGGGATTTGACCGAGAGACTGGGCGACAATTTGCCAACAAAAAATTCCTTTTAAATTGTTTTGATTATATGTTTGATGAAAGTGGTTTGATTGATATTAGGACCAAAGAAATTGCATTAAGGTTATTGGATAAGCCACGTTTGACTGCACCCAAAGCTGAGGGAGAAACATTTAGTGAGAAAACGAAATGGCAGCTTTTAAACACCTTAGTTCCAGTTATTCTGGTCTTGTTGTTTGGTCTGTTAAATATGTGGTACAGAAAAAGAAAATACACCAGAAATTGATTTTTCAGGCCAACTATACTGAATTCAATTACAATGAATATGTATAGAATATAATGCACTGCCTTATATTGTTTAACAAGTTAAGTTTCAAGAATCACAATAATTGAGTTAGGTTTGCATCTTATAATTTGAAATTTTGACAAATCAAGAAGACAAATCGATGATAGCCGAAAGGTTAAATCGCATATCTGAATCTGAAACAATTGCCATGGCCAAGTTGGGTCGCGCATTAAAAGCCGAGGGCAAAGACATCATTAGTTTAAGTTTTGGCGAACCTGATTTTTTTACCCCAGACCACATCAAAAAAGCTGCTGTTGATGCTTTAAATGATAATTTTACTTTTTATACCCCTGTTGCAGGTATTCCTGATTTAAAGGAAGCTGTTTCAGCCAAGTTTTTAAGGGAGAACGGTTTGAGCTATAATACGGATCAAATTGTTGTCAGTACTGGTGCTAAAAATTCAATCATGAATGCGGTATTGTCACTTGTCAATCCAGGCGATGAAGTTATTATACCTAGGCCATTTTGGGTCAGTTATGCAGACATGGTTAATTTGGCCGAAGGTAAAAATGTTTTTATAGATACAAATGTAGAATCCAATTACAAAATTACCCCAAAGCAGCTTGAAGAGAAGATTACACATAAAACAAAGCTTTTTATGTTCAGTAGTCCTAACAATCCTAGCGGGATGATCTATACTGAGGATGAGTTAAAAAGTTTGGCTGAAGTGTTTGAGCGTCATCCCAATGTTTATATTATCAGTGATGAGATATATGAACATATCAACTTCGGAGGAAAGCACTACAGCATAGCAAATTACGGAACCTTAATTAACAGAACAGTAACTGTTAATGGTGTCTCAAAAGCTTTTTCAATGACGGGTTGGCGCATTGGTTATATTGGTGCTCCTAAGGCCATTGCTTATGCCTGCGAAAAACTGCAAAGCCAATTTACAAGTGGTACAAACTCAATTGCTCAGAAGGCTGCAATTGCAGCATTGAACGGCGACTTAACTCCTACTTACAAAATGCGGGACGCATTTAAAATTAGACGCGATTTATGTTACAATATTTTGAAAGAGATTCCAGGATTAAAACTGAGTTTACCTCCTGGAGCATTTTATCTATTCCCAGATGTTAGTTCATTTTACGGAAAATCACACAATGGATACTCAATTTCAAACTCACAAGATTTGTGCATGTATCTTTTAAATGAGGTATATGTTGTAACGGTTTCAGGATCTGCGTTTGGAAATGATAATTGTATAAGGATGTCCTATGCGACCAGCGAAGAGAATCTATTGAAAGCAATGGAAAGAATCAAACAAGCTTTATTGGCATTAAAATAATATTGATGGAGAATCTGATTAATGAATTTGAAGGAAAACGCGTTTTAATCGTTGGCGATGTCATGATTGATGCCTATATTATGGGTAAGGTTGAGCGCATTTCACCAGAGGCACCTGTTCCTGTTGTGAATATAGACCAAAGAGATATGCGTCTTGGTGGCGCTGCCAATGTCGCCATTAATATTATTGCTTTAAAAGCAATTCCAATTTTATGCTCTGTTATTGGGAAAGATGATGATGGCGATGCATTGGTTACTTTGATGCAAAACAGTAAAATGCCTACTGCTGGTATTGTTCAATCAAAAAACCGAAAAACCACAACCAAAACTAGAATCATTGGCAACAAGCATCAATTGCTAAGAATGGATCAAGAAATGTTAAGCGACATTAACGATTCTGAAAATGACAAATTAATAAAAGCCTTTACGGCCCACATAAAAAAGTGTGATGTTGTGGTATTGGAAGATTACAATAAAGGGGTATTAACCGAAAAAAATATTCCAGTTTTAATTGATATTGCAATTAAAGCCGGCAAGCCAATAGCTGTAGACCCAAAAAAGAAAAACTTTTTAGCTTACAAAAATGTAACTTTGTTTAAACCCAATTTAAAAGAAATTAAAGAAGGGTTAAATAGCGACTTAAACTTAAAGAAGAAAGAAAACCTCGTTGACTTGGTTTTGGAATTAAATGAAAAATTAAATAATACCTATACCATGGTAACATTAAGTGAAGATGGTGTAATGGTTACAGACCACAGTGACTTTAATTTTATACCTGCTCACTTGCGAAACATTTCTGATGTTAGCGGAGCTGGCGATACCGTAATTAGTGTAGCATCCTTGTGTTTGGCTTGTAAAGTTGAAATGGGGATTGTAGCAGAATTATCGAATCTGGCAGGTGGATTGGTTTGTGAAGAAAGTGGCGTGGTGCCAATCAATATTGAAAAACTTAAAAAAGAGTCAAGTTATCTGATTTAAAGAAAACCGAATTGAATACCAATAAAAAAATATCCTATTTCTTGTTTAAGCAAGAAGAAGCAATATTGACTATATTAAGAATTTTTACCTTAGTTTCTTCGCTTTTGGTGTTAGGTGTTATGGTATACCGCTATGGCTTTAACCATTCGGAAGAAAACATCAAGTTAATACTGCTGAGTACAAGGTTTTTCTATTTGGTTTTTATCATTGGTTTTGTTATTAAGTTGCTGCTGGCAAAAGACAAGCAAGGTTTTCTTGGGGCAAATGTATTGGAGGCGATTTTAATCCTATTGGTTATATACGATGGCGTTAGTTATTTTCTTTTTGGTCACCCAATACTTGAAAAGTTTTTAATTCGCTTGGAAATCACAAATTATAGATCCATATACCACTTTTTTATACAGTTTTTCTTGTTAATTTTTGCTGGCATTGAATTGGTTAAATCGATTAATGCTGTTTATACAACAAAACTTAAACCTACTACCCTATTTATACTTTCGTTTGTGTTGCTGATTTTAGGTGGTGGATCACTTTTAACTTTGCCAGGATTTAACCACACCGGAAAATTTTTAAATTTTGTTGATGCCGTTTTTACAGCAGGCAGTGCATGTTGTGTCACTGGATTGACGGTCGTTAATACTGCAACCTTTTTTAATATAAAAGGGCAGATTATCATCTTATTGTTAATTCAGCTTGGTGGAATTGGGATTTTGACGTTTGCCTCCTTTTTCGCCTCCTTTATAAAAAAAGGGATTGGGGTTAAACACCAGATTGCAATGAATGAATTGTTGGATGCCGAGCACTTAAGTGGTAGTTATTACTTAATCAAGCGAATTTTAGTTATGACCTTTTTAATCGAAGGTTTGGGCGCCCTTGGCATCTATGTATTGTGGGGTGATTATCAATTTGCAAGCCCTGGTGAAAAAATCTATTCCTCAATATTCCATAGTATTTCTGCATTTTGCAATGCGGGCTTTAGTACTTTTGAGTATAATTTTGAGACGCCACTGATTTCAGAGTTGTACATGCTGCACATTTTTGTGGGCGTAATTATATTCTTTGGTAGTTTGGGTTTTCCAGTAATTAGAGATGTGTTTTCTCCATTGATGCTTAGAATTAGACTTAAAGAACCGTGGAGAGAGTGGAAATTAAGTTCGAAGGTCGCAATTTACATGAGTATTGCATTGATTTTGATCGGAATGGCCTCATTTTATTTCTTAATTGATGACCCAAGATTCGCTACCCAATCACCTATTGCCCAAGTTGCAATCTGCTTTTTCCAATCGGTTAATCTAAGAACCAGTGGCTTTAACAGCATTAGTTTAGAGCATTTACCAAATACACTTTTGCTTCTTTCTATTTTTTTAATGTTTATAGGTGCTTCTTCAGCTTCAACGGGTGGTGGTATAAAAACCAGCACATTTGTGGTTATGATGGTTGCCATAATTGGAACCATAAGAGGTAAAAGAGAAATGACCTTAGGCAATAGAAGCATTGCACAAGATCTGATTTACAAAGCTTTTGCGGTGGTAATCTTTTCAGGCCTTTTCGTGTTATTGGTTATTACGGTTTTATCCTTTACAGATAAGGGAATTGAATTGGTGCGTTTGGCTTATGAAGCTGTTTCAGCATTTGCAACAGTTGGACTTAGTACCGGTATAACCGCTGGATTAACCGATGCCAGTAAAGTGACATTGACAATTGCAATGTTTGTTGGTCGAGTCGGTATTGTCACTTTGGCTTATTCATTGAGTGAGAAGGCAATCAATGCCGATTATAAATATGCTACCACGCATATGAATATTGGTTAATTAAGGTTTGTATGCACTCTCTTGGAGTATTAATTCAGCGTTGTTATTGTTCATTAATGCATTTAATTCGACAGAATTATTTTCATTCATATACATTCTAACGGCCATCCATCCAACATAACGTCCAATCATTGCGGGCGCTTCCGGCGGTATACCGCTTGCTATGGTTTTAGGGCCTTCTTTTAAAAGGCGCTCAAAACGTCTTTTATCCGTATCAAATAAATACTTTTCTTTGACAATAAACGCCCAAATATTGTGTTCTTCTTTTTTACACCATTCAAATTCGGCTTGCGTCATTCCAATTTTGATATAATCAGGCACTTTGGGCGCCACAGCATCCAAGAAATAAAGCAGTTTTCCTTGATAAATCATTTCATCGGTGAAATTTTTGGCTTTATTCGTTTTCAGGAACAGATCGTTTGCATGCGCAAGCATATGGTTTGTAACAATTGTTTGAGGAATTAATATTTTGCGCCAATACAATTCAATATTTGTGTATTCATATGGTTTAAAATCTTGACCCAAATGCATGTCTAGAGCTATTCCAATATAATCTTGTCCGACAGGGTTAACATAAAAGCTGAAATTACTTGTATAAGTTACGATGCATGGTATTTTGAGGTCTGGAAAAAAGTATTTAAATCTTTTATATGCTTCGGTTAATTCATCTTCGTAGGGTTTGAAATTACCGAATTTTTCTTTGACAAAACCATAAACTTTTTTTGCGTTTACATCCGTTTTAAACAACATTAATTGTTGAAAAGCCTCTTGCTCATTTCCTGGGAATCCAATAATTCCTTTGTTGTAATCGGTTAAGAAAAAAGGATATTTATTTGAAAAACTTTGGTAGTCGTTTAATCTATTCTCAAACAGGTCGCTTTCAAAATGTCTGATATCTAATTTTACTTCAATGTCATTTGTATTGATGTCTAATTTGTTTGAATGGCATGATGTTAAGAATAACATGATAAATACTAAACTTGTAGTGATTGAAAATTGAAATATTTTGTTCATTTTTGTGCAAATAAAATCATTATCAGCATGAAAACAACGTTAAAATATACTTTTTTATTGATTGGACTTACAATTTTCTCATTAAATACATCTGCACAGGATGAAAGAAACTTCAGGATAGGGTTTAAAATTACGCCTGGTTTTAATTGGACTAAGGCAATTAGCAATGATGTTCAAAAGGATGGAATGGGCATAGGGTTTTCATTTGGCGTCATTTCAGATATACGTATAGCAGATAACTATTTCTTTTCAAGTGAATTAAACATCAGCACCATGAGCAATTCGATGAAGTTAAAATCAGATTCTATTTATTCCCTACCGAGCACAGGGAGTTCTCAGGATTACAATAATATTAGCTATAAATACAACCTTAAATACATTGAAATTCCTCTGACTTTTAAATTTAGAACAAAAGAAATAAACGGCATGCGTTACTGGGGGCAGTTTGGTCTTGCGCCAGGGTTTTTAATTGGAAACAATGCAACGGTATTGGCCTCTCCTGCTTCAATTGGCAGCAAAAGCTATCCGGCTGAAGAGAAGTTTATTCCAAATGATGCCAACAACAACAATTTAGATTTCACCAAACACATTGATGACATTAACTTTTTGAGAGCCTCAATGATACTTGGCGCAGGCATTGAATACAACCTAAGTGGCAATGCGAGTTTTTATGCAGGCATTCGTTTTAACAATGGATTTACTGATATTTTAGATGATAAAAAATCGAAGATGAACAACAACGTTATGGGTTTAGAACTTGGATTCTTTTTTTAATTAGATTTTATCAGAATCTCAAGAAATGAAAATTGCTTTAGCGCAGCTGAACTATACGATTGCAGATATAGTTGGAAACAAAGAAAAAATAATTGTTGCGCTTAATAAAGCAAAAGAATCTGCTGCTGATTTGGTCGTTTTTAGTGAACTTTCAATTTGTGCATACCCTCCTGACGACCTTCTAGATTACCCGCATTTTATTTCAAATTGTGTTCAAGCCGTTGAAGAAATTGCCAAACATGCCATTGGAATTACTGTAATTCTTGGATCCCCAACATTCAATGAAAGTAAAATTGGAAAAAGATTGTATAATTCTGCCTGTGTTTTACAAGATGGAATTATTAAAGAAACGGTGCACAAAACACTATTGCCTACCTACGATGTATTTAATGAAGCAAGGTATTTTGAAGAAAATTCATCCTTTAAAACCATAGAAATAAATGGCAAAAAAATAGCCATTACAATTTGCGAGGACTTATGGTTTGAGATGGAACGTTTTAATTACACGGTCAATCCGCTTGAAGAATTAAGCAAATATGGACCTGATTTATTGATTAATATTTCCGCCTCACCTTTTAACATGCATAAGAAGATTGAGCGATTAAACGTTTTGAAAAATGTTTGTATGCGCTACGCTCTTCCTTTGGTTTATGTCAATCAAACAGGCGTTCACACAGACTTAGTGTTTGACGGAAACTCAATGGTGATCAATGAAAGCGGAAACTTGGTTTTAGAATGCAGCAATTTTAAAGAAGACTTTCAAATATTCGACACAGATAAAGAATACGGGGAAATTGATTTTAAAGAAACAGAAGAAACAGAATTGATGCATGATGCACTAATATACGGCATTCAGAACTTCTTTGGTAAAATGGGGTTTTCAAAAGCGATATTAGGTTCATCTGGCGGCATTGATTCAGCGGTTGTTCAGGCATTGGCTACTCGAGCTCTTGGTGCTGAAAACGTAAAAGCAATTTTAATGCCCTCAGACTTTAGCAGTGAAGGAAGTGTATTGGATGCTAAGAAACTATCAGAAAACTTGAAAAACAATTTCGAAATATTGCCCATTTCAAATGTGTTTGATTCTTTTAGCCAAACATTAAAACCAATGTTTGAAGGATTGGCGTTTGGTTTGGCAGAGGAGAATATCCAGGCGAGAAGTCGAGCTGTGCTGTTAATGGCCATTAGCAATAAATTCGGACATATACTCTTAAACACCAGCAATAAAAGTGAAATGTCTGTTGGCTATACCACCTTGTATGGCGATATGTGCGGAAGTTTAAGTGTGATGGGCGATCTTTACAAAACAGATGTCTATAAACTGGCCCGATTTATTAATAAGGACCTTGAAATAATTCCATACTCAATTATTGACAAAGCGCCTAGTGCAGAACTTAGACCCAATCAGAAAGACAGTGACAGCTTGCCAGAATATGATGTTTTAGACCAAATACTTGAGTTGTATATAGAAAAACAAAAAGGCATTGAAGAAATTGTGCAATTGGGTTTTGAATTTGCCTTAGTAAATCGAATTATAGGAATGGTTAACCGCAGTGAATACAAGCGTTTCCAAGCCCCTCCTATTATTAGAATTCGTTCAAAAGCATTTGGCAGAGGCAGACAAATTCCATTGGTTAGCAAATGGTAATTATACCATTGGATGCTTTACTACACACATAGTTGAGTAACCCCTAGCGATCAAAACTTCGCTTTTATCAGGCTGCACACAATAAATATCAGATTCACAATAGTGCAATAAGTTTCCAGGTTTAATAACCTTACCCTTAGCGATTATTTTATCGCCTACACCTGGCCTTAAATATGCAATTTTCAGATCAGATGTTACGGTACCCTCGCCTTCTGCAACCAAAGTAAAAGCTGAAAAACCCATCACAATATCTGCTAGTGTGGATGTGACTCCACCGTGCACAAAACCGTTTTGCTGTAAGTGTATTTTTTGCAAAATCAGTTCCCCTTCTATATAACCCGGTTCAATGGATGTAACCATAAAACCTAGATGTTGCATAAAATGGTTAGACTGCATCTTTACAAGTATGTCTTTTCTAAAGTGGGGGTTTTTACTCGTGTATTCCATTGTGTTTTTATTGAAAAGTTAATTCTTCCAGTGCGCTTTTAAGTTCTAATTCAGTTTTTTTATCTGAATGTTTAATGGCAATATCAATGCCTTCATTGTATATAACAATTGCATTATCAGTGTCATTAATTTCTTCGTACACATGGGCTAGCTGATAATACAATGGAAGATAATCTGACTGATTATTCCGAATCCATTCAAGCTGTATTATTGCTGAATTCCAATCTGATATTGACATGTATTCCATAGCCAAAGCATAATTGAGAAAAATGTCATTTGGATTTTGTGAAAGCAATTGTTTGATCGTGTCTATTCTGTCCATTGATTCGATATTGTTAATTACTTTGCAAAACTCATTTTTTCTTAGCATTTTTTATACTTAATTTTGCAAAAATATTTTTTTAATCTTTCATGAAAATTTTAGTGTGCATGAGCGTGGTTCCAGATACCACCACAAAAATCACTTTTACAGACAACAATACCCAATTTAATTCACAAGGGGTTCAGTTTATTATAAACCCATATGATGAGTTATCATTAACCAAGGCATTGGAACTTACAGAAAAAAACGGCGGAACAGTTACAGTTGCAGCAGTTGGATTAGCCGATGCAGATGCTGTAATTCGCAAAGCTTTGGCAATTGGCGCTAATGATGCAATTAGAATTAATGCAGAACCAAAAGACGGTCAATTTGTTGCTGAACAAATTGCTGAGCTTATAAAAGCAAATGGATACGACATGGTTTTAACCGGTCGTGAAAGCATTGATTACAATGGTGGACAGGTGTGTAGTTTACTTGGAGCCCTATTATCATGGCCATCAGTCAATGTCTGCACTCAAATAGATGTGCAAGATGGCAAAGCAATTTTCGAAAGGGATATTGACGGTGGCAGACAGAACATAAGTTCAAGTTTGCCAGTAGTTGCAAGTGCCCAAAAGGATTTATGTGAGCCGAGAATTCCAAATATGAAAGGAATTATGGCAGCGAGAACCAAACCTTTGCTGGTTTTAGAGGCTGTATCGGTTGAAAACAGTAGCACCTACAGTCTATTTGAAAGTCCTCAAGCCAAGCAAGCTGTTCGTTTGATAGACGCAAGCCAAGCTGGACAATTAATTGACATTTTAAGAAACGAAGCTAAAATAATCGCATAATATGACCGGAATATACGCAGAAAATTCAGAGGGAATCTTTAAAAAATCAGTATTAGAGGCAGCATCTTATGCTTCAAAAATTCAAAATGGACCTGTAAGCGCTATTTGTGTTGGCAAGCCAAACGATGGTGAAGCTGATAAATTGGCCAAATACGGCGTTAACAAATTAGTCATCATTGATGGATTAAGTTCTTTTGACGCTCAATTGTATTCAGAAGCCTTAACAAAAGCTATCGCTCAGGCTGGAATTAGCACCTTGGTTATAGCCAATACCTATGAAGCAAAATCAATTGCTCCAAGAATTGCAGTAGGCATGAATGCTTCATTGGCAACAAATGTTATAGCCTACCCTGATATGGGCAATGGTTTTACTGTTAAACGTGGTGTCTTTTCAGGCAAAGGTTTCGCTTATGTCAAATTAGAAAAGGCAAATAAAATTGTCGCAATTACCCCTAATAGCACAGATTTGATTGAAAACAATCAAAGTATCTCCATTGAGAATACTACGACGGAGCAAGTCAATGCTTCAACACAAATACTTTCAACTTCTAAATCAGCGGGTAAAATCCCTTTGACCGAGGCAGAAGTTGTAGTTTCAGCAGGTAGAGGCATGAAAGGTCCTGAGAATTGGGTAATGGTGGAAGAGCTGGCAGATTTATTAGGCGCAGCAACAGCTTGTTCAAAACCTGTAAGTGATATGGGTTGGAGACCGCATAATGAGCACGTAGGTCAAACAGGAATAACCATAAAGCCTAACCTTTATATTGCCATTGGCATATCAGGTGCAATTCAACATTTGGCAGGCGTGAGCAGCAGTAAAGTCATTGTTGCGATCAACAAAGATCCTGAAGCCCCATTTTTTAAAGCAGCAGATTATGGTATCGTTGGTGATGCTTTTGAAATATTACCACAGTTAATACAAGCAGCCAAAAACCGCTAAATTTATTTCCTAGCTTTGAAAAAAATTGAATTGGATATCTATGGTATTGCTCCATCTCAAATAAAAGGTTCTTATAGCCTGATATTAGCTGAGATCGATGGAGATCGTAAATTACCGATAATAGTAGGCCAATTTGAAGCACAAGCAATAGCAATACCTTTAGAAGGCATCAATACAGACCGTCCTTTAACGCATGATTTGTTTTTAGTCTTTGCAAAAAAACTAGGCTTTACAATAACAGAAGTATTTATTCATCAATTAAAGGAAGGTGTATTTTATGCCACCCTCACAGTCGAAAATACCGATGAAAAACTAAGTATTGATTGTCGAACGAGTGATGCAATTGCTATCGCCGTCAGATTTAATTGCCCCATTTTTACAACAGATGCCATTTTGGAAGAGGCGGGAATTGACATCGAAGAGAATCAAATTCAAAAACCTGGGCGCGATGATGGCAATGATTTAACCCATGTTGGAGAGAAATCTGTCCACGATGCCTATAATGGAAAATCAATAAGTGAACTCGAAACACTGTTAGATGAAGCTTTAAGAAATGAAGATTATATGAAAGCTGCGCAAATTAGAGATGAAATTGACCAGCGTAAATAAAATATTACTCATACTTTTTTCTGTTTCTCTTTTTGCTTGTCATCAAAAGAATGAAACAGAATTTTTGGTCGGAAATTGGAAATACCTTCATATCCAAAAAAATGGTGCAACCTACATTGAAGTTCTTGACAACGACCATTTGACTGTGAAATCTGATAATACTTTTGAGTACAATATTGAATCAGTTAAAAAACAAATGAAAGGTAAGTGGACGTATTCAGACCACATCCTGCATTTACACTATTCTTCACCAGATACAATTAGGCATTTCAAAATTGATATTTTATCCAAATATGAGCTAAAAATGCATGAAGATTCAGTGTATTTCTTATTTCGAACAGCTCAATAAATCAGCCGTTTCTCAAGGGCTTTAGTAAGTATTCAAGCCCATTAACTTTTATTTCGTAAATCGTTCTCAACAACATGCCCAATTGACCATCAGGAAAGCCCTTGCTGCTGAACCACTCAAGATAGGACACTGGCAAATCACAAATTAAAGTCCCTTTGTATTTGCCGAAAGGCATTTTCATTGCCACTAACTTGAGTAAAATATTGGGATCAGGTCCTTGCATGGGTATTTTATTTTAGCAATAATAGAGTTCCATTTTCAATGGTTTTAACCCCATCCAAATTTTCGAATTCAATGTTGTAAAGATAATGCCCTAATGGAACTAATTCACCCATAAAATAACCATTCCAGCCAATCTTTGGATCATTGCTAGTAAAGAGCATTTCACCCCAACGGTTGTATATGCGCATAGAATATGTTTTGTATTTATAGAGGCCATAAATTCTAAAGACCTCATTATTGCCGTCACTATTTGGCGTAAATGCATTAGGTATATAATAAGGCGTTTTATAAAACAAGTTTTTAGAAATTTCAGCTTTGCAATTATTGGTGTCAACAATGGTTAGTTTAACCTGCAATTGGGTTGAATCATTTATTAAGAAAGATTCCGTTTGCTTAGAACTGCTAAAGCCATTGGAAAAAAACCAAGATCTTGTCAAAGTAGAGTTCTTTGATTTATCTTTAAATG
>JBIISM010000003.1:0-284553 GCA_044341025.1 Bacteroidia bacterium | reverse complement strand
TTAATTGCAGACGGTCAAGTGATTACCAAACGCGTCGTTTTACAATAAGATTTTAATAATTATTCTAAAAAGGGGTGCATTTAATGCACCCCTTTTTTTATGTTAATGCAATGCTGAACATATTTTTTTGGATTTCAATCTTGTTTTTTGTCAATTAATTGTCAAATAATTGTCAAATAATGTTTCTTTGACTTAACTTATTTTAAATTTATATAATATTGAATATGAGCTAGTTAATATTTTAAATTGTCTTTTTTCTTTTTTTAAAGCATTGTAAAACACACAATTACTATTTAAAGTTTATTTCACAAGATTAAATTATTGTAAAAAACACCTTAACTTGCAAACCAAATAATATTTATATGGATAAGTTTACTAATAAAATCAATGGAAGAAAAGAACTAAATAGACTAATTGGTCTATTGTGTTTATTTATTCTTGGAATTAATTCTGTGTCTGCGCAGTATTGTACTTCAAATGCCACATCAACTGCCGACGAAGATATCGCATCGGTATACCTAAAAGGCAATACTGTTACATTAAACAATGTATCTTCTACCCCGACATGTCAACTCTATACAGATTGGACAGGTTTAACGCCTGTTGATTTATCTGCTGGCCGTTCTTATACGATCACTATTGTTGAAAGCACATGTAATGGTCATTATACCTATGCATGTAATGCTTGGATTGACTACAACAAAGATGGTACTTTTCAGAAATCTGAGGCAGTTGCTGCAACCTCTCAAAGCAAGAATGGCGCAGGCGCTACCTTTACTTATACGTGGTCAGTACCATGTAACATCACACCTGGTAATACCAGAATGCGTGTTGTTATGATTGAGGGAGCTGTAAATAATCCAGGATCATCTTGCGGCACTTATACTTGGGGCGAGACAGAAGATTACACCGTTAATCTTCAGTTGCCTTCATCTGTAAGCGCTAACTTCATTGCACCCTCTAGCGCTTGGGTTAAAACGGTTGTTAAATTTTTAAATAGCAATCCTAGCGGTTACATCTCTCATGAATGGGATGCTAACAATGATGGTTCTATAGAGGCACCCAACAGTGTTAATTTTAATTACACTTGGAACGCTAGTGGAACCCAGTGTGTCAAATTAAAAAGCACCAATTGTTTGGGTAGCGATTCAATTGTTAAATGTTTAACTTTAAATACGCCAACTGGTATACCAGTTGCTGATTTTGTTGCCAACAGATTGACTGTTGAACAATATGAGTTTACACAACTTTTCGATTTGTCTTCAAATGGTCCTTACGATTGGACTTGGGATGTATACGATTCAACCACCTATGCGTCTTCTGGTTTTTATCCTTGCTTGGCTACAGGTGAAGTCTATTCAGATCCTTTTGGCAATGGAAACAACGAGTTTACCCAAAATCCTCAATTTGCCTTTGATATACCGGGCTGTTATACCGTAACCTTAACGTCTAAGAATGATGTTGGACCTTCTGCACCTCTTAAAAAGACCTGCTATATTACTGTTACCCTGCCAACACAATATAACTTAGGATATGGCACTTATGGACCTAATAGCGATAACGTCGTTGGAAGTCCGGGTGGAACAATATTTGACGATGGTGGTCCAAACTTAAAATACGGCAACAACCAAGGTTTAGGCTCTCGCTCATACTTGCAGATCACACCTTGTAATGCGAAGAAAATTACATTAACCATGACCCGCTTAAAATTTGCAGATGCTGCAGATAAATTAAGTGTTTGGGATGGTAAAACTCCAGGTGGAGTTGGAACAACGCTTTTGGCTTCATGGACAAAAGGCGCTAAGGCTCCAGCTTCGGTTGTTGCGAAAAGCGGAAGTATGTATATTTTATTTGAATCAGATGGTGCTGGAGTAGATTCTGGTTATGCTGGTTCTTATGTTTCAGAGCTTGGCCCTGCTACTTTGCCAACGCCTGCATTTAGTTCAAATACAATTCCGAATTACAATGCTACCCCAGCATTATTCACCAATAAGACTCAAAATATTGTTGGTGTTCCTACTTGGGAGTGGACTATTGATGACAACCAAGTTTCCAACAATTCCAAAAAAGATTTTAGATATACCTTCTACACCGATGGTCAATACAAAGTATGTCTTGAAATGAAATCTTGTGTTGGTAACAATAAATCATGTACCACTATCGATGTTGTAACGCCTAGTACTTCAACTGAGCTTGATGCGGTTGTATCTAACCGTAGACCAACGGTAAATAATGATTTAGTTACGTTCAAGGCAATTAGCGATAAAGCCAATAGATTTGAATGGGGTATTTTCCCAACGACTTATACTTTAATGAATGCCCCTGCTAGTCCTTCAACTTACGGACCAGGTTTCATTAAATACAATGCTACGCCTGGTGATAGCATTCCAATGCCAATCATTAAGTTTACTTCTCCTGGTTGTTATACAATTAGTTTGAAGGGTTATAACTCATTAGATCCAACAAATACCTCTAAAACAATTGTTAAAAATAAATTCGTTTGTGCTTTAGACTATTGTGCGCCGTCATCATACATACTTTCTACTGATGTTGGTATCAACAGGGTTAAATTAACTGACAATAATGTTGATTTAATTAACAACTACACCACTTCAGGCATAAATCCTTATACTGATTACAGCGATCAAATCAGCGCTAACTTAACTTACGGTAAAAAATACACGCTTGAAGTTTCTAGAAATAGCAATGTTGACCCTGCCAATAGAAAAGCTTGGATTGACTGGAACATAGATGGTGATTTTGATGATGCAGGTGAAGAATTATTCTACGAAACCAGCACATACAACCAAACAAAATCTCTTGTGATTACCGTTCCTGCTTTGTCTCAATCATTTGAAGGTAAAACCAAATTGCGTGTTGCTATTAATTACAACAATGAATCTACTACGCCTTGCGGTCCAATTACAGCAGGAGAATATGAAGACTATAGCATCGTCTTAGCTAATGATAACCAACGCCCGGTTATTACCCTTAAAGGTAGTGATACCGTAAGAATGGAAATTGGTGCTTCTTATACCGATGCTCTAGCAACTGCTTATGATGCTTCAGAAGGTGATATCACATCTGATATTGTAATGACAACAGATTTGGATGTGAATGTTACAGGTATGTACACTTCTGAATTTAATGTAACAGATAAATCGGGCAATAAAGCCCAACCAGTATCAAGGGTTATAATTGTTGTAAATGATTTAACGAAGCCAATTTTAACTTTAAATCCAGGCAGCACGAAATGTTTACAGGCAGATAGAACAAATGCTCCTTACGTTGATCCGGGTGCAACAGCAACCGACAACAAAGCGCCATTTAATTTAACTTCAGCAATTGTAACTACAGGTTTTGTTGATTCAAAAGTGGTTGGTAATTATGTATTGACTTATACTGTTAAAGATGTTTCTGGAAATATGGTAATGAAAACTAGAGACATTTGCGTAGTTGATACAATTGCTCCATTCTTTACTGCTGGTGGTGATGACAAAATTCAAATTGCAAGTGTTTGGTTCGACCAAACAACAGTTGAAGATGGCTATGATAACAATCCAATGTTGATCAAAAATTGGGGCTTTAATGGTCCTGTAAATACGCTATTGAAAAGGACTTACCCAGTTGTTTATACCGCAAAAGATTCTACAGGTAATTCAGCAACTTTAAGCCGTAATTATGTTGTTGATGATTATATTGCACCAACAATTATTTTAAATACTTTTGAAGTTGTAAACCATAAAGTTAGAACAGTTTATAACTCAATAGCGCCTTCAGTTACTGACAATTATTATGGCCCTGGTCAAGTTAGTTTGGTTAAAATATTTGACAATGTAAATGAAAATATTGTCGGTGTTTACACCGAAGTTTATGAAGCTATAGATGGTTCTGGTAACACCTCCCAAAGAACGCGCACCGTTAAGGTAGAAGATAAAGTAGCTCCAAGTATTTGGGGAGAAATCATCCACGGTTGTGTAGGAGAAAACATATGGCCAATGTGGGGATTATCTACTTCTGATAACTATTATAGTCCTAGTGATTTAAGACCTTTGATTGAAATAGTTAGTCAAAATGTAAATATTTGGGAAGAGGGTGTATATAATATTACTTATAGAGTTACAGACCCAAGCAACAATACTTCAGATGATTATACTAGATATGTTTACATGACCTACTGGCCAAGATGCTTCAACAGCACCCTATCAGTAAACGATGTTAAATCTATTGAAGAAACAGTTAGTGTATACCCTAACCCAAGTAATGGTATTGTAAATGTTGACTTGCAAGGCTTAATAGCTAAAAATGCAAGTATCGAAGTATACAATGCGATGGGTCAATTGGTATTGGTAAATAACTACACTGAGTCAAACAGCAAATTTGAAATCAACTTAAGTGGCAATGCAAGTGGTATTTATACCATCAAATTAATTGCAGACGGTCAAGTGATTACCAAACGCGTCGTTTTACA
This sequence comes from Bacteroidia bacterium, assembly GCA_044341025.1. GTDB lineage: Bacteria > Bacteroidota > Bacteroidia > NS11-12g > UBA955 > JABMMZ01. Next base: position 280,082 of record JBIISM010000003.1, on the reverse strand, counting down.
ATAAGATTTTAATAATTATTCTAAAAAGGGGTGCATTTAATGCACCCCTTTTTTTATGTTAATTTTTTAATACCATCTATGCCTCCAAAATTGGCGCATAATTTTAACTATACAAAGGAAATTGTTTCATCCAGTTATTTACTTCAAGCTTGATATCCATTAAAACATCTGGATTGTCATGATTCATAAGTGCTTTGTCTATTAAGCTTGCTATTTTAGACATATCTTCTTCTTTCATGCCTCGTGATGTTATTGCCGGCGTACCTAAGCGTATTCCTGAGGTAACAAACGGAGACCGGGTTTCGAAAGGCACAGTATTTTTATTGATGGTAATATCACATTTAACCAATGTGTTTTCAGCCAATTTACCAGTAATTATATCGCCTTTTGGTCGCAAATCAATTAACATTAGATGGTTATCTGTTCCCCCTGAAATTATTTTATAGCCCAATTCTACCATACTTTTGGCCAATGCGCTGGCGTTGGACTTTACTTGCTGCATATATGTTCTATATTCTTCAGTTAGAGCTTCTCCAAAGGCTACTGCCTTTGATGCAATGACATGTTCTAACGGGCCGCCTTGAGTACCTGGAAAAACAGCACCATCGAGAATTGCGCTCATCATTTTGATTTCACCTTTTGGGGTCTTTATACCCCAAGGATTTTCAAAGTCTTTACCCATCATAATGATACCCCCCCTTGGTCCTCTCAAAGTTTTATGGGTGGTAGAGGTAACGATATGGCAATATGGAATCGGGTTGTTTAATAAACCAGCTGCAATTAATCCTGCAGGATGTGAAATGTCTGCCAACAAAAGGGCTCCAACACTATCAGCGATTTCACGCAATGTTTTGTAATCCCAATCTCTACTGTAAGAAGATGCACCACAAATTATTAATTTTGGTTGCTCCCTTTTTGCAATTTCTGCAATTTTATTGAAGTCTATTAAACCCGTTTCTTCTTCAACACCATAAAAACTTGGCACATACAATTTACCAGAAAAATTAACTGGCGATCCATGGGTCAAATGCCCACCATGACTCAAATCAAACCCTAAAATTTTATCTCCTGCATTTAGGCAGCCAAGCATTACTGCTGCATTGGCTTGGGCTCCGCTGTGCGGCTGAACGTTTGCCCACTCAGCGCCAAATAATTGCTTAAGTCTATCAATAGCAATTTGTTCAACTTGGTCTACAATTTCACAGCCTCCATAATATCTTTTGCCCGGTAAACCTTCGGCATATTTATTTGTCAAAACACTTCCCATTGCTTCCATTACCTGTCTAGAAACAAAATTTTCTGAAGCGATTAATTCAATGCCATGTTCTTGGCGTTCTTGTTCTAAATTGATTAGATCGAATATTTGTGTATCTCTTTGCATGATATAAGCACAAAGATATTTAAAGTTTTTAAATTATAATTGTTTTGTAATGCCCATATATTATTAATACATTTGCTATATTGATAAAATTATACCGTCATAGCATTCGTGTAATATTTTTTCTATTTATGCTCTTAGCGCAAAATACATTTGCGCAAGGGAATCGTTTGTCAATTCAGTCTACCGGGCCTTCTAAACTAAGTATATGTGGGGTAAATGATACTTCATATTTTGAAATTTACAATATATCCTCAGGAACCGTAACAGCCATTATTGTTAAACTAAATCTACCAAGCGGCATTAAATATGTTAAAAATACGCTTATTGGCGCAGGGATGAGTGAAAGCAATGTTTCAAATTTAAACCAACCTGAATTTTCGGCTCCTAATCTGGCAATTGCGAAGAATTTTAAATTTAAATTATTGCTTACGGCAGACTGTGATTTATTGTCTTATTTATCCAGTAATATTCCTTCATTACAAGTAAGAGCCAATTATACAGGTAATTATGATGTTGGATCTTCTATACCTTTTCAGGTTCGTGTGCCCTCGGCTCAGATTGCATCAATAGCTAACCTATCGTTTGTTGGTGATATAGGCACAAAATTTACAAGAACAATTACTGTCGGAAATTATGGAAAAGGTCCTTTAAGAGAATTGAAATTTAAGAGAATCAATGGCAAGGATGTCCAAACATTTTTTGTAAACAAAGGAGCTAATTCTTATATACTTGATACTGTCACCAGTACATTTGGAACTTCATTTTTTAAGACAATTGGTAATTTAGATACCTTTTTAGACCAAAATGAAACATTCACAATTATAGATTCAAATGTTATAAAAGGGTGTAAGCAGCTTAATACTGCTTTTGAGTTGACTTGGGGCTGCAATAAAAAATTCTGTCAGACAGCCAAAACCAGTGGATCTGCTTCAATTAGCAACAAGAGCCCTGTTCTAAAAGCTATACCATATCCGGTGACGCCAACATGTTACAATAAAAATATTTTTAAATCTGAAATTCGATTTGTTAATACTGGTAATATGCTTGCGGTAAGCCCACGTGTATCAATATCATTAAATTATCCGTATGTAATGTCAACTTTTGATACCTCATCTATTAGGATTAAGGTTGGCTATAAAGGCACGTATAGTAAAGTAGCCAAAGACAGTACAACTGCAACTTATAATTTGGGATATTACGGATGTATTGGCTTATATCCGATCGGATTTTTCAGACTAAAATCTCCAGATTTGAAACCCAATGATACACTTTTTGTAACTTGGAGTACTGAAACTTGCACGGTACCTGTTTGTTCAAATGCTTATATGCTTGTTAATTGTTGGGCATATTATGCGGATTATCAGGACCAATGTAAAAATTTAAAAAATGTTCCATGGGCTTGGGGGAAAGTATATGATCAGCACTACATGACTTCTAGTTCCTTTTCTCCAACCGATCTTATCAATGGACAGAAAGGCGAATTCAGGACTTTAATAAGCTCTGCTAGTTTGTTTCCTACCAGTTCAAGCGCTCGTTATTATGTAGATTTAATATTGCCTCCTGGCTTAGTTCATACCAAACAAAAAAAAGATTTATATTTTATAAATTCTGATTTAACCGCAAATTGGAACCCTGATAGCATTGCACAAATAGGAGATACAATAAGAGGGTATTTTCCGCATCCAATTCCGATTTCCCTGGCCAATGCTGAATTGGTTTATTATTTAACAGCAGATTGTTCTAAAACAGGCGCCAATGGCAATAAATCAATTAAATTGCAGATTAGGTATAACCCAGATAAAAATTGTAATCCCAAAGAGTGGCTGTATTTGACTTGTCAAACGATGGCAGTTAAAATTCATTGTGTTAGCAATTGTGGCGGCGGTTTAAAATTTAAAAATTTTTCAGTTCAGAGAATCAATTTTGGTAAACCTGATAATAATAATGATGGCAAACCGGATAATACAGGTTCAATAGACACCCTTAAAGTTCGTGAAGAAAGATGCTTTGTTGGCGATACCATTATGGCTGTATATACCGGCACAGTTAAGAGAACATCTTCTATAATATCTTGGCGGTATAATTACATTGAATCAGATATTACCGGCGGTAAATTTTTAGATATTGTTGGAATACAATTATTGGTTTGGCGAAGAGGAATTACCCTATCGACCAATTGCACCCAAATTCGCAGGTACAAAACCATATCAGGAAACAATGCTACGTTTAAAATTCATCTTAGCACAGATTCTTTGTTGTCGTGTGTTTCGAATTCTTATAGATACAACAACGATGACAGCATAATTGTGAGAGTAAAGTATAAGGTAAGCTCCAATATTGGCGGGTCTACCATGAATATTAATTTCACAAACAGGTTTTATACCAGTAATGTTGTAAATCCTACCAGCAATGCGAACAAGTTTCAGTGTGATACGTTTAGTGGCCAGATGATCATGGCTGGTTATTATTTTTACACTTGTTGCGCCGATAATTATCAGTTAAACTCATGTGCCCAAGTGGCGGTGAATAATTACTATTATATGGGAATTGGTTCGTGCTGTTCTAATTATGGGGGCAATAATTATTTTCCATATGAATATAGAAATTTTGCCAGATTAAAAGAGGTTAGATTTTATATGCCAAGTGGCTTTACAATGAAGAAATCAATATTTGCCCAGTATCGAACTGCAGGGTCAAATAAAACCGCTTACGAGTTAAAAGATACAATTAGGCCAGTCAATGTTAACGCTTATCCTATTTCATATGATGTTAGAAAGTATTTTGTTGATTCGGCCAAAGGAATGGTCAATTATAGTGACGATGCATTTCATGGGTATTTTCAAGCATTTATAGAGCCTTCTTGTTCAATTCAATCTCAAGGCAATATTCCAATTAAATACGATTTTATTTTTGAGAGACTTAATACATTAGGCTCCGGGTATGATACGGTATCAAGTGGCAATACCGATAATATTATTTACAATAAACCTGTAACGACAATAAAGTCTATTTTCCCTACAATTTACGCATCAAAAGACACCGCTGAATGGGAATTAGAGTACACAAATTATTCGGCAACTTTTAGCAATATTAATGCATGGTTTGCTCCCGATAATAGTGGAGCTGTTAAAATAGTTCAGATTAAAGATGCAGCAAGCGATACTTCCATGCCCTCAAAAAATTTGATTTTTAAATTGGGCACTATTCCATTTAATAAATCAAGAAAATTTAAGGTTAGAGCAATCTACAACAGCTGTAATAAAGACAGTGTAATTTTATATTCTGGCTGGAATTGTCAATCATATCCAAATGATTTGGCATCATTTAATTGTTTGAAAGATAAAATAACATTATACATTGAACCTCAAAATACCCAGTTTCAAAGTTCCATTACCGACTCAGCAAATGTTGTGGATTTATGTGCAAATTCACCCTATACTTTAACGATAGAAAATGCAGGAATAACAAATGGTTATAACCCTAAGGCTTTTATTAATTTGCCAATTGGAATGAGCGTAGTTCCTGGTTCTTGTTATTTAAAATATCCGCATAAGGGAAGTAAGACATCGATCCCATTGCCAACACTAAAAAGCGGAACAACTTATGAGTGGAATTTAGGTGCTTATAATACTGGCCTAAGTTCTGGACTGAAAGGCATTAATGACACCAATAAAAATAAGATCATTGTATCTTTCAGGGTTAAGACGGATTGCAATTATTCAAGCGGAAATTATATAAGGGCAGGTGGATCAGGAAATATTAAATGCGGGGATCCTATTTTAAGTTATTCATGTATCAGCAATCCATTAAACATTAAAGGTGTTACAAGACCGTATTACACCCTTTTAAAAACGGAATCAGATTCGATATTTCCTTGTGAAAAAAGCAGCAAATTAAAAGTAAAAATTATCAATCTTGGCCCTTCAAAAACCGGGATAGAAGATAAATATCAAGTTGTTTTACTTCCAGGAATGGTGTTCGACTCGGCATCTTTTAACAACATCAATAATGGCCCAAACAATACATTGACAAAAACTAGAAATATTAATGGTGCTACAGAGGTGGAATTTAGTTTACCAAGCAATGTAATCCCGGGCGATAGTATGGCATTTGAGTTTAACTATACTTCTGATGGTTCGAAATTAAATTGTGGTAATTTGGATTTATACAGTCAGGCTGCCGTTAAGCAAGAAGTGGTTTGCGTTTCAGATAGTTCAAAATGTAAAATAAATGTTGTAACCGGAAATAGCTTGTTAAAAGTTCCAGTCTTTAAAGGCGCAATAAGCTTCTTTGGACTGAAAAGCAAGTTGGTGTTTACCAGTTCAGATTCTGAATCTTTAGATTTAACCTACAGCATTAGAAATACAGGAAATAAAATAATTTCATCCAATCCAATTGTTTTGAAATATGTTTATGATAGAAATAATTCCGGAACAGCTGACCCAAAAGACTTAGTGGCCTATATTGACACACAATATTTTAATTTAGCCAAGAACGGAGTTGTAAGCATAAACAAGAAAATTAAAGTAAAGGCAGGCCTTTCTTGTGCCTTGTTTGTGCTATTAGATTCTGCTTCCTGTAGTTGTAATTTTGTATACAGTAAGTTTCCAATTCCAACATTAAAAAACGCGGGCGTTTCAAAATCTGTATGTAGTGGAGACACCATGAAAATTGGAATTGGAAAGGTTAATGGGTATAGATATTTGTGGAGCCCGGGAATAGAATTAAACAATGATACTGTTTCAAATCCTTTCGGAATTTTCAACAATTCAGACTCAGGTGAAATACGAAAACAATTTATACTAACAACCTACAGAGGCCAATGTAACAGCAAAGACACAACTTTTATTGATATTTATAAATTACCTCAAATAAGTATTTTACAAAATGACACAACTGTTTGCAGCGGACAAAAAGTACTTTTAAAAACCATAGTTAAAAGCACGAATGGGGGTTTGCGAATTGCTTGGACACCAAACTATAAAATAACAGATACAACAAGTTATAATCCTACCGTTCAAGCCCAAAAAGACACAAAATACAAAGCCACCTTGATCGACAGCAAAAATTGTTATTCTAAAGATTCTATCTCAATTTTTACGAAAGAATATCCAAAGGCTAACTTTGGTTTTAGCAAAGCATGTGATGGCAATTTAATTACCATTTCTGATTCATCAAAAGTCTTAAACGATAGTATAGGCTATCTAAGATGGATAGAAAACACATTGGATACCTTTAACGTCACTAATTTTAGTTTTGATTTAAAGGGGAAATTAAGCAGCAGCATAAAACTAACTGCAAAATCATCGTTTGGATGCACAGATACCATACGAAAAACAATATTTGTAAACCCATTGCCTAGCGCTAAATTTTTAAGCAACAATGTGTGTTTTGGGGATTCAATTCAATTTAAAGACCTCTCTAAGGTTTTAACTGGTTTTATAAGTAATTATAAAATTGATATGGGAGATGGCATACAATATTTTAAATCAAATTTTAAACACCATTATGCTGTTGCCGATACGTATAACATTTCATTGTATATAGAATCCGATCAGAATTGCATGGACACATTTAGAAACGATGTTATTGTTTACCCAAGACCTCAAGCTGGTTTTAGTGTTTCAAATGTATGCAGTCAAGACAGCTTGAAACCAATTAATTTATCCAGTATTTTTAATGATTCAATTCTTGCGTACCAATGGGTAATATTAAGCGACACTTTTAATGTTAAGACTCCAGTATTTTATTACCTTAAAGATACAATTTACAAAATAGAACTCAAGACAGTTTCTAGCATGGGTTGTCGTGACAGCATAAACAAATCTGTAGAAATTTATACCAATCCAATTGCTGGTTTTAATGTATCGCCGGTATGCGAGGGAAAGAAAAGCTCGGTTTTTAGTAATTCGTCTATAAATAAAGGAAATATTGTTTCTCACAATTATAATATTAGCGATGGCAGTTCATATACAAATCCAAATTATGTTCATGCTTTTGCCATAGGCGATACCTTTGATATTAGATTAATTGTAAGCTCTAATAAAGGCTGTAAAGACACTATAATTAAGCAAGCCATAGTATATCCTCGAATTAATCCTGGTTTTACCACCACGGATACTTGTGTTACGGACATGGTAATTGTCAAAGACAGATCACAGTTTATCAATACAGGGATACGCAATTGGATTTATGACTTTGGAAATGGGGATTCGGTATTTATTGCCAATCCGTATTACAAATATTCCCAACCTGGCACCTATACCGTTAAACAAATAGTTATTAGCAATGAAGGCTGTATTTATGATACAAGTGGATTGCTTACCATTTATCCTCAACCTATTGCAGAATTCAGAGATACCAATAAGTGCGTTGATAATCAATTTAAATTTTTTACAAGATCAAACATTAGTTCTGGATCGATTAATACTTATAAATGGTTATTTAGCGACAATACCAGCTCTTTATTAAAAGACCCAAATCACATATTTCCAAGTTCAGGTAATTTTAAAATAAAGCATATAGTTTATAGCAATTTTGGCTGCGTTGATTCAATAGAAAAGTCAGTGGTTAGTTACCCGCCTGTTGTTGTTAAATTTAGCGCTCAGAATGTTTGTTTAGGCGATCCAATTGAGTTTATAGACAAAAGTATAGTTCCAAGTTCAAGCGTAAAAACACACCTTTGGCAATTTGGAGACAATGATACGTCTATGTTGAAGCAGCCTAAGCATACGTATCTTTTAAGTGATACATTTAACGTTAAGTTGAGGATTACAACAGGTTATAATTGTGATTATGATACCAGCGATAAAGTAGTGGTTTATCCTGTTCCGGTGGCAAGTTTTAAAACAGATCCTGATCAGGGCACCATTGTTAACCCAGAAATTCAAATCACAGATTTGAGTATGGGCGCAGATACATTAATTTATGATTTGGGTGATGGCAACTATTCAATGATGCGAAACTTGGTCAACAGCTATCCAGATAGCGGTGTGTTTACGCTGCGACAAACGGTTTGGAATATTTATGGTTGCAGAGATACTTTTATTAAAACAATCACTATAAGGTACCTCTATGTTTTCAATGCTCCTACTGCATTTTCTCCTAATGGTGATGGAATAAATGACTTTTATGCACCTGGTGGAATTGGAATTAAATATTATGAAATGAACATTTTTAACCGTTGGGGTGAGATGGTGTATAAAACAGATAATAGTATGCCATGGGATGGAAAATATATGGAAAATGATGTCATGGAAGGAATGTATGCAGTAACCTTTAAAGTGAGAGATTTTAAAGGCAGATGGCACTTCTTAAAAACAAGTTTTTTGTTGTTGCGTTAATTCAAATTTAAATACAATCAATTGGGTTATTTTTGCATAATGCAAAACATTCCATTGGCAGAAAGGGTAAGACCTCATTCTTTAAAAGATTTTTTTGGCCAAGAGCATTTAACTGGCAAGGGAGCACCCTTGAGACGCTATATTGAAACTGGAAATATTCCCAGCATTCGGGAAATTTTATTGAACAGGAATTTTTACCAGACACAATACAAGGTGTAAAATTTTATGAACCAGGAGAAAATGCTAGAGAAAATGAAATGCGGGCTTTTCTAAACAATAGATGGAAACATAAATACAATTATTGAGCTTAATTATTCTCTATTTAGATTCGTTGTAAATCTTTATTTATTAGGCAATATTTATATGCACTAATCTGATTATCAATAGCTTATCTTTTTTTACACTATTCAAAAATCCATTTTTTTTGCTTACCTTTGCACATTTTAGAAAGTAAAGTATGTACCGCACCCTTAAACAAGTTAATTGGCCGGAGATAGAAGCTGAGGTTTTAAACCATTGGGAGAGTGACAAAACTTTTCAAAAGAGTATTGATACACGCTCAATGGAAAAGCGTTTTGTGTTCTATGAGGGACCACCTAGTGCGAATGGCATGCCGGGTATTCACCACGTAATGTCCCGTGCAATTAAAGATATATTTTGTCGTTACAAAACATTACAAGGCTTTAGAGTTGAACGAAAAGGTGGTTGGGATACCCACGGACTTCCTATTGAGTTGCAGGTTGAAAAGCGACTTGGCATTACAAAAGAAGATATTGGCAAGAAAATTTCGGTTCTTGAGTACAATGCAGAATGCAGAAAGGATGTCATGGAGTTTAAAGATAAGTGGGATGAGTTAACGGTTAAAATGGGTTATTGGGTTGATTTGGAGACTCCATATGTAACCTACGAAACAAGTTACATTGAAACACTTTGGTACCTGCTTAAACAAATTCATCAAAAAGGTTATTTATACAAAGGCCACACGATTCAGCCATATAGCCCTGCTGCCGGAACAGGTTTGTCATCGCATGAACTTAACCAACCTGGAACGTATAAAAATGTTAAAGACACTTCCGCTGTTGCTCAATTCAGATTAACAAGCGATTCTCATGCTCTTGCATTAAAATTATTTAATCTTGATGCCTCTAATCTTGATGCTTTATGTTTTTTAGCTTGGACAACGACGCCATGGACCTTACCAAGCAATACCGCTTTGGCTGTAGGTAAAAATATAAATTATGTTTGCATGCAAACGGTTAATGCCTATTCACACAAAACCATCAACATAGTTTTGGCCGAACCATTAATTGGCAAACATTTTAATCCAGCGGGGAAAGATCTTGCAATTGAAGATTATAAAGCCGGAGATAAGATCTTGCCTTATAAAATTCTTGGTAACGTTAAAGGTTCAGAATTAGCGGGTTTAACTTACGAGCAATTGTTGCCATTTGAAGCCAATACCAGAGATCTAATTGAAGGGGATGCTTTTAAAGTTTTAATCGGTGATTTTGTAACTACCGAAGATGGCACTGGAATAGTACATATAGCACCTAGTTTTGGCGCTGATGACTATAGAGTTGCCAAACAAAATGGCGTAGGGTCATTAACCTTGGTAGATAAAAGAGGAAAATTTTTGTCAGGCGTGAATGATGGTTTGTTTCTTTATGGTGAAGAGTACGTAAAAGAAGATTATCTAAACGAAGCCGAAAAGGCAATTGAATTGGAAATTCAAAAAGACAAATTACAAGGTTTTATAAAAGATACCAGCAAGTTAAGTTATTTGAATGTTGATGAGAGAATAGTTCTAAAGCTTCAAAATGAAGATAAGTTATTCAAAAAGGAGAAATATGAGCACACCTATCCTCATTGTTGGAGAACAGACAAACCAATTTTATACTATCCTTTAGAAAGTTGGTTTGTAAAAACAACTGCTGTTAAAGATAAATTGGTTGAGTTGAATAAAACAATAAACTGGAAACCGCAGTCAACTGGCGAAGGCAGATTCGGAAATTGGTTGGAAAATTTAGTCGATTGGAATTTAAGCCGCAGCAGATATTGGGGAACCCCATTGCCAATATGGCGAACAGAAGAGGGGGATGAAGAAATTTGTATTGGTTCGGTAGAAGAATTTAGGGCTGAAATACAAAAAGCAAATGAGCAACTGAATTTAAATCAATCGATATCTGAAGTACCGGATCTTCACAAGCCCTTTGTAGATGAAATTATTTTAGTTTCTGATTCTGGAAAACCAATGAAACGCGAGAGCGATTTAATTGATGTTTGGTTTGATAGTGGTGCAATGCCTTATGCGCAATGGGGATTGGCAAATAAAGATAAATGGTCCGAAAATTTTCCGGCAGATTTTATTGCTGAGGGCGTCGACCAGACGAGAGGTTGGTTCTTTACATTGCACACAATTGCCGCCATGTTGTTTGATTCGGTTGCTTACAAGAATGTTATTGCAAATGGCTTGGTATTAGATAAGAATGGCAATAAGATGAGCAAACGTCTTGGCAATGCCATTGATCCTTTTACCACGATCAATAAATATGGCTCAGACAGCACCCGATGGTATATGATTACCAATTCTGATCCATGGGATAATTTAAAATTTGATTTAGAAGGCATAGCTGAGACCCAAAGGAAGTTTTTTGGTACACTTTACAACACGTATTCATTCTTTGCCATATATGCCAATATTGATCAATATGAATACAATGCTGTACGTTCAGAGCAAATCAATAATTTAAGTGAATTGGATAATTGGATTTTATCAAAATTGAACACTTTGATAAAAACTGTTTCTGAATGCATGAATGCTTATGACCCTACACCTGCCGCAAGGGCAATAGAGACTTTTGTGTGCGATGATTTAAGCAATTGGTATATTCGCTTATCGAGAAGACGTTTTTGGAAAGGGGAGATGAATGAAGACAAACAATCGGCGTATGATACTTTATACACTTGTTTGGTTAGCGTAAACAAACTGATGAGTCCATTTGCTCCATTCTTCTCAGAATGGTTGCATAAGAGCCTAAAATCAGAAACTGAACTTTCATCGGTGCATTTAAGTTTGTTTCCGGAGTGTAAAGATAAACTCATAGATATTGAACTGGAAAAAACAATGCAATTGGCTCAAGATTTAAGCAGCATGGTTTTAGGTTTGAGAAAGAAGCATAATATAAGGGTTAGACAACCGTTGCAGAAAATTATGGTTCCTGTGTTAGATGAGGCATTTAAAAAACGTTTAGATCACATTAAAGACTTAATATTGTCAGAAGTGAATGTTAAAGAATTAGAGTATTTAGGCGCTGAAAATGAAGTGATAGTTAAAGGAATAAAGTTGAACTTTAAAGCTTTAGGACCAAAAATTGGCAGCAATATGAAATTGCTAAGCGCTGCAGTTTCAAAAATGAAGCAGGACGATATTAGAGCCATTGAAAAAGATGGCAAGTTTGTATTGGATCTTGGGTCAATAAGCTTTGAATTAATTATTGAAGATGTTGAAATAACCGCACAAGACATACCGGGTTGGCTGGTAAATACCCACGGTGCATTAACCGTTGCGTTAGAAATAACAATAAGCGATGAACTAAGAAAAGAGGGCATAGCTAGAGAATTTGTAAACCGCTTACAAAATTTAAGAAAGGATTCTGGATTAGACGTAACGGATAGGATATTGGTTAGCGTTGAAACAGATGAAACAACATGGGGTGCTATACTTGATTTTAAATTGTATATTTGCAGCGAAATTTTAGCAGATGATTTAATTCAATTAAAAGGTTTGCAAAATGGCACTGAAATTGGAATTGAAGGAGTAAATTGTATCATACAACTAGATAAAAATGGCTAAGAAAAAAATTGAAGGAAAGGAAAAAACACGCTACAGCGACGCTGATCTTCTAGAATTTAAACAATTAATTTTGTCTAAATTAGAAATCGCGAAAAGTGAATTTGGAAAAATGCAAAAATCATTGCAAAATCCAAATGAAAACGGGGATGAAACTACCTCAAACCAATACTTAACTCTAGATGATGGTGCTAGTACTTTTGAAAAAGAGAACTTAAACCAATTGGCCGCTAGACAAAAGAAGTTTATAGACAATTTGGAAGCTGCATTGATTAGAATTGAAAATAAAACTTATGGAGTTTGTAGAGTAACTGGTAAATTAATCCAAAAGGAAAGATTAATGGCAGTGCCTCATGCGACCTTAAGTATGGAAGCAAAATTAAATCAATACAAATAGGCAAGTATTTTGATGAGCGAGGGAATCGAAAATACTTCATTGGCTTCTGAGCAGGTTAAAACATCTGTTGTGAAATGGGCTTTGCCATTTCTGGTATTGTTTTTTGTAATATTTATTGATCAATACTTCAAATATTGGGTAAAGAACAATATGATCTTGCATACAGAAAGAACAATGATTAAGGATTGGTTTTTCCTTCACTTTACAGAAAATGAAGGAATGGCTTTCGGTATGAAATTTTTTGGAGTAAAAGGAAAATATGCCCTATCAATATTAAGACTTGGTGTTGCTGTTTTTGGATTTTGGTATTTAATATCTCATATTAAAAAACAAGCCAACACATTTTTCTTAGTTTGTGTTGCTTTAATTTTAGGCGGCGCTTTGGGAAACATTATCGATTGTGTTTTTTATGGCGTTTGGTACCATGACATGAATGATTATCAGGGAGGTTATTTATTGGGTTGGGTGGTTGATATGTTATATTTTCCTATCGTAGAAACGCATTATCCATCTTGGTCGCCTATAAAACCTGGTCAAGAATTTGTGTTTTTCAGCCCTGTTTTTAATTTAGCTGACACAGCAATTAGTGCCGGAGTTATAGCCATTATAATTTTTCAAAAACGTTTCTTTAATCTTCATGTAAGCAATGAAAATCCTGCTGAAATTATGCATGAAGCCAATATTGAAGAATCTAACATTTCAAATGAAGCTTAGAGGATTATTTCTAGCGGTTTTTATTCTATTTTATTCATTACTTAGCGCACAAAGTGATGGGATATTATGGAAGATAAGCGGCAATGGATTGACAAAACCAAGCTACCTTTTTGGCACAATTCATGCGTATTGTGACAAGGACAAGATTTTTACGGACGATTTTGTAAGCACTTTTAAGTCGGTAGATTTGGTGGCAATGGAGTTGAATCTAAATGATTTTTCGACTTTTGTTTATTTGATGAAGGCATCAATGAAGGCCAGCGAAAAACCAATATCTTCATTCTTAACTCCGAATGAAACTTCCCTTTTAGACAGCATTTGCCAAAAAATACTCGGTGATTCTTTGGTAAATCTTGACAAACGATCACCTATATCATTGCTGGCTAAGATGTACTTATCTGATTCTGTTATTGGATGTTCACCAATTCCATTAGATTTTATTGTGGCAGAGCTTGCTAAACGCAACAACAAAGAATCTTATGGATTAGAATCACCTCAATTTCAAGACAGTCTTTTAAATAATATTCCTGACAGTATACAGGTAAAATGGTTGTTGGAATTTGCAATGAATATCGAACAAGCCAAATTAGATTTCAAAAACTTACTAAAGGCCTATGATTCCCAGGAATCAAAATCTATTTATGAAATATCCTTTAGAACATCACCTGAAATGTTGTTTTTAAAAGATGTACTTTTAGATAATAGAAATAAAAATTGGGTAAATTATTTGCTAAGAAATATTCACACTAAATCATATTTTGTTGCCGTTGGTGCAGCTCACATCGCTGGCGAATTTGGCATGGTAGAATTGTTGAGAAAAAATGGATTCCAATTAGATCCAATAATGATTAAATTTAATAAATAAATAAAATGAAACTTTTAAGAATATACATACTTTATAGATTGTTTTTTGCACTAGGATTGCTAGTTGCAGGTATACTCTCTCACTTGTTTGCCGATGTGATATTGGCTTGGATTTTATACATTTTAGCGCTTGTATCCGTTGTGCTTCATTATATGATTGGAACCATGCGTTTGGTTAAGGATGCAGTTGAAGATGGTGATGTTGAGCAGGCGCAGGCATACATAAAAAACATAAAATACCCAAATTTGCTGGTTAAACCAATTCGTTCAGCCTACTATATGTTGCAAAGTACAATGTCTATGGCAACCAATGATTTGACAACTGCAGAATCGAATATCCGCAAAAGCATGAATACTAAGTCGTCTTTGGCTGGCGATATGCAAGGAACCAATCTGATGCAATTGGGATTTATACAAATGCGTCAAGGTAAAACCAAAGAAGGCAGGGCAAATTTACTAGCGGCTATTCAAGCGGGTATTCCAGATAAAGAAAGCTTAGCGGGTGTTTATTTACAATTGTGTTCTTTGGAAATTCAAAGACAGCAGAATAAATCTGGCAAAGCTTATTTTAGAAAAGCAAAAGCGCTAAACCCTAAATCAAAGGAGATTGTTGAGCAAATTAAAATTATGGAAAAGTCTATCAGTAGACTTCCTGGATAGTTTAGATTAAAATTTATAGCAAAGGCAGATTGTAAAATCTGCCTTTTTTTGTGCTAAACTTATGTTCGATTCCAATGAAACGGGTTCCAATTGTATACAAACACTTAATGCTGTCTAATTTATTTATAACGTTAATTTATTTCAAAACGAATCGTTATTAAACGATGAAATTGAACCTTTTAACTCATAATTTAAGCAACTCAACTAATTTTTTTAAATATATATTTTTCAAGGCTAACTTTGATAAAAAACATTTATGAAGAACAATTTTACCATTAAACTTATTTCAATCTTATTTTTCAGTCTAGTATTTTTTATCGCATCTTGTAGCAAGAAAACGGATGACTCAAATGGCGGCAATGTAGTACCTGCCAAAACACTCAACAAAAGCATATTGACGCCCAAAAAATGGTATAGCCAAGGAAGCTCTTTTGTTCACGATTTAAAGGCTGGTGGAATGTATGGAACTATGGGTGGAACATGGCAATGGAAAAACAACTCTGACACCTTGCAAATCGTTACCCAATCTGGTTATCCAGATACGTTTTGGAAAGTGTATTGGAATACCAGCAATGAAATGGAATGTGAAAAAGTCGGGACTTTTACTAAGTTACTGTACAAAGACGTCGCTTGGTAGATGTTTGTGTTGATTAATAATAGGCCTTAAATTTTTTTTGTTGTCATTGCCGCCTTATTTTTGGCGATACAACAATTTAAATTTTAATGAAAAAGCAAACTTTCAAATCTCTATTATGGCTTTCATTGCCGTTAATTACTTTATTTATTAGCTCGTGTAAGAAGTCTTCAGACTCTGACCCTTCTAACACGCTTAACAAGGCAACATTAACCACCAAGGCTTGGTATAACAAAGGAGGAACAATTATCCATGATTTCAGGGGCAATGGTATTTATGCAAATACTGGAACTTGGAAATGGAAAAACAATTCTGATACACTTGAGATAGTGCCGTCATCGGGTGGTTTCAAAACGTATTGGAAAATGTATTGGAATACAGACCGCGAAATGAACTGTCAACGCGTTGGAACACCTTCTGCAGAACTATACAAAGACCAACTTTGGTAGTAAGAACTTGAATTTTAAAATGCCCCCAAAAGGGGCATTTTTTATTTACCATTTTTTGTATTAAAGGTTTAAAATCTGTGTATATGCATTCTATTAATTGTCTTACTTTTGTTTCATGCTTAATCAGTATGAGAATTTTCTAAAATACGTTTATGAAAATGGCACACTCAAAAGTGACCGCACAGGCACAGGTACCAAAAGTGTTTTTGGATACCAAATGAGATTTGATCTCAATGAAGGTTTTCCATTAATAACGACAAAGAAAGTTCATTTAAAATCAATTATACATGAGTTGCTTTGGTTTTTAAAGGGTGAAACCAACATTGCATATTTAAAAGAGAATGGGGTTAGGATTTGGGATGAATGGGCAGACGAGCAAGGAAATCTTGGCCCAGTTTATGGCAAGCAATGGAGAAGTTGGGCATGCCCTGATGGGCAAGTTATTGACCAAATTACGGATATAGTAAAAACATTAAAGACCAATCCAGATAGTAGACGTATGATTGTTTCTGCATGGAACCCAGCCGATTTGCCTAAAATGGCTTTGGCGCCATGTCATTGTATGTTTCAATTCTATGTTGCCGATGGAAAGTTATCTTGTCAATTGTACCAAAGAAGCGCTGACATATTTTTAGGCGTGCCATTTAATATAGCTTCTTATGCATTATTAACCATGATGTTGGCTCAGGTATGTGGCTTAAAATATGGCGATTTTGTTCATACTTTTGGAGATGCACACATTTACACCAATCACTTTGAGCAGGTCGAATTGCAATTATCTAGAGCGTCAAATGTGTATCCGACTATGAAATTGAATGCCAATGTTGACTCAATTTTTAACTTCAAATACGAAGACTTTACATTAGAAAATTACAATCCTCACCCAGCAATTAAAGCACCAGTTGCGGTGTAAGCAATTCGATTTTTATTGCTAAATTTGTCAAAGATTTTGAAACAAGAAAAAACATATAAAAAGCGCACTTCATTTTGGCCAACCATAATTAGTATGACCTTGGTTTTGTTTATTGTTGGTTTGCTAGGCGTAGTCTCTATTTATGCCAAGCACTTGGCAAAGTTTTATCAGCAAAATTTTGAGGTGTTTGTGTTTTATACGGATTCAACAAATGCAGATCAAGCAAAACAAATAGAATTACAAGTTAAGAAGTTATCGTTTGTAAATTCAACAGTTTTTATAGACCGTGAAATTGCAGCTAGAAAAGAAATTAAAAGACTTGGGAATGATTTCATTAAAACTTTGGGCTACAATCCAATACCACACACTTTGCAGTTAAATATTAAAGCAGATTTTGCAGACGAGGGCAAAATGGACCAAATTGAAAAGCAACTAAGACTTTTGCCCAATGTTGATGATGTAAAATATGCTAAAGATGATTTGGGCAAAAATCTATTAACTCAAATCAATAAAAACTTTAAAACGGTAGAATTCATCTTACTTGCCTTGGCTGTGATTTTTCTTGTAATTGCTTTGGCTTTAATTAACAGCACAGTCAGAATAAACATGTTTGCTCGCCGCTTTATAATAAAGAGTATGCAGTATGTCGGGGCTTCGGATTGGTTTATTGTTAGACCTTTCTTAGGCATGTATTCAATTTATGCGCTTTTGTCAGTTTTTCTTGCCATTTCAATGCTATCGGGCATTGTATATTTAGTAGAAACGCATCTTCAGCAAAATAACTGGCAATTATTTATTGTACAGTATGCAAGTTTAGCCGGATTTTTATTAGTTTTGGCCCTACTTATTTCGTTGATTAGTGTGTTCTTCTCTACGAAGCGGTATTTAAAATTAAAAATAGACCAACTTTATTAAAATTATATGGCAGCTCCAAATAAATCAAAAATCGTAAAACAGCCAGAAAAGAAGGCAATACCAACTATGGTATTTAAGAAGGAAAATTACATTCTACTTATTGCAAGTGTTGCTGTAATTGTAATAGGTTTTATCGTTATGGGAAGTGGCAAAGATTTACCATTTGATGCTCCAATCAAAATAACAGTAGCTCCTATAATTGTATTGTTAGGGTTCGGTTTAGGTGTTTTTTCAATTTTATACACACCGAAAGAGCAAGAAGCTCAAGAAGATTCCAAGTGAATTTAATAGATGCTATTGTAATAGCTGTCATAGAAGGATTAACAGAGTATTTGCCTGTTTCTTCTACAGCGCATATGATATTTACAAGTTCATTCCTTGGCATTGAAAAGGATGAGTTCGTAAAAATGTTTCAAGTTTCTATCCAATTTGGAGCCATACTCTCAGTTGTTGTGGCGTATAGAGAGAAATTTTTTAATCTAAGCAATCTTAAGTTTTATTTTAAATTGGCTTTTGCCGTCATTCCAGCTTTGGTGCTTGGATATCTATTTGACGATAAAATAGAGGCAGTTTTAGAAAAGCCAATACCAATTGCCATTGCAATGATTATTGGAGGAGTTGTTCTCTTGTTTATTGATAAATTCTTTCAGAATCCAATTAAAATAAAAGATGAGCAAATAACGTATAAAAATGCAATTACTATTGGATTTTGGCAATGTTTGGCAATGATGCCCGGTGTTAGCCGATCAGCAGCATCAATTATTGGCGGCATGCACCAAAAGCTAGATAGAAAACTGGCTGCAGAATTTTCATTTTTTTTAGCTGTGCCTACTATGTTTGCAGTGACAGCCTACTCAATCTTCTTGAAAGATTGGAAATTGCCTTTGGGTGAGAAGAAAGGATATGAAATGATATTATCCAATTCTGGCAATATTACTTTGTTTATTGCTGGAAATATAATTGCATTTATTGTTGCATTAATTGCCATCAAGACCTTTGTTGGCATACTAAATAAATATGGGTTCAAACCCTTCGGTTGGTACCGCATTATTGCAGGTTCCTTAATTTTATTTGCCTTATTCTAGTTTTTTGCCATCAGCACTAAAAAATGCCGCCCAATTGGCTTTCCCTAAATGTGTTATTTGCTTTAGATTATTGCCATCGATGTCACAAATATAATTTCCATATTGGTGGCGGCAACAAGGCCCTTTTGAATTAATAAGTGAATGTACCGTTTTCGCCAATAATGCTAACATGTTTATGGCTTGAGTTCTCTACCCTGCCAATAACTTTTGCAGCGACTCCAAATGATTCAGAAATCTTGATAATCTTATCAGCAAATTCCGGTTTTATATAAATCTCTAAACGGTGCCCCATATTAAAAACTTTATACATTTCTTCCCAAGATGTTCCACTTTGAGCTTGAATTGTTTTGAATAAAATAGGCGTAGGGAATAATTGGTCTTTAATAATATGAAGAGGCGCTTGAACAAAGTGCAATACCTTGGTTTGAGCCCCGCCCGTGCAATGCACCATGCCATGTATGCTTTCTCTAAAATCCGCTAAAATAGATTTGATTATTGGCGCGTAAGTTCTGGTT
This sequence comes from Bacteroidia bacterium, assembly GCA_044341025.1. Taxonomy (GTDB): domain Bacteria; phylum Bacteroidota; class Bacteroidia; order NS11-12g; family UBA955; genus JABMMZ01. Next base: position 260,362 of record JBIISM010000003.1, on the reverse strand, counting down.
GGAGATAGCACCATTTTTCCAGCGTCTAATGAAATACCTTCAATAGCTGAGGTAAGTTTTAGGCTGCCGGTATAAGCGAGTTCAGCAGACAATAAATCGTCGTATGATTCAGGGTATTTGCTGCGGTATTCTTTGTCAAAAACATCGTGCCTAGCGCTGGTTAACCCATTGCTACCCATTCCAGCATTGTATGTTTTTTCATAAGTTGCCAATCCATCTGATGCCAGACCAATAATGACATCTCCATCTTGAATATTATGGTTAGAAATAATATCACTTCTTTTTGCTCTGGCAGTGACTGTGCTATCAACAATGATAGTCTTCACCAAATCTCCAACATCAGCAGTTTCACCGCCACCGCTAATTATATTTATACCATGCTCTTTTAAAGATTCAATAAAGTCTTCGGTGCCATTAATAATTTCAGCAATTACCTCTCCTGGTATTCTCTTCTTGTTGCGGCCAATAGTGCTTGATAGCAAAAAGTTATCAGTTATGCCAACACACAGTAAATCGTCAATATTCATTACAATTGCGTCTTGAGCTATACCACGCCAAACTGAAATATCTCCTGTTTCTTTCCAATACAGGTATGCAAGACTGCTTTTTGTTCCAGCGCCATCAGCGTGAATTACGTTACAGAAATCAGGATCATTTCCTAAAACATCAGGAATAATTTTGCAGAAAGCTTGCGGGAATAAACCCTTATCAATGTGAGCAATTGCTTTATGTACGTCTTCTTTTTGAGAAGAAACGCCTCTTTCTGCGTATTTATCAGTAGGTTTCATTAACCCTACAAAAATACTAAAATCTACTGAAACAGACTATTTTTAGAAACCGAAGAATTTAATCAATTAAAAAGCTTGCGGAGATGATTAAGTTATTGGTGCGAACATTATTTGTAATTGCATAAGAAACGCCATTGCTGAGGGTGTAGGGCACAAAGTAGTTTGCATAGCCACTATTAACAAAGGCTATATCAAACGCGTATCTTTTTTCTTTTATTCCCATGCCAAGGGTATAAATATTATTGACCAGACTCTTAACATATGGCACAGCACCCTCTCTGTATGTTGAAGGATAGCGGGCATAACCGGCTCGAATTCTAAATTGATTCTGAATCAACTCACCACCAAGTCGAAGATTAACCACACTTGGATTCATAGATTTTTTGATGTTTAAATTTTCATCAGCGAATGCATAGTCTTTGGCATAAAGGTATGATTGACTATAGTTCACAGATTCAAGATCTAAAGAAAGGAAGCCAAGATTTTTATTTACAAGACCTAAACTGAATACTTGTCTTCCTGGAACTGAAATCTTATATTTATAGACGGTTGCGTCTGTCGTTGCAGTAGAACTTTCTCTAAGGTCACCAAATTGGTCACGGGCTTGATAATCGAATTTAGATGTAATGGTGTAGCTGTAAGAATCTGTTAAATTGAAGATGGTTGGCGAATGATAGGCATATCCAATTCTTATAAATTCGTTTGGGGCTATATTGACACCAAACTTTGCATTCAGACCAATGCCATTTGTGCGCTGATATTGATCTAATACCACATAATCAATATCTTTAACCCCCACTGGTTTGTTGTCTTTCTCTTTAAAACTATTGCTTTGAACATAACGAACACTTTTTGCGCCTAAAGAAATACCAAAAAGCAGTATGTGCTTATAATTACCGGCAAAACTTGCATTGTAGTCGCTTAGAGCTCCTTTTGTTAATATATTGCCTTGCTGATTGACATTAACCGCTGCATTTTTTCCATAGGCTGAATTATAGGCGGGAGTAGGCGAAGTCGTATCTTTATCAAGCAACCATGTTTGGTAGGCCAAATGTTCGAGTGAATATCTTGAAAAATTAATCGGAATATCGTTGGTGCTATTGGCCCTTTGAGCCCAATCTTGGGTAATACTACTTTCTTTGTTGCTGGCAGAAAATAGACTGCGCATGTTGTAGTTGTTTAATCTATTGACATTGAAACCAAAAACAAAATTGACAAAACCTGTAGGCTTTTTATTGTTATAATCTGCAGCAGGAAGGTTGACAATTAAACCTAGATTAGGAACATTAAAATTGAATTTATTGTCGTTAAAGGTTTGGCCTATATAGCTTGCATTGTTTTTGGCATTGTAAAAACTTGCACTTAAATTCAATGAATTGTTTCTGAACCTTGCAAGCCCTGAAGGATTGATGCCTGCGCAAGAAGCATCGGCGCCTATAGAACCAAAAGCACCCGCTACACCATATGATCTTGCTGTGCTGCCAATGGTTTGCATTGAATACCGCACAACATCTATCTCATTTTGAGATTTTAAAGAAAAACAAGTAAGAAAAACGATCAGAAAAAAATTAAAATTTAGTTTCAACATAATTAAAATTATCTTCTTCTAGTACTTCCTGAGCTGCCCGATGATCCTCTATCGCTATTCCCGCCCGATGATCCACCGCTGCTTGATCCACCACTTGACGAACTTCCAGATCCGCTGCTACCGCTTGAACTTCCTCTATCAGAATTTCCGCCATTGTACCAAGTATTTCCCCCATTACTGCTGTTGCCGGAGGTAGACGAGTTTTGGGGTTGAGATGTTCTTGTGGTGCTTGTTGGTTGGTTATTGGTGCCACCGGTTCTTCGCGAATAATTTGGGTTGCTTGGGTTTCCGTAATAATTGTTATTGTTGTTATTGTAGTTGTTGTAATAATAGTTCCTGTAATATGGGTTATAATAACCATATCCAAAACCATAATAATATGAACAAGGATTATAGAAATATGGATTAAAAGTATAGTATGGATAGTATCCATTCATCCACGAATTTTCCCAACCATAAGAGAAAAATGGATTGTAGTATGGCATGTTGTATCCATAATACATGGAAAAAGGGCTGTTAAAACCACTGGCATATCCAAATCGGGTATCAACATAACCTAAACCCATGCTATTGCCAGTATAGTTGTTATACGATAGGCTTGGGACTATACTTGCTTGGTAATTGTTATAATTAAACCTACGTGAACTGCCGAAATTTCTAAAGCGATTGGAATAGCTGCTGGTGTAATTGCCTGCATTGCTAATTTGCTTATTATTCTGCGTTTGATTTACATTCTGCTTGTTTGAAACCGCTAGATCATCTGATTTTTTTCTGTTGTCGTTTGGCGTAAAATAGACTTCATCACTTCTGCCATTGAGATTGGAGGCTTGTTTTTGTATGCTGCATGAACTTAAAATAAGAATAGAAACCGATGCAAAAATGATTTGTTTCATATGGCTGTATTTTTTTAGGTGCATTTGGTCTTAAGTGAATACCTTTGCAGTATCAAAGATACAAAAAACATTCCAATTTAATATATGGCATTTGAGAAAGTAAAAAGAAGTGAGAATTACAGCGAATGGTATAACAACCTAGTTAAGAACGCTGATATGGCAGAGCATGCAGATGTGAAAGGCTGTATGGTCATTAAACCATATGGATACGCAATTTGGGAAAAAATGCAAGCACAATTGGATAAAATGTTCAAGAAAACTGGGCACGTAAATGCGTATTTTCCGTTGTTAATTCCAAAGTCATTTTTTGAGAAGGAAGAAAAAAATGCTGAGGGTTTTGCCAAAGAGTGTGCAGTTGTTACCCACTACAGGCTTAAAGTTGACGAGAATAGAAAAATTGTTGTTGACGAAGATGCAAAGCTCGAAGAAGAGTTAATTATAAGGCCTACCAGCGAAGCGATTATTTGGAACACCTATAGAGGATGGATTCAAAGTTATAGAGACCTTCCTATACTAATCAACCAATGGGCAAATGTTATGCGCTGGGAAATGCGCACAAGGTTGTTTTTGCGTACTTCTGAATTTTTATGGCAAGAAGGCCATACCGCGCACTCAACATCAGATGAAGCAATAGCCGAGACAAAACAAATGTTAAATGTTTATGCAGAGTTTGCAGAAAAATTCTTAGCTGTGCCAGTTATTTGTGGGATTAAAACCGAGAATGAACGTTTTGCTGGCGCCGTTGAAACGTATTGTATTGAGGGCTTAATGCAAGATGGCAAAGCATTGCAAATGGGCACCTCTCACTTTTTAGGTCAAAATTTTGCAAAAGCATTTGATGTAAAATTTCAAACTAAGGAGGGTAAGTTAGAGCATGTTTGGGCAACCAGTTGGGGCGTTTCAACCAGGTTAATTGGCGCTTTAATTATGGCACATAGTGACGACGAAGGCTTGGTTTTACCACCTAGTTTAGCGCCAATACAAGTCGTTATTGTTCCTATTTATAGAAGCGATGAAGAGCGTTTGAAAGTTGAAGCAGCAGCAGAACAAATAAAACAAAAATTAGAGGATCTTGATTTATCGGTTAAATTTGACAATAGAGACACCTATAAACCGGGGTATAAATTTGCAGAATGGGAATTAAAAGGCGTTCCTGTTCGCATTGCCATTGGACCAAGGGATATTGAAAATGGTACTGTGGAATTGGCTAGAAGGGATACCAAAGAAAAATCTGTCACCAGTATTGATGGCATAGATTTGCACATTAAGAATCTTTTAAATGAAATCCAATCTGCCATTTATGAGCGGGCAAAATTGTTTAGAGACCAAAGTATTCATGTGGTTAATTCATGGGAAGAGTTTAAAGAAGTTCTAAATACCAAGGGCGGTTTTATTTCAGCCCATTGGGATGGTAGTGGTGAAACCGAAGAAAAAATTAAAGAGCTCACAAAAGCAACAATTCGTTGCATTCCTTTAGACAATATTCAAGAAGATGGGATTTGTGTGTTAACTGGAAATCCTTCTAAACAAAGGGTTTTATTTGCTAAGGCATACTAAAACATAAAAAAAGCTGAGTATTTAATTTGCTCAGTTTTTTATTATCTATTTTATCTCAGTAATACCCATATTCCAAAGCGCGAAAGCAAATCGATCTGCGTATTCAGCAATGACCATATTGGTAGGTTTTCCAGCACCATGACCAGCATTGGTTTCAATTCGAATAAGTGTTGGATTTGGACCATCATTTACTGACTGTAATTTCGCGGCAAACTTGAACGAATGCGCCGGCACAACGCGGTCGTCGTGGTCGCCTGTTGTTACCATTGTTGCAGGATAATTTTTGCCCTTGATTAAATTGTGATAAGGCGAGTATTTTAATAAATACTGAAACATTTCCTTCGAATCATCGGCAGTTCCATAATCGTAAGCCCAACCAGCTCCTGCTGTGAATTTGTGGTAACGCAGCATATCTAAAACGCCAACTGCAGGCAGTGCAACCTTAAATAAATCCGGTCTTTGGGTCATGCAAGCTCCAATTAGCAATCCACCATTTGAGCCACCTGAAATGCATAAGAAGGATGAGCTGGTGTATTTTTCTTTAATTAGGTAATTTGCAGCTGAAATAAAGTCATTAAAGACATTTTGTTTTTTCATCTGTATACCGGCATCGTGCCAATCTTTACCGTATTCGCCACCACCTCTTATATTCGGTACGGCGTATATTCCTCCTGCATCCAACCAAAGAACCATTGCTGTGCTAAAAGATGGCGTTAGGTTTACATTAAATCCTCCATAACCATAGAGCATGCATGGGTTTTTACCGTCCATTTTCAATCCTTTTTTATAGGTAATCATCATCGGAATCTTTGTATGGTCTATTTCATTTTCATAAAAAACTTGAATTGACTCGTATTGACTTGGATCGAATAAAACGCCGGCTTTTTTAAATAAATTTGAAGCGCCATCGCTTACATTGTATGAGAAAATGGTAGGCGGGTATATATAACTCGTAAACGTATAATAAAGTGTGTTTTCTTCCCATTTTCCGCTTAATCCACCAGCTGTTCCTTTGCCCGGCAATGCTATCTCTCTTTCTAACGTTCCGTTGATGTTGTATTGCAACAATTGAGTGCAAGCATCTTTCATATAGGATGCAAAAAATTTGCCTGCTCCAGTGCTAATACTTAAAGGCATTTTTGTTTCCGGGATAACATTAGACCATTCTGAAAATCCTTTATCTTTTAAGTACTCAGTTTTTACTAAGCGCATATTTGGTGCACCCATATCCGTGAGAATATACAAGGTGTTTCCTTCTGAATGAACAACATCGTTGTTGTTGTTAAAATCAGCTACTAAATTGGTAATTTTACCATCAATTTCGCCAAGATCTTTAACGTACAATTCATTTCCATTTGTAGATGTTGCAGCGCTTATAATCAAGAATCGTTCGTCCTCTGTTACATATCCGCCAATATACCTGCGGGGTTTTTCACTGCCTCCAAAGATTAATAGATCTTCAGATTGCTTGGTCCCCAATTTGTGGTAAAATAGCTTATGTTGATTGGTCATTGCAGACAATTCGCTGCCTTTGCTCGGTTTATCATAGCTGCTGTAGAAAAACCCTTCATTTCCCTTCCAAGAAATACCACTAAATTTAACATCAATCAAAGTATCTCCAATCGTTTGTTTGGTTGCAGAGTTCAATACAATCACCTTTCTCCAATCACTTCCACCTTCGCTAATTTGGATGGCCAAAATGCTTCCATCCTTTGTAAAACTTACATCTGAAAGTGAGCTAGTGCCATCTTTGGAAAAGGTATTTGGGTCTAAGAATACCTTAGCTTCTTCATTGTTGTTTTGTCTGTAAAGAATACTTTGGTTTTGAAGTCCATTATTTTTATAAAAATAGGTATAGTTTCCTTCGTTAAATGGAGCAGAATAGCGTTCGTAATTCCAAATCTTTTCTAGGTTTTTTTTCAGTGTTTCGCGGTAGGGGATTTGTGATAAATAATTGTAAGTATTTTCGTTTTGTTTGCCAATCCAATTTTTAGTTTTCGGATCGAGGTCATCTTCCAGCCATCTATAGGGATCAATAACTGTTGCGCCAAAAAAGGTATCATTTATTGGGATTATTTCCGTTTGCGGATAGGTCATAATTTTATTTTTGGGTTTATCAGGTAGCATAAATGAAAGGCTTGAGGCTAAAATAGATATTGCAGCAATAGTATATCGAAGTTTCATATATACAAATCTATTTTATTATTTCTAATAAGCACAATGATTGAATGTTTTTTTGAATGAAATTAGGCGAAAATTATGATTTTCTTTCCCCAATTTGTTGACGCCACATAGCATAGTACAAACCTTTTTCTGCTAGGAGTTCATCGTGTTTACCATGTTCAATAATTTTGCCTTGCTCAAGAACATATATTCTATTGGCATGCATTATGGTACTCAATCTATGGGCAATTAAGATGGTTATTGCCGAATGGTCTTCATTGATTTTTTTAATGGTCTGGGTAATTTCATCCTCAGTCAAACTATCTAATGCAGAGGTCGCTTCATCGAAAACCAATAACCCTGGATTTCTTAGCAATGCTCTAGCGATTGATAGCCTTTGCTTTTCGCCTCCACTAACTTTGACTCCACCTTCACCAATTACTGTGTCAATTCCATTGTCTGCCCTTTGTAAAAGGTTTTGACAACTCGCTCTATCTAAAGCATTCATTATTTCTTCATCACTTGCTTTGGGTGCGACAAATAATAAGTTTTCTTTAATAGAACCAGAGAACAATTGAGTGTCTTGGGTAACAAAACCAATTCGTTCTCTCAATTCATCTAAATCAATTTCTTTGGCGTCAATTCCCTCATAAAGGATATTGCCTGTTTGAGCTTGATAAAGACCAACAAGCAATTTTACAAGTGTTGTTTTTCCTGAACCCGAAGGGCCCACAAATGCAATCGTTTCGCCTTTATGGACTTTAAAACTCACATCTGTTAAGGCAGGTGTTCGTGAACTTAAATGTTGAAAGGAAACATTTCTAAATTCAAAGTCCTCAAGTCCTTTAAGCACACGAGGTTTGGCAGGCTTATAGTCAATAGGTGTGTCGATTAATTTCTTGAAATTATCCAACGAAACCTCAGCTTCACGGTGAATAAGGATAATGTTTCCAAGCTCTTGAAGGGGATTAAAGAGAAAGAAAGAGTAAAATAAGAAGGTAAAATATTGGCCTGCTGATAATGTATGGTTAAAGATTAAATACAAAAGCACGACAATCATAATACTTCTAGTAAACTGCACAGTGGTTCCTTGCAAAAAGTTTAAACTCCTTATGTATTTTACTTTTTTAAGCTCCAATCCAAGTATTTTATAGGTTGTGTTGTTAAGTCTCTCAATTTCTTGGTTTGCCAGCCCTAAACTCTTAACCAATTCGATGTTTCTTAGGCTTTCAGTAGTGCCTCCGGCTAAGGCAGTCGTTTCACCTACAATAGCCCTTTGCATTACTTTAATTTTCTTACTCAGCAAAGAGCTAATGAGTCCAATGACAACAATGGCCCCGATGTATACTACAGCAACTTTCAAACTAACACTAATAGTAAAAATCATTACGAAGACCATTCCTACTATTGAAGTGAAAAGAATTCCAATAAATGAAGTGATTAATTTTTCAGAATCGGTTCTCACTTTTTCTAAAATAGACAATGTTTCTCCACTCCTTTGATCTTCAAAAACTTGATAAGGAAGTTCTAGCGAATGTTTGAGTCCATCTGAAAAGATTTGAGCACCCATTTTGAGCACAATCACATTGGTGTAATAGTCTTGAAAGTTTTTAGCAATCCTTGAAACCATGGTTACACCGATTGACAATCCTACAAGATATAGTGCATGAGATATAAATTGTTCTTTGCTTAATTCACCGTGCTTATTGATAATTTCATCTACAATTCGGCCGGTAATTTGTGGGTCTAATAAAGAAAAAGACTGGTTTATTGCAGCTAAAAATAATGCCAATAATAGGGTAGGCCATTGTCTTTTTAGGTATTTAAAAAGGATACTCATTACTTAAGCGCAAAAGTAAGACAAACTGAATCAGAATTGGAGAATTAAATTCAGTTGAGCCTATAATCTTTATTTATAATTATTGGACACTAATCTTTTCAATCCAATATCCTTCATCTGTCTGTATATTAATAAAATATATTCCTGAAGTAAGGTTAGCGAATTGAATGGAAATGTGTTTTTGATCTAAAATATGCAGTTTATAATACCCGCTGGGAATGGTATTGCCTAAGTTGTCTAAAATTGAAATTTCTAAATTTTGCGTCGAATTGTTTTTAAAATCAATTTTAAGCAGTTCATTTTTATTTAGCGGGTTGGGATATGCGTTTAAATCTTTTAAATTTTCAGAGCTAAGATTCGTTATTTGCCAAGGATTTGAAATGTTGGCGCTATATGCACCATTTCCGTGGGTTGCAACCGCTATGAAATTATCCAAACTTCTTGTGTCGAGCATGGTAACAATATTATTTCCAATTCGATTTGGCGATTGTTGAATCCAACGTGTTTGTATGCCATTTAAAGTATCGGTAGCATAAAGACCAACACTTGTTCCAATAAACCACGATTTTCTTCCATTGTCTAAATTAAGAATAGCCGCCCACCTGCAACTAGGCCCTGATCCACTTCCGTTTGAGTTTTCTTCAAGATTGCCAGAAATATTTGTCCATGACGAACCACCATTATCAGAGGTAAATAAACTAATTATATTGTAGTTAGAAAACACAACTGTAATTTTATTGCTATCAGAAGGATCGAGTGCGATACAATTAATATTCCCACTAGGAAAGTTTGAGCCTGTTATCTCAATTGGATTTGATTGCCCAATATTGGCCGAGCCTAATTTATAAAGTCTGCCTTTATCAGTAGCATAATAGAGCGTATTTGGGTTGGCTTTTGAAATAGAAATGGCTGAGAATTCCTGACCTGTTAATGGCTTACAATTGACCAATTCTTCCCACAATGGTGTATCCCATCGGGTGCTATCAAAGTCTGTGCTTAAAGGTTTTGATAGAATATTGGTGTTTCTAAATAAGCGGTTTTTAGCCGGCAGATACATTATTTTTTGGTCAAACGGATCCAAAACAAATGGGTTAATAAAATCATAATTGTCGCGGTATAATTGCTTAGGATCAATTCGTGCATATTTTATAGGTTGTCCGATTTGATCTATTTGTAAATGCGCAATTCTGCCTTGCTGTGCACTTCCTATAATTTCATTTGTGCCATCTATAAATGAGCAATAAGATCCGTCGCCATTAAAACTCATATGCCAAGATGCTAGTCCATAAACGTCTGTAAACTGAGTCCCATTGTCTTGTAAGCCACCCATGATTTTGTTGTTATTGGCCACAGAATGATCAATGGCAATGGTATAAAATTGTGAGGTGATGTAATTATTATTCTTTAATTCCCAAACAACATTTTTAGCCATGATATTGTTGGTATAACTAATTCCTCCGTCATGTGAACTTAAGGCAATTTCAGGATTATTTGGATAAAATACCAATTGATGGTTGTCTGGGTGATGGTTTGGGTATAATTTAAAGTCTGGTCTAGAAGTATTTACAGCATAGCCGCCGATCCAATCTATCTTTGTGTTGCTTCGAAAGGCATCAGAGCTGCGCCATAAATTTGTTGCGCCTATGAATACAACATTGGTATCATTTGGATTTACTTTAACATATAGATCATAGCCGCCTTGTGTGCTAAAATAACCAAAATCACCACCAGCATCAGGCATGTTTGAACTTCTATTCACCCAACGCCCGCCTGTACTTGAACCATTTCCTGATACATAGTTGTATTTCCATAAACTATTCCATTCTTTGGTTCCTTGAAAATTGGCACTAACAAAGCCAAAATTTGTGGTGCCGCTTGCAACAATATAAACTTGATTTTGATCAGATGGTGCAATGCCAATACACATTCTTCCATATACACTCGGGAAGCCAGTTGGTGTTATGCTTATCCAAGCTTCACCATCTACGCTTCTCCATATACCTTTTTGAGTGCTTTCGCTGCTCATTGTTGCATAAACAACACCTTGTTTGTCGACTGCAACATCCGTATAGTAAGAATAGTTAGGCAATGCTCCAGATCTTTTCTTTTTCCAATTTAATCCCCCATCGGTTGTTTTGTATATTCCTCCATAAGTAGCCGCATAAATTTCATCTTGGGTGGCATTTGAATAATCAATGGCAATGTTCCAAACACCATCAAAATCGGAGTCAAAAGAGGTTGTGCTTCCACCATTTGTAAAGGGGATAACCGACCATGTATTTCCGCCATCTATGCTTTTAAATATGCCTTGTCCATAGTAATAAGCGCCGGTTGCAGTTCCACTACTTCCTGATAATTCTCCTGTGCCAGCGTACCAAATATTGGTTTTTCCAACTCTGGTATCTTGAATCATGCAGGTAATAGCATTTGCAGGACAGTTGGCTTTTGTCCAAGTTTGTCCAGCATCAGTAGATTTATAAATACCACCTGTGGCTGAGCCAGCTAGGATGATATTGGAATTGTTAATGTCTAAGGCTATTGCTCTTGTGCGCCCACCTTGGTTGTTGGGCCCTCTTGATTTCCAAATATCTTCCGAACGTTTGTTGTTCAAATATTTAGGTAGACTAGATGCAAAGGCCAATTCATTTTGCCTAATATTTACAGGTATTTTGCCGGTTTTTGGGTCAGCTAGTAAGCTCAAATAATAGCCATCAAGCTGAGCTTTCTCATAAGCTTGTGCATCAAAGTTGTGTTGGTTTTTGAGCAAGGAACAAGACCCTGCGATAAAGACCAAACTGAGTAGTGAAAGTATAGGCTGTCTCATAAACAATTCAATATTACTTAAAATATTGACTTGTGACAAATATAAACTGAATAAAGGCTATTAACTAAACAACTACGTTCACAATCTTGCCTTTTACAATGATCAACTTTTTTGGCGCTTTTCCTTCAAGATATTTTTGTGTTTGTTCGCTGTTAAGTATTGCTTTTTCCATATCAGCGGCATCCATATCAAGAGCAAAATTGATATTAAATCTTACTTTCCCATTAAATGATATTGGATAATTAAACTCATTTTCTACTAAATATTCGGCATTAAACGTTGGCCAATTGGCATATGAAACACCACCATTATTTCCGCAAAGCAACCAGAGTTCTTCGGCAATATGCGGCGCAAATGGAGAAAGCAACACAACAAGAGGCTCTAATATTTCTTTTTTATTGCACTGAAGGTCCTGCAATTCATTAACACAAACCATAAATGCAGATACAGATGTATTAAATGAAAAATTATCTATATCCTCGCTAATTTTTTTGATGGTTTTATGCAAGATTTTGTATTCAGCTTTACTTGGAGAATCTAATGAAACATTGAAATTCTCTTGGGCATTGTTATGGAATAAACGCCAGAATTTTTTTAAGAAGCGTAAAACACCTTCTATTCCTTGGGTTGACCATGGCTTTGCATCTTGTAATGGACCTAAGAACATTTCGTACAGTCTTAATGTGTCTGCGCCAAAATCGTTGCATACATCATCCGGATTGACAACGTTGTGCCAGCGTTTTGACATTTTTCCAACCTCCGTGCCACAAATGAGTTTTCCATTTTCTAATTCAAAAACAGCCTCATTAAATTCGGCTGGTCTCCATGCTTTTAATGCTTCAATATCAACTTCATTACCCGCATTTACAAGTTGAATGTCAATATGAATTGCAGTGGTTTCATATTGGTGTTTTATACCGATGGAAACAAATTTAGATGTCTGATTGACACGATAAATTAAACAAGACATTCCTTGAATCATTCCTTGATTAATTAGTTTCTTAGCTGGTTCATCAGTTGGAATGATGCCTAAATCATGCAAAAATTTTGTCCAAAAACGGAAATACAAAAGATGTCCAGTTGCGTGTTCACTTCCGCCCATATAAAGGTCAATATCCTTCCAATAATCTAATGCTTGCTTGGAGGCAATTTCTGAATTATTAGCTGGATCCATATACCTTAAAAAGTACCACGAAGAACCTGCCCATCCTGGCATTGTAGTTGTTTCAACCGCATGGCCGTTGTATATCCAGTTGTTTGCACGGGCCAAAGGCGGTTCACCAGATTCAGTTGGTAAATATTTATCTATCTCGGGTAAAATTAGAGGCAAATCATTTTCTTTGATGGTTTTTGGAGTTCCATTTTCATAAAAAATTGGAATAGGCTCACCCCAATAGCGCTGTCTTCCAAAAACAGCATCTCTCAATCTGTAGTTGGTTTTACCTTTTCCAAGATTTAGAGATTCGATTTCTTGAATTGATTTTTTTATGCCTTCTTTAACACTTAAGCCATTTAAAAAATCAGAATTGATGATATTTCCAGTCTTGGCATCAAATGATTCTTTTGAAATATCGCCACCGCTTACAACTTCTTTGATAGGAAGATTGAAATATTTTGCAAAAGAATAGTCTCTGCTATCATGCGCTGGAACGGCCATCACAGCCCCTGTGCCATAGCTCCCCAATACATAATCAGCAATCCAAATTGGAATTGCCTCGTTTGTAAAAGGATGTTTCGCATATGAACCAGTAAATGCACCTGTAATATTTTTGACCTCAGCCTGCCTTTCTCTTTCGCTTCTGTTTTTTGCTTTTTCAGTATATTCTAATGCAAGGCTTCTAAATTCATTGATACAAAGCAAATCCAAGCTTGGATGTTCAGGTGCCACGGCCAAATAAGTGACGCCAAATATGGTATCAGGACGGGTGGTAAAAACTTCAATTTCTATGTTATCAGAATGGAATTTCAGAGAGCATCCTTCGCTTTTGCCAATCCAATTTCTTTGTGCTTCTCTCAAACTATCGCTCCAATCAATATTTTCGAGTCCAGTTAGCAAGCGTTCGGCATATGCAGAGATTCTGAGGCTCCATTGGATCATAAGTTTTCTCTCAACCGGGAATCCTCCTCTCTCACTAAGCCCATCTTTAACTTCATCATTGGCCAATACGGTACCTAATTCTGGACACCAATTGACCATTGCTTCGCTAAGGAAGGCCAAACGGAATTTTAGCAAAATATCAGATTTGATTTTATCTGGAAAAGCCAGCCATTCTTCTTTGGTAAAACTTAATTCATCATTTGTGAAGCCAGAAATTTCGAAACCGGAAATTAAAGAGTCTATGTTTTCAGCTTTATTTGATTTTGGATTATACCATGAATTAAACAACTGAATAAATATCCATTGGGTCCAGCGGTAGTATTTTGGGTCACAGGTTTTTATTTCACGCGACCAATCATAAGAAAAGCCAATACGGTCTAGTTGTTCTCTATACCGTTTTATATTCTCATCTGTAGTTAGGGCGGGGTGTTGGCCCGTTTGAATAGCATATTGCTCGGCAGGCAAACCAAAAGCATCATACCCCATAGGATGCAATACATTAAATCCTTTGTGCCTTTTAAATCTAGAAACAATATCGCTAGCGATGTAACCAAGTGGGTGACCAACATGCAAACCCGCACCTGAAGGATATGGGAACATATCTAGAACATAAAATTTTTCTTTTTCTGAAATATTTTCAGTTTTGAAAGTATTGTTCTTAGCCCAGTATGCTTGCCAATCCTTTTCTATTCTTCTGAATTCGTAAGTAGCCATATTAATATGAACTGCAAAAATATCATATTAGATTCACCTTTGCTATTTTTGAGTTCTAATGTCAATAAATTCCTGATTTTACACAATTTAGACATTTTTTTGGATAATATTTATTTGTTAAATGTCTGAAAAGACTAAATTTGCATCCCTTTACTATTATAAAAATAAGAAAACAATGAGTAATGCAACCATCCACAGCAATTTGAATCCTTTGGATTCGATGATGAAACGTTTTGATGAAGCAGCTAAAATCATAGGCCTTGATGAATCAGCTTATGACACCTTAAAATATCCGGCAAAGATTGTTACTGTTAATCTTCCAGTTATCATGGATAATGGAAAAGTAAAAGTATTTGAAGGACATAGGGTTCAACATAGCACAACCCTAGGCCCATCTAAGGGTGGTATCAGATATTCTATGGACGTAACTCTGGATGAAGTAAAAGCCTTAGCAGCATGGATGACATGGAAAACCGCTGTGGTTGGTATTCCATATGGAGGAGGAAAAGGAGGAATCAAATGTGATCCTAAGTCGATGAGCAAAGGTGAACTTGAGCGTTTAACGCGCGCATATGCCGCATCAATGAGTGATGTATTTGGTCCAGACAAAGACATTCCTGCCCCAGACATGAATACCGGCCAGCAAGAAATGGCTTGGATTGTGGATGAATATTCAAAAATTAAAGGCCAATATACACCCGCCGTAATTACAGGAAAACCAATTTCAATGGGCGGCTCATTGGGGAGAGTTGAAGCTACGGGCAGAGGCGTAATGGTATGCACCCGTTCTGCTTTGGCAAAAATGGGACTAAAACCAGAAGAGTGCACATGTGTAGTTCAAGGTTTTGGTAATGTTGGTTCAATTTCAGCAAAACTAATTGAAATGTTAGGGGTTAAAATTGTAGGTATTTCAGATGTAACTGGCGGCTATTACAATCCAGAAGGCATAAGTGTAGAGGAAGCAATTGCCTATTCTAAAGAAAAAGGGAATCTTGATGGGTATACTGGAGGTAAAAATATTAGCAATTCAGAATTGTTAGAATTAGATTGTGATATTTTAGTTCCTGCAGCCATGGAAGATCAAATAACGGATGAAAATGCAGGAAATATTAAAGCCAAACTTATTGTAGAGGGTGCAAATGGACCAACAAGTGCCAATGCGGATAAAACATTAAACGACAAAGGTATTATCGTAGTGCCGGATATTTTGGCAAATGCAGGCGGTGTTACAGTGTCTTATTTCGAATGGGTTCAAAACAGGATGGGTTATTTCTGGACTGAGGAGCGCGTAAATAGAAGAGCTGACAGGGTAATGAAAAGTGCATTTGATGTTGTATTTGAAGCCGGCAAAAAACACAGCGTAAGTTTGCGTACAGCTGCTTACATCGTCGCTATTGATAAAGTAGCTACCACACAAAAATTTAGAGGCGTATTCTAATGCTAATACATAGAGAAGGATACAAAATCATTTTAGTTACCTTGTTAATTCTTGCAGGAATCAACCTAGGAATACAATCGCTATTAGGCGACGAGCATTTAATAGGCAAAATAGTTCTATCTATATCTTTAATATTCTTCATTCTTATTGTTCAATTTTTTCGCAATCCCTTCCGCAATACAATTGTAAATGATAATCATGTAATAGCGCCTGCAGATGGCAAAGTAGTCGTTATTGAAGAAGTTGAGGAGACAGAATACTTTAAAGACAAGCGCCGTCAGGTTAGTATATTCATGAGCCCTATAAATGTGCATGTTAACCGCAACCCAATTTCAGGCATTGTTAAATATGCCAAATACCATCCAGGGAAATACTTGGTAGCTTGGCATCCTAAATCATCAACTGAGAATGAAAGAACCACTGTTGTTATTGCTGGTTCGAAAGCAGAAGTGCTTTTTAGGCAGGTGGCTGGCGCGTTGGCAAAGAGAATTGTTTACTATGTGAAAGAAGGCGATATGGCTACTCAAGGTGGTGAAATGGGATTTATTAAATTTGGTTCACGCATTGACTTATACTTGCCATTATCTGCTAAGATAGAAGTTTCACTTCAACAAAAGACCAAAGGTGGAGAAACAGTGGTTGCCACTTTGGCTTGATTTTTGACTAATTTTAAATATAAATAATATTAATACAACATATGAAAAAGTTAATTTTAAGCATCGTTTTAATTGCAGGATTGTCTTTCAGTGCTAGCGCCCAAGACAATACAGCAGGAAATACAACTTCCAATTCAAAGCCTAAAACGATTATCGAAGTGGCTAAACCAGCAGCAGATCACCCATCTTCGGCAGCTGTTGTTACAAATGACAGTACCGCAAAGAAAACCACCGCAGCTTCTACAGAGAAGAAATGCGCCAAGAAATCTTGTTGCAAAAAAGCAGCATCAAGTTCTTGCGATAAAGATAAGGCCGAAGGATCAGCTTGCTGCAAAAAGAAAACCGAAGCAGCAACTAAAAAGGATTAATTATCTAAACAGTATTTAAAAGCCTCTATCGTTTGATAGAGGCTTTTTTTATTGAGTATAGTTTTGGTTTAAGAGGCTATTATGGTTGAGATTCATCTTTGCTAATCTTTTAGCATTAAATAGCCCAAGAAGGGCTTAAATGATGCCTAAACATTAAAGAATACAGCTGGAGCCTTCGCTGAAAATGTAAAATTGATTTAATGTTCAATCAAAACACCATTCAGAATGTTTAAGTAAGGATTTTTATCGCCCAAATTATACTTGGAACAGAAAATGGAACAGAAAAGCAACCCCTTTCAGAAATCTTTGGATATAAAAAAAGGCAGGATAAAATCCTGCCTTTTAAATATTTTAAAACCAAATTTTAGTAAGTTAACTTAAAGTCAACTCTTCTGTTTTTAGCTTGACCTGGTTTGGTTTTGTTGTCTGCAACTGGCTGAGAATCACCGTAACCAGTAGCTGTTAATCTCATTGCTGCTATGCCTTTGTTAATCAAATAAGCCATAACTGCATTTGCACGTTTTTGAGACAACTCTTTATTTTTAGCAGGATCGCCAACGTTATCAGTATGACCATCTATTGCAACATTCGCCTCAAGATATTCGTTTAATATTTTAATTAAGGCATCTAAGTCGTCGTAAGATTCAGGATTTATTACATCGCTTTTGGTTTCAAAATTGATACCTTTGGCAGCAAGAGCAATTTTTCGTACTACTTCTTGTTGTATTTCAGGGCAACCCTTGTTGGCAACTATACCAGCAACATTTGGACAAACGTCTCTGTTGTCATAAACACCATCACCATCTGTATCAGGGCAGCCTTCTCCATCTTTAGATCCAGCAACATTTGGACATTTGTCTTTTTTGTCTTCAATGCCATCACCATCAGAGTCAGGGCAACCGTTGTATTCTTTAGGACCTTTAACCGCAGGGCAAGCATCTTCAATGTCTAAAATACCATCACCATCTGTGTCAGGGCAACCTTGGAATTCAACTGGACCAGCTTTTTCAGGGCAACGGTCTTTGATGTCTATAATACCATCATTGTCTTTATCAGGGCAACCGTTGAATTTACGTGGGCCAAAGTTGAAAGGACATGAATCTTGATAATCAGGAATTGAATCCAAATCAGAATCTTTAGGACAACCATCTTCGTTAACTGGTAACTGCCAAGGTTGTGTTTTAGGACATTTATCAAGTGCATCAGGCACACCGTCTTTGTCTTTGTCTTTCTGAGAAACACCACCAGACATACTTGCATCGCCATAAGGAAGGTTATAGAAGAAACCTAGGGAGTGAAATGCAAACAAATCATTGTTTTTGTTTCTAGTGTGCGTTAAATAAGCGTATGGTTCACCATCCCAAATATCATTAAATGTATAGTTGTACATAGACTGTAATCTAATTCCAAACTTTTCATTTACACTGTATTGGAAACCAAAACCTACCGCAGCATTACCAGCAGCACCAGTGTATGAGTTAGGGTCGCGGCTTACATTGCTATGTAAGTATACACCGCCTAAACCCAACATGATATATGGCGTAAATGGCTTGTCTTTTAATAGCTTAAAACGAATGCCACCATTAACAGTAGCTAAGTTGGTTCTGAATTGAACGTATTTAAATTCAGGATCTACATAAGGGAGAGCAGTAAAGTATCCTACATCACCACCAGAGCCAAAGAAAGATAAATCAATGTTTGGGGTAAGGTAATAACTGATTGATGCGCCAATTCCTTGGTAGTTTGGCTTTCTAGCAAAGAACAAGGCAGATCCAAGATCACCCTGATATTCATTAATTCCACCGTTGATTTCTATTCCAAGTCGTCTCTCTGCAGATTGCGAAAAAGCCTGATTAACAGACAATAGTGCAATGATGGTAACTAGTAATTTTCTCTTTATCATAAGCTGCTTTTTAATAGTGATTTGTTGATATAACCCGACAAATATATTAAAATGTTTTACTTAATAAAGATTTTTTTTAATTTTTTTTTAATTTTTTACGGACAATTCGGTTCCGTTTTTAATAACTTGGTATTGTTTAAGGCCAAAAGTTGCAGGCCCATTAAGGACTTGCCCATTCATAAAGAACTTTGAATCGCAACATTTTTCAAAACCTGTAATTTGAGTATTTCCGCATCTAAACACCATAAATGAGCTGTCGACTTCAATTTTTGCGCATGAAGTGCTTGGTTGATAGCTGCATGATCTATCAAAAGCGTAATACTCGTCATTTTGGTAATGAACCACTACAATGCCTTTAACTCCGCCATCCCAGTATATAAATGTGCCCTCATTCAACAAATGACTGTATAATGGCAGTGCCATGTTGATGGTTATGTTTACAGGTACGTCAGCAATTGGATCATTGTTGATATTGTTTTTTTGACAAGCAATTAGAGCTGTTAAGCCTAATATAGTTAAAATAATTATTTTATTCATAATTGTAAAATCCTCCTTTGGTTTTTCGGCCATGAAGACCTGCTTCTACTTTTTGTTTCTGAATTCTGCTTGGCCTAAAACGCGCCTCGTAATTAAATAGCCTAAACTGACTTTCAGTGACTGAGTAGTTAGTGTCTACCCCGATTAAATCCATCAATTTAAATGGCCCCATTTTAAAACCAGAGGATTCCATTATTCCATCTATTGTTTGAAAATCACTAACATTTTCCTCAAGTGCTTTAAGGGATTCAACGTAATACAATCGCGCAATTCTATTGACGATGAAACCAGGAGCATCAGCTGCTATAACGGCTTGTTTTTTAATTGCTTGTACAAAATTTACCGACTGGTTTACAACATTTTGATCTGTTTTAGCACCTTTAATCACTTCAACCAGTTTCATGATATGTGCAGGATTGAAAAAGTGAATGCCCACGACATTTTGAGGCAAACTTAAACCAGCGGCTATTTGAGTGATTGGAATAGAAGACGTATTGGTGGCGTATATTGTTTCCTCCCCATTCAAATCAATTAGTTGTTGAAAAAGAGAAATTTTAATGTCTGGTTTTTCAACAATCGCTTCAATAATCAAATCTGCCTTTAACTCAGATATTTTGCTGCTATAAATTATATTTTCAAGACACGAATTGTATACATTTTGATCAATTCGGCTAGTTTCCAGCATTTTATTTAAAATTGTTAGATTTGATTTTTGTGCCGATTCAAGAACGATGGGGTTGATATCAAACAATACAACTTTAAAATTTGCTTGTGCGCAAACCATTGCAATTCCGGCGCCCATTGTTCCAGCGCCTGCAATTCCTACTGTTTTAATTTCTTTGTTTTCCATTTTTATCTAGCGAGCCAAAGCTCAGGGTTTTGTTTGTCTTGGTTTAACCAAATTTCAAAATGAATTTCAGTTGCCCCATCTTCATCTTCGGCAATACTACCAATAATTTGTTTTAAAGCAACTGTTTGCCCTTGACTCACACTCACATCTTTCAGTTTAGAATAAACAGTATAATATTCACCGTGGTTTACAATAACGGCCTTACCCATTCCAGGGATATTAATAATAGCTGTTACGGTTCCTTTGTGAATGCAACGTGCATTTGATCCACTGCTTGCTTGGATATCTATTCCATTGTTTTGAACTGTTACTTGATCAAGTTTTTCATGCGCATGCGACCCAAAACGCTCGCTGATGAACCCTTTCTCAACTGGCCAAGGCAATCTTCCTTTGTTTGCAGAAAAGTTGTCAGATAACTGCTTAACCTCAGGAGTGACACTTGGGGTCGAACTCTCAGATTTATTTTGTGCCGAAGTTTTGTCTGCAACTTTTCCATCATTTTTATTGGTGCTTGATTTTTGATCCACTGCTTTTTTTCTAGCAGCGGCAATTTCTTTGGCAATAATAGCATTAATCTGTGCATTTAAATTTTCCTTGGCTTTTTTCTGTTTTTCCAAGTTCTTTTTTAATTCAGATTCTTTACCTGAAAGAGCAACAACTACTTTGTTTTTTTCGGTTTTATCTTGCTCTAGTTCTTTAACCTCAGACTTTTTATTGGTGGCTAATTTTTCTTTAGAGACCTTTAGCCCTAGCAAATCTTGAAGTATGGTTTCTAGCTCATTTCGATTTTCATTAATTCTAAAAAGAAACTTTTCTTGGGCAGCATTTAAATAGGCGCCAAATCGGAATCTAAGAAACAATTGATTAAATGATTTTGCAGCAAATAGGTATAGTGAGTTGTTGTATACTTTTTTACTTTTAAAGGATTGAACAATGGCTTTAGCGTAGTTCTTTTTTTCTAAATCAATCTGACTATTGAGTCTTTCAATATCATTTTTTTTGCCTTCAACGTCTTTGTTAACATAGATTATTTCCTCATTAATGGTATTGATTAATTCTTCTCTTTTCTCAATTAGTCTCGAAATTGTAACTATTTCTCTAAGGCTTTGTTGCTTTTTATTTTTGGTTTCTTTTAGAATTTTTTTTGTTAAAGCAATTTCATCTTCAGTCTTTTTTCGCTGTTTCTCCAAATCTTTTTTTGTTTGTCCTATGGTGTTAAAGATAAAAACAAAGAAGAAGACGATGAATAGAATTTTATTAATTGGCTTTTTCATATGAGGAAGGTATTTGACATGGGAAACTTAAAAGTGTTTCAAAATCGATATCTGAATATTTTAATTCTAGTTCAATATTTTTACCGTTAAACTTTGATTGTATATAGGTAAAGACAGGGAAGTTGTGTGCGTTAAATACAGCATACTCTGAATAGCTAATTTTAGCGTTATTGGGTTTTAAATTATCCACCAAATTACTTGAATCTATTGTATAGGATCGCTTATTGTAAGCATGCGATGTATTGTATTTTTTTTGTGGATATTGAATAGAAATTTGAGCATCATTTTGCATAGTAATTTGGTATAAATTTAGCGCATAAATAGGATTGGCAGTGATTATATTTTGAATTTGAGAAACCGTAAGGGCTACATCAGATAATCCTTTGAATTCGCTTGTTTTATAAATGAAGTATTTTTTTTCTAATTTATTTAGAATGATCACCGAATCTTTATTAATCAGTATTCGAAAGCCTTCTATGCCGAACATTCCGGCTGATATCCAAATTAAAGAATCTTTATACATTCTAATGCTGCCATTGGCGTTGATTTTTTTTCCATCATTTTGTCTAAATTCTAAGTCAACTTTTGAAGAAAAGTAAGTCCATGGTTTTAAAGTAAATGAGAGGATGTCATTGGCTGTAGGATTGTGTATGCTTGAATCAATGTTTAATTTAACAACGGGTGGGCCGCTTGTTTTATTTTTCTTGCCCGCACAAGATGCAAGTAAAATTACCATTAAGAAAACTCCAATTGTTTTATTGTTCAATGTATTTACCATTATTAATTTTTTTATCTATTGTTGTTGAATCAAGCCCTAGTTCTTTGGCTTTTTTCCAATATTCAATTGCTTTATCTATAGAATTCAATGCATAAAATACATTTCCTAAATGATCCAATAAATTTGGATCTTTGTCGTTTAGACTTAGCGCTTCTTGAAGGGTAGTTTCAGCATCTTTAAATTGTTTTAATTTAAAATATGAAATCCCTTGCTCCAGAAGCAATTTGCCTTTAACACTTGGATCAAAAGCAAAACTCAGTCCACTTTTTTCGAATTCAATGGCTTTCGAGTATTCCTTAACTGCATTGCAAGCTTTTGCTGCCTCCAAGTATATTAACGCAACATTTGGATAGTATTCCAATGCTTTATTTGAAATATCAATTGTATTGGAATGCTGTTTAAGTTCAGAAGACATTTTAATGGCGCCAAGCCAAGCATCATACATGCCAGGACTTATTTCATTAATTTTTTTGTAGCACACCAAGGCATCCATTAATTGTTTGTTTTCCTCAAAATATTTTGCTGCTACTGATAAAGATTTAGGATTGTCAGGATAGTTTTTAACCAAGCAAAGCGCTATTGCATTTGCATAAACCAGATAACTAGTATCTGCATTGATCTTTTGGTTAATTTGTTTGCAAACATCAAGTTTTATATCCAGGCTTGTTAATGGGTCGGAAAAGGCATTATTTAAATAAGTATTTGCTTCAATTATTGCTTTTTTGTCTGCCTTTAATTTGAATAATGAATAATTAAGATTGAAATTATCGGGATTGAGTGCTCTTGCTTTTTCAAAATTTTCAAAAGCCCGTTTTTCATCATTTTCTTGAAGATAAAGGTTTGCATCATCAATGTAGTATTTATACTTCAGAGGGCTTGCTTTTTTAATTTCATCATATAATAAATGAGCGGATGCAAAATCTTTAATTTGAATATAAAATTCAATAAGCTTAAGTGTCGAATTAAGTTTATAACCAGCACTTAACTTGTATTTCAACCAAATATCAATTCTATCTTGAATAGGATTTGTGTTGCGCACATACAATGCATCCAAAGCTTTTAAAACTTGCTCATTTTTAGTGTTTTTAGAAAAAGTTTGTGAAAGCACTTTTACAGCTTCATTTAAATGGCCAATTTCGCTTAATTTTTCTCCATACCATAAACAGTAATAAGTATTGTCTGGAGCCAAATTATAGGCTTTCATTGCATTTTGCAAGCTTAAATTCGGGTTAGATAATTCGTTGTAATTTTTGCTTAATTGGTAATAAACGGAGGCTTCATTTGGTTTTATACTTACACATTTTTCCAGATTTTTAATGGATAAGGTATAATTTGCATTTCCAAATTGGGTGCAAGCATCAATAAAGTAATCATCAAAATTTACTTGTTTGATATTACCGGAAGCATCAGAATGTACTTTTTTTTTATAAAGTAGTTGACAACCTTCAGAAAACAGAATACTTCCTGATGCAAAAATCATGAAAGCAATATGTAATCTGTTTTTCAATAGAAATCAATTTAATGTGCTGTAATCGCCAATGCTTAACTCATTACAATTGCCTTTAATGCTTACATGGTTTCCAATTAAACTATTTGTGAATGAAGTATTTTCGATATTGCAATTGGTTTGAATAATGCTATTTGAAATGGTAGAGTTTTTAATTGTACTTTTCATACCGATGCTAACATGCGGTCCTACTGTGCAATTTTCCAAAATCACCTCCTTGTCAATAAAACATGGCTCAATAATGCTTACCCCAGCTTTGCTTAATGCGGTATTGTCGAATTCCGATTTTTTAATTTCCAAAATTCTTTGGTTGGTATTAACTGTTGCATCTTTATTTCCACAATCAAGCCATTCTTCAACTTCACCTGGCCTAAATACCAGCCCTTTGTTTTTCATGTTTTCCAAAGCGTTGGTGAGCTGATATTCGCCTTTTTCTTTGATATCATTGTCCACTAGGTATTGAATTTCATCGAGCAAATTATCGCCATCTTTAAAATAGTAAATACCAATAATTGCAAGATCAGAAATAAATTCAGTTGGTTTTTCAATAAAGTCAGAAATATTATTTTCTGAATCTAACATAACAACACCAAATTGACTTGGATTTTCTACTTTATGCACCCAAATGGTGCCATCTGCTGATTTATCCATGTCAAATTCAGCTTTGAACAGGGTGTCAGCAAATGCAACAATTACTTCGCCGGTTAGCGAAGGGGTAGCACACATTACAGCATGCGCAGTGCCTAGAGCCTGGTCTTGGTAATAAATTCTGCCTTCTGCACCAATGCTCTCTGCAATACTTAATAACTGCATTTCAACTTCAGGCCCAAAATCGCCTATAACAAATGCAACCTCATTTATTTTATCATTGCAAACGGCAGCAATGTCTTCAACCAATCTTTGAACAATTGGTTTTCCAGCAATAGGGATTAACGGTTTTGGGACCGTTAGGGTGTGAGGCCTCATGCGTTTGCCCATGCCAGCCATCGGGATTATTATGTTCATTCCACTCATTTAAATTCTATTTTATTTATTTCCTGTGTGCCCATATCCACCTTCACCTCTTTCAGTAACGCTGAGTTCTGATTGGATTTGAAATTCTGCTTGTATACAGCTTGCAATAACCATTTGCGCAATTCTTTCTCCAGGTTGAATTTGATATTCTATTTGTCCTAAATTTATTAGCAAAACTTTAATTTCACCTCTATAATCAGCATCAATAGTACCGGGTGAATTAAGCACAGTTATTCCATGTTTGAATGCCAAACCACTTCTTGGCCTAATTTGCGCTTCGAAATTTAATGGCAGTTCGATGGTTAATCCAGTTGGTATCAGAACACGTTCAAATGGTTTAATCGATAATGGCTCTGAAATGCTAGCGTATAAATCAGCGCCCGCAGATTGTTCGGTCTGGTAGGTTGGAGTAGGGTAAGGTCCTTGATTTATGATCTTAATTTTCAAAATAGTAAAGGTTTTGCAAATTTAAGTAATTTTTCTCTTAGGTTGTAACATCCAAATTATCAACAGCATCAACGTAAGCAAGGCCAATAATATTGTTATTTCTAAACTTTTGACATGAATATGACCCACTATTTCTTTAGACAATAACCAAATACCTACTGAAGTAAATATCAGTATGGCATATTTGCCTAAAAAATAGGGTATTTGATAATGGTATTGCCCAAGAATATAGGATGCAACACACATCAGTGCATACACAAGCAAAGTAATCCAAGCACAAGCAACAAATCCCCAAATTGGAATTAGTGCAATGTTAAGGAATATGGTTAGAACAGCAGCAGATATTGCCAATATGGCACCAAGCCGGGTATTATTTGTAAACCTGTACCAAACACTTAAATTGTAATAAATACCTAGGAACATATTGGCTATTAGCAGAATCGGTACAATGTACAAGCCATTCGGGTTTTCGAAAAAAGCTTCGTTTTTAATAAACAAATGTGCCAGTGGCTCAACAAAAAATACACATGCCAGGAAAATAAAAGTACAAACTCCAATAAACCAATACATAACCAAAGCATAATTTTCTCTTGAATCTTTGGATTCCTTTTGTTTAAAGAATAATGGCTCAGCGGCAAATCGAAATGCTTGGACAAACATGGTCATAACCATGGTTAGTTTATAAAATGCGCCATAAATACCATTCTGATAGGAACCTTCTGAGGCAGGCAGCAATTTCTTTAGCAGTGTTCTGTCGAGTGTTTCATTGACAATACCCGCAAAGCCAACAAAAACTAAAGGCCATGCATATTTTAACATTTCTTGGAAAAGCGTTTTATCGAAGGGTTTATTGATTTGAAAAACAATTGGTGCAAGAATTAGAAAGGAAATAAAACTGGCTATTGCGTTTGCAATCAGTATCAATGATACTTGGTCAAAATGGGCTAAGACATTGGGCGTTGCTTTTAAGAAGAATAAATTGAGAGAAATATTAACGCCAATGTTAAGCAATTTGATTAAGGCATATTTTAGGGGCTTCTCTTCATACCTTAAACGCGCAAAAGGCAATGCAGATAAAGTGTCAAATACCAAAAAAATTAGGCATATATAAATATACTCTTTTTGTCCTTCATATCCAATGAAATCAGCACACTGTGGCGCAAAAATGTAGACAAAAATAGCGAATATTAATGTAGTGAATAAAATGCTTTTTTGGCCAATACTGTAGACCAATTTTGAATCTTTCCCATTTCTAATGAAGTTAAAATAGGACGTTTCCATGCCATATGTTAAAAGGACATTAAAAAAGGCCATGAAAGAAAAGATGGTGGTGATATCACCATATGAATTCACAGTTTTTAAATACTGTGTGTGCGGAATTACCAATAAAAAATTGATAAATCTGCCAAGCATAGAGCTTAGACCATAGATTGCAGTTTGAGATGCTAGTTTGCGAATTAGTCCCACCGAGGACAAAGATATAGGATAATTAAGCTAGGATTTTTTAAATTATTTCAACAGTTCCCAACTTTTGTCTGCTAATAATCTAGCAGAACAAACATGTCTTTCATATGCCTGCTTCTTGCCCCATTCATTTGGCGAAATGATAGATAAAACAGTTTTACCTTTTTTTTCATAAACATGGTAAACGGTTCCTATGACAGGCTCAAAATTTAGATCTGCCTCATATATTTGCCTAGAAATGATTAACCTTTCTTCAATTAGTCTTGCTTGTTCAATAATTAAATCAGCTTGTTTTTTCAACATTGATATTTGCTGATGGGCTTGATGTTGCATCGTTTCATATGCATTTGCTTTAAGCAATCTTTTATCAATAGGTTCAATCTTGGGAGAAGATACAGACAGAGCTATTGGCGAGAATTTATCTACCCCTTGGTAAATAGCGTCGCTCTTTAAAGGATCATAAATAAAGTCGTCATTTTCTTCCATTTTACTTTTTTTAAAACACTTATTATCTATTTTTGTTCATTATTAATGAAAAATACAATTTATCTCATGGGAATATTAAGTTTAATTACTTCCTGCTTTGTTGGAAAATCAAAAAAAGCAGAGGCAACCACCACCACTACAAGCACCAAATCAATTTATGATCTTAGTGTAAACACTTTAGACGGAAAAGGGGTAATCAAGTTGGCGGATTACAAAGGCAAATATATTGTAATAGTAAATACTGCAAGTGCCTGCGGATTCACGCCTCAATACAAGGATTTACAAGCATTTTATAGCAAATATAAGGACAGCAATGTTGTTGTTTTAGGCTGTCCTTGCAATCAATTTGGAGGCCAAGAGTCAGGAACTGCTCTAGAAATAGGTAGTTTTTGTGAGAAAAATTATGGCGTTACTTTTCCATTAACAGAAAAATTAGATGTTAAAGGATCAAATCAAAATGCTTTGTACGCATGGTTAACTCAAAAATCTTTGAATGGTTCTAGTGATTTTGAGGTGAAATGGAATTTCAATAAGTTTATCATCAGTCCTAGTGGCGAATTGGTGTATTACTTTGCTTCGACTGTAAAACCAACGGATGCTGATTTTTTAAAGGCAATCGGCAAATAAATTAATGGTACCATCTGAAGTACATGATGGAAACGATTAAGAGCAGATTAACAATTTCTTTAAGTATATTTATTTTACTGTTGGCAAAGTAGAATGTGAATGCGAAGGCTAGGGGTATTGTAACAAATGAAAATTCCTGTTTTGGATTTTGTTTTCCTGTGGTCATTAAAACCAATGTGGTGACAAGAAAAATCATCATGAATTGAATAAATCTTCTTTGCTTGGTGGAGTTTCTGAAAAAATTTCGGTACATTCTAAAGAAGGCTAAAATACCAACCAATCCGACACTTGGCAGTGCTGAGTAGAGCGCCCAATATTGGTTGTTGAAATTTCCGTAATCTGGGAAAAAGAGATAAAATGGCAAAAAGCTGCCGTTAATGATGTAATTGAACATGGTGCCAACATATAGGGGCAATAAGAATCCAATTAAAGCTGAGATATTTTCTCTGAAATTAAACGGTCTAAAAGTGTTAATTCCAATTAAGACTACGATAAAAAATGCAACGTAGGTCATATTTAGCAAAGCACTTAAGCCTGCTAATGAAGAAGCCGAAAAGATTGCAATACTTGGATTTTCTGATTGAAAAAGATTTAGAATCGCACCGAGGGAGACAATCATAAAAAAGTTTACAAATATTACAGGACCAGCATAAAATTGATCGACAAAAACTGAGTTGAGCAATACGAAGAAATAGGCCGGTAGATATGAAGGGAAAATAATAAGTTCGTGTTTAACGCAAATCGTATTAAACATCAAAGCGGTTAAAAATACAAATATAGTAGAGATTAAAAATCCAATAATTGGGTAATAATTCAGCAATTGAAAGAACTCTGATAAATAACTAATATTTACAGTTTGGGTGGTATTAATATACGGCACAAAAAGACCTGTGGTTCTAATTACAACCGTAAAAAGAAACAAAAAGAGTATTGTTTGGTTAAAAGTATATGAGAATAAACGTATCAATAAAGTAGTTTTATAAAAGTGAAATCTCGGTTCTGATTGATTGGCAAAACTATGCTATTTGCGGTAACTTGGTTGTATTCCGATGGAATAAGTAAAGCATAATATTGATCATTGTTTAAAAGAATTTTTTTAGAATGTTCGCCATTCGATTTGTAAGATACCTGTATGATATCTGCGTTGGCGCTTAGTCTATCATTGTAAAGGATATTTATCTCGCCATCATTCACCATGATTACAATACCATTGTAGTATCCACCATCGTTTATTGAAGATTGGTTTTTGTTAACTATGTCAAACCAATTTGTATTTCCATTTGAATCTAAATCAAGCACCAATACCTCATCGTTGTTAAATATTCTTGCGTAAGTACTTTGTGGTATACCATTAACATAAAAGACATCGCTTTGTGTTGTGATAAACATTCTTTCACAAATTGCGAGCATGCCACCATCAAGTTTAGGTATTAACTTTTTTATTTTAAATTTATTGAGTTGTTCGCCCTTTTGCTCGTTTTTTAGGCCGAGGACTTGACCTACCAATTTGCGGTCGAAATCATTGTATGATTTTGATTTGACTGCGAAGTTTTGGCAGTTTATTGTTGTTGTAAAATAGCCCTTATTTTCGTCTTCGTCTGTTAGCCCTATCAGGCCAAAGGCTATAACTTCTGATAGAATTTTATTGAATGATAATTTGTATGCACTAAAAAATGTATTAACTTCATTGAGCTTAATGTCAATTTTAGATTTATTGGATATGTTAAATGCTAAAAATCTATGTTCAAAATCTGAAGCCAATTTGCTTTTAAATTTTTCAGATTTTGAATAAATAAGGTAAAGATTTCCAGTATCATCAATAAGGGCATCACCAATAAATAGATTGTCTAGTTTGTATGGTATCGATGGAATAAAATTCGGACTAATTTGTCTGTTTTGAATAGTAAATGAATTTAAATTACTGCTTTCATTGTCGCTGCTTAGATACCAAATCAGAAATTTATCTTTATTTGAATTGTATTCAATTCGCAAATCTGACATTTCCAGCTCAGGGTCGGTAAAATTAACTATTGTCGATGCTTCAGAAACATTGAAGTTAGAATCGATTGTTTGATAAAATAATCGGCTTAAATGGCCTTTAGAGTACTCTTTAGAAAATGCTATTATGTTGTTCGGTGTTACAACTATTTTTTCTAATTCAGAATTGGGTATTTTAAAGGATTTACTCTTTAAAAGATTCATTCGTTTATCAAAATGCTCAACGATAAAGTAGCGACGGAAACTACTGTTTCTGTGTTTTAAGACATATACCCCAAATTTATTTTGACCTATAACTTTGGTGAAATCTGTTTTTTTGTCAAGGTTGTTTTTATTGGCCCACAGAATTTGTTGGGAAAAGCAGTTTTGTGAAGCTGTATAAGCCAACAAAGCTATAATAAAACCAAGCCAATTTAATTTGTTGTAAATTTTCACTAAATGCCTGAAATAAAGGGCTAAAATACTATGTTTGTAGTTGATTACAAAAATAATATATATTTATTGAAACCAGCATTTTTTTATAACGATGTAAAGACAGAGAAAGCAATTCTAGTTGGCGTGCATCGCAAGGGTGATAAAGAAAATCACCTCAAGGAGTATTTAGATGAATTAGAGGCATTAACGACCACTGCGGGAGCAATTACCAAGGGCAGAGTGACTCAAAATTTAGAGTATCCAGATCCTAGAACATTTTTAGGGGAAGGCAAATTAAGCGAATTGGAAACTATGGTTAAAGTAGAAGGGGCTGATATGGTTATTTTTGACGATGAATTAAGTCCTTCACAGATCAGAAATATTGAGCGCGTCGTTAAAGAGGTTAAAATTCTGGATAGAAGCATGCTCATACTGGATATTTTCTCAAAAAATGCAAAAACTGCCCAAGCAAAAACCCAGGTAGAGTTGGCTCAAAATCAATACATGTTGCCTCGTTTGACGAAGATGTGGACCCACTTATCCAAACAAAAGGGCGGCATAGGAATGAAGGGTCCAGGTGAAACTGAAATAGAAACGGACAGAAGGGTTATTCGAAGCAATATTACAAAGTTGAAAGATCGCTTGGCATTGATAGAGAAACAAAATTATGTGCAAAGACAAAATCGATTTGATAAAAAACGGGTTGCACTTGTAGGGTATACAAATGTTGGCAAAAGCACCATTATGAATCTTTTAAGCAATGCGGATATTTTGGCTGAAAACAAACTTTTTGCAACTCTAGATTCAACAGTGCGAAAAATCGTGTTGGAAGACCATAGAACAGAAGGAAGGCATATTCCAATTCTACTTAGTGATACAGTTGGATTTATTAGAAAACTGCCAACATTATTAATTGAGAGCTTTAAAAGCACTTTAGCTGAGGTTATTGAAGCTGATGTATTAATTCATGTTATTGATATTTCAAATCCTGAATTTGAAAATCAAATGACATTGGTCAAACAAACATTGTTTGAAATAGGCGCAAAAGATAAACCTACTTTATTGGTATTTAATAAAATCGATGCCTATTTGGAAAACAACGAAGATACCGTTCTCACTGAATTCGAAAGAAGTTGGATTAGCAAAGAACATGCGCCGGTTGTTTTTATCTCTGCAACGAGCAAAACCAATATTTTAGCATTCAAACAAAAAATAGTGGAACTATTTTAAATAAATTTTAAACTTGTTTTGCTAGCCATTTACTTGCTTTATCTATACCATTGAAGATACATGGCTTTAATACAGTATTTGTATCATTGCAAGGCAACAGCTCGAATAAATTTAATAATTAATTGTAAATATTAAAGACATAATTGGTGTTATCGTGAATGTCTAAAAATGAGAATGTTATTCCCTAGCTTTTCAAGTTGATTAATATATTGTACACCTAATTATATAAGCATATGTAGGTTTAATTATATTTATACAATATAGTCATCAAATTTGTTAATAATTTACAGGGCATACCTTAAGATTAAAGAAATGAAATTAGGTGCAAGTAGACGAATTTTGTGCCACTATCGCCATGAGGGATCACCTAATTTTTGAGCAACTAAACAAAATGTTTACCAATGAAATACATTTGGTTAACGAAGAACTTGAGGCTATTTCAAGTTTATATAAAAATATTCCCTTAAACGAAACGCGTAAAAAAACTTTTTTAGAGAAGAGTTTTAAAAGTAAGTCTGCATACTATGCGTGTTTGGTGAACACAAACATTGATGCATTGTTGATTCCTGAATATTTGGAGACAAAACTGAGTAGAAATATCCTTATAAAAAAGGAGACAGAACAATATTTCCGTTCAATTGAAAATTTCCATTTACACACAATTCAAACCCCTTCTTCGATTTACGAATGCATTTTATTTAATGAAGAACTTGAATTATCAAACAGTTTTGATTTGTTTACCAATCAGGCTCCCGAATCAGCCTCTTGCCCAGATGAATTGAAAGTAATATTTGATCAATGGCTTGAAGATTTTAAAGGCTATAACTCTCTGGAAGTACTTTTTTATTCAATATTGGATTGGCATGCGTTTAACCAGTTTAGTTTTTCAAACAAGCGCCAAATCATATTGTTTTTAAACTACCAACTTTGGAAACAATACGGCAATATTTTCCAACATTTAAATATTGAAGCTTACTTCTTTAAAAATTGGACTTCAGAATCTTTAGATCCTATAAAAGCTTTAAAGGGTTTAATTTCATGTGTTAAAAAAGACATTGAAATTATGAATGTGGAGTTTAAAGGATATTATACAGAGCAGATAAACTTCAAACGGTTAAATTCAAAACAAAAAATCGTCTCTAACTTTCTTTTTAGCAAAAACTTCAATTTCAATTTAAATATAGACAGCGGAAGTTTAGCGAACAATAGTATAATTGGTCAAATTCAAAAGCAAGGGTTTATAGACTTTGCAGAATTAGGTGAACACGCTGATTTGGTTCAACAAAAAAGTAACATCTCAATTTTATTGGATTCAGGTGTTTTGGAATTAAGCAAAATTGAAGGTGTAATAGGCTTATATCTAAACACTTCATTTAATAATAAAAAGAAGTATTTATACCAATTTCAAAATATACAATTAAAGGAGAATAATTTAAAGTTAGATGATTTCTTTAATCAATCAATATCCAACCCAATTGTACCAATCGAGAAACTAATTGTGACTACTGAGCCCTTAATTGAAGTTAAGACCAAGCGTCAAAAAGCATTTTTTGGATAGATTAATGCTCGTCTTCGTGAAAGAAGTAGTCATCATCTGTGGGATAATCACCCCATATTTCCTCAATACTTTCGTATGGTTCTCCATCGTCTTCAAGCTCCTGTAAGTTTTCTACAACTTCCATTGGTGCTCCAGAACGAATAGCATAGTCTATCAACTCATCTTTGGTTGCAGGCCATGGCGCATCATCTAAATAAGATACTAATTCTAAGGTCCAATACATTTTAAAAATCTATTTTTGCAAAAGTATATTTTTTAAGTAATTATTGTTTACTTTTTTTGTTAATTTTATAACAACCTGATTTACAGTAATATAAAATTGTATAAATCAAAATATTTAATGATTTATTTGCAAAACTTGATTTTTTTGCTTCTCATTACAAGTCATTTTAACCAAATATGTTCCAGAAGAAATCGAATTTAAGTCTATTTTTTCGCCATTTTTTACATCGATTTCTAAGACCAATTTGCCACTTACATCTGTAATTTTTACATTGATTTTTTGAGCAAGATTGCTTTGAATTTGAATATATTCTGAGCTTGGATTTGGATAAAAATCCATGTAATAAACATTATTTTGATTGACTGCAGTAAAATTGCGAAGGGTAATTGTTGTGTCTTTTTTGCCGCAATTTCCGTCAGCAATTAACTTAACTGTTTTTAGATTGGCGTTTGTGTATTGATGTATTGGATTTTTTTCAATGCTGCTATCACCATCTCCAAAATACCATTTGTATTTCATGTTACTGCCTCTAGATTGGTTGATGAAACCCACTTTATTATTTGCATAATAACTATAGCCAAATGAAGCTTCGGTAAAAGTGTCATTTCCAATATTGACAATATTATTTTTTGTATAAATTTGATTGGTATTATTGTTTCCTGGGCATGAAATACTTAGAGTTGCATTCTTATTGCCTGGGGCATTATATATAACATTGTGTGGACCTTTACCATTTGCTGTGCTAGGAAAACCACCCGGAAATACCCATGCCCAATTACCCGCATACGTATCGCTTGAGTCGATATAATAAACAGGCTCATTAATACAAGCCGATAGTTTATTGGTATAATAATTTAACTTAGATAATTTGATGCTTATTGTGGTGTCTCGCGTATTGCAGGTATTTGAGCTAAGTAGTTTAACATTATAAGTACCACCTTGAGAATAGGTATGTGAAGGATTATTGTTAGTTGATGAATCACCATCTCCAAAATACCATTTAGAGCTGACAGGGTTATTGGCGGTATTTGTAAATGTGATGTTCCCTTTTTCCGCAGCCAAATAAGAGAAATTAGGATACATCTTACTGTCAGTTTGTACCGTTAGGTTTTTGTTTTTTACAAGGTTACCAGTTATGGTGCTTATGGTTAATTTTATTGTTTTTGTTCCTCCCACAGAATAAACACAATTGTGAGGTCCTTTTCCGGAAGCTGTTGCTGGTGTTGCATTTGCGCCAAAGTCCCATGCGTAAGCCGAAATGTTTCCTGCTGAAGAGTCTGTAAATGTAACTTGGTCATTTTTGCAAATAGGGTTTTTAGACAACCTGAAGTTGGCATTAGGTGCCACGATGGCACAGTTGCCAGAATTAAGTTTGCTATGAATGCTTTTGCCGCATACAGAAGTGCCACTTTTGTTGACCACATAGTTGCCTGCATTGATATCGTCGGTGCTTAAATTTGGTTTATTTTGACCATTTGCAATTGAATAGTGCATAACAACAGCGCTGTTAATCACATGGCCCATTTGATGACCATGGCCAAGTTCGTGGGTAGCAACCGATTCAAAGTGAAATTGATTGCTTGTGGCTTGGGTTGTGCCATAGGTCCAGTTGGTGGTATTTGTAGGTCTAATTCTAAAACGAATATCCAATTCATTCACGAACCATTTAAGTCCTGGATTAAAGCAGCCTGACCAATAGCTAAAACATTGCGCTAAAACACCATTCGGCATGTTGTTTAAGGTATCCCAAGCACACATATTTACACCATCGGGTTTAATTGCACTATGGCTTAAATGCCCTAATGTGTCCCAATTAATAAAAGTACCACAGCGCCATCTTTCTAAACTTCTTATAAATGCGCCCCTTGCGCCAGCAGAATCATAAAATCTTTGATTCATTTTCCATGTGATACCATTGCTGCTATTCATGCCAATTTGCTGAGTTTCATAGCCAATAGAATCGCCACTTACAACGTTTAAATGGGCGTAAGAGACCTTTAAGGTGTCTGTTGATGTGGTGATGCCATTGCCGGCAATTACCAATCTTATTTTGCCTGTACCTGCTTTTGTTCTAACGATTAACTTAATCATCGTATCAGACCAAGAAATAAAATCTCTTTTTAGGGCCTTTATATAACTCGCGCCGCCGTCGTCTGCATTTTTAAATTGCACACTGCTGGTGTCTATTGTTGGTTTGAAATTTAAACCTTTAATGGTTAATACTGTTGAGGTTCCAGATGATAAGGTTTTTGGGGAAATTGAACTTACACTTGGCGTTGCTCTTTTATTGTTGATTGTAACTTTTGTTAAAAGACTATTAATATCAAGGTTTGGCAGTTTGGTTATGCTTTTGATTTTATTTTGAATTGAAAAAGCTGGGTAGATATTAAAGATATCACTTGCAGTGCCTGTATACTTGTCGATTTTAATATATCCTTGAGGCCCACTTTCTGACACCCATTCTCCATCTTTTTGAACCAATAGAAATATACCTATGTCTCCTAATTCTAATTCCAATTCTGGTTCAACCTTAACCGCTTTATCTCCAACTTGACCACCCAAAGTTATGATGTTAATCTTGTTTGCTTTAAGAAGCTCCGAACCTTTGAAAACGCTACTTAAAAGCAATTCATGGGAGGTAAAAATCATACTGCGGTCTGCATTCCAATATGAAACTTGTGCGTTGACTTTTGCTTCAACAATTAATGTAGAAGGACTAATTCTAGCCTCAAGGCCAAGAGGGACTAAAACACATTCAGATTTTAGTAGATCAAGATGAAGTACAATAATGGAAAATAGTAAAAATATTTTTTTCATGTATGGATTATAATTGAGTTTAAGTTTAATACAAATTTAATGGTATTTTAAATAAATTGCCAAAGCCTGCGTGGTTTCCTGACTAATTTTGTGTGCTTCGCTACAGGTGCTTGGCAATAGAGCTATAATAGATTTGTTTGCATCTAATAACACCAATTGAGATTTCCTCTCGCTTGTATTGATTTTTTTATCTGTTAAAATATCACTAATTTTTTTATGGCCACTTAATCCAAGAGGTTGCATTTTATCCGCGGCTTCCCAAGTTCTTATCAGCAAAGGAAACAGGCACTTCGTTAAGTCAAAAAACAGTGTATTTTCCTGGCTAAAATCAACCTCATTTTTTGGTATAACTTTGAAGTTTATATCAATTTCTTGAAAGCTAGCGCTGTCCAAAAAGGAGTTAATTATTTGAGAATAGGAATCAAAATACGCTTTTTTTCTAAGATCAAAACCACCTCGTTCTCTGGTAATTTGCCAATCATTTGAGTAAATTACTGAGCCCAAAACGATAGAATCAATTTTCTCAAATGGTTTTAAACTTACAGCATTGAATCCATATTTTTTCAAACAATAGTAAAGCAAGATATTGGGTTGAATAATATTTTCAAATATGGAATCAGGAATGCAGAATGCACCATTGCTGAGCGTTACATTAGATCCCCATAAATTATTTAATATGTTTTCAGATAGTTTTTCAAATTCATTGATATGGCTAGAAACATTGTAAAATACTTCATCAATATTTGGCTCAATTTTCTCAAATTCAGGTACAATATGGTGTCTAATTTTATTTCTCAGATAGCTGTCGCCGTCATTGCTTTGGTCGTGTCTAAATTCAATTTCTTGCGCTTGAATGCGTGAAAGAATTTCAGATCTACTGATATAAAGAAGAGGGCGAATAAGGTATCCATTTTTATTTTGGATGCCATGCAAGCCAGAAATACCAGTAGAGCGCATCATATTGATTAACATGGTTTCTGTGTTATCAGATAGATGGTGGGCTGTTAGCACATACCTATAATTTTCGCTAATTCTAAGTTTATCAAACCAATCATACCTTAGTTTTCTTGCTATTTCTTGTGTGCCTAGTTTTAATTTTTTGGCTTCATCTTTTGTGTCAAACAACTTGATATGACAAACAATTTTATGCTGCTCACAAAGATTCTTGACAAACTGCTCATCTAAATCACTTTCCGTTCCTCTAAGTTGGAAATTACAATGTGCCACTGAAAACGTATACCCACTTTTTAACAATAAATGGAACAAAAATACACTGTCCTGGCCTCCGCTCATAGCGAGCAAAAGCTTGTCTTCTTTTGAAAAGAGTTGATTTTCTTGGATGTAGTTTTCAAAATCCGAAAGCATGGCACTAATTTTGACAAAGGTAAGAAATAGATTTTTATTCCGATTATTGCTTAAACTTTGAAAAAGTATAAACTTTTAATATTAATAGTATTGTCAGCCCAAATTTCATTATTTAGCCAAACTAAAGTTGAAATTTTAGGCGGAGAACGGATGTATGGAAACCAAGTAAAAAATTACCTATACATAGTCAAAGGTGTCGTTATTAGACACAATGGGGTTACCATTCAATGTGATAGCGCCATTCGCAAAATAGATGATGGTGTAATTGAAGGTTTTGGAAATATTTTTATCTATCAAGCCGATACTTTTACGCTTTCTGGAGGCGATTATCTCAACTATGACGAAGCAAGTAAAATCGCTAAGGTTACAGGGAAGAACGTCATTTTAAAGGATCAGCAAATGACTTTGCTTACAACTTCAATTAATTATAATATTCAAAATCAAGTTGGATATTATATGAATGGTGCAGATATTTTAAATGAAAATACGAGACTGAAAAGCAAAAGAGGGCATTACAACAGGAGAAGTAATTCATTTAATTTTAAAGACAATGTTGTGCTCAAAAGCCCTGATTACACTATGGAATCTGATACTTTAGACTATTATTCAACATCTAAAACTGCATATTTTTTTGGTCCTACAAAAATTATTAGCAATGAGAATACTATTTTGTGTAATTATGGTTGGTATAACACCAAAACAGAGAAGGCTCAATTTAGTAAAGGAGCAACAATAATTAATGATTCGAATTATATTTCTGCCGACAGTTTAATTTACGACAAGAAGATTGGAAAAGGCATAGGTATTGGAAACATTCACTTATACGATAGCACCGAAAGATTTGAAGTATTTGGCCAATATGGACAGTATTTTCAAAAACTAAAATTGAGTATTATTTCTGGTATGCCTTTGGCCGTTAAATCTGACCCCGAGGACACCTTTTATCTAATGGCCGATTCACTTTATTTTAGCAACGATACAAGCAATAGATATTTAAGGGCTTTTCACCATACATCAATCTCTCAAAAGGACTTTAAAGGCCGTTGCGACTCATTGATTTATAACTTCAAAGACTCGAGTATACATTTGTACCATGCCCCTATTTTATGGAGCGGTAAAAATCAGATAACAGGCGATACGGTGCGCATCTATATTAGAAATGGTTCGATAAAAACACTGAATGTATTTGGAAATTCGTTTTTAGCTTCTGAAATTAATGAAGAAGCGTTTAACCAAATTGCCGGCAAAAAAATGGTCAATCAATTTTCGGACAATAAGTTGAGCTCTGTTTTGGTTGAGGGCAATGCCGAAAGTATCTATTACATTAGAAACAATGAAACTGATACTGCTGAATATACAGGTGTAAATAAGGTTAGCTGTGGAAAAATGAATATAGGATTTGATTCATCAAAAGTGAAGAGCATTAAATTTTATTCTCAACCAGATGGCAAAATGTATCCAATTAAAGACTTTCCAGCGGAAGAAAAGTTTTTAGCTGGTATGAGATGGCGCACGAATGAACAACCATTAGTGGAGGATTTTCTAAGGAGGAAAGACAAAAGGACCGTTTCTTATTCTGAAATTAAAAAAGAAACGCCAAAGCCGCCAAAACCCCAAAAGAAGAAAAAATAACTATTTATTGGCTTTCTTTTTTCTTACTGCAGTGCTAAAATTCACCTTTTGACTCGCTGTAATATTACCATCATGGTCGTTTGTTTTGATGGTAAGCGTCAGGCCTTTTTTCTCCAATAAGGGATTGATAAAAAATTCTTTCACGTGGGCAGCATTTGCGTGTGTATGAATGTTTTTATTGTATAAAACAATATTGTCATTTAGATTTAATACTTCTATTGAAATATTGTGCAGTTGCTCACTGGAGCGGACATCAGCTTCAATCCAAATGGTATCCAATGGTTCGTACACCCATTTTTCAACCGGTTTAATGATTTGAATTTTGATTTTATCTTGATCAAAAGTAGTAAAGCTTAGAAAAGCCAAACTTAAAATTATAAAAGTATGTAGTTTCATTGATTTAAAAGAATAGAATTTTGGTCATATTAACGCTTATAAAAATTAAGAAAATAATAAGCAAGGTATTTGAGCTCATTTTCTGTGCTGTCTTTATTCCATAGGGCGAAGCTATTGCAGCAGCAACAATCATAGGAAAGACAGTTGGCCATAGTATGTGACCAGTTTGAAGGCCCTTAAACAACTCCATTTCAGGTTTATTTAGCATATAAAAGATCAATAATGGAAGCGCAATAATAGGTATTACGGTTAATGATAAGCCAGTTGAAAATTTAATGGGAAGCTTCAGAACTTTGTTAAAATATGGAATTAAAATAACGCCACCACCCAAGCCAGTAATAGCTGTGATTAATCCTGCAATTAACCCTGCTGGGATAAAGTTTTTAAGCGGTGGAATTACCGCTTTTTCATTTTCAATACTGCCTTTTGGGGCTTTGCCATACCACATCTTAATGCCAGTTAAAAGCAATATTCCGCAAAATATATAATTGAACATTTTTTGGTCATTGATATGAAAGTATATTAAAATGTATGAGAGCAATAGCGATGAAAAAACAGCTGCTAAACCTGTTGTAAGTGCCGCTTGCAAATGTGTGTTTTTAATTTTAATGTGTTTAATGCTTCCGCTGATTCCCACAACAAAAACAATTAATAGACTATTGGCCAGCACATAGGGTACACGGTCAGCAGCTATTTCATGGTTTTTGACAATTTCTTGAAATACGGGAACAAAAACCAAGCCACCGCCAACACCAAGCATTCCTGCCAGAAAGCCTCCTGCAAAACCCAATAAAACGATGAGAGCAAAAAACCAGAGATTGTATTCTGAAAAATTCATTATTTTTTATTTAATAATTGCATGTAATTACTTGAATTGTTGAATGTTTCTAATGCTTTCAGAATGTCAGGGTCTTCATAAAACCCTATTAAAATATTTGATTTTTCGTAATAATACCGACTTGCAATTTCTTGTTTTAGAATCTTTTTTATTTCCGCTTTATTGGATTCTATTTCAATATTTTTGGCTTTTTGTAGAGACTTTTCTAGCTGCTCTATCTCAAGCTTAAGAGACCCATTGAAATGGTCTTCAACGGTGCTTGTTTTTAGTTTGTCAATGCTAATCTCAGTGCTGCTT
Source organism: Bacteroidia bacterium (assembly GCA_044341025.1). Classification (GTDB taxonomy): domain Bacteria; phylum Bacteroidota; class Bacteroidia; order NS11-12g; family UBA955; genus JABMMZ01. The sequence continues at coordinate 219,780 of JBIISM010000003.1, read as the reverse complement.
TTGTATGAAAATGTTTTCCCAGTTAAAAATGTTTTAAAATCATTAAAAAGCAAATCATCTACCACAAATGATTCTACTGGTCCAATTGATTGGTGTTCGTTGCGGTACTTGTTGGCAAATTCAAAAATTAAATTGCTTCTTTCAAGGGCTGTAACCATATTGCTGGCTTTGTTTGTTTGAACAATCAAATCTGGTCTAACGCCGCCACCATCTAGCACTGTTCTGCCATTCCTGGTTTTGAATTTTTTTCGCAAACTGTCTGCAACTGCTATTGCTTTTCCATCTGCCCCTTTGTTGCTGTAGTCCAGCAATTGAATGCATCTTCCTGATGGTATGTAATACTTAGCGATGGTTACTTTCATTTGATTTCTGTAAGCCAAGGGAATAACATTTTGAACCAAACCTTTGCCGAAGGTATTTCTGCCAATAACAATTCCACGGTCTAAATCTTGTATGGCGCCGCACACAATTTCACTTGCAGAGGCGGAGCTTTCGTTAACCAAAACCACTAAGGGAATTGTTTGATCAACCGGAGGATCTAATGTTTTGTATTCTCTGTAAGCATCTTTAGACCGGCCTTTTGATACCACAACTTGTTCATCCATTGCAACAAATATATTTACAATATTGACTGCCTCGTGGAGCAAACCTCCACCGTTATCTCTTAAATCTAAAACGACCTGCTTAATCCCTTGGGCCTTCATTTTTATTAAGGCTTCCTTGATTTCAGAAGCAGCACCATTCATAAAATGGTCGAGTTTGATATAACCTGTATTAGGGTTTATAAGACCATAAAAAACAACATTTTTTATTTTGATTTCTTCGCGGGTTATTTCAATTTTTATTTGGTTTCCTTGTCTATCAATCAATAAATTTGCTTTAGTTCCTGGCGATCCTTTTAGGTTTTCGCTTAGTTCCTCATCATTTTTATTGAGAAACGATTTTCCATTGATTTCTAAAATTTTATCTCCAACCCATAAGCCTGCTTTATCGGCAGGTAATCCCTCAAACACTTCTGTAATGAATATATAATCGCCAATTCTTTTGCTTCTGCAACCAACTCCACCATATTCTCCCCTTTGTCTAATCATTGCATCTTCGGCTTGACTTTCATTAAAGTAATTGGTGTATGGATCAAGTGATGACAACATTGCATCTATGCCTTTTTTCATTAAGTCACCGGGGTTTACCTCGTCAACGTATTCGTTGTTGATTGTTTTGTAAACAGCACCGAAAATCTCAAGATTTTTACTAATTTCAAAATATTCGTCAGCTTGTTTAAAGCCTAAAAGAATGCACAAAATCAATAGCCCTAGGATCAGTTTTTTCTTCGAAAACATAAAAACAAAAATAGTTCATTTTGATAGATTTTAAACAAAAAATATATGCTTGTCTAAGCCATTTATTTATTTTAGTTTCGGACTTTAAAAAGTATGGATAATATGGCATTCAGAAATGCCCGGATATTAGTCACCGGAGGTGCAGGGTTTATTGGAAATAACCTTGTAAGAAGATTATTGCAAAATGAAGTTTCTAAAATTGTTATTATGGACAACCAGTCATCAGGGATGTCTGTGTTTCTGCCGGATGACAACAGAATTACTTTTGTAGGAATGGATATTGATAAGATGGATAAATTAAATTTTGTGATCAACCAACACGAATTCGATTATGTCTTTCATTTGGCCGCACATTTTGCGAATCAAAACTCAGTTGACCATCCTTTTAGTGATATTCAAACCAATATTGTTGGAACTGTTGGCTTATTGGAAATTCTCAAATTTCACAAAAGCCTTAAGAAGTTTGTTTATGCGAGCAGCAGTTGCGTTTATGGAACTGCAGAAAATATGGACGAGGGAGCCTATATTTATCCATCAGAAACGCCCTATAGCATAAACAAATATACAGCAGAATTGTACACCCAATATTATGCGCATTTGTTTCATGTACCCACACTTTCAATTCGTATTTTTAACACCTATGGGCCGTATGAATTGGCTGGTAAATACCGCAATGTTATACCAAATTTTATTGAAAAAGCTTTAAATGGAGAAGATTTAGTCATCACAGGCACAGGTAAAGAAACACGCGATTTTACGTACGTCGATGATTTAATTGATTTAATGTTAAGTGCTGCTTTGAGTTCTGCAAAAGATGGTGAAATATTTAATGGTGGAACAGGGAGTAAAACCGAAGTGGCTAACATGGCTGAAATCATCAAAGAGGTTGCAGAATCGCAATCCAATTTGGTTTTTAAGCCTGCAAGAAATTGGGATAAAGTCAAGGATAGGGTGAGCGATCTTTCCAAATCGGCAAGCGAGCTTGGTTATGCACCAAAAGTTAATATTCGAGAAGGGCTTGAAAAAACCATTAAGTGGTATAAAGACAATTACGATAAAGTTAAATCACTAAAAAATTACTTTGAATAGTATGGAAGAGCAAAGGTCAAGAGAGGTTTTGGTGGTTTTGCCTGCCTACAATGAAGAAGAGAATATAGGCGAGTTATTGAGCCAAATTAGATATGCTTTAGAAGAAGACAGCAAAATTAATTATAAAGTTTTTGTTGTAAACGATGGAAGCAGAGATAAGACCCAAGCCATCGCTGAAGAAATGGCCAAGACTATGCCAATTGAGGTTTTGGTTCATGAAGTTAACTTAGGTCTTGGCGCAACAATTAGAGATGGTTTGTACCGTGCAGTTCAGTACTCTAGTAAAAATGATATTATTATCACCATGGATGCGGACGCTACCCATAATCCAGGCCTAATATTGCGTTTAATCAGAATGATTATTGAAGGTCACGATGTGGTAATTGCTTCTCGTTTTCAATTAGGAGCAAGAGTAATCGGTTTGGTATGGTATAGACAATTGCTGAGTTACACTGCGTCTATAATTTTTAGATTAACTTATCCGATTAAAGGGGTAAGGGACTATACATGTGGTTATAGAGCAATAAGAGCAGATGTTCTAAAAACTGCAATGTCTGAATACGGCGATCGTTTTGTGGATCAAGACGGTTTCCAATGTTTGGTTGATATTTTATTAAAGCTGCGCAGACGAAAGCTTTTATTTGGCGAAACACCCTTAATTTTAAGATACGATCAAAAGGGTGGTATGAGTAAAATGAATGTAGGGCGCACGATTAAAAACACATTGATATTAATTGTAAAACGTTTCTTTGTTAAATAAAAATGGCAAAAGCAAATACCTCTAAACTTAACAATCCTAAGGTAAGTATTCAGAATAAAAATACAGTACTAAGCCCAGGATTTATTGAAAAGAATGCATTAAAAATTGCAATATTATTTGCTGTTTTTGCATTGGTTTTAAGGTTGTATAGACTTGGATTTCTATCCTTATGGGTGGATGAGTATATGCATTCATTGGCGGCAATCAAAGGCCAATTCAAACACGGAGAGAATAATGGAATATTGTTAACTTGGTTAAACACCTTGTTTGCCTATGTTTTGGGTCACAATGAATTTTCCATGCGTTTTCCTGTTGCTTTGCTTGGTGCAGCATTGGTTCCAGCCACCTATGTTTTAGGCAAACAAATAGCCAATTACAAAGTCGGTTTGATGGCATCTATCTTAGTTGCATTTTCACTTTATTTGATATTTTGGAGTAGGGTAGACCGCCCGTATGGAATGGTTTCAGCCTTTTATGTCCCATTAATATTAAGTTTTTGGATGATGTTGGAAGTAAAATCTAAAAATGAAAATGCATGGTCACGATTTGGCATTAATCCTAAATATCTATTGTTTACTCTTCTCGCCTTGGTGTTGTCAATGTTGAGTCAGTTAATCTGCTTTCTATTTATATTTAGTGCGGGTTTTTACGGCAGCTTTGTAGCCATTGAATCTTGGTTTACCAAGAAATCTAGTCCGATTAAATGGAATGTTTACAATCTATTATTTTATTTAAATGTTGCTGCTGTAGTGTTCATGTTAACACCAATTGGCAATAAAATGATGAGACCTATTATAGAAATTTTCTTGCCGGGCAATATGGCAACTTTAATTTTACCTGATTTAAAAGCAGCCATTGCCGCCGTTGATGGCGATAAATTTTACAATTCATTTGATGTATACACTGCTGTGATAAACAATGATTTTAAAGGGTTAAAGTTTTTGGGTTGGAGTGGTTTTGTTTTCGCATTTTTCAAGAATAGGAAATTGGCTTATCTATTGGTTTCAGGTTTTGTGATTCCATTCTTGTTAATGGGATTTGTCTTTAGAGAGCCTGTTCATGCAAAATACTTGACCTATATTTACCCTATATTCCTAATTAGCGCAGCGTATAGTTTGTATTACATTGCGTTTAACTTAATGAAGTTTTTAAGCAGCACCTTTACAGAAAATTCAAAATCATATTTATCAATATGCGCCATTGCATTTGTGTTTTTAATTGCAGGGATTAGTAAAAAGAAAGAAATTACCGATATGCTCAAGACCCAAACCCACGGCAATATCGTTGATAAAAGCATTTCAGAAATACATTATGTGAATTGGAAACAGCCTTGTTTGTTTATTAAAGACAGAATGCAAAAGGGCGATGTTATAATGGCAACGGTACAATTTGCACCAAGATTTTATTTAGGATTAGATTCGGTTGTTTGGTTTAGACAGATGCACTTTGATGCAAAGACCAAAGATTATGTAAGCAATCTACCAGATAAGAGAAGATTGAGCGCCAACACTTATGAGCAATTGGTTAAAACGTATAATGAAAACAATAGGGGATGGTTATTGGCTGATTATTACTTTGACAACGCTTTAACTGATCCAAGGGCCAAACAATTTGTAGAACAGAACTTTGAATTCCATTTCTCAGCTTGCGAAGACGGTGCGGTTAAAGTATTTAGCTGGGATAAGGCTAAGCCAAAATCATACGAAAGCAGTTTTGTGGTTGAATTGGGAAAAAACCCTAACCAAATGGGGTCTATGCCAATGAGCATTAACATTAATAAAGCCTTGTTGCAACCAATGGTTAACCTAATATTAAACACCGAAGGTATTGATAGCGATGTTGAGGCGTTTGTTTTAATTAACGATCAACAGGTAGCCATTAAACCGAACGGAAAATCTTCATCGATTGGAATCAATATGGTGCAAGTAAGTTCAAGTTTATTTAAAGAAGGCCAGAATAAAATACAATTTGCCTACAACGGTGAAGAGGGCAATGGCGATGTCGTTAAAGGCTGTGTGGTATACAGTTTAAATATCCAATAATCGGCAAATACTGATTTTGCTCACATTGGCTCAAAAGACTTCAGCCTAATTTTGTGGAATGAAAATCAATATTCTAGCCAACATGACTGTTCAAGATTTGAAAAAGCAGTTTCATGGATTTTTTCCTTACCTTAAAATTGAGTTTTTTGAGACCCCATATAAAGTAGCTACTGGTTCTAATAAAGCAAGTATGATCGATAATAAAGAAAGCATAGGCGCAATGCTGAAGAGTAAGAATGGGGGGAATGTTGAATTGGATTCTTTGACTAGCGTTGTTTCTTTTGAACAGCTAATAAATGATAGTTTTGGCTTACATGTTCAAGTTTTTAGAAAGTCGGGCGAATTGTACATTGAAACCACCAAAACAGATGATTGGACCCTTGGGCAGCAAAATGCTGAAGGAAAATTATCTTGTGAAGCGCATCCGCATGAAGCGCCAGAGGATATGACAGATCGCGACCAATGGACATAGAGCCATATAATTTACTTCATAATATCGATGCTTTGAATCATCGATTTAATCGAAAAAACAAGGATTTTTCTGCCAATATGTCATATGGAAATATTATCTTTGCCCTCCCATGCAGGAAATTCAAGTTTTAGAAGAAGTATCAAGCAATCCAAATGAACTCAAAAAACAATTTTATATTGAGAGTTATGGATGTGCAATGAATTTTAGCGACAGTGAAATCATCGGATCGATTTTAACTGAACATGGTTTTACCCACACAAACGATGAGTTTGCGGCCAATGTAATTTTTTTAAATACTTGTGCTATCCGTGATAATGCTGAAAAAACGATTAGAGACCGCTTAAAAGCACTAAGAAATAATAAACGCAAAAACCAAGATTTGATTATTGGCGTTTTGGGCTGTATGGCCGAGAGACTCAAAACGAAATTATTGGAAGAAGAAAAACTTGTTGATGTGGTTGCGGGTCCAGATTCATACCGCGATTTGCCAAAACTTGTTGCTGAGGTAGAAGATGGAAATAAAGCCATCAATGTGCTATTAAGCAGAGAAGAAACATACGCTGAAATTTCGCCAATGCGATTGAATTCAAATGGAGTTTCAGCCTTTGTGTCTATTATGAGGGGCTGTGACAATATGTGTACATTTTGTGTTGTGCCGTTTACAAGAGGAAGGGAGCGTAGCAGAAATCCAGAAAGTATTGTTCAAGAAGTTAGGGATTTGAGTGCCGCTGGGTATAAAGAAATTACGATGTTGGGCCAAAATGTCGACAGTTATTTGTGGTTTGGCGGCGGACCTAAGATAGAATTTAAAAATGCCAGTGAAGAACAAAAAAGCAGTGCTGTAAATTTTGCAAGTTTATTGGAAATGGTTGCTTTGGTGGATCCAAATATGCGCGTCAGATTTAGCACCTCGCATCCGAAGGATATTGGGAATGATGTATTGTATACCATCAAGAAGTACGATAATATTTGTAACTACATTCATTTGCCGGCGCAGAGCGGAAATTCAAGGGTTCTCGAGGCAATGAATAGAACCTATACAAGAGAATGGTATTTAGAACGCGTTAACACCATAAGGGAAATTATTCCTGAATGTGGAATCAGCTGTGATATTATTGCCGGATTTTGCACAGAAACTGAAGAAGAACATCAAGATACTTTAAGTTTAATGGAATTGTCTCGATTTGGATTTAGTTACATGTATAAATACAGCGAGAGGCCAGGGACTTTGGCTCAGAAGAAAATGACAGATGATGTTTCAGAAGAAGTAAAATCGCGCAGATTAACGGAAATCATCACATTACAAAATCGATTGTCATTGCAAAATAATCAAACATTTATTGGCAAAGTGGTAAAGGTCTTGGTTGATTCCTATTCAAAGAAAAGCAAAGATGACCTTTCTGGTAGAAATGATCAAAATATTAAGGTGGTTTTTCCAAAGGAAAATTATCAAATTGGAGAATATGTCAATGTGCTAATTGATAGAGTTACCAGCACAACATTAATTGGGAAAGCGATAAACTAATGGAACTTCAAGCAATAAAAAATAGATTTGAAATTGTAGGCAATTCAGCTGCTTTAAATCACGCATTGGAGACAGCTGTAAAAGTAGCCCCAACAGATATGAGCGTTCTTATAACTGGGGAAAGCGGTGTTGGTAAGGAATCATTTTCTAAAATCATTCATGCTTTAAGTTCAAGAAAACACGGAAATTTTATAGCAGTTAACTGTGGTGCAATACCAGAGGGAACCATAGATTCAGAATTATTTGGACATGAAAAAGGTTCATTTACAGGTGCAACTGATGCAAGAAAAGGATATTTTGAATCGGTTAGCGGTGGAACAATATTTCTTGATGAAGTAGGCGAGTTGCCATTGGGTACGCAAGCCCGTTTGTTAAGGATATTAGAGAATGGCGAATTCATAAAAGTGGGCTCGTCTAAAGTACTTAAAACCAATGTAAGGGTAGTTGCTGCCACCAATAGAGATTTACTCGAAAGAGCAACACAAGGAAAATTCAGAGAAGATCTTTATTACAGGTTGGCAACTGTGCCAATTAGAGTGCCAAGGTTGAGCGAGCGAAAACCAGATATTGCCTTGTTGTTTAGAAAATTTGCAACAAGTTTTGCTGAAAAAAATCATGCGCCATTGGTGCAGCTAGACGCTGATGGCCAAAATTTATTGGCAAATTATGATTGGCCGGGAAACATTAGACAATTAAAAAATATTACCGAACAGATATGTGTATTGGAGGCAGACAATAGCCCAATTTCATCAGAAATTTTGAACAGGTATTTGCCACAAACAGATAAAAATTTACCTTTGGCTTTTGGTTCTTCAGATGGCATGTCTTCTCAAGGCATGAGTGAGAGGGATATATTTTATAAGTTTTTAATAGACATGAAAAAAGATGTCAGCGATTTGAAAAGAATTGTAGTTGGATTGGTTGAAAATAGCACAAACCGTGATGAATTTATACAAAATAACAAGGAAGAGATTAAGCATGTTTTGTACAACGATAATTATTACAGCGAAAGCTATGATAAGCCAGTTATTATTCCGAGCAATAACAATGCGCCTCCCATAATTAGAAACAATGTTATAGATGTTCAACCATTTGAAGACCATGAGCAAGAGAGCTTAACAATTGCAGACCAAGAATTGGATATGATTAGACGGGCTTTACAAAGAAATAAAGGGAAACGAAATAAAGCCGCAAAAGAATTAGGCATATCTGAACGAACTTTATACAGGAAAATAAAACAATACAACTTAGAATCTATTTAATATTGAAGAATAATTTAACCATATGGATGCTTGGGATTGTGCTGGTATTAAGCGGATGTAAGTCATGCCAATACAGCCTTTCGGGCATCAACATACCTGCTGATGTAAAGAATATCAGCATTCAATATTTTGCCAATCAAGCGTCTTATGTAAACCCTAGTTTAAGTCAGAAATTTACCGAGCAACTTAAGGATAAATTTATTAGAGAAACCTCCTTAGCAATTGTAAGTCCTGAAGGTGATTTTAAAATATCTGGTACAATAACTGATTATAAAACCGAATCTGTGGCCAGTAGCAGCAATACTGGTTCAATAAAAAATCGATTCACAATGGTGGTTAAAGTTGTATTTGAATGTCCAAAACATAAAGATTTGAATTTTACAGAATCAATTAGTAAATTTCAGGAGTTTGATGCAAGTGAAACATTTCAATCAATTGAAGGCAGACTTTCAGAAGAGGTAAGCACACAAATTATACAAGAAATTTTTAATAAGGTGGCATTAAAGTGGTAATTAAATGAATCGAGAAAGGTTAAACGAAATATATAAAAATCCTATTGCTATAAGCAATAGTGATGTTGATGATTTAAGGCAATTGGCCAAAGATTATCCGTATTTCTCCAAACCATTTGAGATATTGGCAAGGTATTACCACCAAACAAATCATTACAGGTTTGAAGATATGCTAAGGCTTGCTGCGGTAAGGGTTCGTGATAGAAAAATACTTTATGAATTTATACATGCTGATCTTGAAGCATTAAAAGAACTCGAAGCTGTTTCAGAAAATAAATCTACAATACCGAACAATGTAGAATTTAAGGAACAGAAAAATACAGATGAGCCACTTGGTTTAGATGCTTTCTTAGATGACAAAGCAGTTGTTGAAACTGTTCATGCAATTGAGGCAGATTCGCAAGCATTAGAGATTTCTGAAGGTGTAATTGAAGAAATTAATGAGACACCATTTGAATTTGAAGAAACCTATAAGCTGCATGAAACGGTAACTTTATCAGAGGAGCAGGATATAATTGGCGAGGAAATTGCTACTGAGTTCTCGTTTACCAAAGCGTTTGTTCAAGCTGAAGAAAAAGTTGAAAGTGAATTTTCAGTTCTTGAGGCGGAGGAAGTAAAAACCAGAATTAGTGAGTCGGCTCAAGATGAAGAAGATGAAATTGAAATAACTTCAGAGGAAGAACCTTTTATAGAAACTGTTCAAGTTGAAGCAATATCCGAACATATTGAGCAAGAACTGGTTGACGTTTCGGCGAAAAGTTCAGAACTGGTTTTAAGAAAGTATCCTGTTTATAGCATTGAGACTTATGTGCCACAAGTAGAAACTGAATATTTACCCCAAACCGAGCATTCGAGAGATTTTTTCTCTTGGTTAAAGAATCCAAAACATTCGGATGAGCTGACTCAAATAGAAGAGGAAGTAAAAGTAGAGGGGCCTAAAGTGATCAATGAAAAAGCCAGTAAATCGTTGGACATCATTGAAAAGTTTATTTCAATTAATCCTCAGATAAGCAGACCAAAGAAAGAGTTCTTCAGCCCTGAAAACATGGCAAAACGCAGTGAAATACTTGATTTAGAGTTTGTTTCAGAAACCTTAGCTGAAATTTATTATCAGCAGGGCAATTTTGACTTTGCCATAAAGGCCTACGAAAAATTAAGTTTGCAAAATCCATCAAAACAATCGTTCTTTGCAGACCTTATCGATAAAATCAAAAAAGAAAGGAAATAACTATGTTAAGTATCATACTAATTATCGGAATCATAGCAGCAGCCCTAATGATCGTTATAGTTTTAATTCAAAACCCTAAAGGGGGCGGATTAGCAGCTAACTTTTCTTCAAGCAATCAAATTTTTGGTGTTCAAAGAACATCTGAAGGTGTAGAAAAATTAACTTGGATTTTTGCTGCTTTAATTTTGTTTGTATCTCTTGCAGCAAGTTCATACAATGGACAATCTTCATCAAAAGGTGGTGCAACAACTTCAGACCCTAAAATGAAGGAATTGATGGATGCGCCAGCACAGAAGTCTGCTCCAGCTCCAGCTGCTAAGTAATCAAAAACCATTTCTTTCGATCAAGCACTTCAGTGCTTACTTAATGGCGAATACCAAACCTACTTTTATGTTTTTTGTAAAAAGCTGACCACCCAGTATGCCAGCTTTGTCAAACTGCTTAAAACTAAAATCTGGTTGAATGTTTATTCCAAAATTGCCTTTTAACAAAAACGAGAAATTATTCTGTAGATAAATCTGGGTTCCACTGGAGTTTTTATTGGAATAATTTGCGTCTACAATCATGTAATCGTATCCGCCAAGCGTTGTATAAGTAAGCCAATCATTCAGTTTTATTTTTATGCCAACGACCATTCCAAGGCTAACTGCATCTATAATATTCTTAGCTTTTTGCAAAGGGGAACTGTAAAATGTTCTTGAGTCTAAATTTACCCCTAGGCCTAAGCTAAATCGATCGCTTCTAATGATGTTTTTTCCATAGGTAGCAGTAAATATCGGCAGGTCCATACCCAGAACTTTATTTGTGTCTCTAAACGTGTTTTTATCTTTCTCGCCATTTAGAATATATCTGGCCAACCAAGTTGCATCCATCCTAAAGAAGCTCGATTTTTTAAAATGAATATAGTTAAAGCTTAGGCCGGAGGCATTTAAATTCTTTCCTCTTTCATTAATGGTTTGTGGAACTGCTCCAGCTTGAAGGAAATTTAATATTGAAATTTTATTCTGTGCATTGAGCAGGCTTGTGAAGAAAAAGAGGGCAATAATTATGTGTTGTTTCATAAACATTTTTAGCAAATATATTGAAATTGCCAGGTATGTTTCAAGAACACCATTGTGTTAATATGAACAATATTAGAAAAGTGTATTAATTTGAAAAAGAAAACCATTTATCTTCTGAAGGCATAATGCGCAATTTCCATTCAGCTGGAAATAAATTATTGATTCTGTTTCCTGCAAATTTTCCAAAACCAATTGGTATTGATTTAAATGTAAGAAGTACATAACCCCTTTCCTTGCTTTGGTGCATCACAGGATTTTTGGCTAAATATTTCAAAGCGTTACTTTGATCGAGTTCTACCCTTGGAAATTCATCTTTGATTAAGAATTGAGCAAAAGGCAAGTACTCACTGGGGGCGAATCTTTTTTCCTTCAGTTCGCCAATTTCAGTACCTATCGAAAAGCAGTAAATTCCTGAAAGGCTTTCATTGAAAAAGTCGAACGTATTAGGAAATCCTCCTAGTACTTTGTTTTCAAATCCATAAATTTCAATTTCATCGGGTATTCCTTGCATCCATTCGTCTTGCTTCTTTAAAGTTTTAAGCAAGTTGGACGATTTATTGGTTTTTACAGGATTTTCGAGAGATTTATTTTGCAGCATGGAGATAAAAAACCCTTCACCCTTGCTTAGGTGTGGCAGGCATTGAAAAGTATGACTTGCATTTCCGTTAACCTCAAAATTAACGGGTTCAAATCCCAGCTCAATCAATGACTCAATTTGTTTGTTGTTTTCTCCAGGATTATAGGTACACGTGCTGTATATAACGATTCCATTTGGTTTTAAGCATTTGCTTATTGAATCTAAAATTCTCTTTTGTCTAAGTTCGCATGTTTGAATATTGTCAATACTCCATTCATTAATTGACTGAGGATCTTTTCTAAATAAGCCTTCGCCGCTGCATGGCGCATCAACAACAATGAGGTCAAATACACCGCCTAGCTTTTCAAAATCACCACTGTCTGCATTCGTGATAATAACATTTGAAAAACCTTGCTTTCTTATGTTTTCGGCTAAAACCGGAACCCTCGATTTAATTACCTCATTACAAACCAATACATCTTTATGGTCACATAGTGAAGCAATGTGGGTTGATTTACCGCCAGGAGCAGCGCATAGGTCAAGGATTTTTAATGGCTCTGGGTTTAGTTCTTTCGCTTTCAAAAAGGCCTTCTCAAGCATCATACTGCTGGCTTCTTGAACATAATATGCCCCAGCATGCCAAAGTGGATCTGAGGCGAAATTTGGCCTTTGGTTTAGATAGTATCCAGTTTCACACCAAGCCACTTTCTCGAAATGTAGTAAAGGGTTAAATTTTTTGGTATTGATACGAATAGAAACGGGAGATTCAAGCGCTAATGCCTTTTCAAATGAATTAAATTCTTCTTGACCAAGCTGGCCAATCATTCGTTCAATAAATTCTTGCGGCAGGTTCATTTTTTTGTCAATGTGATACCCCCTAAGATGAGCATCATTCCCCCAAGTTGAAACACACCTATTGGTTCTCCATCAATTATTCCCCACATATAAGCAAACACTGGAATTAGATAGGTTACAGAGGCTGCAAATAGGGCAGTGGTTTTCTGAACAAGTTGATTGAAAACGATTAGCGAAACAGCAGAACCAATAACACCAAGAATTAATATAAAACCCAAGGCAGGTAAAGCCGATGCTTGCATGGCAGCTTGAAACGCCCCATGGTAAATACCAATACACATCGCAGGAATGGCAATTAATGTAAGAGGAACCATGCTATTAACTATCGGCGATAAGTGGTTCAGTTTTGATTTAATTATATTGACATTAATGCCATATAAAAGGGCAGCCAAGATTACTTTAGAACAGGGTAAAATATAACTGGTTTGAAAACTAATGCCAGCACTGCTTTTGGATAAAATTAAAATCAGAGCACCAAGCAAGCCAATTAATATACCAAGAACTTGTTTGACTTTAAAAAGTTGTGAAAACAAAATGACACCGAAAATTAGGGCAAAAAATGGTGTCATTGCGTTTAAAGCACCAGATAAGGAACTGGGAATATCTGCTCCAGCGCTAGCAAATAAATAAGCTGGAATAAAGTTGCCAATTGTACCAGAGATAGAGAGATACAACCAATCTTTAGAACTTAATTTCTTATACGATTTTACGAAGAAAAAGGCTGCTACACTTCCCGCAAATACCAATCTTAAGGAAGCCAATTGCATAGGTTCAAAGGAAACAAGTCCTTTCTTCATTAGCATAAAAGCGCTGCCCCATACAAAACCAAGGAATAGGAGGGTAATGATGGTTTTGGGTTCAAATTTCACCGCACAAAAGTAATTAAAACAATAGAATTTTAGCGGGTTTGAATAATTATTTCAATTGTTGAATTCAAGCAAATAAAGCCGTCGAAAAATAAACTTAGTATTGTTCGTTTTCGTTCGGAAATTCACTTGCTTTCACATCTGTGATATACGATTCAACACTTGTTTTTATATTTTCATATAGATTTAAGTATCTACGCATAAAACGTGGTGAAAAGTCTTTGTTGATTCCAAGCATATCGTGGAGCACCAAAACTTGTCCATCAACACCAGCACCAGCGCCTATTCCGATTACTGGAATAGTTAGCATTGAAGCTACTTTTACTGCCAATTCAGCCGGAATTTTTTCAAGAACCAAAGCAAAACATCCCGCTTCTTGAAGCAACTGCGCATCTTTAATTAATTTATCAGCTTCATCTTTTTCAACTGCACGAACCGCATAGGTTCCAAATTTATAGATGCTTTGAGGCGTTAAACCCAAATGTCCCATTACAGGCACACCAGCGCTAATGATTCTTTTTACAGATTCGCATACTTCTTCACCGCCCTCTAATTTGATGGCATGCGCACCGCTTTCTTTCATTATACGGATGCTGCTATTTAAAGCTTCTTTGCTATTGCCTTGGTATGAACCAAATGGAAGATCAACCACCACCAGTGCTCTTTTTACTGCTCTAATTACAGAAGAAGCATGGTAAATCATTTGGTCTAATGTAATTGGAAGGGTTGTCTCGTGACCAGCCATCACATTGCTGGCGCTGTCGCCAACTAGAATGACATCTATGCCTGCATCATCAATTATTTTTGCAAGAGAAAAATCATAAGCAGTAAGCATGCTTATTTTTTCACTTCTTTGTTTCATCTCTACTAGAGTATGGACTGTTACGCGTTTTGCTGGTCTATTTGGTGTTACCGACATGGTTATTGTATTGGGTTTAAATGGGCTCAGATTTTATGAAAAGTTATTCCAACCTTGAGCGGTTAATTTATGTTTGTTGTTCGATTTGCTAATCAAATGCAAGCCTTCATGTTCGGCTACCGCATGACCGATAATGCTTAAATCCAGTTCTTTTTTAAGCACTTCGTAGTGCTCTTGTGAAACTGTAAATAACAATTCGTAATCTTCACCGCCATTTAGGGCTGCAACGGTTGGATCTATACCTAAATCAATGGCTCTTTGGTAAGCAATTGGATCTATTGGCAATTTGTCTTCATAAATGGTAAACCCTACATTGCTTTGTTTGGCTAAATGTTGAATTTCGCTTGATAAGCCATCGCTAATGTCTATCATAGAACTTGGAACGATGTTTAATCCATTTAAAATGTCAACTATATCAACTCTGGCTTCCGGTTTTAATTGGCGTTGAATGATGTAGTCGTTGCCCTCTAAATCAGGTCTAAAATCAGGTTTTTCAAGGAAAATACGTTTTTCTCTTTCTAAGATATGCAAACCTAAATATGCTGAACCTAAGTCGCCGGTTACCACCAATAAGTCGCCTTCTTTACAACCTGAACGGTAGGTTACTTTTTCTTTTGCAACCTCCCCATAGCATGCAATATTAATAATTAAACCCTTGGAACTAGAGGCGGTGTCTCCACCAATTAAATCAACCTTATACAAGTTACAAGCTGCTAAAATTCCGACATATAAATCTTCAATTGCTTCAAGAGAGAAACGGTTGCTCATAGCCAAACTTACCACAATATGGGTGGCTTTTCCGTTCATTGCAGCAATGTCGCTAATGTTGCTAACAACTGCTTTGTAGCCTAGATGTTTGAGTGGTGTATAGGTTAAATCGAAATGTGCACCCTCTACCATCATGTCTGTGCTGAGTAGATTGTAGGTCTGTCCATTGTCTATAACTGCAGCATCATCTCCAATGCCTTTAACGGTATTGGAATTAAAGATTTTGACGTTTTTTGATAGATGGTCTATCAGCGCAAATTCTCCAAGTTCACTTAATTCAGTTCTAGCACTATTTTCAAACATAGTGCAAAACTAAACAAATATCAGCAAATCAAACGTGCTGAATTATAAATTAGAAAATTGGAAA
Organism: Bacteroidia bacterium; assembly: GCA_044341025.1. Classification (GTDB taxonomy): domain Bacteria; phylum Bacteroidota; class Bacteroidia; order NS11-12g; family UBA955; genus JABMMZ01. The sequence goes on along the minus strand of JBIISM010000003.1, from coordinate 204,137 downwards.
TGAATATTATTGAACGCTAATTGGAATGTTGCAACTGAAATATACAACTCCAGGCGAGCATTGACCGTTCTTTACACTTTTTTGGTATTTAACCGTAAAATTCATATTGTCGCTACCTAGTGTGCTGCTGGTGAGCAAATCGTTTACCAATCCGATAGGGAATGTTCCATCTGAATCTTTTGCTGTTACATTGATGCCCAAAGGATTGCTGGTGCAAATTTTATATTCCTTGCCATTGTTTTTTATTTTGGTGTGCAGGTAGGTAATTTTTGAGGGATTGGTGGCATCTTCTATAAAGAAGGTAATTTTATAAGAAGCGTTTTTGTTCAGAGTAACACCTCCAATATTTGGTGACTTTGGACCTAGACCATCTGGATCGTCATAACTTGCAACCTCGGCAGATGAATCGATTGTATTGGTGAAGAATACCATAAAAGACGTTACAGTATCTTGAACACCGGCCGGCAAAGTAACAGTTGTGTCTGTATTGCTTTTGTCTTCTTTAGAACAAGCAATGAAAGTAATTGATAAACCTAAAATTAAGGCAAATAGTAAATTTGATTTTTGCATATTTGTGTATGTAATTGTGCAATAACACTCAAAAAGCATGCCAATGGCAATTCCAAACTAAAAATTTATTTATCAAATAAATAAGCAGATAAAAGTACTTAAAATGACTATTCAGCCTCAGCTTCAACAGTTTCTACTTGTGGAACCATGCGTTTAAGTAGGTTTTCTATTCCAGCTTTCAGGGTAAAAGTAGAAGAAGGACAACCACTACAGCTTCCCTTCATAACCACTGTAACTACGCCATCTTTAAATGATTTGAAGCTGATTGCACCACCATCCATTTCAACTGCTGGTTTTACATGGTCATCCAATAGACGTTTGATTTTTATTTCTATTTCACCTTCTTCTTCAGGTGTAAGATTCTTGTTGCTAGAAATAATTTCTTTGTCGTTTTCGATGTAATTCTTAATGAATTCGCGGATTACAGGAATATGCTCTACCCATTGTTCATCTGGCAATTTGGTGATAGAAATAAAATTATTCATGATGAACACACCATTTGCAAATTTGAAAGTATCAAAAATTTCAACAGCAAGCGGAGAGTTGCCTTCGGCTTTTTCGCGGGTTCTATAATCGACGCTGTCGTTGGGTAAAATCATTTTACTCACAACAAATTTCATACTATCCGGATTAGGGGTAGCTTCGGCATATATGGTTACAAAATCACTCATTTTATTTCTTATTTAGAATTATTCTACAAAACTACGGATAAGAAATGAAATTTCGTATAAGTTTCGCTTATACAGTTAATGTTTTTTGAAATAGCTTTAATTTTTATTTAAAAAATTAGAAGAATCTGAAAAATCTACCACAACAAAGCCAAAGCTTCTTTTGCAAGTTCTTTGTTGAGCAATTCTTTTGCAACTAGAATCGAATCTTGACCGGCATACTTGGTTTTGATTTCTGTTGAGGTCTCATGGCTCGGAGCTTCTTCAACATTTCCAAGTTTGCCCAAATCATTTCCTGTAAGTATATGGCTTAGGCGGATATGTTCAGGAAGGGCATCAACACCAATACCGCAGATAGTAAGTGGTTTTACCAATTCAAATAATGCCTCACCATTGGCTCTGCAATACCAATCGCCACCCATACGGGCCACCAAGTCTATTTTGGTTTGATCTATTTGACCTTGTTCGTTTAAGGCATCCTCTTGGATGTGCATTTTTACAACCTTACAAATAATTAGGTTACCTGCTCCACCTTCTTGACCTAATTCAATAATGTTTTCTACTACGCATTCGAGTTGCACTGGACTTTCTTTAACACGTGCTGGTTTAACCAACTCAGATTCAATTGGCGTAAAGCCGGTTTTAACAAATTCGTCTACACCTTTTGGAAAAGGAGAACTTGCCAATGACATTTGCTGCACCATGTTGTAGGTTACTACGTTGATGACCACTTCCGCCACTTCTTTAACATTTTTATAGGTGTCTTTACTTTCACCTGTTCTTCCACTTCTTGCTGGAGAAAAAACTAAAATTGGAGGGTTTGCACTAAACACATTAAAGAAGCTAAAAGGTGCTAGGTTTCGGTTGCCATCTTTATCGACAGTACTTGCAAAACAAATCGGTCGTGGCCCTACACTTCCCAATAAAAGTTGGTGTAATTTTGGAGTTGTTAATTCTGAAGGATTGAATGATAGCATGGCGCAAATTTAGTAAATTGTACGCAATGCAATGGATATAGAATTGAAAAATTCTATAGATTCCACTTATGTTAGGATTGGAATAGATGAAGAGCAGACAATTTTAAATTTGTATCTTTGCGGCTTCAAACATGGCTAAGGTTGTAGTAGGTTTAAGCGGTGGAGTAGATTCATCAGTAGCAGCATATCTCTTGCAAGAGCAAGGACATGAAGTTATTGGTATGTTTATGAAAAACTGGCATGATACATCTGTTACCATTAGCGATGAATGCCCTTGGATTGACGACAGCAACGATGCCATAATGGTGGCTGAAAGTTTGGGCATTCCTTTTCAAACGATTGACTTAAGCGAAGAATATAAAAAGCGTATAGTCGATTATATGTTTGCTGAGTACGAAGCTGGTAGAACACCTAATCCAGATGTATTGTGCAACCGTGAAATAAAGTTTGATGTATTTTTAAATGCAGCGGTGCAACTGGGAGCAGACTATGTAGCCACAGGACATTATTGTAGAAAAGAAGAAATTGATACAGCAGAGGGTAAAGTATACCGTTTGTTGGCAGGTATAGATGGAAATAAAGACCAAAGTTATTTTTTGTGTCAAGTAACCCAAAAGCAATTGGCAAAAGCCTTATTTCCAATTGGCCATTTAACCAAACCAGAGGTAAGAGAGATAGCGGCAAAAATGGGATTGGCTACTGCCACTAAAAAAGATTCGCAAGGACTTTGCTTTATAGGAAAAGTTCGTTTACCTGAATTTTTACAGCAACAATTAAAACCCAAAAAGGGCAACATCATAGAGATTGCAGCCGATTCAAGTTTGTATAGCAATATTGAGGCACCAAGGTATTCGAGTGTTGAAGAAGACTTGCATGCATTTACCCGCGCCATTAAATACCAAGAAACAGATGGAAAAAAAGTAGGAGAGCATAGTGGTGCACATTATTTTACCATCGGTCAGCGAAAAGGTTTGAATGTAGGCGGTAAAGCCGAAGGTATGTTTGTTATTGCCACAGATACCATTACCAATACCATTTATGTTGGCATGGGCGATCAGCACCCTGGCTTATTGCGCAATGGTTTGTTTGTTCCCCAAGCAGATGCACATTGGATAAGAGAAGATTTAAAATTAAAGATAGGTACTGAGAAGGACTTTCTTTTGAGAATTCGCTACAGACAAGCTTTGGCTAATGGTCGTTTGTATCAAAGAGAAGAAGGCATTTATATTTTGTTTGAGAATCCCACCAAAGCTATAGCAGCCGGTCAGTTTGCCGCTTGGTATCTGGCAGATGAATTAATGGGTAGCGGGGTAATCTCTTAAACAAAAAAACCCTCCGAGCTGGAAGGTTTTTTAAATATTGTTTTTTAAAATTATTCGCAGGCTTTTTTAACAAACTCTTCCCACTGCTCATCAGGAACATAAACCAATTTAGGTGTTTTCCAATTGCCGGTGAAGAAATTCGTTTTCAACTCACTGCCTTTTCCAATCCAAGCATAACGTTTTCCGTTAACAACTACATAGGCCATGAAAACATGGTCTGCGCATGCTTTCTTTTCTTTTTTACTGATAAAAGATTGGTTAAAACTGTGTTTGCCTTTGTTTTTGATAAATGAAGCAGTGGTGGTTTTGTCTTCTTCTTTGACACCATAAATCACCAACACATTGTTAAATTTTTTGCTTTTAATTTTCACACAGTTATTAGAACCAGCGATTTCTCCATTATCCGATTCAGTGCTTTTAGATTTAGAACTTCCTTTTTCAAGTGGGCTTAGTTCTAGTAAAGAATAGAAGCCAGAAAATGGTGCTTCAAAAATCCAGTAGTCACAGTTAGCCAAACCTTGACAAGCATCGTTTAGAACAATTTTAGTCGTCCAATCGACGAAATTGTCTTTTTTAGTTTCAGCAGGAAGTATGGCGTATTGTTTGCCTTCGTGGGCAGGAAATTTGCTTTTAGGGATCATGATTAATACTTTGGTTTTTTTAACCATAATCATGTCAGCGGTATCATTCTTTTGAGAAACATTAAAGTCAATAAACTTGACGATTTCACGGTCAAATTTCGGAATTTGAGGCACATTGCCCACGCCAGGTAAAAGGAAGCTGTTGCAGAAGTTTAAGAATTCATTTGGGTATAAACCATCAACTACTTGCATGTAGGTGCTGCTTGCGTCCATCTTTTTAAAACATGATTCGTTTAAAATAACAATTGATTTGTCTTGGCCAAAGCGGGCTAAATTATTTGATTTATCTGGGGTTTCAAGGCCTCCGAATGGATCGGCGTTGCAGTATCCACAGCTAAATTTTTTGTCGGCATTGTGCCAAATGTTTAAGTTCACGTTGCTGATAGAACTTGTAAAGCAAGACTGCTCACCTGCAGAAAAAGTGCTTCTATTGTTAGCTATTGTTTTATCCGTAAGTTTCCAGGTAACAGGTTTGTTTTTCTCTTCGATACCTGTATAAAGGTTGTAATCAGTGGCGCGATTAGCCATTGGCAACTCCACTTCAACTGGTAAAATTCCTTTAACTGGTTTGCCTTTAAAAGTGGCAGTAACTTTGAACATCCCGGCACTTAAAAGTTTATTGCCTTCGTTGTCAAGGTTGCTCAAATTGTATTTCTTCATGTCATCCGCATTGTCTACATAGATCATGTTAAACACCAATTCATCGTTGTTGTAATTTTCAAAAGTATTGGCTTTAATTTTCACCGAGGCACAACCCGATTTAATGATGGTATCTCTGTCAGGACGGGCCATATAAATCACAACATCTACCCGACGCATTTCACTTAAGTCTGCTTCTTTACCTGAGGACATTTCACCAAAAAAGGCAGAGGCGAATTTTACTTTAAATTTCATCAGACCTTTACCGGTGATGTAATTAGACACGGTATCGGTGCGTCGGTTTGAAAGTTCCAAATTGGCTTCAGCACCGCCAGTCGTGTCAGCGTAGCCGTTTACTTGAATGCGTCTTACATTCGGATTGGTTTGTAGCAAGGAAACCAAAGAGTCGAGCGCTATGAAGCCTTCAGGTTTGATTTTATCCTTACCAATATCAAAATATAGACTGTATTTCTGAGTAATAGCAGCAGGTTGTATAGCTGCTTTGCCATCGCTTTTTTTAATTGTTGTCTGAGAAAATGAAACTGGACTGCTCAGGCATATTAGCATACCTAGCAGCACTAATTGTAGTCGGAAATTTTTCATGCGACGCAAAAATATTAAAATACATTGGCATTTTAAAGCCTAAGCGTAATTTATTATTTTGCTCTAAAGCTTGTTGTATATGGTGGTATAAAAGATATAGGGCGAAGTTAAATTATCCTTATTTTTAGGAAAATTTAACTTTATGTAGTTCAATTACAGGGGAGTAATTATAGCCTAAGGCAATAATCTTCCGTACATTCTTGGGAAAGGAATACTTTCGCGCACATGTTTTAGTTTGCACAACCAAGTAACCAAGCGTTCAAGGCCTAATCCAAAACCAGCATGTGGAACGCTTCCGTATTTTCTCAAGTCCAAATACCATTCAAATTCAGCCATTGGCAAATCGTGCTCAATGATTTTATCGCGTAATTTTTGCTCGTCTGTTTCACGTTCGCCACCACCAACAATTTCTCCATAACCTTCTGGCGCTAAAACATCCACACCTCTTGCAAATCTTTGATCGTTCGGGTTGCGTTTTAGGTAGAATGCCTTCACTTCATGTGGCCAATCGTAAACCATAACAGGCACGTCGAACAAACGGGTGATTACAGTTTCGTCGCTACCACCTAAGTCGTTGCCATACTCAAAGTTTTTAGCACTTTGTATCCATTGTGGAATGTTGCGTTGTTGTTCTTCTAGATCCTTCAAATCATTTTTAAGGGTAGCAATTTTGTTTTGGTTAAAATTGATCTCCCCTTTCTTCATACCAGGAACAGCCAATTTTGCTTCTCTATCTGCAATTTCAGCAATGGCAGCAGCAATTTCGGCTTCAACTTTTGCCAATTCATCTTCAAGCGATTTAATGCTGTTTTGTCCATTGACATCTTTTTCGCCTTTGATAATTGCAACTGCTTCGTCGTAGCTTAAACGCGGGAATTTCTTTAAACTTGATTCAAGGATGCTGGTATCTCTATCGATTAATTTCAGTTCGTTTTGACAATTGTCTAGAACGGCTCTGATAACATATTGCAGGAAGTTTTCAATAAGGTCCATGTTTTCATGAATATCCATAAAAGCAACTTCAGGTTCAATCATCCAGAATTCAGATAAGTGTCTGCGGGTTTTACTTTTTTCAGCCCTAAAAGTTGGGCCGAAAGTATAGATTTTACCAAATGCCATAGCCATGGCTTCACCGTATAATTGGCCACTTTGGCTTAAGTATGCAGGATCTCCATAAAAATCTGTTTCAAATAGGTTGCTGGTGCCTTCACAGGCATTGCCGGTAAAAATAGGCGCATCCATTTGAACAAAACCTTCTTTCTGGAAAAATTGGTGTATGCTGTAAATAATGGTATTTCTAATTCTAAGTATGGCCCATTGGCGTTGGCTTCTCAACCAAAGATGGCGTTTGTCCATTAAGAACTCAATACCATGCTCTTTTTTAGCAATTGGATATTCTTCTGCAATTTGAATGACAATTAATTTTGTTACTTGAACCTCGAAACCACCAATCTGACGTTCATCTTTTACCACGATACCATGAATTTCGGCAGAGCTTTCAAGGCTTAGTTTGCCGGCATTTTCAAATTCTTCAACTGATATTTTATTTGCATCAGCAATACATTGACACAATCCACTTCCATCGCGGAGGTTTATAAAAACCAAACCTTTGCTGTCGCGTCGGTTAGCAACCCATCCTTTTAATACAACTTCTTTTCCTTCAAACTGAGGTATTTCTTTGATATACATTTTTAAATGTTTTCTTTTTAATAAACTGCAAAATTAGTTTACTTTGCACATAAATTCAGTATTAAAGAGAAAATTTCCCAATGCTCAAACAATCCCTAAGTCAAAAGCTCCTCCAGAAATTGTCTCCACAGCAGATCCAATTCATCAAACTGTTGCAAATGACAACAGCTGATTTTGAAGAAAGGGTGGAGCAAGAATTGTTGGATAATCCAGCGCTAGAGACAGGAGAGGACGAAATGGACCCAACAACTTTTACGGGCTCTGACACCAAGAAAGATGAGTTTAGCAATGAAGATTCTTTAAATGATGATTTCAATACTGGTGATGCATTTGACAACGATGACTTTAATGTTTCGGAGTTTTTAAGTGGGGATGACAGCAGTGCCAGTTTTAAAATGACCGATGATTATGGTGATGAAGAGCAAAAAGAAATGCCCATTGCCTATCAGCAAAGTTTTTATGATTTTTTAGTTGATCAAGTTCATGCAAATTTTGAAGAGGGCATTGACCTTCAATTGGCCATGCACATAGTTGGGAACATTGAGGAAGATGGTTATTTAAGAAGAGAATTGGCCGCAATAGTCAATGATTTGGCCTTTACAGAAAACATTAGCACCACAGAAGACCAATTGGAGCGGATACTCATTAAAATTCAAAATTTTGACCCGGCTGGAATTGGTGCAAGAAATTTACAAGAGTGTTTGTTGCTTCAGTTGTATAAAAAGGATTATGGCGGTAATAAAGCGCTAGATTTAGCAGAGAAAATCATTGCTGATTATATGGAGGCTTTTGTTAAAAAGCACTATGATAAAATTAAAAGTGCCCTTAAAATCAATGATGATGATTTAAAAGGTGCATTGACTGAAATAACTAAGCTAAATCCAAAGCCAGGACAATCGCAATCACAATCCGTTTCACAGTATATTATTCCTGATTTCACGGTTATCAATGAAGACAGTGTATTGCGTGTCATTTTAAATTCAAGAAACGCACCTGAGCTCAAGTTGAGCCACTCCTACAGTGAAACACTTCAAGCCTATGATAAAGATGCTGGCAAGGATAAACATTTGAAGGATGCTGTTCAATATATCAAACAAAAGTTGGATGGCGCCAAATGGTTTATAGACAGCGTAAAGCAAAGGCAACAGACCTTGCAATTAACCATGACGGCAATCGTTCAAGCCCAAAGAGATTTTTTCTTATATGGCGATGAGATGTCTCTAAGACCTATGATTTTGAAGGATATTGCAGATAAAATCCAAATGGATATTTCAACCATTTCAAGGGTGGCAAACAGCAAATATGTTCAAACTGATTTTGGAATTTACCCCTTAAAATATTTCTTTAGCGAAGGCATATTAAATGAAAGTGGTGAGGAAGTTAGCAACAGAGAAGTGAAGAAAATTCTGAGTGATGCCATTGATGGCGAAGCAAAGAAAAAGCCTTTAACTGATGAGGCGCTTATGGATTTATTAAAAGCAAAAGGTTATAACATTGCAAGACGCACGGTAGCGAAGTACAGAGAGCAATTGAATATTCCTGTGGCTAGGTTGCGTAAAGAGTTGTGATAAATTCGAAACGCTAAAACTTAAAAAAATTTATTAAAGAATCTGACTGCTGTGGTCTTTGGTATTCACCTTTGCAATAATGTCTTGGATGTTGCCTTTTTCGTCTATTACAAAAGTTGTTCTAGCGATGCCCATATACTGTCTTCCATACATGCTTTTTTCAACCCAAACGCCAAATGCTTCGGCAATTGAATGGTCGGTATCGGCCAATAAATCAAATGGCAGTTCATATTTGGCGATGAATTTTTGATGTTTCTTTTCTTCATCAGGACTTACGCCAACAACGGCATATCCAGCGGCTATAAACTTATTGTAATTGTCTCTTAAGTCACAGGCTTCAGCTGTACAGCCTGGGGTATCGTCTTTAGGATAGAAATAAAGAACCAATTTTTTGCCAGCAAATTCTTTTAATGTTCTTTTTACACCATTTTGATCATTGCCGCTAAATGCAGGTGCTTTTTTGCCAATTTCTATTGTACTCATGGGACAGTTATTATTTTAGTAAATTTTTTCTCGTTTAATCTGTTATCTCTAACAATCAATTCAATGGAATGTTTTCCACTGATTAATTGATTGGGTATGCGGCCATGGATGAAGCCAATGTCATATTCCAATAAAACCCATTGCCCATTGATGTAAAAATCGAAGTCTTTGATGCCCGAAGTGCCATCAGAAACCTGAAAAGAGAAATACCCATTTTTGTTAATTGCAACAGGTGTGATATTGGGTTTTATGGTATCAAGAACAATGTGGTAAGTTCCGAATTCTTTGACCGATGCAACAGCCCAATTTTGATTTTTTAATTCTGTTCCATAGGATCTTCCATCGGCACTGAATACTGTAAATTTGTTGGCATACTTAACAAATTCATTGCTTAATCTGAAGTGTAAATCAATCTTTTTGTCTAATGGCACCAAAGTATTTCCAATGGTATAATTGATGCCATAATTTTTTTGATATCCAAGCTGATAATCGCTGTAAAGAGCGTTTTTAGGTACGCCAATTTTGAAGTCTTGATTTACGGAAATTAAATTGTCTTTATTGGCATAACAAAGGCAAGCAGATTTGTTGTGCTGGATATAGGATATCACATTTCTGCCATTTGGAGAGCCGTACAAAGTTATCTTTTTCTCAGTGCTATGGCCATAAACATCTTTGGCAACTATTCTAAAATGATAGGCAATGGTATCATCGATTGTAAACCAACCATCTGTTGGTGATTCATTCCAAAATTCTAAGGTGCTGCCATTGTCTTTAAACAGTTTGTGCATTTTGGTGCCCGATTGTTTCATGCGTTTGAAGTCGATGTAGTTGTTGTGCATACGCATTTGAGAGAACATAAATTCTTCTAATTTACAGTCATAAATAAGTTGGTCGTTTAAATACAGTTGAACATAATTAACGCCATTGTTATCGCTCATAGATGTTGCATAATCGCGCATGGTAGCTCCAAATGCGTAGGAGCCAAAAGCAATGGAATGTTTGCCAATTGGGACAAAAATTTTCTTCTTCTTTTTGCCTTTTTTTATAATTTGAACACTAGAAGTAGGCAAGCTGATAGAAGGGAAATGGCCATTGTATACTTTCTCTAACGAATCCCTTTTGTACAAGAAAACATCAAAAATAGAAGGCGCAATATGGTCTTGCATAGTAACACCAAAAAGCAGCGGATTTACTGGAGCCTCAGACTTGGTTTCGCGAATTTCAAAATGCAGATGTGGACCCTGGGATGCGCCAGAATTTCCGCTGTAAGCAATGGTTTCTCCGCGTTTAACTTTTATAAGATCGGCCTCAGGAAAAATTTCTATTTCGTATTGTTGGTTTTGGTATTGGCTTTTTGTAATAAACCATTGAATGGAGGCAGGAAACTCGCTCAAATGCGCGTATACGCTGGTATACCCATTGGGGTGGGTTATATAAATTGCTTTACCATATCCGATGGTAGAGATATTGATGCGTGAAACATAACCATCACCTACAGAAAGCACCGGTCTGCCTATAACACCGCCAGTCCGAATATCTAAGCCACCATGAAAATGGTTTGGTCTTAATTCACAATAAGTGCCGATAATTTCATTGCTGCCAGCAAAGGGTAGTCCGAAATCATTTTTAGGAAACGGTTTTTTACCGCTTGCAAAAGTTGAATTTACAGCAATTATGACCGTGAGAATTATATAGAATAATTTCTTTCTCACTTGATTAAAAAGTCAAATATTTTTTCTTTTTCAATATATCCTTTTAAATTATCACCTATCGAGACAGGACCAACACCTGCAGGGGTTCCAGTAAAAATTAAATCTCCAGTTTTCAATGTAAAATACTCAGAAACAAAACTGATGATTTGATCAACATTAAAAAGCATATCAGCTGTATGGCCATTTTGAACGGTCACTTCATTCTTCAACAAATGAAAATGAATATCTTGAATGGGTTGTTTGAGGGGGATGAAATTTCCAATCACTGCAGAATAATCAAAGGCTTTTGCAAGTTCCCATGGCAAGCCTTTAGCCTTTAGCTCATTTTGAACATCGCGCGCTGTAAAGTCAATTCCTAAAGTAATTTGAGCGTAATACCTAGAAGCAAATTGCGGCAAAATGCTTTTTCCTGCTTTGTCTATTTTTACAACAATTTCAGCTTCATAATGCACGTCTTTACTAAAGCTTGGCAAATAAAAATCACCGTTATTTTTGAGCAAGGCAGTATCGGGTTTACAAAAAATAACTGGCTTGTCAGGGATTTCGTTCCCTAGCTCTTTGGCATGCAATCCATAGTTTCTTCCTATGCAAATAATTTTCATTTATGCAAACCTACGAAAAATATAAAACATGGCTTAAAAAGGTTATCAAGATTGTTGACAACAAGAGACTTATGTATGATTTAGTCAAACCAAAAAAATCTATTTTAGTCTTTTAAAAACCTTAGCCACCAAGGCAGTTTGTTTTTAATGATTTGGAGATAATGGGAAGTAACAGATCCAAATTTAGAGTAAAAATAGGCAACTGATTTGATGTCAGATCCTTCAAAATCAAAGATGATGTTTTTATTAGAAAACTCCTTAAGAACTTCGTCTATTAATATATGGGTCGCACCATACTTCTTGCCTTCATCGGTTGGCGCAGCCATTGCATAATGTATTCTATTGTTAGACATAAAAAAGAACCCCGCACACCATAAATTTCCATCATTTCCAAGAACCGCCCGGGTAAAACCTTTGTTTTGTTTTATTGCCTCACTGGCACATTTGTTAATATTTATTTTGAGAGATTCCTCCTTTGGATAATGCTGTCCATAGGCATTGAAAAAGCATTCAGAAACAGCTTTAATTTCAATGTGCCTCTGGTAAGAAAATCCTTGTATCATTGATTTTGCCAAGTTCTTTTTGGCATCTGCATTGTACTGATCGTATATCTCTGTATAGTTTTGGTTTAAATTGATGCAGAAACTTGTTCGATTTATAAACCGAACGCTGGGACTGAAGTATTTGTTTTGGTAATTGAGGTGGAAATTCCAATACAAAAATTTGTTTGGAATTTTATTGATAAACTCTGTTACTAGATTTTCGGTAATTTCTTGTTTTGAAAACAGACCTAATTGTTGACAGAAATAGGGTTGGTAAAGGTATTTAATAAAAAATTTACTGTTCCAAACCAAGGGGAAAACGGCCTCATAGTCTCCAAGCACAAGGGCATCCCATTTTTTCCCAGCCATTGTATTTAAGAAAAATGCATAGGGGTAAATTAATCCATTTTGTGAATTTTCAATACAAGCATCCCATTTTATAGGGTCTATTTTTTTATGCTTTATGTATTTGATTTCACTCATGGTTCCAAAAAGAAAAAACTTTTTCCCAGTTTGCCCAACCTCTATGATTGCTTAATGATTCGTTGTGAAATACAAAAACAAAAGGCAGGTTTAGTTGCCTACAAATATCTTTTAAAACAGCACTCGAAGTTATCGTCTCTTCAACTGTCATTTTTTGAAAGTTTTTATACGCCACATCCATAACAACAAAGGGATGTATTAATAGTTTTGTGCTTTCTTCAGAATTTAAATTATACCAATAAAATGGCACAGCTGTAGCCGCTCTGAAACCAGCGATTTCAGAGTACCCCATTGAGTATTCATGTTCAATTCCAATGTCAATTAAAGTTTGGTAGGTTTTTGGCAATTCAAACTTTAAATAGTGTTGTCTAGAATGTTTAATTTGTTTGCCAATAATTGATTCTAACTTACTCTTTTCAGTATTGATTGTCGCGGCATTGCTATTCGAATCAAAAGAAGGATGCAGGCCAATTTGATGACCGGCATTGTTTATTGTTTTCAGTATGTTTTGAAATTCTTTGTTATCAGGACTTATATTTTTGTCTAAGCGCCCATATTCTCCCACTTGAACAAAATACCAAGCTGGCTTTTTCAAGAGTAGATCTTTCTGAAGATCGAAATTGTCATTTGGGTCAATTTCAAGGTTTGCTAATACCTTAAACCGTTTAAAAACTTCTTTAAAATTAAGTTTTAAAATATCCTTTGAAAAAGCGCCTATTGTTCTAACGAAATTTCTTCCTTTATAAGAGAAAACAGAGTCGATGTCAATACTCGCTTGTGTGGTGTAATATTCTATTTTATAATTTTGAGCTTGAAAATCATAAAATTGAATCAGGTAATTTTTTAAATCGCCAATCCACTCGTCAAGCAAAGGTCTTTCAATACATTTGTTTAAATATAGACAAGATGATTTATATGAAAAGCGGCTGAGCTCATCCTTTGGAGCATTGTATTCTTCATATCTTGAAAGATGGTAAAAAATACTTGAGAAAATATCTGAATATTGAGATTTTGACTGTTCAATCGGATTTAAATTGAACTTAGTCTTTTCAGAAACAATATGCTCGGTTCCTGTTTTAAACAAAAGGCCATCGGGAATGATATGGATTCCAAATCCGTTGGATTCAACATTATAGTCAATAACAGTTTGCGAGTGGTCTATTTGTGCTGCATCCGAAACAATTGAAAAATCAATACCCATGCGCCATTTGAACACATAATTCAATGTATATTTCAACCGTTCACTGCATATTTTTGAATGGATTTGAATCAAAACTTTACTTATATTTGCATTTTTTGGCAAATTAACGAATAAAATTTAGAATTAATGAAAATAGCACTGATTACGGGAATTACAGGACAAGACGGAGCTTATTTAGCTGAGTTCTTGTTGAAGAAAGGATATATGGTTCACGGCATAAAGAGAAGAAGTTCTCTTTTTAATACCGATAGAATTGACCATTTATACCAAGATCCTCACGTTCCTAATGCTAATTTCAAATTACATTACGGCGATCTAACTGACAGCACGAATTTGATTCGCATTATTCAAGAAACCCAACCAGATGAAATTTATAATTTGGCGGCACAAAGCCACGTTCACGTGAGTTTTGAAACACCAGAATACACTGCAAATGCTGATGGTATTGGCACATTGCGTTTATTGGAAGCAATTAAAATTTGTGGGTTAATAGAGAAGACTAGAATCTATCAAGCATCAACTTCAGAATTGTACGGATTGGTTCAAGCGGTTCCTCAATCTGAGACCACTCCATTTTACCCTCGTTCGCCCTATGCAGTGGCTAAAATGTATGCTTATTGGATTACTGTGAATTACCGTGAGGCATATAAAATTTACGCTTGTAACGGAATTTTATTCAACCATGAATCGCCTATTAGAGGTGAAACATTTGTTACCCGTAAAATTACAAGAGCAGCTTCAAAAATTGCTTTAGGATTGCAAGACAAAATGTTTTTAGGAAATTTGAATAGTCAACGTGATTGGGGGCATGCAAAAGATTATGTTGAGGCTATGTATTTAATATTACAGCAACCAGTCGCTGAAGACTACGTTATTGCTACAGGTGTTACCACACAAATTAGGGAATTTGCAAGACAAGCATTTAAGTTTTTAGGTTTGGAATTGTCGTTTGAAGGCGAGGGGATAAACGAAAAAGGCATTATTTCAGGGATTGATATGGCAAGAGCAGAAGAACTTAAGTTAAACCTGTCTGCCTTATCAATTGGCAAAGAAGTAATTAATGTTGACCCAAAATATTTCAGACCAACTGAAGTTGATTTGTTAATTGGAGATGCTACAAAATCAAGGGAAAAATTAGGTTGGATACCAAAATACAGTTTAAGTGATTTGGTAAATGATATGATGCAGAGTGATTTGCATTTGATGAAAAAAGATGAATACCTTAAAGAAGGTGGATTCAAAACCTTGAGTTATTTCGAATAATGGAATTAGCAGCAAAAATATATGTTGCAGGCCATAGAGGAATGGTTGGTAGTGCTGTTCATCGCGCGCTTAACAAAGCTGGATATACAAACATTATTACCAGAACTTCTAGCGACTTAGATTTACGCAATCAAGTTGCAGTAGAGGCTTTTTTTGAAACAGAAAAACCGGAGTATGTTTTTTTAGCTGCTGCCAGGGTTGGGGGGATTGTTGCAAACAATACCTACAGAGCAGAATTTATCCATGATAATTTATGTATTCAAAACAACATAATCCATCAGTCTTATCTTAAGGGGGTAAAGAAATTGATGTTTTTTGGAAGCAGTTGCATTTATCCTAAATTGGCTCCACAACCTTTAAAAGAAGAATATCTTCTTACCGGATTGTTAGAGAATACCAACGAACCTTATGCCATTGCAAAAATTGCAGGAATTAAAATGGTAGAGGCCTATAGGGATCAGTACCATTGTAACTTTATTAGTGTTATGCCCACTAATTTGTATGGCTTAAATGACAATTACCATCCTGAAAATTCACATGTGTTGCCAGCGTTAATAAGGCGCTTTCATGAAGCTAAAATAAGCGGCGCCGATTTTGTTGAAATTTGGGGAACCGGTTCACCCATGCGTGAATTTTTATATGCTGACGATCTTGCTGATGCTGCATTGTTTTTAATGTTAAACTACAACGACAAAAAGTTTGTTAATATTGGTTCAAATGCAGATTTAAGTATAAAAGATTTAGCACTTTTGATAAAAAGTATCGTTGGGTTTCAAGGTAATTTGAAATTTGACACCAATAAACCCGATGGGACACCGAAAAAATTGATGGATTCGTCGTATTTAAACAATCTAGGATGGAGTTCTAAAACAGCTTTGGTTGATGGCATTAAACTCGCATACACAGATTTTTTAAGCAAGCAATAAGCGAATCTTGATGGCCTTTGTTCATTAATTTGGAGCCAAGTCTTCCCTTCACTTTATTTCTTATATACAAAAGTATTTTGGCTTTTTGATGTTGAGGTAATTCTAACGCCGCTTGATTCGAAAGTTTTGCATTATTTTTGTTTGTCTAAATTAGTATGAAAAAATTTTTGAAAATTAGCGGAATTTCCTTGCTTTTACTTTTTGTAATTTTGCTTCTATTGCCTTTTTTGTTTAAAGGCAAAATCATTCAATCAATAAAAGAGCAGACCAATAATAATATTAATGCGAAAGTCAATTTTTCGGAAGATATTGGTTTAAGCTTGATCAAGAGTTTTCCAAAATTACAATTAGACATTAAGCAATTAAGTATTGTTGGTATAGACACCTTCAAAAACGATACTTTGGCTTATTTTCCAGAGCTCTCAATTACAATGAATTTGATGAGCGTTATTAAAGGCGATAAGATTGAGATTAACCGAATTTATTTATCTGAACCGATGCTTAATATTTTGGTATTGGAAAATGGCAAGGCAAATTATGACATTGCAAAGGCAGATAGCGGCGCTACTGATACCAGTGCTTCTAATTTTAAAATGGCTTTAGATCAATTTGAAATATCAAATGGAAATTTAGTTTACCAAGACAAGAGTCTAAGCTTTTATACCTCATTGAGGCATTTTAACCACAGCTTAAAAGGAGATTTTACCTCAGATAGATTTTTGTTAGAGACCAGCACCAATGCAGAAGAATTTACACTTGGCTATGGCGGGATGAACTACATCTATAAGGTTGCGGCAGATTTAAAAGTGAATTTGGACATGGACATGAAAGCCATGAAATTCACCTTTAAAGACAATGATGTGTTGTTAAACCAATTGCAATTAGGTGGCGAGGGTTATGTAGACATGAACGAGAATGATATGGATTTTGACATTGTTTTCAAATCTAAAAAGACCGACTTTAAAACAATAATGTCTATGGTTCCGGGCGTGTATTCAAAAAGTTTTGATCAAGCCAAAGCAAAAGGTAGTCTTAATTTTGGAGGGTACTTAAAGGGAAAAATGACCGATGATAAAATGCCGGGTTTTGGTCTAAAATTAAACATAGACAATGGATTTTTCCAATACCCTGATTTGCCAAAATCTTTGAATAATATTTTTGTAAATCTATCCATCGACAATCAAACTGGCTATCCTGATAATACAATAATAGATTTAAAAAGATTTGATGCTAACATCGCCGGAGAGCCAATTCACGCGCGCTTGATAATGAAAAATCCGCTTTCAAATCCGTATGCTTCTGGTGAATTAAAGGGGAATGTAAATTTGGCTGAGTTTAGAAGCTTTATCCCACTTGAAAAGTCCACAGAAATAAGTGGCTTAATTAAAAGTGATGTAAGTTTTAAAGGCTTTTTAAATAGTTTGCAAACCAATGATATTGAAAAGTTTTATGCGGCAGGCACAATTGCAGCAGAGGGTTTTCACTTTAAAGACCCAATCAACTTACCACAGGGCACCAATTTGGATGCGGCTATGGGTTTTAATCCCCAAACTATTGCATTGAATTTATGCAAAGGAAATATTGGCATGAGTGATTTTGATGCCAAAGGTCAAATTGACAATTTGTTTGCCTACATGATGCGCGATGAGTTGCTTAAAGGAAGTTTTACTTTGAATTCAAATTACATGAATGTGAATGGGTTTTTAAGCGAGGAGACAGAGTTGAAAAAAGAGCCTACGGCCTCCGATAGTATACCTTTAGAAGCATTTGAAGTGCCCAACAATATAGATTTTGTTTTTAATGCTAATATCAATACAATGGTATATGACAACTTAAAATTAAGCAATTTGGGCGGACGAATTATCTTAAGAGAAAGCCAGATGTTTTTCGAAAATCTTGGTTTAAATTTATTGGGAGGAAGTATGAGTTTGAATGGCAATTACGATAGCAAGAATCCTAAGTTCCCATTTAGCAATGTTGATTTTGGAATAAAATCACTGGACATTGTGCAAACTTTTAATGCGTTTGATATGGTAAAAAAATTAATGCCTATTGCACAATATACCAAGGGCTTATTTAACGCAGAGTTACATTTGGCAAATAATTTTAACCAAGACCTTAGTGTTTCATATCCAACAGTTACTGGAGACATTAAACTAGGTATTGCTGGAGCGGCAATTACAGGCCTGCCCATTCTAAATATTATAGCCGAGAAATTAAAGATTGAGAAGTTTAAAAATTTGAGCTTAAAAGACTTGAATTTTAACCTGAAGGTTATTAATGGAAAAGTTGCTTTAGATTCAATGGTTTTACCTTTATGGACAGGTGCAAAGGCCAAGATTAGTGGTTACACCGCATTGGATCAAAGTATACAATACGTGGCTAAGTTATCGATTCCTAGAAGGGATTTTGGCGAAGCCAATACTGCTTTGAACAGTTTGCAGGCGCAGGCAAAACAAAAAGGTTTGAATGTTGTGTTGAGTGAGATGGTTGATGTGGATGTATTTATTGGTGGATTCTTTACAAAGCCAGAGATTAAAATAAGCTTGCATGATGCCAAGAACAGTTTGGTAAATGGAGTTAAAGACCAATTGAAGGCTGAGGCAGACAAACAAGTGCAAGCAGCACTTGATGAAGCTAAAAGGCGGGCAAACATTGCAAAACAAAAAACCCTTGATTCTTTTGCTAAAATCAAACAAATGGGTATTGATAAAATTAATGCTGAAAAGAAATTAGCAGAAGATAAAATTGCAGAAGAAAAACGCTTGGCTGAGGAACGAATAAAAGCCGAAGCGGACAAGTTGAAAGCGGAAGCCGACAAGAAATTACAAGGTGCTAAGAAAAAGGTCTTAGACGGAATTAAAGGCGAATTGTTAAAGAAATAATTAGATCAATTTAAACCTGGCTTGACCAATAAAGTTTCTTCTTGGCTCAAGCTCACTTTGCCTTTTTCGGCACCCTTGATTTTTCTCACATACTTCCTTAATGTGTAGGTAACAGTGGCAAGACTTTGGTTTCTGTTTTTTGAATAATACGCAGCCAAAGATGCTGCCCTAGATAGAACTGACTCAGGCAACTTTTTGTTCTTAGCGCATTTTACCAAAACATGGCTGCCACTAACATCTTTTGCATGCAACCAAACATCGTCCTTGTCGCTGTAGTAGTTTAAAATTTTTTCGTTGCTTTCCGCATTTTTACCCACTAAAATTTCAAAGCCTTGTTCGTTAAACTTTCGGTAGGGCAATTCTGCTTCATTTTCATTTTTAGAAATAACTTTAATTAATGGTTTTAAGTCCTTCCATTCTTTGCTTTGAGCAAGAAGCCCATATTTAATTTCTAATTCCTTTAAAACACCCTCAGCCCGTTCAATTTTCTGGGTAAGTAAACGGATGGTATGCGGGACACCTTTGGCTTTTTTGAAATATTTAGAAGCATTGTCAACGGCAGACAATTGATCATCTAATTTAATTTCAATGTTTTGATTGTTATAGATATCTAAGACTTGAACTTTTTTACTGGCCTCCGGAATTAAATGAAGGTTGGCCAAAATAATATTTCCTAGTTCTTCATCGCTTCTTTTTTCAGAGATGTTTTTCAGTGCTGTTTTATTAGATTCTATAAACAGTTTCTTTTCATTGATTTTTTTTAAGAGGTCTTCATTTAGTTCAGAGCTTAGACCTAAGTACCGTTTAGATTTTATGCTTTGTCTTGAGAATTTACTGATATCTTCAAACAAAGTTGTGCGGTTGTATACTGGACTTAGTTCGCCTGCAAGGTCATAATCAAAAGCATAAATATTTTGAAATTCATTTATCTTTTCTTGCAACTGAGACATGGTGAAATTTTGATTCAAATGCTCATAAATTTCTATCGGTAAAAATGGGCAAGTTTTTTTTAAATTATCTATAGTAAAAGCAAATCCATTTTCTAAAAACGCGGGAGCTCTATCTTGAAATGAATCAAGCTTTATTAATGAATCATTTTCCAGATTTTTTCTAAACATGTCGCTGTAATCTGATTTGTCAAACAATAAAATATTTGATTTTCTGCCATGGCACTTAAAAACCAGAGTGAAACCAGTATCAAAGGCCATTTGAAAACTTCTTTCAAATTGATGGGCTTGGATATTTAGGATGTGCGATTCGATTATTTCTGTAAACTGAGGTTTGAACAATCTGCTTTTAGAACTATCGGTGTCATCAAATGAAAAATATATTTCAGCTTGGAAGAACAAGCATTTTAAACTGCCTGTATCTAAGATAAAAATGATCTCATCAGGGCTGTTGCTAAAACAGTCTAAAACCACTGAATTCTTTGTTTTTATTTGCAGCTGTTTAGCAATCGCCTCTATCACAAAACAATTCAAATGGTTCATTTAATGGCAAAGTAAGACAAAAAAAACCAATCTGAGGTTATTTCTGTGTAAAACTTGTGCCTTTATCCATAAGGGTCTGAACTAATTTTGCAATATGAAATTCTTTATCGATACAGCGAATCTAAATCAAATAAAAGAAGCCAAAGACCTTGGAATTCTTGATGGTGTAACCACTAACCCGTCTTTAATGGCAAAGGAAGGCATCACAGGCACTGAGAATGTGATGAAACATTACAAAGCTATTTGTGATATAGTAGGAAAAGGTGATGTAAGTGCGGAAGTAATTTCAACTGATTTTGAGGGAATGATAGAAGAAGGCAAAAAGCTTGCAGCCATCGATCCAAATATTGTGGTAAAAGTGCCAATGATTAAAGATGGTATCAAAGCCATCAGCTGGTTTACTGCCAATGGCATTAGAACCAATTGCACCTTGGTGTTTTCGGCTGGTCAGGCAATATTAGCAGCTAAGGCAGGTGCAACCTATTTATCTCCATTTATTGGCCGCGTAGATGATATTAGTTGGGACGGCATGGATTTAATTGCTCAAATTGCCCATATTTACACTTTACAAGGCTATGAGACTCAAATTTTAGCTGCATCGGTTAGAAACCCTTTGCATATTGTTAAAGCTGCAGAGAATGGCGCTAACGTTGTGACATGTCCTTTAGATGCAATTTTAGGTTTGTTAAACCACCCATTGACCGATATTGGATTGGCTAAGTTTTTAGCTGACCACAAAAAGGCAAACGGATAATATTTATTGTAATATTTTTTAGAGCACCATACGATGAAAATTGTATGGTGTTTTTATTTGCTTCTAATTGCTTCCACGGGAACCAATTTGCTGGCCCTATAGGCTGGTATTAAACCTGCTAAAATCCCAATAATGGAAGCAAACATAATGCCTTTTCCAACATTTGCCCAGGTCATCATTAATCTAAACGAGTTGTCAGAATTGGCCAAAATCGAATTGCTAATTCCAGCGATCCCCCAGGTAATTAATATGCCAATTAAGCCTCCAAGTACACTTAGCACAACCGCTTCAGTTAGGAAGTTTAATAAGATAAATTCATTGCGTGCTCCCAAAGCCTTTTGAATACCAATGATATTGGTTCTTTCCTTTACAGAAACAAACATAATATTAGCAACACCAAAGCCTCCAACCAATAAAGAGAATAGGCCAATGATTAAACCAAACAAGTTAACAATCTTAAAGAACTCGCCAATGGTATCACTTAGGAATGAAATTTTATTTAAGGTAAAATTATCGTCTTCTGCCGGCTTTAAGCGTCTTATGCTGCGCATGCTCCCACGCAACTCTTCATAAATAGCATCAACGCCAATTTTGTCTTTGGCTTTTACAATGATATTAGAACCTTTTAAATTGTTGTCTATGTATTGAAGAAACTTAATCGGGACCACAATTTTATCATCAAAGTCAATATTGACTAAATTGTCTCCTTGGTTTTTGAATACCCCAATGATTTCAACTTGTTTGCCGTAGAAGGTCATTTTCTTACCCACCAACCCTGTTGCTTTGCCGAAAAGACCCGATGCAACATTGTGCCCAATGATGGCAACTGCACGGCCATTGTTGTCTTCAAATTCATTTAAAAAGCGACCTTCTGTAATTTCTAGGGTTTCAATCTTGCTAAATTCAAATGTGTGACCAGCTATATTGACATTTTCTAAAAATTTATCGCCTATTCTCACTGTGGTGCTGGCTGAACTGGTAAATGATATGGCATCAGCCAAAGCGGCCACAGGCTGGTCTTTGAGCGCTCTTGCTTCACTTAAAGTTGCATCAGGACGGTTCATGAATTTCCACCAAGGATAATCACCATTGCCACCCATCCATTGCCATTTATCAATGTAAATAACATTTTTACCCAGCGACTGTATGCTTTTTTTAATGTTAGACTCTAAGGAATCAACAAGCGTAAATACCAAGACAATAGAAAATATGCCAATGGTAATGCCTAAAACGGAAAGTAAGGAGCGCAATTTATTGCTCACCAATGACTGAAATGCCATGGCTAAGCTTTCATAAAATAGGCGAATATATAAGCTGGTTTTCAAAGGTTGCTCAAGAATAAATCGAAAAAGTGAATGCACCAAACAAAATCGATGATTGGCCTATTTGTGGCCACTAATCAATGGTTTTCTTTGGAAATATCAAACTAAGAAGAATGCTGCCTGAAAGTATACCTAAAATAATAAACAATGAAATTAGATTGTTAAATCCAATGGATGCAAACCAATGTTCGAACAGCATTTTGACACCTATAAATGCCAATAATACACCTAAACCATATTTCAAATAGGAGAATAAGTGCATGATGTTGCTTAATAAGAAGAACAAACTTCTGAGTCCCATGATTGCGAAAATATTAGAAAAGAATACAATGTACGGGTCTTTGGTTATGGAGAAAATTGCTGGCACACTGTCGACGGCAAATACCAAGTCACTAAATTCAACAACAAGCAAAACCAAAAATAAAGGGGTTATAAATCTCTTTCCATTTTCTTTGAAGAAAAATTTCCCTTTAACATATTCTGGATGCACAGAAAAATATTTGGAAGCTAATCTTACCATTGGATGTTTTTCTGTGTCCATTTTTTCATCTTCATCTTTTATCCATAGTATTTTTAATCCTGAAAACACTAAGAACGCACCAAATATGTATAGAATCCAATGGAATTGGGCGATTAACATTGAGCCTGAAAAAATAAACAACATTCTCAAAACAATTGCGCCTAGAACGCCCCAAAACAATACTTTTTTATAGTATACTGGTGGAACTGAAAAGGAAGAAAATATTAATAATATTACAAATAGATTATCAACCGATAAAGAATATTCAATAAAGTAACCTGTGAGGAAATCGAGAGAAATTCGGTCATTGTATCGGATAATTTCAGAAGCAAAATCACCTTTGCTGAAATCCATATCGGGTTGATAGTTTTTGGCTAAAGCAATTAATTGATCTTGGCTCATGATGCCATGAATTAAATGCCCATATTGTTTTAATAACAAGAAGAACATGATGGCGAAACTCACCCAAACACTTGTCCAGGAAAGGGCATTTTTAAATGTGACCGCTTTATTTGATTTTGAAAACACGCCAAGGTCAAGGGCTAAAACGATCATTATAAAGCCTATGAAGAGGGTAAAAAAGGTTATTTCTGAACTCATGATTGAATCTGCAAGATTAGTTAAAACCTTAGTTTTTGACTAATTTCAAAATGAATATTTCTCCACCATTCGTGAATTTCAAAATGTAAATCCCTTTTTCTAGGTCAGAGGTTTGAATCGTTAAGTCGGTGGATTGTTGAGGATCTAAATGACTGGATTTGACTAATTTTCCATCTAAGCTAAAAATTTCAATCTTGGCAGAGTTTGAAATAACAGGCAATACAATATTCAATTCGCAATCGAATGGGTTTGGGTAAACGGTCAAATTGTTGCCTTTGTTTAAAGCATTTATTCCTGCGTATTGCAGGGCCATTAAAACTGCATTGTATGCATTAACCTTTCCATACCCATAACTGTTGTTAGGAACTGCGCCAGTGTTTTGATCAACCGTTGCAGTTGTTTCTAAAATGGTTTTCACTTGAGCGGCTGTAAGATTAGGATTGGCTTGTAAAATCAGAGCAACAATACCAGTTACATGAGGTGCTGCCATAGAGGTACCACTGGAAACGGACCAATATTGTGTATCATTTCTAAACACTGATTTTAATAAGGTTTTATCGAGCATCCAGCCACTAAATTGTTTGTTGTTTATCGCGGAAGGCACATAAAAACCTGGTGCTGAAATATTGGGTTTTATGCGACCATCCACACTTGGGCCTTTGCTCGAAAAACGGGTGATGTTAACCGGAACCACGTATCCTGAATCGTTTACCCAAACACCTTTAACATTTCTGAAGGCACTTCTAGCGGCAAGAGCACCAACTGAAATGACCGCTTTGGAGCTGCCACCATTTTCGCCCGCTGTGTACTTGGTGTTTCCATTGGTATATGACTTCGAAAAATCAAGTTTATTTAATTTATTGGTAAACGAACCACTTGTCCATTCTCGGGTGGCGCCACTATTCCATGCATGAACCAAAGAGCTGTCTGAAATTATATGGGCAATTATTGCGTACTTTCTTTGGTTCTTATGGTCGGCCATAACGGTTATGTTTGGCTTTTGGTTCAATGGGTTTTTGGCTTGACAAATAAATGCCACCGAAAACACTGAGCTGTCGGTGTTAAATTTAAAAACAGAAACCTTATCAGATGATGAATAGATGAATGGGCTTTTAGCTATGCTTTTTTTAGCGGTATCAATAAACTCAATTTGGATTGCAAAATTGGAGTTTTTGCTGCCCCAAAAATCTGAATAAACACTTTCTCTTTGTCTCCATTGTCTATTGTTTTCAATCATTATGGTTGATGCTGTATCACGGTTAAATTGATAATTCCAATGCATGTTGTTGTCGCCTTCATTTCCATTTGCACCAACCAATACCTTGCCTTTGCCAACCAATGATTCAGTCGCAATATCAAACAAACTTTTACCATCGTGTGGGCCTGTGTGCATGCCCCAACTCAAATTAATGACTGCCGGTTTTCCAACCGATGCTGCATAGTCAAAGATGTATTTATAGGCATCTAAAATAGTGGGGTTTGCAACAACGTAATCACCTAGGGCAGAGCCGGCCAAAGTGTCGTTGCTGTATTTAATGGAAACAAAAACCAATTCTGCCTCTGGTGCCACACCTCTATATTGTAAATTTGTTGTGGTGTGCCCGCTTCCCGCGGCGATGCCTGCCACATGGGTCGCATGAGAGCCATCAAGGTCGTTTGCGGGAATGATGGTATTTGAGTCTATAAGTTCAGTGCCATAATTAAATCCACTTGGTGCTGGACCTTGCTTATTGCTTTGTTGCCAATAGCGTACAATACGGTTTCTTTTCCCATCTGCAGTGAAAAATGTAGGGTTGTTGCATTGAAAACCGACATCCACTATACCAACCACCACGCCTTTTCCAGTGTAATTCATTGGCAATCCATTGCTCAATCCATTTTGCACTTTGTCTACTGATGTTGTTTGTCGTTCTATGTCATTTTTAAAATGGGTAGAGTTGCTTCTTGATGAAATTTCGACATAGGTAATACAAGAAAGATTTTGGATAGATTCAAGTTGCTCTAATTTTACTTGTATAGAAATTACTGGGCCAAAATGGCCATTTATTTTTATTCCCTTTTCCAATAATTCTGAGTCACAGGAATTGCTTGAACAATAGGCCAAGGCATGAATAAATCCTTGTTCGTCAATAAGTGTAAGGTCTTTCAAGTCGGGATTTAGGGCCATCTTACTGCTATTTGAATAAGAAGTTTGGCCAAATGTAAAAGCCGTAAAGAAAACAAAAAACAGAAAGGTAAAAAGTATCTTCATAAATATGAAGAACAAATATAACACAAATCAATCACATCTATTTGCCATAACTTTTGCAAAATGACTTTACTTTACATCATCAAAGAGGAAATATTCACCACTTAATTTATGCATAAATGTTGTGGCCAATAATTTTACCCTATTTTTGGCTGTTTCAGCATTGGGGCCTTCAAACAATTCATTTGTTGTTTCAAAGAAATATTTCAGCCATTTATCAAAGTGAATTTTTTCAAGACCAAGAAACATATGTTTTTCAAATACATTCGTTTTGTAACCTTCTTTTTCAAGTAAAACAAAAGCCCAAAATTCGACGATTCTAGGCAAATGTTTTGGCAAGTCAAGGTGTACAAATTTAGGCGCAGTTATAGGGTCGGCAAGTAGTTTGGAATAAAAAGCATTTTGCCAGTTTTCAATGTCTTTTTCCGTTTTTATATCTGGCTTCATAAAGCAAATTTACTTAAAATGTCAATGATAAAGTAAGAAATTTTATAGGCATTAAAACGACGCACAAGTGATGGCAATAAATATTGCGAAATGCTTTAAGTGCTTTGTCTTCGTTAATATAAAATTAAGAGAAAACCTATGTTATGAATCAAATTATAGGCCTCAATATTGTCTATTTTTAAACACGGAATCATGCCCCACCAAAATATTAAACAAATAGTAGAGAAAATACGTCAGGTTAATATTGATCTATTTTGTTTGATTCATCAGCCTGAATAGCAGGAATTTATATTTTAAATCAAATTTTGAAGAATATTTTTTGAGTAAATAATACTAAAAAAACCATCTATATACTACAATTTCCTTCATTTTGACATTATACACAAATTGTTAACAATCAATTAATCAGCTACTTATATGTAAGTTAAAGGTATAGGATTAAAAATACCATAAGAATTAGGGTAATTAGTATATAATACTTAAAATTTTTATCATCTTTGCACCGAAGAAAAAGTGAGGCGAGCTTATGCTTTAGTAAAAATAAAACAAAAGCAAACTTCATAATTTCCATCCGAAGGGATGCAGGTCACCAAAACGACAAACACAAATGCACAAAGAAATGAAATCACAATTCAAGGCCGGTCTTATGCCGGGGGGCTCATTTATTGCGCCCGGATTAACAGCTAAAAATCAGATCAATTCAACTATTTTATTACAATCTTTATTTCTCTGTTCTGCATAGCGGCAAGCTAGGATTTAATTATCTTGATTACGAGTAACTGTTAAAAGGAATAGCAATGTCACAAGAACATTTAAGGAGTCAAATTCTGGAGGTTTGGAACGAGCATGTTTCAACTGTAAAGACAGAAAAGGATGCCGAGGGTCAGAGCGGCAATAATATTGACGACAGCCGCGTGTATGCCATCGAGGTGGTTAAAATTATCATTCATAATTTCATGAAAGGTGATTTTGATGTGAACGATTTCAGAACGGCATTAGACAGTTACAACAAACACAATAATTTATGGGGATTCACAGCTAAATTGGGACAAATGTATTTTAATCAAATGATTAAATACAACGAGAACAGTTTAGACAAATTAGAGGCAGCTTTAAAAGAACTTATAACAGAGCCTAAAAATTTAAGAGAGGCCTTAAGCAAAATAGAAACTTTGGAAAAAATGACAATTGCCATTTACACCAAATCGAAAGACAAACACAATGCGCCATATCCTGGATCGGTTGGTTTTTTCTTGTCCTATTTTTGGCAAATTAGCAACTATAAAAAATGGCCAATTTTATACCCAAATTTAATCAGTTCGTTCAAGGAGTTGGATGTATGGGAAGAGCAAAAAACCCAAAAGGCAACTTATGAGGCTTATTTATCGGTATACAACCAAGTTAAAGGCATTATTGAAGAAATAGCTGGTAGAGAGGTAAGTTATTGGGAACTTGAGCATGCTTTATGGAATTTCAAATTTAAACCTGAGGCCTTGTCTTACGTCGCAGAATTAATCCCGAGCCCAAAGGCTGGGCCTATAAAAGCCCTTGTAAAAGAAGCAATTACAGTTCTATCTGCAAACGCAGAGACTCCTCAAGATGCTGAGCTCGAGGAGAGAAGTCAAGTGCAAATTGACCATGCAATGGCGAGCAAGGATCTCATAAATTACCAAGAATATTTAATGCCCCGCTTAAGCCGCTTGTTAAGTAATGGGTATGTTCAAGATGATGCAGAGAATAGTTTTTCAGCCTTGGTTTTAGAAGCATTTTCACAATTGGATTTTCAGGTTGAGGTATTGGATCAAAACAAAGAAAAAAATGCCTATGCGGTGCTTAAGTTTCGCGAAGAAAATATTGCCATCGTATTGGATGCCCATCCAAGCAGTGCAGATTTCCAAAAAGAAAACGACCGCAGAATTGTTAAGGAGTATATTTCAGATAATTTAAAGTCATTGAGCAAAGAGGGATACAAGAAAGTAAGTTATATTTTGGTCTCAAATCACTTTAGCGATTTATACAACTCATTTGTTTCTTATATCAATTGGAACACAGACATTAAGAAAACAATTTTAATTAGCACCGAGGCCATATTGTATATATTGGCTTACAAATTAAAAAAGAAGCAAGGCATATATCCAATTTTAGACCGCCTTGGAAGTTTTTCGAGCCACATGCACATGGGCAATGTTGCTGCTGAATTGGAGCAAGAATAGCACCTAAAAATGCATTCAAATTCGACCAGATTTAATAAACTTAAGATTAATATCTTGTAAATTTAATAATAACCTGTATATTTGCAGTCCCAAAAAATCGCGGGGTGGAGCAGTGGTAGCTCGTTGGGCTCATAACCCAAAGGTCGCAGGTTCGAGTCCTGTCCCCGCAACAAAGGAAACAAAATCAGCCGCGTTAGCGGCTTTTTTTATGCCACAAAATGCCAAAGGCTCTGATTTGAGCATTTGGAGGCATAGAAAAAGAAAAGGATGCGCAGCAGACTTCTGATTTTGTTTTATTTGTTCAGCCACCCCCTTAGGACCACCGTTAGGTACTCCTGTCTTTTTAACATTCATGCGCAGCAGACTTCTGATTTTGTTTTCTTTGTTAAGCCACCCCTTTAGGACCACCGCTAGGTAATCCTGTCCTTTTAAGATTCATTCGCAGCAGACTTCTGATTTTGTTTTCATTGTTAAGCCATTCCCTTAGGACCACCTTTAGGTAATCCTGTCTTAAAGCTCTGCCTTTGCTTTGAGCAATTTTACAAAATAAAAAATGGAAGGCATGCGAAGCAGGCCAGCACATTCTTCATTCTTTGTTAAGCCACCCCTTTAGGACCACCTTTAGGTAATCCTGTCCCTTTTCCAGCAAAATGCCAAAGGCTCTGATTTGAGCATTTGGAGGCATAGAAAAAGAAAATATATTGTTTATTATCTATCTCTTTGCCATTTTTTCCAGGCATCCATATCTACGCCATTCTGAGAGCCTAAATTGTACCAATTGACTTTTCTTTGATCGTCATATTCCATTTGCCCAAAGTGTCTGCTAAATGACGTTAGAATAACGAGAAGAATTCTATACTTTGTAAGTAATTCTAAAGCTCCAAATTGTTGTTCAAGATCATATTCTTCAATGTTTGAATTATTGGCACGAACTAGCTGATAATCATCAGAATCGTAATAAAGTTCATCTGTTTCATCTAAAACTTGAATAAAAACTTCTGCAAGTTCTTGACTAATATTGGTTTTTGATAAAATAGTGTTCACCTTAAAAAAGCAAGCAATTGCTATTTGGTTTTTATTTAATTTCATATATTTTTTATTTAAAATTTAAATTCATCTTTTAACATCAAAGTTAATGTATTAATTAATAATTTATTTGCATTGATTTTTATTTTTTTTTGGACAAAGATTTTTTAAAATAGCAACCTTTTTTATTTTTAAAATACATTTACAATACATAAAGTTAATTCTTTTTATTAATTCGAATATTTATATTTAAAAATAGTATTTATAAATTAACAATAAGCAAACTAATACCGCAATTCCAATCCCCCCAATCCTTGTGTTCCAAGGTTTTTTATAGATTTCTTTAAGGGTGTATTTTCTAAATAAAAATGGCCAACGCAGAAGGGTTCCAATTGATTTTAGGAATGGGTGAATCAATCCTTCACCGAGTGCTTGTGCAATGAATTCAAAACCGTCCATATTCAATTTAATGGTTTGAAACGCCAAGTTAATTCAAACTTGATGTTTAGTTTCAATACAAATACTTATACTTGATTATTATTGCAAGACTTAATTTAAAACGAATTAGTTTAATTTTGCCCAAACGTAAAGGTTTAGATGTCAGTAGAAAAAGAACATACAATTCAAAGCAAGTGGTTTGGATGGGTAGAGAAAGCAATCTACCGAAACATATTGATGGGCTTGGCTTGGCTTGTTTTTCTAATGGTAAAATGGAACGACATTTTCTTACCCTATTTTTGGGATGAGATGGGCGCTTATGCGAGTGGGGTATTGTATATGCACGACCATGGCATTTCCATCTTGCCTTCTGCTTTGCCGGCCTCATTGAGTTTTGGTCATCCACTGATGATGCATCTTGTGTTTTCACTTTTTGCAAAAGTTTTTGGTTCAAGTGTTGCCAGCTTGCATGTCTGCAACCTTTTGTTTACTTACCTATTATCATTAGGCACGTATTTATTGGCCCTTCATTTGAGCAAAGACCGTTTGATAGCGCTCACATCATTTTTGTTGTTTTTAATGCAGCCTATGGTCTTGGCTCTTTCAACACAAATTTTATTGGAAGTATTCTTGGCCATGAACACCACTTTTGCCTTGCTTTTTTACATGCGCAAAAACTATGTATTGGCGATTGTGTTTTGTGTTTTTGGACTATTAACAAAAGAAACTGGGCTGGTCTTAGCCATTGCGTTTTTGACCCATAGAGTCTACCTATTACTGTTTGACCAAGACAAAAGGAAGGTCTTTAAAGAATCGATATTATTTCTCTTGCCTATAGGATTTTTCTTTGCCTTTTTATTGCTTACAAAGGCAACATTTGGATGGTATTTGCATCCAGGGAATTTGGGAAATTTAAAACCAAGTTTGGGCAGTATACTTCAAAAGACCTGGGATTATCCTTTGGAAATAGCATTTAAAGACCAAGGTAGATTGGTGTTATCGGGCATTTGTGTTCTTGCCTTGGTGGTATCTTTAATTCAAAAAAATAAAATCCGATTTAAATTGGATTCTGATCTTATTTTGCTGGGCATTTATTGTTTTGGATTTATCGCATTTTCAGGCATAGCAGCGGTATTGGACCGATACTTTTTAATATTGCTCCCTTTTGTGGTGGTGTTATTTGCAAAAGGCATAGTGTATTTCAAACGCTTTCATCCAATGCTAGTCGTATTAGGCGTATTGCTTGCCTACGTAACAGGTGTGTTTAATTTAGAAAACAAGACTAGGTTTACAGAAGTGGATTTAGGGTATAGACATATGATAAAAGCCAATGCCCAAATGTTGAATTTTGTTAATTCAGGCGATTACAGAAATGACAGCATTGGCTTTGCCTTTCCTTTGCAATTGGCAGCTGTTGATAGCCGTTTTGGTTACATTAAAGAAAGACAATTTAAATTAGACACCACGTTTTCAAAAACTGCTCAGTACAGGGTATATTGTTATCCTGGAAATATGGAATGGAATGCACCTGATACCCAAATATACAGCTTGGTAAAGCAGTTCGAATCAGGTTATGCCAAATCGTATTTATTTAAAAAGAGAAAACTATAATTCGTTGTAAGCACGAATGAATTTGGCACCTAAATTTTTGTATGGAGGGATGTAATCTTTAAACTGCGGATTGTTTTTAAGTTTGATGCTTATTTGCTTCCAAACATCCAACCATACAAGGTCTTTTCCGGCTCTAATTGTTTCAGTAATTTCTTGAATAAGGACGGTATTAACGGCCATAGTTCCCACTTGTTTGGTGCTGATAATTTGAACATCGAAGGCGTTTTCCATTGCTTTACTAATGTTTTGATAACCACCACAACTCCCTAAAATAGCCACTTTGTTGCTGTTGCTCATGTTGTCGAGCGTGTTTTCAATATAGTAAGAATGACCGCGGTGAACGATTAAATCTGGAAAACGGTTTATGCTTTCGAAGTAAGCGCTAAGCGCCTTTCTACCCTCAATTTCTGAATGGGGTTTGTTGGCATAAATTGCCATGCGCTTTCCTTTAATGGTTTTGAAAACGATGTAGGTTCCCTTGTCCTCTTTTTTATAAATGGCAGCAGGGTACAAGCTTAACCAGTTGTTAAAAGCGGTTTCACCGTCTTCATCATCAAAGAAAAAGTGTTGTTGAATGTGTAAGCTATCGGGGAATAAGTCGGCAGAACGCACACGGTCTAAATTGGGGATATCAAAAGTAAATTTATTGCTATAGCTAGTAGGATTTCCGCCACAAAGTTTGAGCAATAGACCATATATTTTTATACCGTGTTCATTGCTTTCAAGAATGCATTTTTTCAATTCTTTTTCAATGGTGTTTAGGAAAATAGCCTTAATTTTTTCGTTATCTAAACTTCCGTAGGTATCAGCAACATCAACCGCCGGGCCCAGATCGCCACCATAATTGTACAAGCCACCTGCAAATGCTTGGATAAGTGCGTTGGCTTGGCTGTCGTTCATATGAGAAAAGAAATCGTCTAATTTGTTATAGCCTGCGCATTGTTTTAGAAAGATTCTGAACTTGTTGTAGTTCATTTTTTTCAGGAACAGGTAAGAGGACGTTTCCTTTCTTTTTTCCATGAGACGGCTATACATACCAAGGAAAGTTGAGGTAAATATTTCTTGAGGACAATAGACAATGGACGTATAAATTTCGTAGGCATTGTCATTTTGAATGGGTGAAAATCTGTACACTTCGGTTTCTTCGTGTCTTAGATTTATTTCAACTACCCGCTCCATACCAATCGATTCGAGTTCTTTGTCGACGGTGTAATCGGCCAAGATATTTTGTTTTTTTCTCAGCTCTATGAGTTTAGAAAAAAAGCGTTTGGGGTCTTTTGCAATTTGATCTGCTTCAGCGATGCTCAATTGTTTTTTAGAAATGTATTCTATGAGTGCATAGGCCCGAGATTGTGTGCCAAATTGTTTGTAGATATCGTACAATAAGATGGCAATGCTGTCTTTAGAATTTTTAATCGCCCTATCGATGATGTGGTTGGAACCAAAGTATTGTTTGATGGCTGCAGGATCGATGCGGGCTAAGGCAAGTAACACATCATTGCCGAGAGGCGAGTAAGCTAAGTTTTTAAATACATTCAACACGTCTGTAGGGTAAAAGCCAGCGGCATATAACCAATAGGTTTTAGCATAGGTTTTGAGGTTGATGATATCGCTTAAATTTAAACCCGTTTTAATGTCTGTTTTTAAAAGTTCAAGCTCTTTGCTGTCGTTTTTTAAGTTAATTAATTTGTCTAGTAAATCGATGTTGCGTTGGGAAGAAGACAAATGGACAATGTCTTGTTTTTGAATCTTCTTAAGATATTCGAACAAGCCTCTGGCGTATTGTTTTGATTGAACAGCATCAAGCGATTTAATTTGGGTTTGAAACAAATCGATGCGTTCTAAATAGAGTTTGGTGGCTATAGTGCTTTGGTTTTCACTGCTTAGTTCTATTTTGCCATCCAAATCACCATCCAAAATATCGAAGCGGTTTTGTTCAAAATCAATTTGGTTTTGCCAATCAAGGGCCACGGCTTTGTTTTGGGCAAACTGCAAAGAGGGCAATAGGTTAGCAAATAGTAAGAGTATGAAATACTTCATGTTTATTTTAAGATTTTCAAAAATGGTGCCATTAAAAAAATCAAATGCAAGTTGACTCAAATCAGTGAAATAAAAAAAGTTAAATATACGCAATTGAAGTGCAATGAATATTATCTTGTACATTAATTAAAATGCAAATGAATGTTTTATAGATGAAAAACAACTATAATTTGGTCAATTCCCAAAGAACAATGCCTGCACAAACAGAAACATTGAAAGAATGTTTGGTTCCAAATTGAGGCACTTCAATACAATGGTCGCATACATCCAAAACTTCTTGTGAAACGCCATCGGTTTCATTGCCTAAAATGAGTGCAATTTTTTGTTCAGAATGGGCTTTAAAGTCTTGTAAAAAAACGCTGTTTTCAACTTGTTCAACAGCAACCAATAAATAGTTTTGTTTTTTAAGTTCAATGCAAGCTTCCAAGCATGATTTGTGGTAGGTCCAAGGCATACTTAGTTCAGCACCAAGAGCTGTTTTATGGATATCGCGGTGGGGAGGACAAGCACTTATGCCACAAAGATGCACATGCTCAGCACCAAAACCATCAGAGCTTCTAAAAATACTGCCAATATTGTTCATGCTTCTAACATTGTCGAGCACAACGCAAATGGGGTTTAGGGGCGTGGTTTGGTATTGATAAATTGTTAATCGGTTAAGTTGATGTGTGTGTAACTTGCGGTACATTTTTTCGGGTAAATTGTAAAATTATTTTTCTAAAATTGTAAACCAAGACTAAGCCTTATGTCCGCAAAGATAACAGATAATCAGACACCATTGATGAAACAGTATTCAGGGTTCAAACAGAAGTACCCTGGAGCACTTTTGTTGTTCCGTGTGGGCGACTTTTACGAAACCTTTGGAGAAGATGCAGTGCTTGCATCGAAGGTCTTGGGCATCGTATTAACCAAGCGTGGTGCTGGCAGCAGCAGTGAAATTGAGCTGGCTGGGTTTCCGCACCATTCCTTAGACACCTATTTGCCTAAATTGGTGAGGGCCGGACACAGGGTTGCAATATGCGAGCAATTGGAAGACCCAAAAATGGCCAAGGGTATTGTAAAAAGAGGGGTTACAGAATTGGTTACGCCTGGCGTTGTTTTTAACGACAAAGTTTTAGACATTAACACCAGTAATTTTTTAGCCTCAGTTTATTTTGGAAAAGACCACACAGGCGTTGCTTTTTTAGATATATCGACGGGCGAGTTTATGGTGGCAGAAGGCTCCTCAGATTACATCAATAAATTGTTGAGCAGTTTAAAGCCTGCGGAAGTGATTATAAGCAAACCGCAGAGCAATTTATTTAAACAGTTAACCGCAGATAAGTATTACCATTTTGCCTTAGAAGATTGGGTTTTCCAATCGGATTATGCGGAAGAGAAATTATTGAATCATTTTGGTACGAGTACATTAAAAGGATTCGGTATCGGGCATTTAAGTTCAGCCATTGTAGCTGCCGGAAGTGCTTTGTATTACTTGGAGCACAACCAACAAAACAACATCAAACACATCAATGCGATTAGCCGTATGGATGAGGATAAATATGTATGGTTTGATCAGTTTACGATTCGCAATTTAGAAGTTTTATATCCATCGAATCCCGGAGGCAAAACTCTGGCAGATATTTTGGACAAAACGCAAACCCCTATGGGCAGCCGTTTAATGAAAAAATGGGTTGTATTGCCATTGAAGGATTTGCAGCAGATAAATGCAAGGTTAAATACGGTTGAAGGTTTTATTCAATACAAGGACGCAGCAGAAAAAATTGCCAATTTGCTGTCACAATGTGGGGATATAGAGCGTATCATTTCAAAGATATCCTTGTTGCGTGCCAATCCTAGAGAAGTTTTACAACTGGCTAGGGCTTTGGATTGTGTTAAGCAAATTAGAGAAATTTGCATGGACATGCCTAGTGCTGAAATGCAGATTTATGCAGAGCAATTAAATCCGTGTATACAGTTGGCAGAAAAGATATTCAAAGAGCTGAAACACGATACGCCAATTTTGATTAATAAGGGCGGTGTTATCAACGATGGCGTTGATGAAGAATTGGATGAATTGCGCAATTTGCAATTGAACGGCAAGGAGAAGTTATTAGAGATACAAAAACGCGAAGCAGAAGCAACGGGAATTTCTTCATTAAAAATTGCATTCAACAATGTATTTGGATATTATTTAGAGGTTACAAATACACATAAAGACAAGGTTCCTGAGGAGTGGATTCGCAAGCAGACTTTAAGCAATGCAGAGCGTTATATTACCCAAGAATTAAAGATATACGAGGATAAAATATTAAGTGCCGAGAGCCGCATATTAGAAATTGAAAACACGATATACAGCAATCTATTGTTGCACATGGGCGATTACATCAATCCTGTTCAATTGAACAGCCATTTATTGGCCCGTTTGGATTGTTTGATGAGTTTTGCCCGCATTTCTCAAGACAACCGTTATGTTAGACCTTTGATTGATGAAGGATTTAATTTGAAGTTATTGGGTTGCAGACATCCAGTAATTGAAAAGCAACTGCCGGTAGACAATGCGTATATACCCAATGACATTGAGTTGGATTTAGAAACCCAAAGGATAGTGATTCTTACAGGACCCAATATGAGTGGTAAGAGTGCTGTTTTACGTCAAACCGCTTTGACAGTTTTGATGGGACAAATTGGTTGTTTTGTTGCAGCAGATGAAGCCGCCTTTGGATTGGTAGACCGCATATACACAAGGGTAGGGGCTAGTGATAATATTTCTGGTGGCGAGAGTACATTCATGGTTGAGATGATAGAAACTGCCGGAATTTTGAATAATATTTCGAACCGCAGTTTAATACTATTAGACGAAATTGGAAGAGGAACCAGTACTTTCGATGGGGTAAGTTTGGCATGGGCTATTGCAGAGTATTTAGGCAAACATCCAGAGCAACCAAAAACAATATTCGCAACCCATTACCATGAGTTGAATGAATTGGAAAAAAATATTGAGGGCATAGTTAATTACCATATTTCGGTGCGTGAAACAAAAGATAAGGTATTGTTTTTACGCAAGCTGGTAAAAGGTGGAAGTGAGCATAGTTTTGGTATCCATGTAGCCCGAATGGCGGGCGTTCCAAAGACCGTTTTACAAAGAGCTGAAGAAATATTAATAGAGCTTGAAAAAGACCGTGCCCAAATAAGTGGCAGGGAGACTTTAAAAACGCTAAAGGTTCCGCAATATCAATTAAGCATGTTTGGTGTCAACGACCCCAAATTGGAAGAACTGCACAGACAATTAAGTGCTTTGGAAGTCAATGCCATGACCCCTATAGATGCCTTGATGAAATTGCAGGAATTGAAGAAGATGCTTTAATTAATCATTTCAACACCGTCAAGGTCCCTTCCAGCGTATGGGTTACATCATAAATATCTTTGATAAATACTTTGTAAACGTAAACACCTTGCAGTGCACTAGAAATGCTAAAGGTTTCTTCTTTAACATCGGAGTCAAATACCTTTTCACCCCAGCGGTTGAAGATGCTTAAGCGGTAGGTTTTTACAAATGGATATTGCCCTGGGTTTAAACCAAAGGCATCGTTTATGCCATTGCCGTCAATGCTTATTGCATCAGGAAAATAGAATTCTATCCGTTCGTAAATTGGAATATTTTGTTCTGTACTGTCAAAGCAAAGGTTTTGTTTTCCAACACGCAATTTGATGCGTATAAAACCTGAGTCAGGGAAAGTAAACTTAGGGTTTTTGGAGCTTACTTGCCCGTAAGTTCCAAAGGTCCAAGCCCATGAATTGGCTAGCAATGAGCGGTCGTTAAACTGGAAAGGTATGCCTGTGTTGGTGTTAGGCAAATGGGTAAAATCAAAGGCTGCCTTTGGTTTTTCAATGATGGTAAAACGGATGGAATCTTTGCCCACACATTGGCCTGTGCCTGCTTTTAAAACAATGGTGTGCAATCCAATACTGTTAAACCTAAATTTCAATACACTATCAATGGTGCTTGTGTTAGTGTTGTCAATTAACCAATTGTAATTGGATATTGGGTTGCTGCTGAGCAGTCTTGCTTTTAAAACACTGGTATCACCGTAACAAGGATTGCTCACTCTTATGCTGACTTGTGCTTTGGTGTAAACCCTTATGCTGGCAGTGTCTGAGGCCTTGCTGCAGCCATCGTTTAAGACGGCGCTGTACCTTGCACTTTGTGCTGCAATGTTTAAACTGCTGCTTGGTCCTGAGCTTAAAAACACCCCATTTTTAAACCAAGTAATTTGATGCTTATTTGATTTTCCTCCTGAAGCTAAAGCAGTCAATACAGTTGACGAACTAATACAAGTATCTTGGGTCTTTAGAGCAAGACTCAAACCGGGCAATAAATGGAGGTTTATTTTTGTGCTGTCATTGTTGGAACAGCCATCTTGTATAATCAAGCTATAAACTAGTAAACCAGTTTGGGTTTTATCACTGTAGCTGATTTGCAAACTGTCTTTAGTTCCTAGCAATACATTGCTTGAACTTAGCCATTGGTAGCTGTAGTTTCCTTTGCCTCCTTGAGCCAGAGCTTTTAGACTCAAAGTACTTGGCAAGCAAAGACTGTCTTGGGTTTTGATATTAGATTCTAGCTTAGGCAATACATTTATGTTTATGCGGCTGCTGTCATTTACCGAGCAGCCATCGCTGCTTATAAGTTCAAGGACTGCACTTTGATAAGGTGTAAATGCCATACTGTCTTTTTGACCAATGCTTACCCCATTGTATTTCCATAAGTAATTATAGCCACTGCCTATACCGCCACTGCTTTGGGCATATAGCTTAAGCACTTGCCCGTAACACAAGGTGCTGTCTTTTGCCTTTTTTGATTGGCTGTATATGTCTGTTATCAATGCAGGTAACATATATACTTGAATGGTTTTTTGAATAGACCTTTGCATGCAGCCATCGCTTACTTCCACCATTAGGGCCGTTGATGTTTTTGGTTTGTAAAGCAAACTGTCTGTTAGCGTTAAGGTGTCTTGGTTATTGGTGTTGATCCATCGATATTGGTAAGTACTTGGATTGCCTCCCTTTGCTTTTGCTTTAAACACATATTGACTGCCTTGGCACAGGGTGGTGTCACTGCTATTAAGACTTAGCGATAAGGTATCTCTTGGAATAAGAGAATAAACAGCAGTATCGCTCAGACCGGTGCATTGGTCTTTAAGCAACACACGCAGTTTTTTCTTTCCTTGCCACAAAGGACTTAAGGTGTACATAAAGGTATCAGCACCTTTATTGCTTCCAAAGCGTCTGTTGTTCCAAGAGCCTGAGAGGTTTTGTTCTTGCCAAGTCCAAGAATACAAACTGTAATCGCCCGCATCAAAACCAGCCACTATACCAATGGCTTTACCAGGGCATACCAATGTGTCTAAGCCATTAAACTTAGCCCTTGACTTTTGCTTTTTAACTTTTAGGGTATAATTGTAAAAGGCAGTTTTGGGTGTACAGCCATCGTTGAGGTACAACACAAAACGCATAGAATCCAATTCATTCACAGGCATGGTGTAAAGCAGTGTATCGGCTAGTTTACCAGAACCTGAGCGCGGAAAACTATAATTGCCTAAGCCGTCAATAATGGCCCATTGCCAAGAGTAACCTAAAGAATCGCCACCATGGAAAGAAGCAATTAAAGGCATGCGGCCTCCAATGCAAACACCTGTGTCTTTGGGTGTGTGAAATTGTATGCTTGGAAGCTTGCGCACCACTATGGTTTTAAAAGCGGTATCGGCCATACCACAGCCACTGCTATCGGCAATAATAATTTTATAACGCGTGGTTTTATCGGGCCAAGCAGGCGTCTTGCGGGCAGTGCTGTCTTTTAATTTATAGCTAGGGATCCAGCTCCATTTGGTACCGCCATAGGTTTGAAGGTTTACCGAATCGCCATTGCAGATTGTGGTATCATTGCCAGCAAAGGCCTTGTCTTTAGAGTAGATCAAAAGCCTCAGCGTATCGACCTTATAATAGCTTTGCACAGCAGGGGCGGTACTTAATATTCGAATTCTGTACTTTTCAGAAGAGCCGACCTGAAACAAAGGCAAACGTGCAATAATCACGCTATCTTTATTGGACTTTAGTCTACCAAGTTGACGGTGCGCACCTGTAAAGTTACCATCGGCATCACTGAGTTCAGCGATAAAGACATTGGAGGTGTCATAATCGCCTATCTTGCGGTAAGGAATGCGCAAGGTATCGCCAGCACAATAAGGACCAGCCTTTACCTGACCACGGATAATGGCGTTGTCGGAGAGTTTGGTGATGAAGGCGTCGGCTTGACCTTTAGAAATTACTTTGAACTTATCAAATCGGATTGAATCTCTATAAAAACCGCTAAAATGAACCAATGATTCGTTCTTTGCATCTATAAATTTTGTGATACCATAAGACACACTATTTTTTGCCCAAAGAACATTTCCAATTACATCCATTTTCATTATTATCAAATCATACTTTGAAAGAGAATAGGGATTAAGAATATCTCCATTTATACTTACACGAGCACTTAATATACCACTCACATAAAGAAAATTCTCTGTACATAATAGGTAATCCATTTCTCCACCATTTTTTGCGCTAAAATCCTTAACTTCAGGATGGAAAAACCATATAGGTTCAAATGAAGAACTAATTGATGCTACAAACATTTCTTTCTTCGCTGATCCCGATGGGAAATATGGTACAATTTTAACTTTTTGCTTAAAAGTAAGGCTATCAGAAAAACTACCTCCGAAAAACAAATTTTTACCATCTGTAACAACATTTGTAAATGAAACAGGTCTGTTGTTATTTAGAGTAAACATCCCTTTATATTTTCCTACAGAATCTGTCTTTATGATAAAAGGTGTTTGATTATAAAAAATATCTGAGGCAATAGTAAAATTGTTCCCCGAATTATTAAATCCTGAAATAAATAAATTACCATTTATTCGAGTAATACCTTGGAATATAACTTCAGCTGTCCCTGGAGAATTGTTTTTGAATAAACAATTAGACCAAACAACACTTCCATTGCTTAAATTTATTTCTCCATAAATTGATGAATATGAATTTGCATCAAGATTATAAGTGCTATCACCCACAACAGTTTTGCCTTTTGATCTGGCAAGAAAATAAATACTTTTATTTAAAAATTGAATATTTTGGACATAAAGTACATTGGTGTAAAGATTGCCAATTTGTTTATGCCATAACAAGTTGAGATTACTATCTATTTTGAAATACAAATAGTTTCCATTTTTAGGAACCAAGTTTGTTGATTTTCCAAGAATAGAGATTGGATTTGTATCTATTATATTAAAATTACCAACTATATAGAAATTATCATTGTGGTCTTTACACATTGATTCGACACCAAATTTTCCAAGTAAGACCGCTTTAATTACCTTTCCGTCAGTGTCTACTTTCACTAAAAAACTTCTAATTGCATCGATGCCCGGAGGAATGATAAATTTAAAAGTATCAAATTCGATTGTATCAGAATTAGTATTAGAAATGCTTGCGGAAATTTTTAATAGAAATACAGATTCATTATTTGAAGTAATTAACGATGCAACAATAGATTCTCCTGAATTTTTTGTCCCAAAAGATTTTAACCATTTGAAGTTTTGCCCCCGAGCGTCAGCTAGGAAGAAAACAAAAATCAGAAAAATGTAAAACTTTCGCACTCAGGTATTTTTTTGTCTAATAAAATCAAATCAAAAATACACTCAAAGAATTCTATTTTTACAATAAAGTTCTTTAAGTGTATTTTGTTTAGGATTAATATAAATTAATTGTTAAGGTATAAAGAAAACCTAAAAAGCCACACCCACCAGGTGGAGGGCCGACTGGACCAGGCATAGTGCTGTTTGCTGTAATACCTGTGCCAACACAACCACTTCCAGAACAAGCTGTGCTGTTATTTGTAATGGTAAAATTGAGATAATTCTGTGCTTTACCAATAAAAGACACCATTACAAAAGCCAATAAAAGAAACGTTTTGAAAACTAAATTTTTCATAAAATAATTGATTTTTTAAAAATTGGAACTAAAATTTAAGTGCAGTTAATACTGCCCGACTCTTTGTGTAAGAGATAGGAAAAGACCTATAAAATAGATGTTCGCGCATTTCAATGGTTTGATACCAAAGTTGCTTCAAATTAGAAATTTGGATTTAAAAATGTGTTTGGTCTGTTTTTTTTCATAGTTGTTTTTAAGATTAAAGTGCCTAGTTTTTTAGCGGCTGCGAAGTATAGAAGTAAACAAGCGTTTTTATTCTTCCTTCCAAACAAAAATACGCGTTTTTTTGAACTATCTACATTTAATTTGAAAATATGACAAATGGTTTTTTGTTTTTAAACCTTATTTCTACTTTAAAAGAAATGATTTTTATTCGTGCACTTCTATATTGCCTTCGTAAGCCGGGTCGTTGTGCACTTTGTTGTTTTCAACTTTTATCACGCGGGCTGGGAATTTTTCAAGTAAGCGGTGTTCATGGGTTGCCATGAGTACTGCGGTTCCCTCGTCTTTTGCAATTTGTTGTAAAAGTTTGGTGATGTCGTTTGAAATATCTGGGTCAAGATTTCCAGTTGGTTCATCGGCCAAGATGATTTCAGGTTTGTTCAACAAAGCACGTGCAATGACCAAACGCTGTTGTTCGCCACCACTTAATTGGTGAGGCATTTTATAGTCTTTGGTTTCAAGACCAACAATCTGCAAAACTTCACTTACACGTTTGAACATTTCCATTTTGTTTTTCCAACCTGTAGCGCGCAAAACAAATAAAAGATTGTCTTTGGCATTTCGGTCGGTAAGCAATTGAAAATCTTGGAAGATAATGCCCAAGCGGCGTCTAAGTTTGGCCACTTGTCTGCGCTTTAACTTAATTAAATCGAAACCAGCCACACTGCCACTGCCTAATTCAAGTTTTAGTTCGCCGTGCAAGGTCTTTAATAAAGAACTTTTTCCACTACCAGTTTTTCCAATAAGGTAGGCGAATTCACCTTTGCGGATATCCAAATTGACTTGGTGTAGCACCAAATTCTTCTCTTGAAAAATATCAGCTTCTTGTAAATGAATAACGGCTTGTTCTTGCATAATATCTGCTTTGAGTTGGGCAAAATTAACTTTTTTACTTCACAATACTTCAAGTTAAAGCACAGAGATTCTGCACAAAAGACATTAAAATTGCACTTTATCGGACACTAGAAGATTAACGTATTTGCCAATCTATTTTTTGAAGGCCGTGCTTGGCTAAAAATTCAT
This sequence comes from Bacteroidia bacterium, assembly GCA_044341025.1. Lineage (GTDB taxonomy): Bacteria > Bacteroidota > Bacteroidia > NS11-12g > UBA955 > JABMMZ01. Next base: position 161,393 of record JBIISM010000003.1, on the reverse strand, counting down.
TGGTTTTTGAAAAGTGTTTGCAGTTGAAAAAACCCTTATAGGCTGAGAGCGGAGAAGGATGTGCAGCTTCAAGAACAAGGTGTTGGTTTCCAATTAAATGTTTTTTACTTCTGGCATAATTTCCCCAAAGCAAAAAGACCAAATTCTCTTTATTTTCATTTAAAGATTTAATCATTTGATCGGTAAATATTTCCCAGCCTTTATTTCGGTGGCTGCCTGCCTTGTGGGCTTCAACACTTAAGCATGCATTCAAGAGTAAAACACCTTGTTGTGCCCATTGTTCTAAATTTCCATGACTAGGTATTTGGCAATTTAAATCTGCTTTTAGTTCTTTAAAAATATTGCGCAAAGAAGGTGGTATGTCAACACCTTGTGGCACACTGAAACTCAGTCCATGTGCCTGTGAAAAATCGTGGTAAGGGTCTTGACCAATAACAACGACTTTAACCTGTTCAAAAGGGCATAAATCAAAAGCAGAATAGCGCTTGTCTTCAGGTGGAAATATGGTTTTGCCAGCAGCAATTTCAGAAGCTAGAAAAGCATTTAATTTAATAAAATAGTCTTTTGCTTGTTCTTCAATAAATAGGCTTTTCCAACTTGGCATTCTTGCTAATATTAGGTGTTCGAAATTAAGTGTTTTGTTTAAATAATGTAATAATAATCTTATTTTTGAAACCACACTATGGGCTTAGAAGAAATTAAAGAAAAAATTGAATTGCTGAGAAAAAATCTGAGCGAGCACAATTACAAATATTATGTATTGGCTCAGCCAAGTATCAGTGACTATGAATTCGATAAACTTTTAGAAGACTTACAAGCTTTAGAGAAGGACTATCCTCAATTTGAAGACCCAGATTCACCTAGTAAAAAAGTTGGCGGTGAGGTGAATAAGAATTTCGAAACCTTCACCCACGAGTATCCGATGTTAAGTCTTGGCAACACTTACAACCAAGAAGAGTTGCAAGAGTTTGATAAGCGAATTATCAAACAATTGGGGCACAACGATTACCAGTATGTATGTGAGTTGAAATTTGATGGATTGTCTATCAGCATACACTATGAGAACGGAAAAATGTTGCGCGCAGTTACAAGAGGGGATGGGTCAAAAGGCGACGTGGTTACAGACAATGTTAGAACCATAAAAGCCTTGCGCACGCAATTGGGTGGCAGTTTTCCTGAAAAGATGGAAGTGCGTGGAGAGGTATTTATGCATAGACCGGCATTTGATCGCATGAATATGGAGCGCGAAGAAGCTGGAGAGGCCTTATATGCAAACCCAAGAAATGTGGCCTCTGGCACCCTTAAATTACAAGATAGTGCTGAAGTGGCCAAGCGCCCATTAGATATTTATTTGTACCAGCTTATTGAGAAAAATGAAACCATAAAAACGCATTTCGACAGTTTGACTAAAATGCAAACTTGGGGTTTGCGCACCAGTGAACATGCAAGACTTTGTGGCAATATTGATGACGTATTTAAATTCATTCAATATTGGGAAGAAGAGAAAAAAAAATTAAGTTATGACATTGATGGTGTGGTGATAAAAATAAACGACTACCACCAAAGAGAAGAGTTGGGATTTACAGCCAAATCGCCGCGTTGGGCAATTTCTTATAAGTTTAAAACAGAAGCTGCTTGTACTAAGTTATTGAGTATCGATTACCAAGTTGGTAGAACAGGAGCTATAACGCCCGTTGCGAATTTGGAACCTGTGTTTTTATTGGGCACAACCGTTAAGCGTGCCTCTTTGCACAACGCCAATGAAATAGAGCGTTTGGATGTAAGGGTAGGTGATTATGTATATGTAGAAAAAGGAGGAGAAATTATTCCAAAAATAACGGGTGTTGAATTGAGTAAGCGTGCAGATAACACCATTGTTCACCCCTACATTACAGAATGTCCGGAGTGTCATACCCCAATAGTTAGAAAAGAAGGAGAAGCACAGCATTATTGCCCCAATGAAGCATTGTGTCCGCCTCAAGTGATAGGTAAAATTCAGCATTTTATTCACAGAAAAGCCTTGGACATTAATGGTTTGGGTGATGAAACGGTTGGGCTATTATACGAGAATGGTTTATTGAAAAATATTGGCGATTTGTATGATTTGAAATACGAAGACATTTTGAATTTGGACCGCATGGCAGATAAATCGGCCAGAAATTTAATTGAGGGCGTGGAAGCCTCTAAAACCATTCCTTACCAAAGGGTTTTATTCGGTTTGGGCATACGTTATGTGGGAGAGACTGTTGCTAAAAAATTAGCAGCTAAGTTTAAAACCATAGAAAGTTTAATGTCTGCAACATACGATGAGCTTATGTTGGTTGACGAAATAGGCGAAAGAATTGCTGTTTCAATTATTGAATTTTTTGCTGAAGAAAAGAATAGAACATTGATGCAACGCCTTAAGGAAGCCGGTTTGCAATTGGAGAATATGGAAGTAGAGAAAGAGAAATTATCGGATGTATTTTCTGGCAAAAACATTGTTATTTCAGGGGTATTTACGCGCTTTAGCCGCGATGAAATAAAAGAATTGGTGGAGAGCCATGGAGGTAAAAATGCAGGCAGTATTAGTGCAAAAACATCTTATGTGGTGGCAGGAGAAAATATGGGTCCGGCAAAATTGGAAAAAGCAAAACAATTGAATATTCCTATTTTGGATGAGGAAGAATTTCTAAAAATGATTGGAGAATAGTTTTATAAAAAGCCCAATGCTCTTCAAATACAGCATCGGGCTTTAATACTTTGCAACTTATGCAAAGGCTACAATAAAAAAAGCCAAGTTTATAAAGGTTAATAACAGAAACAAAGAGCAGGCAATGAGTACACTCCACATTAAGCCGTAGCCTCTAAATTGCTCTGGATTTTTTTTCATAAATTTTTTTCCGATTAGGGTTAAAACAATACCTGCCAGCAAACCAAGCCCTAAGATACTTGCTAACAATGGGAAAGGGAAAAAGCTCATGATCATGGAACCAAGTATTGAGGCATAAAATAAAATACCACCAATTTTTACATGTGGTTCGAGTTCCTTTTTAAGTTTGTTCGGCTCTTTGGTCTTGTGGTTTTTGATTGGTTTAATCCCTTTCGATAAAGGAATTTTTGATGTTGAATGGACTAAAACTACATTCGTGTTAAAAGATTTACTCTTGTTTTTTGAAAAAGATTTCAATGAAGAAACAGGGTTTAAATTTTCAAAAGGAATGTTTGCATGGCTGAGAAAATTTAACGTGACTTGTGGTTTTAAGTTCGATTTGTTAAATCTGTTTTGGGCTTGAGGATTTTCTTTTTTGCATCCAATTCCTAGATTTAATTTTAGGCCATTTCCATAGTGTGTTTTTGTAACAATACCGCAAGATTGGAGACCAATGAGTGCAAAGATGCAAACGTAAATTTTAAATGTTTTTTTCATGTTTTTTGAGTTTTGTGTAAAATCTTATCGTAAAATTAAAATGCTTATTTCAAAATTGTGCTATGGTATTTTAAGTTTGTTTTTTGTATCTTAAATTAAGTATTCCATTTATCTGCACACATTCAAATAGATGTGGATTTTATTCAGCCCACATAAGAAAGTATATGGACATTGCGTTTTACATTTGCGAGAAGCAAACCCATGGCCGGAAAAAATAGCAATAGTTTTAGAAATTCAGCAGACGATTTTCAAGCTGAAGAAAAGGAAAGTAAAAAACCTTTGAAAGGCGCTCGTATGGCATGGGTTAAAGACGAGCGAACCCTGAGGATAATTGGTGCATTTTTCGTCTTGTTTTCACTCTTTTTATTGTTGTCTTTTACGTCTCACATCATCAATTTGTGGAGTTTTGAAACAGACCAAGATTTGCTTCAAAGTGGCAGTTGGCAATGGTATAAGACAAATAATCCAAAAGGCTCAGCAAATTTGATGGGGTATTTGGGCGCTTGGTTTGGTCACTTGTTTATTCATAAGTGGTTTGGTGTCGCATCGTTTATTATTTTATTCAGCATCTTTACTTTTGGCACTAAATTGCTTTTCAATTGGCAGATGTACCCAATTGGAAAAATACTGCGCTATACTTTTTTTATCGTGGTGTGGGTATCCTTACTGATGGGATTTATTTTCCATAGCTATAATTTATTTATGGGCGGAGGATTTGGTTATTTTGGATTCTTGTGGTTCAAGAGTTTGTTTGGAAGTATAGGAATGGTCTTGTTTTTAATCTTGTATGCTGCAGTTTTTATGATAGCGGTTTACAACGTCGATTTTCGTTTTAAGATGTCAAATTTGGTTCAGGGTCTTCCCTCAGAAGACTCAAAAGGTTCTGCAGCTCCTTTCAGTGATCATGAGCTAGAAGCCGAAGCCATTAAAACACATTTTGGAGATCAGCCGGACGATACAGATGTTAATTTAGAGGATATTTCTGCCACAGAGATTCAAGATGAAGCAGAGGGTATAGATTTAATTACCTTAACTAATTCGGACGAGCTAAAAGCAGAAACATTAGAAGATACAATAGATGCGCCTACCGCTCCTATTTCTTTTGCCGTTGACAATGTAAGACCAAAGAAAGCAGAAGCACCTAAAGATTTTGAATTAAAGATTGAAGCACCTCAGGTGGAAGAGATCGTTGAGTCCAATGTTGTAGAAACTAGACCTTCAGCTGGCTTAGACGATTTGTACGATCCGACTTTAGATTTGGCTGGTTATCAAATGCCAACTTTAGATTTATTGCAAGATTATGAATTTACCAAAATTGAAGTTGACCGCACGGAACTCGAAACCAGTAAGAATTTAATTGTTGAAACATTAAAGAACTACAATATTGGGATTTCTGAAATTAAAGCCAATATCGGGCCAACAGTAACACTGTATGAAATTGTTCCAGCGCCGGGAGTAAAGATTTCGCGTATCAAGAACTTAGAAGATGATATCGCTTTAAGTTTGGCCGCCTTGGGTATTCGTATTATTGCACCTATTCCAGGAAGAGGTACTATTGGTATAGAGGTTCCAAACAAGAAACCTGAAATGGTGCCAATTAGACAAATGGTTGCCAGTAAGAAGTTCCAAGAATGTAACTTTGAATTGCCGGTTATTTTGGGCAAGACCATTTCAAACGAATTGTACATTGCCGATTTGAGTAAGATGCCGCATTTATTGTGCGCAGGTGCGACAGGGCAAGGTAAATCGGTTGGTTTGAATACCTTGATTGTTTCATTGTTGTACAAGAAACACCCATCGGAATTAAAGTTTGTATTGGTCGACCCGAAGAAGGTAGAGCTAACTTTATACAATAAAATTGAGCGCCATTATTTGGCCAAATTGCCAGGCGATGGTGATGCCATCATAACCGACACCAAATTGGTGACCAATACGCTAAATTCATTGTGTATGGAAATGGATGAGCGTTATGAATTGTTAAAAGGTGCTGGAAAACGCAATATTATTGAATACAACACCAAGTTTAGGGAGCGCAAGTTGTTGCCAACTGAAGGACATAGATTCTTGCCTTACATTGTTGTGGTGATAGACGAGGTTGCCGACTTGATGATGACAGCGGGAAGAGAAGTGGAAACACCAATTGCCCGTTTGGCGCAATTGGCCAGAGCGGTTGGTATACACGTTATATTGGCCACACAAAGACCATCGGTAAATATTATCACTGGTACCATTAAAGCCAACTTCCCTGCTCGTTTGGCCTTTAGGGTAACCTCAAAAATCGACTCGCGTACCATCTTAGACAGCAATGGAGCGGATCAGTTGATAGGTAAAGGAGATATGCTCTACAGCACAGGCAATGACCTAATCCGTTTGCAATGTCCATTTGTTGACACCCCTGAGGTGGAAAGAATTACAGAATTTATAGGCAACCAACGCGGCTACTCGAGTGCTATGATATTGCCGGAGTTCAAAGGTGCCGACGACGATGGATCGAGGGACGACTTTGACCCTAACGAGCGCGATGCGCTGTTTGAAGATGCGGCAAGGTTGGTTGTAATGACCCAACAAGGCAGCACATCTTTAATCCAAAGAAAATTGAAATTGGGTTATAATAGAGCGGGAAGATTGGTCGATCAAATGGAACAGGCGGGAATTGTAGGTCCATTTGAAGGCGCAAAGGCCCGTAAAGTCCTGATTCCAGACGAAAGTTCTTTGGAACGCTTTTTGGATAATCTTTATAACAAATAATTGATTATTTTCGCACCTTTTAAATTTAACCTACAGTATCTAATGAATAAATCAGGCATAATATCTGTCTTTTTAATTGCTTTGGCCAGTTTAGCCTTCGTTCCAGCAAATGTCGAGAAAGACAAGGCGGTCAATAAACTATTAAAAGAAGTTTCTAAAAAGTACAAAGGATACAAGACTTTGAAAGCTGAGTTCACCATGTTGAATGAGCCTGCCGATACAAAAGCTAAGAGTAAAACAGAGAAGGGCACTTTATATTCAAAAGGCAACAGTTTCAAATTGATTTTTGGCGGACAAGAAATATTCTGCGATGGCAAGACCATTTGGACTTACACCAAAGAGACCAATGAATGCATCAAGGACAATTACAATCCTAATTCTAGTTCTGGTTTAAACCCTTCCAAAATATTTACAGTATGGGAAAAAGGTTTTTTATATGCAAGCGATGGTACAACTAAAAAAGGGACTGCTGATATTGAAAAAATTAAGTTAACACCAACAGATAAGAACAAGCCATATTTCTTGATGAACTTAGAAGTTGATAAAGGAGCTAAAACGGTTCAAAATCTTAAGGTGTCATTTAAAGCGGGCAATAAGCAAACCTACACTGTTACTTCTCAAACACCAAATGCAGCGATGGATGACAAGGTTTTTGTATTCAATGCAGCTGAGCATGCCGGTGTTGAGATGATCGATTTAAGCAAGAAAAAATAGTTTTCGTCAATAAGACTGACGTAAGTCATATTTAACAAGTGCCTACTGGATATTAGTTTTGCAAGGTGGTATTACACAATAAGATAAACGCAGAAGTATTAAAGCAAAAGATCAAAGAAAGCGGTCTGTTAAGAACCACTATATCCTTTTACAAGTATCATCATATCAAAGATCCAAAGGCCTTTAGAGATGCATTGTATTTGAGATGGAATGAGCTTGGTGTTCTTGGTAGAATTTATGTTGCAGATGAGGGTATCAATGCCCAATTTTCTGTGCCAACTGAAAATTTAGATGCATTAAAAGCCCATTTAGAAAGTATAGATTTCTTAGCGGGTAACCGTTTGAACATTGCGGTTGACGATGATGGCAAATCATTTTTCAAATTGGCAATAAAGGTTCGCCGTAAAATTGTAGCCGATGGCATAGACGATCCAAATTTTGATGTGACCAAAATTGGCAAGCATTTAAAAGCTGAAGAATTCAATGGGCTTACCGATAGAGACGATGTGATTATAGTTGATATGCGCAACCACTATGAAAGTGAAGTTGGGCATTTTGAAAATGCAATACTTCCCGATGTGGTTAATTTCAGAGAACAATTGCCTCAGGTTGCTGAAATGCTAAAAGATCAAAAAGACAAAGCAGTGGTGATGTATTGCACTGGAGGCATTCGTTGCGAGAAAGCGAGTGCGTACATGTTGTACAGAGGCTTTAAGGAGGTTTATCAGTTAGAAGGTGGCATCATTCATTACGCCAACCAGGTTAAAGACAAAGGACTAAAAAACAAGTTTCACGGAAAGAACTTTGTATTTGATGAACGCTTGGGCGAGAGTATTTCCAATGAAATAATTTCGAAATGCCACCAATGTGGAGACTTATCTGATACCCATACCAACTGCGCCAACGTGGCTTGCAACTTGTTGTTTATTCAATGTGAGAAGTGCAAAGAAAAGACTCATAACTGTTGCAGTGAAGAGTGCACCCATATTGCTTTATTGCCGGAAGATGAGCAAAAGGAATTGCGCAAAGGCAAGAACTTTGGCCGTTTGGTTTTTGACAAAGGCCGCAAGCGCAAGACGAGTTAAATTTATTTAAAACCAGAGCTCATTTTTTAGTCATAAAATCAATTAATATTGGATTTATGAGGCATTTTTTCTACATTTGATAAAAGTTCAACTAAGTATGAAGAAAATCCTTACCGTATGCTTAATCATATTTGTATTCATTTCTAAAACGCAAGCACAAGCCACAGCCAATGCGGGACTAGATATAGAAATCTGTTACTTGGATACTTTAAATGCAGTGGGTTCAGGTTTAAATACTGGTGATACAGGAACCTACCAATGGAAAGATTTAAGCAATGGGGTGGTTTATTCCAATGCCAGTCTTTTGAGATTGAAAATCACTTCCCTGACAAATAGAACTTTTGAATTAAGGGTTCAAAGGGTAAAGAATAAAATTACGTATACGGCCTATGATACCATGTTTGTTGTTGTGAATGCCTTGCCAACTTTTATGTATTCAGGTGTTCCACCATTTTGCTATGATGATGGTGCAATCAATTTAACCCAAAGAAATATTGTTAAAGCTTTTTCAGGTGATAAAACGGTATCAACTACAGATGTGCATTATTACCAAAAGAAAACGCCCTCTTGGATTAGTGGTGGTCCAGTTGGATCGAAACCATATATTTACAATTATAAAAATTTTATTCAAAACGGATCTTTACCTAAAACGGGTTTGCGTGACACCATTTGCTATGATTACAGAGACTATAAGTCATGCTTCAACCGCGAGTGTAAATCAATACGTATCAATCCAAATCCTGAAGTTCAGGTATTAGATGGCATGTATTGCATTAAGCAAAATGCAGTAACTTTAAACAACTTGGTTGTTAAACCATTTAATAGAGTTGGAGGAATTGAATCGTTCCGTTGTTTGTCTGTTCCTAGTGGAAGTGCTGCCAATGCAAGCACTGTAATAAGCAGTGTACCGACTGTTCCTGTTACCTTTACTTTGGATATTAGTGCGCCATTTAATTCAAGTTCAAATGGAATATACCTAATTGAATATACTTTCAAAGATGCAAGTACGGGTTGTCAAAGATCTGATACTGCGACTGTATTGGTTAAGTTAGGTTCTAAATTAAAGTTTAATGCTTTAAATAAATTGTGTTTAAACCAAGGCATAGTTGCGTTGGACAGTTTTGTTAGAGACAGCAACAATAGGGTTGTTTTTGGGGGTAATTGGGAAACAATTGAATACGGAGGATCAAGAAACCGAAGCATTCCCAGTGTTGCTGAAAAATTGGACAGTTCAATAGTAGCTGGTAAGTATTTTAGACCATGGACAGGTTCTGGCCAATATTTGTTGAGGTATACCAATGCCAGTTTATGCGATTTCACGGACAGTGTAATTGCTAATGTAAACGGTCTGCCAGTTATTCAAATCGATGCCGAAGATACAGTGTGTTACAACAGGGGTTTAACACCTTTGTTTAATATCATACCCTCAGGCATGGTTGGCACCTGGTCAGGAAATGGCTTGGTGAACGGTAGATTTTTCGATCCGCAAACCAGTCCGCATACCAATACATTCCACGGACCGTATAAAATGTTTTACACGTATACCAATCCACTAACGACGTGCACATCGAGTGATTCTTTGAATATATTGGTTCAAACAACACCAGAGTATACTGCATTTGCAAACCCAGTTTCCGGTACTCAGTATTTGGTAGATTTAGGCATGAATTTTATAAAACATGTAGACAGCAATGCTTTGTTGTGCATGTGGAAATTTGGCCGCACAGATTCTACATTTTATGATTCTAGTTTCATAAAAAATATTGGTAGAAAACAATTCATAGACAGCGGTGATTATACAGTTGTTTTATATAGTGGAATTGGACGTTGTGGTCGAATTGATACCTTTAGGTTTACATTAGATTACAGAACAAGTTCTATTCAATCTTCACAAATCTCAAAGATAAAATTGTATCCAAATCCTGTAAAAGAACAATTACAAATCGAAGTCCCAGAATTGGCTAAATTATCGTTATTTGATTTGAATGGACGACAATTAATTGAAGAAGAAGTTTTTCCATACAGTAAGAATTTGATCAATACGCAAAGCCTTCAAAATGGAATGTATTTGATTCGCATTGAATTGGGAACGGATACAGTTTGGAAACGAATTGTAATTGAGCGCTAGCTATTTCTTTTTGTAAATTCTACAATACGCATATCCTTTGCGGAGCTCTTTGTAAAAGGTGTAAGACGCATTAAATTTCGTGGTGTCGGCCATGTTGCCCGGGTGGCTTAAAAGAACAAAGTCTTTAGAGCATGCTGAGTCGTAAAGTGGGCACATTTTATGGTTTCCTTTTAATTTAAAACCATTGTTTGAATTCCAATACACAGCAGAAACGGGGAAATCCATACCTATTGTTTTATTGGTAAATGAATCCGTGTTTAGTTCGTTGATTGCCATTTGAACTGACCGAATGTGTTGGCTGTAAGAGAAGTCAATATCGGTGTAATCTTCGTCTGTGTTCCAATTCATAATCCCTAAAACAGCTAGTGCCAAAGCGATTAAATAGGCAAGATTTTGTTTCTCTTTAAGCAGGTTAAATACAAGGAGAAAGAAAGCAATGTAAATAAAGATAAAGAAGTAAAGCGTATACCTACTTAGAAAGTAATTTAAAACCAAGAATGCAACACATCCAAGAACAAGGATTGGGTAAATGCTTGCTTTGTTTTTGATTAGATTTGGTATGCTTTTAAACTTTAAAATTAGATTCAATAAAAGTATAAAAGCCAAGGCAATTAAAAAATAAATATGCCCTTGTTGGTAAAGAAAAAATAGTTTAAAATTTTGCCAACGCTCATTGATATAATAGGGATCAGACGAGGCTAGAGAAGTATGGAGTGGGTAAAAGAAATAGCCCCTCTGGATTTTTTGAATGCCTATAAATATTAAAAAGCTTAGAACAGGAAATGCAAATAGGTAAAGGTTGTTTTTTGTAAATATTTTCTTTTGTCTCAGCGATTCGGAAACCAAAAAAGCAAATGGCAGCACAAGGGCAGATTCCTTTATTTGAAGTGCAAGTACAATAAACAATGCTGAGGCCAGAATCTTATCATTAATATAAAAGTAAACAGCAGCAAGGGTGAAAACCATAAGCGGCATTTCAGGTAGTATCAGTAGCGACTGAGATAAAAATAGTGCCTGCACAAAAATGGCCAAAGTAGCGGCTGCAGCAACAAATGGTTTTGTGTTTTTTAGCAATATTGCGAATACCAAAAAGAAGCCAATGGCATTTAATACAGCCGCAGCTATATGCGCGGCAAAAGGATTGCAGCCTAAAATTTTAAATGCGCAGGCAAAATAAAGAGGGCATAAAAGTGGATGGCCGCGCGATAATTCATCTGGAACGGAATCAGGCAAAAGGCTAAGTCCGTAGTCGCTAAGGTACATAGAAGAACGGCTATATACGCCTAATTCATCCCAAAAATAGGGCTGGGTAAATACGCCGTATAAATAGTCTAAAATGCAATAGACGCAAGCCATGCCTATTGCCAGACAGATAGAAGCGTAAATATTGGTTGCCTTGATGCGCATGAACGATTCAAATATATGAAATCAGACGATATTCGTTTTGTTTTTTTAATTAAACTTAAAAATTGCTGTAAAAAAAGAAAGTCCCATCTGTTTCCAAATGGGACTATTATAGGATTGTTAAGATTCTTATTTCAAGAACAACAAATCGCGGTATTTAGGCAGTTTCCAAGCGTCGTTGTCGATTAGCTCTTCAAGTTTGTCTGCGCTTTCGCGGATGCTGTCAAAATAAGGTTTTACTTTGTCGCAATAAGCTTTTGCTTTTTTATCGGCATGTGTTAATTTGTTGGCTTTGATTCTTTCATCAACCATTTTGTTGTTGTTTTCCCAAATTGCATTAACGTTGTAAGATATTTCTTTAGCTAAGGTATACAAGCCTTTGTTTTCTGCTTTGGTTTGTCCAATTCTGTTAAGCCCTTCAATGGTATCAATTAATTTCTTTTGGTATTCAACTGCAGAAGGAATAACATAATTTTTAACCAATTCGCCTAAGATTCTGCCTTCAATTTGAATTTTTAACAGGTAGTTTTCAAATTTAATTTCTGTACGTGCCTCTAGTTCTTTGATGGTAAAGATGTTGTTTTTCACAAACAGATCTTTGCTTGCTTTGGTGCTGTAGGCATCTAATGCATATGGCGTAGTTTTGATGTTGCTTAGACCTCTTTTTATAGCTTCTTTTACCCATTCATCGCCATATCCATTGCCTTCAAAAATAATTTTTTTGCTTGCTTTGACGTACGATTTTAAAACTTGTTCGATGGCAAGAAGTTTATTGGTTTTCTTTTTAATTAAAGCATCTACTTCTTTTTTAAATTCTTCCAATTGGTTACCAACGATGGTGTTCAATACAATGATTGCATTTGCGCAATGGTCGCTGGATCCAACTGCTCTGAATTCAAATTTATTTCCTGTGAAAGCAAATGGAGACGTACGGTTGCGGTCGGTGTTGTCTAAAAGTATTTCAGGAATACGGTACACACTGATTGTCTTTTCACTCACTTTTCCGGTTATAACCGGTGTTTTAATTGCTTGGAATTGATTTAACACTTCGCTTAGCGTGCTACCAATAAAAACGGACATAATAGCAGGAGGCGCTTCGTTAGCCCCTAATCTATGGTCATTTGCCGCAGTAGCAATACTGGCTCTTAACAAATCCGCATGGTCGTGAACCGCTTTAATGGTATTGATAAAGAAGGTTAAAAATTGCAGGTTATCAATAGGACTATGTCCTGGAGAAAGTAGATTAACACCAGTATCTGTAATAAGCGACCAGTTGTTGTGTTTACCAGAACCATTAACACCTTTGAATGGTTTCTCATGCCAAATAACTTTCAATTTATGTCTGCTTGCAACAGATTGCATAACATCCATAAGCAAAGAGTTGTGGTCGATGGCGATATCCGCTTCTTCAAACATTGGTGCACATTCGTACTGACCAGGCGCCACTTCATTGTGTCTGGTCTTGAGGGGTATGCCTAATTTTAAAGCTTCTTTTTCAAAGTCGGTCATATAGTTGTAGACCCTTTCTGGAATGCTGCCAAAATAATGGTCTTCTAATTGTTGGCCTTTGGCAGGCATGTTACCAACTAGAGTTCTTCCTGCAAAAACCAAGTCAGGTCTTTGGTGGTATAATTCCTCATCAACTAAAAAATATTCTTGTTCGATACCCAAGGAAACTTTTGTGTTTTTAACGTTAGCGTCAAAATATTGGCAAACAGCAGTTGTGTTTTTGGTTAAGAAATTAGTTGATTTTATTAAAGGTGCTTTATAGTCGAGCGCTTCTCCTGTGTAAGCAACAAAAATTGTTGGAATGCACAAGGTTTTACCGCCGGCTTTTTCCATAATAAAAGCTGGAGATGAAGGATCCCAAACGCTATAGCCTCTAGCTTCAAATGTATTTCTAATGCCACCATTAGGAAAACTTGATGCATCTGGTTCTTGTTGTACCAATGATTTTCCTGTAAACACTTCAATGCCTGTATCAATTCCTGTTGGATCGAAGAATGCATCGTGTTTTTCTGCAGTAGAACCACGCAATGGTTGGAACCAGTGTGTGTAGTGGGTGGCACCTTTTTCGATGGCCCAATTTTTCATACCTTCTGCAATCTGGTCTGCCATTTTACGGTCCATTTGCTTTCCTGTATTTCTTGATTCATTTACAGCCTTGATGGCTTCTTTGCTAACGAATTCGGCCATTGCTTTTGGGCCGAAAACACTTTTTCCGAAGTACTCTGATATCTGTTTCATTTGTTTGTGGGGTGGTTTCTCTTGAATTAAATTCTTGCTTGATGTTGAAGACATTCTTGATAAATTTGACTGCAAAATTAAGTTATTCGAGGAGATTTTAATTGATTGAAATCATTAATTATTTAAATAAAATTTAATAAATTGAATATAAATGTCGAAAATTGTAAGATAATTCGACATAAAATTGATAAACAGTCAATTACCGCATAACCAGTTAAAACCACTTAATGAATTAAAAATATTAAGTCTTTCAGAGCTACACGGTATTTCAGAGTCATGTTGGAAATCAATTTATCATTTAAACGGATATGTGGATGCACAGTTTAACAATGGCATTCTTAATTTTTTTCAATTAATTGAATTGGTAGACAGCAAGTATTCATTTGACCTTGAAGGTGTTTCGATTTCTGTTCAGCGTTTATTGGAGGCATATTCATCAGAGAATAATTTAAATGAAAAGAATGCCAAGATAATTTTTAAATCTATCGAATGGAAGGATGAGATTGAATCTCTCAGTGTAAACAATTTGGCTCCTGAGTTTTTGCATCTCTCAAAAAGACAGTTTGAAATGTTTAGAGATAAAAAGGAAGTACGTATTCAAAGTTATTTTACCAATTTATGTTTGTACACGACTCCAAATAATCCAAGTTTGATTCAATATTTAAGGCTTGATTTGGATAAGGCCCTTAAGCAATTGAAGAAAACGAGCAGTTTGCAAGGCTTGGCTTTGATACATTATCAATTTCGAGCTTTGGCACCGTATTTACAAATGAATGGGCACTGTGCTAGAATCCTCACTAAGCTTTTTTTTAGAGAGCTTGGCATACTGTATAATTGCATTCCTATTTCGTTTATCTTGTTCAAAGAAAAGGAAACCTATAATTTATTGCTAAGAGAGGTAATGATCAATCAAAGTTTTGAAAAGTGGATGGCATTTATCATCCAAAAGCTTGAGGAAGCTGTTGTTCTTTTATTGGAGACAACTAAACTTTATGTTCAATTGCGCAAGAAATTCAAAGACCAGTTAGAGAAGTACACCGATTATATTTTACCAGCAAATGAACTTCTGGATGTTCTGTTTTACAAGCCCTACATTAAACCTAAGATGATTTGTGAGGCCATCGGCTGTCACCGCCAAACTGCCTACACCTACCTCGACCACCTAGTAAAAATGGGTTTGTTGTTAGAGAAATCTTCGGGAAGGGAAAAGTTGTATTTGAATAAGGAATTCGCAGATTTATTGAATTTGTAAGTCAAATAGTCTTGTTACACATTGATTAGAAACTTCATTTCATGTTATAATTAGTGTTTGACTTCCGTTAAAAAATAGCTTTACTTTGCCCTTATGAAAGCCATGTTGCGCATGATAAGACTGATAGTTCCTTTTAAAGGGCTTGCGGCACTTAATATGCTGTTTAATTTGGTTCAGATTTTAGCGGGACTTTTCTCTCTTGCCTTGCTTATGCCCTTGCTCGATTTTATGTTCAACAACAACAAGGATGCTTTTAGACAGAAGTCAACAGGAGGCAGCGATTTTAATTCACTTTACAGCGATTTTATTCAATGGATGACCGAATTTGTGCAAGACAATAAGCGCGAGGCTTTGTTTTTAATTTGCATCAGTTTGGTTGTTGCCACAGTGATAAAAAACATAGCCAGGTATATGGCTTTGTATTATTTGGTGATACTGAGAAACCGTGTTATTCAGGACATTCGCAAACGGGTTTACGATAAGATTTTAGATTTGCCAATGTCATATTTTAGCGATGAGCGTAAGGGCGATATTATTTCACGGATGAGCAATGATGTGAAAGAAGTTGAATGGAGTTTGATGGCGTCATTGGAAGCGATATTTAAAGAGCCTGTAAGTATTGTTTTTTACATTGGGACTTTGGTCTACATGAGTCCAACACTCACATTGTACGTCATAATATTATTGCCTTTGGCTGCGGGTTCAATTGCATTATTGGGAAAATCATTGAGGCGGAAATCGAAGCGCAACCAAGAGGAACAAAGCACTGTTTTGTCCTTTTTAGAAGAATCTTTAGGCGGCATTCGAATTATAAAAGCGTTTGTGGTTGAGACGGTGTTCAGGTCAAAGTTTAAAAATTTAAACGACAACTCTACAAGCGCAAACATTAAAGTGAACCACCGAGGCGATATGGCTTCCCCGATATCAGAAACTTTGGCCATTTTTGTAGCCGGTGTATTGCTGTGGTTTGGGGGAAATATGGTGTTTAATGGCGAAATCGCGGGCTCGGCATTCTTGGCATATTTTGCTATTTTCAGTCAAGTAATTCCGCCATTCAAACAACTGTCTCAAGCATTTCCAATGGTTCAAAGGGGTGCAGCAGGAATGGACCGTTATGAAGAAATATTGAACACCGATATAAAAATTATTGAAAAGATTAATCCAGTGCCAATTTCAGCGCTAAAAACGGGTGTATCCTATAAGAATATTTCTTTTGCGTATAAAAATGAAAACGTTTTGGATGCCGTTTCTTTCGAAATACCTAAAAACAAAAAAGTAGCATTGGTAGGATCAAGTGGAAGTGGTAAGAGTACCTTGGCTGACTTGTTGCCCCGCTTTTATGATGTTGCTGAAGGCGCAATTGAAATAGATGGTGTAGATATACGCGACTATAAAATAGATGATTTGCGTTCGCTAATGGGTATTGTAACTCAAGAGGCAATATTGTTCAACGACAGTATAAGCAACAATATCTTATTTGGTCAAACTGGCCATACCATGCAGGAAGTTGAAGAAGCGGCAAAGTTGGCAAATGCTTACGAATTTATTATGGCTACAGAGCATGGATTTGAAACTGTAATTGGTGAGCGTGGCAGCAAGTTAAGTGGTGGTCAAAGACAGCGATTGGCAATTGCTAGGGCTCTGCTAAGGAATCCACCAATTTTGATTTTGGACGAGGCAACTTCTGCCTTAGACAATGAAAGTGAAAAATTGGTTCAACAAGCACTCGACCGTTTGCGTCAGGGAAGAACCACTCTGGTAATTGCGCATAGGCTCAGCACCATTCAAGATGCAGATGAAATTATAGTGATGGACAAGGGCCGCATTGTTGAAAGGGGCCACCACCAGGAATTGCTTTCTAAACAAGGGTATTATTACAAATTGCACAATACCCATTCTTAATAATTAGATAAATGTTCATGGGGTGTTTTCCACCCCATGAATCGTTACCCGAATATTTCTTTGTAAAGCAAACTATAGTCTACAGTTTTTAAGTGTTCATGGGGTGTTTTCCACCCCATGAGGAGCTACCCAACTTTATCTTAGAATAGGTAATCTTGGTGTAATGTTTTTTGTTTGTGGTATTTGTCACTTGTAAAGGAAATTCTAAGACCTTATTTTGCATCATTATATTACGTTATGAAAATAAATATTAAGCGCATTGACGATGACTTTTTAATGGAGGCCACAAATGACACCAACAATACTTTATTGATGGATGGTTCAGAAAGTATTGGAGGACATCATAAAGGCATGCGTCCTATGCAATTGTTATTGGTTTCAATAGGTGGATGCAGTGCAATAGATATTATTTCAATATTAAAGAAACAAAGACAAGACATTCAAGATTTTCAAGTTGAGGTAGAAAGCGACAGCATAAAGGTTGAAGACCATTCAGTATATAAAGACATAGAAGTAAAGTTTTTAATCCAAGGAACAGTTGATCTAGACAAAGCAAAGCGCGCGGCAGAGCTCTCATTTACAAAGTACTGTTCTGTTTCTAAAGCTTTAGAATACGGTTCAAATGTTAGCCATTCGGTTTATGTAAACGGTCAATTGGCTTAGATCTTAATAGAGCTTCTTGACTGAGATTGTTTTTTTGTATATTTGCAATGTGTACAATTTTAGAGCGGTAATTATTTGTCTAATTTTTTTCCCAATGTGGGCATTTTCTGCTGATACAGCTTCAGTTGCCTCATCGAAACACTCTAATTACCGAAACACTGTGCTTTTGTGCATGAATTACGGAAGGCAAGCACCCATAGGGCTCTTAAGCAAACGTTTTGGTGGAAGTAATTCAGTTGGTTTTACGCTGGCCTATAAATTTGGAAAAAACTTTCAAGTGCAAGGCGGTGTAAACACCATATTCTCAGGTCGGGTTAAAGAAAGTGGTATTTTAGATTCTATGATTGGCAATGGGGGATTGTTGATTGACAACACTGGAACCTACGCAGATGTTAGGATGTATGAAAGGGGCTATCATTGGCATATTGATTTTGGCAAACTAATTCCATTGGGAAGTTTTGAGCGCAATTCTGGGCTATTAATAACAGGAGGTTTAGGGTTTATGCAACACAAGCTTAAATTCACCTTCCAAAGAACAGTGTTGCCTCAATTAGAAAACAATTACTACAAGGGTTACGACCGCTTAACGAATGGCTTAATGGTTCGCGGATTTTTTGGGTATCAGCGCATAGATCCAAAAGGCAGAATGAACTTTTATGCGGGAATGGAATTGTTAAATGGGTTCACAAAAAACAGACGTTCTTATAACTATGATACCCGAAAAGCAGACTCAGAATTGCGCAACGATATGCTTTTAGGGCTTAAGATTGGCATTATGATTTCTCTTTCTGGAAGACAAGCAGGCAATAAAAAGGGTGAAGAGGAGCGGTTCTTCGAATAAATATGTTGTTTGTTTACCGTTGCATACTGTCTATTCTTAAGTGCTTAATTCCAGTGGTCAATCCTTTCATTAAAAAAGGCAAGACCAAACAATTTTTAGAGGCACAATTAAAAAGTATTCCGAGTGTACCTTTAGAAAAAAATGGCCTAAGATTTTGGTTTCACTGTGCCAGTTTGGGCGAATTTGAACAAGCAAGACCTTTGATGGAAGCATTAAAAAGCAAGAATGCCACCAACAGCATAGTGCTTACTTTTTTTTCGCCTTCTGGATACCAACAAAGGCACAATTATCCATTGGCTGATCTTGTCATGTATTTGCCTTTAGATGGTACTAGGGCTGCTAGAAAAACAGTTCATTATTTACAAGCCGATGTGGCCATCTTTGTTAAATACGAAATTTGGTATTTTTATTTAAAAGCCCTTTTTAAACAGAAGATTCCTGTGTTTTTAATATCAGCTGTTTTTAGGAAAAAACAATTTCTATTTTCGAACTTAGGTAAGTTTTTATTTAGACTGCTTCCTCAATATTCAGGCATATTTGTTCAAGACAAAAACACCTTAGAATTGCTGATGGCTAAAGGTTTGAATAATGTATTTTTATCTGGAGATACCCGATATGACAGGGTAAAACAGCTGTCAACTATGGCTCAAGAAAACGATAAGATTGCTCAGTTCAAAGGGGATCAGCAGTTGATTATTTTAGGAAGCAGCTGGCCAGAAGAAGAACGTATACTTCATGCGTTTTGCCTTAAAAATCCCAACCATAAATACAAGATTTTAATTGTTCCGCATGATGTGTCAGAGTCTCATATTGCAGACATAGTAAACAGATTTATGGCCTATAATCCTCAATTGTATAGCGATGGGATAGAGACAGAATCCAATGTTATGGTGCTCAATACGATTGGTCATTTGGCATCGGCATATTTGTACGCAGATTTGGCATTTATAGGTGGCGCATTTGGCAAAGGTTTACACAATATTTTGGAAGCATTGGCTTATGGTGTTCCTGTTGTGTTTGGCCCTCATACAGAAAAATACCCTGAAGCAGAACTGGCAATAAGGGCAGGTATTGCGATGAGCGTAAGTAACGTGACTGATTTTGAAAATGCCCACGCAATCTTTTTAGAAGGCAATGAAATTCAATCTTCAAGATTGGCATGTAAGCGCTTTGTAGAAGAAAATTCAGGAGCAACTGAGATGGTTTTAAAGGCAATTGAAAATATAGATATTAATTAAATGTTAGAGAACATAAAAAATGAAATAGTTGATGTCGCAGATTTTCCAATTCTAGGTGTAAATTTTAAAGACATCAGCCAACTTTTAAAGTCTAAATATTTTAAAGATGCGATAAAATTGATGGGTGAAAAGGTAGAGATTCCAGATTATTGGATTGGCATTGAATCTAGAGGATTTATTTTTGCCTCGGCCTTATCAATGCATTATGGTGGCGGCTTGGTTTTATGCCGAAAAAAAGGAAAATTACCACCACCTAAAATTGCTTTAGAATACCAGCTCGAATACGGCACGGATACTTTAGAAATTAAACAAGGAGAAGGCACAGCAGTAATTGTTGACGATGTTCTTGCCACAGGCGGAACCATGAATGCAGCAGAGCAATTGGCCTTGAATGCAGGTTATAATGTAACAGATAAATTGGTGCTGATCAATTTGAAATTTTTGAATTCAGAGTTGTCAATAAAAAGTTTAATCGAGTATGAGTAAAGTATTTCTGGTTGCAGTAGGTGAAGAATTAAACCATGCTGAAGCTGTAAACGGCATTCCTGTGCTTGTTTGTGGGGTAGGAAAATTGAATGCTGCGATTGGTGTTTTTGAGTGTATTCAAAAGGGATTTACTGAGATAATAAATATTGGTTCATGCGGCTCATTAAATCACCAATATGGCGAGATATTAAAAATTGGAAAGGTGTATCAGGATATTGATGTGAGACCAATTTGCGGTTATGGACTATCGCCATTTGAACCCGCAGAACCGTTTATTGAAATTGATGGGGTTTCGACTTTTTCATGTTTTTCAACTGATTATTTTTACGACCAAAATCAAGGTGAGAAATATTCGAAGGAATATTTACAGGGTATAAAATCAAATTCTGTATTTGATATGGAATGCTATGCCATGGCAAAGGCTTGTAGAAAGTTTGGTGTAAAATTTTCTGCCTACAAATGGGTTTCAGATGATGGAGACCACAGCCATTGGGTTGAGAATTGTAGAATTTCTTTTGAGAAATTTAAATCTCAGTACTTTTAGAACAATTCGTGTCCTTTGCTGAAAGGAAGTCTACCAAGATGTTTGAAGGCTAATTCTGTGGCTTCTCTTCCTCTAGCCGTCCTCATTAAATAACCTTCTTGAATTAAGAAAGGTTCATACACTTCTTCTATAGTTCCAGCTTCTTCGCCTACTGCAGTTGCGATGGTGCTGATTCCAACTGGACCACCTTTGAACTTATCGATTATCGTGCTTAAAATGCGGTTATCCATTTCGTCAAGCCCATTGGCATCAACATTTAGAGCTTCTAAGGCATATTTGGCTATTTCTATAGTAATTTCGCCATTGCCTTTGATTTGAGCAAAGTCGCGGGTTCTTCTTAACAAAGCATTTGCAATCCTTGGGGTTCCTCTGCTTCGTCTTGCAATTTCATAAGCCGCTTCATTTGCAATTGGAACTTTAACAATGCCCGCAGAACGGGTAACTATTTTCGCCAAAAGGTCGGTGTTGTAATACTCTAGTCTGTTTGTAATTCCAAACCTTGCGCGCAGTGGAGAGGTTAATAATCCTGAACGCGTGGTGGCACCTACTAGGGTAAATGGTGCCAAACTAATTTGAACCGATCGAGCGCTTGGGCCACTGTCTAAAACGATGTCAATTTTATAGTCTTCCATAGCTGAATATAAATATTCTTCAACTACCGGACTTAAGCGGTGTATTTCGTCAATAAACAAGACATCGCCTTCCTCTAAGTTGGTTAGCAAGCCAGCCAAATCACCTGGTTTTTCGAGTACCGGTCCACTGGTGATTTTAATGTTGCTTTGCAATTCGTTGGCAATAATGTTGGCCAAGGTGGTTTTGCCAAGGCCAGGAGGTCCGTGCAACAAAACATGGTCGAGCGCTTCTCCACGTTGGACAGCTGCTTTTACAAAGACTTTTAAATTGTCCAATATTTTGTCTTGTCCTGCAAAGTCATCGAATTGAGCAGGGCGCAACACTTTTTCTATGTCTCTGTCAGTTTGACTTAAT
Source organism: Bacteroidia bacterium (assembly GCA_044341025.1). Classification (GTDB taxonomy): domain Bacteria; phylum Bacteroidota; class Bacteroidia; order NS11-12g; family UBA955; genus JABMMZ01. The sequence continues at coordinate 139,745 of JBIISM010000003.1, read as the reverse complement.
TTGTCAGCATCCGCATCGAGGTTTTTATTCAGCATTGTTTTGCAAAGATATTCAGGAATAAGCAACCTTTTGAAAAAATTATTGCTCTTAAGGTTAAAATTTGTATGAAATTTGAAGGAATAATAAATATGAGAAAAATTGGCCTTGTTTTGCTTTTAATGGGTTTGCAGCCTATGTTAATTGCGCAGATTAATACGACTGTTAAGTTTAAAAAACTGCTATATGAATTTGGTAATGTAAAAGAAGAAAGTGAAAATGCAATTGCTGTTTTTAGTTTTAGAAACATTAGCAACAAACCAATTTGGATTTCTAAAGTTGAAACCAGTTGCGGTTGTACCACACCTGAGTATGTAAAAGATACCATTCAACCAGGCGATACAGGATATGTTAAAGCCATATATGGTACACGTGGAAGAGGGGGTGAATTTCATAAAAATGTTTTTGTGTATTTTAACAACAACACCGATTTGTTTCAAAGCTTAATGATTACGGGTTATGTAATACCAGAAGCAAATTTGGCCAACAGACCTAGTGATTATTCAACAACGTATTCTAATTTAGCCTTTACGACCACCATGGCGGAGTTGAATACTTTATTAAACACAGAAAAGCGGGTATTCAAATACAAAGCCTTTAACTATATGGGATACCCAATTCGCATTTACGAGGTTGAAACCCCTGAATATATTTCTGTAAATATTGGCGATAGTTTAATTGATTCTAACGATTCGATTGTCATTACAATTACCGTGGATGCAAGTAAATTGGGTCCTTACGGAGAAATAAGAAGACGGTTTGGTTTGATAACAGACGATCCAAATGGATCAACAAAGATCCTTCATGTTCATGCCAATTTAAAAGAGGATTTTTCCAAGTTGAGCAAAAAGGAATTGAAGAATGCACCTGCAATTAAAATGGACCCGAGGGGCCTAGTTGATTTGGGAAAGCATACAGCGGGAGAAAAGTTTTCATATACCATCAACATTAGCAATACGGGGAAATCGCAATTAAAATTGCATTCCATTTTGCCCAATTGTTCATGTATTACTTATAAAATTGCAAAACAGATTTTAGAAGCCGGCGAAAGCTTACAATTGGTTTTAACCATTGACACCGTAAACCAATCTATTGCTTCGCATACCAAGTATATTACAGTGTATACCAACGACCCCAGCAATCCCGAAATAAGAATAAAAATAGTAATAGATATCACCACATAGATTCATAAAAAAACATTTTTAAACGCCGTATTAGCTCTGGTTTGTGGAACCTTAGGCGCGTAATCTATTTTAATTTTTGGTCAGATAAATATATGACATAAAAAATGCCCAGACCAGTCTGGGCATTTTTTATGTAAAGAGTTTTTGTATAAAGCTTATTTCAACATCGCATTCAGCAATTGCTGGTGCACGCTATCACTAACATCATGCAAAGGCATGCGCACAGTTGTGCCGCAAATTCCCAAAGCTTCAAGGATTACTTTTATTCCACCGGGGCTGCCATCAGCAAAAATCACATTCATTGCATCCAATAATTTATAATGCAATTCGCGGGCTGCTTCAAATTTACTTTCTAAAGCCAATTGAATTAAGGTGCTAAATTCTTTAGGATACGCATTTGCAATAACACTAATAACACCATCCATTCCCATTGAAATAAAAGGAAGTGTAAAAGCATCATCACCGCTAATCACTGAGAAATTAGCCGGTTTGTGTTTGATAATTTCCATGCACTGTGAAAAATTTCCGCTGGCTTCTTTGGTACCTAAAACATTTTGATGCTCGGCCAATTCTAAGGTTGCTTCTACGCCTACATTGCTGCCGGTTCTGCCTGGTACATTGTAAAGTATGATTGGCAATGGAGAGGCATCTGCAAGGTATTTGTAGTGCTGGACTATGCCTTTTTGATTTGGTTTGTTGTAATACGGACTAACACTTAATACCGCAGAAATGCCATCGAAATCTTGGTTTTTTAGTGTTTCAGCAACTTCTAAAGTATTGTTTCCGCCAACCCCAAGTACAAGAGGTAATTTTCCATTATTTTCAGTTCTGATGCAATCCAAAATGGATTGTTTTTCCGACTTACTAACCGTGGTGCTTTCGCCAGTTGTTCCTAAAATAACCAAGTAATTGGTGCCACCATCTATTTGATGCCTAACAAGTTTCTTTAAAGCATCAAAGTTAATGCTGTAGTCGTTATTGAAGGGAGTTATAAGGGCAACACCAGTGCCTTTAAATTGTTGTGAAATTGAATGTGCCATGTTTTATTATATAATTTTACGCAAGTAACGACCTGTTTCAATCAGGTAGTTTTCGCAAGGGTTTGCCCCATTGGGTTTAATCAATAATTCGTAAAAATTTGTATCCTTTTGGTCGAGGTATGGACCGATTCTAAATTTTGATTTTGTGAAGGTTGCAATGGTCTTTAAAAAATTATTTTCAGTTAGACATGCATTTATAAAAAGATCGAAGGGTTGGTTTAACAGGTCTTTTAAATTTTTGCTTTTAGGCACCCCGAAAAAATTAAAATCTGACTTGCAACAAAGTTTATGCAACTCGTTAGGTTGCATATCTGCACTTAGTTTTTTGATGGGATGAAAACTTAAGAAAGTGATGTTTTTGCCACTTTTACGCAGCTCATGACCAAATATTTTTAATTCTTCGATGTCAGTTCTGCTTTGACTGGCATCCCAAATTAACAGCACGCTTTGCACCTGTTCATAAGGCATAACGCTTCTTGCAATTTTTAACTGCTTAGATTTTTTGATGAGTGCTGCAGGTTTCAAGGGTTTAAAAGAAAAGTCAAAATTACTACTATTTTAGCCAAGCGCCAAAGAGACTCTTATTTGAATTTAATTGTTGTGGATTTTGACATTGTGCTTTTCGCCCTCAATTGCCAAAGACGTTTTAGAAAAAACCGATTTAGCCTCTTCCAACAGAGGTCCAAGGTGTTCGTAGCGGGAAGAAAAATGACCAATGACTAAATGTCCTGCGTTTGCAAGCTTAGCTATTTTAGCCGCTTGTTCGGCCGTGCTATGAAAGTATAATTCTGCCCGGTCTTCCATATTTTTCATATAAGTAGCTTCGTGGTACAGCAAAGTACAATCTTTAATAAATTCTACAATACTGGGATCGAAAATTGTGTCGGAGCAGTAGGCGAATGTTCTGGGTGCAGGAGGGTCAAACGTTAATATCTCATTGGCGATGATTTGGCCGTTTTCATTGGTAAAATTTGCGCCTAATTTAATTTCTTTATATGCACTTATAGGGACGTTAAATTCTTTAGCACATTCAATATTCAAATTGCGTTCTTTTTTCTTTTCCGCAATAACAAATCCAGTGCAATGAATTCGGTGTTTTAATGGAAAGGTCTTGATTTCGAAAACATCAGATTCGTAAATTTTTTCAGATGTATCCATTCTTGTGTCTATGAAAATCAATTCAAATCTTAAAGACATGCCACCTTGTTCTATTTGGAGTTCTATAATTTGTTTGAGTCCCGGAGGGCCAATTAAAGTTAGTCTTTGGGCTCTTCCCATTAAACTCATGGTTGAAATTAATCCAATCAATCCAAAATAGTGGTCACCGTGTAAATGGCTTATACAAATGGTGTTAATGCCTGTATGCCTTATGCCAAATTTTATCATTTGAGATTGTGTGCCTTCCCCACAATCTATTAGGATTTTCTCACTTTCGATTTTTAATATTTGTGCACTCGGGTGGCGCTCTCTTGTTGGGGTAGCGCTGCTAGATCCAAGGATATACAGTTCCGGATTCATGTTTTCTCTCCACGATAATACAATAAATTTGCCTCTAGCCCCCAAAAAGATTTACCTATTTTTGCATTTAATTTATGAATACCGAATATGCGTTGATAACGGGAGCAAGTTCAGGCATCGGAAAAGCCTGTGCCATGATTTTGGCCAAAAATGGTTACGGATTAATACTAAGTGGTCGCAGAGAAGAACGATTAGAGCAGGTAAAAAGTGAAATTGAATCTAAGTACCAGGTTCCTTGTAAGGTTGCGGTTTTTGACGTGCGTAATAGGAATGAGGTTGAAGCCTTTGTGAATTCTTTGGAAAGTCCTTGGAACCAAATAAGTGTTTTAATAAACAATGCTGGTTTGGCCATGGGTTTATCCTCTATTGAGGACGGAGATTTCAGACATTGGGACACCATGATTGACACAAATATTAAAGGTCTATTGTATGTAACAAAATACCTGGTTCCATTAATGATTAAACAGGGCAAAGGCCATATTGTAAATGTCGGCAGTATAGCTGGAAAAGAAGTGTATGCCAATGGCAATGTATACTGCGCAACCAAACACGCTGTTGATGCTTTAAACAGAAGCATGCGTTTGGATTTAAGCAAATATCCAATTAAGGTATCTGCAATACATCCTGGAGCTGTGGAGACTGAGTTTTCATTGGTTCGTTTTGAAGGCGATGCCGAGAGAGCTGCAACTGTTTACAAAGGATTTGAAAATTTAATTGCCGAGGATGTTGCAGAAGGTGTTTGGTTTATGCTCAATAGACCGGAACATGTAAACATCAATGAAATGACCATTATGCCAACGGCTCAACCAATGGCAGGCGTGATTCATAGAAAGGCTTAGACACTTACATCTTGAATAAAAATTTTAGCGTTCACTTTGCACTTTTCACCGTATCATTTATCTATGCTATAACGTTTAGTTTGGTAAAGGATATTATGCCTTTTTACTTGCAAGGATTTGGATTTATTGTACTCAGGGTATCTGGTGCTGCATTTTTATTTTTGATTGCCTCGCTGGCCATTAAAAGTGAAAAGATAGATTGGAAAGCACACGGGCTAAGAATATTTGCCTGTAGTGTCTTTGGCGTAGCAGCCAATATGTTGATGTTTTTTAAAGGACTAGAGATTACTACCCCAATTAATGGAGCAGTCTTAATGTTGGCAACACCCATTTTCGTATTGGTATTAAATGTTGTGATCAATAAACAGAAATTGTTGCTAGCACAGTTTCTTGGGGTTTTATTGGCCAGTGTTGGTTGTTTGGTTTTAATGGCTGGAAGAACATTCAGTTTTTCAGGTGATACTTTGCCGGGCGATATTTTAATTGTATTAAATGCCATTTCGTATGCCGCATATTTGGTTTTAGTAAAAAAGTTATTGGTTCATTACCATACCTTGACTGTATCAAAGTATACCTTTCTAATAGGTGCAATATTGGTTTTTCCATTTGGAATAGGCGAATTAAGCGAAGCAAAGTTTGCATTGATGGATGCAAAGATAATAATCGAGGTATTGTTCATTATTGTATTTACCACCTTTGTCACTTATCTATTAAATGCCTTCGCGATTTTAAAAGCCGGACCAGCATTGGTTGGGGCATATATTTATTTACAACCTATACTAGCCGCCATTATAGCGGTGTTACTTAAAAAAGATGAACTTAGCATGCACAAAATATTGGCAATTATGTTGATTTTTGCAGGCGTATTCATCACATCAACAAAAATACAATGGTACAAATCAAAAGCATGACGGGTTTCGGTTCATACGAAATCGAAAATGAACAATGGAAACTTAAGACGGAAATTAAATCATTAAACAACAAATTTTTTGACTTAAATCTTCGTTTGCCAAAATCTTTTAAAGACAAAGATATTGAGCTTAGACAAGTGCTAAGCAACAAAATCAATAGAGGTTCAGTTTCAGTTCATATTGCTGCGGAGAAAAAGAATGGGACTTCTTTAAATGACAATTTAAGTTTGAATTTGCCATTAGCCAAATCCTTTTATGAAAAGATTCAGACATTAGCCTCCGAATTGAATATTCAAAGCAATGATTTGATGAATACCATTATTGCATTCCCAGATGTGATTAAATATGAAGAGAATGTGTCAACCGAGGAAGATTGGATGATGGTGAAATCGAGTGTCGACGAAGCTTTCGAACGTTTTGATGCATTCAGATTGCAAGAAGGAAAGACTATAGGATTGTATTTAATTGCTTGCGTAGACAAAATCCGCAACTATGTAAAAACGGTTGAAAAAGAGGAAGTGCCCAGAAGGGAAAGCATAAAAGGAAAATTGTTGCAGTCATTGAACGACAACAAAGAAGATGTAAGTGTTGATCAGAACAGATTTGAGCAAGAAATAATATACTATTTAGAGAAGTATGATATTGCCGAAGAAAAGAGCCGATTGTACCACCACTTGGATTTCTTTATCGAATGTTTGGAAAAAGACGCCAATGGAAAAAAGCTTAATTTTATTGCCCAAGAAATGGGTAGAGAAATCAATACCATGGGAAGCAAGGCGTATTATTTCCCAATTCAGCAGGCAGTTGTTTTGATGAAAGAAGAGTTAGAAAAAATCAAAGAGCAATTGCTCAACGTATTATAGTTATTCGATGTCAACTGAAAGGCCAGAAATTCAAAATTCAAAAAGCCGAGCTTTAAGTCCTTTGATTTTAGCTTTGTTTTTGGCCATTGGTTTATTCTGTGGGATGAATATCAATAAAGAGAAAAAGGACAAATTTTCTCAAATATTTGACATCATTAATCAAGATTATGTAGACAGCACAAGGATTGATTTACTAGAGGAAAATGCCATTGATTATTTGCTCTCTCAGCTCGACCCGCACAGTGCCTATATCCCTGCACAATTAAGCGAGATTAACAACCGTCAGATTCGAGGCAATTATTTGGGATTGGGCATAGAGTATATTCAATTTAGCGACACTTTATTTGTATTTAACACCAGTGAGGGTGGACCAGCGCAAAAAGCTGGAATAATGGCCGGCGACCGTTTGTTGTTTGCAGGGAAAGTGAAGCTAACAGATTCAATGAGTAGCACCGAGATACAAGAGGCCATCCAAGGGGATGGTAGAAGTAAATTAAGCATAAAAGTATACCGCCGAAGTAAGAACCAATATTTAGACTTTGCGGTGCCACGAGAGCAAATTGTAATGAACAGTTCAGAAGTTTTTTACATGGTTAACAAATCGCTTGGCTATATAAGGCTTGAACGTTTTAGCAGCAATACACATTCTGAGTTTTTAAAATCTATGAATGCATTAAAGGCTGCTGGAATGAAAGATTTGATTTTAGATCTTCGCAACAATGGAGGAGGCCTATTGAGTGAAGCTTCTGCTATTGCTAATGAATTCTTGCAAAAGGATGAAGTGATTTCATACACCTTCGGTTACCACAGAAATAGAAATTATTACCGAGCTGATGGCAATGGGGGATTTAAAGATGGAAAACTGGCATTGTTGATTAACCACAACACCGCTTCTGCCAGTGAGATTTTAGCAGGCGCTTTGCAGGACAACGACCGAGCGGTAATTATAGGTAACCGTTCATTTGGCAAGGGCTTGGTTCAAGAACCATTTAGATTGTCTGATGGAGCCATGTTGCGCTTAACCATTGCAAGATACTACACACCAAGTGGACGAAGTATTCAAAAGGCATACACTAAGGATATCGAGAAATACAGGAATGAAATATATGTGCGTGATCAGAGTAGAGACACGCTAAACCCCAATTTAGATTCTACAATTAAAAAGGAGTTTTTCAGCAAGAATGGCCGTTTGTTGACTCCTGGAGGTGGCATAAGGCCTGATGTTGTGTTGCGAGACACCATTCCAGATAGTACAGAAATAGAAATGCTCATGCCAGGCTTGTTTTATAGTCGAATATTTGACATTTATGTATTGGACTTTATGTCTGAAATTTTAAAGAATGAGACTAAGTTTTTAAAGAATGAAATAGTGTTTCAAAATGAGTTCAGCATCTCACAAGCAGATGTGGTTCGTTTTATAGCAGTGGCCAAAAAAATTCCTTATTTGCGCGGGTTAAAGTATTCAAGCAAAACCGCCGACATTATACGCAAGCATTTAAAAGCAGCGCTGGCTTATCGATTGTTTGGCGAAAAAGGCCGATCTAGAATTATAAACCGTGAAGAAGGTGTTTTCTCGAAAACTATTGAGGTTTTAAAGAAATATTCTCAGATCCTAAATATAAACAATAAGAAAATGCGTAGGTTTGATTATTAATTTATGTTTCAATCTGTGACCTCACTTATCCCCATTATGCTGCGCATATTTTTCATGGTGGTATTTATTTTGATTTTTGATTTTTATGCCTACCAAGCAGTTAAAACTTTGACAACTGATTCAAGTCCTGGTTTTAAAAAAGGAATACGTATTGCCTATTGGGTAGTTAATATTTCATTATATATTTTGGCACTGCTGGCCATGGGAGGAATCTTGGTGCATGCACCACGTTCCATTTATGTTTTTGTAACAGGATTTTTTGCCGCATTATTTTTTGCAAAAATATTCATGATTATTCCATTGTTAATGGAAGATTTGTATAGGATTTTTCATAAGCTCACTTCTCTTTTTGCGCCACAAATTGCAAAACCAGAGGAAAAAGGTGGAGCCAATTTGGTGTCAAGAAAAACTTTTATTTCGCAAGTTAGCGCAGGCATTGGCTTGTTAACCTTTTCTGGTTTGGGCTATGGAATTGTTAAAGGTGCGCACGATTATAAAATACATAGAAAGGATGTTTCATTAAAGAATTTACCAGCAAGCTTTAAGGGTTTGAAAATTGGGCATTTAAGCGACATACATTCGGGCAGTTTTTGGGATAAAAAAGCCGTTGAAAGAGGTGTTGCAATGTTGATGCAAGAAAAACCTGATATTATTTTCTTTACAGGCGATTTGGTCAACAGTCTGTCGGATGAGATGAACGAAAGTTACATTGAAATATTCAGCCGTGTAAAAGCACCAATGGGCGTGTTTAGTATATTGGGAAACCATGATTATGGAGACTACCATCAGTGGCCCGACCGCGACATTATGGGTATAGGCAACCATGCGCATTCAAACAAATCGCATATGTCACCAATGCAGTTGGCAAACTTGGAGCAATTAATTCAAATCCACAAAAGATTGGGTTGGGATTTGTTGATGAATGAGAATAGAATATTGGAACGTGGTACAGATAAAATTGCACTTATAGGTGTTGAAAATTATGGAGCCAAAGGTCGATTTGCGCGCTATGGTGTTTTGTCTGAAGCCTATGCTGGCACTGAAGAAATGCCGGTTAAAATTTTACTTTCTCACGACCCTAGCCATTGGGAAGCCCAAGTTCTTAAGAAATATCCTGATATTAATTTAACTTTTTCTGGTCATACCCACGGTGCTCAATTTGGAATAGAAACCGCAGGGTTCAAATGGAGTCCAATAAAATATATGTACAAACAATGGGCTGGCTTGTACCAAGATGGCGAACAATATATTTATGTTAACAGAGGCTTCGGTTATTTGGGCTATCCTGGCAGATTGGGTATCAGACCTGAAATTGGTATAGTTACCTTGGTTTAATTGACACAAGCCTCGATTTTTTTATTATACCATTAGTTGTATTATTGTAATACAAGATATTTTTGATGCGCACCTTAAACCATTGTTTTTCATTTTTATTGTTTTTCATTTCGTTTGTAAATGTGCAGTCTCTGCATGCCAAAGCAAAAAGGAAAGATATTGGCAAATTGGTATTTGAGCGCTCTTGCTTTGATGTTATACATTATGACATAGAGGTAAAAATAAAACCGATTGAAAGATTTATTTCAGGAAGTAATGCCATTGAGTTTAAAATGTTGGAAGCCTCATCAAAAATTCAATTGGATTATTCGAAATCTATGAACCTTGATAGCGCTGAGTATTTGGGCAAGCCAATTGCATTTAAGCGAAAAGGCAATATCGTGTTGTTTGATTTTCCAGGGGGGTTACTCAAAAATTCAAGTCATAATTTGCTGCTTTATTTTTCAGGAAAACCTTTAGAGGCTAAACTTGCCCCTTGGGATGGAGGCTTTGTATGGCGTAAAGACAATAATGGATACGATTGGGTTGGCTTGGCCTGTGAAGGTTTGGGAGCATCAGCTTGGCTGCCTTGCAAAGACCATTGGAGCGATGAGGCAGAAGGCGCAGACATTACATTAATTGTACCGAATGACCTCACGGGTGTTTCCAATGGTAAATTAATCGATGAAAAAATTGTTGACAGCGCTTTTAAAGCATTTCATTGGAGAGTCGTTAATCCAATTAACAACTACAGTATCAGCATCAATGTTGGGCGGTATGTCAACATTGTAGATACTTTTTCTGGTATCAATAAACTGCCGCTTTCCTATTATGTATTAGATTATAACCAAGCTGCAGCAGAAAAGCATTTTTTGCAGGTCCACGGCATGCTAGAGGCATTTGAGTATTACTTTGGTCAATATCCATTTAAAGACGATTCATACAAATTGGTAGAGACACCTTATTGGGGAATGGAACATCAAAGTTGTATCGCTTATGGAAACAACTATAACAACAATAATTATGGATTTGATTTCATCATCATACATGAGAGTGGTCACGAATGGTTCGGCAACAGCATTACGGCATCTGATGCTGCTGATATGTGGATACACGAGAGTTTTACCACCTATTCAGAAGCCTTGTATATGGAATATCAGGTAGATAAAACAAGAGCAATTGAATACCTTAGCGAACAGAAAAAAAAGATTGTATCTAAATATCCAATGCAAGGACCAAGAGGTGTTTTTTACCATGGCAGAACCGATAGTGATATTTATTATAAAGGCACATGGATGCTGCATACCATGCGCAGTATTTTAAATAATGATTCGTTGTGGTTTGCTTGTTTAAAGGAAATGAATTCGATATATTTTCATAAGATTGTTAATACAGAAGAGACCGTTCAATTCTTTAATAAAAAAACAAGGTATAATTGGGATCTATTTTTCAAGCAGTATTTATATAAAAAATCTATACCTGAATTGGAAATTAAACAAAGCATATTAAACAATGGCAACATAAGCTATAGCATACGTTTGGAGTCGGATCTTAAAGATTTGAAACTTCCATTAAACATTAAATTGACCAATGGTGAAGTCATTGGTATTGTAGTTTCTGATAAACCAATTGTAATTGAATTGGATAATCGCTTTGATTTATACGCTTTTATTGAGGCGAATTATTTGTTGAGAATAGAGCGCGAATAATTTTTTTATTTTGGCATAGGGGTAAAACCAATTTCGATTGTCTTAAGGGTGTAATGATGAAATACACACTTATTTTGATTTTGGTTTTGAGCAGTTTTGATGCCTGGTCGCAAAACTTCACACAAAATATAAAAGGCACTGTTAGCGATAAAAATTTAATTAGCCCCATTGAAGGAGTCAAACTATACTTAAATGGAGATAGCAGTAATTTTGTTTTAAGCGACTCAAATGGCAATTATGAATTTAAGCATGTTCTTGTTGGTCGCATAAGAATAACGGCTTCACATAAAGTTTATGCCGAACAGAGTATTCCCAATTTACTATTAACGAGTGGCAAAGAATTGGTGGTTAATTTTCAATTGGAAGAACAAATTAAAGAAAAATCTGCTTTTGTTGTGCGTGGAAAAGCCAGTAAAATAAAGCCATTGAATGAAATGGCAACGGTTAGTACGCGCACATTTTCGGTAGAAGAAACACAAAAATTTGCAGCAGCAGTTAATGATCCAGCCCGCATGGCAACATCCTTTGCAGGTGTAATTGGAGCCGATGACGGCAATAATACCATTGTTATAAGAGGCAATTCCCCAACTGGACTGTTGTGGAGAATGGAGGGCATTGATATCCCGGGACCAAATCATTTTTCTAGTTTTAATGGCAGTGGCGGTGGTATTTCAATATTGAGTGCACAGCTATTGGGGAATTCAGATTTTATGAGCAGTGCTTTTGCTGCAGAATATGGAAATGCTTTAAGCGGTGTCTTCGATTTGCGTTTGCGCAAAGGCAACAGTAAGAAAAGAGAATACACTCTACAGGCCGGATTTTTAGGATTGGATTTGGCAACCGAAGGGCCTTTAAGTAAAAAGGGCGGAAGCTATTTGGTAAATTACAGATATTCTACTCTTGGAATCATCAAGCAACTCGGCATAAAAATAGGAGAAAGTTCTACCTTGTTTCAAGACCTAGCATATAATATTGCCTTACCAAAATCTAGAATCGGAAACATCGCTTTTTTTGGCTTTGCCGGAATTAGTGCACAACTGCAAAGTGCTAAAAAGGACTCAGTATTATGGAAATTCCAATCTGACCGTTACGATATTTTTTATGGCAGCAACACCATTGCATCTGGCATGACCCATTTATTGAACATCAATAAAAGAAATACATTGAGAACTGTTGTCTTGTATTCCTCTAATACCATCACCGATAAAGGGGAATATTTAGAAAAGGATTACACCCATTTTTACACCCATTGGAAAAACAATATTGGCAATAATAAATTGGCTTGGAGCAGCACACTTAACCATAAAATTAGCAATAAGCTTCATTTAAGATCTGGATTCATTGCCAATTATTGGGCTTTTAAAACTGAACAAAGAGATTTGGATAGCAATGGTCGCTTGAGGACATTTTTAGACAGCAAAGATCAAGCTTTTTATGCCCAAGCATTTTCACAAGTTAAATGGAGGTTCAATAGCAAGCTGAACGTCTTTGCGGGCGCTCATGGCATCTTTTTAGGCTTAAATAAGACAAGTTCCTTAGAGCCGAGGTTATCTGCGCGCTATGAGCTTAATTCCAAACAAACTGCGACTTTCGGATATGGTTTGCACAGTCAGTTACAATTGCCAGGTGTTTATTTTACGCAGTTGCAAAATGAAAATGGCGAAAAGCACTATCCAAATAAAAATCTTGGATTGAGTAAGGCCCATCATTTTGTTGCGGGATATGAAATGGTTTTTAAGAGTCAAACAAGAATTAAGTTAGAAGCCTATTATCAGCACTTGTTCAATATTCCAATTGGACTTGCAGCAAACAGCACTTTTTCAATCTTGAACTTGAATTTTGGTTTGGTAAATGAAGCTTTGGTAAATAAAGGAAAGGGCAGAAATTATGGAATTGAGTTAACGGCTGAACGTTTTTTAAACAAGGGTTTGTATTACATACTTTCAGCATCGTTGTATCAAAGTGAGTATCAAACAATGACTGGTCAATCGTATAACACCCGCTTCAATGGAAAACATGCAATGACTTTTACAGGCGGGAAAGAATTCAAAATAAAAGGGGGTAAAAAATTGTTTGGCTTCAACATTAAAACCACTTGGTATGGTGGATTTAGACAAACACCTGTGGATGCGAATATGTCTCGTTTGTACCAAACAACTATGTACGACGAAACAAAACCATTTAGCATACAACTGGCAAATTATTTTAGAACAGATTTGAAATTTTCTTACCGCATCAACCATGCGAAATACAACAGCATTTGGAGTTTAGACATACAAAATGCGAGCAATAGGAAAAATATTGGAGGCACCTATTACGACGTTAATAATGGGGCCGTTAAGACTTGGTATCAAACCCCATTAATCCCAGTTTTTAGTTACAAACTTGAATTTTAACACAACAATAAATAAACATATATGAAACAAGTAATTTTTTATTTCAGCATTTTATTCATCATCATGTTAAGCGCAGTTTCTTGCAGCAAAGACAGACATTGGATAAAAGGGGAAGGCGATAATGTTAGCAACACAAGATCGAGCAGCAGCTTTACGGGTATTTCACTCTCAATTTCAGCAGATGTTGAATTGTATGAAGACAGTGTATTCCGCATTGAACTTAATGGAACAGAATAGTAATATATTTGTGTGAGAAAACAGAAGCAATGAATTATTTTAAGAACCATTCTGAATTTGAAACCGTATTTAAGCAGTATTACGAAGGACTTTGTCGTTATGCTTCCATGTGGTTAAAAGATACAGATGAATCGGAGGAAATTGTTCAATTGGTGTTTGTGCAATTGTGGGAGAAAAGAGAGAAGATACATATCAGTACCTCGTTAAAATCTTACCTGTATAAATCGGTTTACCATTCAGCATTAAACACCATTAAACATCAAAAAATTAAGGAGGAATATTTACACATGAAGCAGTCACAAATTCAAGAAAACGAAATACAGTCAAATCAAAGCTTAAAAGAGCTAGAAACACGAATAGAAAAGGCTTTGAATACACTGCCAGAGCAATGTAAATTGATATTTAGTATGAGCAGATTCGAAGATTTAAAGTACAGAGAAATTGCAGATGTTTTGAATATTTCGATTAAGACAGTAGAAAACCAAATGGGTAAAGCATTGAAGTTAATGCGACACAATCTGTCAGACTTTTTAACCATACTACTGGTTATTATTTATTTTATCAAAAAGTAAAAACATGAACGAAGAATTAATTGTAAAGCACCTAGCCGGTGAAACAGAGGCACACGAAAATGCCCTTATACAGAATTGGATAAATTCATCCGAGGAAAATGAAAAAATATTTCGAGATTATGAACGCATTTGGAGCAATTCGAAAGCCATTAATCCACTTGGGAAAATTGATGTCGACAAAGCTTGGAGCATGGTAAATGCGCAAATTAGCCAAGAAAAAAATACAAAGGTATTTCCACTAAGCAAGGTTTGGCTTGCTGCTGCATCTTTGATATTGTTACTCGGTGTTTCACTTGCTTTGTTCAATGTGTATAAACAAGAACCAATGCTGCATTTAAGTGCCAACAAGCAACAAAATATTCAATACAAATTGGGAGATGGTACTGAAGTCATATTGAGAGAAGGAAATTTCTCTTTTCCAGAAGAATTTATTCAGTCGCAGCGCACCGTGGTATTGGAAAATGGAACTGCCTTTTTTAAAGTAGCTAAGGATGCATCTAAACCATTTGTAATTGAGCTAGGACAAGCAAGGATAACAGTTCTCGGGACTCAATTTGAATTGCGAAAATCTGCTTCAAGTATTCAAGTTAGAGTGAAAGAAGGTAAGGTAAAATTCAGTTGCCAAGATGGAGAACGTATTTTAGTGGCCAATCAAGCTGTAAATTATCAGTTTCAATCGCATCTTATTAAAGAGGAAGAAATAAAAGACGAGAACGCATTTTCTTATGTGAGCAAGTCCTTACATTTTAACGAACAGTCATTGAATGAAGTTGTAGAAAGTTTGAATCAATATTATAGCGATAGACCCATTGTATTGGCAAAAGAATTAAAAGACTGTAAGCTGAGTGCAAATTTTGAAAATGAAAAATTGGAGAATGTATTGGAAGTCATCAAAGCAACCATGAATGTTGAGGTGCGTTGGGATCAAAAGAAAAATTGTTATATAATAGAAGGAAAGGGGTGTACACCATGAGACTATTAATCATTTGCTTGACTTTGCTTAGCCATTTCGATGGGCTTTTTGCTCAAAGTAATATAGCCATATTAGAGCGAAAAATATCAATCAAGGTTATTAAGCAGACCATGTCAAGAACACTTGGCATTATTGAAGAAACTGCTAACTTTCATTTCTCCTACAACAGCAATGTATTAAAGGGAAATAAAATAGTAAGTATAATGGCTGAAAACCGCAGTGTTCGAGAAGTTTTAGATCAGCTATTCAACCATGAGATTGTATACCAACAAATAGGAACCCATTTAATTTTACAGAAAAAACCAGTAGCTAAAACCACTCAGATAGATGATAAAACAGGCCAGTCTAATAAATACAATTATTTAATTACTGGGTATATTAGAAATTCACAAAGTGGAGACGGAATCGTTGGCAGTAGTATTTATGAAAAGCAAACGCTTTCTGGTACAGTTTCCTCTGATTATGGTTACTACCGTTTGGCCGTTGTATGTAAGTCACCAAGCATTTACGTTAAGTATACGAAGAAAGACTATAGAGATACTCTGATCAATGTGAAATTTCAGAACAACGGTTTAATAGAAATGCACATGAGTATGCAGTCTGTTTTTCCTTCTGAATTACAAACCGAAACTGACAGCCCATTCGTGGCTTCTCCTATCATTACAGATACTTTAAATACAGACAGCAGCACTCAAACTCTTATTGCATGGAGTGATACCAATAATGTAAGCAAGAAAATTAAAGTTGAAGATACCCGCGTGGGGAAATGGTTTGTGGGTACAGTGCAAAAGCTTAATGAGAAAAACATACGCGATTCATTTCAGCGCGATTGGCAAATTAGTTTGTTGCCAGGTATTGGAACCAATGGTATTTTAAGTGGATTGGTGCAAAATAAATTGTCGATTAATTTGATTGGAGGATATAATGGCAGTTTGGATGGCGCAGAATTCGGAGGCTTTTTGAATGTGTTAAAATCAAACATGCATGGGGCACAGTTTTCTGGTTTTGGTAACCTTGTAGGAGGCGAAGTCAACGGAGCTCAATTTGGAGGGTTTTTTAACCACAATTTAAGCAGCATGAATGGCATTCAATGTGCAGGTTTTTACAACATGAACCACGGATTTGTGCATGGAATACAAATGGCTGGATTTATGAATTTAAACACCATGGAAATGGAAGGCATACAAGGTGCAGGATTTATGAATGTAACAAGACGCATTCATGGCATACAAGCTGCTGGGTTTATGAATTTAAGTAAAGGGACCGAAGGGGTTCAAGTAGCAGGTTTTATGAATGCAAGTGGCGGAAAATCGCAATTGTTTCAGGCGGCTGGATTTATGAATGTAGCCAATGAAATTAAAGGCATGCAAGTGGCAGGGTTTTTAAATATAGCGAGAAAAGTGCAAGGCATGCAATTGGGTATAGTCAACATTGCCGATACGGTTAATGGATTTATGTTCGGTATTTTTAATTTTGTTAGAAATGGACTGCATCAAATAGAATTTAGTTTAAACGAATCCAAACAAAACGGATTGGCTTACCGCTCTGGTATGGAGAAATTGCACAGCATTGCGTTAATCAATACACAAAGTTTAAATTCTGATTCGGCAACCATCATCACCTATGGGTATGGTTTAGGTTCAAACATCAAATTAAGCAAGCATTTTTACATCAATGCTGCATTAAGTTCAAGGCATATGACTATAGACTTTCGTTCAGACCATTTGAATTTGCACAACAGACTTGATCTAGGTTTAGAATACAGAATCATCAAAGGTTTGTCTATATTTGCTTCTGGATCATTGAACCATCTTTTAAATGATAAAAATGATGTCAATTACAGCAAGCATTTTAAAAACTTTGGAGCTGATGCATTTTGGACACATGAAGCAAGATTTGCACAGAAAATGTTTTCTGGATTTCAGTTCGGGATTAGGTTTTTATAAATGGAATTTTAACATGCTGTATAAAAAAAAGCCAATACTTTCGTATCGGCCTTTTTTGTAATATCTTAAATGTTACAAACTTTTAAGTTCAGTAACCAAATCAGTTAAGGTCTTTTTAGCGTCTCCAAACAACATGCTATTTTTACTGCTGTAGAAAAGTTCATTTTCTATACCTGCATAACCAGCTTTCATACTGCGTTTCATAACAATAGTATGGGCAGCGTCTTCTACTTCTAAAATTGGCATGCCGTATATTGGAGAACTTGGATCGTTTTTAGCTGCTGGATTAACAACGTCGTTTGCACCAACAATTAGTACAACATCGGTTGTTTTAAATTCTGGGTTGATGTCGTCCATTTCAATTAATTTATCGTAGCTCACATTGCTTTCTGCAAGCAATACATTCATGTGACCAGGCATACGACCAGCAACCGGGTGAATGGCATATTTTACCTCAACACCTTCCTCTTCTAATACTTGTTCAAGTTCATGACAAACGTGCTGAGCTTGTGCTACAGCCAATCCATAACCAGGCACTATAACCACTTTCTTGCTGTATTTCATTAAAACAGCAGCGTCTGTTTTGCTAATTTCTTTAACACTTCCTGTTATTTCTTTGCCTTCTCCTGCTGCTGCAGATCCGCCACCAAAATTACCAATCAGAACATTGGTTAAAGATCTGTTCATGGCTTTACACATTACAACCGTTAACAATGTACCAGCGCTACCAACTAAGATACCGCCAAACAACATAACCTTGTTGTCGTATAAAAATCCGCCCATTGCTGCAGCTACTCCCGTGAAGGAGTTTAATAAAGAGATTACCACTGGCATATCAGCACCACCTATTGGCATCACGAATAGCACGCCGTAAATTAATGACAAAACCAATAATAAATATAGAACCATTGGGTTTGAGATAAGTCCGAAAGAAGCGGCGAAAGCAATTCCTAACAAAACCACCATTAGTCCAACATTAATTACTTGTTGAAGTGGTAGGGTTTTATCTTTTATCTTCTCATCTAATTTTCCAAAAGCAATCATACTGCCGGCAAAAGATATTGAACCGATAATAAGGCCTAGGAAAATGATGATTAATTTTAATACAGGCGCTTGAGTGAAATCTCCTTCATGTGATAAATGATTAAATTCTACCAAGGAGATTAAAGCTGCACAAGCACCACCCATGCCGTTGAAGAAAGACACCATTTGTGGCATTCCAGTCATTTTGACTTTTTTTGCCATCATTGTTCCTATAACTGTCCCAACAATTAGACCACCGAAAATCCAAACGTAATTATTCAGAGGTTTGCCATTGTGCTCGTATAAAAATATAGTACCAAAAATAGCCAAGCCCATACCAAAGGCAGCGATAAGATTTCCTTTTTTAGCTTTTTCAGGATTGCCCAACATTTTAATGCCGAATATGAAACCCACGGCACCAATCATGTAAATTATATCTAAAATTGACTGTTTCATTTCTTTTTCTTTTTAAACATATCCAACATTCTATCGGTAACAACAAAACCACCAACAACGTTTAGTGTTCCAAGCACAACGGCTATAAAACCAAGGACAATTGCAAATATGCTTTCAGCTTGTCCCATTATAATAATAGCACCTATAATTACAACCCCATGGATTGCATTGGCGCCACTCATTAATGGGGTATGCAGTACAGACGGTACTTTTTCGATCAATTCAATTCCAACAAAAATCATAAGAACGACCATATAGATCATTAATTGATTGTTGGAGATAAAGGTTAATATGGCTTCCATTATAAATTATTCGTATTGTTTATTTTAGTAAGTTTCCTTCTTTGCAAATCAGAGTTCCTTTGGTTATTTCTTCTTCCATTTCCCATTTAAAACCATCTTTATTGGCTAAGTGGGTTAAGAAAGCATAGATATTTTTAGAGTAGCTTTCGCTGGCATTTTGAGCCAATTGTGAAGGCAAATTAACCTCACCTACAATTTTAACCCCATGTTTAACTACCACTTTTCCAGCTTCACTTATCTCGCAGTTTCCACCTTGTTCTACAGCCATATCAACAATAACACTTCCTAATTTCATGGTTTTAACCATGTCTTCAGTAATTAATATTGGGGCTTTTTTGCCTGGTATTAAGGCAGTGGTGATTGCAATATCTGCCGCAGCTAAATGTTTGCCTAATATTTCTCTTTGTTTTTTTAGGGTATCTTCGCTTGTTTCTTTTACGTATCCACCTTCAATCTTAACTTCACCCGTATCGAAACTGATGAATTTACCTCCTAAAGATTCAACTTGTTCTTTGGTTTCAGGTCTGATATCAGTAACTTCGACCACAGCGCCCAAACGTTTCGCTGTTCCAATGGCTTGCAAACCAGCAACGCCTGCGCCAAAGATTAAAACTTTAGAAGGCGTAATGGTTCCTGCCGCCGTCATTAGCATTGGGAATATTCTAGCAGAATGCTGAGCACCAAGTATAACAGCTTTATACCCTGCGAGGTTTGCTTGTGAACTTAAAGCGTCCATGCTTTGAGCACGTGAAATACGCGGTATAGCATCCATTGAAAATACAGTTACTCTCTTGGCATTTAACTGGGAAATTAAATCTGCATTGTTTAAATGGTAAATAAAGGATAATAATGCAGAGCCCTCCTTAAGATTTGCAATCTCCTCAATTGATGGTGCATTTACTTTTACCAAAACATTAGATTGATTGCATACGTCTTTAGCTGTTTGTATGATTTTTGCTCCTGCAGTTTCGTAGGCTGCATCTGAGAAATTTGAAGCAACACCTGCACCTGCTTCGATGCAACATTCAAATCCTTGTTTAATTAGGTTTTTTACTACTTCGGGACTCAAAGCGACGCGATTTTCAGAGGCTTTGGTCTCTTTTACAGTTCCAATGATCATTTACCGGCAAATGTAATATTTTTTTTGAATATGCGCATCTTATTGTTGTGTTACGCAATATTTACCATCAATAAAACACCTTTTAAAAACCTCAATTTTAAACATTTTTTTTCTATACAAATGGAATTAACTATTTTTGCACAACTTTTTTTAAAATATATAAGAATATGATCATAGGAGTTCCAAAAGAAATTAAAAATAACGAAAACCGTGTTGCGGTAACCCCAGCAGGTGTTAGTGAATTTGTAAGACATGGACATACAGTGTATGTGCAAAGTGCTGCAGGCGAGGGAAGTGCTTTTACAAATGAGGAATACATTGAGGCAGGTGCCCAGTTAATGTCAACAATCGAGGAAGTATATGCAATTGCTGATATGATTGTTAAAGTTAAAGAACCAATTGAAAGCGAATACAAATTGATTAAGAAAGATCAATTGTTGTTTACTTATTTCCACTTTGCTTCTCACCAACCTTTAACCAATGCCATGATTGAAAGCGGAGCTGTATGCTTGGCTTATGAAACTGTTGAAAAAGCAGACCGTTCATTGCCTTTATTGGTTCCAATGAGTGAGGTTGCAGGTAGAATGAGTATTCAAGAGGGAGCTAAATATTTAGAAAAACCAATGGGCGGCCGCGGCATTCTTTTAGGCGGCGTACCAGGTGTTAAACCTGCGGATGTTCTTGTATTGGGTGGCGGGATTGTAGGTACTCAAGCGGCTAAAATGGCGGCTGGATTAGGGGCTCATGTTACCATTATGGATATTTCTATTCCAAGATTAAGACAATTGGACGACATCATGCCTGCAAATGTGCAAACTTTGTATAGCAATGGTTACAACATCAGACAAGCAATTAAAACGGCCGATTTGGTTATTGGCGGTGTTTTGATTCCAGGTGCTAAGGCGCCACACTTGATCACTAGAGACATGTTAAAGCTGATGAAAAAAGGTGCAGTATTGGTAGACGTTGCAGTTGACCAAGGTGGATGTTTTGAAACCACTAAAGCAACTACCCATGCTGAGCCTACTTATGTAATTGATGAAATCATTCATTATTGCGTGGCCAACATGCCAGGCGCAGTTCCTTGTACATCAACACTTGCATTAACCAACGCAACGCTTCCGTATGCAATTCAATTGGCAAACAAAGGATGGAAAGAAGCATGCAAACAAAATGCTGAATTATTGCTTGGTTTAAACGTTGTTGCAGGTAAAGTGGTATACAAAGGTGTATCAGATGCTTTCAACTTACCATACACTCCGGTAGAGCAAGTGTTATAATTGACAATTTCCCACATGCATTTCTTTTAGAAATGACAATAAAAAACGGGTTCCAATTGGAACCCGTTTTCTTTTGCAGATGTTTTAATGTAAAAATACTGTCATAATTAGATTAAAATACCCACTTGCTTAAATTTCTGGAATACGGTTTCAGTATGGGGTGCATCTTTAAGTTCTGCACTTAAATCTTGCCCTGCCCAGTGCTCGTAATGCTTGCCATTGCGCCAAAGTCGACTTTCTGTAACGTCGTAAATTTTGCCCAAATAGGCAACCCAAATTTCTGGTTTGTCTTGCCCATTTCTTAGTGCCAATTGTTGTAAAGTATATTTTGCTTCCATCTGAGATGTTTGAAATGCCTTAATTTTGTAGCTCACAAATATAATCTGATTTTGAAGTTAAGACTATTTCTTGTTTTTGTAATTGTATACATCATCGCGGTTTTCGGCTGGTGGTTGTATTCATTCATTAATTATACAGAAAAGGAGTACAAATTGGAATCCAACAATTTGAAGTTAAATTCATTTGTCATACACAATCAGATAAATGAATACATAGATAAGTTACAAGCCAGTGAGACCCAATCTCCATACTCTATTTATAAAAAGCATGTAAAGGAAATTAATTCATTGCACCAAAACCTAAATAATAGGTATAATATAAAGACCAGTTTGTCGCTCGTTGACAGCAATGGAAATTTATACAATTTACTAAAAATAGATATTTCCCCTGAAGAATTTAAAGCCATCCAAAAAACCTTTATTAAGAAACAAAGGGCTTTTTATTCAGAAGTTATATTCTTTACCATTTTAGTCATTTCAGGCGTGCTATGGGTGTTCGGAAAATTAGAGTCATTGTTAAATCTAAACAAAATGCAGAACAATTTTTTATTGTCTGTAACCCATGAATTGAAGACGCCATTAACTGCTATTAAGTTAAGTTCTCAAACCCTGCAGCATAGAAAAATTGATGCTGAAATTCAAGGAACCTTAATACAGCAAATCGTCAACAACTCAGACCGACTAAATGAATTGTTGGACAATGTATTGTTAGCGACCAGAATTGATGGCAAAAGTTACAATTACAACATGTCGATGATAGACTTGACAGAATTGATTCACAAGACTGCAGATTTGGTTTTATGCCAACCAAATTTTACAGGCCAATTTATTTTCCATGAACAAGAAACGCGCATATTAGGAGATGAAATTTCTTTAAAATTGGTTTTTAGTAATCTGTTTCAAAATGCTGTTAAATACGCAGGAAACAATTCATTGATTGCTGTAAGTTATATCTATGAAAATGGACAATTGAATGTTGCTATTTCTGACAATGGCCAAGGAATTGACTCAAAAGAGTACAAATCTATTTTTATGAAGTTTTATAGGGTAGGAGACGAGAATACCAGGGAAAATAAGGGCACAGGCTTGGGGCTATTTCTTGTCAAACAGATTTTAAAATCACATAAGGCAAACATCCGTGCAGAGGCAAATCTGCCTCGTGGCACAACTTTTTATATTACTTTTAAATAACACCAATATGAGCAAAAGAATTTTACTGGTTGAAGATGAATCCAGTCTTCACGATTTACTGAAATTAAATCTAGAAATGGATGGCCACAAAGTTATTGGCGTTAAAGATGGAACAAGTGCAGTTGCGAATTTTAAAGATCAGCAATTTGATTTGGTCATTTTGGATATAATGATTCCAGGTATCGACGGGCTAAATGTTTGCGAAAACATAAGGTTAAAAAACCAAGAAGTGCCGATTTTATTTTTAAGCGCCAAAAATAGAGTTGAAGACAGAATTGCGGGATTGAAAAAGGGAGCGGATGATTACTTAACCAAACCTTTCAATTTGGAGGAATTGCAGTTGCGCATCAACAATTTAATGAATCGAAAGGGCGCTAATGCTGTTTCAACAAATTTGGGCTTAAGAGAATTTGATTTTGGCGGCAACCACATCAATTTTGAAAAACATGAAGCTAGGGGACTTAATGGATCGTTTAACTTAACCAAGAAAGAGGTTCTTTTGTTAAAACTTTTGATAGACCATAAGAACGAAGTGGTGAGCAGAGAAAAGATACTCCAAACCGTTTGGGGTTATTCGGTTTATCCTTCTACAAGAACCATTGACAATTTTATTTTATCGTTTCGAAAGTATTTTGAAATTGACCCAAAAAACCCTAAATTTTTTAATGCCATTAGAGGCGTAGGATACATATTTGAAAGCAAAGAATAAATCCCAATGTCAAAATACTGTCATAATCTAAATTTATAACAGTGTACACCAATAATTAAGTAAATTTGCGGCTACAAAATTATCAACAATAAAAATGAAAAAAATATTCTTATTAGCTGTATTAAGTATCAGTTTACCAAGTATTTATGCGCAAAATTGCCCTGCTAACGACAGCGTTAGTATGGGGCCCGGTTCTGGAACGGATGTTTTTTACAGTTTAAAAAAGGCAAATACCACCGGAAATGGTGTTGTTTCTTCTTCTGTAAACAACAATTGGCATTTGGCAATTTCTGTGCAAGCCAGCAGTTTTCCATACAATCCAGCAAATGGAGTTG
The DNA here is from genome assembly GCA_044341025.1 of Bacteroidia bacterium. Classification (GTDB taxonomy): domain Bacteria; phylum Bacteroidota; class Bacteroidia; order NS11-12g; family UBA955; genus JABMMZ01. Next base: position 115,799 of record JBIISM010000003.1, on the reverse strand, counting down.
CCATTCGTGTAAATTCAGTGTTGGGCGAAAATCCTCAAGCTGGGTTGACAGGAGCCAAATTGGTTAAATTGAATGGTGCAAATGTTAGCAATTGGAGAAATGCAGATACCACTGGTTTGGGTTCATTGCCTGAATTGCTAGATTCTGATAGCACTTGGAATTTAAGCGCATTTACAACTGGGTATCCGAAATTAGGCCCTTTTAATTTTATCTGGGGAACCTATAATCAAGCGAACCGCAATGTAGAAAGCAATGGCAATGTGTATGTATTGTACAACAAATCTGCTAATTGGTATAAAAAAATTAATGTTAAAGAAGTTACATACGACACCATGTGGCATATCATTATTTCCAATATTGACAATACAGATTCTGTTTATTTGAAAATAAATAAAAAGAGCTATTCAAAGCGCATGTTTGTTTATTACAATGTATTAACAAAGCAACTATTAGATAGAGAACCTGATACAGACCAATGGGATTTGTTGTGGACCAAATACAAAGCCATGATTGATTTCAATGGCAGTAAAGTTCCATATTCAGTAACAGGTGTATTGAGCAACCCAACGGCTAAAGTGGCAAAAAATCTTGGCAAAAAATGTAATGAGGTTTGGTTGGCAAATAAAACAGCTAAAGTAAATCCTAGTATTTCTGCTATTGGCTCAGATTGGAAAACATTTACCGGAACCGCATATGCCATCACTGATACTTTCGTATATTTCATTAGCACCCGTGATACACAAACTTTTAAGGTAACCATGAAGTCATATGCTGGTGGATCAAAAGGAAGAACCACATTTAATTTTTACCAAGCAACTCTAGGCCTTGAGTCAAGTGATGTTGTTGACGCAGTAAGTTTGTACCCAAATCCATCAAATGGAATTGTTAGAATTAATGCAGATCTTGCAATTGAGTCTATTTCAATTATGGATTTACAAGGTCAAATGCTTCTTAACACCAAAGAAAATTTCGTAGATGCTTCTAATTTGAGCGCTGGAATTTATATCGTATTGATCCAAACAGAAGCTGGTTTGGTTAAGAAAACATTAGTTAAAGAATAATTGACATTTGGTATTCGTCATATCGTATTTTCAATAGCAATGCTCGTTCAGAGTATTGCTATTGCTCAATATGAAGACACTACCGAAATAAATAAATTTATTGTTACTACTGGGAACATTAAACCCAGCACAACATCTAACACAGTGCACAATGTGCGCATTATTACAGCCGCGAGCATTGAAAGACAAGGGGCTTTTAATTTAAAGGATCTATTATCTAAAGAGAACAATATTCGAATTGGAAACGATAATCTATTAGGATCGTCGATCAGTTTACAAGGTATAAGTGGTCAAAATGTAAAAATATTATTGGATGGAATTCCTATAAATGGCCGTGAAAATGGCAATATTGATTTGGGTCAATTAAATCTTAATAATATTGACCGAGTAGAAATAATCGAAGGGCCACTTTCTGTAATTTACGGCACAGATGCACTTGGTGGTGTTATCAATTTGATTTCCAAACGCATTATGTTGGATTCGACAAAGCCGATGACCGCTTTTGCAAATGCTTACTATGAAAGCATTAAACAAACCAATGTGGGTGCAGGTGCTGTCGTAAAGGTTAATGACATTGATTTCGGTGCAAGTATTAACCGAAATTTCTTTGGTGGTTATGCCTTAGATCCAAATTCAAGGGTAATGTTTTGGAAACCAAAACAGCAGGTATTTGGCAATTTTAGCATCACAAAACAAACAGGAAATTTAAAGATTCGGTTCAAAACGGATTTGTTTAGTGAAAAAATAGAAAACCGCGGTTTACCCATAATAAACCACTTAGAAGCGTATGCTTATGATGAGTACTATTTGACCAATCGAAGCATTACCTCACTGAATTTAGAACAGAAAATAAATAAAAAATCTTTTTGGAATGTGCTAAGCTCTTTTAGTTTTTATCAAAGAGATAAAATTACATACAGGAAGGATTTAACGCAATCTTCAAATAGCTTAGACATCGTGCCAAGTCCGGATGCCAACAGCTCTACCTCGTTTATGAACTTTATGAGCAGAGGTACCTACAGCAATTCTCAAAAGGATAAGTTTGCCTATCAAATAGGATACGATGTTAATTTTAACAGCGCATTTGGAACTAAAATTGAAGCAGATAGAGGCAGAATGGATGATTTTGCGCTGTTTGCATGTGCAGAAATTAAGCCGATAAAATCATTAAATATTAAACCTGGTTTTAGGACTACATACAATACAAGGTATGCGGCTCCCTTTATTCCTTCTATACAATTAATGTGGTCTGGCGCGAAAAATCTTACCATTCGTTACGCCTATGGTAGAGGTTTTAGAGCCCCAAGCTTGAAAGAATTGTACCTCTACTTTGTGGATTACAACCACAACATTATAGGAAATCCAGATTTAAAATCTGAGATGTCCAATAACCACAATGCAGCACTCAAGTATAAATTGAAAATCAAAAAAATGGTTTTCTATTTAGACAACAGTTATTTTTACAATCAGATTTTTAATCAAATTGCTTTGGTTTCAACCAATGCAACCAACCTAGAGTATACCTACAAAAACATTGATCGTTTTAAATCCATTGGCAGTAATTTTAACATTAGTTCTACATGGAAAGGCTTGCGCATGGTTCTTGGAGGTTCTTATACTGGAATATACAACAATGCTTTTAAAGTAGTTGGCAAGGGCAAGTATTTGTATTCGCCTGAATTGAGGGTGCAAACTTCATATACCCTCAAAAAAGGGAAATTGAAAACCACAACATTTTCGCTTTTTCATAAATACAATGGAAGAACTTTTGGCTATGCATTAGACAATCTTAGAAATATTGTAAGTACATACTCTGAATCCTATCATATTTTAGATTTTACGGTCAGTAAGCCAATGTTTAAATACAAATTAAACTTGACTTTTGGTTGTAAGAATATTCTCAATGTCACAACAATCAGGGCCACCAATATTTCAAGTTCTTTCCACAATGCAGGCAGCAATACCATGCCAGTATCTGTTGGTCGTTCTTTGTTCCTTCAACTAAACTATAAACTATGAAATTGAAACAATTTTCACTCATATTGATTTCCTTACTGGTTTTTCTGAGTGGCTGCTTTAAGAAAGAAGATGCAATAATTTTACCAACTGGCAATTCTACAATTAGCAATGTTTTCTTGGGAACAGACTATGAAAAAGATATGTATTTGGATATCAGTACCAATTCCTTTCAAGAAAAGCAGTCAGGGGATTGGGATATTCGCTTTGAGACAACTGATGCGGGTTATGGTATTTTTTTAAACAATGGAAATCTTATAAAAGCTAGAAAAATTGGTGTTTATGGATTAACCGAAAAATTGGCCAGTGATTCAAATTATTACAAAACCAATAAAGAGTTAAGAGATGCTCCAGAAGGCAAGGTAAATAACTCGGCTATAGGCGATTGGCGTACATATAAATCAGCGGCGCCAGACTATTTGCCAGGTATTTATGTTATTGAATTGAGTTATGAGAATGGAGTTAATAAATACAAAAAACTACAGGTTTTAAATGTTAACGATACCGCCTTTTTTGTACGTATAACCAACTATTCAGAAACCTCTGGGGATACTTTGGTAATCCCTAAAGACAAGACAAGAAATTTTACGTATTATAGTTTTAAAAATACTGGAAGCATTATACAAAATATAGAACCCGATAAGAATGGATGGGACTTGGTATTTACGCGTTACAATCATTTTTTCTATGACATATTGCCTGGAAATGAGCCCTTCCCATATAGGGTTTCTGGTGTATTAAGTAACTCTAATAAAGTTATGGTAGCAAGAGATTCATCCAATAATTTTGACAAAATTACTGCTGCTTCTATCCCCAATTATCTTTTTTCTGCCGATTGGAATGCTATTGGATACGATTGGAAATCGCATGCCTTTGGGGCAGCAGGAAATTACACAGTTAATTCCAACATTACCTATATTGTCAAAGACACTGATGGCAATTATTACAAACTTCGCTTCCTTGATTTTTACAACAATAAAGGGGATAAAGGGTATCCAAAATTTGAATTTTCAAGAATAAAGTAGAGATTTTTACCTCTACAACTGAATTAAATTTAGGACAGAAAGAACTTTTTATCGAAGAATTGGCCCCATCTAGGCGAAAACTTTTAGTGTATAATCCCATAATTTAAGCATCTTTGTAGCTCAATCAAAATGGTATTACATTCAGCTACAGAAATACTCAAGGCAATTGCATCCGTTGAAGATCCTAAAATTGTTATCACCACCCACCACAAGCCGGATGCAGATGCAATGGGTTCGAGTTTGGGTTTAAAATTATTTCTTGAGTCAATTGGGTACAATGCCACCGTAATATCGCCGACAGATTATGCCTCGTTTTTAAAATGGATGAAAAGCGATGAACAAACCATAGTCTACGAGCACAACCCGACACATGCCAAAGCTTTGACTGATGAAGCTGATTTTATTTTTTGCTTAGATTTTAATCATTTGTCGAGGATTAATGAATATGGCGATGTGGTTGCTGACAGCAATGCAAAAAAGATATTAATCGATCACCATCAATTTCCGCAGGGGTTTGAGGATTATACTTTTTGGGATGATACGGCCAGCTCAACCTGCGAGCTTGTTTACCGTTTTATACATGCCAATGGTTTAGAGCATAAGATTGACAAAGATGCAGCAGCTTGTTTGTACACAGGAATAGTTACAGATACTGGCTCATTTAGGTTTGGAAGTTGCAGCAGTGAAACCATGCGAATAGCTGCTAGTTTGATGGACAAAGGGATTAAACACGAGGAGATTTTCGATCGTGTGTACGACAGTTTTACTGAATCGAGGGTAAGGTTTATTGGTTATGCAATTAGCGAGAAACTAGAAGTAATGCACGAATACAACACGGCTTTGATTACAATAACCAAGGAAGAGCTTAAAAAGTATGGCGTGGTAACGGGCGATACAGAAGGTTTGGTAAATTATGGGTTGAGTATAGAAGGCATTAAATTTGCCGTATTGATTATTGACCGTACCAAAATAGTAAAAATGAGTTTTAGGAGTAAAGGTGACTTTGCTGCAAATGTATTTGCTATGCAGCACTTTAATGGCGGTGGTCATTTTCATGCAGCAGGAGGAAGTAGCTTTGTTTCTTTAGAAGAAACCGCTGCTCAATTTAAAACAGCATTGAAATTATATAAAGGACAATTGAATGGATAAAAAGAATATTTTTTTAGTACTTATTGCCGCATTGTTTTTTGCGTCTTGTAACAATTTTTCCAAAACTGAATCTGGTTTACGATTTAAGTATTTGAAGCGCAGCACAAAGCAAAATCTCCCTAATTTAGGTCAGTATTTACAATGTTATTACAGCATTGAGAATTCTGAGGATTCTGTAGTTCATTCTATTTTTGGAAAAACACCTGATAGAATTATGCTGACACAATTCACCCATAAAGGGGGAGATATTATGGAAGCTTTTTCTATTATGGCAGAGGGCGACAGTGCTCAATTTTTAATCAGTGCTGATTCATTTTATTTAAAAACGAGAGGGGAAGAATTGCCAATATACATAAAGCCAGGAACGGATTTGAAATTCACCATTAAAATGGATAGATTTTTAACAAAATTCCAAGTGGATAGCTTAATAAATGTAGAAAAATTAGAACGCTGGAACGAAGAGATTGTCAATATCAACAAATATGTTCGTAAAAGCAGCCTTGTCGTAAAATTGGATACTTTAACTGGAATCAGGATGCAATTTCATCAGAAAGGTTCAGATACAGCAAAAAAAATTACAGAAGGCTCCGTTGTCAACTTTCATTTTATTGGAAAATTAATGGATGGTACAGAGTTTTACAATTCTTATACCATGGGTCAAGCTCAAACTGTAAAAGTGAGTAGGAGTCAATTCCAACCCATAGGAATGTATGAAATGTTAATCCGAATGAAGGATGGTGATAAAGCGACCTTTATATTGCCTTACGACTTGGCATTTGGAGCCAAAGGTGTAGAGGCTATGATTCCTCCTTATTCAACACTCGTATACGAACTTAATATATTGAACGTCAAATAATTTATATGAAATTAAAATCAATCATTATTAGCGCTTTCGCTTTTTGTGTTTTCATTGTACTTGCAAGCATGGGCTCTCAAAAACCAATTACTAAGACAAAAGCAAACAGCGACCAAGTTGAAATTAGAAATGATACAGTTACAACTAAAACAGGTTTAAGGTATGTTATCACACAAAGAAACCCTCAGGGTATAATGGCAGTTAAAGGCGATAGGGTGGAAGCGCACTACACGGGCACTTTGTTAAATGGAAAAAAGTTTGATAGCTCTCGGGATAGAGACCAAACATTTTCTTTTACACTTGGTCAAGGCGAAGTCATAGCAGGTTGGGACGAGGGTTTTGGAATTTTAAGAAAAGGAGAAAAAGCCACTTTAATAATTCCTGCTTCTTTAGGATATGGTATACAAGATATGGGCGATATTCCACCGAATTCAACTTTAATATTTGATGTTGAATTGGTAAACGTACAAAAACCAATTGCCTACAAACCTTTTTCTGGAAAAGGAAAAGACACAGTGAAATTGTCTTCAGGCTTAAAGTATATCGTAATAGATAAGGGCAATCCAAAACTTAAGGCGCAATTGAACCAAACAGCGTCAATATATTATGCTGGTTATTTGATGGATGGCACAAAATTCGACGGCAATTTTGACCGTTTTGAGCCTATAAACGTTCCGGTTACTGGGGCTGGTATGATTAAAGGTTGGCAAGAAATGCTGCCTAGGATGAATAAGGGCATGAAAGTAAGGGTTATAATTCCTCCAGCTTTGGCCTATGGTGCACAAGGTTATCCGGGTGTGATACCAGAAAATGCAACAATTGTTTTTGACATGTTTTTATCAGATTTAAAGTAATGGGCAAAAAAATATTAATTACCGGTGGCGCAGGATTTATAGGTTCGCACGTTGTAAGACGTTTTGTGAAATTGTATTCAAATTATCAGATTATCAATTTAGATAAATTGACATATGCAGGTAATTTGGAAAATCTTAGAGATATTGAAAACAGTGCAAATTATACGTTTGTTAAAGGAGATATTATAGATACAGAATTCATAAAAAATTTATTTGAAACCCATCAATTTGATGGTGTGATACATTTGGCTGCAGAATCACATGTCGACAGGTCAATTCACAGTCCTATGGATTTTGTGATGACCAATGTTGTTGGTACGGTGAACTTATTGAATGCAGCTAAGGGCATATGGGCAGGCAATTACGAAGGCAAATTGTTTTACCATGTTAGTACCGATGAAGTATATGGACAACTAGGTGACGAAGGTAAGTTTTTGGAAACAACGCCTTACGACCCGAATTCCCCATACTCAGCATCTAAAGCATCTTCAGACCATTTCGTTCGCGCTTATCAGCATACCTATGGAATGCCAATTAAGATATCGAATTGCAGCAACAACTATGGCTCTCATCACTTCCCTGAAAAGTTAATTCCGTTGATGATCAACAACATTATGCAGAAGAAACCATTGCCTGTATATGGCAAAGGTGAGAATGTGCGCGATTGGTTGTTTGTGGAAGACCATGCAGCTGCCATAGATGTTATTTTTCATCAAGGTAAGATGGGCGATACCTACAATATTGGTGGAAACAACGAATGGAAGAACATTGATTTGGTTAAGTTTTTATGCCGTTTGATGGACTCTAAACTAGGAAGAACCGAAGGCGAATCAGAACAATTAATTACGTATGTAACAGACCGTGCTGGCCATGATTTTAGATATGCCATTGACTCGTCAAAATTAATGGACGAATTAAATTGGAACCCATCAGTTACCTTTGAACAAGGATTAGAAAAGACAGTGGATTGGTATTTGGCAAATCAAGAATGGTTGAACCATGTTACCAGCGGCGCTTACCAAAGTTATTATCAAAATATGTATTCAAATAGATCATGAAAGGAATAATATTAGCAGGAGGAAGTGGCACCCGTTTGCACCCATTAACTTTAGCCGTTAGCAAGCAAATGATGCCGGTATATGATAAGCCAATGGTTTATTACCCATTGTCTATTTTGATGATGGCTGGTATTAAAGAAATATTAATTATTTCCACCCCACATGATTTGCCTCATTTTCAAAAATTATTGGGCGATGGTTCGCAATTGGGATGTCAATTTTCATATGCAGAGCAAGCGGTGCCAAACGGATTGGCGCAAGCATTTGTTATAGGAAAAGAATTTATAGGAAAAGATAAAGTAGCATTGATATTGGGCGACAATATTTTCTTTGGTGCTTCTTTGCAAAGATTGCTACAAAGCAACAATGACCCAGAAGGTGGAGTAATATATGCTTACCACGTAAGCGACCCTGAGCGCTATGGTGTGGTTGAGTTTGACGAAAACAATGTAGCTATAAGCATTGAAGAAAAACCATTGCATCCTAAATCAAATTACGCTGTACCTGGTTTGTATTTTTACGACAACCAAGTAGTAGAAATTGCAGAAAACTTAAAGCCATCACCGCGTGGTGAATATGAGATAACGGACGTCAACAAAGTGTATTTGGAAAAAGGCCAATTGAAAGTAGGCATATTGGAAAGAGGAACTGCTTGGTTAGATACCGGAACTTTTCACAGTTTAATGCAAGCAGGCCAATTTGTTCAAGTTATTGAAGAAAGACAAGGTTTGAAAATAGGAAGTATAGAAGAAGTTGCATGGAGAATGAAATTTATAAATGATGAGCAACTAAGAAAGGTCGCAGAACCCTTAACAAAAAGTGGTTACGGAACATATTTATTAGGTTTAATTAAACATGAAAAATAGCAAATATCTTTTTATTGTTTTAGTCGTTGGTTTACTGCTTCAAAGCTGTAAATCTTATACCTCTAACATTATTTTTAAAGCTGAACCTGCCGATATTAATTGGAAATCAGCTTATGAAAAGGCGGTGGTAGAAAATCCAATTAAAGTTGGCGATAAAATACAATATTCAATATACACCAATCAAGGAGAATCGATTATAGATCCAGTCGGAAATTTGCTTTCAGCCAAGTCTTTTGGTGATGGTAATATTGCTGCAAATGATAAACCAACCTATGAAGTATTAGAGTCAGGTATGTGTTTGTTCCCTCTAATAGGGAAAATTCCTGTTGTTGGATTTAAAACTTCACAATTGGATAGCTTGTTGTCATTGAAATATGAAACGTATTACAACGGAGCTTATGTTATTTCAAAAGTAATAAATAAAAAAATCATGATTTTTGGCGGTATGGGAGGTAAGATATTGCCATTTAACAGCAATATGAGTCTTCTAGAAGCGATAGCAATGTATGGTGGTTTGGATGAAAAGTCAAAGGGGTATAATATTCGAATCATTCGCGGAGATTTAAAAAACCCTGAGGTTACAATGGTAAATTTGAGGACTATAGCTGATATGAAAAATTCCATAGTAAACTTGCGTCCTGACGACATCATTTACATTGAGACTGTTAGAAGACCTGGATCTGAGGCCGTGCGGGATAATATGTATGTTTTTAATTTTGTGCAAATATTAGCAACTTTGGCTTTATTAATAAATAATTTCACAAAATAAACTATGAATGATTTCGAATCAGAAAGCGGGCATATTGTCAATAGGGTTGTTCAATCTGAAGGGGCTGGTTTTTCAGGTGAAAAATTAGTTCTAATTCTAAAAAAATATTGGGCTTGGATTCCAATTTCTATTTTTTTGTCTAGCCTTGGCGCGCATTACTATTTAAAGTATAGCAAGCCATTGTATCAAGCAAGTTCATCCATTAGATTAGAGGTTCAAAAAGAAGCCAGTAATGCAGGTTTTTCTACCCTTCAATCCATGCAGACTGAAAATCTTGATGGAGAAATTGAACTTATTCGTTCACAAAGGGTTGCTCAAGAAGTATTAAATTTAATGGACTTAAATGTTTCTTATTATGCTGAAGGAAATATTTTAACGACAGAAATTTATAAGTCATCACCATTTAAAGTCCAAGTGTTTTCTGACCCAAAATTTACTCAATACGATATGGACTTTTCTGTTGTATTCGTGAGTAAATATGAGTTTAGTTTAAACCAGAAAAACGGAGATAAAAAGAAGTCTAAAATCTATAAAATTGGAGAACCGATTGAAAACGGCCCTTTTAAATTTACTTTGCAATGGTCTAATGTGCAAGATTTGGATATTGAAGGAAAGGAGTTCATTTTTAGAATCAACAGCCACAATGCGCTTTTGTCCTATTTGCTCAGTAATTTGACCGTTGTTGCCAGCAGTGTGGAAGCGAGAACCTTGGCAATTGCTTTCAATGATTTCAGTAGAGCAAAAGCCATCGATATAGTTAATGCCTACGACACCGTTTATTTAAGACAATCATTAGATAAAAAGCAGAAATCTCAAGAGCAAACTTTGCTCTTTATCCAGACTCAAATAGAGGAGACAGCAGGGAAATTGGAGTCTTATGAAAATGACTTAGAAACTTTTGTGAAACAAAATGGCTCTGTTTCTCCAAATGCTGAGCTGAATGAAATTGTTAAGCAAGTTGAAGCGCTTGAAAAGGCAAAAGAAGAGTTAGAACGAGGGGCTAAAAACTATTCTGATATTTTAGCCTTTATTCAATCAGATGCAAGCAAAGACAATATAATTCCTCTAGTGTTTGGCACCCCTGCTCTTCAAGTTGCGGATGGTATAAGCAAATTAAATGACCTCTACAAACAAAGAGAAATGTTGAAGATTTCAAACAAAGAAGTTACACTTCCATTTAGAAAATTGGAATTGGAGATTTCAATTGTTAAGTCGCAGCTTCTTAGCTATATCAATGAGTCTAAAAAAGTATTTTCTGAGCAAACGGTTGATATTAATGCGCAGATTTCAAAGATGAGCGCTCAATTTGCTGGATTGCCAGATAAAGAAACAGAGTTAAACAGACTTAAACGTTTTAATTCCTTGTATGAAAAATATTATTTAGATTTAATTCAAAAACAAATTGAATTTCAGATTTCAAAAGCTGGTACTGTGCCTGAATTTACAATTTTATCAGACGCGTATGCTAGTGAAACACCAATTTCACCTAACAAAAAGAAGATTTGGTTAATGTTTTTATTGATTGGAATACTTCCTGTTACAATGTTCATTGTAATCAAATATTTATTGATGAATGCGATATACAGCCAACAGCAAATTGAAAATATTTTGAGGGCTCCAATTCTAGGCTCTATTCCAACCTATAACAAGAAAATGACTGCTTCTACCTTGGTGGTTGATAAAAATCCTAAGTCATCTATTAGCGAATCATTGCGTTCGATTAGAACGAATTCTGATTTCATGCTGCCTAAGAAAGCGAAGCAAATAATTGGGGTAACGTCAACAATTAGTGGAGAAGGAAAAACATTTTTTGCCATCAACTATGCAGCTATATTGGCCTTAACAGGCAAAAAGGTAATCATATTGGACTTGGATATGCGTAAACCAAAAATTCACGTAGGTTTTAATATCGACAACAACATTGGAATGAGTTCTATTTTGTCTGGGATGAATTCATGGAAGGAGGCTGTTAGGACATCGACTTTAGATAACTTGCATTTTATTCCAGCGGGACCAATTCCACCAAACCCTAATGAATTGCTTCTAAAAAGTGAATTTGATGAGTTAATCGATCAATTGTTTTTAGAATATGATGTGATTATGGCTGATAACCCTCCAATTGGCTTGGTTACAGATGCAAGTACTGTTTTTAAGCGCTGCGACTTGTCGATTTATGTTGTGCGTTCAGGTTATTCGAAAGAAGCTGTTATAGGCAATATAAATTTGCTTTATAATAGTAAGAACTACAACAATCTCTCAGTGGTTATAAATGATGTAAACAGACAGAATACCTACGGCAATAAATATGGCTATGGTTATGGTTATGGCTATGGCTATTACGAAGAAGACAGAGACCATTCAAAGTGGTGGCACAAATTTAATCCCTTCAAAAAGAAATAATGGGCTTTTTAGACCATCTCTTTGGAACAAGTAAGTTGGACCATATGCCATTAAAATGGGACATGCACAACCATATCTTGTTTGGCATAGATGATGGGTCTAAGAACATTGAGTATTCGCTTGATATGGCCAAGAGTTTTATTGACTTAGGCTTTGAAAGAATTATTGCAACGCCGCATATTATGAGCGACTATTATCCGAATAATAGAGCGGTCATAGAAGATAAAAAAAATCAGTTAGAATTGGCATTAGCCGAGAACCATTTGAATTTAAAAATTGATTTTGCGGCAGAATATTATATGGATGAAGTGTTTTATGATCTTATAAAATCAAAAGGCGATGTTTTAACTTTCCATAGCAACCATGTGCTGGTTGAGACTTCATTTATGAATAAACCAGTCTTTTTTAACCAGTTGTTATTTGAAGTAAAAACTGCCGGTTATATGCCAGTTTTGGCCCATCCAGAGCGCTATATTTATTTGCAAGATGACTACGAAGAAGCAGAGAGAATTTTAGATATTGGCGTTAAGTTTCAGATCAATCTGATGTCCTTGGCCTCATATTATTCGCCTATGGCAAAAAAGTTTGCACAATGGTTAATCAAAAATGGGCACTATCATTTTCTGGGCACTGATGCTCATAGCATAAATCATCTTAAAGTTGTTAAGGAAGTATTGGGCTCTAAACTGTTTTCTCAGATTGATTTCAATAAAGTTGAGAATGCTAAATAGTTTCTCTATCTCCTTCTCTTCTTTTTAATAGACGCCAATTATTAAGGCTTAAAACCATTGCAAACACGAGTGGAATTACAGGCATTAAGAACCTGCTGGCTCCTATGGGGCCTGTTAAGAATACGGTGTATAGTGGAAAGCAAAACAGAGTCAACCTAATGAATAACCTAAGCTTTTTATCAGATAAAAACTTCAAAATCAATATTAGTTTAAACAAATTGAATATAAAAAGTATGACCAACAGAATTCCCAAGGGATTTAAAATTGAATCGAAAATCCGCCTTGCGGCATTGTCTTTATTTGTCTCATAAAGTAAATTTTTGCCATGGCTAAGTCCAAAAAATTGGCTTAAGTCGAAGCGACCTGGATCTAAGACACAAAACGCCATTCCACGGAGGTGAAGAAATATATAGGTTCCTAGATTCTCTGTAATAAGCAAACTACACGATTTGTTAATGTATTCTTGTTTGGCTGGGTAAGAACGAAGTAAATTGCCTTTAAAATGAATCTCATCAACCATTGAATCAGCCGTATGCTCGCCATATTTATACATTAACATGGTGTAGGTGTTGTAGTGCAGTAAGTTGATGGTGCTAATTGATGAATATTGTTTGTATCCAGTTCTTGATTGGTTCCAGCTTATAGTTACAAAAATAAAGATAAGTGGAAGTATACTAGGCAAGAAATATTTAAGATCAAATTTTGGTAAAAATCTCAATAAACAGATAAATGGATAAGCATAAGCAAAGGGCATCAACACAGGCTTTAGTGCTAATCCACATACTAATATTAAGGCAGAAATAAGCGACCAATTAAAATTGCTTGGTTTGCAAATTTGAATATACACCAAGGCACATATACACAACTGCAAATAAGTTTCACTCATGATGGTGTTGCTATAAATAAGCTGAGACAAGCTAAAAAGTATAAATATACTTGCATGCTCCCAATTGATTCTAATTTTGAGGTAATTTAAAATTTTCACACAAAGGAAAAAGCTAAAAAGGCTGGCTGCATTTTGGCTGAGGTATACCAGGAGTAAAAAAACGAAATCTGATCCGAAGCTAATGGTCTTAAATAGAGCAAGAATTAAGGGATATAAAATGGGTCTCTTGCTTAACCAATCGGCGTTAAATGCATGGTTTAAATTCCAAGAATATAAGGTTTGATGCTGTAAAAGGTTTTCTGCCGCAAACAAATACTCTTTGCTGTCTTGCAATATGCTGTTGCCCCAAAACAGTTGTTTGCCCATAAATAATAAATGAAGCGAAATAAGCAATATCCAAAAACGTCTTTGATCCACCTTTCAATTATAAGCATTTTTTAATTTTTAGAAAAATTGAATCCCAAGTGCATAAATCTAAGTGAGTTGGGTGAAGCTTTTTGAATAGGTTGACTAAGCGCCTAGAAATTCTTACTTTTGCAAAGAATATGATGACAGAAGATATGCTCCGTTCTTATCTCAACACTTTGAGACTTGATTTGAATTTGTACAAGGATTCAATAAAGGAAGTAAGTGAAGATATTATCAATGAAGGCTATAGCAAGTATCCTATTTTTATTGCACACCAAGAAGATGTTAAATTGGGTGAGGTTATTTTAGACCGCGATGAATTGGGTACCAATTTTACGATACAAGCAAGTACATTGGAGGATTTGGTTTCTAAAAATATAATACTACCTAAAAACGTTGAGAAGTTCAAAACTGCCTATAAGGATCCTTTGGTGCAGTGCTGCATTTTTTTGGTAAGCAGCAATGGTGCACAATTTATTTTTGTTCCTTATGAACTTTCAAAGGCACCTGAAAATCCAGATCAAGAATAATGTCAAAGAAGGTAGCTGTTGTCATATTAAATTTTAATACCAGAGAGTTTCTTGAGAAATTCTTGCCCTCTGTTTGTAAAACAAGTTACCCAAACACTGAAATTATTATTGCAGATAATGCTTCTTCTGATGACTCTGTTCAATTTGTTAAAGACAATTATCCGCTTGTTAAAATTATATTATTAGAGAAAAACTATGGTTTTACCGGTGGTTATAACCGGGCATTGAAGCAAGTAAACGCTGATTATTATGTCTTGTTAAACAGCGATGTTGAAGTGGATCCAAACTGGATAGAACCAATGGTGAATTTAATGGAATCAAACCCATCTATCGCAGCCATACAGCCCAAACTCTTGGCTTTGCAGCAAAACGATACATTCGAATACGCCGGCGCCTCTGGAGGCTACATAGACAGGTATGGTTTTCCTTTTTGTCGCGGTAGAATTTTTGATTATTTAGAAAAAGACCAAAACCAATATAACGACAATAAAAAAGTCTTTTGGGCTAGCGGAGCTGCCTTGTTTATTCATGCAGAATTATACCATAAGTTAGGGGGTCTTGACGAAGACTTCTTTGCGCATATGGAAGAAATTGATTTGTGTTGGCGCCTACAAAATGCTGGTCATGAAATATGGATATGCCCTGGTAGCGTTGTTTACCACTTAGGTGGCGGCACTTTGCAGAAGACAAATCCTAGAAAAACATATTACAACTTCAGAAATGGCTTAATACTATTGCTTAAAAACTTACCAAGCAATAAAGTTTTTTCAGTGATAGCGTTTAGAATTATTTTGGATCATATTGCTGCTTTAAGGTTTTTAATGCAAGGAAAATGGGGCGACTTCAAAGCCATCGTTTCAGCCCATAGGCATTTTATTCTGAAGTATAAATATTGGAAAACCAAGCGCGTGGTTCACGATGGCAATAAAGCTTATTTTGGCGAAGAAGTTTATAAAGGAAGCATAGTATGGGCCCATTTTAAACGCAAAGTCAAAACATTTTCAGGGTTGGGAATGAAATAATACTCCTGTTCTGGTAAAGTCGAGGGGAAAAATTATTGTCTTAACTGGTTCTAGTATCAGTACCTAAAGTGACATTAAAACTTTCAGAGATGCCTCAGGATTGCTACAGGGTTATGCCAGTATGCAGTTGGCAAGAATGCAGGCTTGGCATAGAAGTGTTTTTAATTTACGCTTACTTTTTTCTCAATTTCTTGTGTTAAATTAACCTTTAATAAGGATTAAATTTCGTAACTTTGTCGTCAATTTTAAATCATGAGTGATGCCATAAAGCACGAATGCGGTGTCGCATTCATAAGGCTTCTAAAACCCCTAGAGTATTTTAACGAAAAATATGGAACGCCATTTTACGGCCTAAAAAAGTTGCAGTTGCTAATGGCAAAGCAAATTAACAGGGGTCAGGATGGAGCTGGAATCGGGGTTATCAAATTAGACCCACAATTTGGTCAACGTTACATTGCCCGTAAACGTTCAAATTCAAAGAATCCAGTTGCAGATATTTTCGAAGATGTGAATGCATCTTTAGCGGAATTGGATCAAGACAATTTGAAAAATGGCTTGTATTTGAAAGAACATTTTCCTTATGCAGGCGAATTGTTGTTGGGCCATTTAAGATACGGTACGCATGGCGGCAATAGTTTAGAAAACTTGCATCCTTTTTTAAGGCAAAACAATTGGATGTGTAGAAACTTGGTTTTGGCCGGCAACTACAACCTTACCAATGTGGATGAGTTGTTTACCCAACTTATTGAATTGGGTCAACAGCCAAAAGAGATCAGTGACAACGTTACCATGTTGGAAAAAATCGGGCATTTTTTGGATGAAGAAAATGAAAGATTATTTAAAATTTACAAGCAAGAAGGGTATTCAAATTTTGAGATAACCGAAAAAATAAAAGACAATTTATCGGTTGAAAATATTTTGAGAAATGCTTTCAAGCGCACAGATGGAGGTTACAATATGGTGGGAATGATTGGTCACGGTGCTTCATTTATTGTGCGTGATCCAAATGGAATAAGACCTAGTTTTTGGTATGCCAATGATGAGTTATTGGTGGTGGCAAGCGAACGTCCAGCCATAATGACTGCCTTTAACATTCCTTACGGTGAAATCAAAGAGGTAACTCCAGGATGCGCTCTTATTATCAATAAAGATGGTTCTTATAAGGAATCGAGAATCTTAGACCCGAAACCATTAAAAGCGTGTTCTTTTGAACGCATTTATTTTTCAAGAGGCAACGATGCGGATATCTATAGAGAAAGAAAAAATTTAGGAAAGTTATTGGCACCGAAAGTTCTTGAAAAATTAAATTACAATATAGAAAACACAGTATTCGCTTACATTCCTAATACTGCCGCAACCTCATTTTATGGAATGATCGATGGTGTCAATGATTGGTTAAAGATTCACCGTTCTGAGGTTTTGATGGCAGAGAAGGATAATTTAACCCAAGAGCGCATTCAAGAGATATTAACCTATCGAATTCGTCGGGAGAAAATTTTGGTTAAAGACGCCAAAATGAGGACTTTTATTACCAATGACACCGATAGAGAAGACATTGTCGGACACGCCTACGATGTCACTTATGGCATCATTGAGCCTAACCAAGATACCTTGGTTATTATTGATGATTCTATTGTGCGAGGCACCACTTTGAAGACAAGTATTTTAAAAATATTAGGCCGATTGAAGCCTAAAAAGATAATTGTTGTTTCGAGCGCCCCTCAGATTTTATTTCCAGATTGTTATGGAATTGACATGAGCAGATTGAAGGACTTTGTTGCTTTTAGAGCGTTATTGGGATTGTTAAAAGACAACAAACTCGAACATAAGTTGAATGAAACCTATGAGTTGTGTAAAATAGAAATGCACAAACCTTCTGAAGAGATGGTCAACCGCGTGATTGACTTATACAAGCTTTTCACAACAGAACAAATCTCTAAAAAAATAGCGGAGATTGTAACCCCTGAGAATTTTGAACCAGAAGTTGAGATTATATTCCAAACAGTTGAAGACTTGCATATTGCTTGTCCAGATAATACTGGCGATTGGTATTTTACTGGCGATTTTCCGACCCCTGGTGGAAATAAAATTACCAATAGGGCATTTATCTATTTCATGGAGAAAAACAATGCCAGAGCCTATTAATTAGGGTTTGAGTTTTTAATTACATTCTTATGATCCTGTTGATTGATAACTACGATTCATTTACGTACAATCTAACAGACTATTTTGCTCAGTTAGGTGAAGAAATTCTATTGTTTAAAAATGATGAGATAGAAGTCTCTGATTTGTCGAAATTAAACTTTGATAAGATTGTTATTTCTCCTGGCCCAAATAGACCTAAAGACTCTGGAAATTTAATGTCTATTATTGAAGCGACTTATCAGAATTATCCAATCTTAGGTATTTGTTTGGGGCATCAAGCCTTAGGCGAATTTTTTGGAGCCCAATTGACCCATGCCCTAGAACCTATGCATGGCAAGGTTTCTCGAATACAACACAACGGGGAGGGTATATATAAACATTTGCCAAATGGGTTTAGTGTTTGCCGTTACCACAGTTTGATTTTAAAAAATATTGAAAATACTGAACTGAAACAAAACGCTCAAACAATCGACAATGAATGTATGGGAATTGAGCATACTCATTGGCCAATTGTTGGTATGCAATTTCATCCAGAGGCTATTTTAACCGAGCATGGACTCGATTTGCTCAAGAATTGGTTGGATGGTATCAAGACTTCTTAACCAACATTAATACCCCCTTGTCTATGTTTAGATAGCCAAATTCGTAGCAAAACTTATAGGTATTGCCGTTTTTTGTTTCGTATACATGGGTAAAGTATTCGAAGTTGAAGCCTAACACTTTTAAGGTTTTTTCTGAGATGCTTGTTTTCCCTGATTCGGGCAATAGGTTTTGAAGTATTTTTCTATTTTTACGCAACAAGGTATTGACGTTTCGAACATAGATATTAGACGCAGTGTTTTGTCTATTGTTGAATGAATTTCGACAGCTATCGTTGCAAAATTTCTTATCACTTCTACCATTAATGGTTTTTTCACATTCAAGGCAATTTTTCATAGTTACTCGAATTTAAAACTAATTTTTTAAAATAGCAAGTTGAAAAATTAAGGCTGATTGAAAAAACAAAGTCTTAAAGTTCGAAAAATTTATTCAAATTTGTAAGATGAGAAAATCGCTTTCCTATCAAAGTTTTTTAATAGCCATTTGCATCTTATTTTCCAATTGCCATGCGGGAGCTAAAGTAATGGCTCAGAAAATAGAAAAACCATTAAACATTATTTTGCTTATTGGCGATGGAATGGGTTTGGCTCAAATTTCGGCTGCGGCATTTATGAATGGTGGTTTGGCTTTAGAGCTATTTAAAAATATAGGCTTGGTGAAAACAGCGTCTGCGAACAATTATATCACAGACAGTGCAGCTGGAGCTACAGCCTACAGCACAGGAGAAAAGACCTACAATGGTGCAATTGGATTGAGTATGGATTCAATGGTATTGCCAACAATATTAGAGATGTCTGAAGCCCATGGTTTGTCGACCGGACTGATAGCCACTTGCAGCATTACCCATGCAACACCAGCTGCATTTTTTGGACACCAAAAAAACCGTGAAATGCACAAAGAAATTGCCAATGATTTTTATGCAAAAGGTATTGATTATGTAGCGGGGTCTGGTAAACCATATTTTGATTTGAGCCGCTTAAACGCCAATAATTATACAGTGCATACTGGCAAAGATTTAATTGGTTTAAATGCCATTCAAAAATACTTTTGGTTTTACAACGACAGCATCGATGCACCAAAAAGTCCTGAACGCGGCAGTTGGTTAAAACAAGCCACCACACAAGGCATAGAGTTTTTATCATCCAATAAGAAAGGTTTCTTTTTAATGGTTGAGGGCAGTCAAATTGATTGGGGGGGACATGAAAATGATTTAAACTACACGGTATCTGAGCTTATCGATTTTGACCATGCAGTTAGAGCTGCACTTGAATTTGCGCAAAAGGATGGCAATACTTTGGTGCTGGTAACAGCCGATCATGAAACTGGCGGCTTATCATTAGATGCAGGTAGTTTGAAAAAAATGACCATAGAACACCATTATTCAAGCACCCATCATTCTGGCATAATGGTTCCAATATATGCCTATGGACCTGGTTCGGAATTATTCACAGGCACCATAGAGAACACAGATGTGTTTAAGAAAATGAAAAGCCTGTATGGATTCTAAAAGTAACTAGAGAAGATATAATTAGAGCTCAAAAATACTGGCCCATTCTTCATCAATATTATGCGCATAAAAAAACCCTCCGAATAAGAGGGTTTTTTTATGGGTATTTAAAATGCTTATTTCACTTCTTCGAAAGCCACATCTTCAACATCAGCGCCACCGGCATTGTTAGTGTTGTTAGCGCCTTCGGTATTTGGAGTACCTTCTGCTGTTTGACCTGCTTCTTGTTGTGCAGCATAGATGTCTTGGCTAGCAGATTCCCAAGCTTTGTTTAAAGCTTCTGAGGCTGTATCGCAAGCAGCAATGTCTTTGTTTTGGTGTGCAGTCTTTAATTGCGCCAAAGCTTCTTCAATCGTTTGCTTTTTGTCTTCAGGTAATTTTTCTCCGTATTCTTTCAGGTTTTTTTCTGAAGTAAACACTAAGGTATCAGCTGCATTTAATTTTTCAATTTCTTCTTTTGCTTTTTTATCGCTTTCAGCATTGGCCTCAGCTTCTTGCTTCATTTTTTCAATTTCTTCTTTGCTTAATCCGCTTGAACTTTCAATTCTGATCTTTTGTTCTTTTCCAGTTCCTTTGTCTTTAGCACTTACATTTAAGATACCGTTGGCATCAATGTCAAATGTTACCTCAATTTGAGGAACACCTCTTTGTGCAGGCGGTATGCCATCCAAGTTAAACATACCAATGGTTCGGTTGTCTTTAGCCAATGGACGCTCACCTTGCAACACGTGCAATTGAACACTTGGTTGGTTGTCGGCAGCCGTACTAAATGTTTCGCTTTTTTTGGTTGGGATGGTGGTATTGGATTCAATCAATTTGGTCATTACACCGCCGTAAGTTTCGATACCCAAGCTTAATGGTGTAACGTCTAATAATAAGACATCTTTTACCTCACCGGTTAATACACCACCTTGAATGGCCGCACCAACAGCAACAACTTCATCCGGATTCACACCTTTGTTTGGTGCTTTGCCAAAGAATTTTTCTACTGCGGCTTGTACAGCGGGAATACGAGTGCTACCACCCACCAATATAACTTCATCGATATCACTTGTACTCAGACCCGCATTTTTAAGTGCTGAGCGGCAAGGCTCAATGGTTCTTTGCACCAATGAATCAACCAATTGCTCAAATTTTGCTTTGCTTAAGGTGCGCACTAAGTGTTTAGGAATACCGTCAACTGGCATAATATATGGCAAGTTAATTTCGGTATTATTGGTGCTTGACAATTCGATTTTTGCTTTTTCAGCAGATTCTTTCAATCTTTGAAGGGCCATTGGGTCTTTGCTCAAATCTAAACCACCGTTTTCGTCTTTAAATTCTTGAACCAACCAATCAATAATTTCTTGGTCAAAATCATCTCCGCCTAAGTGGGTATCACCATCAGTAGATTTTACTTCGAATACACCATCACCTAATTCCAATACAGAAACGTCGTGGGTACCACCACCGCAGTCGAACACTACAATTTTCATTTCAGTATTCTTTTTATCCATGCCATAAGCCAAAGCAGCAGCAGTAGGTTCGTTGATGATTCTGCGAACGTTTAATCCAGCAATTTCACCAGCCTCTTTGGTTGCTTGTCTTTGTGCATCGTTAAAATATGCAGGCACTGTTATAACTGCTTCTTTAACTTCGGTACCTAAATAGTCTTCAGCTGTTTTCTTCATTTTTTGAAGAATCATAGCACTGATTTCTTGTGGGGTGTATAGTCTGTCGTCAATTTTCACTCTTGGCGTGTTGTTGTCGCCTTTAACCACTTCATATGGAACCCTTCCAGCTTCCATCGTTACTTGGTCGAATGAATTACCCATAAATCTCTTAATTGAGAAAATGGTGTTTCTTGGGTTGGTAATGGCCTGACGCTTTGCAGGATCACCAATTTTTCTTTCACCGTCTTTCATAAAACCTACTACAGATGGTGTTGTGCGTTTGCCTTCGCTGTTCGCGATTACAACTGGCTCGTTGCCTTCCATTACAGAAACGCAACTGTTGGTTGTGCCTAAATCTATTCCAATTATTTTGCTCATAAAAATTTTATTTACTGTTCAGTAATATCTTTCTGTTTTCAAACCTAGTGCCATAGCGTAAAAACTGACAAACATGTATATTTTGTCTGCTAGAGAAGAAATTTATGACACAAAATATGTCAAAAAGTCGCAGTGAGTATACTTCTTATTCGAAAATGGAAGACTGATGAAGGAACAATTGTGCTGGGTTATTTTACAAAGCCCAAGACTTTGTAATCTGCAGTTCCAACAATGACATTTTTTGTGGTTTCAGACAAGGAAACCTCATCAATGTAATATGTATTTCGTGAAGCAAAAATTCCTATGCCATTGCTCACATTGGTGTATTCGCTTTGCTTTTGAACAATTCCAATAGAAGGTGTCGATGCTTGAATATAATTGTCAAGTTCCAGATTGCCACTTACCAATTCAAAGGCGCAAGTTTTAAATTTGCGCATTACATTTGGATTTACTGGAATATTGCCCAATAATTGGTCGTAAAACATGATACCTGAAACCCTTTGAAAAACAAATTCATTGCCTAAATCGCTAATGCTTCGGTAGCTTCTCAATATTTTCCAAGCGATGGTTTTATCGGTTTTTTTGCTGGTGTCAAATTTGTCAATTTCGGTGTAATTAAAATGAAAGTAGGCATCGTATATTTTGCCTTTTTTGGGTGCTTGAAATTGAATCTGAATCGAGCTTGTGGTTTGGATGGAAATAATTCTTTGGGCGGGCGAAACAGGATAGGCAACAAATGGGGTGTTTACTATATTGGTTTTTGCAAGCACCTTCTTGCCAGTTTGGGGCAAGGTCATTTCAAACTGGTATGTATAGATATTGTAAATTCTTTGGTTTGTAACGTAAATGTAGTTGGGTGAATTGGCAAAGTATCCACTGTCTTTGAGCGCAATATTGGCCTTTTGTAATGAAATGCGTCTGCCTGTTTCCAATTCTACAATTTCAGGTTTAATGGAATCAAAGTACAAAGAATCGGCAATTTTTGCCACATCGCCGGCTTTGGCATTTGGATTAACAAAAACTTTGTTGATTTTTATGAATTGCCATGTTTGGTTTGGGTCTAATAGGCAATATACCGAGGCATTTTCTTCGTAATTGCCCAGCACGTCAAGGTCGTTAGAACAAGCATTTAATAGGAAAACACAGAGTAATGGGAATAAATATTGAAAACAAGGTCTCATTTACGTAATTTGTATTAATTTTGCCTTTTTAATGGCCAATGCAAAGATGAAGAAATTAATTGTAATTTGGGTGCTTAGCTGCGGATTTTTTGCGCAGGCTCAAGAGGTCAATAAAGATTTTTCCAAATTATTGCTTAACGATCAATTTGATCAAGCAGATAAAAATTGGAACAGCACATTTAATGCCGACAATCTTTTTATTGCCCAAAATGGTTTTTTTGAATTGTACCGTAAATCAAAAAAGTCAGGGTATTATTTATTCCCTAACAAGTCTGAGGAATATACTGCATTTAAAGTAGAAGCAGGTTTGGTGTTTGCTCAACATGACAATGGCAAACAAAGTGCAGGGTTATTGTTGATGGCCAATTCGGAAACTGGTGGCGGTTTGTTGGTGGAAATTAACCAGAAGAAACAATACCGAATTGTTCGCGTTTATAAGGACAAACAAGTTCCTTTAAATTCAAACGGAGATGGATGGCAAAAAGCCACTGCGGCCATTACCAAAACAGAAAATCAAATTACGATAAAGACCTACGACAAAGTATACGACCTATACATCAATGGTGTATTTGTTCAAACCTTTACCGATATTGAGTTGAACAAGGGTAAGATCGGAATTTATGTAGGACCAGATAGTAAGGTTAAGTTTGATTTTCTAAAAGTTTTAGGAGAAGACAAAACCGAATTGTTGAACTTTGAAATTAAAGATGCAAAAGGTGAGGAGCAAGCTTTTACCCAAATCATTTTAAAATTGAAAGAGCAAATCAATAAAAGGGATAAAGATATTGACGATTACAAAACCAAACTGAAACTTTGCGAATCGGGTGGTTTTGGAAAAGCAGGCAGCGATACTGCCGCCAATAATTTAAGAAACCGTTTGTTGGCTAAGGTGGCCGTTTTGGAAGAAGAAAACAACGACCTTCAAATAAAAGTAATGGGAATGGAGGAGGAGATTAAAGTTCTGAATGATTTTAAAACAGGGGTTGAAAAAGGAAATGACGGCGATATTGTGATCAACTTAACCAACATGGTGAGCAATCAAAAAGCAAGTTTGGATGCTTTAGAAAAGGCAAATAAAGTCTTAAATGAAGAGAACAACAGTTTGTTTATGGAGATTAAGGATTTAACAAAAGCCTTAGACCGTGCAACAAATGAAATAACAACGCTAAAAGCCAATCAAGTAGCTCACCAAAGTAAAATTGACAGTTTAAAAAAACAGATTTCAATTTTGAAAGATTCCATTCAGAAAAAACAAATGGAGCTAAACGTTAAAAATGGCTTACCTGAAAAAGAACTGACTGAAGACGAGAAGCTTCAAATGATGATAGAGAAAGAGCGCGAAGAGCGCCGCAAGCGCAGAGAGGAAGAAGAGCGCAAGCGCAAGGAGGCAGAACAAAATAATGGCAATGGTTGATGCAAATTGTTAGTTCTTTACTGCTTTCGATTCTTACCTTTAACAATAAAAATGTATTGGCTATGGCCCTCTGGCCTTTTGTAATATACAGAAACAAAAAGACCAGCGAGAATACTGTGATTCAAAACCACGAAAAGATTCACCACAGACAGCAAGTGGAGTTGCTGATACTTCCATTTTATATTTGGTATTTTATTGAATATTGGATTGGTATGTTTGGTTGTAAATTCAAACATGAAATAGCTTACCGAAACATCAGTTTTGAAATGGAAGCCTACGAGCAGGAAAGGAATATGGACTATTTAAAAAATAGACCCTATTTTTCCAGTTGGAAATACTTTAAACTTAAAATCAAGAAACATGCTTAGTGTAAATAAAATAAAAAATAAAGAAGATCTAGAAAAAGCATTTGAGGTAAGACGTCGTGTCTTTGTAATAGAGCAAGTAGTCGATGCGGGTGAGGAGTATGACGACGATGACCATATGTGCACTCATTTTTTAGCCACTGTAGACGGGGAATCCTGTGGAACAGCCCGTTGGCGTTTCAAAGAGCAAGGAATTATTAAGTTGGAGCGTTTTGCAGTTGATGCCAAATACAGGAAAACTGGGGTAGGAGCGGCCTTGGTGAAAGCAGTATTGGCCGATTTGCCTTACGCTGAAAAAGTGATGATGCATGCCCAAATGCATGCCATTCCATTTTACGAAAAATATGGATTTGTGGCCTATGGGCCAGAATTTGACGAGGCAGGTATTAGACATTTCGCCATGAAATTGGTCTTATAAGAAAAGTAATTCTCTGTTACTTTGCCTTCAAATACCCAATAATTTTATTTAATTTCGCCCCTACATCAAATTGTATATGTTAAAAGGAAAAACATCACTGATTACAGGAGCAAGCAGAGGAATCGGCAAAGGAATTGCTGAAGTATTTGCTAAAAATGGTTCAAACATAGCCTTTACTTTTGCCAGTTCTGTTGAAAAAGCAAAAGCTTTCGAAGAAGAATTATCTGCTAAATACGGCGTAAAGGTAAAAGGCTATCAAAGCGATGCGGCTGACTACAATGCGGCTATGGCGCTTGCTGATCAAGTTGTTGCTGATTTTGGCAGCATTGATGTTTTGATTAACAATGCGGGGATTACCCGCGACACACTCTTAATGCGTATGTCTGAAGAGCAATGGGACGATGTAATGAACACCAATTTGAAATCAACCTTCAACTTAACAAAAGCGTGTTTAAAGACCTTCTTGAAAAACAGAGCTGGAAGTATCATCAATATGTCTTCAATTGTTGGATTAACAGGTAATGCCGGACAATCTAACTATGCAGCTTCGAAAGCTGGTATGATAGGTTTTACCAAATCGATGGCCAAAGAATTGGGCAGTAGAAATGTGCGTTGCAATGCCATTGCTCCCGGTTTTATTGAAACCGAAATGACCGCAAGTTTAGATGCTGAAGTTAAAAAGCAATGGATAGACACCATTCCATTAAAACGCGGTGGTTCTACCGATGATGTTGCAAACGCTTGTTTGTTTTTAGCTTCGGATATGAGTACCTACATTACCGGTCAAACCATAAACGTTTGCGGTGGTATGGTGGTTTAAGTCTTTACATTTTAATTAAAAAAATATACGCATCAATGGCATTAGACCAGGAGCAGGATCATTCGGAAGATAAGGAAATGTCATTTTTTGACCACCTCGAAACCTTGCGAAAGCATTTGTTTCGCAGTGCGGTATCTGTAGCTCTTTTTACCATTGTTGGTTTTGTTTACATTGAGTATATTTTTGATCAAGTTATTTTAGGGCCACTTAAAAATGATTTTATCTCTTACCGACTTTTATGTGATTTGTCACATTACCTATATGGCAACGACCAATTTTGTATCAAAAACTTAAACATTGTCTTGCTGAATTTGGAAATGTCAGGTCAGTTTATGATTTCATTTCGCTTGGCTTTTCTTACGGGTATTATACTGTCAATGCCTTATTTGGTGTGGCAATTGTGGAAGTTTTTAAGACCAGCTCTCACGTTGAAAGAGCGCTCTAAAACAAGGGGATTTACCTTTTATACAACCTTTCTATTCCTCACCGGTGTTTGCTTTGGTTATTTTGTATTGTGTCCAATTTCAATTAACTTCTTGAGCAATTACACCTTGAGTTCCATGATCGAAAACAAGTACACGGTTTCGAGCATCGTATCATTTTTAAGTTTAATTGTATTGGGCACAGGCCTCATATTCGAATTGCCAATAGTGATGTATTTCTTGGCAAGAATTGGCATTATATCATCCGAATTTTTAAAGAAATACCGCAAACATTCCTTCGTGGTAATCCTTATAGTAGCTGCTATTGCCACACCACCAGATGTGGTGAGTCAAATTACTTTAACCGTTCCCTTGTATTCATTGTTTGAATTGGGTATCGTTATTGTAAAGCGCGTAGAAAAACAAAAAGAAAGCGAAAATGCATAAATCTATCAATATTCAAATTGGTTCTGACCACGCGGGCGTAGAACTTAAAGCCAGCATCAAATCTTACCTTGAAACACTCGGTTATTCAGTACAAGATTTTGGTACCCACAACACCGATTCTATGGACTATCCAGATGTTGCGCATCCAGTGGCCAATGCAGTGCTTAACGATGCCAATTCTTTGGGTGTTTTGATTTGTGGCAGTGGCAATGGGGTTTGCTTAACTGCCAACAAACACCAAGGTATCCGTGCAGCCTTGTGCTGGTTGCCTGAGCTGGGTGCTTTGGCCCGTCAACACAACAATGCCAATATTTTATGTTTGCCAGCACGTTTTATTTCTGAACAAACCGCTAAAGAAATAGTAGATGCCTACCTAAACGCCGAGTTTGAAGGTGGAAGACACCAAAACAGGGTGGGTAAGGTTGATTGTTAAACATTATAAATTCATTTTTGTATTACCAAAAATGACTTCTGTCCTTCTTGCGCCAGAAGTATACCAAGATTAAACCAGTAATGGCACCACCAATATGGGCAAAGTGGGCAATTGAATCGCCGCTGAAATTGCTGATACCAAAAACTAAATCGACAGCAATTAAGCCTGGTACAAGATACTTTGCTTTGATGGGATAGGGAATAAACATCAACATCAATTCGGTATTGGGAAACAAAAAGGCAAAGGCCACCACCACGCCATAAATGGCACCACTGGCACCCAATAAAGTTTGGAAATATATACCGCCCAATTTGTTTAAGTCTTCTTTGCTGGTAATAACCGAACCGTTTGAAAATATTTGTTCGCCATCAATTTTTAAGCCCATATCAGACATGCTGGGAAACCACAAGCCTGTTATGCTGTGCACTTGCCAAACCTGTATGCCAAGGTGTAAGGCAATGGCACCCAAACCAGAATAAAAGTACAATTTGACAAAACGCTGACCACCCATTACTTTTTCAATAATCACACCCATGGACACCAAAGCAAACATGTTAAACGCCAAATGGGCAATGCCACCATGCATAAACATGTGGGTGATAATTTGCCATGGCTTAAATAAAGGTGAGTTTGGGAAGTGCATGGCCAATAAGCCATTCAAATCGTATGCATTTCTTGATTCTAAAAGATAGGTGCCCAAAAACAAAACCACGCAAGCGATGAGTATTTGTTTAATGACTGGGGTTATTTCAATTCTATTCATGTGTATTACCTAAAAAGATCTGCAATTTTTTCTTGGTTTAGTTCTATGTATACAGGTTTTCCATTTGGCCTGCTGCCAGGTGTTTCACAAGCAAACAAACGCTCGAGCAAGCCTATTAATTCTTCTTGTCCCATGGTTTTGCTTCTAAGTATGGCTTCATTTTGAGCCAAGGCCAAAGCCAGGGCTTTGCGCTTGTCGCCGGCAAATTCATTGGCATGGTGTTTAAAATATTCCAATAAGCCTTCCAGGAGTTCTTTTTCACTGCCCTTGGCCGTTTCTGCGGGCACACCGTTTATAATTAAGCAATTGGTGCCAAAGTCGGCCACGTCAAAGCCAATATCACGCATCTCTTCCATTATTTCGTGTGCTAGGGCATAGTCGTGCTTAGACAGTTCAATGGTGCGCGGAAACAGCAATTGTTGTATCGGCGCTTTTCTGTTGTTGATGTTTTGGACGTACTTTTCAAACAAGATGCGTTCGTGGGCAGCACGCTGATCGACCAGTATTAATTGGTGATCTTTTTTAGCCACTATAAATCCATCTGGCAATTGAAAGGCTTCATCTATTCTGTTCTTCTTTTGCACGAAGGGAATAAATTTATCAGAAGTTTGCAAGGTTTGTGGTGCCTGCTCATCAAGGTAAGGGTTGCCAAACATTGTGGCCCACTGCTTGCTTTGAACATTGCGAATGTTCATGCTGTTGCCACTAAAAGGATTGTATGAGCGGTCGACCTTTACCTCAGGACTTTGAGAAAGGTTCATGCCTGCGTGTTGAGGTTTTATAAATCCAACGGGGTTAAATACATTAGGGTCGTTAAACTCAATTTCAGGCATGGCTGTGTATTGGCCTAAGGCCTTGCGCACAGCAGATTTCACCAGTGAATAAATGGCGCGCTCGTCGTCGAATTTTATTTCAGTTTTGGTGGGGTGAATGTTCACATCAATGCGCCTTGGTTCTATCTCTAAAAACAAAACATACAAAGGAAATTGGTCCTTGCCAATCATTTGATCGTATGCATTTACAATGGCATGGTTCAAATAATGGTCTTTGATGAAACGGTTGTTGACGAATAAAAACTGTTCGCCTCTGGTTTTTTTGGCGGTTTCTGGTTTGCCCACAAAACCTTTAACCACAAGTAGGTCGTGGCTTTCGTCAACAGACAAGAAGTCTTTATCGTTTTTGCGGCTCAGGAGTTCTGCGATGCGTTGAGAGGCAGAGCCTGGTTTTAAATCGAATACCTCTTTGTCGTTGTGGGTCATGCTAAACGCAATCTGCGGATGGGGCATGGCAACGCGGGTAAATTCATCGATAATATGGCGCAGCTCTACCGGTATGCTTTTTAAAAAATTGCGCCTTGCGGGCACATTGTAAAATAAATTTTTAATGGAGAATTGCGTGCCGTTGTGGCAAGCTACAGGACTTTGCTCCGTTACTTTGCTGCCTTCAATTTTAACCAAGGTGCCAAGCTCATCCTCCCTGCGTTTGGTTTTCATCTCAACATGCGCAATAGCGGCAATTGATGCCAAGGCTTCACCTCTAAAACCAAAACTTCTCAAACGAAACAAATCGTCGGCAACACTAATCTTTGAAGTGGCATGTCTTTCCCAACACATGCGGGAATCGGTTACACTCATTCCGCCTCCATTATCTAAGGTTTGTATCAGTAAAATGCCAGCTTCTTTGACAATAAGTTTAATGTCTGTGGCACCGGCATCCAAAGCGTTTTCCAAAAGTTCTTTAACTACCGAAGCGGGTCTTTGCACCACTTCACCAGCTGCAATCTGATTGGCTATGTTATCTGGTAAGAGTTTGATGCAATCCATTTAATGAGGTTTGTTTGTGCTGAGAGAGGCACGCATACAAAAGTAATTATTTTTTGAATGGTTTACCAAGCCTTCAATCGAATACTACACACAATTTATCCGATTTAAAAACCGAGCATTTCCACAATCAATTGAGCGTTTTTAACATTGCTAAATATGCTCTTGTCTAATACTGTTTTTCGCTCTTCAATTTCACGCTCGCCAAATGGAGTTTTCCAATATTTTTTAATGTCGAGCACCATGCCTTCGGCGTTCTCAGAAATAATGCAGGCTACCTCAAGGGTGGTGTTTTTAACCATTAGAGTATTTACCAAACAATAGCGTCCAGCGTATAAGGCATTTAAGAGTTTAAGTTTTATGCCAGTGCCTTGAAAGGTTGGCAAAACATTGATTTGTGCTTTGGCCACCGCATCCATTATTTGTTCGTTGTTCCAATTGTCTACCAACTTGATGTGTGTGTATTTTACAAGCGCTTTTTTCAATTCATCACTTGGGTTACTGCCTGCAATAATACAAGGAATATCGAGTTTTGAAAACACGTCGTTGACCAAGTACAAGGCAGCAAAATTATTTTCACCTACACCCAAGTTTCCATGGTAGAGAATAAACTTACCTGTGCCTTTGCTGCTGCTAACACCGTCTTGTGCATGAAATGCAGGCACAAGCATTGAATTGTGGTATTTCTTGTTTAAGTACTGGTTATCTGAAGGCGAAATGGCCAATACCTTGCTGGCGTGTTTTAATATCTTTTCGTAGTGTTTTAGGTTGTCTGATTCGTTGCGAAAGAAATACTTTTTAAAGTAATTGGACTCCACCAACTCAAGGTTCTTGTAGTAATCGTGCTCAATGTTGTGGTTTCTCACCAATTTGATTCGGTCTTTTAAACGGCTATGGTTTAAAAAGAACGTGGTGTGCATGCCTTCAAAAAGAATGGGTGCTTGGTCTTTGCACAGATTCTCTAAAAGCGCTTCATTGCTTCGGGTTAAGACAATATAAGGCACATTGCCTATGAAAGGATTTCGGTACTTGCTGCGCTTGTAGTAAATTACTTTTTTGCAAAGTTTTTCCAATTCTGGCGCTTCTTCACGTCCGTATTGAAAACAGTGCAAGGTTATTTGAACACCTAATGCTTTAAGGCTTTTAATCTTATAGTAAATATCTATAACACCTCCATAATCGGCAGGGAATGGTACATCAAAGGCAACGATATGTAAGTGCTTTTTCAGAATGTGAAAAGATTTTTAAGTGTTTCTTTTTCAAGAGTCCAGTTGTTCTCTTGGGCAGCAAACTTAGTATTTTCTTTTAATTTGGCATATTCTGAAGGGTTATTTTTCCAAAAGTTTAATAGATTCACCAAGGCTTCTTTGCTGTTTGGAAGGCAAACACCACATTTCCATTGGGCATTTAAGTTAAGGTATTCGGGCAATTCAGAAGAAATTGAAGGTAGGGAGGCGTGTATGTAATCGAAGTATTTGTTGCTCAAAGAATAGTAATAACTTAAGCTCCCACTGGCATCTAAAAGGTTGTAACCGGAAAAACATTTCGGGGTTATTTTTTTCAATTCCTCGGGACTTAACAAACCAAGAAATTCTATGTTGCCAAAGCCTTCTGCACGTTTTCTGAGTGCTGTACTTAAATCGCCTTCACCCACCAATAAGCAATGGTAATCGGGTAATTCTTTCATGGCATCTATGAGCAATTCCAATTCTCGTCCTTCATTGAGAGCGCCTTGGTAAATAATGGTTTTTTCCTCAAAGGCCTGCACGGTTTCTTGCGGCTTTGCATCTGTTACATTGCGCACGCAGGTAAAGGGTTTGCCATAAACCCGTTCTAATTCAATGGCCAATTCTGCACCCACAGTTATGCAAACCTTTGCTTGTTTAACACCCCATTGTGTCAGCCAATGCCAAAGCTTCTTTTTCCAGGTTTTTCCATTGAGTTCAGGTACTTCAGCAAAATATTCGTGGGCATCGTATACCAAGGGTTTGGCGTGCAATTTACTCAAAAGGGTAAAGGCCAAAAGGGTGTCGCTGTCGACGGCATAATAAGCCTCAGTTTTTTTAAACAGCAACTTAAAAAACAATAAGAGATTAAACCACAGATAAAACAAAACACCCGACTTAAACACTGAGCGCACAGGCTGGATTTGGTACTTAAAATTCTGGACTTTTAAAGCCTTTCCATTTTTGTATTTGTAGAAATCGCGGAAATAGACAATGGGTTCCCAAGAGGTTTCAGTAATAGCGGAGGCTATTCTCTGCATCCTTTGATCAGAAAGAAAATTACCACTCAGGCCAATAATCAATGTTTTTTTTGCGTCCATGTCCAAATGCCTTCTGTGTTTTCCTCTAAATAATTATTGTCTTTTAACCAGCGCAATATACTTAAATATTCAAGTGTTTCAGACGATTTTACCTTCAATTTTAATTGCTCCAATTTGAATCCACCAGCATCAATTAAAGGTTGAATTTTAGGGAAATAGAAATCAAACCTTTCAGCTGGACTTAAGTTTTTTTTCTTGGCCAAGCACACATCACAAATTCCACAGGCTTGCCCGTTTTTTTCGCCAAAATAGTCCACCAAATTTACCGAACGACATTCGGTTTTGTTGCGCACATACTTGTTCATATATTCGAGCTTTTCTCCATACCTGCTGCGCAAGAAAGCAATTCTGTCTTCTGAAATGTGTATGGAAGACAAACGGTTTTCCAACAAATACAATTGCGGTTTATTGTTTTGAGGGATATAGTCTATAATCTCAATCTTCTTGAGCTTAGACAGTTGTTCTTTCACCCAGCGTTCTGGTTTTTGCAAACGGCGGGCAATTTCATATTCGTAAATGTTGGTGTAGAAATCGAACAAGCCACCATATGAGCGCAGCAAGACCTTAAACAAGGCATCCACACCTTCGTTCTGCAATTGCCATTCGTACAACTCATTGTAAGAGCAGCGAATACGCATGCGCGAGGGCAAGTGCACCGATTCGCTGGCTTGAAAATAGCCATCAGACTCCAGTATTCTTAAAGCATTGTACACCAAATTGGCCGGAATATTAAAGTAAGTGGCAAGCCCATTGATATCAAAGTCAAAACTTTGACCCTGTCCCGAACCTACAGCTACTTTTATATAATTGCAAATCAACTCATACACCCTTGCGATGTCTTTTGGACTGGGGTATTTGTTGGCTATATTTTTTTCATCTTCTATAAAGTCAACTGGGTGACTCAGCAAAATACAATACGATTTTTGACCATCCCGACCGGCCCTTCCAGCTTCTTGGTAATAGGCTTCAAGGGTATCAGGTTTTTGATGGTGAATAACAAAGCGCACTTCCGGCTTGTCTATACCCATGCCAAACGCATTGGTGCACACCATGACACGGGTTTTATTGTTTTTCCAATTGTCTTGTTTTTGGGTGCGCAATTCAACATCAAGACCCGCGTGGTAATGGTCGGCAGAGATGTCGTTCT
This sequence comes from Bacteroidia bacterium, assembly GCA_044341025.1. Classification (GTDB taxonomy): domain Bacteria; phylum Bacteroidota; class Bacteroidia; order NS11-12g; family UBA955; genus JABMMZ01. The sequence goes on along the minus strand of JBIISM010000003.1, from coordinate 82,330 downwards.
GACTTAAAAAATGCGCAATTTCCAAAGTCTTTTTTCGGCTTTTTACATACACCAAACCAGTGCCCTGAATCTTCTTGCAAATTAATTTTATTTTTTCCAATTTATTCTCTTCCTCTTGCACCACATAAGAGAGATTGGACCGGCTAAAACTCTTGCTAAAAATACCTGTGTTTTTGAGTTCAAGTTTGGCTTCTATATCCTTTAAAACTTCAGGTGTTGCCGATGCGGTTAGAGCAATGCACTTGAGGTTTTGAAATTTCAGTTTGAAGTCCGCAATTTTTAAATAAGAAGGCCTAAAATCATAGCCCCATTGAGAAATACAATGCGCCTCGTCTATGGCCAAAAAATTGAGGGGCATGTGTATGGCAAAGCTCAAAAAATGTTGGCTCATTAAACGCTCAGGCGACACATACAAAAACTTGTATTTTCCATTGACACAATTTTCAAGTTCAAACTCAATTTCTCTATGGCTCATGCCACTATAAAGCGCAATGGCTTGAATATTTTTGTGTTTCAAATTTTCAACCTGATCCTTCATTAGGGCAATCAGAGGCGTAACTACTATGCACAAACCATCCAGGATCATGGCGGGCACTTGAAAACAAACCGACTTGCCGCCACCTGTTGGCAATAGGGCTATGGTGTCATTTCCATTGAGCACATTTTCTACAATATCTTTCTGCAATGGCCTAAACGAAGAGTGGCCAAAATATTGTTCTAATATGGATTCAGGAGACATCATAACCGAAGGGCAAATTACTACAATTTGTAGAGTTCATTTGCACAAAATTTTAGCAATTTTCAGGGCCTATTAATCCAGCAACTCAATGTGGTTGCGGTGTAATTTGACCAAGCCCCTTTGTTCCATTTTTTTGAGTAGGCGTGAGATAACTTCTCGGCTTGAGTTGAGTTCGTTGGCCACTTCTTGGTGGGAGATGTTGATGTTTTTTTGACCTAGGTTTTCGGCTTGGCGTTTAAGATAAAATTCTAAACGCTCGTCCATACCTCTAAAAGCCACTTGGTCTATTACCGTTAACAATTCGTCAAAACGGTTGCGGTAGGTATTGATGACAAATTCATACCACGATTTGTAATTGGCCATCCACGATTCCATTTGTTGCAGAGGAATCATAAGGACTTCTGCATCTTCAAGAACCTTTGCCATTATTTGGCTGGTTTCCATTTTGGTGGCGCATATCATTGATACAGCGCAGGCTTGACCAGGCAAGAGGTAATACATTAAAAACTCATTGCCCTCTTGGTCTTCGCGGAATATTTTAATTTTTCCACTTAAAACCAGCAAGGTGCTTTGAATGTATTGCCCCGTGCGTATAATGACTTCGCCGGCTTTTAAATGTTTATGTACAGCATGTGTTTCAATGCCTTCAACTAAACCTGCTTCAAAATTTGGAAATGCAGCTTTAAGGGCGTCCATGGTTTAAGCAGCTTTAGTGGCGTCCAAATCGGCCAATTTGCTCACCACCATATCGGAAGTAATGGTAATTTCTTTTTCCTTCATAGAAGGTGCATCGTACATGACATCGAGCATTAGCTTTTCGCAAATGGTTCTAAGTCCGCGGGCACCAAGCTTAAATTCAACAGCTTTGCTGACAATTAGGTCTATGGCTTTTTTGTCAAAACTTAATTTAATGCCTTCCAAATCCATCAGTTTGACGTATTGTTTAAGCAGGGCATTTTTTGGTTTAACCAAAATGTTTTGAAGTGCTTCGCGGTCCAATGGTTGCAAATATGTAATCATTGGCATTCTACCAATAATTTCGGGTATAAGTCCGAATGACTTCAAATCTGAGGGGGCTATCTGCTCAATTAAATCTGAATCTTTAATGCGGTCTTTTTTGGTGGAGTTAAATCCGATAGAGGAATTATTGAGTCGTTTTGCAATTAGTTTTTCTATGCCATTGAAAGCACCTCCGCATATGAATAAAATATTGCGGGTATCAATTTTGACAAACTTTTGATCAGGGTGTTTTCTGCCACCTTCTGGTGCAATGTTCGCGATTGTACCTTCAAGTAATTTTAACAAACCTTGTTGAACACCTTCACCACTAACATCACGGCTGATGGAAGGGTTGTCGCCTTTGCGGGCAATTTTGTCAATTTCATCTATGTACACAATGCCTTTTTGGGTCGCATCTGCGTCGTAGTCGCTTGCTTGGTATAAACGCGATATAACGCTTTCAACGTCTTCACCAACATAACCAGCTTCTGTTAGAACAGTGGCATCTGCAATGCAAAAAGGCACTTTTAAAATTTTCGCAAGGGTGCGCACTAAAAGTGTTTTACCGGTTCCGGTTTCACCAACTAAAAGCACGTTTGATTTTTCGATCTCAACCTCATCTTTATCGCCTGCATTTAGGATGCGCTTATAGTGGTTATATATCGAAACAGCTAAAACTTTTTTAGCTTGGTCTTGTCCAATGACATATTCATCCAGATGCTTTTTAATTTCTTGTGGTTTAAGCAAATTAAGGCGTAAATCACCAGACTGTTTTTTGCTTTTAGCGGTATTTCCAAATTCAACCTCAACAATTTTAGATGCTTGTTCTACACATGCATCGCAGATATTAGCCTCTATGCCAGAAATCAGCATAGTAGCTTCATCTTTTGGTTTGCCACAAAAGGAGCAGAAAGACCCTGTTTTTTTACTTGCCATTATTTTTTGTCATTGCTTCTGGTTAACACTTCATCAACCATGCCATAGGCTTTGGCTTCTTCAGAGGTCATCCAAAAGTCTCTATCGCTGTCGTGTTCAACTTTTTCGAAAGGTTGACCAGAGTGTATAGAAATGATATCGTATAGTTCTTTTTTTAGTTTTGAAATTTCTTTGTAGGTAATTTCAATTTCGGTTGCTTGACCTTGCACACCACCCAGCGGCTGGTGTATCATTACACGGCTATGTTTTAAAGCGGTTCGTTTACCTTTCTCTCCAGCGCACATTAATACTGCAGCCATACTTGCAGCCATACCGGTGCAAATGGTGCTTACATCACTTGGAATAAACTGCATCGTGTCGTATATGCCTAAACCTGCATAAACGCTTCCACCTGGGCTGTTGATGTATATTTGGATGTCTCTGTTTGGATTAGAGCTTTCTAAAAATAGAAGTTGACCCATTACAATATTGGCAACCTCATCGTTAATTGGCACACCTAAGAAAATAATTCTGTCCATCATCAATCTTGAGAAAATGTCCATAGCAGCGATGTTTAATGGACGCTCTTCAATGATATTTGGGGTAAGATTGGTAATTCCAGAAGGCGTGGTGCTATTTATGTAGCGGTCTACCATCAAACTATTTAATCCTAAATGTTTGGTAGCATATTTTTTAAATTCGTTTCCTTGGTTCATGGTATTTGATGATAAACAATAATAGTACAAATTTAGCTTTAATGACAAAAAGGCGCAAATTTAGTTTTGGCCTTTTCGATATTATTTTAAACAAGCTCGTCTAATATAACAAACGGTTCAAATAATAGTTTGTTACAAGCAAAATGCGTTTACTTAGTGCTGGTGCTGGTGGTTATGGGTTTCTATAAGTTTATAGAATTCCTCAATGCTCACAGGTTTTTCGTTGTAAGAAATAATTTCTTTAACCTGGTTGTACACTTTACGTCTGATGGCGATGTCGTTCATTTGTTCAATGTAATCGCGTTTTTTCAAACTGTCATCACTGAATTTTTTCACAAATTCGAAATCAGGATTTTGCATGCCATAGTTGCGGAACAACGACAGGGTGTAACCTAAAGAAGCATCTTCAATGTCTTTTTGTTCAACTTTTAATTCATATTGTGTAGCTGCTTTTTCACGGATTAAAATTTCTTTCAAAACTTTCGATTCGTTTTCGTAGCGCTCGTCGATATTCTCAGCAGAATATTGCTCTTCTTTGGTATTCAACAACCATCTTTTCAAGAATTCGTTAGGAAGCGGCACTTCGTGTTTCTCCTCTAAAAGGTGAGATATCATATGCTCTACTTGTTGGTCGCTTTCGTTTTTATAGTAAGTTTCTAGATTTTCTTTGATTTTAGCTCTGAATGCTTCGATTTCTGTAACGACACCTTCACCCATTACTTGGTCGAATAACTCTTGGTTTAATTCAGCAGGGATTTGTCTTTTAATTTCAGTGATGCTGATTTTGAACGTTGGATTCAAATCTGCAACCGCTTCTTTTGCAATGCCTAAAGTGCTAGCAATTACTGTATGGTTTTCGTTGAATAAACTGTATATGTTTAAATTCAAAACAGTACCAGCTTGAACACCGCTTAATTGTTTTTTAACCGCTTCGTCGGTAATTAAATCGGCAGTAAAAGAAATTTCTTTATCGTTCACACCACCTTCGAAAGACGTGTTGCTTTCGTTTAGTTCAGTAGCGGTAGCATAAATAACGTCTTTTTCTTCAGAAACTTCAACTGTTTCTAATTTGCCATAACGTTTGCCTAAGTTTTCAATTTCTTTATCAACTTCAGCATCGTCAACTGCAATGACGTATTTATCTAAAGAATCTTTATTGCTGATGTTAAAATCGAATATTGGAGCAAGGCCTAGATCAAAAGCAAAAACAAAAGTTTCCCCTTTTTCGATGTCTATATCTGATTCAATGGTTTCGCTAGGAAGTGGTTGGGCGATGATGTCGATGCTTTGTTCTTTCAAATAATCGTAAAGGCCATTGCTTGCCAAACGGTTAATTTCCTCGGCTAAAATACTTTTGGCATACATGCTTTTAATCATGCCCATGGGTGCAGCACCTGGTCTGAAACCTTTTATAACGGCTTGTTTTTGCTGTTTTTTAAGTTCTTTTTCTACTGAGGGTGCGTAATCCGCTTGTTCTAAAGTTACAACTAAGGTAGCGTTTAGATTGTCGATTTTATTGAAATTTAATTCCATCCAAATGAAGTGTTTATATAATTATGGGTACTTAAGAACCTAAAAAGGCTCAATTGTCTTTAGGGAACAGTTAAAGCAGTTAATGAAAACTGTTCAACCAAAATAAGTGCGGATGAAGGGACTCGAACCCCCACGCCTTTCGGCACCAGATCCTAAGTCTGGCACGGCTACCAATTACGCCACATCCGCATTATTTAAAGCGACTAAACCCCTTTAAATTCAGGGCTGCAAAGGTATCAAAAGGAATTGAATAAAACAAATTATTTTTAATGCTTTCGTTTTCAAAGCCTTATCGATAAGCGATGGCTTCTGCTCAAATGCTGGTTAGAAAAGTTTTGCAAAAGCAAAAAAAGCAGTTAAGAAGATTCAAAACTTATCTTGAATAAGGGCAAAAAAGTTGAAATTTTATTTATATTTTTGCTGAGAATTCTAAACGTTAAAACACAGAAGCTATGGCGGTTTTGAGCACAATGATGGGATGGTATTTTAGGAAGCGCGTAGCGTTTTTAGATGCTGCCGTAAAAAACGCTGCCGAAGTGCAATTGGATGTTTTAAAACGTTTGGTGAATGATGCCAAGGACACTGAGTGGGGTAAGACCTACGATTTTAAATCTATAGATAATTACCAAGATTTTAAGAACCGTTTTCCTATACAAGACTACGAAACACTTAAGCCTTTTATAGAACGTGTAATGGAAGGTGCGGCCAATGTTTTATGGCCAGGTGAAATTGTTTGGTTTGCCAAAAGCAGCGGAACCACCAACGACAAAAGCAAGTTTATTCCCGTTAGTTACGAAACCCTTGAGGAATGCCATTTTCAAGGCGGTAAAGACGTTTTGACATACTACTGTATGAATGCCCCAGATACCGAGGTGTTTGATGGCAAGAGTTTGCTTATTGGAGGATCACACAAAATCAATTCCTTTAATGAAAATTCATTTTACGGCGATCTGAGTGCGGTCTTAATGAACAATATGCCCACTTGGGCCAACTTGCTAAAGACCCCCGATAAATCGATAGCTTTGCTGGACGATTGGGAATTGAAGCTTGAAAAAATGGCCACACAAGTGATTCAAGAAAATGTAACCAGTATTTCTGGTGTGCCTACATGGACCATTGTATTAATGGAAAAACTTATGGCCATGAAAGGCACCAATAATATTTCTGATGTGTGGCCTAACTTGCAATTGTACATTCATGGAGGAGTAAGTTTTACGCCTTATAGAGACTTATTTAAGCGCATGATTTCCAATTCGAATATGAAGTATTTGGAGACCTACAATGCCAGCGAGGGATTTTTTGGAATACAAAGCGACTTAAACGATACGGCAATGCAATTGATGCCAGATTATGGCATTTTTTATGAATTTATAAAGGCAAGTGATTTGACCCAAGAGCACCCTGAAACTTATTTATTGGGGGAGGTAGAGGCAGGCGTTAATTATGCCGTTGTAATAAGCAACAACAGTGGATTGTGGCGCTACCAATTGGGCGATACCATTACATTCGCAAATGTTAATCCATATAAATTTCACATCACCGGGCGCACCAAATTGTTCATCAATGCCTTTGGCGAAGAGGTGGTGATAGAAAACGCAGAAAAGGCCATAGCACATGCTTGTCAGGTAACAGACAGCAAGGTACGCGAGTACACTGCTGGGCCTATATACTTAGATAAGGAAGACCATGCCGGTCATGAGTGGTTGATAGAATTTGAAACCGAACCTAATGATTTACATGATTTTGCCTCGGCCTTAGACAGCAAATTAAAAGAAATTAACAGCGACTATGAGGCCAAGCGTCACAAAGATATTGCCTTAAAAATGCCACGAATTCAATCAATGCCAAGCAATACTTTTTACAATTGGTTGAAGTTTAAAGGCAAATTGGGTGGTCAAAACAAGGTGCCAAGGTTGAGCAATAATAGGGAGATTTTGGAGGAAATATTGGGGGTGAAGCAAGAGCAAGAGGGCGGAGCGAGGCAATAGGAATTGCTTCAAGATTTCGGTGACAAATAGTACTGAAAGGAGTACTCCAACAACATGGTTTCTTGTTTTTAATAACTAATAACTAATAACTAATAACAATTAACTAATACAGGGTGCCCACGACAAGATTCGAACTTGCACAACCTTGCGGTCACCACCCCCTCAAGGTGGCATGTCTACCAATTTCACCACGTGGGCCTGAAAACAGAGAGGCAAAAATACAGCCTTCTATTTAATTAAAAAAGTAAGGGTAGAAAATGATCAGACCGACGATGGCGCTTGCAATGGAGAAGACCAAAACGGCAGCGGCACTGAGGTCTTTGGCCATGCCAGCCAAGGGGTGTTTATTGGGCGAAACTAGGTCGACGAATTTCTCTAGGGCTGTATTGAGCAACTCAAGACTTAAAACCCCAGCAATACAAAGCAATAAAATAATCCATTCCAAGCTGGTAACTTGGTAATAAAACCCCATAGTAAGTACTGCAAGAGTTGAGGCTATGTGCAATTTAAAATTGCGTTCTTTCCAAGCGAAGGCAAGGCCTTGGAAGGCAAATTTAAAGGACTGTAGAATTGGGTTTTTGGACATCTTGAGGTTCAAAATTAATATTGTTTCGCTAATTCTAAACAAAATTTATTATTTTTGTGTGATGAAACGTCTTGTTTTTATTGGCAGTTTTTTAGCCTTAGCCTTTAGCGCTTGTGAAGAAATTCCACCATATATAGATTTTACCAAACCAACAGTAAGTAAAGACACCACTTATGTCGCCAGTGTTATTCCTGCTGCGCAACACAAGGCGGTATTAATTGAAGATATAACAGGTGTGCGTTGCAACAATTGTCCTAATGCGGCTCAAAAGGCCTTGGATATCCTTGCTCAAAAATCGGAAGACAGCGTGGTGGTTATGGCGTTGTATTCGGCTGACTATAATGTATTCTTCACTGCTCCATGGCCAGGATTTACCGATGTGAATTCGGTATACAGTAGTCAAGTAATTAACCAATTGGGTATTCCAAATTCCTTGCCGAGCGGTTACGTAGACCGATCTAAATTTGGCGTTCAAACCATCCGATTCAATGCGTATTCCAATTGGCCAAATTTGGTAAACCAACGTTTGCGTTCAACAACCCCAGTAAATATTAACTTAGAAAAAACTTTAAGTGGCCGCAACCTAACAGTTAAAATGAAATTGGTATACAACACTGCCGTTAGCGACAACCACAAATACAGTTTATTTATTACCGAATCTGGAATAGTGAGTAAGCAAACCACTTTAACTTCATACGACGACAATTATGTACACAACCATGTGTTGCGTTATGCTTTTGGAAACGCTGTTGGTAATGCATTAAATTCAACTTTGGTAGCTGGTAGAACCTTCGAAAAACTGTTGGATTTTGAAGTGCCTTCTGGTTTTAATTTGGCCAAATGCCATGTTGTTTGTGTGGTGAGCGATGCCAATACAGAAGAGGTGTTAAACGTTAGACAAATAGATTTATAATTTTTTATGGACTGGCATAGTGCCGGTAAAGGCTTTAAGCAGTATTTGTTGTTGGAAAAATCACTTTCTAAGAACAGCATTTCTGCGTATTTGCACGATGTAAAATATTTCGAAAATTTCTTAAAAAACGAAAACTTGGGTATAACACCTTTGCAGGTGGAATACGAGCATTTATTGAATTTTGTCAGTTCTCTAAGCCATGCTGGTGTGGCGGCCATCAGTCAAGCACGCATGATCAGCGGTTTGCGCGCATTCTACAAATATTTATTGATGGAGGAGCTTTTACAAAAAGACCCAACCCAATTTTTAGAACTGCCAAAATTGGCCCGCAAATTACCCGAAGTATTGAGCTTAGAAGAAATTAATGAAATGATTTCTTGCATTGATATGAGCAAACCCATGGGGCATAGAGACAAAGCCATACTAGAAACCTTGTTTAGTTGCGGGTTAAGGGTAAGTGAATTGGTGGGGTTAAATATTTCTGAAATTTATTTCAACGACGAATTTATTAAAGTGACAGGCAAGGGCAATAAAGAACGATTGGTGCCTATAGGTGATGCCGCCTTGAAGGCTATACGTATTTATTTAGAAGAAGTACGTGTGCACATGAAAATGCAAAAGAAAAACAGCGACACATTGTTTTTAAACCATTTGGGATCTTCCCTTAGCAGGGTGTCTATTTTTAAATTGACCAAGGTATTGGCGCAAAGGGCTGGCATACGCAAAAGCATCAGTCCGCATACATTCAGACATTCGTTTGCCACTTGTTTGGTAGAAGGTGGAGCCGACTTGCGTGCGGTGCAGCAGATGTTGGGTCACGAGAGCATTACCACCACTGAAATATACACGCATTTGGATAAGAGTTTCTTAAAAGAAACCATAGCGATGTACCATCCGCGTTCGCAGGGTAGGTTAAGAAAAAAATAGTTTAGAACATGCCGGCCAAAAGTTCTTCGGTGCTGGTTTTGTTGAAGTATTTAGGGATATCAAAATTAGAAAACACAGTTTCAATGTCGTCTTTAAAATGTTTGCATCCTTTTAGCGCTTGTTCAATTTCTTCTTTGTCGTTGATGTTAAAGAAATCGCCATGAAAGCGTGCTTCTTCAATAATGCCTTTTTCTACATATAAATACACCTCGATATTGCCACCTTCAGATTTTAGCATTTTTTCAAAGGTGTATTTTGGGGAGTAACCAAAATTCCATGCCCAGGTGCGGTATTTATCGTTGGCCAATTGTTCGATGGCAGCAATGTCTTTTTCGGTATAGGTGTAAAACTGCACATCAGAATACTGAGCGGCCATGTGGTCGATTATAAGTTTGTAAAACGCATCAACACTCAATTCGGTTTTCAAGTGGCTGCTGATATTGGTAACGCGGCTGCGCACCGATTTAACGGCCTTGTCTTGAAACTTTAAAGGATTAACCTTTAGGGCAGCAGATAAGTCGGCAATTTGGCTGGTAAATAAAAGTGTTCCGTGGTGCAAGATTCTTTTCTTTTGGTGGTAAATGTGTTCAGCATTTCCACTGAATTTCATTCCATCAATTAATAGGTCGTTGCGCCCAGAGAATTCAGCATTCACGCCCAAGGTTTTTAGCACTTCAATAATGGGAATGCAGTACTGTTTAAAATCAATTTTGATATCTTCTGCGGTTTGGGCGTTGGTGATAAAGGTAAAATTAAGGTTTCCCATATCGTGGAACACGGCTCCACCACCTGAGAGGCGACGAACAACTTTAACACCGTTGGCTTGAACATAATCGGTGTTAATTTCCGCCAAAGTATTTTGGTGCTTACCTACAATGATGGCGTTTTCGTTGCGCCAAAGGGTAAAAATATTTTCGTTAAATTCTTTAAGTAAATACTCTTCGGCAGCAAGGTTAAAGTATGGGTCGTTGTTTGGGTTTTGAATGATGAGCATCGCTGCAAAAATACACGTTTGGGTGGAAACCTTAAGTCAAACTGATGTAAATATGTATTTTTTATTAAAATCAGGCGCTTACAATTTTTATAGTAATTAGAAACAATGTATTTTTGCGCCCGTCATGAATTTTGAACTAACAGAAGAACAATTAGCGGTACAACAAGCTGCTAGGGACTTTGCACAAACCGAGTTATTGCCGGGTGTAATTGAGCGCGACAACAACCAAGAATTTCCAGCTGAACAAATTAAAAAGTTAGGCGAATTGGGCTTTTTGGGTATGATGGTAGATCCTAAATACGGTGGAAGCGGCATGGATACGGTAAGTTATGTATTGGCTATGGAAGAGCTGAGCAAGATAGATGCGTCTGCCTCTGTGGTAGTGTCTGTAAACAATTCATTGGTTTGCTGGGGCTTAGAAACCTTTGGTTCGGAAGAACAAAAAATGAAGTATTTGGTTCCATTGGCGAAAGGCGAAGTGCATGGTGCATTTTGTTTAAGTGAGCCAGAAGCTGGTAGCGATGCTACTTCACAAAGAACCACTGCTATCGACATGGGCGATTATTACTTATTAAACGGTACTAAGAATTGGATTACCAATGGTAAAACTGCTTCTATTTACTTGGTAATTGCACAAACGAATGTTGAGGCTGGTCATAAAGGCATCAATGCATTTATTGTTGAGGGTGGCCTGGAAGGTTTTGTAGTTGGAAAAAAAGAAGATAAAATGGGTATTCGCGGAAGTGATACACATTCATTAATGTTTACGGATGTAAAAGTTCCGAAAGCAAACAGAATAGGTGAAGATGGATTTGGATTTAAATTTGCCATGAAAACCTTAACTGGTGGACGTATTGGTATTGCTGCTCAAGCTTTAGGCATTGCAAGCGGTGCCTACGAATTGGCTATTAAATATTCTAAAGAAAGAAAAGCATTTGGTACAGAAATTATGAACCACCAAGCCATTCAATTTAAATTGGCTGACATGGCTACAGAAATTGAAGCTGCAAGAATGTTGTGTTTAAAAGCTGCTTGGTTAAAAGACCAACACATGGATTACAACAGAGCTGGTAGCATGGCTAAGTTGTTTGCCAGTGAAGTGGCAATGAAAACAACCATCGAAGCGGTTCAAGTTCACGGTGGATATGGCTACGTAAAAGAGTACCACGTAGAGCGTTTAATGCGTGATGCGAAGATTACCCAAATCTACGAAGGCACCAGTGAAATACAACGTGTTGTTATTGCGAGGGATATCTTAAAATAGGGCTTTGGCTATTTTAAGTAGCGCTTGAAATTTTCCACCATATTGCGAGGGATATCTTAAAATAGGGCTTTGGCTATTTTAAGTAGCTCTTGAAATTTTCCACCATATTGCGAGGGATATCTTAAAATAGGGCTTTGGCTATTTTAAGTAGCTCTTGAAATTTTCCTCCATATTGCGAGGGATATTTTGAAGTAGTTAACTACTTTTATAGATTTTCAAAAAAGCTTCTCGAAAGGGAAGCTTTTTTTTGGATAAAATTTGTACCATGTTGTTGGAGTATTCCTTTCAGTCAATAGAACACTCCACTTCGTTCCGTTAAGTTCTTGAGAAAAGTTTGTGAAACCGCTTCGATATACATGTTGTTGGAGTCCCCGCCAACAACGCCTTCAGTGCGATAATCTGGTATACGTTTACGATAATAAAAAGTCTGCCTTGACCAAGCATCCATTATAGCCAGTTGCGTCTTAGCATATTAATTCTTTTTAAATTATACATGGGCTTACTGCCGCTCGCCATGCATTCATATTTTAAACTTTATCCCATAAACGCATCTGGGCTGCCGTTTCTGCTTGGGGCCGTTTCGTGTAGTAGAGAATTAAACGGTTATTACTTGATACAAATTAATCATGAAAATTAAAGAGTTTCAAAGAAATCGTAAAGATGTGCCAGGTCGTTTTGTATATGGCGTTGTTGGCAGGACCTGAGCGAAGCGGTTTCATGACCAACGGGAGTAATACCAACAACATGCATCGTCGTAGTGGGGAGTTTCTTTTCGTTTCAAAGAAATCGTAAACAGGAGGAGTAAGAGCTAAGCGAAACGAAGTGTAGTGTTCTCTAGAACTTGCGAGCACTCCAACAACATGTTTAACCTTTTGATTTCTTTCTCAAACCTATGAGTTGGAATTATCCTATAACTCATTCAGTAATTCTTGCGCGGTTTTTAATTTTAACTTGCCTTGTTTATGCAAGCGCACATCTTTCGCTGCATCTTTTAGGTCCTTTAATAGTTCTTCCCCTGAAAGGCTCATTGGTTTGGCTTTTTTAACAAAAGAAAGGCTTTTTAATACTTTCAATCCGAAGCCTGCTTCGTTATCTGGGATATCAATAATCACTTTCATTGTTAGATTTTATTTTAGAGGTATTTTTAAGCTCAATTTAAATTCAAGTTTAGGCTATTTAATTCAAATATTAAACCAATTTTGTCTTAATCAGCTCCACTTCATGGTCTTTGCCGTAAAGGAAGATGTCGAGCCAAAGTTTGATGATTTCGCTGCTGTTGTTTTCGATTAATGTTGTAAACGTCTTGAAGTCTGCGGTATCAAGTTCATTTTCGCCTTTTATGTGTTTTGGCGCATCCATTAAACCATCTGAAAACCCAATGCTGAAAGTGCTACAGAAGTTGCCTCTATTAGCCATAAGCAGAATAGGTAAGCTGTCTTCTTTTTTAAAACTGATGATTAGTCCGTAGTAATCATATATTGGTTTCATGGGTGTGGCGAAAGGCCAACAAATTTAATCAAATATTCCTCAAAGTATCAAGTCATATTTTTGTCACAAATGGCTTTTAATTATCTTATAAGAGGATAATCTATCCTTTAGTTCAGGTTTCCTGCATCGATGCAACCTTGCGCTGGTAATTTTTCAATAAAAGACAGTACTAGAATAACATACAGAATTTTTTTCATTCCACAAAAATACAGCCAGAAAGGGCGGTTTTTTAGCCCTACGGAAATAAAACGAGCCAAAAATGAGGTCCAAAAAAATTGGATTCAATCAACTGAATTACAAGTATTTGCATATCAATTAAAAAATAATTATCAACAAAGTGGAGAAAAGTGGAGAAAAGTGGATTTTTTGATTTTATTTTACAAAATTATTTACAGAATCTAAATGGCACGGTTTATCGGAGAGTTTGAATGCAAAATTGACAGCAAGGGTAGAATTATCTTGCCGGCGAAGCTGCGTTTGCAAATTCCAGACAAAGAAGCCAAAGCAATGGTGATCAACCGAGGTTTTGAAAAGTGTTTGGTTTTATACACGTCTGCCGATTGGTCGATGGAAACAGAAAAGTTGCAGGTTCTAAATGATTTTAACCGAACCGCCAGAAAGTTTATCCGCCAGTTTAACAATGGTGCCAACATCGTTCCCATAGATACCAGTAGCAGGATTAACATTCCAAACAATTTGATTGAATATGCTTCTTTGAAAGGCGATGTGATTGTATCGTGTTACAACCACAAAATAGAGATATGGGATAAGAAACATTACGAAGAAGAATTGAAGTTCGACGACCAAGAATTCTCAAGGATGGCTGAAGAGTTAATGGGGGATAATCCACCTGTGCAAAACCCTTTAAAAAACGACAACAATGACAACTGAAGTCTACCATTTGCCAGTGATGTTGAATGAGTGCATTCAGGGTCTTAAAATAAAAGAAGACGGTCTTTACGTGGATGTAACCTTTGGTGGTGGTGGTCATTCAAAAGAAATTTTAAAGCATCTTGGCCCCAAAGGAAAGTTGTATGCATTTGATCAGGATTTGGATGCGCTTGGGAATTTGCCCGACGACGAACGCTTGGTGTTTATAAACCACAACTTTAAATACATCAAACAATTTTTACAGTATTTAAAAGCGGTTCCAGTTGACGGTATATTGGCTGATTTGGGTATTTCATCTCATCAGATAAACGAGGCGGATAAAGGTTTTGCGCACCGATTAGGGGGTGACTTGGACATGCGTATGGACCGTAAATCTGGACTTAAAGCCAGCGATGTAGTGAACACTTACTCTGAAAAAGAATTGCTAAGGGTATTTAATACTTATGGCGAGGTAAGGAATGCGTATAAATTGGTTTTGTTGATCATCGCAAAGCGCAAAATTAACCCAGTCACCACCATCGATGAATTTAAAGATGCAATACGCAATTGCATACCTGGCAAGGAAGAAAGTAAATACTTATCGCAGGTTTTTCAGGCATTGCGCATAGAAGTTAATGAAGAGATGAAAGCTTTAGAAAGCTTATTAGAAAATTCAGCTGCTGTCTTAGAAAAAGGTGGGCGTTTGGTGGTAATGAGTTACCATTCATTGGAAGACAGAATGGTAAAAAACTTTATCAATTCTGGAAATGTAGCAGGGGAGGTTGAGAAGGATTTTTTCGGAAATAAAACAGAATTATTCAAATCTCTTACTAAAAAGCCAATCATTCCTAGCGGTGAAGAAATAGATAGAAATAGAAGGTCGAGAAGTGCAAAATTAAGAATAGCAGAAAAGATTTGAACCAGTTTAAGCCCAATACCATCAATCCTGAAAAAGGCCAAGCAAGTCCTGCGAACGAGCAGGCTGATGAAATGCTTAAAAAAGCCAGTGATTTCACCTTTTTTATCGATAAAGATAATTTGAGTAAATTGATGCCACCCATATTTATGGCGGTTGGAATTATTGTGGTTTATATAGCACTTTCTCATTTTCATGTAAAGAGTTTAAGAGAGAAAGAAGAATTAAAAAACGAATTAACTGAATTGCGTTCTGAGTACATCAGTGTAAAAAGTAGTTTGATGAAACAAAGCAATCAAAGCAGTGTAGCCAAGCGCCTCAGTACCGATGAAATTAAAGAATTGCGCACCCCGCCATTGATTATAGAGAAAGACGTTAAAAAGTGAATTTAAAGAAAGCCATATTGCTCAGATCATGGATTGCCTTTTTGATGGTAATCCTTTTGGCATGTGCTGTAATATGGCAGATAGTAAATTTGCAATTCACTCAAAAGGGAAAATACACTGCCATCAGTTTGGCTCAAAGCACCAAATGGAGAGAGATTCAAGCATCAAGGGGAAATATTTATGCAGAAGATGGAAGTTTGTTGGCCACCAGCATCCCTAAATATGAATTGCGATTGGATACCAAAGTTGAGACCATTACCAATGAGTACTTCAATGCCAATGTCGACATATTAGCCAATAATTTGGCTTTGAAATTTACAGACCGAACAAATTTAGAATGGCGCAATTATTTACTTGCTGCCAGAAACAAGGGTGAAAGGTATCTTCTAATTAAACGGGATGTAGATTACATGACGGTTAAAGACCTAGCGGAGTGGCCAATTTTCAAAGTTGATAAAGATAAAATTGGTGGTCTAATTAAAATTGAAAAGTTTAAACGCGAAATACCTTTTGGTTACTTGGCGATGAGAAGCATAGGTTACACCAACCAATCGGGCATTAAAATTGGATTAGAAGGTTCTTACGATTCAATGCTGTCGGGAACCGTAGGCAAACGTTTAGAGCAAAGAATATATGGTGGCGTTTGGAAACCAGTAGACAACAGTTCAGAAATGGAGCCTCGTAATGGTTTTGATGTATATACCACCATTGATATTAATATACAAGACGTAGCAGAAAATGCACTTCAGCAGTGTTTGTTGGCCAACCAAGCTTCACATGGATGTGCCATTTTAATGGAAGTTAAAACGGGTGCTGTTAAAGCCATTGCCAATTTAAAACGAAATGCAGACAATACTTGCAGTGAAGCGGAGAATTATGCGGTTAATGAATTTAGTGATCCAGGAAGTACCTTCAAATTAGTAAGTGCTTTAGCGCTATTAGAAAGTAAAAGTATAAAATTAGAAGACACCATAGATATTGAATGGGGGGCAACCACATTTGGTGATTTGAAAATGGAGGATTCGCATCGTTCTCCATATAAAAAAATAAATTTCCAATACGCTTTCGAAAATTCTAGCAATGTTGGGATTGCTAAGTCGGTTCAAAAATATTTTAAAAACAGACCGGAAGCATTTTTACAATATGCCTTCAATCTGGGCTTAAACAAACCTTTGACTTTTGACATCAAATCGACTAGAAAACCTTTACTTAAAAACACCAAAGATAAAACATGGAGTTCTACCACATCTTTACCATTTATGAGTATTGGTTATGAAATGGAATTGAGTGCACTTCAAATATTATCGGTTTACAATACAATAGCCAATAATGGAACGATGGTAAAGCCATTCATTGTTAGGGAAGTAAAAGAATTTGGAAAAATCATTCAAAAGAACGAGACCAGTATTTTAAATGAAAAAATCTGTAGCGAAGAGACCATTAAACTGCTTAAGAAATTATTGGAAGGCGTTGTAGAAAATGGCACCGGAAATAGACTAAAAGGTTTGGCCTATAAAGTTGCCGGTAAAACAGGCACTGCACAAAAGGCTTCAAGCAATGGATATGATAAGAGTGCGCACAAGGCTTCATTTGTAGGATACTTTCCTGCAGACAATCCGAAGTACAGTTGCATAGTGGTTATAAACGATCCCAGAGCAGGCGATTATTATGGAGGTACTGTAGCCGGTCCTGTATTTAGAGAAATAGCCGATAAGGTATTTAGTACCAATATTTCTTTACACAAACCAATTGTGCGATTGGCAGCGCCTTCAATGCCTAAAGTAAAAAATGGCAATAGAAGCGATATAAAATATGTGTTGAACCATATTGGAATCAGCAGCCATCAAATTATTGGTTCTGCTGAATCGGAGTATGTTAGAAGTTCGCCAAGTGTGCAGTCTTTGAATTTGAAAGAAATTACCACCGATGTGAATTTGATTCCTGATGTGGTCGGCATGGGCCTAAAAGATGCTGTCTATTTATTGGAAAACCGCGGCGTAAAAGTAATCGTTGAAGGATATGGAAGTATTTGTTTTCAATCCATCCCAGCGGGTACACGCACAAGTAAGGGTAATATTATTTATTTGAGATTAAATCCATGAGTAAGTACCTAAACGATATCGCCCAATATTCAGGTATTAAAGAAATACTTGGCTCAGCCAATGTTTTGGTAAAGAACTTGGTTTTGGATTCGCGTCAAGTAAGCGAAGATGCGATGTTTTTTGCTGTGAAGGGAACAACTATTGATGCCCATCAATTTATTCCTAAGGCGATTGCAGATGGTGCTAGCGTAATAGTCTGTAGCGAATTGCCAAAGGATGTACAAGTAAATGTAACCTATGTTTTGGTTGATGATGTGCAACAATCAGTGGGCTATTTTGCCTCTGCATTTTATGAATTGCCATCAAATAAATTGACTTTAGTGGGTGTAACAGGCACCAATGGAAAGACCAGCACTTGTACCATGTTGTACAATTTGTTTACCTCTTTGGGCTATACCTGCGGACTTGTAAGTACGGTAGAATATATTATTGGAAAAACAACCTATACCAGCACCCACACCACGCCCGATCCAATTCGCTTAAATGCGTTGATGGATGAAATGGTGCAAGCAGGTTGCGCTTATTGTTTTATGGAAGTGAGTTCCCACGCGGTGGTGCAAGGAAGAATTAACGGATTGCATTTTGCTGGTGCTGCGTTCACCAACATAACCCACGACCACCTGGATTACCACGGAACGTTTGACAACTACATCAAAGCAAAGAAAAAGTTTTTTGATCAACTGCCTGTAGATGCATTTGCTTTAACAAATAAAGACGACCGAAACGGACAAATTATGTTGCAAAATTCTCCTGCAGCAAGGTATACCTATGCTTTGCAATCGGCAGCAGATTTTACCTGTAAAATACTGGAGAGCGATTTTGATGGGCTATTATTAAAAATAGAATCTGAAGAAACTTGGTTTGCCCTAATTGGGAAATTCAATGCTTATAATTTATTGGCAGTTTATGCCACTGCATTCTTGCTGGGAATAGACCGTTTTGAGATACTTACCCACTTGTCTAAGCAAGGCCGGGTAAATGGAAGATTTGAGGTGTATAGAAGTCCTAAAGGTATTATTGGCATTGTTGACTATGCGCATACCCCTGATGCATTGGATAATGTATTGAGCACAATTCAACATATAAGAACCGGTAATGAGCAGCTTTTGAGCATTGCAGGATGCGGTGGCAATAGAGACAAAGAAAAAAGACCAGTTATGGGTAAAGTCGCCGCGCGCATGAGTGATAAGGTGATATTTACCAGCGACAATCCTAGGAATGAAGACCCAAGTGCCATAATTGAAGACATGCAGAGCGGTGTTGATCCGTTGGATTATAAAAAGGTTTTAAAAATTACAGACCGTAAAGAAGCCATTAAAACGGCGGTGATGTTGAGCAAATCCAAAGACATTATTTTATTGGCTGGCAAAGGACACGAAACCTATCAAGACATTAACGGCATCAAACACCCATTTGACGACAGGCAAATATTAATCGATATTTTTAAAGAGAATTAAACAGATGCTATACCATTTTTTTACATACCTCGACAAGCACACCGATATCTGGGGATTGGGTGTTTGGAAGTACCTGACTTTTAGGATGGGATTGGCGATGATTTTATCGCTTACCATTTCGGCTGTATTTGGCAAAAGACTTATAAATGCTTTGCACAAATTGCAGGTTTCTGAAACCATTCGCGATTTAGGTTTACAAGGTGAAGAAGCCAAAAAAGGCACCCCAACCATGGGCGGTTTAATTATGCTTGGGGCAATATTAATTCCTACCTTGTTGTTGGCCCGCTTAAACAATGTTTATGTGTTGCTGATGATAGCCGTAACCATATTAACGGGTTTAATTGGATTTATTGACGACTACATTAAAGTGTTTAAAAAAGACAAAGAAGGATTGTCTGGTCGTTTTAAAATATTAGGGCAAATTATTGTTGGATTATTGGTTGGATTAACGCTGTATTTTAACCCTGCCGTTGTGGTCACTGAGCACTATAAGGCCAAGGAAATTGCTGAATTAAATATTGATACCACCCATTTGTCGACCCGAATTATTCAAGGAGAAAAGATATACTACCAAAATAAAAAAACATTAAAAACAACCATACCGTTTTTTAAGTTTTCAGAATTTGATTACCACAAAATTTCCGACTTCTTTGGCATGGGTTCAAAGTATGCTTGGATCGTATATGTTTTGGTGGTGATTTTTATCATCACTGCGGTTTCGAATGGAGCGAATATAACCGATGGAATCGATGGCTTGGCGGCAGGAACATCTGCAATTATTGGAACCACCTTGGGTTTGTTTGCCTTCATTTCTGGTAACATATTATTGGCCGATTACTTAAACATTATGTACATACCTTTCCTTGGCGAATTATTTGTATTTGCAGGGGCCTTTGTAGGTGCTTGTATTGGATTTTTGTGGTACAACAGTTACCCAGCTCAAGTTTTTATGGGCGATACTGGTAGCCTGATGTTGGGAGGTGTTATAGCAGCTCTAGCCATTATTGTGCGCAAAGAATTATTGATTCCAATACTTTGTGGGATTTTCTTGGTAGAGAATCTAAGTGTAATGATACAGGTAAGTTATTTTAAGTACACAAAGAATAAATATGGAGAAGGTAGACGTGTGTTTTTAATGGCACCTATTCACCACCATTTTCAGAAAAAAGGATTTCATGAAGCGAAGATTGTAACACGCTTTTGGATTATTGGCATATTACTCGCGGTTTTGAGCATAATAACATTAAAGTTAAGATAATTAGTGGCAAAGAGAATTGTTATATTGGGAGGGGGTGAAAGCGGTGCTGGATGCGGAATCTTAGCACTTAAGCAAGGCTTTGATGTTTTTGTTTCTGACAGCGGTATGCTAAAGGAAATATACAGCAAAGAGCTTGATGAAGCGAATGTGACATATGAGCAAGGCAAGCACTCTGAAGAATTAATTCTCAATGCAGACGAAATTATTAAAAGCCCTGGCATACCTGATAAGGCTGAGATAATTAAGAAGGCTAAAGCCCTAAATATTCCAATTATCTCTGAAATAGAATTTGCCAGCCGATACACCAAGGCAAAGCATTTGGCCATAACAGGCACCAATGGTAAAACCACCACCACTATGATGTGTTACCACATTTTGCAGAAGGCAGGATTCAATGTGGGTTTGGGTGGTAATATTGGAAAAAGCTATGCACGCCAAGTAGCCGAAGAAAATTACGATTATTTTGTGCTAGAGTTGAGTAGCTTTCAGCTCGACAACACCTATACATTTAGGCCTGATATTGCCATACTGTGCAATATAACCCCCGACCATTTGGACCGTTATAATTACGAATTCCAAAACTACATCGATTCTAAATTTAGAATCGCGATGAACCAAACCAAAGACGATTACTTTATTTATTGCACCGACGATGAGGTAACAGTTTCCAATCTTTCTACCCATAAAATTGACGCTCAAAAATTGCCTTTTTCATTCGGAAAAGTATTGAACAGCGGTGCTTATGTCGTAAACAAAGAGTTTCATTTATTAGAAAACCAATCAACAACCCCAAACAATATACTTACTATGTTTATTAATGATTTCGCCCTAAAAGGCATTCACAACAGTTACAACAGCATGGCTGCTGCTATTGCGGCCAACGTTCTAAACATCAGAAAAGATGTTATTAGAGAGAGCTTAATCGACTTTCAAAACGTAGAACACAGATTAGAATATGTTGCCTCCGTTGGTGGCGTAGAATTCATTAATGACAGCAAAGCAACCAATGTTAATTCTACTTGGTATGCCTTGGAAAGTATGGACAAGCCAGTGGTATGGATCGTAGGTGGTGTCGATAAAGGAAACGACTACACAGCCTTATTGCCTTTGGTAAAAGACAAGGTAAAAGTTATCGTTTGCTTAGGAACTGACAACAATAAAATTCACGAAGCTTTTGGTAAAGACGTTGACTTAATGTTAAACACCAGTTCTGCTGAGGAAGCTGTGCATGTTGCTAAACGTTTTGCCGCTAAGGGCGATGTGGTGCTTTTGTCTCCTGCTTGTGCGAGTTTTGATTTGTTCGCAAATTATGAGGATAGAGGCTGGCAGTTTAAAGCCGCTGTAAAGAATTTATAAGAATTCTTTTTCGACTATTTGGTAAACCAAATTGACTATATTTTAAAAGAGCAATAAATCAATACGCAATGCAGATAGGAAGGTTAAAGTTTAGGGGTGACCAGTACATCTGGTTTGCAGTGTTTATGTTATCGCTGATAGGCTTGCTTGCTGTTTATAGTGCAACTGGTTCCTTGGCATTTAAGAAACAAGGGGGGAATACAGAATATTTTGTTATTCGACATGTGATGTTCCTGTTTGGAGGTTTTTTTCTCATGTACTTTTTCCATTTGTTGGATTACAAATATTTTTCACGGATATCTCAAATGGCCGTCTGGGGAGCAATAGTCTTGTTGATTTTAACGCTTGTTTTTGGTAACGATATCAACGATGCCAAAAGGACCATTACTGTATTTGGTGTTAGTTTTCAGAGCAGTGACTTCGCCAAGTTTGCGCTCATTATGTTTATTGCACGTTACCTTTCTAAAAATCAAGAAGAGCTTAGTTCTTTGAAAGGGTTTATTGTCATAATTGCCTACATAACTTTAATTTGTTTATTGATTATGCCAGAGAATCTAAGTACGTCTGTGGTTTTGTTTTTGACCTGTTCTATTTTACTCTTTATTGGAAATGCTAGGCTTCGACATTTGGCTTTATTGGGTGGGATATTTTCGCTAGTGGCCTTTATTGGGGCTGGTATATTGCTCAAAGCACCCGATAGTATTCTGCCAGGTAGGGCAGCTACTTGGAAGGCAAGAATAGAAAATTTCAGAGGTTCTGATTCCGCTGAGAGTTTTCAAACCACACAAGCAAAAATAGCAATCGTAGGCGGAGGTTTGTTTGGCAAGGGGCCTGGCAAAGGCGAACAAAGCGCCTATCTGCCGCATCCCTATTCAGATTTTATTTTCGCAGTAATTATCGAAGAGTATGGTTTGGTATTTGGTGGTATAAGTGTCATTTTATTGTATTTATTAATTCTGTATCGGTCTATTCGAATCGTGTTAAAAAGTCCACGTGCATTTGGGGCTTTATTGGCAGTTGGTTTGGCCTTTAGTATGGTCTTACAAGCCTTTATTCATATGGCAGTTGCCAGTAGTTTATTTCCTGTTACAGGTTTGACGCTCCCCTTAATTAGCATGGGTGGTACAAGTATTATTTTTACCAGTGCTGCTTTTGGTGTTTTGTTGAGTGTGAGCCGTTCGGTTGAGGAACAGAAACCAGAAGATGAGAAAGGAGTTCAAGATGTCAATTAGAGTGCTAATTTCAGGTGGTGGAACTGGAGGGCATATTTTCCCGGCTATCGCCATTGCAAACGAGATAAAAAGCAGGCATGCAGATGCTGAAATTTTATTTGTAGGCGCATTGGGGCGCATGGAAATGGAAAAGGTGCCTTTGGCTGGGTATAAAATTATTGGTTTACCAATCGCTGGACTGCAGCGCAAACTTACCTTATCCAATTTTACACTGCCTTTCAAATTGTTAAAAAGCATTTTAATGGCCCGCAAAATCATTAGAGATTTTAAACCAGATATTGCTATTGGAGTAGGCGGATATGCAAGTGCCGCATTAATTTATGCCGCATCAACTTATAAAGTTCCAATTTTAATTCAAGAGCAAAATTCATATGCTGGTTTAACCAACAAATGGCTTTCTAGCAAAGCTTCAAAAATTTGTGTGGCCTATCCAAACATGGAAAAATATTTTCCAAGAAATAAAATTGTTGAGACAGGAAATCCAGTGCGTTCTGAAATTTATGCAGCTTTAAGCATGGACAGGCGCGCCACAAAAAAAAGCTTAGGGTTTAGTGAAGAAGAGGCTTTGGTTTTGTTTATTGGAGGCAGCTTAGGTGCGAGAACCATCAATTTGGCTGTTCAGGAAATTATTGCAAAATTATCAGAGAATAAAATACAAATTTTGTGGCAGACTGGTAAAAATTATACAGCCGATACGCATGGTTTAGAAGGCATAAAAGCTTCAGTTTTTATACAAGACATGGCAACATCTTATGCGGCAGCTGATATAGTGGTTTCGCGAGCTGGTGCAATTTCGGTAAGTGAGTTAAGTTTGTTAAATAAGGCCAGTATTTTGATTCCTTCGCCTAATGTGGCAGAAGACCATCAAACCAAAAATGCAAGGGCCCTATCGAGCAAACATGCTGCTGTATTGTTGCCAGATGCCGAAGCCAATGACAAGCTGTTTGAAACAATTCACACACTTTTGAATGATGCGGCAAAGCAAGCTGACCTCAAGAACAATTTAACAGCCTTTGCAAAACCAAATGCACTTTCTGACATAGTAAATGAAATAGAAAAACTTTTAGTATGAATATCAGCGAATTAAAAACAGCTTATTTTCTAGGTATCGGCGGCATAGGCATGAGCGCCATTGCGCGCTATTTTAAAGCCATAGGGTTGGATGTTCACGGCTATGATAAAACAAGAAATGAATTTTCAAAACAATTAGAAAGTGAAGGTTTTGTTATTCATTACTCTGAAGACATAGAATCCATTCCTGCAAATGTGATTTCTGGTGAAGATTCAATAGTTATATACACGCCTGCTATCCCAAAAGACCATAAAGAATTCAAGTATTTTTCATCAAAAAAAATACCAATGTTCAAGCGTGCGGAGGTATTGGGAATGATTTCTAAAAATTCCTATACCATTGCTGTTGGTGGAACGCATGGCAAAACAACCACCAGCTGCATGATTGCGCATATGTTGAATGAAAGTGGAGTTAATTTTACTGCTTTTCTAGGTGGAATTAGCAGCAATTTTGAAAGCAATTATTTCCACAAAGATGACGGCGTTTCTCTGTTTACTCAAAATATAATGGTTGTAGAAGCTGATGAATTTGACCGTTCTTTTTTGCAATTATCTCCTGACATTGCCATTGTTACTTCCACGGATGCGGATCATTTAGACATATACGGAGAAGCCGAAGAAGTTAAAAAATCATTTGTCGAATTTGTGCATAAATTGCAGTACAATGGCATTGCTATTTTAAACGATCAACTTGATTTAAAGTATGAAGGTAATTGCATTCGCTATGGCCTAGAAGCTGATTCAGCTGCCAATTATTCTGCTATTAAAATTGAAGACCACCATTTTTGTTTTGATTATAGCTTTAAAAACAACTCAGCACGCGTTTTAAATGCATTGCCAGGATTTCACAACATAGAAAATGCATGTGCAGCCATAACGGCTTGTTTGTGCTTGAAATTGCCACTTAAGCCCTTGCTAGAAGCAGCAGCAAATTTCAAGGGTGTAAAACGCAGATTTGAAACCATATTCAGCAACGAACAGTATACGGTAATAGACGATTATGCCCACCATCCAACAGAATTAAGGGTTTGTATTAAATCGGTTAAGGAACTGTATCCTAATAAAAAATTGACAGGAATTTTTCAAGCCCATTTGTTTTCAAGAACACGTGATTTTGCAGATGATTTTGCCCAAGCGCTCGATCTATTAGATGCTTGCTGGTTATTGGATATTTATCCTGCAAGAGAGTTGCCAATTGAAGGTATTAATTCAGAATTTTTAGCCTTAAAAATGGAAAAGAATCCTGTTTTAATGGCCAAGGAAAGTGTATTAAAAAATTTGCAAATTGAGAAGCCAGAATTGCTTCTAATTCTTGGGGCCGGAGATATAGATCAACTGCTAAAACCGATTAAGGAATTGTATGAGAAAGCTAATTGATTTTATAAAAAACAACAAACGTTGGAACATGATATTGTGGATAGCAATAGTCTGTTTCTTGGTGTTTGTTTTTTTAAATATTCAAGGCAAAGAAGACCAATTAACCGTCAATGAAATTGAAGTTAAAATTGAGCCAAAAGAAGAGTTGGCTTTTATAGATAGCCTAACCGTTTTATCTATAATGAAGGGTGCAGATTCCTCTCAAAATATCATGGGAAGTCAGCAAAAAAGTTTGAAGCTTGACAAAATGGAAGCGGCATTAGAAGCCTATGCGTTTATAGACCAAGCGGATATTTCGCTCGATTTGTCGGGAAGACTTATTGTTAAAATTATTCAAAGACAGCCATTGCTTAGAATAATAAGCAATAAGGGACAAAGTTACTATGTAGCAAAAAATGGATATAAAATGCCCCTGCATGAAGGCTTTGCGCCGAGGGTAATTATTGCCAATGGAAACATAGCTGAAACCCTTGCTGATTCAACGTTCTTACGCACTCAGATAACACGCGATTTATTAAAAATTGCCGACTGGTGTTACAGCGATGAATTTTGGCAGGCACAAATTGAACAGCTCTATGTAGATAATTATATGGACATAATATTGATTCCTAAGGTAGGAAATCATACTATTGTATTTGGTTCTGCAGACCAAATTGAAAATAAATTCGAAAAACTAAAAACCTTTTACATCAAAGGTTTGAACGCAGTAGGATGGGAACAATATAAAAAAATAAACCTCAAATACGAAGGACAAATCGTTGCTGAGAAAAATGATAACTTGATAAATTCACAAACCACACAACCATAAATAAATTCAGAAACATATGTCAAATAAATTAATTGTAGGATTGGATATTGGAACCACTAAAGTATGCGCCATAGTTGGGCAAATGAATGAAAATGGTAAAATCAATATTTTAGGTGTTGGATCAAAACCATCACTGGGTGGGGTGATGCGCGGTGAGGTAACCAATATTGCCAAAACAGTTGATGCTATTAAGGGAGCTGTTGAATTGGCATCTAAATTATCGAATGTAGAAATAGCGCATGTACATGTTGGTATAGCAGGAGAACACATTAAAAGTTTTCAGCAAAGTGGAGTGCGTATCCGAAAAAATTCAGAAACAGAAATAAGCAAGGAAGAATTAATTGAAATGAATAAGGAGCAATACCACATTGCGGTAGAGCCTGGTTCAAAAATACTGCATGCATTTCCGCAAGAATATATCATCGACTCGCGGTTTACCACCAAAGAACCAGAAGGTATGCCAGGAACAAAATTGGAATGCAAATACCACGTGGTGACTGGTCGCTTGAGTGCGGCTAAAACGATTGTAAAATGTGTTGAAAATGCTGGTTTAACCGCAACAGATGTGATTGTTGAACCAATAGCATCGGCCTATGCTGTTTTGAGTGAAGAAGAATTAGAGACAGGTATTGCTATTATCGATATTGGTGGTGGTACCACAGACTTGGCGATATTTCACGGGGGTAAAATTAGGCACACCGCCGTAATTCCATTTGGTGGCGAAATTATAACCGACGACATCGTTGATGCTTTTGGAATAATGCCAAAACAAGCGGAATTGATTAAAGTAAAATATGGTCATGCAATACCAGAAGGTACGCGAAGCAATGTTATTATTACAGTTCCTGGTATTGGAGAACGGAAATCAAAACAAATCATGGAGAAAAATCTTGCCCACGTAATCAACGCCCGTGTAAAAGAAATTTTGAGCATGGTGAATGACGAAATTAAAATGTCAGGTTACAAAGAAAAATTAAACCTTGGAGTTGTTTTAACTGGCGGTGGCGCACAGTTGAAAGATTTAAGCAACTTGGTGGAATTCATATTGGGCTGCGAGGCTAAAGTAGGCCTGCCTGATCCACATCTTGGAAAAGGATTGGTAGAGGAAGTTAGAAGCCCTATGTATGCTACCTGCATTGGTTTGGTGCTAAAAGGATTTGAAGACATGGAGCCAACTGAGGGCGAAAACACCCACAAAGTAAAAAGCAAAAGCAAAGCTACCGCAGAAGGTGGAGGAAGTGTTTTTGGAAATCTATTCGGCAGCTTTAAAAGCTGGTTGAAAGACGAAAATGGAATGGATGATTATAAAGAGCAATAAAATTATCCGAATAAAAATTAACGACGCTAAAAATCAACATATCTCACAACTGTATTTATTAAATCTTTAACATGAATTATTTCAAAGTAGAACTACCAAGAGAGCAGTCATCAATCATAAAAGTGATTGGTGTTGGTGGTGGCGGAAGCAATGCTGTAAGTTATATGTACGACAAAGGCATTAAGGGGGTAGATTTCTACCTATGCAATACCGATGCACAGCATTTAGAAAAAAGCCCAGTACAAAATAAAATTCAGTTAGGTAGTACCTTAACCGAAGGACTTGGAGCTGGGGGTGATCCAGCTTTTGGTAAAAAATGCGCCTTAGAAAGCATCAATCAGATAGAAGATGCCCTTAAACACAACACCAAAATGTTGTTTATAACCGCAGGAATGGGTGGTGGAACTGGTACAGGTGCAGCGCCAGTTATTGCTCAAAAAGCAAAACAAATGGGCATACTTACGGTAGGCATTGTAACCCGTCCGTTTAAAAATGAAGGTCCTGAAAAAGCCCGCAAAGCCGACCAAGGTATAGAAGATTTAAAACCACATGTTGATGCATTGTTGGTGATTAGCAACCAAAGAATACTAGAAATGTATTCTAATCTTAGAATTACAGAAGCCTTGGGTAAAGCAGACGATGTTTTGTTTACCGCAGCCAAGGGTATTGCTGAAATTATTACCGTAGAAGGTTTGTTAAATGTAGACTTTAGAGATGTTAAAACGGCCTTAGAAAATAGCGGAAGAGCAATAATGGGTACTGGTGTTGCCATTGGCGATGACCGTGCAATGAATGCTTCTCAATTGGCGCTTGATTCTCCATTATTGGATGAAAATAGCATTGAAGGGTCTAAACATATTTTAATCAATATCAGTTTTGGTAACGACGAGCCTTATGCCTCAGAAATTGATGTCATCATCGCATTCTTCCAACAACAGGCTGGTCAGAATGCCAACCTTAAATACGGCCTAACTAAAAATGATGTCCTAGATAATGAGATTGCCATAACACTTGTTGCCACTGGTTTTGACAACAATAGTACCAACATAACTTTAGTGGATGATGCCGAAGATGAAGGCAATATTGAAATCGATTTTAATGAGCTTGAAACAGTCAACTTTATTGTAGACGAAAAGATTGTTGCACACACTGCGCCAATTGCCGAGGACTTGTTTGGTTTGTCTAACGATGATAGATCAATTCCTCCTGCA
This sequence comes from Bacteroidia bacterium, assembly GCA_044341025.1. Classification (GTDB taxonomy): domain Bacteria; phylum Bacteroidota; class Bacteroidia; order NS11-12g; family UBA955; genus JABMMZ01. The sequence goes on along the minus strand of JBIISM010000003.1, from coordinate 53,906 downwards.
CAGCAAGAAGTGCAAAGGTCAAGGAATTTAAATGATTTGGATACGCCAGCCTATTTGAGACAAAACATTGTTCTAGAGGAGCCGCAAGCGGGTGTTGAAATTTCAAAAATTTCTTTAGAAGAAGATAAAGACAACAAAACACTGCGTTTTAAAGACAACGGCAATAAATACCTACACGATAACGTCGATTAATCTCCTTTAATGTTTTCTTTTCAACGTATCAGCTTATTGCTGATTCTTGTTTTACAAGTCTGGCTGGTGCAAGCTGGCGATAGAATGGGTACTGGATTTAAAAAAGGGCAATTCTTTTTTTATTGGGGTTATAACCGAGGCTTTTACAGCCGCTCTGACATCAACTTTAAGGGTGCCGACTACAACTTTACACTTTATGATGTTAAGGCCAAAGACAGACAGTCTAAATTAGGGGCTGATCCATACTTACATATAGACCAGTTAACCATTCCTCAATACGATTACCGTTTGGGCTATTGCTTCAATGATAAGTACAGTTTGTCGATCGGATTCGACCACATGAAATATGTGGTGAATCAAAATCAAACTGTTTTTGCTGATGGGTATATTAATAATTCAGGAACCTTATACGATGGGCAATACAACCAAAGAGCGGTTGAATTAAAAGGTGATTTTTTGGAATTCGAGCACACCGATGGTTTGAATTATTTGAATGCAGAGCTAAGTCGAACCGATGGCATAGTTAAAATAAATAAGCATCTTCAATTGAATTTTGTCAGTGGTTTTTCATTGGGTTTTATGTACCCAAGAACCCGAGCAGTTTTACTGAGCAGAAGTATCAATGACCAGTGGCATGTATCTGGTTACGGCACCTCATTAAATGCCGGAATTAATTTGACACTTGGGAAGCATTTTTATTTGCAAACCACTGCAAAAGGAGGATATATCAATATGCCCAATATTGTTGTTACTGGACTTAAACAAGACAGAGCCAAACAGCATTTTACTTTTCTAGAAACACTGGTGGTATTGGGTTACCGCTTTCAGTTGGGGTCCCAGTAGCAGAGACTACACTCCCCATGGCAGAATTCGCTATCACCTTCGCTAAAGCTATGGTGATTGAGAAAAGCCGCGAATACGCCACAGGGCAGGTCGTTTCGTCACGCTACGGGATAAATCTAGGGTTTAGTGTTTGATAATGCTTCGTTATTTCATTTTTTAAATTAATTGCAACTAAGTATAGATAAGTTATTACGCAGCTGGCTAAAGTGTAAGCTTGGGAATGGTAGCCTTTTTTAAACTAAAAACTACTTTGCCCACAGAAGTGAAACATAGGTGGGTAACCTAAACCCTAAACCCTTGATTGAACCATAAAAAGGTCGTTATTTTTTGTTTAGGCAACCATTATTTATGCAAGGTAATGGTGGTATAGTCGCGTTTTGCCATACCGCCAATTTTGCTCTCCACCATTTCAGATTTAGTTTCTGTATGGTCGACACTAAAGGGTGAAAGAGCAATAAGCGATTTGATTTTTTCTTGGTTGTATAAATTGAAACCATATACGGTAAATGGCAATTCGGCCATGTAGGCTTCTTCGCCATAGCAAATAACGCAAACACCATTTGGCTTAAGTACCCTGTAAATTTCAATTAGAAAATTTAGTGGGCGTTTCCAAAAATAGATGGTGTTAACGGTCATGATTTTATCAAAACTTTCATCTTCAAAGGGAATGCGTTTTCCATCAAACAAACTAAATCCAATTTCGTTATCGAAACCAGATTCTGCACTGTGCTTTTTGGCTTCTTCATGCATCAGTTCCGATATTTCTAGACCTTGGTATTTGAGCCCTTTGGCTTTGTCTAAAACATCCTTTAAATGGCCGCAATTTCCATGTCCAATTTCCAATATCGATTCATGGTCTTGTAAATTCAAAGCATTGATAGCACCCAAGCTCATGCTGATGTTGGTCTTGTGCATCACTTCTGCAACACGGAGTCCTAAGCTGCCTTGCGGATTGCTTAGTTGAGAGGCTATTTCTTTTAATTCTTCTTCGTTCATCCGTCTGTTTCTATTGCGTTAAATAGTAAACTATTATGAGTCAAAAGTATATAATTTTTTTTAATTTTTATAAGCAATTCTTAATGCAGAAACTTGCTCTAGATTGTGCTTGGATTTACATGCAATTTAAAGTAACTTTATTGTATGGCTGAACACAATGAAATAGGAAAAAAAGGAGAGGCGATAGCCAAAGCTTTTTTAGAAAAAAAATCATACAAAATCTGGGCTTGCAATTGGCGTTACCACAAATTAGAAGTTGACATTATTGCGCAGATTAATAAGTATCTGGTGTTTGTAGAAGTCAAAACAAGAAACACCGATGCGTTTGGCTTGCCCGAATCTTTTGTGAGCAGAAAACAACAGCAAAATATAGCGAATGCTGTGGAAGCTTATTTGCATTTGTACCCTAATATGGGTTTTGAAATTCGCTACGATGTTATCTCTATTATTTTAAAAGGCGAAGAGGCGGAGATTGAACATTTTGAAGATGCTTTTTGGCCTGATAATTTGGGTTTGCACAGCTTTGAATAAGAAGATTTGTTTTTCTCTCAGATATTTTACATTTTCGCAGGGTATAAGTTATGAAAAAATTAATCCTTTTTACCTGTGTAGCTATTTCAGCTGCAGCATGCAACAACAATGCAAAGACTGAAGAGCAAGAAAAAATTGAACGCGATAGCGCAGACAATGTTCAAATATCTAAAGATCAACTTTATGTTGATTCAATAATGAAGGCTCAAGAAGCGCAGCAATCAAATACAAATTCTGGTGCAGAAAACGAAGGGGTAGCTCCGGTCAATTAATTAAGGCATAAAAAAATCCCGCTTACTAATTAAGCGGGATTTTTTATTTAATAAGGTTTTATTTAAACCAACATCTTAACGGGTTCTTCAAGCAATTCTTTTAGAGTGTTTAGGAATTTAGAACCTACCACACCATCAACCACACGGTGGTCGCAGCTCAAAGTAACTTTCATAACATTGGTTTTAGCGATTTCGCCATTTACAATACCTACGGTTTCTTTAACGCCTCCTACAGCTAAGATGCAAGCATCTGGCGGGTTAATAATGGCAGTGAATTCTTCTATTCCGAACATACCCAAATTAGAAATGGTAAATGTGTTACCAGCCCAATCTGCAGGTTGTAATTTCTTGTCTTTTGCTTTTGAGTTGAATACTTTAACCTCAGAGCTAATGTTTGACAATGATTTTTGATCTGCGAAACGCACTACTGGAACCAATAGTCCATCTTCAACAGCCATAGCCACTCCAATGTGTATATGGTGGTTAAATCGGATTTTAGTACCCAACCAACTTGCATTTACCCAAGGGTGTTTGCGCAATGCTAGAGCCGAAGCTTTAACAATCATATCGTTTACAGATACTTTCACTTCGCCTGAAGCATTCATAGCCACACGAGCAGCAAGTGCTTTGTCCATGTTTATTTCCATGGTTAAATAGAAATGTGGTGCAGTAAATTTGCTTTCAGCCAAACGGCCAGCAATTACTTTACGCATTTGAGAAACGTTTATTTCTTCAAAACTTTCTACACCTGCAACATAAGAATTGTTAGATGCAGCAGCCGATGAAGTCGATGTTTTGAAGTTTTCAATATCACTTTTAACTACGCGGCCATTTTCGCCAGAGCCAGCAACAGAGCCGATGTCAATGCCTTTTTCAGTAGCCAATTTCTTAGCCAATGGAGAAGCAATGATGCGACCATCGATGCTGCTGTTGTTAACAGGCACAGCAACTGCTGCAGCGACCGATTCAACTTTTGAAGCAACTGTAGCGTCGGTTTTACTTTCGCTTGCTTGTGGAGTAGGTGCAGCGCCACTTAGCAAAGCTGAAAAATCTTCACCTGCCTTACCAACAATAGCAATAATGCCATCCACAGGAGCGGCATCACCTTCGTTGATTGCAAAATGAAGAATAGTGCCTTTTTCATAATTTTCAAGATCCATGGTCGCCTTATCGGTTTCCACTTCTGCAAGTATATCACCGCTTTTAACGGTATCGCCCAATTTGAAGTTCCACTTTCTAACCACACCTTCGGTCATGGTATCACTCATTTTGGGCATTTTGATTGCTACAGCCATATTTACATTAATATTTCAGATGCAAACTTAAGAATAAAGAATCAAAAGAACAAGAAAAGGAATACATGAGGGGCAAGGGTCCCTTTAGCAGAGACTGCACTTCGTTCCGTCACGCTACGGGATAAATCTAGGGGATAGGGTTTAGTGGTCGAATACGCTTAGTTATCTCATTAATTCAAATCATTGCGTTTCCTAACAGGGGCTTGGGGTCGAATACGCTTAGTTATCTCATTAATTGAAATCATTGCGTTTCCTATCAGGGGCTAGGGGACCCACTTACGTTTCACTCCAGTGGGCAAAGTAGGGTTTAGGGTATAGTGAGAATTTCGGAAGCTTCATAACTTTTCACTCTCATAGATATTTTATAGTTAGCTCTGTAGGTGCTGAATAATGTAAACAGCGGAAAAACGAAGCAATACGCACACATACTAAACCCTAAACCCTAGACCCTAATCCCTAAAATAAACCACAATTTATTTAATAATGGAAATAACGAAGCATCACCAATACTAAACCCTATCCCCTAACCCCTATCTCTTAATCCTTAAAATCCTTACCTTTGCTCCCCTATGCCACACGCCATTGCACTGCACGGAGGAGCGGGAACCATTGCCCCTGATTTGTTGACCCCTGAATTGGAGAAAGCGTATTTACAAGGCCTTGATTTGGCCCTTTCTGCCGGAAATAAAGTTCTTTTAGCCAATGGTTCAGCCACCGAGGCTGTGGCTGCAGCGGTTGTGGAATTGGAAAATTATTCCTTATTTAATGCCGGAAAGGGTGCCGTGTTTAACCATATTGGTAAACATGAAATGGATGCAGCCATCATGCAGGGTGTAGACCTAATGGCGGGAACTGTTGCAGGGGTAAAAAACATTAAGAATCCTATACTTCTTGCGCAAGCAGTAATGACCCAATCGGCCCATGTGATGATGGCAGGAGATGGAGCAGCCGCCTTTGCAAAATCTGTAGGAATCGAGTTTGCCAATGATGATTATTTTTACACCGAACAACGTTACAAACAGTGGCTAGACTTGAAAGACAGTAGCAATTATCAACTCGATCACAGTGCCAATCCTGGCAACAAAATGGGCACCGTTGGTGCCGTGGCATTGGATAGTTTTGGAAACATTGCAGCAGCAACCAGCACCGGGGGCATGACCAACAAACAATTCGGACGAATAGGCGACTCACCTGTTATTGGTTCTGGTACGTATGCCAACAACCATACCTGCGCAATAAGTTGTACCGGTCACGGCGAATTGTTTTTACGCGCTGTGGTGGCTTATGACATCAGCTGTTTAATGGAATACAAAGGCCTTACGCTAAAAAAGGCTTGTAACATTGTGGTAATGGACAAATTGGTAAAAATTGGTGGTGAAGGTGGCTTGGTGGCCATCGACGCCAAAGGCAATATTGAAATGCCATTTAACAGCGAAGGTATGTACCGTGCCTCCATCAATATTGATGGGGTAAAGAGCTTCGGGATTTACCGATAATTGATTTTATAAATTTGTTGCAGATGCATGCCCTTGTTTATAAATTGAAATTATACATCTTTTGAATGCAGTGACTTACATGCTTGGCATTTCGCATTGGCTATCATTCACTCTCATTTTGTCGGTCTTACTTTTTCCCCTATTTTTGCTTTTTTTAATTCAGCACATGAAAAGATTATTTACTTTCCTTTTTTCAGCTTGTCTATTCAGCATAAGCGCTCAAACCGAATTGCCACATATTCATTATTTGGCCGATCCTGATGCCGCCGAGCGTCAGCACAGTGTCGACATTGCCCACATGAAAGTGGAAGTAAGTTTTGAGCCTAGTGCCGGTAAAGTCATTGGTAAAGTAACCCATAGTTTCACAACCCTGCAAAACAACATTGATACTTTGTTTTTTGATGCCCCAGGCATTCAAATAAAAAGTGCCAGCATGGACGGAAATCCAGTGCCATTCAGCATCAACCCAGAAGGGGTGGTTTTGCGTTTTGCAAAAAAACTGAATTGGGATGAATACCATTCGGTGGTTTTCGAATACACAGCATTGCCTAAAAAAGGAATTTATTTTATTGGTTGGAACCAAGCTGAAAATACAGGCACACCGGATATCAATTATATACGCAAACAAATTTGGACCCAAGGTCAAGGCATAGACAACCGCCATTGGATTCCGATGTACGATTGCATGAACGATAAGTTTACCACCGAAACAGTGGTGAGTATCGAAAACAAATACAAGTGTTTGTCTAATGGAAAAAAGATTGCGCAAACCGACAATGGCAATGGCAGCAGCACTTGGCATTATGTAATGGAAAAACCACATGCTGGCTATTTATTGATGCTAGGCATAGGTGTATACGATATTAAAGAAACGAAGACCAAACGCGGAACGCCGGTTCAATTTTGGTATTACCCAGAATTTAAAGACCGTGTTGAATACACCAGCATGCACACCGAGCGCATGATCGAATTGTTAGAAGATGCCACTGGTACACCTTATGCTTGGGGAACCTATTCTCAAATCATGGTACAAAACTTCTTATATGGTGCAATGGAAAATACTTCAGCAACCATATTCGGCGATTTCTTTACCACCGATGCCCGTGGTTTTAAAGACCGCAATTACATGGGCGTAAATTGCCACGAATTGACCCACCAATGGTTTGGTGACTTGATTACTGCCCGTGGTGGAAGTGATGTGTGGTTGCAAGAAAGCTTCGCTACATTTTTTCCTAAATTGTTCTTCAGAAGTTTGGAAGGCGAAGACGCCTACCAATGGGCTATGCGCGGAGAATACAATTCTGCTTTGGCGCAAAGTGAAAAAGACAATTACCCTGTAAGACACACCAAAGGTGGAACCACCCGTTTATACCCTAAAGGCTCAGCCGTTTTGGGCATGTTGCGCTACCAATTGGGTGAAGAAAATTTCACGCGTTTTATTCAACATTACTTAGCCGTTAACGGATTTAAAAATGTGGAGTCATGGGATTTTCAAAAAGCTTTGAAAGACAAATTGGGTTTAAACTACGATTGGTTTTTCGACCAATGGATACACCGCGGTGGAGAGCCTCATTACAAAGTAAGTTCTACTTTTAACAACAAAACAATTACATTTAATATCCAACAAACCCATAAAGTTGATGGCCATGTGCGTTACTTCAAAATGCCAGTTGATTTTGCTATTTATTACAAAAATGGAAGTGTAGAACGCAAAACCATTTGGGTAATAGACAGTGCAAGCCAAACCATTGCCATTCCTAACACCAGTGGTGCTGAAGTTGAATTCACTTTGTTTGATGAAGAAAATAAAGTGATGAAGAAAATGGATTTCAAAAAATCAAATGCTGAGCTATTTACACAAGCGGTAAAAGCCAAGCATATGATAGACCGTTACGATGCCGTTGTAGGCATGAAAGACATTCCTTTAAAAGAAAAATTGGCTTTATTGCAAGCCCGTTTTGTCGCTGAAAAACACCCTGCCATTCGCGCTGAAATTGCCAAGCAATTGGCCAATCAGAAGTCGCTTAACAAATGGTACATAATGGTGGTAAAAGACAGCAAAGCTGAAGTGAAAAATTCATTTATTGCTGCCGATACTACCGTGATGGAACAAAAAGCAATTTTTGAATTGTTGTTAAAAGACAGCAGCAATGTTGTGGCAGAAAATGCTTTGGATAAATTGATGAAATGCAAAGACATTGATCAAAAAGAGAAAGTAAAATACTTGAAATTAACGGAGTTTTTGGATGGACAAAACAACAACATCCGCTGCAAATGGTTGGAGTATGCAGTTATGAATATTTACGATCCAGGATTAAACGAACTTTATAAAAATGATTTGGTGATGTTGTGCGGTGCTAACTATGAGTTTAGAACCCGTGTCAATGCAGCCAATGCTTTAAAACGTTTGGGCTTCTTGGATGAGCAAATAGCAAGAAACTTGTTGGATGCTTGTGTGACCTACAACAGCAGATTGGCTGGTCCTTGTGCCGATGTCTTGAAAGAATTGAAAAAAGGTGAACCTGAAAATAAAATCCTTCAAACTGAAATCAGCAAGTTGAGTGAAGAGCAACAAGCGGTTTTAAAGACCATGGGTCTGAAAGACTAAATTATTTTGCGCTGCAAAAGGGTATTTATTATTGTTTAATTCAGCTAATTTGACCGAATAATAATGTCTTAATTCACTGTTATCCAAGCAAAAAAGGCGAATTTTAAAACAAAATCGTATCTTTGTGGTTACCTTAAGGTGCATCAATCAGCTTTGGACACCCATCAAACATCTAAACGCAAAAAAGACCACATCGATTTGGCCTTTCTTTCTCAAACCCTAGAAAGGGATGAGCGGTTTTACTACGAACCATTTTTAGCGCCGCATCCCAAGCAAGATAGCATACCAAAAACCAATTTTGCAAATAAGTCACTTGCACTGCCATTGTGGATCAGCAGCATGACTGGGGGAACTGAATTGGCTGGTAAAATCAATAAAAATTTGGCCATGGCTTGTGCTGAATTTGGCATGGGTTTAGGCCTGGGAAGTTGCCGCATCATATTAAAAGACAAGTCGTATTTCAACGATTTCAATGTGCGTCCATTTATGGGCAATCAACCCTTGTTTGCCAATTTAGGCATCGCTCAAATTGAAGAAATGTTAGAGGCTGGACAAGTGCCTGCCATAAAGGAATTGGTGAATAGTTTACAAGCCGACGGTTTAATCGTGCACGTTAATCCACTGCAAGAATGGCTGCAACCCGAAGGCGATCATATCCGCTTTGCCCCAATAGACACCATCAAGCGTTTGTTGGATGTTTTGGATTGTAAAATCATCGTTAAGGAAGTTGGACAAGGCTTTGGTCCGCGTTCGTTTGTAGAATTATTTAAACTGCCAATCGAAGCCATAGAGTTTGCCGCACACGGAGGGACTAATTTTGCAACATTGGAATTGTATAGACAAGAGGAAGAAACCAAAAAACAATTGGATCCTTTAACACATATCGGCCACGCTGCTTCAGAAATGCTCAATTTTGCAAACAAAGCAATTGACGAATTGGGTTCACAAGCCTTATGTAAGAACATCATAATCAGTGGTGGAATTCAAACGTATTTGGATGGATATTATCTTTTGAAAAAAGCCAAAACCAATGCCATATATGCGCAAGCGTCAGCGTTTTTGAAACATGCTACGGGCGAATATGCAGAATTGCAAGCATACTGCGAATTACAACGCAAGGGTTTACAAACCTGCTACCAGTATTTACAAATTAAGGATTAATCTCTAGCGATAGGGCCAAACATAAAGATCAAGTAAAAGAAATGTCAAGTATTAAAGGGTTTTCTAAGCTTAGTAAAGAAGCTAAAATTGAATGGATAGTTGCCAATTATATCGGCGATGATGCAGAATCGATAGACTTTCTAAAAAGTTATTGGAACAACGACAGCAATGTTCAAAAACTGCACGATGAGTTTATCGAAAATACCATCAGCAATTTTTATTTACCCTTTGGTATAGCGCCTAACTTTTTAATTGATGGTAAAATGTACTGCATACCAATGGCTATTGAAGAAAGCTCGGTGGTTGCAGCAGCTGCTAAGTCTGCCAACTTTTGGTTGGAACGCGGTGGCTTCCATACCCAGATCATCGATGTTCAAAAGGTTGGTCACGTGCACTTTATTTGGGAAGGCAAGTCTTCCGAAAAATTATTTACCTTTTTTAATTCTATAAAGGACAAATTCTACAGCCATACCGAACACATCACCAAAAACATGCAACTGCGCGGTGGTGGAATTTTGGATATTCAGTTGGTGGATAAAACCTCTCTTGAGCCTGGTTATTACCAGATACATGCAACCTTTGACACTTGCGATAGCATGGGTGCGAACTTTATCAATTCAGTACTTGAAGAGTTTGCTAAAATTTTAAAATCTGAAATTGAAAATACAGATTTACTAACTGAAGAGGAAAAGCAAATCCAAGTGGTGATGTGCATTTTAAGCAACTACACACCGAATTGTTTGGTGCGTGCTGAAGTGAGAGCGCCTTTGGAAAGTTTGGCGGATGGCAATGAAATGAGTGGCTTGGAATTCGCTGAGAAATTTTGCCGTGCGGTGCGTATCGCTGAAATTGAGCCATACAGAGCAACCACGCACAACAAAGGTATTATGAATGGAGTAGACAGTGTGGTGATTGCAACTGGAAATGATTTCAGAGCCGTTGAAGCCAGTGCACATACTTACGCTTCACGCAGTGGACAATATAGAAGTTTAACCCATGCTGAAATTAAAGACGGGGAGTTTATTTTTAGATTGGATATTCCTTTGGCTTTGGGGACAGTAGGGGGCTTAACAGGCTTGCACCCTATGGTTAAATTTGCTTTAAAATTATTGGGAAATCCGAATGCAAACGAATTGATGAAAGTGGCCGCTGTGGTTGGTTTGGCGCAAAACTTTTCTGCTTTACGTTCATTGGTTACTTCTGGCATTCAAAAGGGCCATATGAAAATGCATTTGTTAAATATATTGAACCAGCTTGAAGCAACTGATTCAGAAAAGGTTCAAATTGTTGAGTATTTCAAAGACAAGATTGTAAGCTACAGTTCAACCGTCGAAATATTTTGTAAAATAAGAGGCATAGAGGTTCCAGCGGTATCAGGAATTAAAAACAAAGAGGGACATTGAGTTCGCAGACGTTTTATAGCCACGGAAAATTAATGGTATGCGGCGAATATGCCGTGTTAAATGGAGCGAGTGCCTTTGCGCTGCCTACAAAATCAGGTCAATCATTGCACGTTGAAGTTGGAAGTCTATCTGATTCACCGGTCTTATCTTGGAAAGCAATCAACAAAAATGGCGATGTATGGTTTCAAGCCAAAATTGCACTTCCTTATTTTATTGTTTTAGAATACACCGATCAAGACATATCGATTCAATTGTTGAGGTTTCTTATAAATGCCAAGGCTTTAAATCCAAACTTTCTAAGTGAGGGCAAGGATGTACGGGTAATAACAAATTTAGAATTCGACAACGACGAAGGTCTGGGCAGCAGCTCAACCCTCACCAACAACATTGCACAGTGGGCGAAGATCAATCCATTTTCTTTGCATTTTAATGCATTTAAAGGCAGTGGCTTTGATGTTGCAGTGGCTCAAGAAGGCAAACCATTGTTGTACACCATGAACGGCTCTGATCCCATTATAGAAACATTGGAATGGAACAAACCGTTTAGAGATAAATTGTATTTTGTTCATTTGAATAAAAAACAAAACAGCCGCCAGCAAATTGCCAATTACAGGCACAATATGCTACCTCCTCAAGTTGCGCAAATAACGCGGATTAGTAAATTAATCAGCATCAACGACGATTATTTTGAATTTTGTCTGTTGCTTGAATTGGCAGAAAACGAAATGAGTCAAGTGCTCGGAGTGCCCAGCATAAAACAAGAACTATTTGAGGACTTTAATGGCACCGTTAAAAGTTTGGGTGCCTGGGGTGGCGATTATGTTTTGGCCACTGGCGAAGACACAATGGCTTACTTTAAAAACAAAGGATACCATAGAATTATTCCATTTAACGACTTAATATTATAATGTCAATACAAGAAGAAACTGCCTCGGTTTGTTGGAAAAGCCCTTCAAACATCGCTTTGGTAAAATATTGGGGTAAACGCGGCGAGCAATTACCCGCCAATCCATCTATCAGCTTTACCCTCGATCAGGCAACGACTGAAACCCATTTTAAAGTAGGTCCTAAATCTGAAAGCAATGGAATTAGTCTTGATTTTTTATTTGAGAACCAGAAGAATCAAGTTTTTGAGGAAAAGTTGAAACCGTTTTTGGAAAAGGCAAGTCGCGATTTTGCATGGTTGAATGATTTGCATATCGAAATTAGTTCTTCTAACACTTTCCCACACAGCAGTGGAATTGCTTCATCCGCCTCAGCATACAGTGCTATGGCTTTATGCCTTTGCAGTTTACATGAGAAAATAACTGGCCAAAAGCTTGAAGATTTCTTCAGTACCGCATCTTATTGGGCCCGAATCGGTTCAGGCAGCGCTAGTAGAAGCGTTTATGGCGGCTATAATTTATGGGGTTCAACGCCATTTTTAGAAGGAAGCAGCGATGAAGTTGCAGTGAATATTGACCATTTGGTGCATCACAATTTCAAAGATTTTAGTGACACCATTTTAATTATTGAAAAAGGCAAAAAGGCAGTTTCTTCTACTACGGGACATGCATTGCTAAAACAGCATCCATTCGCCGGAACCCGTTACCATTTGGCCGCAGAGAATACCGGAAAATTATTGAATATTTTGAAGTCAGGAGATTTAGATGGATTTATTCATCTGGTTGAAGCAGAGGCATTGATGTTGCATGCATTAATGATGACTTCTCCAACACCATTCATCCTTATGAAGCCCAATACCTTAGCGGTTTTAGAAAAAATAAAAGATTTCAGAACCCAAACGGGATTACATTTGTTGTTCACCTTGGATGCCGGGGCCAATGTTCATTTATTAAACCCTAAGTCAGAAGATGCTAAAATCCAAGAATTTGTTAAGAATGAATTAATAGGATTTTGTCAAAATCAGACTTACTTTTGCAACCACATTGGAAAAGGTCCCGAATTAAAATAAACATGAAATTAAAAGAATCCTTATACTATGCCAAAATACTTCTTTTCGGAGAGTATGGAATTATAGAAGATTCAAAAGGGTTATCTATTCCATTTAATAAGTTTAACGGGGTCTTAAAACTTTCGAAAGAGGGTGGTGATTTTGCCGTTCAATCCAATAAAGACATTCAGTTGTTTTATGTCTATCTAAAAGACTTAGAACAAGCCGGTACATTGGGTTGTCATTTCAATTTTGAGCGTTTACAATCAGACATCGAAAATGGCTTGTATTTTGACAGCAGCATTCCCCAAGGATTTGGAGTAGGCAGCAGCGGTGCTTTGGTGGCTTCTTTGTACGATGCTTATTGCACCGATAAAATTAGCATTGAAGCCAATCAAAAAGGCGATGAAATATTGTTGCTTAAACAAACTTTTAGCAAGTTAGAATCTTTTTTCCATGGCAAAAGCTCTGGATTAGATCCTTTAATATGTTACCTTAATTTACCGGTTCTAATACATTCTGCAACACAGCTAGATACAGTTGGTTTGCCTAGTCCTAATGAGTTTGGTAAAGGGGCTATATTCTTAATGGACAGCGGCTTGCCTGGCCAAACCCAAAACATGGTTTCTATATTTTTGGAGAAGTGTAAGCAAGACGGTTTTAGACATTTGATTAAAAACCAATTTAAAAAATACAACGACGAGTGCATTGAAGCCTTTTTGAAAAAGGATTTCAAGCCTTTGTTTCATTCATTGAAACAATTGTCACAATTGGTATATGACAATTTCAGCCCAATGATCCCCGAAAATTATAAGAAGGTATGGAAAGAAGGCATTGACAGCAATTCATACTATTTGAAATTATGTGGCAGCGGCGGTGGAGGTTATATTTTAGGTTTTACAGAAGACTTCGAAAAGGCAGCGAAGAAGTTGAAAAATCAGCAATTACAAGTTATCTATAAATTCTAAATTTAAATGTCTGGCGCGACTCATTCTAAAGATAAGCAGCCAATAGCCATTAAAATTATTGCTTTGTTGTCTATTGTTAGATGGTACAATATTTTACTTACTGTTTTCGCTGAATATTTGTCTGCTTATGTGCTAATGCGCGCAGATTCAAATACATTTTCACTCGTATTGGGTGATTGGAAACTCCATGCCATTGTGGTGTCATCAATTTTTAGTATAGCAGGCGGTTTTATTATCAATAATTTCTATGATTATGAAAAAGACTTAATCAACAGACCTGATTCTACCTTGTTTAACAAATCGATTAGCAAGAAAACAACGCTTAATTTTTATATAGCTTTTAATGTTATTGCAGTTCTAATTGCGTGTTTTGCGTCCCTAAAAATTGGTTTGTTTTTTATCGGATTTATTTCTGCTTTGTGGGTGTATTCGCATAAATTACAAAGACTTTCATTTATCAAAGAGCTAGCAGCTTCTGCCTTAAGTATCACTTGTTTTTTTGCCGTCTTATTGCATTATTCTAAGTTTTACCCATACATTTTTATTTATGGTGCATTTTATATCAGTTTGGTTTACGGGAGAGAATTGGTTAAGCAGTTTATCAACTTCACTGGCGACAAGGTTTTAAATATCCAGTCATTGCCAGTTTCTTTGGGCGTAGATAAAGCCAAGTCATTTTTAAACTTTGTAATTGTATTGTCAGTAGCGGGTGGTTTGGGCATACTCTTACACGACGGGTTAATGTTGCGTAATTATTTTATACTCTTTACGTTGTTTTGTTTGGTCTCTGTTTTGACGCTAACAAAATACAATAAATACAAATCAGCTAATGCTGTTTATAAAGTTTTATTGGTGGCAGGAATTGTAAATTTCCTGTGGATGTAAAATTAAATCAGACTTGAAATCTGTGATGGGAATAGCATTAAAGCGATTAATGCCATACTGCAAACGATGAGTACAAATTTCAAATTACCCGGTACTTTTATTTCGCTTGTTTCAGGGGCATCGGCAAACATCGCCATTATTATTTTGAAATAATAGTAAACCGCCATTAATGATCCTGCTATACCGCAGATTGCAACCCACATGTAACCATTGGTAATTGCGGCAGTAAAGACCATGTATTTTGCCATAAAACCAGACAATGGCGGGATACCTGACATAGACAGTAGCGCTAAAGTCATTACCACTGCCAATAGCGGGCTTCGGCGTAAAAGACCATTAAAAGCACTGATTTCTTCATTTTCGGATGAATGTGTTTTAACCCATTTAAATATAGAGAATGCAATAATACTTGAAATGCTGTACACCAAAGTATAGTATAATAAAACGCCAGCACTGCTGTTGTTCATGCAAAGTAAAGTTATGACCATAAAACCAGCATGTGAAATGCTTGAATAAGCCAACAAACGTTTTACATTGCTTTGTGCACTGGCAATTAAATTTGACACCAAGATGGTAAGCGCAGCAATTACTGCAAACACCATCGCATACTCGCTTCTAACCGCCATAAAGCTTAAAAAGAACAATCTAAAGTAACCTGCAAATGCAACAGTTTTTACAAAAGTTGCCATGAAGGTCGTTATCATAGTTGGAGAACCTTGGTAAACATCGGGTGCCCAAAAGTGAAAAGGTGCAGCAGATACTTTAAAAGTCATAGCGCCTAGCATCAAAATAATGCCTGCCAACGCCATGCCACTTAATTTGTTAGCGCCTAGAAAAGCAGAGATTCCTGCATTGTCAAAATGACCTGTCGATCCGTAAAGTAAGGCAATGCCAAACAATAAGAATGCTGAAGCAAAAGCACCTAACAAAAAGTATTTAAAAGCAGCCTCATTGGATCGCATGCTGGTTTTGTGGCTACCTGCCAATACAAACAGAGGTATAGAAAGTACTTCAATACCTAAGAACAGCATCACCATATTGGTGAATGAAACCATAAGCAAACCGCCGGTCATTGAAAACAAAACCAGAGCATAATGGTCTGAAAATGTATTGCTGTTTTGGAAATAAGCATGGGCAACAATGAACCAAAGTGTGGCCAAACTAGAACTCAAAATGGTGAACGCTAGCGCAAAATTGTCTAGAGTCATCATATTGAAAAGATTTTCATTGTGGTTCCAATCCATTATACAGAAGCCAATGTTTAATAGAAGTCCTGCAATAACTACCACCATAAAGGGTCGCTTGATTCTCAAAAGACCTGCAATAAGTGATAATACGCCTAAAGCTGATAATATAATTAGTTCTTTCATTGGATGCCTTTCAGTAAAGTTTGAATTGATGATTCTGTAATGTCAAGAATAGGTTTTGGGTACACGCCCATAACAACAATTAAAATAACGATTATAGACAAAGTGATTAGTTCTTGCTTTTCAAGTTTAGGGAAATGTGAAGTTAGTGAATTGGTTTCACCTAGCATCATTTTTTGATACGCTCTTAGCATGTATACAGCGCCTAATATAATACTCAAACCTGCAAATGAAGCTGCCAACATATTGGTTTGGAACACACCTAAAATCAATAAAAATTCGCCAATAAAACCATTGGTAAATGGCAGTGCAACGTTGCTCAATACGATAATGAAAAACATAAAGGCAAATCGAGATTCTACCCCTCTAATTCCGCCTAGTTTTGACATTTCAGAAGTATGCATTCTCTTGTATATTATATCGTAAACGAAGAACAATCCAACGGTATTGATACCATGGCTTAACATCTCCACCATTGAACCTTGCAAACTTTGCATGTTTGCTGCGAAAATACCAGCTGATATCAATCCCATGTGGGCAATAGAAGCGTAAGCAATTAAATATTTAAAGTCTTTTTGGATAATGGCTATACATGAAGCATAGATTATACTTACAACCGATAGACTGATGATTAAATAGCCATATTCTTGCACACCATCTGGAACCATGGGCAATACCCAACGAATTAAACCATAGGTTGCCATTTTAGACATTACACCACCCAATAACATTACGCCTGGTGTTGGCGCTGCGACATAGGTGCTTGGCTGCCAAGTATGGAAAGGGAAGATTGGCATTTTAATCGCAAAGGCTAAGAAAAATGCACCCATTATTAAACCTTGTTCTGTCAAAGACAAAGATCGACCAGCGGCATACAAAGCTTGGATATCAAAACTGTGTGTGCTTGTATGCAAATACAAATAGATTAATGCCAATAGCATGAACAAGCTACCAAACAAAGTATAGATGAAAAATTTAAAGGTTGTTTTCTGACGGTTTTCGCCACCCCACATCAAGATGATAAAGAAAATAGGAATTAATGATACCTCCCAAAAAATATAAAACAAGAATCCATCCATTGCAGCAAATGAACCCACCATGGCACTTTGCATGATAAACATCAAAGCATAAAGGTTATGCGAATTACTGTAAGTTTTGTTAAAAGAAGAATAGATAATTAATGGCATAAGCAAGGTGCTTAACAACACCATTAACATGGAAATACCATCCATTCCTAAATGGAATGATATGCCCATGCTTGGAATCCATGGAATGCTATATGATAGCGATTCGGTAGTACCCGACTTTAAAATATTTAAAGCAAATAGTGCAAGACCAAATTCTATAAGTGATAAGACAAGTGCAATTTGCCTTGCGTTTTTACTTCCTGTGAAAAGCAAAATAAAACCACTTATTAAAGGAATCAATATGAGTAATAATGTCAACATGTTGGTCTATATAAAAAAGATGAACAATAATAAAATTGCGAATACAAATACAATGGCATAATAACCAGTATTACCTGTTTGGATTTTACGGGTTATAGAAGCTAAACTTTGTGTTAATTTTCCGATGCCTCTTACCAAGCCATCAATTAATGGAACGTCTACACCTTTTTCAAGGAATAAAGAGAGTTTGTCTAAGGGTTGAGTAAATACTTTATTGTAGAATTCATCTACAAAGAATTTGTTATAGGCTATTTTCTTAAATCCAGCTTGCATTTGCAAATCAGATTCAGGAACAGAATTTTTAGAAACGAATAAATGTCTAGCATACAATATTACTGCAACTATAAGAGCGGTAGTTAATCCCATTAACATCCATTCTATACTTGCTTCAATGTGGCTGCTACTGCTGCCTAAAACAGGGGCTAAATACGATTCGAATAGGTTGTGAACACCTAAACCTTCGCCAATGACATGCGGAACGCCTACAAAACCTGCAAACACTGCACAAATGGCCAATACAATTAATGGCAAAGTCATATTTAAAGGAGATTCGTGTAAATGGTGCTCTTGGTCGTGGGTTCCTCTAAATGAACCATGGAAGGTCAAGAAAAACAAACGGAACATATAGAAAGCGGTCATTAATGAGACCAATAAGCCTAAGGCAAATAATATTTTGTTGTGGGCGAATGCTTCACTTAGAATTTGGTCTTTGCTAAAGAAACCAGCCAAAGGCGGAATTCCTGATATAGCTAAAGTACCAATTAAGAAAGTTAAATAGGTAATTGGTAACTTCTTTTTCAAACCACCCATATGGCGAATGTCTTGCTCGCCGCTCATAGCGTGAATAACACTACCTGAGCCTAAGAACAATAAGGCTTTAAAGAAAGCATGTGTTACGACGTGGAATACTGCTGCTGTATAAGCACCAACACCAAGAGCAACAAACATTAAACCCAATTGACTGACCGTTGAGTAAGCCAATACTTTTTTAATGTCGTTTTGAAACAAACCGATAACCGCACCCAATAAAGCTGTAGCGATGCCAATGATGATCACCAAGGTCATAGTGTCTGGCGTTAAAGAGAACATGATATTGGTTCTTGCTACCATGTATATACCAGCAGTCACCATGGTTGCTGCGTGTATTAATGCAGAAACTGGGGTAGGGCCCGCCATCGCATCAGGCAACCAAGTATATAAAGGTATTTGAGCACTCTTACCCATTGCACCTACAAATAGGCAAAAAGTAATAAGTGTCAAAGTTTCTGTGCTTACAGATGAGTCAGCTAAGAATCCAGGGCTGAATAATGTGCTGTAATTAAGAGTACCGAAATTAAAGAATATAAGACACATGGCGATTAAAAAACCAAGGTCGCCAATTCTATTCATAACAAATGCCTTTTTAGCTGCGTCGTTGTTTTTGTTGTCTTTATACCAAAAACCAATCAACATAAATGAGCAAAATCCTACACCCTCCCAGCCGATAAACATCACTAAAAAATTATTTCCTAGCACCAATACCAGCATGAAGAATATAAATAAATTTAGGTAAGCGAAGAATCTTCTCATGCCATCGTCATCTTTCATGTACCCAACAGAGAATAGGTGGATTAAAAATCCAACACCTGTTATAACCATTAAGAAAATTGAAGACAGTGGATCCACTAAAAATGAGAATGAAGCATTAAAGTTGCCAGCAATAATCCAATCAAATACTTTAACCTCTAACGGGTGAAACGATTGTAATTGTGATTGAAAAATCACTGCCGAATCGATAAAACTTAATAACACACCAACGCAAGCAATAATTGCTGCTTGGGGTTTGCTCAGTCGTCTGTTCATCAATGCGATGATAGCGAAACTGATTAGTGGAAATAAGGGAATTAATTTAACGAGTTGTTCCATTCTATTTGTATGCCTTTATATCGATTGTGCTTACCATTTTAATTTAGTCAATACATCTGTATCACTGGTACCAGCATTTCGGTATATCATGATTAAGATTGCCAGTCCTACTGCTACTTCAGCTGCGGCTACTGCCATAATAAAAAATACAAATACTTGGGCTTGACTGTCTCCAAAGTATGATGAAAAAGCCACAAGCAATAAATTTACGGCATTAAGCATAAGCTCCACACACATAAAAATAATGATGGCATTGCGTCTAAGCATTACACCTAAGGCACCTACACAAAATAATGCGGTACTTAATATTACGTAATAGTCGATCGGAATTCCGTGTAAATTCTGCATTACGATTGAAGTTTGTTTTTAGATAAATACACAGCACCTACCATTGCTGCTAAGAATAAAATTGAAGATACTTCAAATGGCAATAGAAAGTCAGTGAACAATACTTGTCCAAGCTTTTCAATTGTTCCTACTTGTGCATCTGCTATCGTGCTTCCAGGTAGTTCAGCACTTTTAACGGTTCCAACCATGGTTAACATCAATAATCCAGAGGCAATTACAGAAATAACCATTAAGTATGGATGCTTTTTGGGCTCAGTGTCTTTGTTTTGGTTAAGCATCATAATCACGTATAAGAAAAGCACCATAATGGCACCTGCGTATACAATGATATGAACAGCTGCTAAAAATTGTGCATTTAGCAAAAGGTAATGTCCAGCAATGGCAAAGAAGGTGATGATTAGACAAAGCACGCTGTAAACAGCGTTTTTAGTAAATACGACCATCAAGCTGCTCATCAATGCTAGGAATGATAAAAACCAGAAGATATATTGGGTAAGGCTCATTTAATTGTTTGCGAATTACGTTGAATTGGAGTGGTTTTAATTTGACTTTTATCCACTAAATTAGTGTTTGCTACTTGGTTTTAATACCCTGTCAAGAAAGGTTCTATTGTGTTTGTGGTTCTTGTCTTTTTTGAATTCTAAAACTTCAGGTGTTTGTCTTTTGGTAACGTCTACTTTTTGGTCGATTGTTTCAACCAATTTATCTTTTCCATAAATGAATTCATCGCGTTCGAAAGTGCTAGGCACAATTCTGTCGGTTAAGAATATTGCTTCTTTTGGACAAGCCTCTTCACACAAACCACAAAAAATACACCTTAACATATTGATTTCGTATGTAGATGCATATTTCTCTTCGCGGTATAAATGTTCTTCGCCTTTCTTTCTTTCCTCTGCCACCATGGTAATGGCTTCAGCAGGGCAAGCGACAGCGCACAAACCACATGCAGTGCATCGTTCTGCTCCAGCTTCATCTAATTTTAAGACGTGTTGTCCGCGGTAAACTGGGGCAAACTCTCTAACCTGTTCAGGGTAACGAATGGTCGCCTTTTTCATGAATATGTGTTTGAAAGTAATGAGCATTCCACTGAAGATAGCAGGTAAATATGCCTTCTCCATGATTGTCATCTCTTTTTTGACCACTTGTTTACTTCTATTTGTCAGCATTTTTCAATTGGTATTTTTTTCTTCAGTTAAGAATTGTTTTTAACAATAATTGTCCGTGTTTTTTAAATTATAATTTTCCCATCCCCCACATTACTAGGCCTGTTGCAAAAATATTGAACAAGGCTAATGGCAATAATACTTTCCAACCAAGGTGCATCAATTGGTCGTAACGGAACCTAGGTATTGTCCAACGCACCCACATAAAGAAGAATACGAAGAAGAATATTTTTCCAAAGAATACTAAAGTTTGCACGATGGTTAATAAGTTGCCATCCAAGCCCAACTCATGTTGGAAAGGAAAGTTGTAACCGCCAAAGTAAAACGATACAATTACCGCAGATGAAATAAACATATTGATGTATTCGGCAAATAAATAAAAGCCCAATTTCAATGATGAATATTCAGTGTGGTATCCGCCAATTAATTCTGTTTCACATTCAGGCAAATCGAAAGGTGCTCTGTTGGTCTCGGCAAATGCACAAACCAAGAAGATTAAGAAGCCCAAAGGTTGGTAAACAATATTTGCCAAACCAGCATCTTGTTGCATCACAATTTCTTTTAAACTTAAAGTACCTGTGCTCATTACCAAAGCGATGATGGCCATACCCATTGCTATCTCGTAACTGATCATTTGTGAAGATGCACGGATGGCTCCAATTAGTGAGAATTTGTTGTTAGATGCCCAGCCACCAATCATGATGCCGTATACACCTAATGAAACAACGCCAAATAAATATAAAATTCCGATGTTTAAATCGGCGATTTGCAATTCAAAAACTTGATCACCAAAGGTCAAGCTGCCCCCCCAAGGAATAACCACACCTGTCATGCAGGCTGTTAACATAGCGATACAAGGACCAATAATAAATAACCACTTGTTCGAAACCGAAGGAATTAACTCTTGCTTCATGAACATTTTAATGCCATCAGCAAGTGGTTGCAACAAACCAAAAGGCCCTGCTCTGTTTGGACCAACGCGGTCTTGCATTACAGCTGCGATTTTGCGCTCACCAAATGTAGAATATAAGGCAACTATCAGTGTTATTCCAAACACTGCAATTACCAAGATTGCTTTAAATAACAATGGATCCATTTCTTTTTTATTCTATTGTTTATGTTGGTTGTTAGGGTCAAGCGCACCAATGCCTAGGTCTACTTTTTCGCCATGTGGTTTTCCGCCCAGCATGCGCAAAGTGTCCGCTTTGATGTTTCTCAATGTGTCGTAATGGTTTGCAGATATCACAGAATGTCTGTTTATTTCTGATGGGCCTTCTATGGTCCAATCGTTGATGTGTTTTTTATCAAAACGGCAATCATTGCAAATCCATGCAGTGCTGCCATCTTCATTGTCCATTACTTCACCCCATTGGTCTTTTCTAGCTGTTACGCGCAACACTTCTTCACCTTGGTTCCAAAGTCTTACTTTACCGCAACATTTGCTACAATCTCTATGCGCATCAACTGGTTTGGTGTACCAAACACGGCTTTTAAATCGGAAGGTTCTATCGGTTAATGCACCAACTGGGCAAACGTCAATAACATTTCCTGAAAAATCGTTATCGATTGCTTTTTCAATATAGGTTGAAATTTCAGCAGCATCACCACGGTTGATTACGCCATGACAACGGCCATCTGTAATTTGATCGGCTACTTTTACGCAACGGAAACACATAATGCAACGGTTCATGTGTAATTTAATTTTGTCTCCAATGTCAATTGGTTCAAATTCTCTGCGTTCAAATTCGTAACGCGTTTCTTCTTTTCCATTTTCGTAAGCCAAATCTTGCAAGTGGCATTCGCCTGCTTGGTCGCATACTGGACAATCCAATGGATGGTTTACCAATAGCAATTCAACAACACCTGCTCTTGCTTCCAAATTTTCCGGCGAAGTAATATTGCGCACCACCATGCCTTCCGCTACCTCGGTTCGGCAGCTGGCAACTGGTTTTGGAATAGGACGTGGATCTTTTTCAGAACCTTGCTCTACTTTTACGATGCAGGTTCTGCAATACCCACCGCTGGTTTTTAATTTGCTGTAATAACACATTGCTGGCGGAGTTACATCTCCACCAATAAGGCGCGCAGCTTGCAGTATGGTTGTTCCTTTCGGAACTTCTACTGGAATATCGTCAATTGTTAATTTTACCATTGCTTAAATTTTGGTGAATGGGATTATACGGTTGGGTTGAGTCTGTAATAATGTTTAACGTCTTTTATGCTTTCAGGATTTGTAACATACGCTTCAAATTCTGGTCTGAAATGCCTGATGGCAGCGGCCACAGGCCATGCCGCAGCTTCTCCAAGAGGACAAATGGTTTTACCTTCAATTTTACTTTGAATATCCCAAAGTAAATCAATGTCCTTTAAAGTGCCTTTGCCGTCCAAAATTTTATGAAGTATTTTCTCCATCCATCCTGTTCCTTCGCGGCAAGGACTGCATTGTCCGCAGCTTTCATGGTGGTAGAAACGAGAGAAAGTATATAAATTTTTTACAATGCTGGTGTCTTCATCCATAACAATGAATCCGCCTGAGCCGAGCATAGTTCCAGTAATGAATCCACCTTCTCCTAGGCTTTCATAGCTCATTAAACGCGGTTCTCCAGCGGCTGTTTTTAAAATTAAATCAGTTGGTAAAATCGGAACAGAAGAACCTCCAGCCACAACGGCTTTCATCTTTCTTCCACCTTTAATACCACCGCAATATTCTTCAGAATAAATAAATTCTTCAACAGGCAATCCCATTTCGATTTCATAAACACCAGGTTTGTTGATATGGCCTGAGGCAGAAATTAATTTGGTTCCAGTGCTTCTTCCAATTCCAATTTTAGCATATTCAGCACCACCCATTTCAATTATAGGCACTATTGCAGCGATGGTCTCCACATTGTTTACCACTGTAGGGCAACCATATAAACCAGCAATTGCCGGGAATGGAGGTTTAATGCGTGGATTGCCACGTTTGCCTTCTAAGCTTTCTAATAAGGCAGTTTCTTCACCACAGATGTATGCACCAGCACCTATTTGAACATAGATGTCCAAATCGTAACCGGTACCTAAAATATTTTTTCCCAATAAACCTGAAGCGTATGCTTCTTCGATGGCTTGCTCTAGAATTCGTGAAACATAAAAATACTCACCTCTAACATAGATGTAGGCACTATTAGCTCCAAGTGAAAAACTAGATATGATCATACCCTCAATAAGCAAATGGGGAATGCGCTCCATTAAGTAACGGTCTTTAAAAGTACCCGGTTCGCTTTCGTCGGCATTTACCACCAAGTATCTTGGAACACCTTCAGGCTTGGCCAAAAAGCTCCATTTCATTCCTGTAGGAAAACCTGCGCCACCGCGGCCTCTTAGTCCTGAAGTTTTTACTTCTTCTAAAAGTGCTTCTGGACTCATGGTTTTTAAAGCCTTTTCCATGGCAGTGTATCCACCATTTTCTTTATAGGTTTTAAGGCCAGCAATACCCGGTATATGATCGTTTTTAAGTAATAACTTTCTGCTCATAATTAACAGTAACGGCTTTGTTTGTTTTCTTGTTTGAATCCGTCAACCAACTTGTCTACTTTTTCAATACTTAAGTTTTCATGGTAGTCGGCACCCACTTGCATCATTGGAGCAGTTCCACAGCTACCCAAGCATTCAACTGCTTTTAAAGTAAACATGCCATCCGAACTTGTTTCCCCAACTTTTATGTTTAATTTCTGTTCAAGGTGGTTGATGATGTCTTCAGCGCCGCATAACCAACAGCTGCTGGTTCGGCAAACTTCAATTAAACATTTACCAACGGGCTGCAAATTAAACATGCTATAAAATGAAGCTACTTCGTATACTTCAATCGGTTTAAGTCTTAAAACCTCAGCAACTAGGTCCATAGTCTGAGGACTTAACCATCCACCGAACTCTGCCTGTGCAATGTGCAAAACAGGAATAAGGGCTGATTTATGTTTGCCATCAGGATACCTTTTGGTAATTTTCTGAATAAGTTCTAGGCTTTCTTCTTTAAAACTTATGTCTGTGGTTTGTGCCATGAGTTCTTTAATATTCTTTTAAGTGGTACTTAATTTTTTTCTTTTTTATGCGTCTAATTCTCCTGCTATCACATTCATGCTACTCATGGTTAAAATAGCATCGCTTAGGAGTCCATTGGTTATCATTTCAGGGTATGCCTGGTAGTATATAAAACATGGCCTTCTAAAATGCAATCTGTAAGGCGTTCTGCCTCCATCGCTGATAAGATAATAGCCCAATTCACCGTTTCCGCCTTCTACTGAATGGTATACTTCGCCTTTAGGGATTGCGGTTTCACCCATTACAATTTTGAAATGGTAAATTAGGGCTTCCATTTTGCTGTAAACTTCTTGTTTATCTGGCAGGTAGAAATTTGGCACATCAGCATGTATCGGTCCTTCTGGCAATCCATCAAACGCTTGATTGATAATGCTTATACTTTCCCACATCTCTTGAATGCGCACCATAAAACGGTCGTAGGTGTCTCCATTCGTTCCAATAGGAATGCTGAAATTAAAATCTTGATAACGGCTGTATGGATTGGCCACACGCACATCATAGTCAACACCCGCCGCCCTCAAGTTAGGACCAGTAAATCCATAAGCCAAGGCCCTTTCGGCCGATATTGGCCCGCAGTTAATGGTTCTATCCATAAAGATTCTGTTGCGTTCAATTAGACTTTGGAATTCTTTAAGATATTCAGGAAATTCAATTAAGAATTTTTTCAATAATTCTATTGCGCGTTTAGAGAAGTCTCTTTCCATCCCACCCACTCTTCCAATATTGGTTGTTAAACGGGCGCCACAAACTTCCTCGTAAATTTCATATACCTTTTCACGCATTTGGAAGAAGTATAAAAACCCAGTGGTTGCTCCGGTATCTTGACCGATAATGGTGGTACAGATAATATGGTCAGAAATACGAGCCAATTCCATGATGATGACACGCATGTAGTCTGCACGCTTTGGAACTTCACAGCCAATAAGTTTTTCTACTGTCATATGCCAACCCATGTTGTTGATTGGTGATGAACAGTAGTTGAGTCGATCTGTTATTGGTGCAATTTGGTTGTAAGGCCTGTGTTCTGCTAATTTTTCGAAAGCACGGTGAATGTATCCAATGGTAGGTTCGGCATGCATAATGATTTCACCATCCATTTTCAGTACATTTTGGAAAATACCGTGGGTAGCAGGGTGGGTGGGTCCAAGGTTAAGAATGTTGTATTCTTTTTGAACCTCTGTTGCTTCGATGTTTTTAATGTCGCTCATGGTGCTTATCTGCCAAACATTTTATCGTTTTTATCGTCTCTAGATCCATCTTCCAATGGGTATTCTTTTCTCATTGGGAAATAGTTCATTTCATCCATATTAAGAATGCGTCTCAAATCAGGATGGCCTGCAAATTTGAATCCGAAGAAATCATATTCTTGGCGTTCCATCCAATTGGCACTTGGCCATATCCCCGTTGCAGTTGGCACATGTAAATCATCTTTAGACATCCATATTTTAACACGGATTCGCAAATTTTTTTCCATATTTTGCAATTGATACATCATGCCAAACTCTGAACCTTCTTGCTCAGGCATATGAACGCCACATAAGGTTGTTAAAAAGTTGCAGGCAATTTCCGGGTCTGTTTTAAGAAAATCCAAAGCATCAATTAATACAGATTTATCAATGGTGTAATTTGTAAAATCGTACTGTTGCTCTTCGCTGATAAATTTATCTGCGTAACGGTTTTTCAGCGATTGGCTGATTAGCTCGTTTAAATTGCTAGTCTCCATATTACTCAATTCCATATTGCTCTAACATCTTTTTGTATTCTGGTGAATCGCGTCTTCTGATGCTCTCAGATTTGGTTAGCTCTTGAATCTTGAGAATACCATCCAAAACCTGTTCAGGCCTTGGTGGGCAGCCAGGAATGTATACATCTACGGGAATAATTCTATCAATACCTTGCAAAACACTGTAGGTGTCAAATATACCGCCACTGCTGGCACAAGCTCCCATGCTCAAAACCCATTTCGGTTCAGCCATTTGCTCGTATACTTGGCGCAAAATTGGCCCCATCTTCTTAGAAATGGTTCCCATTACCATTAACAAGTCGGCTTGTCTTGGAGAGAAACTCAATCTTTCTGAACCAAAACGTGCTAAGTCGTAATGCGATGCCATTGTGGCCATAAATTCAATTCCGCAGCATGACGTTGCAAACGGCAAAGGCCATAGAGAATTTGCTCTGGCCAAGCCGACAACCTTATCTAATGATGTGGCGAAAAATCCTGCACCCTCAATGCCGTCAGGCTTAAATTCGGGTTTAATGTCGATGCTCATGTTTATTTACTATAGAATGACAATTATGCGATGAAAATGTTTTTTTTATTTCTCCCAGGTTAAAGCGCCTTTGCGGATGATGTAGATTAAGCCCAAAACCAAAAAGCCCATGAACATGAACATTTCAATTAATCCATTTATGCCCAATGTTTTGAAGTTCACTGCCCATGGATACATAAAAATTACTTCAACATCAAAAAGGACAAATAATATTGCAATTAAAAAATACTTTATAGAAAAGGGTGTTCTAGCGTCTCCTTGTGATTCGATTCCACACTCAAATGCATCCTGTTTTATTTTAGATTGTTTCTTCGGACCTAGTGCATGCGTGGCAACCATGGAGAGAACAATAAAGGCCATTGCGGCTATGAACATAAAAAAGATTGGCAGATAATCCGACAGATTATTTCCAGCTAATGATAGTAACATTTTTCTAATGCTTTTGGATAAGTGGACGCAAAAATAGGTATTCTATTAGAAAAAAAGGACGGATTTTCTATTTAATTTAAGCAATCTACATCAGTGTGTATAATTATTGCGTCACACAATAAATTAACATCTGAATAGAAAGTAAAAATTGTTGAGAAGTTGCTTTTATAACAAACCAATTTTATCGAGAATTTGCAAGGGCTCGATAGGTTTATTATTGTGAAGACATGCTACAAATATTTTAGCCTGAAGGATCAAAATTCCGTCTGACATTGTTACAATTTTCTGATTGAAAACAATTTTCAAACGACCTTCGCGCTCCACAGAGGTTTGAACCAAAAAAAGATTGCCACTTTTTAGTGATTTTTTATAATCGATTTCAGCCCGAATCACCACCGCGTCATAACCATCAATATGCAATTGGCTAAAATCTAAGCCATGCAATTTCAAAAACTCGTGTCTGGCGTGCTCTAGATAGTTTTGGTACACAGCATTGTTGACAATACCCTGCAGGTCGAGTTCGTAATCTCTAACCTGAAATTCCAATTCAATTGTTTTTGATTGCTTATCCATTGTACTTGGTCATTGCCTGTCCCGGTCCTTCCAAAATAAAACTTTTTATTGCATCAACTGCTTTGGCAATTGTAATATCAACTACCGTTTGCTCTTCTGCTTTCCATTTTCCTAAGACAAATTCAATTTGTCTATTTTTGTCAAATTGATTGCCGATCCCAAACCGAAGTCGCGGGTATTCTTGGGTATTCAATAATTCTTGAATGTTCCTAAGGCCATTGTGGCCACCATGGCTGCCTTTTAATCGGATGCGCAACATACAAGAGTCGATAGCTAAATCGTCTGTTACCACCAAGATTTCGCCAGAAGTGACCTTGTTCATTTGCATATAGTATTGAACCGTTTTGCCACTTAAATTCATAAATGTGGTCGGTTTTACCAAAACAAATGTTTTGTTTTTAAGTCTTCCTTCTGCAACCATACCCAGCTTCTGCAAACTAAATTCTACTTGCATGTCTTTGGCAAAGGCATCTAAGACATCAAAACCAATGTTGTGTCTGGTGTGGTTGTATTCGGGGCCTATGTTGCCTAGGCCAAATATCAAAGTTTTCAAGCGTCTGGTTTGTTGGGTGCTATAGCTCTTCGCAAAACGAAGTTTTTTCCTAAATAAACTTTTCTTACCATTTCATCTTCAGCCAATTCTTCGGCACTTCCTTGTTTTAAAAGTTTTCCTTCAAAAAGCAAATAGGCTCTATCGGTAATACTTAAGGTCTCTTGTACGTTATGGTCGGTAATTAAAATGCCAATATTCTTGCTTTTAAGTTTGTAAACAATATTTTGGATGTCTTCAACCGCAATAGGGTCAACACCCGCAAATGGTTCGTCCAGTAGGATGAATTTCGGATCTGTGGCCAAGGCACGGGCAATTTCAGTTCTTCTGCGTTCACCGCCACTCAACACCTTGCCTAAATTTTTCCTAACCCTTTGCAAGTTGAATTCATTCAACAAACTTTCCAGCTTTTCGGTTTGTTCTGCCTTGCTCAGTTTGGTCAATTCTAAAACGGCCAAAATATTATCTTCAACCGTTAAGTCGCGGTACACAGAGGCTTCTTGTGGCAAATAGCCAACCCCTTTTTGAGCCCTTTTGTACATGGGTAGTTTGGTGATTTCCTCGTCGTCTAAATAGATATGACCTTCGTCTGGTTTTACCAGGCCTACCGTCATGTAAAATGATGTGGTTTTACCCGCGCCATTTGGACCTAAGAGTCCAACTATTTCACCTTGTTCCACATAAATGGAAACATCATTTACAACCTTTTTTTGTTTGTATTGTTTTACGAGTTTTTCTGCTCTTAATTTCATACCGTTGGGCGAATGTCTCTAACTTTTAATTGTAGGTTTCGAACACCTTTGAATTCATTCATCTCCAAAGAATAGCATACATCAAAAGGAAGATTTTTACTAATCATTGGGAAGGCGTCACTCATATTAAATGCTATACCATCAAATCGCGTACCGCTTTGATAGGCAACTAATTTTAAATGCTTTTCTTTTACGATCCTACTTCCTGAATCAGCCACATGGTTGGTTCTGAAAATAGGGGTCATATTGCCTGGTCCGTGCGGTTTAAACTGATCCAATACCACAAAAAACTTTTGGGTAATTTCGCTAAAGTCAATTTCTGTATCGTATGATATCTCGGGAGTCCTTAATTCTTCGGTAGAATTTTGATTGACAATTTCTTCGAATCTATCGGTAAAGGCTTCAAATTGTTCTTTTTTAATGGTTAATCCTGCCGCATATTTATGCCCTCCGTATTGCACCACCAAATCGCCACAAGAACCAATGGCATCATGCACATCAAAGTCCTTGATGCTGCGGGCCGATCCAGTCAACATGCCATTAACTTCTGAAAAAATAATCGTTGGTTTGTAATACGTTTCAATTAAACGCGAAGCCACAATTCCGATAACACCTTTATGCCATTTTTCACTGTATAAAACAGTGCTTTTACGGCTTCTTAATTCAGCGCTATTTTCCAACATTTCCATAGCTTCTTTGGTGATATCGCTGTCTATATCTTTGCGCTCTGTATTGTTGTCAATTAAGGTTTTGGCTAGTAAACGCGCTTGGTGAAAGTCCTCTTCAATTAAAAGTTTAACAGAAGATTTTGCATCGGCTATTCTGCCGGCGGCGTTGATTTTAGGGCCTATGCCAAACACAATGTCAGACACCTCGTATTCTTCTTTTATTTGGTAACTCTGCAATAGGGCTTGTAAGCCAATGCATGGGTTTTCATTAATTTTTTTAAGTCCGTAATAAACCAATATTCTATTCTCGTCTCTTATCTCTACAATGTCGCTGCAGGTACTCACGGCCACAAGGTCTAAATATTTGCAAACATCGTCGAACGAAAAATCGTTGGCTTGTGCATAGGCTTGAATCAGTTTGAATCCAATGCCACAGCCTGATAATTCTTTGTATGGGTAGGTGCAATCTTTGCGTTTTGGATTCAACAAGGCCACCGCATCTGGCAATTCATCGCCAGGTAAGTGGTGGTCGCATACAATAAAGTCTATACCTAAACTAGCTGCGTAAGCGATCAATTCAATTGAACGTGTTCCGCAGTCGAGGGCAATAATTAATGAAACGCCTGTTTCCTTGGCATAATCAATGCCGATTTTTGAAATTCCATAACCCTCCTTGTAACGGTCAGGAATATAATATTCAATGTTCGATGTGAATTTTGAAAAGTAAGAAAATACAATCGAAACAGAAGTGGTTCCATCAACATCGTAATCGCCATAAACCATTAAACGCTCTTTGCGGTGCAAACCCAAAATAATTCGGTCTATGGCTTTGTCCATATCTTTCATCAAGAATGGGTCGTATAAATCGGTCAATTGAGGTCTGAAAAATTTCTTGGCTTGTTCAAAGGTTTCAACACCCCTTTGAAGCAATAACCGAGCGATTATTGGGGATACATTAATGAGCTCAGCCAGTTGTTCTACCTTTTGATCATTGAGTTTCGGTGCGGCGGTCCAGCGATAAGCCATATTGTCTGCGAAGATACAAATTTTTTTTCATGATGCTTCTATTTGGCCATCAATCGTGAAGATTATGCTATCAGCATTGCGAATAAAAGAAAACAGTAAAAAAGTCGTATCTTAAAGGGATACAGAATCGTTTGCGCTTAGTAAGCTTGCAATTCTATCAAGGCTGGGTTCAAATATTTTTTGGCCAAGAAATTATCTTCTAAGTCTTTGGCCAAAGGCACTGGTGTATCCAAACTGGCCACACGTCTAACTGGTGCGTCTAAGCTGCTAAAGCAATGCTCGCCTATCCACGCCGCTATTTCTGCGCCAATACCGCCAACCATTGTGTCTTCGTGCAATACCAAAACTTTGCCCG
This sequence comes from Bacteroidia bacterium, assembly GCA_044341025.1. Taxonomy (GTDB): domain Bacteria; phylum Bacteroidota; class Bacteroidia; order NS11-12g; family UBA955; genus JABMMZ01. The sequence continues at coordinate 22,392 of JBIISM010000003.1, read as the reverse complement.
TTTTTTCAACGGCAGCTTTTACGGCGTCTTTGTCCCATGGCATCAAAGTTCTTAAATCTAAAATCTCAGCACTTATGCCTAAGTCTTTGCAGGCATCTATAGCCCATTGAACACCCCAGCCGTAGGTTATAATGCTAAGCTCATCGCCCGATTGAACCGTTTTTGCTTTGCCAATTTCCAAAGTGTAGTAATCGTCTGGAACCTCAGATTCTATGCTTCTATACAAAGCTTTGTGTTCAAAAAACATAACCGGATTAGGGTCGTTTATCGACGCACACAACAAGCCTTTTGCGTCGTAGGCATTACTAGGGTAAACAATTTTTAATCCTGGTACGTGGAAAAACCAAGCCTCTGTGCTTTGGCTATGGAACGGTCCTGCACCAACGCCAGCGCCTGTCGGCATGCGCACCACCACATCGGCAGCTTGTGCCCAACGGTAATGGCTTTTGGCCAGGTTGTTTACGATTTGGTTAAAACCACAAGTTACAAAATCGCCAAATTGCATTTCTACAATGGCTTTGTATCCCATAATGGCTAAGCCGTAACCAGCGCCAAGTATAGACGATTCGGTGATTGGTGTGTTGCGCACACGTCCTTTACCAAACAGTTTGTAAAAGTTATCTGAGATTTTAAATACCCCACCGTACTCAGCCACATCTTGTCCCATTAAAATGGTGTTTGAATGCTTTTCCATAGATTGTTTCAAACCGTCGGAAATGGCGTCTACCAATCGTTTGGTGCTATGCTTATCACTTGCAGGAGATATAATTTCAGCGGTGTAAGGTGCATACACATCGTTGAGTTCCTCTTGAATATCGGCAACAACTTCAGCTTCAGCAAACACTTCCGCCAAATCGTCGTCCATGCCCATTTTTAGTTCATCGTATATGATTTGTTTCAAGTCGTCGGTAAGAACACCCTCAGCAAAAAGGAAATTTTCGTAGTTTAAAATTGGGTCTTTTTTGCCCCATTCATCAAACAATTCTTGCGGTACATACTTGGTTCCGCTGGCTTCTTCGTGCCCACGCATTCTAAAGGTCATGCACTCTAAAATAACCGCTCTTGGAGCCTTGCGCATGCTTTCAGAAAGTTCTGTCACTTTATGAAAAACCTCTAAAATATTATTGCCATCAATTTGGTAAGCTTCCATTCCGTAGCCTATGCCTTTATCGATAAATTGTTTGCACTTGAATTGTTCGTTGCTTGGCGTGCTTAAGCCATAGCCATTGTTTTCAATTAAGAAAATAACAGGTAAGCCCCAAACCGCAGCCACGTTAAGTGCTTCGTGGAAATCGCCTTCACTGGTGCCACCGTCTCCACTAAACACCAAAGATACTTTACCAGAATTGTTCAGTAAGTGTGCGGTAGAAATGCCATTGGCAACACCCAACATAGCACCTAGATGAGAAATCATTCCCACAATATGGTATTCGTTGGTTCCAAAGTGGAAACTGCGGTCGCGGCCTTTGGTGAAGCCAGATTTTTTACCTTGCCATTGGGCAAATAGTTTTTTGAAAGGGATATCGCGTGTGGTAAAAACACCGAGGTTTCTGTGCAAAGGAAGAATGTATTCATCGCTGTGCAAAGCCATGGTGGCACCAACAGAAATACCTTCTTGCCCTATACCGCTAAACCATTTACCGATGCGCCCTTGACGCAACAAAATAAGCATTTTGTCTTCTATAATGCGCGGATAAAGCAAGCGCTTGTAGATGGATAATAATTCGGTGTCGCTAAGCTGTTTACGGTTAAAATTCACGGGGCAAAAGTAATGAAATTAAGACAATTTTTAAGACAGATTCTTGTGATTTGGGCGCCAGTGAAAAGGGGCTAGGGTTTAGGGGATAGGGTTTAGTATTGGTGATGCTTTGTTATTCTATTATTTCAAATTATTGCACTACCTTCGCCATCCTGTTTTTTTCTGGATGAGCAGGTTTTATTCATGAAGGTTAGGGAACTGGTGGAGGCCTTTGGAAGGCATAAAAATATTCAAGAGTTTTTATCTCAACATAAAAACTCAGGGCAACATATTGCCCGTTTTGAAGGATTGGCTGGCTCTTCTGCCGCAGTTGCATTGGCATCTTTGTTCCACCTCAGTGGTAAAAATATGTTGATCTTGGTGCCGGAAGCTGAAGAAGCTGAATTCTTGCGCAGCGACCTCGAGCATTTGGTTTCCAACAACGAAGTCTTGTATTTGGCCGATAGCTACAAACGTCCTTTCGAACTCGAAGAACCGCATCCCGACCAAATTCAAGCCCGTGCTGAAGTGGTCAGCAAACTGCAACATGCACTGCATCCTTACATTGTGGTATCAACTCCTGAAGGCATTTCAGAGAAGGTAATTTCCAACGAGCAACTTAAAAAAAACACCTTCGAAATAAAATTAGGCGAGCAACTCGACCTTGAATTTTTATCTGATTTCTTGGATGAAAATGAATTTGAACGCGAAGATTTTGTATATGAGCCGGGTCAATACGCCGTGCGTGGAGGTATTGTCGATATTTACAGTTTTAGCAACGACAAACCATACCGAATAGAACTCGATGGCAATTTGATTGAAAGCATTCGTGCTTTCGAAATTGATACACAATTGTCAATCGCAAGAATTGCTTTGTTGAGCATTGTTCCCAATATTCAAAGTGCTGGAATTGCTGGCGAAAAGGTTTCTATGTTTAAATACTTTGAAGAAGATTCTATCATCGTATTAAAACATTTTGAAGACCAGTTTCAATACCTCATCAAACAATGGGAAACCTTGAAGGAAGAGGACAAAAAACCTGAACACACTTGGCTTAGTCCCAAAGAAATTAAAGACCTGGTTTCTGATTTTAAAAGCATTATTGAAATAGGAGCGATGTGTAGTTTCAAGACCAAAGATGTCTATAAATTTAACACCGTTCCGCAACCGCTGTTTCAAAAAAATATCGAGATGTTGTTAAGCCACCTTCAGGCCAATGAAATCAAGAACATCATGAACCTCGTGTTCAGTGACACAGGTAAACAAATTGAAAGATTACTTGCCATTATACAAGACCGTCAGAAACAAATAAACGTGGTGCCAATTTACCACGGTTTGGCTGAAGGGTTTTTAGAGCAAGACCTCAAATTGGCTTGCTATACCGAGCACCAATTGTTTGAGCGCTATTACCGTTTTAAAACTCAAAAAAGAGGCTACACCAAAAGCACAGCTTTAACCCTTAAAGAATTAAGCGAACTCCAGCCAGGCGATTTTGTAACGCATATCGACCATGGGGTTGGGAAGTTTTTAGGGCTGCAAAAAACCATGATGAATGGGGTTGTGCAAGAGGCCGTTAAAATTGCCTACCGCGATGGCGATTTGTTGTATGTAAATGTCAATTCGCTGCACAAAATAAGCAAGTTTACTGGTAAAGATGGTTCAGAGCCTAGTTTGCACAAGTTGGGCAGCGGGGTATGGGAAAAGCAAAAAGCAAGCACCAAGAAAAAGGTAAAAGACATTGCCCGCGAACTCATAAAATTGTATGCCAAAAGAAAGTCGCAACCCGGTTTTGCTTTCAGTCCTGATAGCTATATGCAAATTGAATTGGAGGCTTCGTTTTTATACGAAGATACCCCCGATCAGGCCAAGGCAACTGAGGAAATTAAAAGAGATATGGAAAATGCCAAACCGATGGACCGCCTCTTGTGCGGTGATGTTGGTTTTGGTAAAACAGAAGTGGCTATTCGCGCAGCTTTTAAAGCAGTGTCTGACAGCAAGCAGGTAGCTGTTTTGGTTCCAACCACCATATTGGCGCATCAACATTACAGAACCTTTAAAGAGCGCTTAAAGGGCTTGCCGGTGAATATAGATTACATCAACCGATTTAAGAGTACTGCTGAACAAAAAAAGACCTTAAAGAAATTAGAAGAAGGCCAAGTTGATATATTAATTGGTACCCATAGAATTGTGGGCAAAGACATCAAGTTTAAAGACTTGGGTTTGCTGATTATCGATGAAGAACAGAAATTTGGTGTTGGGGTTAAAGACAAACTAAAAGAGTTTCGTGTGAATGTTGACACCCTTACCTTAACAGCTACGCCAATTCCAAGAACCCTGCATTTTTCTTTAATGGGGGCGCGCGATTTGTCGGTTATTAATACACCGCCGCCAAACCGTTTCCCGATAAAAACAGAACTGCATACCTTTAACAAAGAGGTTATTCAAAAGGCTTTGACCCATGAGTTGGCTAGAGGTGGTCAGGCCTTTTTTGTGCACCACCGTGTGAAAGACATTTACGATTACCAGCACATGATGGAAATGATGATTCCTGGTGTTCGTGTGGCCATTGCCCATGGTCAAATGGAGGGTCATGAATTGGAAAATGTAATGGTTAAATTTATCGAAGGCGATTTCGATGTCTTAATTGCCACCACCATTATTGAGGCTGGTTTGGATATACCAAATTGCAACACCATTATCATCAACAATGCGCATATGTTTGGTTTGAGCGACTTACACCAAATGCGTGGAAGGGTAGGACGAAGCAACAGAAAGGCTTATTGCTATTTGTTGTCGCCGCCATTAAATACCTTGAGTTCAGATGCCAAAAAACGTTTGAGTACCATTGAAGAATACAGCGATTTGGGGGGCGGTTTCCATGTGGCTATGCGCGACTTAGACATCCGTGGAGCAGGTAATTTATTGGGCGGAGAGCAGAGCGGATTTATCTCAGAAATTGGATTTGATACCTACCATAAAATATTGGATGAAGCCATCAGAGAATTGAAGCACGATGAGTTTGCCGATTTGTTTATTGACCAGGCGCAAAGCCTTAGTAGCCGCGACTGTCAGGTGGACACCGATTTGGATATGTTGATCCCCGATTCGTATGTCTTCAATATGCCGGAGCGCTTGAGTTTATACACTGAATTGGGCAAGGTAGAAAACGAAACCATGTTAACTGAATTCAGTGAAATGCTGATTGATAGATTTGGAAAATTCCCTAAAGAAGTGAGCACTTTGCTGGCTTCGGTGCGTTTGAAATGGATGGGAAAATCTATGGGTTTTGAGAAGATATCTTTGGAAAAAAGCACCATGAAAATCTATTTTCCATCGGACGAAAAATCACCTTTATACGACAGCATGGCCTTTATGAAATTGTTGCAACACGTTGCTGCACATGCCGGTAAATTTGATATGAAGCAAAGTGCCAAAACCATTATACTTTACATCAAATCGGTGCGCAATATTACAGAAGCCACAGAGATGTTGGAGAGTATTAATACGTTGTATGGGGAGAGTTAGGTTATTAGTTATTAGTTAATGGTTATTAGTTATTGGTCCCAGTAGCAGAGAACTACGTTTCACTCCGTTCACGCTACGGGATGAATTATTGGTTAATTGTCTGTCGATGCTAATAGAGTTGACCGAACTTCTAAAAAACGAAATGCTGTCTCAGGTGGTGTTTTTCACCCCTGAGTCTTAATCGAAATTAACTCGAATAAAAAAGACTAAACCCTAAACGCTAAATTCATCCCGTAGCGTGACGGAACGCTGTGTAGTCTCTGCTACAGGGACCCTATACCCTCCTTACATATTCCGGCGATACTGCCCGCCAACTTCAAATAGCGCAGCTGTAATTTGTCCCAATGAACAAACTTTGCTGGCTTCCATTAAAGCTTCGAATAGATTTTCATTCTTGATTGCAACCTCTTGCAGATGTCTTAATTCTTTAGGAATTAAATCAGCAAAATGGGCATGCAAATTGTTCAACATTGAAATTTGGTATTGCTTTTCTTCTTCAGTAGCACGAATCACTTCTTTAGGCAACACTGTGGGTGAGCCTTTGCTGCTCAAGAAAGTATTAACCCCAATGATAGGGAACTCGCCAGTGTGTTTAAGGGTTTCGTAGTAGAGACTTTCTTCTTGGATTTTTCCACGTTGGTACATGGTCTCCATAGCACCTAAAACGCCACCTCTTTCTGTAATACGGTCGAACTCCATTAAAATAGCTTCTTCCACAAGGTCGGTTAATTCTTCGGTGATAAATGAACCTTGCATTGGGTTTTCGTTTTTAGCCAAGCCCAACTCACGGTTAATAATCAATTGTATGGCCATAGCACGGCGTACAGATTCTTCTGTTGGCGTGGTGATCGCTTCGTCGTATGCATTGGTGTGCAAGCTGTTGCAGTTGTCATAGATAGCGTATAAAGCTTGTAAAGTTGTGCGGATATCATTGAAGTCGATTTCTTGGGCGTGTAAACTTCTACCACTGGTTTGTATGTGGTATTTCAGCATCTGACTTCTTTCGTTGGCACCGTATTTATCGCGCATTGCTTTAGCCCATATTCTTCTTGCAACACGGCCAATAACCGCGTATTCAGGATCTATACCATTGCTAAAGAAAAACGATAGGTTAGGGCCGAATTCATTGATGTCCATTCCGCGGCTTAAATAGTATTCTACATACGTAAAACCATTCGCCAAAGTAAAGGCCAATTGGGTTATTGGGTTAGCACCAGCTTCAGCAATATGGTATCCGCTAATAGATACAGAGTAAAAATTGCGGACTTTTTTGCTGATGAAATATTCTTGAACATCACCCATTAAACGCAAGGCAAATTCAGTACTAAAAATACAAGTGTTTTGTGCTTGGTCTTCTTTTAAAATATCGGCTTGTACTGTACCTCTTACTTGAGAAAGGGTATGGGTTTTTATTTCTTGGTAAACATCAGCTGGCAAAACTTGATCGCCTGTGACACCCAGCAACATTAGCCCCAAGCCATCGTTGCCTTCTGGCAGTGGGCCTTGGTAACTCGGCCTGGCTTCTGCATTGGCTGCATATATGGCTTTTATTTTTGCTTCAATTTCAGCTTCAAGATTATTTTGCTTAATGTACTTTTCACATTGTTGGTCTATCGCTGCATTCATGAAAAATCCTAATAGCATAGGGGCTGGGCCGTTAATGGTCATAGAAACCGAGGTTTTTGCATCAGCTAAATCGAAACCACTGTAAAGTTTTTTGGCATCATCTAAGCAACAAATGCTTACACCAGAATTTCCTATTTTACCATAAATATCAGGGCGAATATGTGGATCATTTCCATAAAGTGTAACACTGTCAAATGCAGTTGATAAACGTTTTGCTGGCATGCCCAAACTCACGTAGTGAAAACGGCGGTTGGTGCGCTCTGGTCCACCTTCTCCAGCAAACATACGGGTTGGATCTTCACCCTCACGTTTGAATGGATAAATGCCTGCTGTATATGGGAATTCACCTGGAATGTTTTCTTGTAACTGCCACCTCAAGCGGTCGCCCCATGCCTTGAATTTTGGCAAAGCTACTTTTGCAATCGGGGTGTGGCTAAGACTTTCGGTATGGGTTTTAATACGGATTTCTTTATCGCGCACTTTGAACACATAATCTTCGTTTTTATACTTGGCCACTAAGGCATCCCAATTCTGAACGAGGTCTTTATTTTCAGGACTAAGTTTGCGTTCCAATTTGATGATTTCATCTTCAATGGCCGAGATTAAGGTCTTATTTGTCATAGAGGTGGAAGACATGTTTAAATAAGAAACAAAAATAAGCAATTCGGTGGAATTCAGTAATGTTTTCTAAAGGCCTTTTCGGTCTCAATTTTCCCATTAGGGTTATATATCTAAAATAGGTTTTAGCATCTGCTTAGGGACTCTTTAATATTTGTGATTCCTTTGCGCCAGATGATTTGACTAGAATGCATAAAAAAAGCCCGAAATTTCTTTCGGGCTTTTTAAAAATATCTATATTGCTTAACTACTTAATGCTGCTGCTCCACCAACGATTTCAGAGATCTCATTGGTAATTGCGGCTTGTCTGCCACGGTTGTATATCAATTTTAGTTCTTTTAAGATTTCACCTGCATTATCGGTTGCTTTATCCATAGAGATCATACGTGCACCATGTTCACTGGCAAAAGAATCAAGGAAACTTCGGTATAAGTGTGTTTTGATTGAACGAGGGATTAATTCTTCAAGAATTTCAACCTTATTTGGTTCGAAAATGTAGTCTTTAGAAACCGCTTTAGCTGCAGAAGAGGTATTCATCGATACAGGCAATAGAACATCGTTTGTTACGATTTGTGTTGCTGCATTTTTGAATTTATTGTAAACCACTTCAACACGGTTGTATTTTCCGGAAAGGAAACTTGCAAGTATGTAGTCTCCCACGGCGAAGCCGGTTTGTGCATTTAAATTTGCAAAAGTCGTCATGTAATCGGTGTTGTTATTGTATTCGAATTTTTTGAAGAATTCGAAAGCTTTTTTACCGACAAACAATAAATCTACATTGTTTTTAGCCGCTTGTTTTGCGTAATCATCCGCTAAAAGTGCTTTGGTCCGTTTTATTACGTTGGCGTTGAAACCACCGCATAATCCTCTATCGCTACTTACCACAAGCAACAAAACTTTTTCAGGTGTTTGTTCTTTGAAGTATTTGCTTAATTTTTCGTCATTAGCAGAATCACCAAGGTTCATCAATACACCGTTTAATTTGTCGGCGTATGGGCGCATTTGCATAATTGCAGACTGCGCCTTTCTTAACTTGGTGGCAGACACCAATTTCATCGCTTTAGTAATCTGTTGCGTTGAAATGGTTGAACTGATTCTACTTCTAACTTCTTTTAAATTTGCCATTGAGCGAAATTAAATGGTTTATGCTTTGTAATTAGCGCCTACTTGTTTAGCAACTTCTTCTAAAGTATTGGTAATGGTATCATCAATTTTACCAGCCGCTAAAGCGTCAAGGGTAGATTTATGTTTACTTTCTAATACTTCCAAATATTCTGCTTCGAATGCTCTAACTTTTGATGTAGGGATATTGTTCAAAGCACCTTTTGATCCTAGGTAGATAATTGCAACCTGTTGGTCAACTCTTTGAGGAGCGTATTGACCTTGTTTCAATATTTCTACGTTGCGAACACCTTTTTCAAGAACTGATTTGGTCGCAGCATCTAAGTCAGAACCAAATTTCGCGAAAGCTTCCAGCTCACGGTATTGTGCTTGGTCAAGTTTCAACGTACCTGCAACTTTCTTCATTGATTTAATTTGAGCCGAACCACCCACACGTGATACAGAGATACCTACGTTAATCGCAGGTCGCACACCACTGTTGAATAGGTTTGATTCCAAGAAAATCTGACCATCTGTAATTGAAATTACATTGGTTGGAATGTATGCAGAAACGTCACCCGCTTGGGTTTCGATAATTGGAAGTGCAGTTAATGATCCACCACCTTTTACTTTGCCTTTCAATGAAGGAGGCAAGTCGTTCATGTTTTGGGTAATAGCATCAGAAGCGTTCAATTTGCAAGCTCTTTCTAATAAACGACTGTGTAAGTAGAACACGTCACCTGGATAAGCCTCACGTCCTGGTGGACGTCTAAGCAACAAAGATACCTCACGGTAAGCTACCGCTTGTTTAGATAAATCGTCATAAACGATCAATGCAGGCAAACCTCTATCGCGGAAAAACTCACCGATTGCAGCACCGGCCATTGGCGCAAAAAACTGCAAAGGAGCTGGAGCTGAAGATGGAGCTGACAACACAACAGTGTATGGCATTGCACCTTTTTCTTCCAAAGTTTTTACCACTTGTTTAACAGTAGATTCTTTTTGACCTATTGCTACATAGATACAATATACTGGTTTGCCTTTATCGTAAAATTCTTTTTGGTTGATGATGGTATCGATTGCAACCGCAGTTTTACCTGTTTGACGGTCACCGATAATCAACTCACGTTGACCTCTACCAATTGGAATCATCGCGTCAATCGCTTTGATGCCTGTTTGAAGTGGTTCTTTAACTGGCTCACGGAACAATACACCTGGAGCTTTGCGCTCTAGAGGCATTTCAAATTTTTCGCCGCTTAATTCACCTTTGCCATCAACTGGTTCACCTAGGGTGTTGATTACACGTCCTAGCATACCCTCAGTTACATCGATGGAAGCAATTTTGCCAGTTCTTCTTACGGTATCACCTTCTTTAATTAGGGTACTACTTCCGAACAATACCGCACCGATATTGTCTTCTTCTAAGTTTAGAACAATGGCTTTCATGCCGTTTTCAAACTCAATCAGCTCACCTGATTGAACTTGAGTAAGTCCATGGATACGGGCAATACCGTCACCCACTTGCAACACTGTGCCAACTTGTTCTAGTTCGGCTTCAGTTTTAAAGTTTGTTATTTGTTGTTTCAGGATTGCTGAAACTTCATCAGGTCTTATTTCTGCCATGATATAATTTGTTTTATGCTATGTTTAATTCTTTTTTGAGTTTTCTTAATTTGGCAGCAACACTAGAATCTAGTAGGTTGTCGCCAAATTTGATCACCATGCCGCCTATAACGGATGGGTTTATTTCTGTATGCAGTTCAACTGATTTTGCTCCGGTTATTTTCTGAACATATTGTTGAATGCTGGTTTTATCACTTTCGTTTAATGCTGTTGCTGATTGCACGCTAACTTTTTCTATACCTTGGTTTTTTCTATAAAGGTCTAAAAAACAATCAGAGATTTCCGGAAGAATATTTTCTCTGTTTTTGCTGCAAACCAATTTGATGAAATTAAGCACCAGTTGGTGACTAGATTTAAACACAGCTAATAAAGCATTTTGTTTTTGCAAAGGGTTGATGATAGGACTGCTCAATGCATTGCGCAAATCTTTACTGTTGCGGCAAGTAACACTGATCTGGGCCATACTATCGGCCACCGCAGAAAGCTGATTGTCTGCAACGGCTTGTTGCATCAATGCTTCGGCGTATCTATTGGCTATTTTTGTTTCAGACATGCTTAAGCAATGGCTTGTTGATTGTTGTTAAGACTATTTACCTGTTTGGCAATAATACTTTGTTGTTCTTCTGAATTTGAAAGTTGATTGTTAATCAATTTTTCAGCAATGTTAACAGAAAGAGTAGCAACTTGACCTTTCAACTCAGCGATGGCAGCAGTTTTTTGTTTGCTGATTTCTTCACTGGCTTTCATGATCATGCGTTTACCTTCTTCTTCTGCTGAGCGTTTTGCTTCACCTATGATGCTGTCTTTCATCTCACGGGCTTCTTTCAAAATCTGATCGCGCTCTTCACGGGCTTGTTTGTATAGTGCTTCGTTATCACTTTGCAATTTTGCCATTTGTTCACGTGCTTGATCAGCTGATTTCAAGGCTTCCTCGATAGAGTTCTCTCTTTCTGCAAGCATAGTCAATATGGGTTTCCATGCAAATTTCTTTAACAGGAATAACAACACAGAGAATACCAAAAGCATCCAGAATGTAAGTCCTACGCCGGGTAATACCAATTCCATTTTATTAGATTTTTTTGTTTTGAATTAAAAGTAAAGCAAGGGGGTAATAAAATTATTTTCCCCTCGCTTAAAGTTTTCAGCTTCTGATAGTATTAAACGAACAATATCAGTAGACAAAGTACGATTGCAAAGAACACCGCACCTTCAACAAGAGCAGCAGCAACAATCATGTTTGCTCTGATATCTCCAGTTGATTCAGGTTGACGCGCGATACTTTCCAAAGCACTTTTACCAATGTTACCAATACCGATACCGGCACCGATTGCTGCTAAACCTGCACCGATTGCAGCACCTAATTTAGATGGGTCGGCGGCTGATACTGTTTGTAATAGAATTTCTAAAATTGACATGTTATTTTGGGTTTTATATTATTGTTTTATTTGATTTTTTTAGTGGTGGTCTTCAGCATGGTGGTGCTCTTCTGTTGCTGAGCCAATGTACAATGAGGCCAATAAAGTAAATACATAAGCTTGTAAGAATGCTACCAATAGCTCCAATACACTCATGAATAATGTAAAGGCTACTGAGAATACTGCTGACCCGTATCCTGCAACCAAGTTCTTTTGGCCAAAGATGAAGATTAAACTGAAGAATCCTAAAATGATGATGTGACCAGCAGTGATGTTCGCAAACAAACGCAGCATCAATACAAATGGTTTTAATACAACACCTAGGATTTCAATAGGGATCAATAAGATCCACAATGCAACTGGCACATCAGGCATAAAAATATGTTTCCAATAGTGTTTGTTTCCGGAGAAATTAACAACTACAAAAACAAATAATGCCAATATCATGGTAACTGCAATATTTCCAGTCAAGTTAGCACCAAATGGGAACAACGGAATTAAGCCCATAAGGTTGTTGATGAAAATAAAGAAGAAAATAGTTAACAACAAAGGAAGAAACTTCGCATAGTGCTTTCCAATTGAAGGCTTGATAACCTCGTCTTTCATAAAGACAATTAGTATTTCCAGTAATGATTGTATGCCTTTAGGCGCACCAACGCCTCTTTTCTTATAGCCCTTGGCTACAGTTAAAAATATCAATAAAATAATTACAGCACCGAACAACAAAGCAAATACATTCTTAGTGATTGATAAATCCATTGGAGCTGCATTGCTAACAACACCTTTGGCATCAGCCTCAATGTGTCCATCTGCTTTAGTTTTGTATATGTGTCCTTCGTGAAGTTTGTAATAATTTCCTTTGCTTTCAACAATGGCGTGTCCGTGTTCGAATTTAGATGACATGAATAGGTGTAAGCCATTGTCATATAATATAATTGGAAGTGGAACGCTTACTGGGTGTGAAACACCGTTAGAAGTATAATCTAAAATATGCCAATCGTGCGCATCTTTTACGTGGTCCAAAATCATTTTACCCGGATTGAATACTTCAGCTTCTCCGTGTGCTTCAGCGTGCGGTGCTTGGTGTGCTGATTTTTCAACATGGGTCGTATCGCTAGAGTTAATTGCTTGGTTAGCAAACGAATTTATGGGCGAAAAAAGCGCAAAAATTACAATAAGTGTAAAATTTTGTAATTTCTTGATAGTTGAAAGTCCTTTATTTTCGGGCATCATCAGTATTTTTAGATTTTTCTGAATCGGTGCGCAATTTAGGTAGGATAAATTTAATTTCAAAACCCATGTAAATAAAATAAACACAAATCAGAAAAATTATCCCGAACTTGTTGACTAAAGGGCTGATTAATAGATATATGCCAATTAAAATAAGTGTGCTGACCATTCTTAGTCCCATGCTGCCAAAAAACACTGCGTTAAATCGACTTTGTGAAATGTTTAAACCTTTTAAAATTTTATTGGTGCCGACAATAAAAAGAAAAAGCATGATCGAACTTATACCCGCCAATAAAAATTTGTCATGATTGCTTTTGCTAAGTTGTGGAATTGCAAAAAGCAATAAACATTGAATAAAAAAGAAAATGCTGTAGGTTTTTACAAGAGGTTTGGAATTCATTATAGTTTTTTTATCATATAGTACATGGAGCCAAATACGCCAAAAATTAGTCCAATGATTGTAAAAAGGGGTATTTGAAGCAACTTAAATGAATCTATATATTTACCAGCAAAGGTACAAATAACTATAAAAGCGGCCATTTGTAGACCTAATGCAGAATATTTTGCGTAATCGGCTAATGGTTTTTTTTTGTTCAAGCTTTGGTTTCTGATGAGCTGACCATATGGCAGGTTCCGTTGAATTCTGCACCACTTTCAACCACCAACTTAGAGGTGGTAATATTGCCATTTATTTTTGCAGAAGAGCGTAAAAATAAAGTTTCAATAACGCTTAGGTCTCCATCAATACGGCCTGAAATATCAGCACTTCGAGCATTTACGTTTCCTGCGATACCTGCAGAAGCCCCCATTGCAATTTTTGATTTTGAAAGGACGTTTCCTTCAATTTTACCATCAATTCTCAAATCGCCTTCAGAGCTCAAATCGCCTTTTAAAAGTGTTCCAAGGCCAATCATATTAAGGGCTGAATTTTGTGAGGAGTCGTTTTTGGTATTTTTATTCAACATGGGTATAAAATTATTAAAAATCTATTTGAGTGCAATATTATTAAAAAACTATGTAATTTAGTGGGTCAACTGCAATTCCATTGTGCCAAAGTTCAAATCGAAGTTGTTTTTTGGGATTGGCTTTGTCGGTATAGCCCGTTATGCCAATAACTTCTCCAGAACGCACAAATGAACCTGGTTCTTTGTAAACTGCAGCATTGAATTTATAAACGGACAACCAATTGTTTTGATGAAGAACGGAAATAGTAAAACCATATTCAGGGGTCCAAGAACTAAATACAACCGTGCCGTCCATAGTTGATTTTACAGTCTCATCAAGAGATGGAACTATGTCAACGCATGGGTGGCGGGCATTAAACCCGTTCCCAATATTTCCTTTTAGGGGTGTGAAAAATAAAAATTCATTTCCCAATAAATCTTGTTCTAAACCAGCGTCAGATATGCCAATATTTGAAATTGGTCTACTCTCATCTGTTTCTTTTGCTTTTGCTTGTTCAATTTTGTCGTTCGCATTCTTAACGCGTTCGCCATCCGCTTTGGTTTCGTTGATGCTTAGTTCAACATCTCTGCTTTTATCAGCCTTGTATGGAATGTCATAAGCTGTAATCTCCTCGCCACTAATGATTTGTTTCATGGCCAATTCTCTTTTTTGAGCCATACCCAACTCATTTTCCAATTTACTTATTTTTTTTAGAACTTCATTTTTCATTTTACCGTCAAAAGTTTGACTGTATCCAGGTGCATAATCTTTCACACCAGGGAAAAGGGTAAAAATACCCCAACTGATGAGTGAAAACAATAGTAAACCGGCAGAACCAATAAGCAAAACGTTAAAAGGAGTAAGGCTAAGTGAAGTCTTTTCCTGTAGATTTGTTTCATTTATTATCAGAAGCCTATATCGGTTACTAAGTTTTTTTAATAATTTTCTCCTGTTTTGTTTCTTATCCATGTAAAAAAATGCTCGGCAAATAATAAATTTGCGTTTTCAAAGTTAATAGGTTTTGTTAAAGAATAAAAATTGTTCAAATTAAAATATAGATATCTTCTTTGCGTTTTCCTCACGGTTCAAGCAAATGCACAGTCATGGTTTTCAAAACAATGGCACAGCTCTGTGTCGCATTACAATTATTTTTACAACGCTAATCTATTGGTGTCGAACACCAGAGAAGAAACCGTTGTTGGGTTTAAAGACAATTATAAGGATGTTTTGTCTTTATATCCTATGCTCGATCAAGCGTCTTTAAAAGGAAATGCATCTAAAATGGATGAGGTCATAAAAAAATGCTCTCACATCATTGAAAAACACGGAAAGGGGAAATGGGTTGATGATGCTTATCTATTGATGGGAGATGCTCAATTGTTTAAGGGAGATTTTTACACTGCTGTGGAAGTATACGAATATGTAGCAGGTTCATTTAAATCAAGCATACCAGCAGCTCAAGCAGAGATTAATTTAATTACCACCTATATTTTAATGGGGAAATTTGATGATGCAGAAGCACTTTATACAAAATTACTTTCAAAAAAAGATTTCCCTTTGGTTTTGAAAACCCAATTGGATATTGCTGGTGCTGCAGTAAATATTAAGCAGAAGAAATACCCCAACGCGATTAAATTGCTTGAAGCTGCCATTCCGAAAGTAAAGCACAAAATCCAAAAAGTGCGTTACAATTTTGTATTGGCTCAGCTGTATGCATTAAATAAGAACAATGTTCAAGCGGGTGTTCGCTACAAGAAAGTAATCAAACTTAATCCGCCTTACCAATTTGCTTTTAATGCAAAGTTAAATATGGCTAAGGCCATTAACATCAAAAACCGAGGCGAAGTAAAAAATGCCAAATTGGTGTTAAGAGAGATGCTTCGTGATGATAAAAACTTAGAGTATTTCGATCAGATTTATTTCGAATTGGGCAATCTTGAATTGGCCGATAAAAGTGAAGCTGCTGCGGCTGTCGAATACACCAATTGTCTGCGTTCTAATGGAACAGATATGGGTATAAAAAGCAATGCCTATCTGGCGCTTGCCGATATTTATTTTAAGAAGCAAGATTATGAAAACGCTCAGGTATTCTATGACAGTGCTGCAAGAACGATAGACCCCACTCATCCGGATTATAAAAAGATACAAGACAAGAATTTGGTCTTAAATGAGTTGATTAAACATTTGGTTAATATCAAAGAAAAAGACAGTTTGTTGCGTTTGGCAGACAACGAAAAATTGCGTGAGAAAATCATTGATAAACTCATTAAACAGGAAAAGGAAAAGGCTGAGCAGGAGAAATTTAACCAAGAAAATAAAAAGAACCAATTAAACAGTATTGACAATTCAAATGGTTTGGTAACTAGCACCAATTTCCCATTTTACAACATGTCCTCACGCACCAAGGGGCTTCAAGATTTTCAAAGAATTTGGGGCGCACGTGAGTTAATGGATTTTTGGGCAGTGAGTAGCAACAAATCTGAACTTTGGAAGAAAATTGACAATGAGCAAAAGAGCAATGACCTTGGAAGTGAATTGAAAAAAGCTGCGATGGAGAAGGCGCCGAATGAACGCAAAAAGTATTACGAGAACCTGCCTTTTACCAAGTTGGAAAAACAACAAATGAAAGATGATTTAGCTGAATCCTATTTTTTAGGCGCGAATGTCTATTACCAAGATTTGAAGGAATACGACAAGGCAAAAAAAATGTTGGAGGAGCTAAATGCCAAATACCCAGACAATAAATTTCAAATTAATGCTTGGTATTTATTGGCACGAATTGCTCAAGATCAAAAGAATATGGAGCGCGCTAATTATTTCATTGAATTGATCCGCAAACAAGATCCTAAGTCTAATTTTTTAAGTGTTCTTTTAAACCAAGATCAAATTGACAGCACAACAGAAGTAATTGCGGCAGATGATGTCATTGAAATTTTATATTCAAAAGCCTATACAGCTTTTAAATCAAAAAAGTATGAAGAAGCAATGAAGTTCAAGGCTGAAAATGACTTGAAATTTCCCGGTAATCCTTTGCAGGTGAATTTTGATTATATTGAAGCTTTGATATTGGGCGAGCAAGGACAGTTCAAACCTTTTCAAGTTAAATTGCAAGCAATTGCAGATAATTATCCAAATACATCCATAGCCAATCAAGCAATCCAAACCATAGAATTGTTGAAGATCAAGAGTGGCGAAATTGTTGTTCAAAAGAGCAGCGGAAAATATATCTACAACCCTAGCTCTGATCAGTT
Organism: Bacteroidia bacterium; assembly: GCA_044341025.1. Taxonomy (GTDB): domain Bacteria; phylum Bacteroidota; class Bacteroidia; order NS11-12g; family UBA955; genus JABMMZ01. The sequence goes on along the minus strand of JBIISM010000003.1, from coordinate 5,320 downwards.
TTATATGCTTTTGGTACCCAAAAATACCGACATGACACCGCTGAAAATTGCATTTTTAAATTACAACAAATCATTCTTTGCCAATGAGGGCCTAAAGGTTACCACTTCTTTATTGGCTGATCAATATCAAATCTTAATCGTCAATAATTTCAAAGGAATGGATCTTGCTAAAAATTATTTAACTCAGATGCGTTCGAACACCAACTTTTTTAGTGATTTAAAAATTACTGATGCCTCTTTACAATACCTTATTAGCAAGGAAAACTTTACCATTTTAATTACTGAGAAATTAATTAGTGATTATGAATCGTTCTTCAAAACAAACTATACTTTTTAGATAAATAATATGAACAAAAATGCGGTTAGTAACAGCAATCAAAAGTTTTGGAAGATATTCCTATACACCCTTTTGTTTGTTCCTGTATTCTTTATTTTGGTTAACTTCGGTGTGCTTGGTTCAATGCCCGATATTGAAGAGTTAGAGAATCCAAAGAGCGCATTGGCCAGCGAATTGTATAGTGAGGATGGTGTGATGATTGGTCAATACTTCATACAAAAACGGTCTTATTTAGGGTATAATGACATTCCAACGGATATGTTTGATGCTTTGATTTCAACCGAAGATGAGCGGTTTTACGAACATTCTGGTATTGATGTAAAACGCTTACTTGGTGCCGTCGTTAGACTTGGTGCATCAGGAGGTGCAAGCACAATAACGCAGCAATTGGCTAAAAACTTATTTCACTATGATGATGGAAAGCGTCCCAATATTGTCATCCGTTTAACTCAAAAATTAAAAGAGTGGGTTATTGCGGTTCGATTGGAGAGAAGGTATACCAAAGAGGAAATCGCAACCATGTATTTAAACACCGTACAGTTTTCTGGAAATTCATACGGAATTAAATCGGCTGCTAAAGAATTCTTCAACAAACAGCCTATTGATTTGAAGACCCAAGAATGCGCCGTTCTGGTTGGTGTTTTAAAGGCAATTACCGTTTATAATCCGAAACGGAATCCCAACAATTCAACCGCAAGACGAAATATTGTTTTGGGTCAAATGTTAAGAAATAAAAAATTAACAAACGAAGATTATGAGCGCTTGAAAGCCTTGCCAATTGTATTGGATTATCAATATGAGGATCATAATGAAGGTCTTGCTGTGTATTTTAGAGAATGGTTAAAACGCGATTTAACTAAATGGTGCAAAGAACATAAAAAGCCAAATGGTGAAAATTACAACCTTTATAAAGATGGTTTGAAAATTTATACCACCATCAATTCAAAATTACAGCAATACGCTGAGGAGGCTGCTTTTAAACACTTAAAAGATTTACAGGGTGAATTTGATAAATCTTGGGCAAATAAAGAACCATGGAGGGACGAAAATTGGAAAGTTTTGTCCAATTACCCTCTTGCCGAGTTAAAGAAAACACCCAGATATTATGCTTTAAAACAAATGTACGATGGCGACACCGCAAAAATCATGAAGGTGTGTAGATCCAAAACCAAGATGACAGTATTTTCTTGGAACGGCGATAGAGATACCAGTATGAGCCCATTAGATTCTGTTAAGTATATGAAGAAGTTCCTACACACAGGGTTTATAGCCATTCAGCCAAGTACTGGACAAGTGAAAGCATGGGTAGGAGGTATAAACCACCACTATTTTCAGTACGACCATGTCAATAAAAGTGCTGGAAGGCAAGTTGGTTCAACTTTCAAACCTTTTGTTTATGCCTTGGCAATCGACAATAAATTATCACCTTGTATTCAATTTCCCAACGTGCCTCCTCCATATCCAAATTGGACAGTGCACAACAGTGATGGCAGCTCAGGTGGAACCATGAATATGTATAGAGGTTTGGCCAACTCAACCAATTGTATTGTGGCCCAATTGATGTACACCATGGGTGCAAATGCGCCAGCAAACGTGATAGACTTTGTAAGGAAAATGGGTATAGATTCGGCTAAATTAGATCCAGTACCATCTATTTGTTTGGGTGTTACAGACATTTCACCTTATGATATGGCGGGCGCTTTTTCAACATTCGCAAATAAAGGCTATTGGGTTGAACCAAGTTATTTAACGCGAATTGAGGATAAAAATGGCAATATTTTAGCGGAATTCGGCACCACAGACATCAAGCAAATTATGACCGAAGAAAAGGCATATGTTATGTGTCAATTGCTTGAAGGTGTTGTCCAAAGAGGCACTGCACAGCGTTTGAAGGGAAGATATGGTGTTGAGGGTTGGATAGGAGGTAAAACAGGAACCACCCAAAGCAACAGTGATGGATGGTTTATGGGCGTTACCAAAGACTTAGTATGTGCAACTTGGGTGGGTTGTGATAGCCGTAAAGTGCGTTTTAGGTCAACCAATTTGGGACAAGGTGCCCATGCAGCTTTGCCAATATTTGCGTATTTTATTAAGAAAGCAAAAGAAGACCCTAAGCTAGATATTGATTTACTTCCAATAGACCGGCCAGTTCAGGAATTAAGCACCGAATTTAACTGCAACCAGTACCAAGAAGAAGGCGATGTTGAGGAATTTGGATCCGGAGGTGGCGGCGATTTAGATTTGGGAATCTAGCCTTTTAGCCTTTAATTCTTTAATGACTAAAATTAAATTTCATGTAAATTTAGAGTCTTACAAACACTTTAATTGTATTCTTTTTGTCACATAAATTTAAAAATTTGTTCATATAGGGATATGTCGACTTAACCATAATAGGCTAATCAATAGAGTTTTATTTAGCCTATTTCTTATCAATTAACAATAGAAATTGAGGTCTGTGAAAATGCTTTCTAAAGTTATTGAATTCTTACTTTGTATCAATAATTTTTAACTTTAAATAATACCATTGTTATTTTCATTTTACCTTAAAAGAGGTATTTCGCAGAGATTAAAATCAATGCATCAATGAAAAGAAATTTAACAAAAATGATTGGACTCTTGCTCTTCTTAATTACGAGCAAGGCGTCCGAGGCACAAATTAGTTTATTGCAGGACTACTCAAACAAGGTTTCTGCAACTATTGGCACTTTCCAAGGAATTAAATTCCGTGAAAGTGGTTTTTCTGGGATGTATCCAATTCCTAATACCAACGGTAAAGAGTTTTGGGTAATATCAGACAGAGGCGTTAACGTAGACGCGGCATCAGCCAATCCGTCTACTTGCCGTCCTACTTACGACAAGATTTATGGATTCGCGAATTATGTACCAAAAATACATAGAGTGCGTGTTTCTGGCGACTCAGTTCAAATTTTACAAACCATCACCATGAAGCGTCCAAACGGAACTGGTGCTTCTGGATTGTTGAACCCAACTGGTTTTGGTAGCACTGCAGCAGAAATTATATCAACTGATACAGTTTTAAACTGTGCTAATTTCAACAGCAAAACAGTTGCAAAAGATGTATGGGGTATTGACGCTGAAGGTTTAGTTGTTGATAAAGACGGAAACTTCTGGATATGTGAAGAAGGTGGTCCAACAATTTGGAAATTAAACCCAAATGGTGTTGTTTTAAAAAGATACACGCCATATGCTAATCTTTTAGGTGCTCAACCTGAGGATGTTTTAATTGACTCATGTTTTAAATACCGCAAAAACAACAGAGGTTTTGAAGGTATTGCTTTGGCTCCAAATGGTAAAATTTACGCCATTATCCAAAGTCCAATTTTATATCCTAACAAAACAATCGGTGAGGGTACTAGAATTCATAGAATTTTAGAAATCGATCCAGCTACCAACGCACAAAAAATGATCGTTTATTTGAACGATGGTATTATTGGTACAGGTGCCAACCAAATCCGTTTACGTGATTGGAAAATTGGCGATATGGCTGCAATTAATGACAGTACCTTTTTGGTTCTTGAAGCCGCTTTGAGAGGAACAACCGATATCAAAAAAGTTTACAGCATTAATATCAATGGAGCTACCTCTGTTAACTCTGGATTATACAGTGGTGTAACATTAGAAGCTTTGGTAGATTCTACAGGTTTATTAAACAATAGCATCAAACCAGTTAAGAAGACTTTATTCATGAATTTATTGTCTAATTCTTGGCCTGCAATTTTAGAAAAGGCTGAAGGATTGGCAATTATCAATGACAGTACCATCGCAATTTGCAATGACAATGATTATGGCCAAATGGCAGCTCTTCCAGACAATGGCATAGCGATGGCAACAGGTATCACAGGTCACGTTTTTGTTTATAGTTTAAAAGGCGCTAACAAAATAAAAAATTACAAAGCACCTAAAACAGTTTTGGTTCCAGGTATCACTGGTTCAAACTCATCACAATCTCCATATTTATTGCCATTAACTCCAGGTGCATCGTTCACTTCATTATTGACTGCAGGAGACGCAATCGGTTCATATAAGATGGCTGGTTTGGGTGACGGTATGGGTGCATACGACAACGGAAATGGAACATTTACAATGTTGATGGTTCACGAAGCTGGAAGCACAGCAGGCGCAGTTCGTGCACATGGTAATACGGGTGCATTTGTATCTAAGTGGGTAATCAACAAATCAAACTTATCAATTGTAAGTGGTTCAGATTTAATTAAAGATTATTATTTGTGGAACGGAACCAGCTACACCAAATACAATGCAGCAAGTCCGGCACCAATAGGTTTTGGTCGTTTTTGTTCAGCAGATCTACCAGCAGTATCAGCATTCTACAATGCAGCTACAGGCTTAGGAACTCAAGAGCGTATATTCATGTGTGGTGAAGAAATTGGTAGTGAAGGAAGAGGTTTTGCTCACATTTCAACGGGCGCAAACGCTGGATCAACTTATGAGTTGCCTTACTTAGGTAAATTCTCATGGGAAAATGCAGTAGCAAGTCCAGTTTCTGGCAACAAAACAATTGTAGCTGGAACAGACGATGCAACTCCAGGTCAAGTTTACTTCTATGTTGGAACAAAAACCAACACTGGAAACGAAATCAGCAAAGCAGGATTAAGCAATGGTAAATTATATGGTGTTGCAGTAGCAGGTTTAACACTTGAATCAAGTTTAAGCATCCCAGCGGCAAACACTACCTTTACTTTAGTAGATTTAGGTCAAGTTCAAAACACGACAGGTGCTGCATTAAACACAGCAAGTAACTCTGCAGGTGTAACCAATTTCTTAAGACCAGAAGATGGTGCATTTGATCCAAGCAATCCAAGAGATTTCTATTTTGTTACAACCAATTCATTTACTAGCCCAAGCAGAATGTGGAGATTGCGTTTTACAGATCCTGCAAATCCAGAATTGGGTGGAACAATTACAGCGGTATTAGACGGAACAGAAGGACCAAAAATGATGGAC
>JBIISM010000013.1:0-66393 GCA_044341025.1 Bacteroidia bacterium | reverse complement strand
GAAGTTGTTGCAGAGGTTAATGAAGTAAATTCAATGATACCATTTGAAATGGTGTTGTAATCTGAACCATTAAACAATCTGTAACCTTGAACATATTGACTGGTGCTTGTGTTTCTAACTGTTACTTTATCGAAAGTAAAATAGTCAGCACCACTTAACACGATAACAGCATCAGATACACCAACAGATAAAAATTTGTTGTTACCATTGATGGTTACCTTGTTGGTTGATGAAGTACCAGTGATTGCGCCAAAGTTAATTTGAGCAGTCTCAGTGTTGTCGGTCATTACATTGACTGTAACAGCTCCACTGACACCATTGGTGGTAATGGAATTTCTGAAAGCAAGCCAAGTAGCAAAGTTGGTTCCGCTCGTGGCTGCTGTGTTGTCGATGGTGTAGGTACCAGACAACTGCGCAGAAGCCTGTGAGCAAGTGACAACAAACAGAATGGCAAATACCATCTTGATGCTGTCCCTTAGTTTGTAAGATATATTCATAATGCTTATAATTAATAAAGTAACGAAAATAAGGAGTTGCAAACATTGCTCTGAAAGTTTTCGATTATCGACAATTTGAATTCGAAAAATGGGTTGAATTTTTAGATGAACGATTATCAAGAGTTTATCCACCAAAGCAATATTTTCGACTGGTAAAATAGCTATCATACTTGGTATCAATAGCTTTCATCAAAATAATAAAAAAAATGTCTAAATTTGTGTATTTATTATGAGTCACTAAATTGACCTTCACTACTTAAACACTTATAAACAAAGGAAAAAGTCAGTAACTTTGTGCTGTGAATAAGTAAAAACTAGGCGATTATCTCTTTCTTGAATGACGGCATACTATATTTGAACAAATTACAATTGAAATATTTGCGCTTAAAAAAAGCGTGAAACATTGACGTTAAAATGAAAGAAGGTCTGAATTTGCTTAACAACGAGAGGGAACGATTAGAGGCGCTCATCAATTTCAATATTTTGGAAAAAATACCTGAATCAGAAATTGATTCGGTGGTTCAGATGGCTGCACAAATTTGTCAAACCCAAGTGGCAATTTTATCGATATTTGATGGCAAGACCTCTCAAATAAAAGCGAGTATTGGCTTAAATATTTACGACCTGCGCGGGGATTTTGACTTTTGTTTTGACTTAACACAAAACGAAGACTATTTCGAGATCCCCGATGCGTATTTAGATGCTGAATTGGTTAAAAACCCTATGGTTATTGGGCATCCAAATTTCAGATTTTTTGGTGGCGTTCCAATTACAAGTGTTGAAGGTTTCAAGATTGGATCCATTAACATTATCGACCCCAAAGCCAAGCATCTTAACCGCGAACAAATTGAAGGTTTGCACAGCTTAGCAAAGCAGGTAACAATTTTATTAAATTTAAGAAAGCAAAATAAGAATCTTCAAAATGAGTTAAACCAATTACTTAACGAACGGGTAAACCAAACCGAAATAGATTTAGCGGCGTATAAGTTTGCTTTAGACCAATCGTCAGGGGTAGCAATTGCAGACAGGAATGGTTACATCAAATTTGTTAACGATAAATTTTGCAAATCGTCTGGCTATATCAAAGAAGAATTACTTGGCCAGGCTTACAGCATTTTCAACTCAGGCCACCACAGCCAACTTTTCTTTGAAGAAATGTGGGAAAGTATCAGCCATGGTCAATTGTGGAATGGTGAAATAAGAAACAAAGACAAACAAGGAAATTTCTTTTGGGTGGATTGTAGCATTATTCCATTTTTAGATAAAAAAGGGAAAACCTATCAGTACATGGCTATTCAGCAAGACATAACTGAAAAGAAATCCGCTCAGGAACGCATGGCGCTTGAAGCGCGCTTGATATCCATTTTGAGTGAAAACGAAAGCATTAATGCCTCCATACAGCATATTGCAGAGCAGATATGCTACCGATTGGAATGGGATATTGGGATATTTTGGCGTGCACAAGATGAGAGCAATTTGCTTAGTCCACATACCTATTATCAATTTACCTATCCGCACAACGATGAGTTAAAAAAATTTATTCTTAAGCAAAAAACAAGCATCGGGGAATCTCTTTCAGGCAAAGTTTGGCAAAAGAAACAACCAATGTGGATTTTTGACATCAGCTTTGAAAATGGTCAATTAGAGACTAGTATTTCCGAGATTTATAAAATAAAATCGTCATTGCTATTTCCTGTTCTGTTTAACAATGAAGTGATTGGGGTAATGCAATTCTTAAGTTCTAAATCAAAAAAGACAGACGTTAACATCCTACAAATGTTTGAAAATACAGGCTTGCAAATTGGCGCATTTATTGAAAGAAAACGGGCCGAAGAAGAGCTGTTAAAAGCAAAGAAACAAGCTGAAGAATCCGTAATATCCAAAGACCAATTTTTGGCCAATATGAGCCACGAAATCAGAACACCAATGAATGCAATAATTGGTTTCACCGAGTTACTTTCACAAACTGGTTTAGACCATTTGCAAAAAGACTACGCAGATTCGGTGAAGGTTGCGGGTGAAAACTTGTTGTCTATTATTAATGATATTTTAGACTTTTCGAAAATAGAATCTGGCGTTGTAAAGATAGAGACCAGCTCAGCAGACGCGCATTTGATCATGAAGAATGTATATGATCTTTTGAAAATCAGCGCCAATCAAAAAAACCTAAAATTTTCTTTTGACTTTGACCCAAATATTCCACAATATTTAATGTGTGATGCCTTGAGATTAAATCAAATTTTAATTAATTTGGTTGGCAACGCCATTAAGTTTACCGAAAACGGCTCAGTTGAATTTTCTGCAATTTTAATCAATAGCGGCAGTTCCTATCAGCAAATTTTATTTAAAGTAAAAGACACCGGCATTGGCATACACGACGAGAAGCAAGACAAAATATTTGAACGGTTTAGTCAGGTTAACAATGCGATAAACCGCAAATATGAGGGAACCGGATTGGGATTGAGTATTTCAAAGAACTTAATTCAATTGATGGGCGGTGAATTGGAATTAAAATCTAAAGAAGGCATTGGCTCTGAGTTTCACTTTGTTTTAAAACTTAAGATTGGGACCAAGAACGAGACACTAAAAGAAACATACTACAGCCAGCGAAGTTCGCACATTAGAAAACCAGTAATATTGGTCATTGAAGACAATTATCTCAACCAAAAACTCGCGAAAAATGTTTTGAATAATTTTGATTTTGATGTTGAATTGGCCAGTAATGGACAAATTGGTTTGGAAATGTTAAAACTCAAAAGTTATGACTTAATTTTAATGGACATCCAAATGCCCGAATTGGATGGTTATCAAACCACCAAGATAATCAGAAACACATTGAAATTAAGCACCCCAATTATTGCAATGACAGCCCATTCGATTGTTGGTGAAAAAGAAAAATGTATTGCGGTAGGCATGAATGATTTTATTTCAAAACCGTTTAACCCTGATACGCTTTACCACAAAATAATAAAAAAGTTTTCTAAAACTTTAATTGACAATACTTTTGAGGCATCTCAAAATGACATCAAAGAAGAACCTGGTTTACAAATCAACATGAATTACTTAGAAGAATTGTCGGCAGGGAATACCAACTTCGAACTTGAAATGATCCGGTTATTTTTAAACCAAATACCCCTTGAAATGCAAAATATTACCCAAGCAATTGAATTTAATGACCTCCAAAAGATTAAAGATTTATGCCATAAAATAAAATCATCTTTTGATATTTTTGGACTTCAAAAAATCAGTGAATTATTGGTCCAACTTTCTACTGACTCAGACAATGGAAAAAACAAAACCGAATTATTGCAGCAAGTTGCTTCCATGCAGATCTTGTTAGAAGCATTTTATCCAGAATTAGAAAATAAAGCAAGCAAACTACAACCTTAAAAAAGAAACCTAAATATTTATGAAATCAATCATAATAGACGACAACGAAATAGCCTTATTGGCAACTCAACAATGCGTTTTAAAGGCCGAACAAATAAAACTGTTAAAAACCTTTAACAACGCTCTTCAAGCACTTTCCTATATTGCCAGCAATCAAGTAGATTTAATTTTTTTAGACATCGAAATGCCCGAATTAAATGGCATCGAATTCATCAAAGCAATGAAGCATCCCCATCCTTTAATTGTTCTGACCACATCACACCCTGAATTTGCGCTTGAGGCATATGAGCACAATGTATTGGACTATTTGGTAAAACCAATTGCATTGCCAAGATTTTTAAATGCAGTGGCAAAAGCCCAAGCGATGTTTGAAAAACACAATATTGACAAAATAGAAAATGACATTATCTTTATTAAAAAAGGGAATATCATTGTAAAAGTCAACAAGTCGGATGTACTGTGGATAGAGGGCTTGGGTGACTATGTTACCTTAAATACAGAAAAGGAAAAATTCATTGTTCACTCAACCATGCATGCTATTGAGCAAAAATTTGCTTCGAACGAATTCATTCGTGTGCACCGTTCATTTATCATAAGGATTGACCGCATTAACAACATTGAGGATAATTGTATTTCATATTACGATAAGTTTATACCCATTGGGAAAACATATAGAGAGGCCGTATACAAAAGACTTAACCTATTATAATTTGATCTAAAAACCGTTTATCTACAGATTTTAGACCTATTTCGAAAATTCCTCGTTCATTATCGAAAAGTAATATATGGTATAGTGCGTACACATATCTTTGTCTCAGGAAATAAAATTTATATTGTAAAGAGAATGGGAACTGTTTTATAATGGTTCCCATTTTTTTGTGCCCAACGCTTCCCTATTAAAAGATGTAAAGCTCTAATTACTAAAATGTCTTAGACGCAAAAAAACCAAATAGTTTTAGTTTTTCATCGAACGCAATTTGTTTGCATCGACAATGGTAATGGTGCTTCCTTTAATTTCGATTAAACCTTCTTCTTTGAAGTCTGTTAGGGTTCTAATGAGCGTTTCAGTAGCAGTACCTGCAATATGGGCTAAATCCTCACGGCTAATTGGAAAACTAAACACATCGTCAACTTTATTGCCATAGCGGTCTTTTAGCATCATCAAACTTTCGGAGACTTTCTTCCTAACACTGTCGTAAGCAATTTTTAAAAGGCGTTCTTCCTTCTCTTTAACCTCTTTACTTAATAATTTCATAAATGTGTTAGCCACTTCCCTATTCTGATAAATCAGTTTATAAAAATCTTCCTTTAGAATCAATTTAAGTTGGGTTTCCTCCATTGCTATAGCCTCATCTTCATAAACATCGTCTTCCATTAATGCAATATAGCCAAAGAAATCGCCTTCATTGTATAGCCCAGTAATGAGTTCCTTATCTTGTCGGTTGTTTTTAACCGTTTTCACCTTCCCTTTTTCAATCAAATACAAATAAAGAGGTGTATTGCTTTCTGAATAAATAATATCTTTCTTCTTGTATTGTTTATTGCGTGCATTGACATCCACACGGGCAAATTCTTCAATCGATTTTACTTGGCGAATAAAATGATCAAATCCTTCAGAGTTGTGAGCGAAGTTTTGTCCTGTTAACAAACTTGACTTTTTAAGGCGGGTATCAACAGCAGAAAGCAATTCGACATCATCAAACGGTTTGGTGACATAGTCGTCGGCGCCTAATTCCATCCCTTTTCTAACGTCGGAACGGTCGGCCTTAGCCGTTAAAAATATAAATGGAATTTGATTGGTGTTTGGGTCTCTGTTTAACATATGTAATACACCATAGCCATCTAACTCTGGCATCATGATATCACAAATAATTAACTCAGGTTTGTTTAACTGAACTTTTATCACCCCTTCTTTGCCATTGTTGGCAGTTTCAACTTGGTGGCCGGCTAAAGTTAAAATTTCAGAGGTGTTTTCCCTCATGTTGTCATTGTCCTCAATTAATAATATGTGTGCCATTTTTTAATAATTTTTATATCGGTAATTTAAGTGTGAATTTGGTCCCCTTTTCTGGAATGCTTTTAAATTGAATATCGCCTTTTAATATCTCCACATACTTTTTTACAATGTTCAAACCCAAACCAGTGCCTTGCATATTACCACTGTTATTTGCACGGTAAAAACGCTCAAAAATATGGGCTTGGTCTTCAAGTGGAATCCCAATGCCTTGGTCTTTTATTTCAATCATTAGCGTGTTTGCATCTCTACTTAATTTTATGTCTATATTGGTGTTTTCATTTGAATATTTAATCGCATTGCTAATTAAATTAAACATTATGTTTTTGAGAATCCTTTTATCTATAAAAATTTGCTCATTGTCCAAGAGCCCTGTAAAATTAATGCGTTGACCAGCCTTTGCAATCGGCTTGATTTCATCCGTTATGGCGACAAGAAGGTCATTTAAGACAAGGTATTCTGGATTGGCCATTACAGCCCCTTCTTCGAGTTTATCCAAAGACAAGAAATCATTTAAAATATCAGTTAAATGGTTTACAGAACTCTTCACACGGTCGATGTGTTTAAACATGCTATTTTTATCCATGCTTTCGGCATATTTCCCTGTCAAAGAAACAGAAGACATTATGGTTGCCAATGGGGTTCTAAATTCGTGTGAAGCGGTGCTAATAAAACGTGATTTAAGATTATTCAATTCCCTTTCTTTTTCTAAGGCCATATCCACTTCTTTTTTCGACTCTGTTAATTTGCGGATCATTTCGGCCAATTCGAGTGTGCGCTCCTGAACTTTTTGCTCTAAATCTTGGTTTAATTTAGACAATTGAAAAGTGGTTTTTTTAAGCAGTTCGTTGGCCTCACGAAGTTCATTGTCTTTTTTCTTCCGCTCAGTAATATCAATAATAAAAGAAACCACCAACATACCATCAAAAGATTTCACATAACTCAAACTAATTTCAATTGGAAACTCATTACCATCTCGACTCTTCGCCCATAAATCGCGACCCACCCCCATAGATCGCGGAGAAGGATTGTGGTGGTAATTGGCTCGGTGTTCTTTATGCATGTGCAGAAAACGAGAAGGAACTAAATCTTCTATAATCAAAGTACACATGGTTTCCTTATCGTATCCGAACATTTGTAAAGCCTTAGGATTGGACAAAACAATGTTCCCTTTAGAATCGCTTACAATGATGCCTTCAGTGGCATCTGTGAACATGCCCTCTAGTATTTCGTTATGGTTAAAATTCTCCATTAAATTAATGTTTACAACAGTTTTTTACTTCTACAGTTTGATTGGTTTGGTCTACCCCGGGGCTTAAATAAGGAATTCCAAGATTTGCACCTCTGAGTATCATCAATACACCAACGATGAATGGTAAAGCCTTGTAAAGGTAGGTAAAACGTTTTACTTTAAAAGAAAATTGCTTAGAAAGCAACATCCATGCGGCTATAAATACGGGCATAGTGCCTAGTCCGAATAATGACATGTAGATGAGTGCGTCTGAAACATGGCTGAAACTTGCACAATAAAGTGCTGCTATGTATATGGCACCGCATGGCAATAAACCATTCATAATGCCTAAACCCAAGGCAGACTTTTTATTGTTAGCCACAATTGCATTCGATATTTTTTTCAAAATATTGCCTTGAAGATTGGTGAACAATTTTATCTGAGGAAGTTTTAGCAAAGGCCATAAAACATACACCACCATCAAACTTCCCATTACAATTGAAAGTACCTGTTGTAATTTAAAAAAAGAAAAGGACATTCCTAATAGGTAAACCATCAGTCCAATAAGAATATAAGTTGATATTCGACCAATTTGATACAAAACGGCAAAAACCCGTTTATCACCCTTCACCTGAGAAGGAATATAAAAGGCCAAAGGACCACACATCCCAGCGCAATGCAGGGTTGAAATCAATCCAAATATTAGCCCATTTATCAGCACTTTATAGTTTAATTTTTTTCTCTATTTGATAAAGCCCTTTAGAATACAGATATATATTTAACCCATAAACCCCCGAAATAAATTGGGATTTCAAAATTGGTTCAATAATAGGTCCTTTAAAAACAAAACTTCTGTCGGCTTTTGCGTTATCTGGTTTCTTAAAAACCAATTTGATCGAATCACAAACCAATGAAACAGGTTGTTTTAGTTTAACCATGCCAGCTTCCTCATAAACAAGAAAAGAATCGGCATATAGATTCCCTAGGGTTAATGCATCAATTTTTGTTTGGTATTCGAGTTCCTCTGCATAATAGTCTTTTGATTCAAGATCAATATTTTGACCACAACTTTTAAAAACCATTGTAACAATAAGCCCAACGAACATGAGGTATATTGCAATTATAAAGTATTTGAAATTCATTGATTATAAATTGGTCCTAGAAAATTCGTTTTAACCCGTTCTATTTTTTCGCCATCTCTGTATATATCCAAAACCACTTTCGTTTGATGCCCTGTCATTTGATTGTTTGGTATGACTAAGAAAAATTGGCCATCGTACTTAGATTCCGCTTTAATTTTGATGTCGCGACCAATACTTTTTACCACGGCTTCAGTTGGCTCTGCCACTACAATTTTTAGATTTGCGTCGTCATACGTTTTGTTGATGGTTTTAATTAAAAACAAATTTGAATAATGCATACTATCTGGTTGTTGGAACAACAGCCCTGGGGATCTTAATATCGTGGTGTCTATATTTTTACGGCTTGCAATTAATAAGATAAGGATACCAAGCAGCAAAATCAGCACCACAGAGTATGCTCGGGTTCTCCAATTAAACAGGTGTGAAACCCCTGTTGAGATGGAACTCTCGCTGGTAAATTTAATTAAGCGCTTAGGTTTATGCACTTTTTCCATTACCTCATCGCAAGCATCAATACAAGCGGTGCAATTAACGCATTCCAATTGGGTGCCATTTCGAATATCTATGGCAGTTGGACAAACCTTCACGCACATGCCACAATCAATACAATCGCCTTTTGAATTTGGGTCATCCCCTTTATGAATATGGCACCTAGGCTCACCCCTTTTATAATCATATGCAACAACTATAGAGTTTTTGTCCAACATAACCCCTTGCAATCTGCCATAAGGGCATGCAATAAGACACACTTGCTCTCTAAACCAAGCAAATACAAAGTAATAAACACCGCTAAAAATCAAAATAAGCAACAGGCCAACTGCGTGTTCAGCAATAGGCTCATTTATAATCGCATATAAACCATCAACACCAATCATATAGGCCAAAAAAGTATTGGATATTAGAAAAGCAAATAAAAAGAAAATAGAATGTTTTAGGGTTCTTTTAAAAAACTTCTCTTTGGTCCATCGACTGTTTTTAAGTTTAATTTGATTGGCGGCAGAACCATCAATCCAATACTCAATTTTGCGAAAAACCATTTCAAGAAAAACAGTTTGTGGGCAAACCCAACCGCAAAACACCCTGCCAAATGCGACAGTAAATAGAACAACGAAGAGAACAAAATTGATCATGGCGACGCCAAAGATCACCAAGTCTTGCGGCCAAAAGATAGCTCCAAACAGAATAAACTTTCTTTCTAACACATTAAAAAGAAACATTGGATGCCCATTGTATTTCAAGAAGGGCAAACCAAACAGAACCAGCAAATAAACGATTGATAGAGCCGTTCTGTAGTTGTATAACTTACCTTTGGGTTGCCAAGGGAAAACCCAGTTGCGTTTCCCATTGGCGCCTATAGTCCCAATTGAATCTCTGTAAGACTGATCGACATGCTCAAGTTCAAAGGGGTCCGAACTCATTATTGAACTTCAATAACTTTAATTGAATCATTTAACCCCATGGTGTCGCTGTTTGATATAAGCGCATCTTCTATCAAAACACCGTCAGGCGCTTTTGGATTTGCAGGATTGGTGCCTTCTAGTGTATGAATGTAACTAATCACATTTTGAATATCCACAGGACTAAGCTCATCTTTCCAAGCCTTCATCCCCTTGTTGGTGCCGTTTTTAACGATTTTAAACAAATCCACTGCTTTATTGCCGTAAACCCAATATTTATCGGCAAAATTAGGTCCGACCAAACCTTGGCCTTCATTGCCATGACACACAACACAGTTCTTTACAAAAATTGCTTTACCGGCAACTATTTTGTCTGCATCAGCAGCATACATTGCATTGGTTTCATCGACATTGGAAGCCAGAGTTGCTTTATATGCATTCACACTTTTTTCAGCATCTGCCATTTCGTATTCATACTCTTCCAAACTCGATTTGGAGTTGTGCGTTACATGGTAACTAATAAAATAAATGATACCTGCAATTATGGTTAGATAGAAACCGTATTTCCACCAAGGTGGCAAATCGTTGTCCAATTCTTTAATTCCATCATAGTCGTGGTCAAGCATAACATCTTTGTCTGTTTCAACGGGCTTCACACCTAACAATTTTCTTGAGATGAAATTGCTTAGGAAAGATTCCTTTTTAACTTTTTCACCAGCGGTTTGAGAAGCCACAGCCTCTCGTTTTACAATAATCCTTAAAATGATCAAGCACAGCCAAAGTATGACAAATAATTCGAGCAACAATACGGTAAACAGCGAATAAAATCCCAGTGGATGCATGCCAGCAATTGCATCCGATTCGTATATGCTTTTTGGGACTGCAGGAGCTATACTTTGAGCGAAAGCATTGCTTGAGTTAAAAAACACCATTAAAAGAAAGATTGCTTGGGTTCCTTTATTTGCAACAATTTCACGGATTTTGGTTTTTACGGCTGTCCTTAAGACACCCGATAAAATCATTATGACGAAGAGTAAAACAGCGGCAAGTATGCCCATTGCTAGGAAAAGTGGATTGCTTCCAATTGATTCCGCTTTAGGATCAGGGCTAAGTGAATAGCAATTGAAAGATATCAAGGTCGCGATGACGAAGCTTATTGTTTTGATTGTTCTCATCATAATTATTTCTTGTTGTTATCGAATGGAATTTGTTCTATTTCTTTTAAATACTGCTTATCTGTTTTTAGCACGAACCAAAGTAGTACCACAAAAAAGATAAAAAATATGAGCAGTGAAGTCAATGGGTAAATGCTTACTCCAGATATATTTTCCAAATAATGAATGAATTTCATAAGTTTATTTTTGAGTATTGGTTGGTTCAGCACTGATATCGGTACCCAATCTTTGAAGGTAAGCGATCAAGGCAATAATTTCTTTTTGAGGCATTGCTTTGATGTTTTCCTTTTGAAGATCAGCCACAATTTCATTGGCTTGTTTCATTAGATCTTTGTTGGCCTCCTTTTCGTAACCTTGCTCATATGGAACACCTAATGTTTGCATGGCTTTAATTTTTGCCTCTGTAATGTCCATATCGATATCATTTTCGAACAACCAAGTGTAACGCGGCATTATAGAGCCTGGAGAAATTGTTTGTGGCTCATACATATGGTTGAAATGCCAAGAGTTCGGTTTTCTAATTTTTTGTGTACCTTCTCTTGCCAAGTCTGGACCCGTGCGTTTACTGCCCCATTGGAATGGATGATCGTACACAAACTCGCCTGCTTTTGAGTATTCTCCATATCTTGCTGTTTCGCTTCTGAACGGACGAACCATTTGAGAGTGGCAGGTGTAACAACCTTCGCGGATGTATATGTCCCTGCCTTGCAATTCGAGTGGAGTATATGGTTTTACACTGCTAATGGTAGGCACATTGCTTTTGATTAAAAAAGAAGGAATAAATTCGACTGCTCCACCTATTAAAATCACAACCAGTGAGAACACCAATAATTGAACAGGTCTTCTTTCAACCCAGCGGTGCCAGTGCTCAGTATGATGTGGCACATAGTCGTCGGTTAATGGAGCCGCTTCGGCTACTTCATCGTCAACTGCTTTACCAGCGCGAATGGTTTTGATTAAATTATAGACCATTAAAATTGCACCGAGAAAATACAAAGTACCACCAATAGAACGCAATAGATAAAAAGGCTTTAATTGCACAACCGTTTCAAGGAATTGGTATTTCAAAGTTCCGTCTGGCGTAAATTCTTTCCACATTAAACTTTGTGTCCAACCAGCCCAGTACATTGGTATTGCATACAAAAGAATGCCAAGTGTTCCTAACCAGAAGTGTGTATTGGCAATGCTTTTACTGTAAAGGTCGGTTTTAAAAATTCGAGGAATTAACCAATATAAGATTCCAAAGGTTAAAAAACCGTTCCAACCCAAAGCGCCAACGTGCACGTGGGCAACAATCCAATCGGTAAAGTGGGCAATTGCATTTACGTTTTTGAAAGAAAGCATTGGACCTTCGAAAGTTGCCATACCGTAGGCTGTAACTGCAACAACCATAAATTTCAATACCACATCTTCTCTAACTTTATCCCAAACACCCCTAAGGGTTAATAATCCATTAATCATACCACCCCAACTTGGAGCAATTAACATCACTGAAAACACAACACCTAAGGATTGTGCCCAATCTGGCAATGACGTATACAACAAGTGGTGAGGACCAGCCCAAATGTATAAGAATATCAAAGCCCAGAAGTGGATAATTGACAATCTGTAAGAATACACAGGTCTATCTGCTGCTTTCGGCAAGAAGTAATACATCAAACCCAGGTAAGGCGTAGTTAAAAAGAATGCAACGGCATTGTGGCCATACCACCATTGAACCAAAGCATCTTGCATACCTGCATAAAAACTATAACTCTTCATCCAGCTAAATGGCAATTCAAATGAATTCACAATATGCAATACGGCAACAGTTACAAAAGTTGCGATATAAAACCAAATGGCGACATATAAATGGCGTTCTCTGCGTTTTAAAATGGTGCCAAACATGTTCCAACCAAATACGACCCAAATAAGAGCAATTAAGATATCGATCGGCCATTCTAGTTCTGCATACTCTTTACCGGTTGTATAACCAGCAAGCAAGGTAACTGCAGCAAGAACAATAATTAATTGCCATCCCCAAAAATGTATTTTACTCAGAGTATCATTAAAAATTCTAGCCTTGCATAAACGTTGCAAAGAGTAGTAGACACCCATAAAAATACCATTGCCTATAAAGGCAAAGATGATGGCGTTGGTGTGAACCGGTCTAATCCGGCCAAAACTCGTTTGAGCAAGGTCGAAGTTTAAGACCGGAAATACGAGCTGAAATGCCGCAAGTAATCCAACGAGCATACCTACAAGCGACCAGAGCATAGTCGCATAGGCAAACCATTTCACGATTTTGTTGTCATAATAGAAGGTTTCTTTATTCATATCTGTTTATTTTGGGATTTTCTGTTTCTTCATCTTCGAATAAAATCCGAACGGATGGTGTATAGGTATCGCGGAATTGCCCTCGCATTCCGGCGCGGATAAACATGATTAAAAAGAACAATGCCAATAGCATACTTGCGCCTATTAAAAGTATCATGATTTCCATGGTTCAAAAATATTTATTTGCGTTTTTTGAATCGATGACCTGAATCAGTATAATAACTGATGCTCGTCAGCATTAGGCTGTGGAATATTGGAAACTTATAGATGTGGATATGCAAATAAAATCTTGTTTAAACACACAAGAACTTATTTTACTGTCATTTAAAAACAAAAGGAAAGTCTGCATTAAAATCTATACAATTTAGCTAAAAATTAAAGCATTATTAGAATTTACATATTTCGATGGATTTTAAAAAAGACCTAAGCGCTGTCATATTTATTGACAACAAAGAAATCTTCTAAACAGGCACAAGTTGAAAATACGATGCCAACACCTTTAAACATATGACAGCGCATACCTTTAATTGTGATTTGGAATCAATTAAACGACTGAATTAACCCCTCCCGGTTCAAATTTAGACCAAGACTTGTTTTCGTTTAATGATTAATTTAGCCATTAAATTGGTCATTACCCAAGTAATAATCAACATGGAAATGGAGCTACTCGGCATTAATATGGCCGCAGTGAGAGGTGATAACTGTGCGGTAATTGCGTAATAAAGTCCAATGACATTATAGACCAAGGAGAATGCAAAACTCACGATCACAACCCATTTTGCTGCTTTAACCATTTGCATTAAAGACGGCAAACTACCCAAGGCATTGGCGGTCAATAGCACATCACATGCAGGGAAGAATGAATTCTCGTGGTCGGCAACTGAAACGGCAACATCAGCTTCTTTAAGGGCTGGCGCGTCGTTTAAACCATCCCCTGCCATGCACACAATTTTGCCTTCATGCTTTAATTTTTTAACCAATATAACTTTGTCCTCAGGTTGTTGTTTTATCAAAGCTTGTTCAAAAACAGCATGGTTTATTTCCGGATTCAACCCATTGTCTCCGCTAGAAAGATATAGGGAATATCCTTGCCTTTTTAGATCTAACAAGACCCTGTTGGTTTCAGGGCGTATGCGGTGGGTAAGAAGAAAACAGCCTTTGTACTGGCCGTTAATTTCAACATGAACCGCACTTTGACCTTGCCCTATATTGCCATGTTCTTGTTTGAGAAAAAGTGCAGACCCTAATCTAATTCGAGTGGAATTAATTAAACCTTGCAGGCCCTTGCCTGCAAAGTCAGTGTATGCATCCAATTTGAAATTTACTTTATAAAACTCATGGGCGATGGCAACACTATATGGGTGAACAGATTGATAGCATAAAAAGCCAAGCATGCTAAGTTCTTCAGCGCTTAAACATGTTTGATTGCTAACTTCAAAGGCTTTGTTATCGGTTAAGGTTCCCGTTTTATCAAAAATAAATGTGTCACACTTGGCCATTTGACTTAAAGTATCTTTGTTCTTTACAAACATCCCATTGTTTTTGAGCGTTCTGAGCAAATGCCCATTAGCGAAGCTTGTAGCAAGTAATAGTATGCAAGGACAAGCTACAATGAGAACACTGGTAAGCGACTTAAAAGACTCTTCTAAGCCATTCATATTGTATTGGTAAATAAAAGCAAAAGCACCAACGATGAGCAAACCCAATGTGAAATAATAATTTAATTTTTCAGTTAATGAATTGTCTTTATTTGATTTGTCTTTTTCGATGGCCCATAATTTAACCAAGCGGCTGTTGTCTGTAGAACCCAATAGCTTAAATTGTGCTGAACGGCCATTGATAACAGCCCCTGCATATACCTTATCACCTGCTTGCACAGCCACTGGTTTTGATTCGCCAGTAATAAAACTGTAGTCAACGCTCACGACCCCTGAAGAAAGAACTGCATCAGCAGGCAATAGTTCAGAATTACGCAATTCAATGGTATCGCTCTCTAGAAGTTTAGAAATATTTACAACTTGAGCTCCTCCATTAACAATCAATCTTGCAGACAATGGAAAATATGAGCGGTAATCGCGGTCGAAGCTTAAAGAATGGTAACTTAAATCTTGAAAATACCGGCCAGTTAGCAAAAGAAATACGATGCCCGTCATGCTGTCAAAATAGCCCGAATGGTTCATAACAAACAATTCGTATAAACTGCGGCCAAATGCCGCAACAATAGCTAAAGTAATAGGCAGGTCGATATTGAGCGTGCGGGTTCTAATTGCTTTGTACGAACGCTCAAAAAATTCAGATGAACAATAAAACAAGACAGGTAAAGACAAAGCCAAGCTGATGTAATCGAACCAATGTTTTAGAGTGATGCTAGAGGCATCTAAAGACAGGCCCAAGTACTCAGGAAAACTTAGCATCATAATGTTTCCAAAACAAAAACCTGCCACACCAATTTTAATGGTCCGAGTCGAAAATTTATTTTTCTTGGCTCCAGAATTGTTAGAAAGTGTTAGGTCGGGTTTGTAACCCAAGCCAAATAAAAGGGCAACCAAACTGGACAAAACTTGTGGGCCATTCTTAACGGTGACTAAGAGTTCCTTATTAAAGAAATCGACACGAGACGATAATACTGAGTTATTTAACCTGTCTAAGCGCTCCAACAAATAAATACAAGAATTACAATGCATTCCTGGTATTCTAAATTTATATTGAACAATATCGCCCTGGCTAAAGATTTTGAATTTATCGGCGGGCTCAATTTCATCTAAAAAATCCAAACCTCCCTGCTCTGTTGATTCGGGCGTTAAACCTTTACCTTCTTCATAATAGCGGCACATGTTGCTGTCGCTAAGAAGGGTAAAGACGGCGGCACAACCAGTGCAACAAAAGTTTAAATCAGATTCTATAAGTGCATGGTTTTCACATGGAAGGCCACAGTGGACACATGGTTTGATGTTTGAAACTTTGGTTTTATTTAACTTCTCAGTTAAAACGCCTGCCTTCAGATCAATATCCATAACTCAAGAAACTTAACAAACGATTAAAACTGGAGATTGGGTAAATTTAAGTGCATACTTAGAAAACCGCTTGTGAAACAGATTTTGCCAAACATTATAATGGTGGGCATAAACAACCAAGATATCTGGTTTCAAATGTTTAATTGCTTTCTCAAATTCAACTTCTTTATCAAGTCCTTGAATTTGTTTGAGATCGATAGACTGAGAAGAAAACATTTTTTTAAGGCCTTGTTTAAAATTCCCTGTATTGCGCTCAACGGCTGCGTCGTAATGAGAAACATTTAGAGCAGTAATCGTCGCATTGTGACTTCCAAGCATTTCTTTTAAAACTGACAATTGACGAACTTCTGCAGATTTACCGTCCCAAGCATAGGCAATATGGTCTAAACTAAGAGACTTAGAATTGAAAGGAACAACAAATAAAGGGCTTTGAATTTTCCCGATTAGCGTTGTACACACATCGCCGAAAATAACTTTGTCTAAGCCTGTTCTTTTTTTAACGCCGAGCACTGAAATCCATGGAGACAGAGACTCCACCTTTTCTGCAATAGTAGGAATTAAAAAACCATAATCAACTTCGAAAGCAATTTGCATTCCTGAACGCGTTTTTTTCAAATAGGAAATGCGTCGACGAAGCAAGGCAGAAGCTTTTTTGATGTCTAATTCAGGATTGTAGGTATACAAATTCTCGCTATCTGTTAGAACAGAAGTTGAAACAACATGGTAAATAAACAAACGGGATCCTGTTTTAAATGCTAGGTCGGCGGCTAATTCTAGAGCATTTTTAGAGGCTGGACTGAAATCGTGAGCCGCAAAAACTATTTTATTGTGTTTCATATTTCTGAAGATTAAATATACTAAAGCACAAAAATATAGCTATTTGAAAAAGATCATCATGACATAGAGCAGTCAAAAGAACTGATCTATATCATTTTTATTGGGTTAAGAACTTTATGGAAAAATATTAAAAATCAAAACCACTTGCAAAGTGGATTGTTTATTTATAAATTTGTCATCTTATTTTACTTTAAAATAAACACCCATGGAAATCAAATTAGAAGCATTATTCCAAGATAAAATCGACCAAGAGATTAAAATCGAACCAAGAGATTGGATGCCGGAAAAATACCGTAAAACCTTGCTGCGCCAAATATCGCAACACGCTCACAGTGAAATAGTTGGTATGTTACCTGAAGGCAATTGGATTACCCGTGCTCCGAATCTACGCCGTAAAGTTGCCTTATTGGCAAAGGTTCAAGATGAAGCAGGCCATGGATTATACCTCTATTCTGCTGCAGAAACATTGGGCATGAGCCGCGATGAAATGTTTGAAGAACTTCACAGTGGAAAAGCGAAATACAGCAGTATTTTCAATTACCCAACTTTAACTTGGGCAGATATGGGTGCTATTGGATGGTTGGTTGATGGTGCCGCTATTATGAACCAAGTTCCGCTTTGCAGAACAAGTTATGGGCCATATGCAAGAGCCATGGTTAGGGTATGTAAAGAAGAATCATTCCACCAAAGACAAGGATACGAAATTATGTTAACCCTAAGCAAAGGAACAGAAGCTCAAAAAGCCCTGGCTCAAGATGCTTTAAACAGATGGTGGTGGCCAAGCATCATGATGTTTGGACCAAATGACGACAATTCTCCAAACAGTGCACAAAGCATGAAATGGAAAATAAAGCGCTTCAGCAACGACGAATTAAGACAAAAATTTGTGGACGTAACGGTTGCACAAACTGAGATACTAGGGTTAAGCATTCCAGACAAAGACTTAAAATGGAATGAGGAACGCGGGCATTATGATTTTGGTGTAATTGATTGGGAAGAATTTTTCCAAGTGGTTGCAGGAAATGGACCATGCAACAAGCAAAGATTGAAGGCTAGAGTGGATGCTTGGGAAAATGGCGCTTGGGTTAGAGAAGCTGCCACAGCCTACGCCGAAAAAAGAGAATTAAGAACCAAGAATCAAACAGAAGCAGCATAATGAGCACAAAAGAATGGCCTCTATGGGAGGTGTTTATACGCGCAAAACAGGGCTTGAACCATAAGCATGTTGGCAGTTTGCACGCTGCAGATTTGCAAATGGCAATTGAGAATGCCCGTGATGTATACACCAGAAGAATGGAAGGAATTAGCATTTGGGTTGTAGAAAGCAAACATGTTCACGCCAGTGAACCGTCTGAACAAGAGGCATTGTTTGAACCAGCAAATGACAAAATATACAGACATCCTACCTTCTATGATTTACCAGAAGAATTGAACCACATGTAATGGCTGCAAACAACGAAATACTCATTGACTACATTCTGCATCTAGCAGATAACAGCATGATATTGGGTCAGCGTAACGCGGAATGGTGCGGTCACGGCCCAGTGCTAGAGCAAGACATTGCATTAACCAATATCACCTTAGATTTAATTGGAGAAGCGCGCAGCTTATACCAATACGCCGCAGAGTTAACAGGGGGTAATAGCACCGAAGATACTGTTGCCTTTTTAAGGGATGTGATGCAATACCGCAACACCTTGCTACTAGAACAGCACAATACCGATTGGGCTTATACAATTACAAGACAATTTTTCTACGATGTATTTCATTACTATTTGCAAGAAGCTCTTGTAAACAGCGCGGATGAGCGCATAAAAGAAATTGCGAAAAAGACCATAAAAGAATCTGCCTACCATTTAAAATGGAGCAGTGAATGGATGATTCGATTGGGCGATGGAACTGAAATCAGTCATTTAAAAATGCAAAATGCAGTGAGCGCCCTTTGGGAATATACAGGTGAATTTTTTATCCCTTCTGCGACTGAGGTTGAAATGACTGGAATAGGCATTGCACCAGATTTAGCCTTATTGTCTCAAAAATGGAAATCAAAAGTTGAGGATATTTTAACCGAAGCAACATTAAGCATACCCAGTTCTGATTTTCAACAAAAAGGTGGCAAAAAAGGCCTACACAGTGAGCATTTAGGGTTTATATTGGCCGAAATGCAGTATTTGCAACGTGCATACCCAGGATCAGAATGGTAATTGCAAAGCAAAAACGCAAGGTTAATTAGCCAAATAATTAATTATTAATTTCTTACGCTTTTTCTATTTAATATCAAACTGATAATAATCCTATTTTATTTGTTTAGATTTTGATATAAATATTTAACTTTGCGGAGCTATTTATTTACCTCTGTATGGGAAGAGTATTCGAAAAAAGAAAACATAAAATGTTCGCGCGTTTCGACAAGATGTCGAAAACATTCACGAAATATGGCAAGGAAATAGCCATTGCCATCAAATCGGGTGGACCAGATCCGGAATCAAATGCCAAATTAAGGGTTGTAATTGCCAATGCAAAAAGTCAAAATATGCCCAAAGACCGAATTGATGCTGCCATCAAAAGGTCTTTAGGCAAAGACACCAGCAGCTATGAAGAGATTGCCTACGAAGCAATGTGCATGAAAGGCGTTGGCTTAATCATTGAAACGGCAACTGACAATCCTACGCGCACAGTTGCTAATATCCGTATGCATCTGAATAGAGGTGGTGGAGAATTGGGCAAATCCGGTAGTTTAGATTTTGCTTTTGAACGCAAGAGTGTGTTTGTAATTAAAACCGAAGGTATAAATCCTGAAGAATTAGAATTTGAATTAATTGATTCAGGTCTTGAAGAGATTGAAGTTGAAGACGGTGAAATGGTTATTACCACTTCATTTGAAAACTTTGGGTCAATGCAAAAAGCACTTGAAAGCAGAGGATTGGTATTGGTAAGTGCTGAATTGCAAAGAATGCCGACAAGCTTAATCAATTTGAGTGATGAAGAAAAAGAGCAAGTTGAGAATTTAATAGACAAATTAGAAGATGACGAAGACGTGCAAAGCGTTTATTCGAATATAGCTTAAACAAAACATTTAAAAACAAACATATTCCCTCATTATGAATCGAAACAACAACAACAACATTTTAGTTCCTACAGATTTTTCGGAAATTGCGCACAATGCTTTAGGACATGCATTAAAAATTGCGGATGTTTATAAAAATGAAATTACCCTCTTAAACATACAAGACGAAGGCGGACTATATGGATTATTTGTCTCAGATGAAAAAATGGGTTTAATCCATGAAGCCGTTGATATGAAAATGGATAAATTGATTGTAGAATCAGCTAGTTCATTTCCTAATGTTAAGATTAACAAACGTTTTGAAACAGGTAAAATATACAAAGTAATTACTGAAATTGCAGCGAAAGAAAACTTTGACAGCATTGTTATGGGCACAAATGGCGCAAGCGGATTACAGCAAATTACAGGCAGCAATGCGAGCCGAGTAATTAACTACGCTAAAGTTCCAGTTGTTGTTGTGAAAGATCAATCTATTAGTAAAAACGGCTATGAGAAGATCATTTTACCCATTGACTTATCAAGAGAAAGTAGACAAAAAGTAACTTGGGCGATCCATTTAGCAAAACGCTTCAACAGCCTTATTCATGTGATTTATGAAAACTCTAGCAACCCGGAGGTAAAAGGCAGAATTTTTGCAGCCGTAAATCAAACGCAAGATATTTTATCCGAAAACAATGCAAATTACATCTTGCGCGGCCTGGATGAAGAAAAATATCCTGACAGCTTTGCTGAGGACACTTTAGCATACGCTGCAGAAGTCAATGCAGATTTGATTATGATAATGACCCAACAAGAAAAAGGTTTTAATGAGTTTTTATTGGGCAGTTACGCGCAACAAATTGTTAACCATAGCGGCAAAGTTCCTGTAATGTGTATCAACAGCAACGAAACTGGTGTTATTATGGACGGTGTGTTTAACTAATTTTATTGCAATAGATTATGATACTTGTAGCAGACAGCGGCAGTACAAAATGCGATTGGATGTATATGGGCATTACCAAAACGCCCAGAATCATTGAAAGCATGGGTTTCAATCCTTTTTTTCACAAAAAAGAATTTATTGCCAAAGAAATTAAAAAAACGTTCAAGGACCATACATTAAGCAAATTCACACATGTTTATTATTATGGCGCAGGTTGTGCAAGCGAAGCACATAAAGACACTGTAAGACAAGCCTTAAGCGAAGTATTCACAGATGCAGTTATACATGTAACGCACGACCTAGATGGCGCAGCGATTGCCACTTGTGGGAACAAAGAAGGTATCGCCTGCATACTTGGTACAGGAAGCAATGCATGTTACTGGGGAGGCAAATCTCTAGTACCTCAAATTCCAACTTTTGGTTTAGGTTTTATACTTGGGGATGAAGGCAGTGGAATGCATATGGGTAAACTGCTATTAAAAGCATATTTCTATAATGATATGCCCATTAACATCCGATTGTTTTTTGAATCTTGCCATGAAAGTAAAGACCAAATCGTCGATAAAGTATATGGGAAAGCGGGCAATACCTATATGGCTTCATACGCAAAATTCATAGGCGACAACATCAATTTCAAATACATCGAATCAATTGTCTTAGCTTCATTTAGAGAATTTTTCAGCACCCACATTGTAAAATACAGCAAGCACAAAACGGTTCCAGTTAATTTTGTGGGATCAATTGCCTTTATCTATGAGAAACAATTGCGTATGGTTGCAAAAGAGTTTAAAGTCAATATAGGTACAATTATCAAGCAGCCTATACAGTCTTTATACGCATACCATTTGGCACATCCTGCTCAACCGATCCAGCAAGCCAAATAAGAAATTCCCAAACCAGACAATATGAGGGCCCATTTACTGAGGCCCTCTTTTTTTCGCAATGAATTTTCAAATACGATGGTGGTGCTAATGTGTAAGAAAGTTCCGGCAATAATTGCTGTTATTATTTGAGAAAGATTCTCGGAAATGATATTGGCATTGTGCACATATACGCCTGCAGTATAACCAAGTGGAGTGGCAAATATATAAAGGATTAAAAACAAGTAAACATGACCTGATTTTTGCCATTTAGAATGCATCAAAACCGACAAAGAGAATGCTGCAGGAATTTCGTGAATGGCTATTCCACCAATCATACCGCTGATAACTCCGGGATTTAGATAGTTGCTCAAACCTGCAGAATAACCTTCTAATAGTGCGTGCACCATTAACCCTGTAAAGAGCACAAGTTCACTTTTGGGCACATCATGGCTATGGATGTGGCCATGACCTAAGCCACCTGTAAAACGTTCTAAAAAGATTTGAAAGAGGAAACCAAAAACAATCCAAAGTCCTGCCGTCTTAAAATTATCGAACAATTCTGGCATTAATCCAAAAATAGCAATACCCATCAAAAACGAGCCGCTAAAGACAACCGTATGGGAAATAAACTTGTGCGAATGCACTTTTAGCACCCTTTGCAAGACGATACCCAAAAGAGGACCAGACAAGAGAACAAGTAGAGGTAAAATCAATTCCATTTTAGTTTAAGAAGGGAGAACTTATAAAATTTAAAACACAAAAAGCCAAACAAAGCGCCAATGAATCCACCAACAAGCACATCGCTTGGATAGTGCACTCCATTGTATACGCGGCTATAGGCTATAACGCTTGCCCATAACAACCAAAAAATGGCACTTGAACGTTTTTTAATCCCATATAAGAAGACCATAAAAACAGCAAAAGCAAAGTGATTGGCTGCATGAGAAGACGCCATGCTTCCGGTTTCGCTGCATGACACACCTTCCGGTATACGAGGCGTTAAAGTAAGTTCATGGCAAGGCCTTACACGGCCAAAATAAGGCTTCATAAAACCACTCGTAAAGCGGTCGGATGCCGCCACAGCAATCAATAGAAAAAGTAAAATCAGCCAAGTTTTCTTACCAAACTCTTTGACCATAAAATAGATGCACAAGGCGTACAAAGGGGTCCAAAACAACTTATCAGAGAAACGGACCATTATAACATCAAGCCATTCAGCGCTGAGCGTTTGGTTGATTAGCTGGTAGAAATAGGTATCGAACGCGTTGCTCATGGTTTGTGTACAATTAATATAAGACGGTCGGAAGTTTCAGAGTCAAATGGATTTAGTTGATAATCGCCAAAACAATGCAACAAATCTAGGCCAGATTCTTTGTACATGGCTATAAAATCTTCCAAATCAAAAAGACTTACTTTCTCCTGAAATTCAAAATCTTCATTTTGGTCTTTAAATCGAATGGTTTTAATGACCCGTTTGTCTATAATTTCTTTGGTAATTTCAAAATCAATTCCATCTACACTTTTAAGTTCATAGGGCATTAAATTCTTCCGAACCTTATGGGCATTAAAGAAGTCTTGCACAAAAATACCTTTGGGTTTTAGGTCTTGGCATACGGCAGATAAAGTCAAGAGATTATCTTCTTGCTTATCGAAGTACCCGAAGCTGGTAAACAAATTGCAGACGTAATCGAAGTAGGCCTGTTTATAAGGCTTGCGCATGTCGTGAACATCAAATTCAAGATGCGCATTTTCTAGTTTTTTAGCCTCTGCAATACTCTCTGTGCTGAGGTCGACGCCACATACAGAGTAACCATGGCTGCACAGATCAAAAGAGTGCCGTCCCTTACCGCAGGCCAAATCTAAAAACCTTGCACCTTCGTGAGGATTTAGAAAATTGAGTAAATTATTGATAAATAATTTCGCCTCATTATCGTCTCTTTGACCATACAGGGTATGATAGTATGAGGTGTTGAACCAATCTTTAAACCAAGCCATTTTATGAACTTGCAAAATAAGCCAAAATAATTTACATTTGCTTTTCTATTATGAAATTATTAAAGCCAATTATCTTATTCAGCGCTGCAACAGTCTTCATTTTTTCTTGTAAAAAAACCGAAGTAGACAATAACAACAACAACAATGGAGGAAGCAGTAAGACCAAATTAGAATTATTAACTCAAAAAAACTGGAAAGTTTCTAGTTTGGTAAGCAGTGGCACTGACATCTGGGGAACCTTCTTAGTTGAAGCGTGCAACAAAGACAACCAATACCGCTTCAGAACCGACGATTCATTGTCATTGTATGACATGAAGAGTAAATGCAGTCCTACTGACCCGGATTCAAGTGTAAGCATTTACAAGTTTTACAACAACAATACCCAATTGATTTTAAATGTGAAGCTTACCAGCACCAATATTTTAAATGATACCGCAGACATTGTTGAATTGAGCGAAACGCTTTTAAAAATCAATGCCGAATACAGCAGTGTTCCAGCTACCATTAGCTTTATCCACCCATAATATGAAAAAGGCATTTATTGTCATTACACTTGTTGGTTTTTGGGCGGCTTCATGCAAAAAAGAAACTGCTCCACCTACAATTCCACCAGTTGTTCAAGAAGATCTTGAAATGAAAAGAATTACTTCAGCGCCATGGAAAATATACCGTGTTGAGGTAAGTGGTTTGGATTTATACAACTTAGCAGTTCCAGCTTGCCAACAAGACGACACTTATAGATTTTACAAAGACAGCACCTTAATGCAATATGAGAACGGGAACATCTGTTCTGGCAACCCTGATTCAACGGCTACCTATTGGGCGTTTTACGATGGAAAGAAAAAATTAATAGGAACTGTGCTTGGACTCACTGACACAGCAACTGTTGTAACTTTAGAGGATGCTTTGCTAAAGCTTTCTGTTGATTACAATGGCAGTCCAGCAGTTATATTCTTTAAAAAATAAGCGCCTTGAAAACTGCACATCCTTGGCACGGTGTTTCAAAAGGTGCATCTTTTCCTGACATTATCAATGTCTACGTAGAAATAACGCCGTTTGACACCGTCAAATACGAATTGGATAAAGAGAGTGGTTTGTTGAAAATAGACCGCCCTCAAAAATTCAGCAACCTCTGCCCTGCTCTTTATGGCTTTGTTCCTCAGACTTATTGTGGCAAAGAAATCGCAAATTTTTGCATGGAAAAATCAGGACTCACTGAAGTTAAAGGCGATGGAGACCCATTAGACATTTGCGTATTGAGTGAGCGACCGATTCAAAACCACAACATCTTATTGCAATGCATTCCAATTGGTGGCTTGAGGATGATTGATAAACACGAGGCAGATGATAAAATCATTGCTGTCTTAAAAGACGACCTCATGTACGGGCATATGCTTGACATATCTGAATTACCAGAGGCTATTTTACAACGCTTGTTGCATTATTTCAAAACCTATAAACTAGACCCACAGAGTCAAGAAAACAAAGTTTTAATTACCGATGTATATGGCGCAGCTGAATGCAAGCAAGTATTGCAAATAGCTTCAGAAGATTACCAAAAAGAAATCGCGTAACTTTTTTGTAAACCCAGACCACTCTCAGAAAAAACTTCAAAATCTAAACACTATTTTCGCAGCATGGGCTATACCCGCATTGATAAAACCATGGCAGATGCACTCTGTCAAATTGTAGGGGAAGGTAATTACAAAACCGACCTAGAATCTCTAGAACTTTATGGCCGCGACTATACTGAAGATTTATGTTTTACCCCCGAATTGGTCTTATTGCCAAGCAATACTCAAATGGTTTCAAAAATTGCCAGGTATTGCAATGAGCACCTCATCGCTTTAACCTGTAGGGGCGCAGGCACAGGATTAAGTGGCGGTTGTTTGCCAATTGAAGGCGGGGTGGTATTGGGTTTTGAAAAAATGAACCGTATACTAGAAATTGACACAGCAAATCACCAAGCAGTTGTTGAAGCAGGGGTAATTAATGAAGATTTGCAAAATGCAGTCCAAGCACTGGGCTTGTTTTACCCTCCAGATCCTGCGAGCAAAGGCAGTTGCACCTTAGGCGGAAACGTTGCCCACAGCAGTGGTGGTCCTCGCTGCGTTAAATACGGCACCACCAAAGACTATGTTTTAAATTTAGAAGTGGTGTTGGCCAATGGTGAGATTATACAAAGTGGAGCTAATGTTTTAAAGAACTCGACCGGTTACCATTTAACCCAATTAATGGTAGGGAGTGAAGGCACTTTGGGTATCGTTTGTAAAATAACATTGAAACTAATTCCATATCCTCCATATAGGTCTTTAATGCTTGCCAGTTTTAACAATGCTCGAGAAGCTTGTGCAACGGTACCGGCCATATTTGCGGCGGGTGTTCAGGCTTCGGCCATTGAATTTATGGACAGAAAAGGCGTTCAGTTGTCGACTCAAAAGAACAATATTGCATTTGAAATGGGTGAAGAAAAGGCCTACTTATTGATAGAAGTTGATGCTTTCAACGAAGGGGAATTGATGCCACAATGTGAAAAGATCTATGAAGCCTTGGAAGCGCATGCGGTTTTAAATGTATTGATGGCGGACGACAGCGAGACCAAGGAGAAATTTTGGAAAATCAGAAGATCGATTGGAGAAGTAGTAAAACAACACTCCATTTACAAAGAAGAAGATACCGTTGTAACAAGATCGTATTTACCCGACTTATACGATGGTGTAAGTAAAATTAGTGAAGAATATGGTTTTGAGACCGTTTGTTATGGGCATGCTGGGGACGGAAATTTACATGTCAATATTTTAAAAAACGATTTGGCCGATGAATTATGGGAAAAAGTTCTACCAATTGCCATTAGACAAATTTTTGACTTGTGTAAAAAGTATGGCGGCACCATTAGCGGAGAGCATGGAATTGGATTGGTTCAAAAACCATATTTAGATATTGTTTTTAGTGAGGCCCAATTTGAGATCATGCGCGGAATCAAACGAAGCTTTGACCCCAATTTAATTTTAAATCCTGGCAAAATCTTTGATATGTAAGGCTATTTTGTGAATAAAAAAGATCATTATGTGAATATACCCTGCAAGCGTGTTGTTACTTTCGCAATCAGATAAAAAAGTCTTAAATTAGTATGAAATTTATTGTAGCAGCACCAGAATTATTAGAGCACTTAAGTAAAGTTAGCGGGGCAATCGTATCGAAGCCTGTATTACCTATACTTGATAACTTCTTATTTGACATAAAAAGTGGTACGCTTACCATTTCAACTACCGATTTAGAGACCTCTATGTCTACTTCATTGAAAGTTGAATCAAAAGACGACATCTTAGTAGCAATACCATCTAGGTTGTTAATTGACACGGTAAAAATGTTGAACGATCAACCAATTACCTTTACAGTTAATGAAGAAACCTTCGGCATTGAATTAGGTACTGCCAATGGCCGATACAAATTGGCTGGCCAAAGTGGCACTGATTTCCCTAAAGTTCCAGAAATTGAGTCTGAAAGTGCATTTTCTATGCCTTCAAATGTATTGTTAAGGTGCATTAGTAAAACTTTATTTGCAACTGGCAACGACGATTTAAGATTAAACCTCACAGGCGTATTTGTAGAACTCTACAATGACAGTATAAATTTTGTGGCAACAGATGCAAACCGCTTGGTTAAGCTAACCCGCCACGACATTAAACCTGGCATGGAGCATACGTTTATCTTGCCTAAAAAAGCGCTTAACTTATTGAAATCTTCATTGAGCAATGATGTAACGCCAATACAAATTGATTTCAACAAATCAAATGTATTCTTTACCAGCAATAATTTGAAATTGTCTTGCCGTTTAATCGACGAAAAGTACCCTGACTACAAAGCCGTAATTCCTCAAGACAACAACAATATTGTTGGGATCAACCGAATTGACTTTTTGGAAACGGTTAAACGTGTTGCAAACTTCTCAAACAAAACCACGCACCAAATCAGAATCAAAATTACCGGCAATGAATTGGCTGCTAGTGCAGAAGATATAGAATTAGCAAACGAAGCAAACGAAAAACGCGCTTGCGAATACGATGGAGAAGACATTGAAATTGGATTCAACTCTCGTTTCTTATTGGAGTTGTTGTCAAATGTTGACCACGATTCTGTTAAATTGAAATTGTCTACACCCAACCGCGCCGGTCTTTTGGTTCCTGCAGAAAACGAAGCAGACGAAGAAGTGGTGATGTTGGTGATGCCAATGATGCTTAACAATTACTAAAGCTCAAAATTCGTAAATTTTCTTCTGCGGAATAGCTCTATTGGCCTCCTCCCTATTGGAGTTGATACAACTTGTTTTTAAATTAACGGCTTTTGCGTTTAAAATCGCCACGCTTCCATGCTTCAAAAAACTGTGCCCAAGCGAAAGGATTTAAAATATTCATTGGAGGAATTTGTCCGCCAGCATAATAAGACTTTTGGGCATACATGCGTGTAATTTGCCTGTATGCCTCAGAGGCATCAGATCCTTCTAAGGAGAAAGCTTGTTCCTTTAGTTCTTCACGCTCCATATTGTTTTTAGCCCTTTGGACATCATCATTTGGAATTTCTTTGGTTACAAACAAATGGTCGAAGGTTGCTCGGTTGGGCATTGGCATGATAATAACGCCTGGGAAATAAACCGTATCTTGGGTCATCAACTTAACAATACTGTACTTATAGTCTTTTAGTGTATCTGGAATAACGAAGATAGAACGTTTAAATTCGACATGCGAGAAAATAACGGTATCGCCTTTGCGGGCTACAAAAGAAAAATAACCTTCTAAATTCGAATAGGTTCCATAAGGTTTTCTTTGAACAAAAATATTGGCAAATGGGATTGGATAAATACTATCCGAAGAAAGCAAAATACCTGAAAACTGTATTAGGCCACTGTCTCTTTGCAATTGCGTTTGAGCAACCGAAAAAAACGGCAGAAGCAAGAACAGATATAATCCAATTTTTTTATTCATTTCTAAACAGCATACAACAAATAACCTGCCAACAAAGTTACAACTACCAACAGAAAAGTTGGTAGTTTCTTGTAACGCAAATATACCAAAGTTATAATGAAAACGAAAAGAGAAAGATATTGATCAGTCATACCGTGCATATCGATGCCTTTTTTCTGGCATTCTAAAAATAAGGCACATTCTATAGCTATAGATTTCAAATACGGCACAAGCATAAAAAGGGCAGCCGACCAAATGAACCC
Organism: Bacteroidia bacterium; assembly: GCA_044341025.1. Classification (GTDB taxonomy): domain Bacteria; phylum Bacteroidota; class Bacteroidia; order NS11-12g; family UBA955; genus JABMMZ01. The sequence goes on along the minus strand of JBIISM010000013.1, from coordinate 37,309 downwards.
TATTGACACAGAAATAATCCCATCCAAGGACCTATAAATAATTGGATACTCTTTTACTTGGCTCCAAATTGGGTAAACGAAAAATATCAACAAAGTGCCCGGTAAAAAAATCGCTAGAGTACCGATGGCACAACCAATAAGTTGCCCATTGAAGCCATATCCAAGGTTTTTCATCGCCATGCCATTGGCGAAGGTAGCTAAAGAAAATGTTGGTCCAGGAACAGCCTGCAAGAGACCCAAACCCGTATTAAATTCACTTAAACTCAGGTATTGTTTTGGTTTAAATTCAACAAACTCGGTAAGTATCATAGAGTACAATACGTTGCCACCTCCAAAGACCATTGTACCCATTCTGTAGGTATTTTCAAACAGGCGGATGGGTTGAGAGAAGATTGGAAATTTGGTTTTGGTGTACAATCCGACAACTGCAACCGTGATAAGGATCATAAACATAAGACTTAAATTGGCCCAACGGATATTGATTAAAGGTTTGTTGTTCGGAATGAAATCTTTTTTTCCAAAATTGACGGTTACCAAAGCGCCAGCCAAAAGCAGGACCGGGAACGCAACGGGCGTATGAAACCAAAAAGACAAAAAAGCCGCCAAAATTGCGAGACCAATATTAAGACGGTCCTTTTTTAGCAATTTAAACATTTGAAAAGCCGCTACGACGATAAACCCAAGTGCCATAGGCCCGATAAATGTAAAGACTTGTGGTTTAACAAAACTGGTTGATAGAACAAAGAAAGACATTAACAGAGTGGCTGGCATTATCCAAATCATCAACGCTAAAAAAGCCAATCTTGGTCCCCCAATTTTATAGGCAATCGCAGTTAATGTTTGCGTTGATGAAGGCCCTGGCAATATCTGACAAAGGCTATTGAGTTCCAACAAATCTGTTTCACTCAGGTATTTCTTTTCCTGAACCAAATGCTTTAAAAAAAGACTAATATGCATTTCTGGGCCGCCAAATGCAGACACAGCAAGGACTCCTACGTCTTTTAGAAAAACGATTTCTCTTACGCGTTTATAATCGGTCCTGACTAACAAAAATTAAACTTGAGTTCAAAACTATATAAAAATAATATAATTTTGCAGTATGTTTAAATATTTTATTCCCTGCTTGTTCTTGTTGATGTCTTGTAAAGATGGTTACAAAGCCGATTATGAGGTAAAAGCCGAGTTAGAGTTGATAGACACTTTACAAAGACGTGTGCAAACCATACGCACTTGGTTGGATTATATGCCCTTAGAGGAAATCCAAGAGCGCAAAGACATTATCAAGCACAATTATGAATTTTGCGACTCTAGGTACAGAGAAAAAAACTTAATTGTGGATTTAGAAACTGCACAGTTAATGGACGAATATAAGAGTTATGGCAAATTGTATGGCAAAGCCATTGACAGTTTCAAACCAATTGTGATGGAAATCGAAGAACTTTTGATTCAATTAAAAACATTAAAAGAATCGGCGCACAGCAAAGACTATGAAAAAGAAACCTTTCTAACGTATTTCAGAAAAGAAAAAGAGGATGTAACTCTACTTTATGCCTTGGCCGATAAAATTCTAAAACCATTAAAAGAGACTGATTTGGCCTATGAAAGGGCCCAAAAAAAGGTAGAAGGTATTTGCGAAAGCCTAAAAGACGAATAAACAATTCAGGGCTCAATCGTATTAATAAAATAATAAACTTGCCTTTTACCTAAAATTTTATTAATTTTGCACCCTTTTTTACCCTAATTATAGTCCAATGAAATTATCTAAATTCAGCTTTGATTTACCAGCAAACTTGATTGCACAAGATCCGAACAAAAACCGCGATGAGAGCAAACTTATGGTATTAAACAGAGCCACTCAAAAAATTGAGCATAAAAAATTCAAGGACATTTTAGACCTTTTTGAAGAAGACGATTTGTTCATCATGAACAACACACGCGTATTTCCAGCAAGAATGTATGGCAACAAAGAAAAGACGGGTGCTAAGATTGAAGTTTTCTTGTTGAGAGAATTAAATGAGGAGCATAAATTATGGGATGTGCTGGTTGATCCAGCGCGCAAAATCCGTGTGGGCAATAAATTGTATTTCGGCGACGACGATTTGGTTGCTGAGGTAGTTGACAATACCACCAGCAGAGGAAGAACCATCCGTTTCTTATTTGATGGCAGCAAGGAGGAGTTTAACAGCATCGTTAGAAAACTTGGAGAAACGCCAATACCAAAATATATTGACCGTGCGGTTAAGAAAGAAGACGAAGAACGCTACCAAACGATATTCGCATCTGTAGAAGGTGCAGTAGCTCCGCCAACAGCAGGCTTGCACTTCAGCAGAGAATTGATGATGCGCATGGACATCAAAGGGGTAAGATTCACAGAATTGACCTTGCACCAAGGACTAGGTACTTTTAGAAATGTAGAAGTAGAAGACTTGAGTAAACATAAAATGGATTCTGAGAGTTATTCAATTAGTGAGCAAACTGCTTCGTTGGTTAATGCTACCCAACTCACCAAAAAAAGAATAGTTGCGGTTGGTTCAGGCGCCATGAGGGCTCTCGAATCATCTGTTTCGTCAACTGGAACCTTGAATGCAAGTACAGGTTGGACGGATAAGTTTATTTCACCGGTCTATGATTTCTCAATTGCCAATGCCTTTATCACCAATTTGCATGCGCCAGAAAGCACCCTGATGATGCTTGCCACAGCATTTGGCGGATATGATTTCGTAATTGACGCATACAAAGAAGCAATTAAGAAGAAATACAACTTCCAATGCTACGGTGATGCAATGTTGATTTTGTAATTTCAAGTGGGAAATAGCTTTTTTCATTTCCAACAATTCAGCATCTTCAGTCAAGACAAAGGGTTAAAAGTAAACAGTGATGCCTGTATTTTAGGGGCAATTTCAGAATTTGACAACCCAATACATTGTTTGGACATTGGCACGGGTACGGGTGTTATAGCCTTGTTTCTGGCGCAGCGATACCCCAATACCCAGCTTACAGCAATTGAAATTGAGAAATCGGTTTACGAGCAAGCCATAAACAACATTCAAAAAAGTGTTTTTAACAAGCAAATTGTTGCTATAAATGCCGATGCATTGCAATATCCCTTCAACCATACATTTGATTTGATTGTTTGCAACCCACCCTATTTTAAAAACCATTTAGAAAAGGCAGACAGTGAGAAAAACAGAGCCATACACAACAAAACTTTGGATCCTGTGCAACTCATCAAAAGGATTAAAGAAATACTTAATCCCAATGGATTGTTTTGGCTTATTTACCCACCTCAAGAAGCAATAGAATTTAAAAAAATGGCCGAGACCCATCATCTTTTTGCGGTTAAGGAGATTCATATCTACAACAAACCACAAAAACATTACCGCAGCATCCTGTGCTTCAGTTTAGCAAACAATAAGCCAGCTGAAGTGGAACATTTTAATTTAACGCATGCAGATGGCCAAAAGACTGAAGCATTTCGTCTATTAATGCGTGGGTTTTATCTTGAAAACACCGAAATGTTTAAAAGAATCAAGTAGCAATCTGATTAAACATTTATTTTTGCAAAACAAATGGAAGAAATATTGAGTTCAGCAGGCCTGATTAGCCTTTTTACATTAACCTTTATGGAGGTTGTTCTAGGTATTGACAATATTATTTTTGTAAATATTGTTGCTGGCAGAGTTGCAAAACACGAGCAAAAGAAAGCCCGTAACATTGGTTTACTTTTAGCCATGTTGTTGAGGTTGATATTGTTGGTGCTTATTCAGTTGGTTATTGAATCACAATCGACATTGTTCACATTGCCGATCGATTTTGAAGGAAAGAATATCAGCATTAAAGACATGATTTTAATTGCAGGCGGTTTGTTTTTAATCTACAAATCGACCACCGAAATACACCATAAATTTAGTGTCGACGAACATTTAGAATCTGAAAAGAAGCCTAGGCAAAGTTTGGCTAAAGTTGTCGGTCAAATATTGTTGTTAAACTTGGTATTCTCTGTCGATTCAATTGTTACAGCAATTGGATTAACCCAAAGTATACCAGTGATGTTTTTCTCCATTATACTATCTATGATCATTATGCTGTTAGTTAGCGGAAGCATCTCGAATTTTGTAGACAAGCACCCAACCGTTAAAATGTTGGCTTTATCCTTTTTATTGATGATTGGGTTTATGCTGATTGTTGAAGCATTCGAAATTCACGTGCCTAAAGGATATATTTATTTCTCAATGGCATTTAGTTTGTTTGTAGAGATGCTGAATATTCGCTTAAGAAAAAAAACAAGCGAGCCCAAATAGAATGTTTTACCGAGGTTCTGTTCAAAACACCTTTAGTTTTCAAACTGCCTACACCTATCAACAGGTAAAGGAAACATGGGCTAAAATTTTGCCAGAGCAACACCACCTTCGCAATTCAGACATCGAGGCTTTAGAAAACGCAAAGCCTGAAGACATTGATTTTAGGTATGTAAACATTTACCAAAACAATGCAATCATAGGCCTTATGTATTTGCAATGTTTTAATTTCAACAGCAAACACTACCACCACAATATTTTTGACCGGCCGGTCTTAAAGCAATTAAAGCAGTGCATCATTACACAAAGTGTACAGTTGTTGATTTGCGGCAATTTGTTTCGGGTTAACTTCCAAGGGTTTTATTTCATTGAGAAGAGCCACAGAGAGCAAATTTTTGATTGTCTTCAATTGTACCGTTTGGAAACAAAAAAAGAGAATGGCTTGTGTGGCATTTTATTGAAAGATTGTTCAAGAGAATTCACCCCAAAACAATTTACATGCCACCAATTTAGATCGTTTAAGCAAGACTTAACCATGGAGTTGGACATTCGAGAAGAATGGAATAGCTTCGACGACTACTTAAACGTGTTGTCAAGAAAGTATAGACAAAGAGCAGTAAAGATTCAGAAATCGATGCAAACCTTGGCAATAAAAGACCTGGGGGTAGAAGAATTAGTTGAAGAAAAAGGCCGTATAACAGAATTGTACCAAAACATTGTTCAAAAGCAGAGCATTGCTTTGGGCATTTTAAATGCAGAGTACTTTGTTGAAATGAAAAAGAATTTAGGCGAGAATTTTAGAGTTTATGCTTACTATCTGGGAGAAACGATGATAGCTTTTAGCAGCAACATCTATTATCCTAACAAAGCAAAAATGGAGATTCATTATATTGGCTTGGATTATGAGTACAACAAGCAATACAACTTGTATTTCAATTTACTATTTGACGGCATAAAATGTGCAATCGTCAATAGGTTTAAAACCATTGAAATGGGCCGAACAGCCAGAGAAGCAAAAGCAAATGCTGGGGCGCATGCAGTAGAGAACTATAATTACATTTGGGTAAAACCAGGCATCATTCGCCTGGCTTTCAATTTTATTGGCTCTTGGTTTGAAGGCAATATTGGTGATGAATGGAAAAAAAGAAATCCATTTAAGCAGTTTAATGCTCAAGACCAAAGCGAATAGTTCGGTATTTCAGACACTTGCACAAATTTTTCACTTTCAACATCCCATAGCATGCCAACGTGGTTGAGACCATTGCTCAGAAGTATGCATTGTACCCCTAATGTTTGATGGTAAATCCCTGCTTGGTGCAGCGTTGCTTTAGACAAGGCCACGCCTGGTGCTTTGCATTCCACAAGAAGGAACATCCTTCCAGTATTTGTAGCCGCACAAATGTCAAATCTTTTTTTCAAACCATTGAAAGTGAGTGCCCTTTCTACAGAAATTAGTCCAACAGGAACCGACAAATCATCGATCAAAAAATGAATAATATGCTGCCTTACCCACTCTTCGGGTGTTAGGACGACATACTTTTTCCTCACAATGTCGAAAATTAGTGTATTACCTTGTTCTTCTTTTGTTGTAAAATTGTAGGACTTAAAATTCAGTTTCACTTCTGCGAACTTAAAACATAATGGCGAATCAGACCACAATAAAATTCGATCAAATTGTTGGCGACATCAAGCGCAGAAAATTCATGCCCATATATTTGCTCGAAGGGGATGAAACTTTTTACATTGATGAAATTACCAGAACTCTAGAACAGGAAGTTCTAAAACCAGAAGAAAAGAGTTTTAACCAAACCATTGCCTATGGCAAAGACATTTCTCCTTTGGAGATTAAAATGGCCGCCAAGCGCTACCCAATGATGAGTGAATACCAATTAATCATCATCAAAGAAGCTCAGAACATAAGCGATATTGAGCTATTGGAAGACTATGTTGAAAACCCAAGTGCCACCACAATATTGGTTTTGTGTTACAAAGGCAAAAAAGTAGACAAGCGTAAAAAGGTTGGAAAGCTTTTTGGCAAATACACCCATTTTACGGCCGAAAGACTGCGCGATTATGAAATCACACCTTGGATAGAAACCTATTTCAGATCAATGAAAAGGGCCATAGACATTAAAGCGGTTCAATTAATTGCAGACTATTTGGGCAACGACTTAAGTAAGATTGCCAATGAGGTTGACAAGCTTTTAATCAATGTAAAAGAAGACGTAGCCGTTATTGGCGTAACACACATTGAACAAAATATTGGTGTAAGCAAAGACTACAATATTTTTGAATTACAAAAAGCCATAGGCCAAAAGAATTTCAACAAGTCGATTCAAATTACCCATTATTTTGCATCGAACACCAAGCAGCATTCTATTATTCCTTTGATTGCAAACTTATACTCCTATTTCTCAAAAGTATACACCTACCATGGCATCAAGAGCAAGCCAAGAAAAGACATTGCCAGCACATTGGGCGTTAATGAATTCTTTTTGGACGATTATAAGCAAGCAAGCGAAAATTACTTGCCTTTAATGATTGAACAAATCTTTGCTTTTTTGAAGTATTACGACTTAAGATCTAAGGGCGTTGATGATGCTGGCACAGACGACGGACAATTGATGATTGAATTGGTGGTTAAAATTTTGCGCATTGCCGAGATTCCACATCAATTAAAATTGGTTTAACAAAATCTGCAATACTCTCATTTTTAAGGCTTAAGTTTTTACACCAAAGCCGATCAAGGAATTAAATAACAAAAGGGTATTATTCAATTCATAATTATTTTAATTTTTATTTTATAATTTCCAATTTTCAAGGTATTTTGCGCCATTAAAACAAAAATATACGATTGTTAATCATGAACAAAAAATTACTTATTACCGCTTTGGTTTTGCCATTCATGGCATTTTCTCAAAGCAAAGATGCCTCTAAATTTAGTCAAATGACGGTTGGAGGTCCTCAGTTGCTTAGCAGCCAAACTGCTGGCACTGTTGACAACAGCACATTTGATTCAATGGCAAATGCAGGTGCAAGCAAAGCTGCACCAAAAAGCAGTGCAAAACGTGGGATTATTTCATATAATTTCGTAAAAGTTGGAAGCACTTACTACGATTTACAAACCAACGCAAGTATTGGTAGAAGAGTTGTATTACAAGACGACGGAAAAGTATCGGTTGCTTGGACAACTTCAAATGATGCAACCTATGCAAACCGTGGAACTGGTTACAACCACTTCAACTTAAGCAGTTGGTTAAGCGTAGGCAATCCAACTAACAGAGTTGAAAGTGTTCGTTTGGGGTGGCCTTCAATTGGTGTGAACAACGGCAAAGAATGGGTTATGGGACACGATGCGGCCAATGGCGGATATGTATTGTCTAATAATGCAGCTATTGGAAGCACTTCATGGTCCTCGGGCAGTTCAGTTCTAACTGAAAACAGTTTAAGACCATTATGGGGCAGAGTAGCCAACAGCGGCAACTATTTCCACTGCATTGGAACATACGCTGACTCCTCTCAACCCGGTGAGCCTAGAGCACCAAAAAGAAAAGGTGTATTTGCGCCTTTGACCTACAGCCGTTCTACCGATGGTGGTGCAACTTGGGACATTCAACATTCAATATTACCAGGTTATGACAGCACCCGTATAACTTCTGGTGGTGGCGATGAATATGCAATTGATGTGCGTGGTTCAGTAGTTGCTATTGTAACTGGTGACCAATTAAAAGACGTTATGGTTTGGAAGTCTACTGACAATGGTTCAACTTTCACAAGAATTATTGCTGATTCATTTGCCTATGCACCTTACAACGACAAAAAATTAATGTTGGATACGCCGAGTGTATGTGACGGTTCTGTTGAAGTATTAATTGACAACAACAACAAAGTTCACGCATTTTGGGGTGTAAGTAAAGTATTTGATGACGATACATCTGATGCTTCATACAGCTTCTTTCCTGGTACTTCTTTATTGGCACACTGGAGCGAAAGCACTGGCCAAGTTCAATTCATTGCTGGCGGCTCTCAATTTGACCGCGACAAAAACGGAACATTAGATGTTTCTGCTGGTAATACTGCAGCGTTGTCTGGTGGTTTGGTTCCTCAAACATTAAAAAACAACGGTATTTCTTCTGTAGCTAGATTGGGTAACACGTCATTGTTGCACTCTCCTTCTGCCGGTATTGATGCGAGTGGCAATATTTTCGTAACTTTCTCTTTCCCATTGGAGCAAGACGTAGATGCTAACAATGTAAACTTAAGAGACATCATGATGGTTCACTCTTCTGATGGTGGAGCCAATTGGGCTGCTTCTCAAGACATCACTCAAATACAAGGCTTGGAAGAAGAATTCGCTTGCGTTGCTAAGAAAGTTAACAATTTTGTTCACGTTATTTTCCAAGTAGATGCTATTGCAGGTACAAACCTACAAAACAACAGCACTGCAGACAACAACCACCCTTCTGGTATCAACGACATCATGTATGCGGCTATTCCAGTTGCTAAAATTTTAGACGGTTCTATCCAAACGCTTTGGAGCTTAGGTGTTGAGCAATTTGATGCAAACCAAGAAGTATTCGTGGTTTCTCAAAACTTCCCAAATCCATTCAGCAGCAATTCAGATGTTATCATTTGGTTGAACACTGAGTCTAATGTTACAATCGAAATCACCAATGTATCTGGTCAAGTTGTTAGCACGCAAGACTTCGGTTCTAAAGGTGCTGGTAACCATTCAATAAACATGAACGCTGACGGTTTGGCTGCTGGTATTTACTTCTACACAGTAAAAACTGCTACCCACTCTGTAACTAAGAAAATGACAATCAACTAAGATTGATTTTTATTTGATATTTAAAAACCCGTCTTGTACCAACAAGACGGGTTTTTTTATAGATTGAGAAACCATATGCTTCCGTTTAAAACCGAAGCAAAACTTACCCAACATAAATATGGAATTTGGATAAGGGCAGCTGTTTTGTTGCAGCGCCAAAAAGAAACGATCATCCAAAGTATACAAACCCAAATGGCTAATATTTCAATAAAAGAAATGCCAAGCCAATTGAACGTAAAGAATAAGAAGCTCCAAGAAAAATTCAAAGTCAATTGTAAAAAGAAAACTTTTAGTGCGAGATTTCTATTTGCATTTTTTTCTGATTTTAGAATCAAATACAAACTAAGCCCCATCAAAGCATATAGCGCAGACCATACAGGTCCAAATAAATAATTGGGCGGATTAAAACTCGGTTTCATTAAATTGGGATACCAAGTCTTTAAACCACCTATGGTAGCAAGTCCAGAGACACCTCCAATGGCCAAACAAATTACAATACAAGCAAGTAATCTAAGTACTGATTTCATACGAAATAAACAGTCTATGTAATTTTAATGTTTTACTTCTTGCCCAATTGCTCGGCAATGCGCTGGCTTAGCATATCAACTATGCGCTTATTCATCTCGTTTTTATGTTCAATGAAATATTGCAATTCATCTTCTGTTAAAAGGGCTAAGACCATACCAATTAAAGTGTTTCTGATGGTCATATCCTTTTGCAAACGCAATTTCACAAACTGTTCAATTTCCATTTTAAAGTCGGGTATTTCAGCGCCATTTAATTGGGATTTGAAATAGACCAAAAACAAATCGTTTTGAAATTTGAGTATGGGGCGCAAACTTGAATTTTGAAATTGTTCAAGTGGCAGCGAGCTGCGTTCGGCATCGGTAGGAATTTCGGTACGCAGAGCGCTTATTTGTTCTGATCTGTTCATTTTTATTTTATTAAGATTGAAGTCTTTGAAATCAATCTATTGGTTTGAGAATTTTGTGTGAGCCATCGCAAGACGGCATTTTCTTAGACAAGCCACATACGCAATCGTTAAGCCCCTTCCCTTTTAGGATTCTAGTGGTCGACTTTTCAATTCTAGAAATGCGGGTAGCCGATTGTTTGCTGTCTGAGAAAAATATATTGTATGCCCTTTGACGCCCTGGTGTTAGTGACATAAAAGCAGTGTTAAAGGTGGCATCGGCTTCCAATTTATTTTGCAGCTCTTGTACAAAATCAAGCTCTTTGCTTTGTTTAAATTCAACTTTCAAGCCGGCTTTTTCAATCTCTATGGCTTCATAAATATAGGCTTTGATATCTGATTCAAGACTTTCAATTTCTTGAACACTTGTAAGGCGAATTTGACGGCTGGCTTGGGTATTCTCTGTTTGTTGTACCAAAATGTTTTTCGAATCACTTAAAAGCGCACCTTTCACAAACAAGATGGCGCAATACTTTTTAAACCCATGGATTAAAACCACATTGCTGTTATTGAAGGTATAACAAGGAACACCCCATTTAAAATCTTCGGCCAAGGCGCAGTCGTTTGCAATGTTTCTAAGACATTCCAACTCGGCTTTCCAAGCATTGGCATCGTTTAAAAAGGCAGCAACTTTAGGGTTCATAAAGGCAGTTCAAATTTAGGGGGAAATATCTCAAAATACTTGAATTAAAATATCCTAGAGATTAAAGCAGTTTTTTGAAAATTAAAGATCTATCCTAGCGCTGTATTGATTGATTTCATCTGTTAGAGGACCCAAATAACCATTAAATTTATTTAGAAAACCCTGAAGACCAGCTGCAACATTATGAGCTATTTAGAATGGTGACGTTTCAACTTTGATTCTGAAGTGATTTTCGCTTTGTGCATAAGTTTAAAGATGAAATATCTTAAATATCTAGCGACTCGGGAGCGACCGCTTTTGCAAATGCCGAAGCCGAATAACCGCATTTTTGGTACGTGTAGTTACCTGACGTTTGTTTTTATGCTACATATGTCTCGTGAATAATTGTCTTGACTTCATCAATATCTTTTTCGGAAAGTTTATCAAGAATTTTCACAATACGTTGTCTGTCAATAGTTCTTATTTGATCAAGAACAACCCAGCCTTTTGTTTTATTATGTTTAACTGCAACTCTTGTCGGATAACTTTTAGAATTGCTTGTCATAGGGGCAATAACAATTGTCTGCAAATATTTATTCATTTCGTTGGGAGAAATTACAACGCATGGGCGAGTCTTTTTCATTTCACTGCCGATTGTAGGGTCAAGATTAACCAAAACAATTTCATACTGTTTTATTTCCATTCTTCAAAACTTTCGTCATTAAATACGTCTGCCATTAATTGGTTGTCATCTCCATTTTCGTGCATTTTCTTAAAAGACTTCTCCCAACCATTTCTAGCTGAAGTCTTCGGTTTTAAAATAATAAAACCTTTTTCAAATATTAATTCGACAGTATCTTGAATATTATATTTTTCAAGTATTGTTTTGGAAAGTCTAATACCTTTTGAGTTTCCAATTGAGATTAAAGGAATATCCATTGTCTAAATTTTAATGTAATTACAAAGTAACTACATTAAAATGATTCTTACAAATTTATTTCACTTATAATGGTTTCGGACAAGTAACGGTTTGGCGCTTGGCGAAGGTGGTATTTAACACATCACAAGTATGACCTATGTAGTATTTGTCAAGCATGTTTGAATAAAGTATATAAAAATAACACATAATAGTAAAATTAAGCAATAATTCAAAAATGTACAAATTGAAATTAGAGAGTTTTTAGAGCGAATGTGAGAATGAGTGTGAATGAAAAAAGAGAGTGAAGTTTCCGCATTCGCTTTCACATTCACTCTCTTATCAGTGGGAGCTACTGGGTTCGAACCAGTGACCCTCTGCTTGTAAGGCAGATGCAAACGATATATCTTAACTTTGCATTAGTGCGCAAACCCTTTACAAATATAGAGTTTTAAAATATGCCTACTATGTTTTATTATGTTTATTTTTGTGCAAATTTGTTATTTTTTGTGCAAATTATGTGCAAATGCTTATCTTTGTAATAACTTAAAAGATTAAAAATGAAAGAAGAATTTGCAATTTCAATCTACTTAGATACAAGAAGAGCTTTGAAGGAAGGTAAATATCCAGTAAAACTTAAAGTGTATTTATTACAGACCACTGAGCGAAAATATTTCAATATTGGCTTTAACATGACTGAAGATGAATTTTCAAGAGTTTGGGAAACACAAAAGCCCAAAAATGAATTTAAAGAATTGCAATTTAAACTTAAGACGATTGAACACGAAGCAATAACAATAGCAAAGGAAATTAAACCCTTTAATATTGAAGTTTTTGAAAAAACCATGTTTGGGATTAAGTTTGATAAGGAAAATGTTATTGAGCATTATGAACTTGCAATCAAAAAGCTACAAAAAAACGGTCAAATTTCAACTGCTTCAAATTACAGTTTGAGTTTAAAGTCAATTATTAATTTCATTAGGTCAACAAGTAACAAAGAAATCCTGAAAATATCATTCCATGATATAAACAAAGACTTCTTAGAGGATTATGAAAGATTCATGTTGAATGATTTAAAGAGAAGTAGGACAACAGTTTCAATGTATGTTAGGGCATTAAGAACTATTTTCAACAAAGCTATTAATGATAATACAATCGATAAATCAATTTATCCCTTTGGGAGTGAAGATAGAAATCTTTACACGCCGCCATCGGCTGAAAATTCAAACAGGGCTTTGACAGATAATCAGCTTAAAATACTTTTTGAAGGCAACCCATTAACTACAGAACAAGAAAAAGCTAAGGCATTTTGGTTTTTCTCATACATATGCAATGGAATAAACATGAAAGACATTTTAAACTTGAAATATAAAGACATGCAGAGTGACATGTTTACATTTTACAGAGCTAAAACAATTAGGACAAAAAAAGACAAGTTGAAGCCCGTAAAAGTTTATTTAACTGACTTTGCAAAACAAGTCATTGAACAATATGGGAATAGAGACAGAAGCGACAAAAACTACATATTTCCAATTTTAGATATTAGCCAATCAAATGAGATACAAAGAACCAAAACACAAAACTTTACCCGTTTTGTAAATCAACATTTTAAAAAATATGCTTTAAGTCTTGGCGTTGAAGAGAAGATTTCATCATATTGGGCTCGACATTCATTTGCAACCAGAGCGATTAGAATGGGCTTTGGTTCTGAATATGTTAAAGAAGCTTTGAACCATAGCAACCTTAAAACCACTGAAAACTATATTGCGAAATTCCCAGATGAACTTAAAAAAGATAATGCTAAAAAATTAATTAGCTTTTAAAATTATTCACAATTTTAATATCAATAAAAATTGCTTAAACCCCATAAAAAACACACTTAAACAAAACTATACGGAATAAAAACAAGTCAATTATCAACAATTATTAAGAGAACATTGTATTCGCATACTAAAACAATATAATCTTAGTAATGACACCAAACAATAAAATTTCCTTTGATATGCTTCCCGAGATGGTAAGCATTCTATTCCAAAAACTTGAAACTATAGAAAACCTATTATCAAGTGAAAAAAACCTGACTAACAATAAAGATAATTTATTGACGATTAAACAAGCAGGAAGTTTCTTAAATCTAAGTGTCCCAACTATTTATTCTAAAGTCAGTAAAAGGGAATTACCATGTTTAAAACAAAACAACCGACTTTATTTTGTCGAATCTGAATTGATGGACTATTTAAAGTCTGGGAGAAGAGAAACAAATTCAGAAATTGCAAAGGCAACACTCGATGGATTGAAAAAAGTAGAAAGTACTTCCAAATTATACTAATACAAAGATATTATAGTATGGGAAACAAAACGGATTTATTTGCATTATTAGACACTGTGAAACACTTGTCTAACATCTCAATCGCAACACTAAAGAAACTATCATCAAAGCTCTCTATAGAGCCTGAAACACTTGCTATTTTAATTTGCTTATATGGGGGGAGTTGTAATTGTGGCTAATAATTTAACTATTGAAAAATCTTTGCCTAGAAAATATGTTCAATTCCCACTGTTTTTATTGCATGATATCTTAGAAAACAAAGTTGAATCAATAAATAATATTTTAAATTATGGGATTTACCGTTATGCAATGGCTATTGAATATGATTTAAACAATGTTGCAAGGCAAATATGTTATAATAATTACAGAGGAAATTTGGATTCAGATATTATTAAAAAATTAAAAAAACAAGAATTTGAATATTTTGGAAAAGACGACGATTATAATGGATTCAGTGACGAAAATTTCAACCCAGAAGATGAAATAAATGAGTTGTTAAACTTGTTTGAAGTTGATTCATTGTTTGAATCATTGTGTATTGAATTTTACCGCATTAAACAAGCTCTAAAGCTCCTGAATCTGAGCGGCGACATCCCTACAATAAAAAACACTGCAAAATGCATTAAAATGCAAATAAAGCCTAAAGAGATAATGCCAATGATAGGAACACACTTGTTATTTGATTATAGAGATTCTAATAGACATGAATTTGAAATTATTCAACTGTTGGCATTTGTTTCAATCAATTCAATTATTGGCATTAAATCATTTGCAAAAATAAATAAGGGATTAATTCTTAATCGTATGTTTTCAGATATTAAAAACGATGAATTAAAAAGCAAATATGAAAAGCGACACCACTGGGAAAAACTCTTAGACATTCTGCAATTGAATTGGAATGTAAATATTTATTCTAATCGTACTCGAGGCATTTGGGTTTCTATTAACAAAAAATATCCACTACAAAAATTAGTTGAACATGCTGAAAATATTAAAGCTAAAAATAGCATTGAGAACTATAAAAAGTGGAAGCAACAAATTATAACTACAACAATTGAGGCAACCATAAAAGAACAATTGAACAACAAAAGAACAACATCTTAAACAATGTATCATTATAAAGATATATAATAAAGGTATTTAATAAAGATATTTAAAGATAGTACATCAAAAGTTTTTGATGCATGGTGCTTTTAATAATTCAAAGGTAAAATCAATTAAAACAAAAATGACTTTAAGACACGAAATAACACCAGAACAATTAGAACTTTTTGCATGGGAATACATAAAAGAATGTTTAAACCATAAAAAAGAACACCCAACAGCAAGCGGTAAGGTTGTTCTAATATCTGACAGGCATTTGCCAACAATTGCATACTTTCTTAAAATATGGCTGCCTTTAAAAGAAAAGCCGACATTGTGCAGGTCAACTTATTACAACTGGTTAAGAAGTGAAAACGAAACGGTAATGCACACTATAAAAAACATTGAGGGTATATTTGATGCACTTTCGATTGATATTGTCGCAAATGAGGGCAAAGGTATATTCTATGCTAAAAACAAATTAGGAATGACAGACAAAGCAACTATTGAAGAGAAAGAACAATTTAAGCCGATTGAAGTAATAGTTAAATATTCAAACGATATAAACCCTTTATGATAATGGAAAACAAAGAAACTAAACTAAAAGTAAATAGCATTAAAGAACTTATTAAATTGGGGGAAAGCAATATATTAACCCCAGCCCAATATTTAATAGTTGTTCAATCGTGCAACCCCTTCATAGGAATTTTTTTGAACGACTATGCTAACACCTTCTATATGGCAAATGTACTTAAATTGCACCTGTCAAAATGGGGAACGAGCCTTGATAAACCAATCTTCATAGATTCTGAAATTGATTTATAACTTAAAAAGCTAACAACTAATAAAATTCTTTTCGTTCTTTGTGCATTATACTATTACAATGCAAAACGAAATAAATGGATATTGGATTGAATCTTCAAAAGATAATGTAAGCGAAGTATTTATTAATTCTAAATCGGTGCTGCACAAAGCATCCTATCTTCAAACGCTATTTCCCTATAACTTTTCCCTTGCTGCCTTAATTCGCTTACCTTTTCGTTTTGGTTTTCTTTGTCCTTTTCGGTATGCTGTTTCAAGTGTTCCCATTCCTTACCAACGAAGTAAGTGAAATAAAATTTCGATATGTCTTCTAGAAAATTATCGTATGTAATCATTTTTCTTTTCTCAATTTCTTAAAAACTGACACAAATAAAATTGTAATAAAAATTGAAATCAAATAAACAACAATATCTAATATATCTGCTGTGCCTTCAAACACATTTATGTACTGTAAAAACTCAAATAAAATTGGTGTAAATATAATTATACTGATATTATATAAGTCTAATCTCCAGCTCCATAATTTTAATATGACTAACGATAATGAACATGACCACAATGCGTCTGGCAAATAATCAGCAATACCAGAATTAATGCAATAAATATTTTGATAAATTATTACCCCTAAAATTAAAGGAACTCCTAACAAAGAAAAAACAAATATAACTTTTAAAAAAATAGTTAAATTTATTTTTACCATTTAACGGTTTTAGAGAAAAAACTATTTAATTTACCATCATCAAATAACCCATTAAATATTGCCGAATTGGAAAAAAATTGCTCTTCTCTATATGAACCCTTTTGGGAGTAATCTAATGAAGTTGAACCAATAATGATTGCATTATTATTGTTTGTGATTTTAACCGTTATTTTACAATTAATATCATAATTAAATACTTTATAACTAACAACAGTTGGTTCACCTGCACGATTTGTAGTTTTTTCACTTTTATATTCTATAGTTGCCCTTGGAATAGACCAAGAATTTTGAGTTATAGATAATAAATAATCAGCACCTGAAGTATTACCTTTTGCTTTTTGTGTAACTTCTGTGTTTGTATTTAGTATATCATCAACCATTTCCCGTTCATAAATATCTAAAATGTTATGATTTGTTTTAAATAAAGTTACAACAGCATTTGAATATAAAAGTTTTTTTATCCTACCATTATTATCAATTTGGTAACCTGGATTTTTGTAATCATTACTAATATTGATAGATTTTTTAGTTCCGCTTAAATTTTGAATTGAACTATAAATAGAATCTTGAATAGCAGTCTCATATATATAAGAACTTTTTTTCAATTTTTCAAGATAAGCTGTCTCTTTGTTGTATAATCTTGTAACTTTTTCACCTATTGTAACGGCTAACTTAGAAGCTTCATTACATTTACTAAATTCTTTGTTTAGTAAATATTGCGTTGCAAGGTTTAGACAAATTGCATATTGATCTAAATAATAACTTTCTTTAACTTTCGATTTTGTATTTTCAGGAAATGACTTCGATTTACCTTCCGATATTAATACTTCTGATTGTTTTAAAATTTCATCATCTTTTTTTAAATCAATTAGTTCATTATATTTTAAATAAGCTTTTGTTTTGTAAAACTGAATAAAAGACAAATCAATCTTTTTAGAACCACCATTGAACGGTTCCATGAAATTTTCAAAAGAAATAGTGTTTATCTTTGAAGCAAATACTACTTTAAAATTTTTTGCATCAATTAGCTGGTAATAATAGTTTTTATTATCCCCTTCGTTATTAGTGTTAATTATTTTATCCTCTTCAATATATATGTAATAATCGATTGTTGTCTTTTGGCTATTTTTATTTAAAATTTGTTCCTGATAAATTTGTTGAGCATTTTTAATATCTACTACACTTATACCATTGTTACTAAGGATATTCTCAATTTCTGATTGAGTACCTTCAGTTGAAAATTCATTTTGTAAGACACAAAAGACTAAATCCTTTGTTGTAGTTTTTATTATTGGAACTGTTTTAACTATTGCGTCTAATTTCTGAGAAGGCAACATTTGAAGCTTTACTACGGAAGAGGAGCCGGCAATCATTAAAAACAATGCAGCAATTGTAATTGTTAGTAGATGTTTTAAATTCATATTAATCTTTATTGGTGACAAATATAAAAAGAATTTACTGTTTTATATTGTTTTCCAAATAAATTAATGCTCAACTATGTCAAAGATAGAAAATAAAACCAATTCACAACAGAGATATGATTTCAGAAAGGGGTTTTTTTGTACCCTATTTGTACCTCGTAATTATAACTAACTAAAAATCAGTATTTATTACTTTCTGAATTGGAAAGTAATTACCCCAAAAGAAACACCCACAAAACCAATATAAAACCTATATAAAGCCCTATAATTCAGGGCTTTTTTAATGCTTTCAAATATATGGTTATTTTGCTGTAATAGTTGTTTATTTATGGAATATTTGTACCTTCGTTGTACCTTAAGGCAGTCGAGGTACAAAAAACAGGGTTAATCCCTTTTTATTTTGCACTTTAAAGATATTTAAAGATATAAAATGAGTTCAAAAATTGAGGTACAACGAATTTGCGAGTATTGCAGTATAACAAAAAAGAACACCCGACTTTTTGTATGATTGGAGCAGTTCGGGGCTTGTATACTTTGGGTGTATCAAATGAAATATCGTTATCCTTAAAATATTGTTTCGGGGTGTAATGGTGCCCGCAATTACTCTCACGGTTGCACCTGCCAACGGTGGAGTTTATGTGCTCGCCTGTTTCCCTATCAATATAAAGCGAAAAGGTTTTATCCCTTTGCTGACAACTGGGGCAACGGTAACGGGTATTCATTCCTTTGTATGGTTCTAATATGTATTTATGTTCATTCATTTATTTACCTTTTTAGTGTAACAGGTGTAACACTTGTAACAGGGTGTTACAGTTGTTACAGTGCGTTACAGTCCTTTAAAATTCTACCTGCTTTAGTGTGAGAAATACCCAGTTCAGCCCCTATTTCCCGAAGGCTTCGCCCTTTTTGCTTTAGTTCGCTTACCTTTTCGTTCAGATTATCTTTATCCTTTTCGGTATGCTGTTTCAGGTGTTCCCATTCCTTGCCATAATTAACAAACTCAAATAGTAAGAAATTATGAGGCTTATCAATTTGACAAACACAAACATTTTCAGCATCGTAAATTTGTTCGGTATTCCGTTGTTTAATTTGTTTGAGGTATTTAAAGCCAGCCTAAAAGCACACGAAACAAACTATTTTATACAGTTCCTTATTAACCTGTTCGGGGTTGAGGTTGCCAGCCAACTGCTAAGCCGTTATTTTATTGCCACCTCAAAACATTTGAACGGGGCAACGGTATTTTGGCAAATAGATAAACAGGGCAAAGTAAGAACGGGTAAAATTATACTTTACAGCCCCACCACAGGCAAAAGAGTTAAGAACCTTGAAATACCTGTGTACTGGGTGCATAAAGCCCTTAAACAGCCTGAATTTGAGTTAAGGCAATGTTTGTTTGGGGAACACTTGTTAAATGATAAAACAAAACCCGTTGCAATAGTTGAAAGCGAAAAAACGGCTATAATTGCCAGCGTTTATTTACCCCAATTTATTTGGGTTGCAGTTGGCAGCCTTACCAACCTGAACGCTGAAAAGTGTGGCGTATTAAAAGGGCGAACGGTTATACTATTTCCCGACCTCAACGGGTTTGATAAATGGAGCAGCAAGGCAAAGGAACTTTCACACCTTGCGAATTTTACCGTTTCCGATTTATTGGAACGAAAAGCAACCGAAGCCGAAAAGAAACAAGGGTTTGACCTTGCCGACTATTTAATAAAATTCGATTACAAAGAGTTTGCCCTGCCTGTACCTGAAGCCACCGAGCCACCCCCAGCCGTTCACCCATTGTAAAAGAAAAGCCGACATTGTGCAGGTCTACTTATTACAACTGGTTAAGAAGTGAAGACGAAACCGTGATGCACACTATAAAAAACATTGAGGGTATATTTGATGCACTTTCGATTGATATTGTCGCAAATGAGGGCAAAGGTATATTCTATGCTAAAAACAAATTAGGAATGACAGACAGGAACACAATTGAAGATAAAGAACAATTTAAGCCGATTGAAGTAATTGTTAAATATTCAGACGATATAAACCCTTTATGATAATGGAAAACAAAGAAACTAAACTAAAAGTAAACAGCATTAAAGAACTTATTAAATTGGGGGAAAGCAATATATTAACCCCAGCCCAATATTTAATAGTTGTTCAATCCTGCAACCCCTTCATAGGTATATTTTTAAATGATTATGATAACACCTTAGAGATGGCAACTGTTCTTAATTCCCATTTGCTGAAATGGGGGGGCAATACTGAAAAGCCACTTTTTATAGATATTTAATTTAACAAATAACGGTAAGTAACTTGCACGAACCCAATTATATCAAAAAGGTTCTGCTTTATGCTTTGATTTATTTTACTCCATTATAAGTTTAAAAAACCTTTAATAATCTCTGAAATCTTGTTAGCTTCATCTTGTTTTATTATCAATAAGGGGATTCTATTTTTCTTAGCATATTCCAACTTAATTGCATCTCTCCTTTTTACTTCTTCAAATGTTTCATCAGCACCTTTATCATCTCCCCCACCAAATTTAACAGGCCGATAGTGTTGTTCTCCATTAAATTCAATTAAAAACCGGTTTTCTCCAATTCTGACTAAGAAGTCAAAAGGCAAAGGATTTTTATTTCTACAATCTGGAAAAGAATATTGTTGTTCAAATTGTACATCAAATTCTTTTAGGGCTTTTTGGATCTTCTGTTCTCCCTTTGGCAACCTGCATTTTTGACAACCACTACCTTGCAAATGAACGCTTGATTGTTGATTAAATTCGCCATGAAAAGGACAAAGTATTATAACTTTTGAGGTCATACTTTCATATACAACTTTACTGTAGTCATAATAATAATCGTGTTTCTCATTGGCTCTTAATATAAATTCAGAAGTGTTTAATGGATAGCGTCCAGCACACTTTCGGCAGCCTTGGGGATTTGACTTATGTGTATGATTTGCTGGTGATTGCTCGAAATCTCCATGAATTGGGCAGGTTATAAATACATTTTCATGATTACTGATATATTTTGTATTATCATATGAATATTTTTCTCCATGAATTTCTATTGCTTTTGCAATAAAACTTTCAGTCGTCCCTCTAAAATTACTAGCACATTTTGGGCATTTCTGTCCACTTAGATGCTTGCTGGGTGTTTGTGGAAAAATACCATGTTTAGGGCAATGAATATTAACTTTTTGGGTAGTATTAATAAATTTAACCTTGTCATAATTGTATTGACCTTCATGAACTTCTCTTGCCTTACTAATAAACTTTTCCTGAGTCCAATTTGTTCTGCCGCTGCATTCAGAACAACCTTGCGGATTAGTCTTGTGCGTATGATTACCGGGTGTTTGGAAAAAATCGCCATGTAATGGGCAATTAATCTTTATGTTTGTGTTGTTGTTTTTATAATCTATTCCATCATAGTTGTATTTGTCTCCATGAATAGCTTTTGCTTTCTTAACAAATTCAACCACACTGGTTCGACATCTATCTCCGTTTGCTTCAGAAAAGCATTTTCTACAACCTTGCCCAGCTAAATGTTTTTGAACGGATTGCTGAAAATCTATTTGATGTTTTATGCAGAAAATAGTAATCTTATCCGATTCAAACAAATAAGTTATTTTACTATAATCGTACTTATCTCCATGAACTAATTTTGCTCTTTCTAAAAAGCCCCTTGTGGTTAATCTTCCTGGCATTATCTATTTTTTATTGTCTTAGCTATCGCATTCAAGTTGAAAATATTTCTCCAAACATAAAACTTTTAGGTGATATCCAATTTAATTACTTTCTCGCACCATTTGTTAAGTGTAAATAGACAAAAGGTAAACTAAGTAAAAACTCAACGAATAACACTTCCTCAAAGGAGTAATTATATATCTTAGGTAAAACCAATGGAAGAAAAGGTGAAATTATGCTTACTAGCACTAAAAGATGTGAGCATATTTTTGATACGGTTTTGTCAAATCCAACTGACTTGCATCTTTTATAAGCTGCTAAAAATATTAAATACAAGCCCAATCCAAACAGAGGGATTGTGATAGCGCCCAGGAACGATCTCATCCAGAACTGATTTCCGTTAATATATTCGTCGCTATTAGTAAAATATTTTTTTAGTCTAATTTTATATCCTTTTTTCTCCATTTTGTGCTGGCGACTTTTTGATGGCGATATTTCTTTTTTATAGCTGCTTAAATTGTTTGGTTTTTCATCTATTGATTTGCATTCATCAATTAGAAGGGTATTGTTTTTTATTGGGTTTGTATTAGATGCTGTTTCTTCCTCTTTTAGAGTTTTGAAAGCCCATTTCAATAAATAATAAATAAATCGCAAAGGGTAGCAAATGAAAAATATTATACCAATTAGGTATTCATAGCTGTCATTATATTCAGTTGGATGTTGATTAAGAAATTCACTTTGTTTTTCTAATGCTATAATCTGCTCATCGACTTCATCTATTTGTTCAATTGAATCGACCTCCAATGTATTGATAAAGTCTTCAAATGTAAACTCATTTTTATAACTTGGATCCGATCTGCATATTATATAATAAATATCTTTTCTAAATGAGGAATCATTGTCCTTGAGAATATTTTTCTTAAATGAATTATATGTATAATCACTTATATGGCCATTTTGATCTAACCAAGAGTATACACGCCTGAAATAATAATAACTTTTTAAGGAATCAATTTCTATTTTTATTGTTTCTACCTTACTTTCATGATTTGCTATTTTTTTATGTTCTGAGTAGTCTCCAATCAAATAAATAAGTGAGCAAACTAGAGATGTGAATATTAATATAATTATTTCAAATGCGATTTTCTTTCTAATGTTGTTTATTTTCAAGAATTTAATCCCATTAAAATACTCTCCTATTTTAAACCATTTCATAATCAAAGTTAAGTTAATTTACTATTGAATTTAATTAATTTATCAGCTGTTTTATATTTAAAAAAGACTTACTTTTTTTTGCCATTTTTAAAATAAAAATACGCAAAAGGAATACCAAGTATAACTGCTTTTAATAAATTCACTTCAGAATCATCAGTTCTTATTAGCAAAAATGTTAAAATATTCATAATGGGAATATATATGCAAGATGTTATTGCTAAGACTTTACTAAGGCCTAATGATTGTGCCCTTTTGTAGGTTGTTGTTAGCATTATATAGAACCCTAATCCGAATATTACAAGCGTTAACCATCCTACAAACATCCTAATCCAGAAATTTGTCCCGCTCAAGTATTCATTATTGAAGGTAAAATAATTATCAAATCTTGATTTCTTTTTAGGTCCTTTTTCGTCAAACCTAGCTTGAGCAAACTTTACGTTATCATTTTTAATTATAATATTTTTAAAGAAATTTTTGGGTTCATTGTAAGCACTTTCACTGTTTTTGATTGAACCTAAATCATCTACTTTATTTCTTTTCTCAAGTATAAAAGGTTCTATCAAATAACTAATCACACAAATTAAAATGCAATATATAAAGATTGATAGTACCAATGGAAAGGGCGTATTAAAATAACGAATTTTTAAACCTTTTAATATAAAATCATCTGCATTTCTGTAATTGTTAATTCCTTCCATATTTTCTTGTTTCCCAATCGCAAAGGCAATGCAACCAAGTGCATTGTTTGTTGGCAAGGAATTTATAAATTCATTTTTAGTAAATTCCTTGTCTGGTCTTATGCAACTTTGCATCTTTGTTAGTATTCCATTATCTATTTGGTTTTGAAATCCTTCATCACCATATTTATTGACTAAATATGATTTTGTGCGCTCATTCCCAATAGAAGTTGTATAAAAGTCTTGAGAAGCATATTCTGTTGAGACATATCTCTCGTAAATAAAATTAATTTGTTTATCGTTATGAAGTTGATAAATATTAATTAAGACAATAATAATTGTGAAAACAAGTAAAATAATTGATAATGACCTTATAAGTCTCCTGTACCGATATGAAAGATAGCCAAAAAAATAAGTGTGAAGTATTTTATTCATTAATAATAAATTTAAAAACCTAATAGACGTAAGTAATAGTTTCAAAAGTAATTCTTATCATCCAAAAAACAGCACTTTGTTGTGATTTAATGAATTAGCGGATATTTCATCTGTTAACATCTAAATTTTAATTTAAAAAATGATATAAAAATAAATACCTTTACCCCAAAATAGAATCATATGCCAGTTAACAAACAAATCGTAAATGCAATAAAGAAGTCTATGTCGAAGTTTGACTTATCTAGATTAGATGAACGATGCACTAATGAAGCACAAACTCGTCATGTTGTGATTGAACCAATTTTAGAAATACTAGGATATAGTCGTATCGATGATCAGGCAACTGAAATTAATGCTGGATGGGGTAAGAAAAATGATAAAGCTGACATAGGTTTGATTGTAAAAGGTAAAATACCTGAGGTTATAGTAGAATGCAAAACACATGGGAAGAAGTTAACCGATAAAGAAGCCTCTCAGTTAAATAATTATTTTATTAATACCCAAAATTCAAAATTTGGAATTTTAACAAATGGTTTAGAATGGAGAATTTATTTTCCTAACGAAGCTAAGAAAGAGATGAAATTGTATGAAGTTCCTTTTTTAGTTTTAGATTTTAAAGAAATTAATGATGATTTGTTAGATAACTTATCAAAATTACACAAGAATAACATTGATTTAAAAGAGCTTTATGAAGAGGCCCAAGTTTTTTATTTCTTAGAAGGATTTGCAGATGCATTGGCTTCAGAACTTTCAGACCCCTCAGAAGGATTTATTAAAGCAATTTTCTCGAGGATGGAAGGGCAAAGAATGACAGATACAATTAAAACCAAAATTAAAAATCTAATCAATTCTAATGCTATTCAAAATGCATTGCCTAAAGTCATTGAAGAAGAATCTAAAAATGGAAGTATTGTTATTACTACAGCTGAAGAATTGAAAATTTACCACACAGTAAAGACATTATTAATAAATTCTTTGAAGAAGTTCGATTCTTCAAGAATATCTTATCGAGACCAAAAGAACAGTTTCAACATTTTGGTTGATGACAATAACAAGAAAACAATATGTAAAATTACCAGTGCTAAAAACAAGCACTTTATAGAAATTAATGGTGGGCAAAAAATCGAAGTCACAAGTATTGATAGTATTGTTGCTATTAAGAGGCAATTAGTTGATTCAGCACAACTTTATATCATATAGTTCTAAATTTCATAAACAAATATGGTAAAAAAAGTACTTATTGGTAATATTGAGTTTAGAAGTATTGCACTCCTCTCAGATGGCGCTGAAACAATTGCAGAGTTTTTGGTCAAATTAAATCGGAATAATGCAAAAACAGTCACCGAAATTTTTACTGAAATAAACATAGGGAGAAGACGAGGAAAAGGCATTCACCGAAATAGTATTTTGCGGACAGTTAATAGTTTGAGAAAGTATGAGGCTGATAAAATCAAATGCAAAGCAATTAAGGGTATAAAGCATTATTGGTTTGAAATCTCAAATTCAACACCAAATCTGAAACCAAAAAAAATATTAAAAACTCAAGAGAAGGAATTATTAGCTGAGATACATCAGGAAAAAATTCTTGAAAAGGATTTATATCCAGAAGTAAAAGAATGGTTAAACAATTACTCATTGGATGGTGTCAATTTTCGTTACATGGTTAATGGTGGTGCCATTGCTTATGGACAAGGAAAGTTCTCAAATCCTGATATAATCGGAATCAATATCCAAGGCAATCATGCCTTAGTTGTTTCTGTTGAAGTCAAACATAAAATTGATAACGAGTCAGAATTGATTGGATTTGCGCAATGCTGCGGTTATAAATTATTTTCAGACTATGTTTTTTTCTTTTGTTATAAACCTAATACAGATGCAAGAGCAGGTAGATTAATGAAAATGTGTCAGTACTATGGGATTGGTTTAAAGTTTTTAGATAACGACAAAATAATTGTCCCTGCG
Organism: Bacteroidia bacterium; assembly: GCA_044341025.1. Classification (GTDB taxonomy): domain Bacteria; phylum Bacteroidota; class Bacteroidia; order NS11-12g; family UBA955; genus JABMMZ01. The sequence goes on along the minus strand of JBIISM010000013.1, from coordinate 11,352 downwards.
GTTAGAAATGATGCCAAAATTGGAGATACAGAGCAAAAACATTTAATTATTGAGAAGTTAAATAAAATCTATTCCAAATAAATTACGGTCAAAATGAAATTGTCAACGAATATTCATAAGGCTTAATAACTATTCGTTTAAATAAATAAAAAACTTAGAACCTTCTTTTTCAGTTGGAGTATAATAAATCACAGATGCCCCTTTTACCAATGCCCCCATTTTATTTTTTGCCCTGTATCTTAATGTGTATACATAGTGCAATATTTCATTTCGGGCTGGGTTTGCTTTTATTGATTCAATTAATTTTAAGACTGAATCTCTTTTATTTTGTTTTTCCAAGATTTCTGATTTCGGCGACAAATCTTTTTCAATTTGGTAAGCCTCCCGATAATAAATATCTAAGTTATCTTCTAAGTCTTGAAGTTTATAAATCGTATCAACTAAACTAACTGAAATTCTTTGATACGAGCTTGGGTCATCAAGTGTATTGATTAAATAGGCCTCACACTCTTTCTCTATGACAGAGTCTTGCCCATTAGTTGATGTTTGGTTATTGTTTTTATTGCCACTACAAGAGTAAATAGAAAACATTAAAGTAATAGCCAATAGTAAGTTAAAGTGATTTTTAAGTTTCATGATTAAGTATTTTGTTTACAAACCTAATTGATTTTTAATTGTAATTTTTAAAAAATAGATTTAAGTCTTTATTTTAAAATTTGATTCATTAAAGAGAATAACTCAAACCTAATTAAATAAAGCCGTTTTCGGAAGGAATTTGTGCAAATTATGTGCAAATGAAAAAAGGGTTTCAATCTTAAAACGACTGAAACCCTTTGTTCTCTAAGTGGGAGCTACTGGGTTCGAACCAGTGACCCTCTGCTTGTAAGGCAGATGCTCTGAACCAGCTGAGCTAAGCTCCCTTTTTTATGAACTGTTAAAGGTTTTGATCTGAACCTCCCGATAGCTATCGGGAGAGCTAAGCTCCCTTTTCCTTTTAAACTACTTGAAGTACAAGACCTTTTTCGTTTTTAGGGACTGCAAAAATAGATATAAATCGGACTTTTGCAAATTATATTTTAAAAAAAATATAAAATTTACTTTTTAGCTGTTTTTGCCGGCGTTTTAGCTGTTTTTGCAGCAGGCTTTTTTGCCTTTGCTTTCGCTTTTGGAGCAGAAGATGTTTCCTTGGAAACTGCTTTTACTTTTACTTTTGGAGCAGCTGTAGTTTCCTTTTTAGCAGATTTTGCTTTTGCCTTTACTGGTTTGGCAGCAGGCTCATCTTTGTTTGAAGCAGAACCTATTTTATGGTCTTTTTCATCTTTAATGATGGTAATCTCTGCATCGCTCCATAAATCTTCTATTCCATAGAAAGCACGTTTCTCATCTATGAATACATGCACAACGATATCGAAATAATCGAGCAATACCCATTCGTTAAGTTCAGAACCTTCAACATGCCAAGCGCGTTCGCCTGCTAGTTTTTTAGTTTGTTCTTCAACACTATCAGCGATGGCACTAACTTGTTTGTCGCTGTTACCATGACAAACAATAAAGTAATCGGCCATAGAAGTTTTTAACTTCCTAAGGTCTAAAACTGTTATGTCGTTGGCTTTTTTTTCAAGCATGCCAATAATGATGGCATCTTTTAAATCAATTTTGGCGGATTTCTTTTTTGGCATTAACCTTGTATCTTTAATTGTATAGCTTTAGTTGTGTTTGCAAAAGTAAAACCAAATACCCAATTTATCGGTCAAAATATTATTTATTTTAACCAAGTGGATTCGACCAACACATTTGCCATTGAATTAATGAAGCAAAATATGGCTAAAGACGGCACTGTGGTGGTGGCTGAGTTTCAAGGGAAAGGGCGTGGACAAAGCAAAAATACATGGATCAGTGAAGCTTTTGAAAACTTATTGTTTAGCATCGTTCTAAAACCTAGCACTAATTTTAGTGTCGATCTGTTTAGCCTCAATAAGACCATTGCCGTGAGCATTTACTCTGTACTCAGAACATTTTTACCACAAAACACAGTGCACATTAAATGGCCCAATGATATTTTAATTGAGCGCAGAAAAGTAGCAGGCATTTTAATTGAGAACAATTTTATTGGCAACAAACTTAATTGGAGCATTGCCGGGATTGGGCTCAATGTGAATCAGAAATTTGAACATCTAACAGAAATAAATGCAAGCTCTTTGAGTGAAATAACTGGAAACACAATAGAACGTGAGCATATTTTAAAACTGATTTTAGAAACACTAGAACACAATTACCTTTTATTGCAAGCAGGTCAGAAAGAAGAAATAAACATACAATTTGACAAAGCTCTGCTTTCGTATCAAGAAAAAACAGAATTTAAGACCCAAAATGGTACATTTGAGGGCATCGTGATGGGTTGCGATGGGGATGGCCGTTTGTTGCTAAAACACAACGACGGCAGCATTCAAGCCCATATTCACGGAAGCATTAAACAAAAAATTCATGCATAGAGGCGTAATTGATATTGGAAACACCCGCATCAAAGCGGCAGTATTCAGTTCGGAAGGCGAATTGGTGAACAAACAATATTTCAATGATTTAAGCTCATGTTACCAATGGCTTAAGCAAGAAAACATCTACAGTGTTATTGTCTCTTCAGTGGCCCAAGGCAGCACCGAAGAAGTTATAGGATTTGAAATACATTCTTTAAGTTATCTGTCAAAACTGCCATTTAAGAACCAATACTTAAGCAAGGAAACCTTGGGTGCCGACCGCATTGCAGCGCTCGCAGCAGCGGCTACTCAATTTCCAAATCAAGCATGTTTGATATTTGACATTGGCACCTGCATGACCATCGATTTTCTAGATCCAGAATTAAATTATTATGGAGGGAATATTTCTCCAGGTATAGACCTCCGCCTCAAAGCCATGCACCAAATGACAGGTCGATTGCCTCTGGTAGACGTAAAAGATGCCAATTTTACCATGGGAAGCAACACCAAAGAAGCAATGGCAAATGGAGTCCTGTTGGGCATGCAGCATGAAATAGAAGGCTATATTCAAACTTTCACAGAAAAGTACCCGAATTTACAAACGGTGCTCTGTGGAGGCGACCATTCCCATTTTGTTATCCCATCTAAATACAAGATATTTGCGAACGAAAACTTTGTCCTTAAAGGTTTACACGCCCTGTTATTACTGAATGAAAAATAAAAAAAACGCAGTCATCTGTTTCTTCCTGATTTGTTACAGCATTACTTATGCGCAAAACAATACCAGTTCACCATACTCAAGCCGTGGATTTGGCGAAATTGAGCAATACTCAAATGCTTTTAGCCGTGCCTTGGGCGGCAGCAGCAATGGCATAAGAACCAGCAGAACCATTTCTCTATCCAATCCGGCCTCGGTGGGTGCGATGAAACAAGTTTCTTTGGATTTTGGTTTTAGAGCACAATACAGCAAAGTATACACCGACAGCAGCGCAAGGACCAATTACAATGGCAATATCAACTATTTTGGTTTGGCTTTTCCGGTTTACAAAAAACAAGTTTTAAAAGACAGCTCCTCCAAAAAAAGTGAAAACAAATTATACAAAGAATACAGAACCTTATGGGCCGTTGCATTTGGCATTACCCCTTATTCTAGCATTAATGTTTCTTACTTTAAAACCAAAGATGCCACCTATGGTCAGTTGGGAAATTACTATTCAAACCGTGGAGGATTAAGCCGTTTATATTTGATCAATGCGGTTAATTTGACGCCAAATTTATCGATAGGACTAAACAGTTCATTTCTATTTGGGCAAAGCAGATCGACCGAGACCTATTACCTATTCGATACTGGAAAATCGCGCGCAACCTATTACGACAAGAACACGCAACTGAATGGGTTTAAATTCGATTTGGGCCTGCAAGGTGAGCGCAACCGCGATACCATTGTTCGCCGAGATTCAGTGCTAGAAGGCGGAAAAATGATTTACAAAGCTTACCGTTATCCTGTTCGTTTTGTGTACGGGGCCACCATTAGCAACCAAGCCAATATCCGTTACAATGAATACAGACAAGTACTAAATATCAGCAACTATTATACAACTGCAGCAAAGGACACAATCTTAAACGAGAACAATCTGAAAGGGAAAACCAATATACCGATGAGCATATCGGCAGGTTTTAGTGCAACGTTTAATAAATTATGGATGGTGGCTGCAGATTACCGCACCGATATGTGGTCGAAGATCGACCGCAGTTTGTTCAACGACTCGTTTGGCAATAGCTCACAAATCAGTTTGGGCTTCGCCTACAGACCCGACCCAGATGTCGACTTTTCTGAAAGCGTAAAGGCAAAAGGCAAACGCAAAGCAAGAATAGAATACCGTTTTGGTTTTAGAATGCTCAACACCGGTTACCTTTTCAAAGACAACAAAAGTCAAATCACTCCATTAAAAGAATACGGCATTAGTTTCGGATTTGGCATACCAAAAACCAGAACAGATGTTGATGGCAGAAATAAAATCTTATTGAAGTCGCTGTTCAATTTCACCGCAGAATACATACACCGTGGCAATACGTTAAATGGCATGTTGGCTGAAAATGTTTTTAGATTAACAATAGGATTTACCTTGGCTGACAATTGGTTTAAACAAAGAAAATTCTATTAAGGCTATTGGCATCAATTGCTAAAGAAAAATCAAAAACATGAACAAGCTGTTGTACCTATTATTTGCGGCAATCTTAATCGGTTCATGTGGTGATTATGCCTCTAAAAATGTGGCCAAAATGCTGCAAGCAGACACGATGTTGTTTACACAAGAAGGGCGCAATGTTACCATCAATTACAACGACTCCGGCAGATTGAAAGCCAAGATATTTGCAAAGCAACTAATTGGATACAAAAAAGACGGCAACGACATTGTGCGCATGCCCAAAGGCATAACGGGCAATTTTTACAACGATGAAGGCAAAGCAGAAAGTTATTTAAGTGCTGAAAAAGGCATTTCATATCAAACACAAAAAATTACTGAGGTGAGTCAAAATGTTGTGGTAATGAACAACAAAGGCGAAAAACTAAATACCGAGAAATTAATTTGGGACCAAAAAAAACAAATTATTTACACCGATAAATTTGTGCGCATTACCACCAAAAATGAAATATTAACGGGAGAAGGCATGGAGAGCAAGCAAGATTTCAGCGATTGGGTAATCAAAAAACCAAGAGGTGTAATTAGCATTCAGGATTCGGCAAAAAAAGAGAAATAATGGAGAAAAAATCTTTGGTCAGCAAACAGGTTGGTATTGTGTTGTATTTAATGGCAGCAGCTATTTCGTGCATAGAAGCGACGGTTCAATACAAAATCGGTGGGTTTAGCAATTGGAAATTGTACGTGGTGCTTCTTGTATTCGTGTTCTCCGTAAGCATGTATTTTATCAAGAAAAAACAACGCTTCCAGGAGAAGAAATGATTCAGTTGTAGGCCCCATTCTTTATCTGTTTTTCTAATCCATTCACTAAACCACACAATTTCGACTTATGTTTGTTTTGTAAATAGCAATTATCTTGGCAAATGCAGAGACCGATTTTAATATTTTCACTGTTTTTATTTCTGAATGGCGTTTTGGCTCAGAATAGCTGCATGGTCAATTTATGGTCGAATGGCAATTTTGAAAAACCAAGCAATGCCTGTTTAAAACTCAATCCGCTTAACAACATAAGCAATCCTGCCCCATTTACAGGCAATACGGTATTTAGATGGCGGGCCAACAAGCCTTTTCAACCCCTATACCTCGATGAAGTAAAAACAGACAAAACACTGGGCACACAGCTTGGCCATTACTTGTATGTGGACCCACGCAATAAAAATGGCTGGGATTATGATTTTTACCAAAATATAGCCGTAGAAGAAAATACCACCTACACCTTTTCAATGTGGTATTGTTCGATGAACAAACCAACTCTGGCTCCTGCACAAATCCGCTTAAAAATAAACAATGACATCCTAACGGTTTTAACCATTAGCAACACGCCATTTGTGTGGAAAGAAATAAAGGTAACATGGAATTCAGGCACAAGCAAAACGGCAACGGCCAAGTTCGAAACCTTTTCATCCACCATTATGGGTTACGATTTTGCCATTGATGACATATATTTTGGACAAGGCAAGCTATTGTCAGATGCTGGAAGAGACACTTTAATATGCGAAGGCGAAAGGGTTTTACTTGGTGGAAACATACCCGGAAACTTAGGGGTAATTTGCAATACAGGGTATGTCTATGAATGGCAGCCAGCCAATTTTATAAACGGGGGTAACAAAATGGGCAATCCAGTTAGTATGGCTCTAAACGATGCACGACAATTTTATTTAAAAATCATCGACAACGACAGCAACATTTGTTTTGATACCGTTCAGGTCGACGTGAAGCGCAAGCAAAAGCAAGATTTAGATATTTATCGAGATACGCAGCTTTGTTTGCCAATAAATTATCAATTAACGCTGAATCCAAAATACCAAATCATTAAATGGGAGGATGGCAGCAAATTGACTACTCGCTCACTTAAAGATACTGGATTATACTGGATAAACTTTCAGGCCCAATGCATCGAATATTCAGATACCATGCGCTTGAGCGCCCACCCGGTTTTAGAGCAAGTAAAAGCAAATGACACCATTGTTTGCGCCAAAAACGGCGCTGCTTACAATATGAGCAAGTATAACCCAAGTGCTAAGTTTGCTTGGGGAGATACTGGACAATTTAAGATTAGATTTTTTTCAAAGCAAGGCATTTACAGCTTTAAATTCACTGGCCCATGCAAGAGTATTTCCGACACCTTTGAAATTAAATTTTACGACGAAACCTTTGAAGTTTTGCCCGACAAAATGAACATCTGCAAAAATGCAACAAAGTCTGTTCGCATTCCTTATACCTACCAATCCATTTTATGGAATGATGGAGACAGCAGCCATATAAAATGGTTCAATTCAAAGGGCAACTATACTGTTAGAAATAATATTTGTTCATTAAAAACAGACAGCATTGAAATTGATTATTTTAACACAAAACCAATATACATTGGGCAAGACGACAGCATTTGTTATTTTGAGCGGTATCTAATTCAAGGACCAATTGCCAATAACTATTTATGGAGTACTGGCGAAACCACGCAAAACATCGTTGTTAAGTCTCCTGGAAAATACACCTTAAGCATTAAAGACAGCAATACCTGTGAGGTAAGCGACACCATAGAGTTGTTGCAAAAAAATGGTGATTTTATTTTTTGGATACCCAATGCTTTTACACCAAATGACGATGGAATGAACGACCGTTTTCCCGATAACAGCCTAAAATTTGATGCAGAAATACGCATATATTCGCGTTGGGGAGAATTGATTTGGCAATCTGAGAACGGCGAAACATGGGATGGGAAATTAAGCAATGGAGAAATTTGTAGTGATAATTTATTGATGTACTATATCAAATACAGAGACTGTCAAAAAATTACACGCATCAAAAAAGGGACGTTTCACCTTTTAAATTAAACCTTACCGCACCCATTTGCATTTCCAAAATTGGCCTGCTTAATTTTGGCCTTACACTAAGTAACACAATAGTATTTCCTTTTTTCTGTACCTATTGCGAAAATAGGCAAGCGGGTATGAAGAGGCCAAGTACTTTAAATAGTGCGCTTGGGTTTTCGACTATTGAGTAGTTATTTCGCATCTATAATCCTACCCTTCCATTGAATGCGGAAGACTTTTGAATAAATCAATACAAAGGGTAAGTAAAGCTGATACAAAGGCAAGATAAAAATTGAAAGGTAATTTAACTTTAAGACCTCGCCCAAGCGCTTTGCAAATGCAAGTTCTGACACATAAAGCAAAAGGAACAAAATCCAAGGTGTGCTGCTTCCCCAATAAAAACAGTTAATTACCATAAAGAAAAGCAATGCCCAGTAAGTCAAGAATTTCAATCCCATTAAAGCAAACAAATACTTATTGTAAGGAAAGAGGTAGTGCTTGCGCTTACTGGCCCAACGGGCTCTTTGAGCAAAGAAAGTACTTATTGAATCTTCAGGTTTGGTGCTTACCACCGCATCCGGATGCATGGCGTATCGACAGGCCTCTGCATTATGATTAAAAAACGCATGCATCAAAAAATCGTCATCGCCCGAGCTTAAATGCCTATAATTTTCATAGCCTTTCAATTGCAAAAACACGTCCTTGCGAAACATCAAATTAGCCCCGTTACAGGTAGCCGGTTTGCTTGAATTCAACATCACCGCACTAATGCCTACAAGAGCAGCAGATTCAGCGGCTTGCAAGTTTTGAGACAAACCCTTAGCAGGCGCAAGATTGACCAATCCGCAAAGCATATTTAAATTTTCAGCCTGAAAAGTACTTGCCATATAGGCTAGGGTATTGGAACCTAAAACACAATCGGCATCAACAGTATAAACAATATTGTATTGTGCGGCTGCAACTCCAGTTTGTAAGGCAGCCTTCTTCCCTACTCCATTAGAGTTAATAAATTGAAAGGGTAAACGGCCTGCGAATTCTGCAATAACCGCAGCGCTTTCATCCTCAGAACCATCGTCTATTAAAAGTATTTCAAATGGAAACGAAATATTTTTTTGCTGGATAAAACTATTTAAGCAATTTTTTAAATTCACTGCTTCGTTTCTAAAAGGAATTAAAACAGATAGCCCTTCTACAATGGGGTTAAGCGGTTCCATTTTAGGTTCTATCCTAAACCTACCCGCACACCAAAACATAAAAGCTGTGTAGATGCAAGCAATCAATGCAAGTAAGACAAATACGATCAAAAATACCCCGATAATAAAGCCCATTATTTTTTCATTTTCAAAGACAAAAGAATACCTGCACCAATGAGCATTGGTATAAGAATATTAAACACATAGATCACCATACCCGGCATAAAATCAAAGTTATTACTGGCATCAAATGAGCCGGAAAATACCAAAGCAGGAACGCTGATGCGTATGGCCAAATCGGTTAATATAAAACTTGGAGAAACCGTTTGTAGAAAAAAAATGCAAGACACCGAGCACATTAAGAACAACAAACCACTCGATCCGCCAACCTGAAAATATTGTGCCATTAGTGCATAGGGCAAAACAAAAAGCAAGTAGCGCAAACTTGAAAAGCCAATTAAGCGAAGACGGTCGCTGCGTTTTAAAAACCCTAAAGCCTCGCGTATGGCGGTAAAAAAAGCACTTTTTTTGATGGGAACAAATTGAGGCATGTATTGATATCCTATACCCAAAAGCACGATCAAGGCAATAAGCGAAAGAACAAAAAACAGAGGAATTTCTAATGGTTGGATATGAAAAAAAGCCAAAGTGCCGAAAAACAAGGTCACCAAGAGCTGGGTAAAACTACCGGCAATAGACAAGATACCCGCATTGATTTTATTGTCATCGTTTACAAACGCTAAGCGGCCTAAAAACTCACCTGTTCTGAAAGGCAGTAGTTGAGAAACCGCCATGCCAGAGAGCACCGATTTACTGGCCACTTTAAAAGATTGTAGTTCTATTTTGCAAATTAAGTATTGCCATTTTCGAATTTCAAGCCCCCAGTTGAGCAAAGAAAAACCGATTAAAACAAGGTACCAATACCAAGGCAGGGAAGTGAATTGCAGAAAGAAAAACTCGAAGGAAACCCCTGCATTTTTATAGAACTTCTTATACAGTATTAAGGCAATTAGAAATGGCACCAACCATTTAATAAGCTTGAAAACAGATTGCCAATTGACATTTTTATGTATCTTTGTCTTGTGTTGCAACGATTGGAATTAGAGGATTTTGACCGAATTGTTTTGGGCATTGACCCAGGTACAAATATAATGGGTTATGGTGTAGTTGGCTTAAAAGGAAAAGAATTTTCTTTAATCAGCATAGGCATTATCCGTTTGGATAAGTTGGAAGACCATGCAATCAAGCTCAAGCACATTTTCGAGCGGGTTACAGGATTGATAGACAGTTACAAACCCGATGAATTGGCCATTGAAGCGCCTTTTTATGGCAAAAATGTGCAATCGATGTTAAAACTCGGGAGGGCTCAAGGTGTTGCAATTGCAGCCGCTTTGATGCGTGAAATGCCGATTTACGAATACCAACCAAGAAAAATAAAATTGAGTATTACAGGTTCTGGAAATTCGAGCAAAGAAGCGGTAGCAGAAATGTTGCAAAGACTCTTGAAATTTGACGACATGCCAACACATTTGGATGCCACTGATGGCTTGGCGGCAGCAATGTGTCATATCTTTCAGGCCAATCCGAGGGGTTTTGGCGCCAAAACAGGCAGCAGCAATAAGAAAGCCAACAGTTGGGAAAAGTTTGCCACCGAAAACAAATCAAGGATTAAATAAGAATGTAACTGGAAAAAGTTAATAGAACATTCAGAATTAAAATCCGAACTTATTTCACCTTCAATTTACGGCCCAAACTCAGAATGCTTGTAGGACGAATCTTGTTCATTTTACAAAGTTTGGATACAGTGGTCTTGTGCTTGCGGGCAATAGAGCTAAGCGTCTCACCTGAGCGAACAACATGAAACTTAGAAACCGGCTTCTTAACCGACTTATAGTGAGACTCGGCAAACTCAGCATCTGCTTGTCTTTGTTTGTGAATCAATTTGCCGTTGTCAAACGTGGTGCTGTCAATTTGCACATCGTTGTTAAGAAGAGAAAAATTATCGAAAGAAATAAACTTTGAAGGATCAATTGGTTGGCCCATGAAACGAATTTCAAAATGCAGATGCGAGCCAAAACTATGGCCCGTATTTCCACCTAAACCAACAAAAGCACCAGCCTTAATTTTTTGCCCTGGCTCAACCAATACTTTTGATAAGTGGCCATATAATGTTTCCAAACCATTGTGGTGACGAACCACCACCATATTGCCATAGCCGCCGTAGTATCGAGACATACGCACCACACCGTCGAAGGCCGACACCACGGTATCTCCAGTTTCAAGATCTAAATCAACCCCTTGGTGCGCTCTGCCGTGTCTTGGACCATAGGTTGATGTAACAACGTTGGTTATAGGCATCACAAAACCAAAAGAATCTGCAGCCAAAACAATATTAACTGGTTGTTTGAAACTGCTGTAATCGTAGGTATAGGGATTCAATACTTCGGTGTCCCAAGTATTCAAATAAATATCCCAAGCAGAGCAAAAGGTAGAATCGAATGCAGAAGTGAGACGAGAAGGATCAGAACCAGGTTCAGCATCGTTCAAAGAAACAAACGCGTTTAAGTGAAGTCCATCAGCATAACCATTGCTTACCAAGAAGAAAGCAATAAAGGCTAGGCATTTATAGATGAAGGATCTTTTCAAGAGCGTTTTTTTTGTCGAGATG
>JBIISM010000021.1:0-25957 GCA_044341025.1 Bacteroidia bacterium | reverse complement strand
TACAATATCAATAAGAACGGGAAGTTATGAAGCATCACAAATGCCAACTATACCCTAGACGCTAACCCCTATAACCTTGAATGAATTAAATTGCATATCGAAATAATCAAGCTTCCGAAACCCTAACTATACCCTAGACGCTAGCCCCTATACCCTTTCCCCAACTGACCACCATCAACCCTCTTTCTTGACCACGGTCAGAATTTTAATTCCAAACCTTGCTTAGCATTGCAGAATTAAAATGGAAAACGAGACCAAATTAAAGCATTTTGAGTCATTAATTGACGCAGATAGCAACATCGAACCACGCGATTGGATGCCTGAAGATTACCGCAAACACTTAGTTCGCCAAATATCTCAACACGCCCATTCCGAAGTCATTGGTATGCAACCAGAAGGCAATTGGATTAGCCGAGCGCCAAGCTTAAGAGCTAAAAAAATCCTCTTAGCCAAAATTCAAGATGAAGGTGGACATGGTCTTTACCTATACTCTGCCGCAGAAACGCTTGGCATTAGCCGCGACGAATTGATACAACAACTGCACAGCGGCAAAGCCAAATACTCAAGCATTTTTAACTACCCTGCACTTACCTGGGCCGACATTGGTGCCATTGGTTGGTTGGTTGACGGTGCTGCCATTGTTAACCAAGTGTCTTTGCAAAGAACGTCTTATGGTCCTTATGCCCGCGCCATGGTGAGAATTTGTAAAGAAGAAAGTTTCCACCAAAGACAAGGTTACGAAATTATGGCCCACATGATGCAAGGCACACCAGAACAACAAGAGATGGCACAAGATGCTATGAACCGCTGGTGGTGGCCTGCTTTAATGATGTTTGGCCCTCACGACACCAACTCGCCGCATTCTGGCAACGCCATTAAATGGAAAATCAAACGCGCAAGCAACGATGTTTTGAGACAAAAATTTATTGACAAAACCGTTCAACAAGCCGAAATAATTGGTTTAATTGTTCCCGATAAAGATTTAAAATGGAACGAAGAAACCAAGCATTACGAACATGGTGAAATTAATTGGGAAGAATTCCAAAGCGTTATCAATGGCAATGGCCCTTGCAACAAGCAGCGCATGGACAATCATTTAAAAGCACACCACGAAGGTGAATGGGTAAGAAAAGCGGCTAGCGCTTATGCATTAAAACAAAACCAATCCGTAAAACAATAAGCACATGGAAAACATTCAAGATTCTCAATGGCCTCTTTGGGAGGTTTTTATCCAATCACAACCTGGCACGCCATACAAACATGCTGGCAGTGTGCATGGACCAGATAAATCTATCGCCATGCAAAATGCGAGAGACACCTATTTTAGAAGAAACGAAGGCACCAGTATTTGGATAGTTCCAAGCAATGCCATTGTGGCTTCAGACCCTAACGACAGCGACATGTTGTTCGATCCTTCAAACGATAAAGCTTACCGTCATCCGACATTTTACACCATGCCAGAGGGGGCATTAAACATATGAGAATGAAACAAGAAGACGTCTTATTTTTATATACCCTGCGTTTGGCCGACGACGCCCTTATTCTTGGCCACCGTCTAGGTGAATGGTGCAGCAAAGCCCCAATCTTAGAAGAAGACTTGGCCTTAACCAATATTGCATTAGACATGATTGGTCGCGCAGAGGCTATTTTAAGATATGCTGCTGAGGTTGAAGGCAAAGGCCGCACGGAAGATGACTTGGCCTACAAACGCCCTGAACGCAAGTTTTACAACCACTTATTGGTGGAACAAGAAAACGGCGATTTCGCGCATACCATGACCCGTCAATTATTCATCTCTACTTTTGAGTACCATTTGTACACAGCTTTGCTAAAAAGCAGCGACGAGAACATTGCAGGTATTGCAGCGAAAGCCATCAAAGAAATTAAGTACCATAAAAAACATGCAAGCGATTGGTGCATTCGCCTAGGCGATGGAACCAGTGAAAGCAAAGAACGCATGCAAACTGCGCTCAACGATTTGTGGATGTATACCGGCGAACTTTTCGAAACCGATGAGATCAACGAATGGTTGCACGAAGGTGGTATAGCTGCCGATGTGAGCAAATTGGAAGGTCCATGGAAAACCGACATCATTGATGTTTTGGGACAGGCAAAGCTTTCGGTGCCAAGTTCAGGCTATATGCAAACCGGCAGCCGCAAAGGTGTTCACACCGAAAAGTTAGGGTATATATTGGCCGAAATGCAATATTTGCAAAGAGCCTACCCCGATGCGAAGTGGTAAAACACAAACTTTAATTGCATACCTTTGTTCATTCAAAGTGCTGCATTATACAACCTACCTCCACAGTCCTGATGCCGAATGGGTAACCTTCGTGCACGGTGCCGGTGGAAGCAGTTCTATTTGGTTCAAACAAATACGCGATTTTAGCAAACATTTTAACTTGGTTTTAATCGACCTGCGCGGCCATGGCCAGTCGAAAAAACCAATCTACGAAAAGCTGAAACAATACAGTTTTGACGTTATTGGCGACGAGGTTATTGAAGTGCTTAAGCACCTGCAAATAAAGAAAACCCATTTTATTGGCATTTCATTAGGCACCATTATCATCAGAGAAATTTCAGAGCGCTATCCGCAATACACCAAAAGCATGGTAATGGGCGGGGCGGTAATGAAACTCAATTTGCGCGGTCAATTTTTAATGCGCCTTGGCAATATGCTCAAATCGGTGGTGCCCTATTTGATACTCTACCGTTTCTTGGCGTGGACCATTATGCCGCGCAAGAAACACCGCGAATCGAGAAACTTGTTTATTGGTGAAGCGAAAAAATTGTACCAAAAAGAATTCAAACGCTGGTTTACATTAGTGGCAGAAGTGAACCCTTTGCTCAACTTTTTCAGGATTAAAGACTGTGGCATACCAACACTTTACATTATGGGGGCCGAAGACCACATGTTCTTGCCGTCTATCAGCAAATTGGTTAAAAACCATTTGTCTTCACAACTATACGTGATTCCCTCATGTGGGCATGTGGTAAATGTAGAACAGCCTATAATTTTTAATGATGAGGTTATTCGTTTTATCAAACAAGATACTTTTTAACGCTTTATATTTTCTTCTGGTAGTTCAATTCCTCGAGAATAAATCCATTCGGTGAATAGCTGTAACCTTAAATTCATAAATACCTTTTCTCTCAGCATTTGGTTGTAGAGTTTTAAAAACTCAGGACCAATAAAGCGGCCATTATAAATAATTTCAGTCAGGCCAGCCATATCAGCACTGCCTTTTGTAAAGCCGTATTTCTGTAAAACCCTGTTGACACTATCGGCATTGCATCCCGGATAAAAAGTGGTGTACATCCCAAAGCCAAGAAAACCATAATTTCCCAATTCAGTTTTATCATTTCTTGGCATTAAACACTGAGAAATTTTATCGATGCCATTTTCTTTTTTCAAGAGTTTCAAGTAGAACGAATCATTGTAAGCATTGCCTTTCGGAAATCTAACCGCCCAGTAATTGTTTTGATAATGTCTTTGTTTTGCAAATTCAAAATTAGGGTAGCGCGTTTCCAAATCATTGATCAATTGCTCATCGGGTCTCCAATCTTTTTTAAAGGCAAAAACATACACATTGCTATAGACCATTTTTTTCTGCTGACCAAAATCCCAATAAAATGCATCCAAAGGTTGTAAAAACTCAAGGTTATAAAAATGCATTTGTGACCCAATTTGTTGGTAAGGATAGGCAATTAATGCTTTTCCTTTATTGCATTTCAAGATGACGGTGTCGGTGCCTTCTTTTACATGCAAAGAACACACTTGAAGCGCATTCTTTATTATTGGTTTGTAATACTGTCCATGTGCAAAGGCCGAAATATCTGCGTTAATTGGGTTCTTATAATCGTCATTAAAATATGCGATGGTAATCAATTTACTCCAAGTGGTATCAGGAAGCGGCATCCCTTTATCATCCCAATACTTCCAAGTGTACAATTTCTGATTGTTGGCACCTACTATCCCCATGCATTTGGGCAAGCGTCCATTTTGCAATTTTAAGTATTGCTTCCCTTCAGGATGCTCCACATGGATATTGTTTCCATTCTGGACATAGGCATAGCGCAATACTATATATTCCAATTTGATGTCATTCCAGGGGCTGTAATTGGTCATTACATTGATGTTTACTTGAACCAATTCAATGTTCTCAGATTGATACGGGTTAATGGTATCTGAAAAATAAATATACCCCAAATGATTGGGCTTGGTGCGTTTTGTAAAGGTAAAACGGTCTGGTTTGCGCACATGAATTTTATTGATGATTAAATCTTCCGTTCCGGTATTCTCAAACACAAAGGTGTCTTTTATAATTAAAGGAATGTATCCGCCTGCAGAATTGTAATGTTTTTTAGAACTAGCTTCAATTAAATAGCGTTGGTGAAAAGCCCCTAAAGAATGGTAACCGCCATTTTTCCATAAGATAAAACCATTTTGACCCAGTAAGAAGTGATGACAAAATGCAAAAACGATGAAAAGTAAAATCCGCATGCCCTTAATACCAATAATGAAGCAAAGGTAAATCGTTTATTTTTGTTTGTAAGCCTCACAGGCTTTTAATACAATGTCTTTGATGGGATGCAACTCATAACCCTTAGAGATAATTTTTTGGCTGTTGTAGCGGTGAATTTTAACAGAAGTCCTAAGGGTCTCAGGACTTAGATTGGTGTTCTTAAACAAGAGCCCATTGATTTTGAATAAGATGCTAGCCCAAGGCAAATATCTTGCTTTCATTTCAACACTTGGGGCTTTAACGCCCAAGCCTTCAGCCATGGTATCGAATAATTCTTTGTATGTCAAGTTTTCAGCCACCAACACAAAGCGTTCGTTTTTAACATCAGAAAACGCAAGTGAGACCATAATATCCGCTAGGTTTTCGACCCCAATAAAACCATTTACGCCATTGGTGTAAAATTTTAGTCCACGGCTTATGTTGTCAAACAAACGGCAAGAGCCTTTTTTCCATGCACCTACGCCGAGTATTATTCCAGGATTGACAACCACAGCATCTAAACCCTCTTCTACCCCACGCCACACTTCCAATTCAGCCAAGTGCTTGCTTTCGGCATACATGGTATTGTTAAGGTCATCCACCCACTGGGTTTCTTCGTCAATCAGGCCAATACCATCAACACGACCTAAAGCGGCTGTGCTGCTGGCGTAAATTAGTTTTTTAACCCCGGCTTTTAAACAAGCATTCACCACATTGGCCGTGCCTTCGCCGTTAACTCTAAACAGTTCAACTCTATTGCCATTAAAACTCACTTTGGCTGCCGCGTGAAAAACCATTTCGGCACCTTCAAACAATTGATCTAAACGCAAGACATCCAACAAATCTGCATCCTCCCAAACCAGGTTGCTTAACAAAGATGTTTTGGTCTCCGAAAGGACCAAATTAGAGATGTAATTAAACTCATCTAAGCTAGAGCTGCTGCGCTTTAAAGCCATCACTTTATGCCCCTGTTTAAGAAGGGTACAAACCAAATAAGAACCTAAAAAACCATTGGCACCAGTTACGATCAGCATGTTGAAAGATTGATGTGGCAATATTCGGTTTTTTATCTCAATATTGAAGCATCATGTTAGAGGCATTTTTTACCCCCGTTGAAAAATCAATTACCAAGCAATACGCCAAAGCAAGTGGCGTGCTGGGTTCTGAATTAAAAATACATTCAAATAAATTCCCAAGCACCAAAAACATTGATGTTGCCATTATCGGCTTGGGCAAAAATGCGGACCATTGCCGCAAAGAATTGTATGCTTTACAATACCATTTTTCAGGGATAGAAGTGGCCGATTTTGGCAATCTAAACCACGATGGCAGCGATAAAAATTTACTCGACGGCATGCGAGAATGCATTTTTGCCCTGCGTGAAGAAAACATCATTCCAATTTTTATTGGGGAAAACTTCAATTACAGCGAGGCTTTGTACAAAAGCATCAATTACCAAAAAACAGACATTGCTTTGGTGTCTCCATACATTGCCTACAATCCAGATGAATTGGCTTGGAAATTGGAACAAAAAAAGAAATTGTTTCACACCTCTTTCATTGGCATACAGAACTTTCTTAATTCGCAAACAACCATACAATTATCGAGCGATATCTTTTCAGAACAAATCCGTTTGGGCGACTTGCGTTCCAACATCGGACAAGTGGAGCCATTGTTGAGACAAGCCGATTTATTTGAATTCGATTTACGCGCCATTAAATACAGCAATTTCAATTCTGCTAGTGCACATTTACCAAGCGGATTGAGCAACCAAGAAGCCTGTGCCATTTGCCGTTATGCCGGCATTTCTAACACCATAGGATTGTATCTGTTCAATCATTTTGAATTAAATGGAACACATGCCACCGATGCCCAACAAATTGCACAAATGATATGGTACACATTGGATGGCATAGCTGGACGATTCAACGACATGCCAATGCTTAACAACCGCAATTTTACGGTTTACAAATGCCATGCCCACAGCGGTGAAGACATGTTGTTTTTATACAGCGAATTAAGTGGCAGATGGTGGATGCAAGTACCACAATTAGACAAGAAGAAAAAAACTGCACCTAAATTTATCGGTTGCTCGGAGAACGACCACCAGGTTGCAGAACAAGGCGAAGTACCTGAAAAATGGTACAGAGCGAGTGGGTTGTAGAGCCAAGGGGTTAGGGGCTAGGGGCTAGCGTATCCACCCTCGTTTCACTTGCTCCTCCGCTAAAGCTACGGCGGCACGCGGACGGTGGACAAAGTAGGGTTTAGTTTTTTTGAAAATGAATTTAAGGGCTCCAAAAATTGATTCAATTAGAGATTACTTCAAGAACAAAGCAGTTCTAAATGCGAAGTAAATCATCCCGTTTTGGATAAAAAAAATCTAAAGCAGTTTTTCTCTATATTGCACCAATGAATATATTTAACTTTCGAATGAAAAATTATTTGACAGGAATTATATTCCTTCTTTTTTGTAAGCAATTTTCCGAATTAAATGCAATAAATGGGCTTGCTATCAAATCGAATATAATTTATATATTAAAACCAAAACAAGTAGAACTTGTCAATATTAATGACAGTAAAAAAACAAAAACTATTGAACTAAGTAATTCTATAGTGTTACTAGACCTGCTTAGTACTAAAATTTGCAGTTTAAACAATATAAATGATGATTCGCTTAAGTCGACTATTAACAAGTCAGTAAAAGCTTTTAGTGCAATAAATATAACAGTGCATCAAAATCAAATTTTCGTTTGCATAAAATTCAGGATTGAGCATGGAACGATAAAAGGCATCAAGTATGCGTTGTTGGAGTATTCACCAGAATTAAAACCTGTAAATTTTTATTATTTTAAAACCGAGAATGAAACAAAGTATTTTACAATACCTCCTTTTAATTCATTTGATTTTACATCGAGAAAAACCTTTTTATTGACAATACTCAAGGACCCAAACTTCAATTTGTTTTCATTTTATATGGATAGTTTAAAGCAAGTCGCTTACCCTATCAAAACAATTTCAAGCAACTTATTTATCGGAGAGAAAAAAAGCATAAACTCATCCGATAGAATAATTTTAGACCCATTAATAAACACAGTAAACGATGCAAATTTCTCTTATTATTTTCAGTACCCTTTCCCTATAATCAAATCCACTAATGGAGAAATATTCGACCCTTTTAATACCAAGAAATTCATGGACAGTTGTGAAGCCGAAAAGGATTTTAAAATGTTTGGAAATTTTACGAATGGCTTAAGTTACAAATACACTATAAATAAATTCAATTATGTCATTTTAAGTACAAAAAAGATTGACAGTTCAATATATATGGTTGTTGCAAATAAAATTGAAGGTAGAATTGAACAGGTAACTTACAATGTTTACACAAAAAAACACAATACAAAAACGCTCTCTAATAATCTTTCCAACTACTACTATATCTTCTCAAATGAAGCACTATACTCAATAGAGGAAAAAAACGAGACTTACGTAATTAGCAAACAATCTTTATAAGTCCCTCATTAAATAAAAAGACAGATGTTTCAAAATTTGAATGAATACCGCATTCACTCCCACTCCCACTCTCCTGTCCCTTTCCGCCCCTGATGGTAGCGACAGCCTTATGCATACAAATTGTTTTTTTTGCACTTAGGGCTGGGCGGCGCGGCAGCAAGCCATAGCACAAGTAGCAAAAAACAAATTTGTAAAATAAGCTATAGCGGACAGCAGGAAACGGGCCCCAAATCCGTCACAAAAATTCGAGAGAATTTAAGAGAAAATTAAAACTGTCTATTCGCAGCAACCCACCCGTTGATGTACGAAACAATATCGACGGTAGAGGTTCCTGGGGCAAATAAACGCGCTACGCCTTGTGCATTTAGGCTTAGCATATCGTCGTCTGGTATAATACCACCACCAATCAGCAAAACATCTTTCAATTCTTTTTCCTTCATCACCTGAATGATTTTTGGGAAAACGGTGTTGTGTGCACCCGATAATATGCTTACACCGATAACATCTACGTCCTCTTGCAAGGCTGCGTTTACAACCATTTCAGGGGTTTGTCTCAGTCCTGTGTAAATAACTTCCATACCAGCGTCTCTTAGGGCTGTGGCAATAACTTTTGCGCCGCGGTCGTGCCCGTCGAGTCCCACTTTTGCGATTAATACACGAATTGGTCTATTGATAGTACTCATTATTGAATGCGTTTAAATTTTATAGCATCGCGGCGTTTCATGAATTTCTCACAATACGCTTTAAATGCTTGGTTATCCATGGTGTATTCACCACTCTCTTTTCCGGTTAATTCTAAGCCTGCGCGTTTCATACGCTTAACACTTTTCTTGGTCAACACCAATTTGTAAACATACAAATTGTTGTGGTCGAACTCGAAAGGGTAAACAAACCATGCATGCTTGCCTAGGCTGTCGGTATGGTGCACGTTGATGTAGTAAAAGTCGCCCAAATGACTCAAGGTATTGTTGCTGTCGTTTTGAGCCAATATGCCCGACACCAAAGGATCATTGCTGATAACACCATTGGCCCCTATGGAGACCACATGGGTGTCTTTGTAGCCTTTGTGTTTTTCTATGAATTGGTACTTGCCGTAAATGGTTTCTGGAAATGTTTTAATGATTACACCTGGACGGGCCGTAAAGCTCGCCATTTGACAGGCACTGAGTAAAACCAAAAAACTTATGTAGGCAAAACCTTTTTTCATACTATGCAGTTTGTGGTATTTTTTGAATGGCAATTTTAATACGGTCAGCAGAAGCTTGAACACCAATAAGCACAAGCATTTCGTACAAAGGCGGTCCACCCGCTTCTCCGCTCAAACAAACCCTTAGTGGTTGCATCAATGATCCAGGGTTTATGCCTTGCTCGGTAGCCATTTGCTTCATTGCTGCTTCGATTTCTGTAGCACTTGCATTCTGCATATTCGTCAAACTATCAGCAAATCCATCTAAAAATGCAGACACTTGTGGGTTCCATTTTTTAGCCACTACCTGTTCATCGTATGCCTTAGGCAATTCAAAAAAGAATGCCGACTTTTCTATAATCTCGTGTTTGAAATTTACTTTCTCACGGATGAGTTGCACCACTTGGGTTAAATAATCCA
Organism: Bacteroidia bacterium; assembly: GCA_044341025.1. Classification (GTDB taxonomy): domain Bacteria; phylum Bacteroidota; class Bacteroidia; order NS11-12g; family UBA955; genus JABMMZ01. Next base: position 16,336 of record JBIISM010000021.1, on the reverse strand, counting down.
AAGTGGTTTCGTAACCTTTCTCAGCCACATCAAACAATATGCTTTCAGCAATTTCTCTTGGGTCTTTCAACATGAGGTGTTGGTGGTTAAACCACTTCGCTTTTTCTGGGTCAAATTTTGCCCCGTTCTTGCTTATCTTTTCTATGCTGAACAATTGTATCAATTCGTCCATGCTAAACAACTCACGGTTGTCTGAAGTATGCCAACCCAATAGGGCCAACATGTTCACCACAGCCTCAGGTTCGTAGCCTTTTTCTTTGTAACCACTGCTGATGTCGCCAGTTGTTGGGTCGGTCCATTCCAATGGGAACACCGGGAAGCCCAAACGGTCGCCATCGCGCTTACTTAACTTTCCATTGCCATCTGGCTTAAGGATTAATGGTAGGTGGGCGAATTTAGGCATTACGTCTTCCCAACCGAAAAACTTGTACAACATCACATGCAAAGGTGCAGAAGGCAACCACTCTTCACCACGGATTACGTGGGTAATTTTCATAGTGTAATCGTCAACCACATTGGCCAAATGGTAAGTAGGCATGCCGTCGCTCTTAAACAAAACTTTATCGTCCATAGCAGAGGTTTGCACCACCACCCAACCGCGAATTAAATCGTGGAATCTTACTTCTTCTTTTCTTGGCAACTTAATGCGGATAACATAAGGTTCACCAGCTTCCAAACGTCTTTTCACTTCGTCTTCACCAAGAGTCAAAGAGTTTTTCATATTCATACGGCTAACCGCATCGTATTGAGCAGCCATTCCACCAGCCTTTAACTTTTCGCGCATTTCGTCCAAATCTTCAGTGGTATCGAATGCGTAGTATGCATTACCCGCTTCAAGCAATTGGTCGGCATACTGACGGTACATGGCTTTTCTATCGCTTTGGCGGTATGGTTCAAAAGGACCGCCCACGTGGGTACCTTCATCAAATTTAATTCCAGCCCAGGTCAAGGAGTCGATAATGTATTGCTCAGCTCCTGGAACAAAACGACCTTGATCGGTATCTTCTACCCTCAAAATCATATCTCCTCCTTGTTGTTTTGCAAACAAATAATTGAACAATGCGGTTCTAACACCCCCAATGTGTAAGGGTCCTGTTGGACTAGGAGCGAATCTTACTCTGACTTTCGACATAAAGGTGCAAAATTAAAGAAAAAATGGGAGAATCTTATAGCATAAAAACAAGGACTTAACAACTGTTGCACCCTCAATAAAAGTGAAGAATAATTATTTTATTGGAGAAACTAAAATTGCCCTAAATCTCAAGAATGGGGATATCCGCTCCCAAAGGTCAATTAATCCAGATAAACTATTTCCAATTTTACTGCTTTATACTGCTAAGTGGCATAAAATATCAATACAAGAACTAATTAACGCATGCTTCTTCGTTTCTTATACCAATCAGACTCTGCAGAATTGGCACCATTAGAAGCCTGAGTACTTGCTACCTTATTAGAGAAAACATGAGAAGCGATCAAACCCAAAGCTTCTTCGAGCGTTTGGTCTTCTTTTGATTGCAAATATTCTGGTTTGAAATAATTGTCAATAAATTTGGTGTCAAAATTCCCGTTGATAAAATGCTCGTTTTCCATTACCCAATGACCAAATTGTAAGGTATTGGCTACCCCAGAAATTCTGTATTCGCTAATGGCGCGTTTCATTTTGTCAATGGCATTGTCGCGGGTATCTGCCCACACAATAAGCTTAGCAACCATGTTGTCGTAATGAATCGGAATTTCCATGCCTTCTTCCATACAATCATCCACCCTGATACCAGGTCCTTGTGGCACTCGGTAAGTGCTTAAAGTACCAATATCTGGCAAGAAATTATTCATCGGATCTTCAGCACAAACGCGCAGTTCCAAAGCATGTCCATTGATTTTCAAATCGTCTTGGGTAAAACTCAAAGGATGGCCTTCAGCCACACGTATTTGTTCTTTTACTAAGTCCAAACCTGTTATCAATTCTGTTACAGGATGTTCAACTTGCAAACGGGTATTCATTTCTAGAAAATAGAAATTCAATTTTTCATCCAATAAAAACTCAACCGTTCCAGCTCCACTGTAATTAGCTGCTCTAGCAACATTCACAGCTGCTTCTCCCATTTGCTTGCGCATTTCAGGAGTCAACACCGCACTCGGCGCTTCTTCAACCAATTTTTGATGTCTTCTTTGAATGCTACAATCGCGCTCAAACAAATAACACACATTGCCATGGTTGTCGGCCATCAATTGAATTTCTATATGCCTTGGTGCAGCAACATATTTTTCAATAAACACACTGTCGTCGCCAAAAGAACTCAAAGCTTCACTTTGGGCCATGTGCATTTGTGGTTCAAACTCGTCAACCCCATTAACAATTCTCATGCCCTTTCCTCCCCCGCCAGCACTTGCTTTAATCAAAACAGGAAATCCAATTTCAACCGCAACTAGCTTGGCTGCTTCTATATCTGTAATGGCTTCTTTCAATCCTGGAACCAAAGGAACCCCAAATTTTTCGACCGCTTGCTTGCTGGCAATTTTACTTCCCATCAAATCCATGCTTTCAGCAGATGGCCCTACGAAAATGATGCCTGCTTCGGCCAATTTAATGGCAAATTCAGACCGTTCACTTAAAAATCCATAACCAGGATGCACAGCATCTACGTTGTGGGTTTTGCATATCTCAATAATTTTATCGGCCAATAAATAACTTTCGCGCGAAGGCGGTGGACCTAGTCTGTAGGCCTCATCCGCATAACGAACATGCAGCGCATTGCGGTCGGCATCGCTATAAACAGCCACTGTTTTTATACCCAACTCACGGCAAGTGCGCATTACACGAATGGCAATTTCTCCGCGGTTAGCTACCAATAGTTTTTTAATTGAACGAATCATGGTTTATGTTGCAAACTTAATGAAAAAATAAAGTTTAGAAAGGGTAAAAAAAGTTTAGGATGAAAAAAGCCGTGGAATTGAATACATTTCAAATGTGCATTCTACATATAAATCGAAATAATTCACAATAAAAGACAATTAAAACACAAATAAAGTACATTTTGTAGTACAAAGTAACACAAACAATTAATTATCAACAAATTAATTTTAAAATTATTCAGACAAAAATAGTACTAATTAGAGGAATAAGCAAGGATAACTCAAAAAAAAACAGCGTCCTAATCGTTTAAATTTGCACACAATTAGTATGTCTATCATTGTCTATTTCCTATTTTCAGTATTTATGTTTTTTGCTGGGTTCAGCATTTTTTTTCAAGCAGCGGACAATAGCTATCCGAACAGGTATTTGGGCTTGGCTATTTTATTGAAAAGTGTAATCCAAATTTCTTTCATTTTGGTCGTTCTCTTCAACCAAGTACCTTACCTAAAAACAATCCTAAAAATAACTACTCCACTTTATTTTATGGTTCCACCATTGGCCTTTTTTTATTTCAGAAACACGCTGAGTAATTCGAACAAAAAACAACGTTATGATTGGATTCATTCTATTCCTTTTATGCTTGTGGTTGCAGTCCTTATTTTTGAATTCATGGGTTATAAAAACGCAATTACGTTCAATGAGACAAACATGTCATTTAACGAATTTTTCATACTGCAGTCAATCGCTTCGAAGAATTTAGCAGTCATACAGCCCTTATTTATATTGGCGTATCTAAGTTTTGTATACTTCAAATATCTGAACAAAAACGTACTTAGAAATTTCAAATCGACTTCCGACAATATCCGCTTATTAATTGTCATTTGGTTTGTGTTATTCAGCACGCAAATTGCTAAATTGATGAAACTCTGTTTCGGTGACTTTATCTTAAATAATATAGGAGATATCTTATTTTCTTTGCTAAATATTTTTATTATCTTCTTGATTTACAAACTCATTCGAATAATTTCCAAAGTAACGGAAAATATAATATCGTTCAAAAAATTCGGCAAATCAATTTCCGCCAAATAAACCAAGCGCTTGGCCTTTTGGGAATAAGACTTAAACAACAACTTAAATTACTAGCCCTCACTTAAGGCCTCGCTCAACAAGTCCAAAAATTCCTTTTGTGGTATTTCCTTGGCACCAAATTGCAACAAATGCTCGTTGATAAACTGGCAATCGAGCAAGATAAAACCATGGATCTTTAACCAATCGACTAAATAGACCAAAGCAATTTTGCTGGCATTCGTGGCCGTGTGAAACATGCTTTCACCGAAGAAAACTTTCCCCATGGCTATGCCGTACAAACCACCCACCATTTCTCCGTCCAACCAAGCTTCAAAACTAAATCCAAAGCCCATTTTATTCAAGCCAGAATACACCTCAACAATTTCCTCAGAAATCCATGTCTCATCGCGCTTTGAACAATTCTCCATGCACAATCGAAAATTGCTGTTAATGCGCAATTCAAAGGGGTGTTTTAAATACAGTTTTTTAAGGTTCTTCGGGATATGAAATTCATTTGGCAAAATAATGCCACGCATGGTCGGCTCATACCAATAAATTGCATCGCCTTCATCCGGATCAGCCATAGGGAAAATCCCCTGGGTGTATCCATCTAAAACCTGATGCGCCGTAAGCATAATTTTAGTCTGTTAAGAAATCGACGTAAGACAAACGGCGAAAATCGCTCACCCTATCCCTTAATTTATTGGCATCTATGTCCAATATGTTTTCTGTACCAAATTTTTCAACACAAAAACTTGCCAAAGCACTGCCATAAATAAGGGCGCGTTTCATGTTTTCAAAACTGATATCATTGGTGCTGGCTATCCATCCAATAAAACCTCCAGCAAATGTATCTCCAGCACCAGTTGGATCGAACACGTCTTCCAACAACATTGCAGGAGCAAAATAAACTTCCTCTTCAAAAAACAACAAGGCACCGTGTTCACCCTTTTTAATAATTAAATATTTAGGGCCCATAGTCAATATTTTTCTTGCCGCTTTTCTCAAACTGTATTCACCAGACAATTGCCTGGCTTCTTCATCGTTGATGCTTAATACATCCACCATGCTGATGGTCTTCATTAAATCGTCCATCGCAATGTCCATCCAAAAATTCATGGTGTCCATTACAATCAATTTGGGTCTGTTTTTAAGTCTTGAAATTAAAGTGCTTTGTACAATAGGGGCCAAATTACCCAACATCAAATAGTCTGGACTTTCTAATCCTTCTGGCACTATCGGATCAAAATCAGCCAATACATTTAATTCAGTAATCAAAGTCTCTCTGCTGTTCATGTCATTGAAATAACGGCCACTCCAGAAAAACGATTTTTCTCCAGCCTTTACTTGCAAACCTTTGGTGTTAATTCCCTTATTGTTTAACAAGTCAATGTATTCTTGAGGAAAGTCATCGCCCACCACTGCAACAAGCGCAACATCTTTGGTAAAATAAGAGGCTGCCAAACTTACATAGGTAGCAGCTCCACCAATAATTTTGTCTGTTTTACCAAATGGGGTTTCAATGGCATCGAAGGCTACTGTGCCTGTAACTAATAAACTCATAATAAGGTGCAAAAATGGACTTATTTCTTTAATTAAAAAAACAGAATATCCCATTAAAAACAATGATCTTGGTTAAACACTTATAACCTAAAATCCAATGTTGATAGAATATTAAATTAAAAAGCAATAAATACAAATCCAATTTAGTTAATTGCAGCAGAATGAACACGCTCAAAATTCAACATGTAAAGGATTGCTTTGACAATGGAGACCAAAGTCTTGGTATTCGTCGTTTGATCGATTGTGTTATGGACACCAACGATCTACTGATACAACAAAGTTTATTAGACCTTTTGGATGTTTATGAATCCAGCAATTCAATCAACCAAGAAAGTTTAGACACGTTAATTCAAAAACTAAACCAATACCCATATCCGGTTAAAACGCATTCTAATTTAAATTTATTAGAGGTAAAAGATTTAGGAAAGCAATACAAAAGCAGTCAATTCAAAATCTCGCCATTAAGTTTTACACTTAAATACGGCGAAGTGGTTGGGCTGGTGGGCGAAAATGGCAATGGCAAAACCTCATTATTGCGCTTACTTTGCAAAGACCTTGAACCAGATGCAGGCACTATAAAATACGCTGCAGAGAAGGAAAGCAAAAGCTTGTTTGATTTAAGGTCTAGACTAATATACATCCCTCAACGCGTTCCCCGCTGGTATGGTTCTTTAATGGACAATCTGCATTTCACCCTCAGCTCAAATGGCATTACAGGAAAAGAAAACGCAATGCGCGCAGAACTCATCATAGCCCGCCTCGGCCTTCGTCCGTTTAAAAACCACACTTGGAACAGCATTTCTTCTGGTTATAGAACAAGGTTTGAATTGGCAAAATCACTGCTCAGAAAACCTGAGTTGATGTTGTTAGACGAACCACTTTCTAACCTTGACATTATCTCACAACAAACCATCTTACAAGATTTAAAGTACATGAGCGAATCGACCTCCCATCCCTTCGGCTTGGTGCTCAGCTCACAGCAACTTTATGAAGTAGAAAAAATATCCGACTTGGTTATTTTCCTCCGTCAGGGTGAAGCACAATACCAATATAAGAACCAGGATCTGCAAGAGGGACAAGAATTGATTTTCGAAATGGAAATTGATGAAAGCAGAGAAACCATTACCAAAGCATTTGAATCTATCGGCATGAGTCAAATTCAATTTAATGGAGGTGTTTATGTTATGTACTTTAAGGCCGGCAGCACTGAAAATGGAATATTCACTAAAATCAGTGAACAGAAATTAAAAGTAAATTATTTACGCAACATCACACAATCATCAAGACGTTTTTTCATCCAATAACATGCTCAAAAAAATAAACCAATATTTGTTGTTCAACCACCCCTTGCTCTGGAACATCAAAATAGCTCAAGTGCTAATATTTGCTTTGATATGTCACAGCTTTTTCTTCTTAATCGGTTACAATTCAGTAGCTGGCCTCAGCGTATTTAAGGACTGGGAATACTCAGGTTTGAAACACTTTCAAATCTTCCTTTTAGGTGGTTTACTATTGATCTTAGGACTCATTATTTGGCTTATCTATTACCTTCGACACAACGCCTTTAAAAGTTTTTACCCGGTAACAAAATCGCGCTTAAGAAAAGAGTTTTTCTTGGTGTTTTTTATATTCATCCTCAACCTCCCCATTTTCCATACCTACTTGTATGCGCGTCATTTAAAACTGTTAAAAATTAGCGCCCATTTGAATCCTGAGGAAGACGCTAAAATCGTCAATTTAGCAGCGGCCTTTATCCCTACGTCGAGCAACAAATACGACAGCCAAAACTGCTGTGATTCTTTTGAGGCAAGAGCTGAACGCGACAAGAAAATGCCCCAAGCTCCAATTGATTATTGTGATGCAAGTTCTTCCGAACCAATAAGTACCCAAGACGCTAGCATGGCAGCTAGCGAAGCAACTGCGGCGCCTTCAAGTTCTTATTCTGAATATTTATACGGCAATTATTTTGAAAAAGCGATACAGCAAGTTGAATTTAAAAACGATGCGTACGATTACCACTATATTGTAAAGCGTTGGTTAAAAAACAAAGAACGCGACTCAATTAAAACCTGCTTACAAGCCTATTTCAAAACCATGGACAAGTACCATGCGCGCTATAAAGTGGATATTGACACACTGGTGGCCTGGTGTTTTCTTGATGAGAAGAATACTGTTTACCATGAAGTTACTTCCTCTTACGGTGGATTAAAAGAGTTTGAATTCGCTCAATTAAATTATATGGAAGGTGAATTTGAAGCTTTAAACTATTCAATCAACCATGTACATAATTTAAGGACCGATGGATTCTTTTCTGCACAACAAACCAGCATCTATTTATACATAGCCTTCGGCTTAAGTTTACTGCTTATTCTATTCCGTTTTACCCGCTTAAAACCATGGATTAGCGCTATAATCGGGACTGGGGTTTGGGCTGTAATATTTGGATTAATGACCTTTGCCTTTGAAGAAGACATACAATATGTATTTATACTGTTCATCGTTTTGTGTTTGTTTTTAAGCGTCCGATTTATCCGTTCCAAACACAACAAACTATTTTCAGCACTCTGGTTGCACTGGTTTTCATTTGGTTTCCTAGGGCTGTTCCCACTTGTAATGTATAATATTTATAGTGCAACAGGTGACATTAACAAATGCATCAACCATTTGTGGGTGAACGTTAGACAGGCCTATCCAATACACGATTGGATTAACTACAACTGGGACACCATTGGACTTATAAATTGGGGCATAGGCATGCTTGTTGCTTTGTTTGTAATTATTCCGCTATGCCACCGCTGGCAAGCCAATCCAAGTGAATAATTATTTAAATTGAACTTCAAATACCTTGGTGATTTGACCAACTGCAGCACCATAAGCATTGGGAACATTGCCTTTTAAAAGCGTCGGTTGAGAGAATGGATCGTTTTGATAAAACATATGCTCATTCACTGAGGTATAAAAATTGTACCCGCTCTTAGAGTGGCTTGATACAAATAAGATTAATTTTACCGTTTTTAAATTGGCCTTATCGCTGAGTGAAGTGCCAAATTTAAATTCCTGCTTATTGCCTCTAAAGTACTGATCGGTAAACAAAAGATGTTTTTTCGAAAACCGTGATTGAGAATTCTCAGTTAAAATAAAATCAACGCTGCTAATGTCACTCCATTCCTCAACAAGAATGGTGTCGGTTCCCTGAACTTTCTTTGATATTTTCTTAAGTCTGAAGCTGAAAAAATTGTCTTTGAACAAATCATTGACAAGATCACATGTGAATTGAAAAAAATTGTTTTGACCCTGAAAAATAACCCTTGAAGTATCTACAACATTGAGTTCAAATGTATCAGGCATCATTTCGTCAATCCAATAAACTTTATTCTGTTGTGAAATTTTGAAAAGATAATTCATGGCAGCCCGCGGTTTAACAACAGCTGATTTATAAACCCCATTTCCTTGCGATGTTAAAACATCTAATATCGTGGTGTCTTTGCTAAATACTTCAATAACCGCATCGTCTACTTTCTTCTGGTCGGTATTGTCTGTAATTTTCTGAGTCATTGAAAGGTTTATTTCTACAAAACTGTCGCATAGCAAGTCCGCATTTACGACCAGCATTGCAGGTCTATCGACAATATTGACTTCAATTTCTTTCTTGCAAGAAACCATCAAAATAAAAGCGGTATAGATGACTAATTTTCTCAAAAAATAATTTTATAATTGACACTCGGCAAGACGGGAAACAAACTTACCGCTTCGAACACACGTTTGCCTTCTGAATTGTATGCGAGATTGACATAAAATGGATTGGGGCGGTTATAGGCATTGTAAACACCAAGGCTCAAAATTCTGGTATAATTCTTTTTGAACTTTTTAAAATTAAACCCAAAATCTAGACGGTGATAGGAAGGAAATTTATAATTATTCCGATCGCCATACACATAGATAGCATTGCCTTTTTGCAATCCAGAATTAACAAAATACACCTGCTCGGGTAAGGTATAGTTAGCGCCAGTGCTATACACCCAAGTAAGAGAGGCATCTAGCCGAGGTGTAAATTCATGGTTAATCAATACCGCCAAATTGTTGCGTCTATCATACTTATAAGGAAACTCTTTGCCTCCATTTATTTTGTCAAACTGCCGGTAATTCCAACTCAAGGTATAACTCACCCAACCTTTGGTTTTTCCATTTCTCTTTTCAGCTAAAAATTCGTACCCATGCGAGCGGCCTCTGCCCACGGTTACTTTTTCTTCCCAATTATTGTCTGAACCAATATAATTTGCCTGCTCTTTATAGTCAATAACATTTGACATCTCCTTGTGAAATGCCTCTGCATTAAAAGCATACCCCCCTTTAGAATAGCTTATTCCACCGCTGTAGGTATTGGCTGTCTCTGGCCTTGCAGCACTTGTAGAAGGCAGCCACAAATCAATGGGAATACCAATGGTATTGCTGGTGAGCAAATGTAAAAATTGAGCAGTGCGTTGAAATGCTGCGTGCAAGAGTATGTTTTTAATTGGTTTATAATTGAAAGAAAAACGTGGCTGCGCAAAATTAAATTGCTTACCGCTTATCCGGTATTGCACACAATGCAAACCTGCATTGATTTTTATATTTCTTCTCAAGTTCCAGGCTGCATCAATATATGAATTATATTCCATTGCATAATACTGGCTGGTATTAACCAGTTCTTTTTGCACAATGCTATCGGAAGTGTTAATCTCCCTTTGAAATACATGGTAAACCATGCCTAAGCCAGCCTTAATCGTTAAATTACCCGCAGGCTTGTATTCAAAGTTATAAGACAAAATACTGTTGTTGATTCGAGAAACAAATCGATAATTGTATGCGTTAAAAGTTTTTGAGCTATCGGTAAACTCATTGTACTCATAGCTCGATTCGTTTCCAAAATTATAGGTGGTAAACGAAGCGTTTACCCATGCCGACAATTTGGGATTGTACACATGGTGGTCGCGCAGGGATAGAACTCTGTTGCCCCAAAATACATTTTGCTTGTCGCGCTCGCTTATGGTCTTGCCAGGATCCTTTGCAGAAAATGAATTCTTAATAAAGGTATTGTCTTGCCCGAGATAAAACGAAAAAGAAATTTGATGCTTTTGACTAAAGCTGTGCTTAACCTTGCCGTTGGCATCATAGAAATAATATGAAGTCCTAAGGGGTGAGTTTGAATTAGGTGTCCAAATTTGCTGCGCTGCATTGCTTAGCAAATCCAAATAAGAACGACGCGCCGCCAATAAAAAAGTGGTCTTCCCGTTTTTAAAAATCGGACCGTCTATAGCGATTTTAGAAGAAAGTAAACCTAAGCTTGTTTGGAATTTGAGTTTTTTATTGTTCCCATCTAAAGTCCTAACATCAATAACGCTGCTAAGCCTACCGCTATAACGCGCGTTTATTCCACCCTTAAGCAATTTAACATCTTTAACGACATCTGAATTGAACACGCTAAAGAATCCATAAATATGCGAAGGGTTGTATATGGGTACATCATCCAATAAAACCAAATTTTGATCAGGTCCACCTCCCCTTATATTCAAGCCAATGGTGCCATCATTCCCGGAACTTACACCCGGCAATAATTGCAAACCTTTCATCACGTCACTTTCGCCAAATAAAACTGGAAGTTGCTTTAAAGTCTTTCCGGTGAAATGAAACCCATCTGGCTTGTAACTCGGCCTCTCGTCTATTTTAGACGAAAGCGTGTACTGAAGTTCCGAAATTCCATCTTTTAACTGCACATTAAAAACCGTATTTTCACTTAATTTCATTAAAAATGCTTCTGTTCGGTATCCTGGCATTTCAAACACCAACTGTATGCTGTCGGCAAACATTGTCATCGAATAAAATCCATCTTGATTGCTTATGCAGCTTTCTATTCCTTTACGGCTATGAATACTCACGCCTATGAGTTTTTCACCGCTACCCTCGTCGTTTACATAACCTGAAATGGTGAATTTACGCATTTTCTTGGCCTGTTTACTGATAACAATATTTTTACCATATAAAATGGAAAAACCGAGTCTGTGGGGCTTCAAAAGCTGAACCAAAACATTGCTCAATTCTTCATCTTTGGCATTTATACTGAAGCGCCCTTCAGGTATGATTTTAGAATTATAATTAAAAGTAACACCTGCTTTAATCTCAATGGCATTGAGAATTTCAACCAAAGATTGCTTCTTCATTTTAATGCTTATCCTTGTATTTAAAACATCGCTTTGGGCATCAACCTTAAGAAAAGTCAATGCAAAAAGGAAGATTAAACTTGCAGTTTTTAGCATACACTGCAAATTACGATAAAAAATATCTAATTGACCCTTAGAAATAAACGGTTAAACATCGGTTTTCGTTAAACGGTTAAATTGAAAAGGAATTTGTCTATTGTATAGACACGCTGCTATTAAGGGTTTTACCTAATAATTCAGCTGCTTGCTCAGCATTTAGGCCGGCAAAAGTAATGGTTAATTTTTCGTTGGATAAAGATTCGTCGTATAAAAACTTAACCTTATATGTTTCTTCCAGAACCTTCACCATTTCCGACAAAAGGGTATTGTCAAAGCTTAAGTTACCATCCATCCAAACACTTGCTCTGCTGTCAGAAATACGGGTAATTTTAAAATCACCAAGACCAATTTCTTCCAAGTAGTCTCCAGGCAACAAGGACACAATTTTATTGTTTGTTTCAAATTGTATACTGCCCTTCTTTAAATAAATGGAAAATGGTTCATTAACAGTATGCTTTACATCAAACTCAGTTCCAGTAACAGTTACTATGCCTTTATCTGTAATCAATATAAAAGGCACATCGTTGTGAACAACCGAAAAGAAAGCTTCGCCTGTTTTCAATTCCAAAACCCTCGACTGCTTGCTCAATGACTTGATTTCCAAGACAGTTCCTTTGTTTAATAGAACCTCTGTACCATCTGTCAATTTCTTTTTAATTAAGTTTGCCTTGCTTTGCAAGACCATTATTGCATTGTTTTGATTGGGGTTGTTGTAATGCCAAAAGCCCAAGCCGATGGTTAAGATCACTATAGCCGCAGCAACCCATCTGAACATACCAAACTTTCGCGGCCGTTTGCTGACTTGCATAGTCACCCCAATATTGGAGGTAAACTTTAGCCATTGCTGATCAACATTTGTTTGGGCGTATTTAAAAGAACTTGCCGCATCCAATAAACGCTCAATGTCTTGAATCTCGCGATCAGACATAGCGGCAACTTGCCCATTCTCATGGACAATAAAATCAGGGACGCGGAATGTTCTTTTTGAATCCATGAAACTATTTTTGTGTTCTAACAGATTGAGGAATGCTTTGTTGGACAAATCCTAAAAACATTTGGTTGGAAGGGTTGCTTTTTAACCAGTTTTTTAAGAATTTTTCTTCCTCATTGCTGCACATGCCCGCTAAATACTTGGTAAATAGATTGGCTTGCAATTGTTCTTTCATATCCTCTATTACAATTTATTAAAGCCTAGCCCCCAAAAAACATTGAAATAAACACAGATAATCGCATAAATAACTAGAAAACAGCAGTTTATTTTTTTATTTTTTTAAATAATTGACGGCATCTACGCCTTCATTGAACAACAAATCGAGAATACTTAGATGTTCAATAAACCCTAAGTCTTGGGCAAAAACTTGGTAATACGGAATTGGTTTGGGCGCAAAACATAAGTCATCAGCAATAAATTCTCCCTGTTCTATTTCTACAGGAATCTCAATTTTCAAACACTTTAAAATTAAATTGAAGAGTTCGAAATTAAAATCCCATAAATATTGATGTTCCTTTTTGATTGCTTCTACAAAACGGTAATCGTAATATTCATAAAACGGACTTTTCCCATAGGAAGTTCTCAAAGCATTAAGCAGTTGATTTTGCCAATGTTCTTGGTACGACAATTCAACCATTCTATAATTGGCTTTGCGGCTTGAGGATTTTAGGGGAATGCTAAAAATTTGCTTTCCTGAAACGCCAGCAAACTCAATTCGATTTCTGTATGCGGCCTGCGGAGGAAACTGCCTTTCATCAATTAAAACAATTTTATCTTGTTCTAAAAATGGCAGGAAAGTTTGAATTGGTCCGGCGCAGAATAAAGGTGTACGCAATTTGTTTACTTCCATCGTTTAACTTCCAGTTGATCGGCACAAATTAACAACAATTCATTAATGGTTTGATGCAAGACAGGGTGCTTGAATTTTGGAATAATATCTGAACAAGGTTGCAAAACAAACCTTCTATTTTGAATTTCTGGATGCGGCAAAACCAACAATTGATTGCTCAAGCGCTTATTGCCATAAAACAACATATCCATATCTAAGGTTCGGGGTCCGTATTTAACCTCTCTTCTACGGCCAAAAATCTTCTCAATATCTAAAAGTTTTTTCATAATGATTCCCGCCGGAAAAACACTTTTTAGCTTCACCGCTATATTTAAAAAATCTCCCTGAGGTATTGGCCCCCATGCCTTGGTTTGGTAGATATGGGAAACAGAAATGATTGGACCTATCTCTTTTTCGATTAAGGCAAGCGAAGCTGCTAAAGTTTTCGACACATCCCCTTGATTTCCGCCCAACAATAAAATTACACTTTTTATTTTCAATGTTAAATGCTAAGTTTGTTATAGATTTTGAGCCACGAAATTAAAATATTATTATACATTATTATTGGGATAGCCTATTTATTTTCTAGGATGTATAAAAAAGAGTTAAAAAAGCAAAACGAAAAGAAAATCAACAAAAGACCTGTTAGCAGTAAAACAGCCAAAGATATTTTCAGAGACCTTCAAAAAACCTTAAATCTCCCAAGTGAAGAATCGCTTAAGCCCGCCGTGAATCAAACAGTTAAAGAACGAAAGATTGACGACAAATTAAGCCGCGCACAAAAGATTTTCATTTCTGCATCAGAATCAAAACTGAAACATTACAAACCTATACAAGCCTCAAAGCTTAAAAAGAAAGATGATGCCGAAACATTCCACCACCAAACGGTTGTTGAAGAAGAATACGGCCCTAAAATTGATTTTGAGCCTAGAAAGGCGATGATTTTTTCTGAAATCCTTAAGAAACCTCAATATTAGTATCGTCTTTAGGATCTAAATTCGCGGTTCTAAACACCAAGAATTTCTGACCTAAAAAATTGATCACAGCACTTACGACAGTGGCAAAGAAAAAGGCTAAAAACTTATGCCCCTTTACTGAAAAAATTGGCTTTACAGCATCTGCCAAGGTCCCCTTAAATGTTACAACCGTTAAGTTGATGTCAAATTCAGGAATCAATTTAAGCCCATATTTATTAATCAAAATATTGAAAACAAATGAAACGGCGTAAACCATTCCGAATTTCACCAACATGCCCTTATTGCTTCTTTCGGTGTATTTCCAAGTCCACAGTTTGTTGAGATAATAGGTGTAAACTGTACCAACCAAAAAGCCCATCCCCTTTGACAAATCAAGGTTTTGGCCCATTAAATCGGATAAAAGATAATAGATAACGAAGTCAACCAATACAGCAGAGACGCCGATGATGAAAAATTTAGTGATTTGCTTTACGACTAATTTCACGGGTTGGCAAAGGTAAGCATTCCATCTTTAAATTCAGCAGATACGCCAAAAGGAATGGCAATATTTTGCAAGTGATGCCCTGAATTTAAATCAAAAATGATGGGATAATTATATTCTGAACAATGCTGGGTGATGATATCTTTCACTGAGTAACCAAAAGGAATGGTGTGGTCGTGCATTGACATAAAACTACCGACCAAAATTGCTTTTAGTCCCTTTAACTTCCCCGCCCTTTTTAATGACAAGACCATACGGTCGACATGGTAAAAATATTCATCTAAATCTTCTAAAAACAAGATCTTACCGGTCCAATCCATTTCTGAATCTGAACCTATAATGCTGTATAAAACAGATAAGTTGCCACCGACAATCTCACCTGAAAAATTCTGCAAATTGATTGAAGGATTTTCTCTTATGTCGAATTTAGTGTGTTTTCCTCTGAGCGATGCATACAAACTTTTAAAAGCCATTTGCACATCATCAAAATCTTGCCCAGCCTTCTCATTCATAAACACGGGCATAGAACTGTGCAATGTCGACATGTTGCAAACCTTTGCAATGTGGCTTAACAAAACTGTTACATCGCTAAATCCGGCTATCCATTTTGGGTGTTTTTTAAGCAAATCAAAATCAATTAAATCCACCATTCGAGCAGTTCCATAGCCTCCTCTTGCACACCAAATGGCCTTTACTTCATCATTGGCCAAAAGTCTATTAAAGAGATCTGCTCGGTGTTTTTCAGTCCCCGCAAATTGATGCTCAACCGCATAAAGTTCTGGGTCCAAATAAACCTTTAATCCTTTGGCTTGCATAAATTCAACTGCAGCTTGAATTTGACTGTATTGAACAGATCGTGCAGGCGCAGCAATTGCAATTGTATCCCCCTTTTCAAGATAGGGAGGTATGATGGTGTTCATGTTTCTGATGTGCAAAATACATGTTCCACTGCAATTTCCTTGTGACTTATAAAAAAGTTTTCCAAAAAAAACCACCATTTATAAAATGCTGGTTTTAAAAAAGTCTAAATACCCCAATTCTATTGCCAATTTTTGCATACCCTAGCGCAGAGCGGCTTGGTGGTTTATTAAACCCGAGATTACTGACGTGATCTCTATAGGGGGTGGCTTCAATTTGAAACGCAACCCAATCTGCTGCGCAATAAACGCAAATCGTTGAAAACATAGAGATTACTGGCGTGATCTCTAGAGGGGGTGGCTTCAATTTGAAACGCAACCCAATACGCTTCGTAATAAACGCAAATCGTTGAAAACATA
>JBIISM010000002.1:0-345000 GCA_044341025.1 Bacteroidia bacterium | reverse complement strand
TGCTAACCCCCCCTTTTAACCTTCCGGCACCGGGCAGGTGTCAGACCTTATACGTCAACTTTCGTTTTAGCAAAGCCATGTGTTTTTGATAAACAGTCGCCTGCGCCTATTTACTGTGACCACAAAATAAATTGTGGTACCCCTTATCCCGAAGTTACAGGGTTAATTTGCCTAGTTCCTTAGCCATGGATCACTCGAGCTTCTTAGAATATTCTTCTTGACTACCTGTGTCGGTTTGCGGTACGGGTTTAATGTGGGAGCTTTTCTTGGAAGAATTTTCACAATCGCGCTTCGCCCGAGGGCTAAGCTTCGCACTTCCGTCCGCTTTGATTGCTACATTTCTCCGTCCCTCTCCACTAGTACAGGAATATTAACCTGTTGTCCATCGACTACCCTGAATCGGTTCGCCTTAGGTCCCGACTAACCCTGATACGATTATCGTTGATCAGGAAACCTTAGTCTATCGAAGTAAAGGTTTTTCACCTTTATTGTCGTTACTTATGCCTACATTTGCTTTTCTACACGCTCCAATGATTCTTACGAAATCTCTTCATCGCATGTAGAATGCTCCCCTACCAGACCACATAAAGTGGAATTTATAGCTTCGGTGATATACTTAATGCCCGTTTATTATTTGTGCACATCCGCTCGACTAGTGAGCTGTTACGCACTCTTTAAATGAATTGCTGCTTCCAAGCAAACATCCTAGCTGTCAGTGCGAATGCACCACATTAGTTCAACTTAGTATACACTTAGGGACCTTAGCTGATAATCTGGGTTCTTTCCCTCTCGGACTTGGACCTTAGCACCCAAGCCCTCACTCCCAGGTAACATATATAAGTATTCGGAGTTTATTTGAGTTCGGTAGGTTTTGACACCCCCTTGCCCAACCAGTAGCTCTACCTCTTATATACTATAGCCTGAGGCTGTTCCTAAAAACATTTCGGGGAGTACGAGCTATCTCTCAGTTTGATTAGCCTTTCACCCCTACCCACAGTTCATCCGAAAACTTTTCAACGTTTACCGGTTCGGACCTCCATGACGTGTTACCGTCACTTCATCCTGACCATGGGTAGATCACAAAGTTTCGCGTCTACCCCTACTGACTATACGCCCTATTCGGACTTGCTTTCGCTTCGACTACGTGCTTGAAGCACTTAATCTTGCCAGTAAGGAGTAACTCGTAGGCTCATTATGCAAAAGGCACGCCATCACCAGACGAACTGGCTCTGACCGCTTGTAAGCGTATGGTTTCAGGTACTATTTCACTCCTTTATTCAAGGTTCTTTTCACCTTTCCCTCACGGTACTTGTTCACTATCGGTATCTTGAGAGTATTTAGCCTTACCGGATGGTGCCGGCAGATTCCCACAAGGCTTCTCCGACCTCGCGGTACTCAGGGTACTGCTACAAAATATAAACTTGCTGCTACAGGACTATCACCTTCTTCGGTACAGCTTTTCAACTGTCTTCGCATTCATTACAATTTTGACGTTGCAGCCCTACAACCCCACATATGCCGTAACATACATGGTTTGGGCTCTTACCTGTTCGCTCGCCACTACTTAGGTAATCATTTGTTATTTTCTTTTCCTCCGCTTACTTAGATGTTTCAGTTCAGCGGGTTGGCCAATTTAGTTCCGTTAAAACGGAAGGGTTATCCCATTCGGAAATCTTCGGATATATCGGTTTTTAGGCACCTCCCCGAAGCTTATCGCAGCTTAACACGTCCTTCTTCGCCTTCAAGATCCTAGGCATCCTCCATACGCCCTTAGTAACTTATCCTAAAAATTCTTGTTATACAAGAATTAACTTGTTTTTTCTTACTTTCAATATGTCAAAGAACTTAATGTCTACATCCTGTGATGTAAACCTTGTGGAGAATAACGGATTCGAACCGTTGACCCCCTGCGTGCAAGGCAGGTGCTCTAGCCAGCTGAGCTAATCCCCCAGATTATTTTTTGTAGTCCCGAGCAGATTTGAACTGCTGACCCCTACATTATCAGTGTAGTGCTCTAACCAACTGAGCTACGGGACTGTGATGAATCATGTAGTATTGGCCCGGTAAACTTTCGTAATCTGGATATGAAGAAAAGAGAGAAGAAATAGCGAACAGTCATAATTTGTCTATGTCAATTAAGACTCTAGAAAGGAGGTGGTCCAGCCACACCTTCCGGTACGGCTACCTTGTTACGACTTAGCCCCAGTCAACGGTATCACCCTAGACGACTCCTTGCGGTTATCGGCTTCAGGTACTCCCATCTTCCATGGCTTGACGGGCGGTGTGTACAAGGCCCGGGAACGTATTCACCGCATCATTGCTGATATGCGATTACTAGTGAATCCAGCTTCATGAGGTCGAGTTGCAGACCTCAATCCGAACTGAGGCCGACTTTTTGGGATTAGCATCTTATTACTAAGTAGCAACCATCTGTGTCGACCATTGTAGCACGTGTGTAGCCCTGGACGTAAGGGCCATGATGACTTGACGTCGTCCCCACCTTCCTCACTACTTACGTAGGCAGTATCTTTAGAGTCCCCAGCATTACCTGATGGCAACTAAAGAAAGGGGTTGCGCTCGTTGCGGGACTTAACCCAACACCTCACGGCACGAGCTGACGACAGCCATGCAGCACCTAGTTTTGTGCCCCGAAGGGAATTCTGCTTTCACAGAACGTCACTAACTTTCAAGCCCAGGTAAGGTTCCTCGCGTATCATCGAATTAAACCACATGCTCCTCCACTTGTGCGGGCCCCCGTCAATTCCTTTGAGTTTCAACCTTGCGGTCGTACTTCCCAGGTGGATTACTTAACGCTTTAGCTTGGTCGCTGACTGTATATCGCCAACAACGAGTAATCAACGTTTAGGGCGTGGACTACCAGGGTATCTAATCCTGTTCGCTCCCCACGCTTTCGTGCCTCAGCGTCAATATAGGTTCAGCAAGCTGCCTTCGCTATCGGTGTTCTGTATCATATCTAAGCATTTCACCGCTACATGATACATTCCGCCTACTTTAACCTAATTCAAGATCTTCAGTTTCAATGGCAATTCTACAGTTGAGCTGCAGGCTTTCACCACTGACTTAAAGATCCGCCTACGCACCCTTTAAACCCAATAAATCCGGACAACGCTTGGATCCTCCGTATTACCGCGGCTGCTGGCACGGAGTTAGCCGATCCTTATTCTTACGGTACCGTCAATATACTACACGTAGTATTTTTTCTTCCCGTACAAAAGCAGTTTACAACCCAGAGGGCCGTCATCCTGCACGCGGCATGGCTGGTTCAGAGTTGCCTCCATTGACCAATATTCCCTACTGCTGCCTCCCGTAGGAGTCTGGTCCGTGTCTCAGTACCAGTGTGGGGGATCATCCTCTCAGACCCCCTAAACATCGTAGCCTTGGTAAGCCATTACCTTACCAACTAGCTAATGTTGCGCATGCTCATCTCTAATCCCCGGAGGTTTGATATTCAAATGATGCCATTCAAATATGTTATGGGACATTAATTCCGATTTCTCGAAGCTATTTCCCTATTAGAGGTAGATTGCATACGTGTTACGCACCCGTGCGCCACTTTCATGTTCTATTGCTAAAACAATCTCGTTCGACTTGCATGTATTAGGCCTGCCGCTAGCGTTCATCCTGAGCCAGGATCAAACTCTTCATTGTAAAAAATTTGTCTCTGACTTTTTCTCAAAGTATTATGTTTGAGGTCCGCTATTTCTTCTCTTTAAACTTCAAAGAACTTTCCTTTCTTAAAAAGGGACTGCAAAAGTAAGACTGTTTTTTACATTTCCAAAATTTATTTTCATATTTTTTTTCAATGGTTTACCCTCACTTTTTATTGTCATCTTCATTAAAATACTTCAATGGCAACTCTAAGCTAAAGTCTCTATTTTTAAAGCCTCGAAGCAATTAACTCCTTAGCTATTATTATAAAGTTTGTCTCTTATTTCTCTACAGTGTTTTTCAGAACGGGAGTGCAAAGGTAATATTATTTAACACTATCCCTAATCTTTTTTTGATTATCCCGAATTTAAAGCACAAGTAATTGTAAATCAAATGGTTAAAAAAGCAACTAAAAGCCCTGTTTTGATTCAATTTAAGCAAATTGAAAGAAATTTGAATGTGCACACAGAGGAAAATCCTTTAAAATCAATGGTTTTTGAGGCGTTTTTAAGACGATAAGCGCTTTGTGCCCACTCCATTTTCTTCGTGAATTATAAAAATTATTGAAATTTATGCTTTATTCGGCCGATTGATGGTTTTTACAATTCCCTTGTAAACCATAGCATTTTACTGCAAAAGTAAAACAACAATACCTATATTTGGTGTACCTATAAATTAGATAGACTTGGCCATGATTTTTTGGATGTACTTTCCAACGATATCAAATTCTAGGTTTACTGTGTCACCCAAATTTAAATAGCCAAACACAGTATGCTCGTAGGTATAGGGGATGATAGCTACAGAAAATTCATTATCCATACTACCAACAACAGTTAAACTCGTGCCATTAACTGTTATAGAACCTTTCTCAACGGTCGTACCCATCCCATCAGGATACTTGAAGGTAAAACGCCAACTTCCAACTTCATCTAATTTTTGAATACAAGTTGCCGTGCAATCAACATGGCCTTGAACGATATGGCCATCAAATCGACCATCTGCTTTCATGCATCTTTCCAAATTTACATGCTTGCCAATGGCCCATGATTTTAAATCCGTTTTATTTAAAGTTTCGTGAATGGCAGTTACCACATGGGTATTGTCCATTGTTTCAACAACCGTCAAACACACGCCGTTATGGGCAACGCTTTGGTCAATTTTCAATTCTGAACCAATTGAAGATTCAATTGTAAAATGGATGTTATTTTGTTCTGTTTGTATGGCCTTAATTTCACCCATACATTCAACTATGCCAGTAAACATGCTGCGAAGATAGTCTTTTTAAAATTTCTATTATAGAAGGCCAATGGGATCCTAGCTATTTAAATACTGCGACCAAACGCAAGTTAATGCGCCGACCCGTTAAATAATTTGGGACACCATAAGTGGTGTTGCTAAAATCTTTTACCCATAAATAAGAAATTACATTGTTTATCTGCAATAAATTATAGACATCAGCGCCTATCCACATGTTGCGAATCAGCTTGCTTTTTATCTTGGTTGATTCGCCGCCTATTAGCACTTTACTAAAACCGATATCAACCCTTTTGTATGCAGGAATGGTATAGCCTTCTTTGTACCTTGCTGATCCACCCAAATAATACGGCAGTCCAGTTCCAAAATTCATCATCAAATGCATGCGGTAATCTTTGTTTGAATTCAATTCATCCTGAAACATCACCGATGCAGTTACCCTGCGGTCTGTTGGCCGCCTCAACAAGCCTGTTTCAGTTTCTTCCTTGTTGACGTCGATGTAGGTAATGCGTTCGTCGGTTTTTAAAACACTAAAAGAAAACCAACTTTCTAAGCCTTTGATAAACTCTCCATTTATCCTGGCATCAAAACCTGTTGCATACCCGCGTGCTGAATTGGTGGCATAGTATCTAATGCGGATATTATCCAAAACATAAGGCACCAAGTAATTCAAGTCTTTGTAATACATTTCGGCTGAAAATTTAAATGGTCTTCCAAAAGACTTAAATCCGAATTCCATACCGGCTGTATAATGTATACTTCTTTGCGCTTTTAAATTGGTGTTTAACTGACCGGCAAAATCGCGCATCTCTCTATAAAATGGAGCTTGGTAATAGTATCCAAATGCAGCTTTCAATAAAATGTTCTTTTTCAGTGGAACAGAATCGCGTTTGTGGCGGGCATTATAATGCTTATTCGGTTCATAATACATTTGAACACGAGGAGAAACCAATGATTGCCCATTTAAACTGGAATATAAGTACCTTGTTCCTGCTGTAACCGTAAATTCGTTAACGGCACCAAAACCTTGATGAAATTGAAAAAAGCCAGAAACCCTTTGGTTGCTGATACTCGACCTAGAGTTGACATTGTCATTCAAATAAATACTCGAATCATTGCCCGGCAAGCTGCTTATATTATAGCCCCCGGAATCTGCAAATTTCCATTCTTTGAAACGGTCGTTTATACTTTCCGATTGGTATTTGATGCCGTAAACTAATTTTCCTGGATGGCGCATCTGATCGAGCTCATACATTATTTTCTGAGCCGATTTAATTCCCGCAAATTTAATAACACCTTGATGGGCCATATTAAAAACAGAAAAATACAAATCGTTGCGCGCATGGTTTATAAAATAACCACGGCCTAACAATGCCTTTGCATTTCCAAAACCACTTGAGCCTAAATTATTGTCTACTTCTGAAATTTCATAGGCCCCTTGAATGTCGTAATGCTCCATTTCTGAAGACACAAATCCAGAGGCCATGAATTTTAATTCAATTCTTTTTTTGCTATGGACAAACGACAAACCACCCATCCCAGAGCGGTAGTCTACAATCTCTTGTCCATCCATTCCTATGCTCAATTTTAAGGCACTTTGCAGTGTTCCAAAAGTTGTTTCTTGACGTTCAGGCTCAAAACGGTAGCGGTTTTGCGCATAGTTAAGCAACAATTCCAAACGGTTGTAACGGTTAAAATGCCAAGAAAACAGTGATTGTAAATCGCCGAACCTCGACTTATACAAACCTTCTGCATCGAAGGTGTTGAGTAAATTTTTATTCCCCCTATAACGGGCGCCTGTTAAATATGTAAATCTTATAGAATCTCTTTGCCCGACGCGTTTGCGCGCCTTTGCCACCCCTTCAACAAAAAAAGTAGCGCCCAACATCCCAATTTGAACACCTGATGCATTGGCCTTCGGACTGCGGTAATTAACATCTAACACCGACGATAATTTATCGCCATAACGGGCCTCAAACCCACCTGCAGAAAAATTCACATTGTTAACCAAATCTGGATTAATAAAGCTCAGGCCTTCTTGCTGTCCGCTGCGCACCAATTGCGGTCGGTATATCTCAAGATCGTTCACATAGATCAAATTCTCATCGTAACTCCCTCCCCTTACATTATACTGAGAACTGAGTTCGTTGTTAGAACTCACCCCTGCCATGGTTTTAATAAAATCAGAAAAATCGCCAGAAACACTCGGTCTGCTGCTCAATGGTTTCATCACAATATCACCCCGGCCCTCTCTTTTATCACTGATGCCACCGGGGTTATAGGTTGTAATAGAATTACTTAATGTAACATCGAGTTTGTAATCTTCTTCCTCAAATAAAAAAGGAACCGCACTTACGTATGGTTTAATGCCGGGTGTCTCAAACTTTAAAATATTTTTCTTTTTGCGGATGTATGGCACTTTATAATTCCCTGCACTATCAGAATACCACATGCCATCAATTGCCGAATTGTGGATCACTGCATTTGAAACAGCAGTGCCGCTATCACTTAAAACACGACCATGCACAAACGACTGCCCAAAAGCAGCGGATACAAAAAAAAGAGATATGAGCAGAGCTGTTAACTTCAAAAACGGTTTTGCTGATTAACGAATACCTGCTTGTATTATTGTTTTAGTTGAGAAATCATGGCTTTCGGATCAGGAGCAGAAAAAACAGTATTTCCAGCCACCAATACGGTTGCTCCGGTATCAACAAGTTTTTTGTAATTGCCTAAAGTAACGCCACCATCTATTTCGATTTCAAAATTAACGCCCAATTTGGCTTGCATATTTTTCAATTGTTCAATTTTACGGTAGGTATTTTCAATAAACGATTGACCACCGAAACCCGGATTAACACTCATCAAACAAACCAGATCCAAGTCTCCTGCTACATCCTGCAACAAACTGACATTTGAATGCGGGTTAACCGCCACACCGGCCTTCATACCTGCACTGCGAATAGATTGCAAACTGCGGTGCAAATGGGTGCAAGCTTCAATATGAACAGACAAAACAGCTGCTCCAACTTCTGCAAAACGGGTAATGTAACGGTCAGGGTCAACAATCATTAAATGAACATCCAAAGGTTTTTTAGCATGCTTTTTCAAGGTATTCATTACAGGAAAACCAAAAGAAATATTTGGAACAAATACACCGTCCATAATGTCTACGTGAAACCAATCAGCTTCGCTCTCATTAATCATTTGAATGTCGCGTTCTAAATTACCAAAATCAGCCGATAACACACTTGGTGCGATTTTAAATTGCATGGGTGCAAAGTTATGCGTTGCGGATCAACTAAGCAATACCATAAATAAACCAAGAATATTTGCGTTCCTCCAAGGTGTTGGAGATAAGTCTAAGAGCATCAATCCTTGCAGTCTGCAATTATCCAATTAAGAAAAGTCAGCATATAGCCTATGTGCTCACCGACAATTCCAACTCCAAAAAACTTACCGATTCATGACAAGCACCCTACCCCACATTTAATAATTTCCCATTATCTTCGCAGAAAATTTGTAAAATGCGCTTATTACTTTCTATACTATTGATAACTGGTAGCTTCATTTCTCTCTATGCACAAAAGAAAGAAGATATCACTGCTCGAATGAAGTCGGATATATCTTACCTAGCCAGCGATCAATTAGAAGGTCGTCTTACTGGATCATCAGGTGAACTGCGTTCTTCCTTGCATATAGCCGACCAATTTAGAACGAATGGGGTTAGCCCAAAGGGAAACGACTCTGGTTCATATTTCCAAACCTTCAGCATTGTGCGTTTAAGAATTTCTCAATACAAAGGCAGTTTGTTGTGGACTGATAAGAATGAATTTATGCATGGACTAAAATCTGATCGTGCTGAATTTTATCCGCTTTCACAAAGCTGCAACCTTGACAGCGTTAACAATGTGCCAACATTCTTTGCAGGCTTTGGTATTTTAGCGCCTGAAAACAATTACAGCGATTACCAAGACACC
Source organism: Bacteroidia bacterium (assembly GCA_044341025.1). GTDB lineage: Bacteria > Bacteroidota > Bacteroidia > NS11-12g > UBA955 > JABMMZ01. The sequence goes on along the minus strand of JBIISM010000002.1, from coordinate 336,097 downwards.
AATGGCATCAGAGGAAAAGTATTTATCATTAAATTGGGGAGCCCAGAACCATCAAACGCCCATGGCAAATATTCAGCCTACGAAAGCTTAAACTACAAAGTTGACCAAGCCATAAAATTTGGCGCTAGGGGCCTTGTGTTTATAAATACGGATACCAGCATCGAAAACCCTAAGGGCAAATTAGACCGTGAGATCAAACCCCGCTCTATCCCTGTTATATTTGTGAATACCATGCAAGCTTCATTGATGAATGCCAAACAAATCAGCTTCAAAGTAGACATTAAACAAATCAACTCAACAGCACACAACGTGGTTGGATACATCAACAACAAAAAAGCAAAAACAATAATCATTGGTGCGCACCAGGACCATCTTGGATACAATGAATTTGGCGGAAGCAGAGACACCAAAGGTGGGCAAATCCATAATGGTGCCGACGACAATGCCAGTGGTGTTGCCATGATGCTTGAGTTAATGCGCAAAATCAAAAAGTCTAAAAAACTGAGAAACAACAATTATATTTTTATCGCTTTTAGCGGCGAAGAACAAGGTTTACTTGGAAGTAATTATTTTGTAAACCACCCAGTTATAGATGTAAAGACCGTTCAATATATGTTGAACTTTGATATGGTTGGCCGTCTCGATTCCAGCAAAAAGACCTTAATGGTGTATGGCGTAGGCACTTGCCCGCAATGGAAAACAAGCATTGCCAACTTGAAAACAGATTCAACACAAATAAAAATCAAAACCACTGAAAGTGGGACCGGAAGTTCGGACCACACCAGCTTTTACTATGCAAATATTCCTGTGTTGCATTTCTTCACAGGGCAGCACCAAGATTACCATATGCCATCTGACGATGAAAGTTTAATCAATTACAACGGCATGCATCAGGTATACAATGTTACCTTGCAAATAATTAAGTCGCTTAACAAAATAAAAGACATGCCATTTACTGCAACCAAGAGTGAAGAAAGCGCCCGCATGGCTTTTAAAGTTAGCTTGGGCATTATGCCCGATTATATATTTGATGGTGTGGGATTGCGCATTGATGGCGTTAACTTAGGCAAGCCTGGTGAAAAAGCCGGCATGTTGAAAGGTGACATTATTACTAAAATGGGCGATTTCGTTATCAGCAATATCCAAGACTATATGAAAGCCTTAAGTCAATTTAAAAAAGGCGATGCCATTTCAGTACTCGTAAAAAGAGGTTCAGAAGAAAAAACACTCGAAGTTACTTTTTAATTCATTATGAAAATCACAGAACACATTAAGAATGCAAACAAAACCTTGTTTTCATTCGAAATTTTACCCCCACTAAAAGGCGATAGCATAGAAAGTATTTACCACGGCATCGATCCTTTAATGGAATTCAATCCATCTTTTATTGATGTTACCTACCACCGTGAAGATTATGTAGAAAAAAAACGTGGCGACGGTTCATTTGTAAAAGTAGTCACTAAGAAAAGACCTGGAACAGTTGCCATTTGTGCTGCCGTAATGCACAAATACAATATCGACACAGTACCTCATATTATTTGCGGAGGATTTACGCGCGAAGACACCGAAAATGCCTTAATCGATTTGAATTTCTTGGGCATAGACAATGTCTTAGCATTAAGAGGCGACAATGCTAAAAACGAAAATATTTTCACACCAGAGGACGGAGGCAATACCAATTCACTTGACCTTATTCACCAAATAAAAAACATGAACAGTGGCATTTATATGGATGAAGAATTATCCAATGCCAATATCACCAATTTTTGCATTGGAGCGGCTGCCTACCCAGAAAAACACCACGATGCGCCAAACTTAAAAACAGATATGAAGTTTTTAAAACGCAAAATAGAAAGTGGAGCAGAATTTATTGTAACACAAATGTTTTTCGACAACCAAAAATATTTTGAGTTTGTTGCCAAGTGTCGCGAGAATGGCATTATGGTTCCAATTATTCCAGGCATCAAACCACTAACGACCAAATCGCAACTCACTCTACTACCGAAATTGTTTCATATCGATTTACCAGATGCTTTAACAGATGAGATTGAACAAGCTAAAACAACAGATGCAGTTAAAGAAATTGGCATAGAATGGGCAATCAAGCAATGTCAAGAATTAATTGAAGCCAAAGTTCCTGTTCTACACTTTTACACCATGGGGAAAAGCGGGGCCACCAAACAAATTTGCGAAAAAATATTTTAAACAGCGCATTTGAAAGGCATAGTCATCAAATCGACCGGCAGCTGGTATAAAATCAAGCAAGAAGACCTCTCAATCCTAGATGCCCGAATGAAAGGCAAAATAAGATTGAAAGAGCTAAACACCACCAATCCTGTAGCGGTTGGCGACCGCGTTGACTATGAATACGAAAGCAGTGGAGATGAAACCTATGGCGTTATCAAAGGCATCGAAAAACGCAGCAATTATATTATTCGCAAGAGCAATAAGCTTAGCAAACAGGGTCAAATTATTGCTGCCAATATCGATCAAGCCTTACTTTTGGTAACCTTATCATCGCCCAAAACCTCTTTGGGATTTATCGACCGATTTTTGATTATGGCTGGGGCCTACCATATACCTGTGACTTTGGTTTTTAACAAATACGACCAATACACAGAGGAAGAAAAGCTCTACCATGCCCATTTAAAAGAATTGTATGAAGGCCTCGGCTATCCGTGTATTTTGAGTTCTATCTACATGGAAGAATACTTGCCAAGCAAACAATTAAGTGAGGCAATTAAAAATAAAACTGTGTTGATCAGTGGCCATTCAGGGGTTGGGAAATCGAGTTTGTTAAATGCCCTTTTGCCATCGGCCTTCCAAAAGGTAGATAAGATCAGCGAGTCGCATCAGAGAGGAAAACACACTACCACGTTTGCAGAAATGTTTAACCTCGATCAGCACACGGCCATCATTGATACGCCTGGTATACGCGACTTTGGAATTATCGATATTGAAGAAGCAGAAATTGGCCATTACTTTCCTGAAATTAGACATTACATGCAGGCCTGTCGTTTTCACAATTGCAAGCACTTGAACGAACCAGATTGCGCGGTGATTGCAGCTTATGAAAGTGGAGAGATGGCTGCCAGCAGATACTACAATTACTTGAGTATACTCGACAATCAGAATATTTTTAGTTAAATTTTACCTTTAGAATTCGAGTCATCCAATTCAGGCATTCTTAATAGACGGCCGTGAAAATTGCTGGTGCCGTATTTGCGTTTGATGCGCTGGGCAAAAAGAACGCCTAGTATAAATCCAATAGGCAAAGAAGCATAAAAGATTCTATAATCATAATGCAATCCAATGTATAAGCCCAAACCAGAAATCAAGATAAAAGGGCATAGTAAAAGCAAGATCCAATAAAACCACTCAATAAGTGTCGGTAAGATTTTCAAAAGCAAGTTCACATTAAATAAAATTAAAAGGCACAGTTGCAATGTTTTTTCTGTTTTCCACCACCCATTCGGGCGCTTTTACAACTGCTTACACTTAAAAGCAAAGCAATCGAAGCAAATAGAAACAGACGTTTCATCATAAAACAAAGGTACATTGAATTTTCAGAATAGCAACGCCAAAATCAAAAAGCATGCGCACAAGAATATTGTTTTTTTCGAGAAGCATAACATCTACTTCCACTGCAGCTACTCAAACAGATGAGCAAAGCAAATAATACGGATAGGGCAATTAAAGATTTCATACTTACAGAACGGCACAAACTGAAGCAAATGTTATCGATAGTATTGATAGACGCATGCAAAAATCAATAAAACAAAAACAGAAGAATTCCGTTTAAGGCTGGCAAAGATTTTGAAAAAAGAGATTAAATCACAATAAAAAAATTATTTTTGTATCAAATGAAATTAAAAAACATCTATTTACTAATTTTTCCTCTATTGGTTTTTATGTCCTCATGTATATATGAAGATGGACCAAAAATGAGTTTTCGCTCTAAAAAAGCAAGAGTCGTTAATACGTGGTATATCGACAAAGCCTATGAAGCGGGTGTCGATAAAACCGATGCCTACAAATCTGCATTCGTCAATTACAAATTGGATTTGAAAAATGATGACAATTACAGCCTAACTTATAAAGCCTATAATTTGCTTGACTATTCAGAAAAAGGAACTTGGAAATTAAGTGACGATAATTTGTACATCGTTTTCAAACCAAACAACACCAACCAAGAAAACAAAAGCAAAATTTTACGTTTAAAAAACCACGAAGCTTGGGTTATTGTGAATGTCAACAACAAAGATGTTGAATTGCATTTGAGGGATTAGTGAAGGAAGAAAGAGAAATTAATGGATCGAGAAATTGAGAAACTGATGAATCGATAAATTGAGAAAACGATAAATTGAAGAATTGAGAAATCGATTATCCGCTTCATAAAGCCAAAATAATTTTCGATTGCTTAACTCTCCAGATAGCAATCGTGACTGTCGTGCTTGCTCATTAATCAGTAAACAAATCAAATGAAACCGACAACCGAAATTTCCTTCCGAAAAATGTTTTTTGGATTTTGGGCAGTAGTTTTTAACTTTTCACCATTCCCCAAGCCTTGTCTGCTTGCAAATGCAGCATTTCTAAACCGTTTTTCACCTTTGCGCCATTGTCTGTAAACTTTTGCATCATTGAGGTGTTTTCGGGGTTGTAAACCAAATCGTAAAAATAATGAGCGCTGTGTATTTGCTCGTATGGAAGGTCTAAACAGCCTTCAGCATTTGAATTTCCACTCATGCCGACAGGGGTACAATTAACAATCAAAGTGTAAATGCCGAAATTGATATTGCCATAATTTAGCGCTCCATTTCTGGTACAAACATCGAAAGAAACATCTAGCCTTTGCAGGGCGTACTGAATGGCTTTGGATGAGCCTCCATTGCCAAGTACCAAGGCGCGACCATTTCCTTTATACCATGACAATAAACTTTGAGTAAAGCTCCAAAAATCGGTATTAAAGGCACTTAATAATTTTGTTTTAGGATCAATTAAAATAAAATTTGCCGCTCCTATTTCCTCAACTTCTTCACTTAGAATATGACAATACTTTAGCACCTCTGTTTTATGAGGTATCGTAACATTAAATCCAATTAAGTTAGGGTGTAAAGCTATCAATTCAGGCAATGCATCAATTTCATGAATAGGAAAAGCTTGATAATCCCAATCGCTTAGATTTTCTTCTGTAAATTTATTTTTGAAATACTCCGGCGAAAATGAGTGCGCCAGTGGATAGCCAATCAGTCCCAGTAAAGGCATATTATGCTTTCTTAGCTGACATTTTTGCTTTCACAAATTCGACCACTATTGGCAACAATGAAATGCCAATAATACCGAAAATCACCATTTCAAAATTGTCTTGAATAAACTGGTTCTTACCCAATAAATAGCCCAAAGTGGTAACACCACCAACCCATAGAGCAGCGCCTAAAACACAATTGACAATATACTTTTTATAGGCCATAGAACCAGCCCCTGCAACAAATGGAGCAACTGTTCTAACGATTGGGATAAAACGCGCAATGATTACCGTTTTACCGCCATATTTTTGATAATATGCCTCTGTTTTTTCAATATGTTCTCGTTTCAGGAACAGAATTTTCTCTTTGCTTTTAATGAGCTTACCGAAATACTTGCCTATCACATAATTGGTGTTATCGCCTAACAATGCCGCTAGCATAAGCAAAGGAATAAGAATGGCAATGTTCAAACTACCCTCAGAAGCGGCAAGAGCACCTGCAGCAAATAACAAAGAATCGCCTGGCAACAGTGGCATTACCACCAAACCAGTTTCAACAAAAATAATTAGAAACAATATGCCGTAAATCCAGATACCATATTCGCCTATCCAATCTTTTAGATAAACATTTAAATGCAATAAAATATCTAGGCCGTGTTTGATAATTTCCATGCGGCAAAAGTAAGAAAACTAAGGGAATAAAAACCTAGAGATTATTCTGCATTTAGATAAGCCAACAATTCAGTTGCTTCATCTTTTTTCAACTTACCAGCCATAACCAAACGAATTTGTCTTCGTCTTAAGGCGCCTTCGTATTTGAGCTTTTCCACTTCAGTTTCTGGTTCAATAGTAGGCACTAAGACTGGCTTGTTTCTTGAGTCAATAGCTACAAACGTATAATAAGCATCGTTGCATTTGTACTTTTCATTTCTTGGGATATTTTGGGCGTACACTTCAATATACACTTCCATACTGGTATTGAATGAACGTGTAACATAAGCTTCGAGGGTAACAACATCACCTAAACGGATTGGCTCTTTAAACGAAACACCATCAACACTGGCTGTAACAACAATGTTATTGCTGTGCTTTTGTGCAGAAATTGCAGCCACAATATCCATCCAGTGCAAGAGTTTTCCGCCCATTAAATTGTTTAATGTATTGGTGTCATTCGGAAGTACAATTTCATTCATAATGGTGAATGAATCTTTTGGTTTTTTGATGTTGCTCATTTTTGTTTATTATTTTTATTCCCACAGCCATTTAAACTTCTTTTTTGGTTTTAAACCAAATGGAACGATGGTGTTTTTTGTTATAAATTCAACCGCCTCCTCAGCGCTGTCTGTAACGATAAAAAGGTTTTTGTCTTCTGGGCTTATGGTTCCACTTTCTATCATATCATCCATATATTCAAGTAGTTTTTTATGGTATTCGCGTCCAAAAATAACCACTGGGTAACGTTTTATCATGATGGTTTGAATTAAGGTCAAGACTTCAAACAATTCATCAACGGTTCCAAATCCACCAGGCATGGCAACTAGGCCGTATGAGTATTTCAATAACAGTACTTTTCTAACAAAGAAATATCGGATATTGGTAAATTTTTGAAGGTAAGGATTGGGGTCTTGCTCGAAAGGCAGCACGATGTTGCATCCAACCGACTTTCCGCCAACTTCAACAGCGCCTCGATTCGCCGCTTCCATAATACCCGGACCTCCCCCTGTCATGATGGTAAACCCTTTTTTTGCTATTAAACCCGCCAAAATCCTAGCGCTTTCATAATGGGGATGGTCTTCCTTAAAACGGGCGGAGCCAAAAATGGTAATACAAGGGCCTACGAAATGCAGAACCCTAAAACCTTTAATAAATTCAAACATTACCTTAGCTGTGAAGATAAAATCTTTAACCCTAGATTGAGGTCCTTCTAAAAAATTAATTTCCTCTTTGTTAAATGTTTGTTTGCTCATAAAATATACAATAAAAATACTGTCAGCTTAATTTCTTTTCGTTATTGGCTTACCTCTTTATTAAAATCAACGCTCAAAATAAAAACAAATTGTTTAGAGATTTGATTGCCATAAAAACAAGTTTAAAAACTGCTGCACACATATTAAATTTATGCAAAAGTAAGTTTTCTAATCTCAATCTGCACAAGATTTTATTGAACAAAATGTTTAGATAATTCTTATTTTTGCGAATGGCTAAGTCATGTCTGTGTCATTATTGATTAAAAACATACCATAGCACATCAAATTCAGTTAAAACCAATATGTCTATTAAACAGATATTAATATTATTCACAAGCATTTTCTGCCTTTATCAAGCAAAGGCCTACCAGCCGGTTGCTCTTGGTCAATGGCGTGTGCACCTGCCATACAGCAATGTCAATGCCCTATGTGAAACCCCTGATAAAATTTATTGCGCCTCTGCTAATGGCCTGTATTCCTATTCAAAAGCCGATGGCATGACTGAAAGATTGTCGCCTGCCAATGGCTTTTCTGGCTATAAGGTTAAATGCATGACCTACGATTGGGCATCCTCCACTTTAATCATTGTTTATGCAGACACGCGCATTGAAATGGTGAAAAACAAAACCATAGAAAAAAACGACGATATTTTTCGCAAAACTATTGTTGGCGAAAAGACCATACACCATATACAAATCAGCAATGGTATGGCTTATATTAGTACATCTTTTGGCTTATTGGAATTTGACTTCAAAAAGAATGAAATTAAAAATTCGTATTTGAACATAGGTCCTACAGGAACTGTAATTGATGTCTATGCATCAACTGTTTTTGGCGACAGCTTGTTCATCAGCAGCAAATCGGGTATCTATTCTGGATTTATCAACCCAAGCATTAATTTAGCCGACTATACCAATTGGCATTTAAGTATAGCCGCAAATATTAAATCGCAAACACTTGCAGCTTTTAACCAGTCTATCTATGCCGAATTAGACAGCCAATTGATGAAAAAATCGGGCAATACATGGCAAGTATTTAAACCAAGTTTGCGCAAACGAATAATTTCAAACATTGAGGTGCAGCACAACAAATTAATTATTGGTTCATTCGCCGACAGTATTTATTCAATAGACAAAGATGGCATTGAAATCAATAAAGGCATCAATGTTTTAAATCGAAGTATGCTTGATATAGATGGTCAATTTTGGTATTCGAGTCCATCAAATGGCCTTGTGCTTATGCATCCGAGTGCTGAGCAGGTATTTTACCCAAATGGTCCGCGATCGACCGATGTATTTTCCTTTGTCAACGCCTATGGCAGTTTGTTTACTTTGGCCGGCGGCTATATGCCAACAACAGATGCGCCAACGTTTAATGGCAACAAATATTATTATTTCAATAATTTTGAATGGAGCAATTCGCCCACCGATCCTTTCACCTATCCTTTATTTGATTACATTACAGCATCCTATCAAAAATCAAATGGACGCTTGTATATCGGGACCTTTGGCAGAGGTATTTTACAATTAACCAATGGTGTTGCCAGTAAAATATACAACGAAACCAATTCACCACTTAAAAAACAAGTGTTTTACACCATTATTCGCGGCTTAGCAAGCGACAACCGCGACAATTTATGGATAAGCAATTTCAATGTTGACAGTGCCTTGCTGCGCATGAGTCCATCAGGCGTCTTTACTAGTTTCAAATTGCCCGTCAACAAAACTGGCAAAATAATAATAGACAGCAAGAACAACAAATGGATATTAACGCCTGGAGAGAGCAGTGGTATATTGGCGTTTAACGAAAAAACCCTTAGCAATGCAAGCGACGATGTTTCAATATTAATCAATACAGCCAAAGGCACAGGCAATTTGCCTAGCAATGCTGTGAACGATATTGCTTTTACAAAATCGGGCGAATTACTAATTGGCACCGATCAAGGGTTTGTGCGCATCAGAAACCCAAACAATGCCTTTACAGGTGGCGATTACGATGCCCAATCAATTATTGTTTCCGTAGAATCCAACAGCAATTTGGGTGGTAAATTGTTAGAATCTGAAATTGTAAATTGCATTGTAGTCGATGGCGGAGACAGAAGATGGTTTGGCACCAATAAAGGTGCTTGGTTATACGACAGCGATGGGGAAACCTTATTGCAACATTTCACCATGGAGAATTCGCCTTTAATGTCCGACAACGTAACGAGCATAGGAATAATGGAAGCAACAGGTGAGGTATTCTTTGGAACCGATCAAGGCATCGCATCATTCCGTTCGGATGCCATTCAAGCTTCAAAAGAATTTAGTGAATTGGTGATATTCCCAAATCCTGTCAAACCAAATTTTGAGGGTGATATTGCTATAACCGGCATGCCTGACAACACTTTGGTGAAAATCACCGACATCAATGGCGCCTTGGTTTATCAAACATTCTCAAACGGAAGTTTGGCAAAATGGAACGGCAAAAACTTTGATGGCACGAGGGTTTCTACGGGCGTTTACTTGGTTTTTTGCATTAATACTGAGGGAACAGAATCTCGAGTTGGCAAAATCTTATTTGTACATTAAGCCTTGGAAAACAAGACTAGAGGAATTGTTATAAGAACCATAAAATATGGCGAATCTTCTGCAATTTGCAATATTTTAACCGAACAATATGGCCTTGTAGGTTTTCACATCCCGGGTGTTTACAAAAACAAAGGAAAAGTAAAAATGTCTTATTTACAGCCTTTAAGCACCGTAGAACTAAGTTTGAATTATAAAAAAAACAGCAACCTGCAGCGCATACTCGACATAACTTGCCAATCATCTCCAGAATTCAAAACATTTTCACAACAAGCCTTTTACCAAGTTTTTTGCGAGTTGATTCAACAAACGCTTAAAGAAAATGAGTTAAATAAAAATCTATTTGACTATTTATACCAAGATGCAATACCTGGCTTAAACACTGACATCCATTTTTGGCAACTGCCCTTCACAATGCTCAATGTGCTTCACCATTATGGTTGTTCCCCAAACTGCGAATCGTATACAGACGACGCTTATCTAGACCTACAAAATGGCACATTTATAGAAACCCTATTGCCTTTAAAATCGATTGCAGAAAAAGACAGCTCTGCCATTATATTTCAAATCTTAACCCAAGGGATTACCCATTTACCTAAAGACAAAAATCTGAGGTTAAAAGTTATAGAAGAATTACTCCGGTATTTTCAATACCACGTTTCTGAACATTTCGAACTTAGAAGCCGCAGCATTTTGAGTGAGGTATTAAGTGCTTAATCTATTGTTTTAATTTTCCCAAAGTTAAGACTGAGTCCCATAGACAAATTAAAGAACATCCCTGCTCCAACTCTAGCAGCCATGGTTGGATAACGGCCAATTTCGGCCCCTATACTCCAATAATTCTTAATGCTGTTGCGGTGAAAAACACCAAACTTAAAACCTGGTTTAACCTTCCGATCAAGAACATTGTGCGAGGGTGTTAAATCGTAATCATAAGGATCTTTAAATACCCCCGCTTGAAATTGGTGTGCGATAGGCACTATCAAAGTGGCATAGGTTTCTAAGTGCATGTCATTGTACTTAACACCCCAATCTGATTTGGTTCCATTGGCAGAAATGGATTTAAACTTAAACCCAAACAACATATTTAAATAGCTGGTATTGGTGTATACTTTTTCTCTAATGAATTCATTAGAAGCTGCTGAAATATTATAAACTTCATACCCATGATTTACCCTTCCATTTAACAGTTCATTTCTTTTGATGTATTGCGTTCCACCTGTAAACGCAAGTATTCTGCGCACTTCTCCGGGCACGGTGGTATAATCTAAGGTCCTTGTATTTGCTGTTGCGCCCCATGCCAAAGCCACATTGATGTCTTTCTTTTTGTGAAAATCAATTAGGTGAAAATCCAATTCAAACTCATGAATCATTGCCCCTTTTCGTTTGGCATCTGGTCGGTAAACATCGCGCTTTGAATAATCGGAATAATAACCTTTTTCTGGATTTCCGACCATAGGATAATAAAAATTGTAAAGCAATCGAATGCGTTTACTTGGATAATAATTATACCGCAACTGAGGTCCAATGCCAATTAAAGGACGCACAGACATCATAATAGAAACATTGTGCTTCTTAATATCATCTGCATCGGCATGAATAAGTTTTATTTGTGCCTTGGTTTCAAGAACTGAAACAAGCATTAGCATACAGAATAGTAAACGTAAGATTTTGCCAAACTTCATTGGACAAACTTAAGTAACAAATTGAAATCTTTGAAATGTTTTCTATTATCCTAATCAAAAGTTTAAATTGCACAACAAAATTAAACCGACCTTTACGTCATTTTTAAGTTCATTCAAACTTGGATTTATTTAATCAAGCATACAAGCCAGAAGCCAACCAATTGCCTTATGATGGCGAGGTTTATTGCTATGGCACTATATTTTCAATTGAAAAAGCTCTGCAATATTTAGAGACATTGAAGCGCGAAATCAACTGGCAAAATGATGTGGTGAAAATGTATGGAAAAACCATAGAATGCAAAAGACAAACTGCTTGGATGGGTGAAGATTGTTTTGAATACACCTATTCTGGAATCACTAGAAAAGCAGAAATCTTTACGCCATTAATTCTTGAAATAAAAAACCAAATAGAAGTGCTGTGTAATGAAAAATTCAATTCCTGTTTGCTCAATTATTACAAAGATGGAAATGAAGGCATGTCGTGGCATAGCGACAATGAAAAAACAATGGGGATAGAACCTATAATTGCCTCATTGAGTTTGGGTGCTGCTAGAAAATTTTCATTTAAGCACAACGAAAGCAAACAAAAAATAGATTTGCTTTTAGAAAATGGGCGTTTGGTTATTATGCAAGGAGTAACACAAAAACATTGGAAACATGCCTTACCACAATCGAGTAAAATCAAGCTACCCCGTATCAACCTCAGTTTTCGGAATTTTGTAAAATTATAAGTTAGAACATTTTTAAGACATCATTGTTATTTTGATTATGTCAAACTACTTTATTGTCGGAGCCTCATCAGGAATAGGAAAAGCAATCGCTGAAGACTTAGCCAAAGCTGGCCATCAAGTTTATGCAACCTATAATAAGAACGCTTGCAACAGTCAAGAAAACCTGCAGTATCATTCTTTAGATGTGTTGTCTGAAAATTACGATTTGAGTTTCCTGCCAGATAAAATCGACGGTATAGTATATTGCCCCGGCAGCATAGTATTAAAACCATTTCACCGCATTAAAGCAGAAGATTTCTTAAGCGATTATCAGCTTCAAACCATAGGTGCCATTAAAACCATACAAGCGGTTTTACCCCGATTAAAAGAATCTGGCAACGGAAGCGTTGTTTTGTTTTCTACTTTAGCGGTTCAAACTGGATTAAATTTCCATTCATTGGTAGCAAGTTCCAAAGGGGCATTAGAAGGATTAACTAGGGCATTGGCTGCTGAATTCGCGCCAACTGTAAGGGTCAATTGTATTGCACCGTCCTTAACCGATACGCCACTCGCAGGAAGCTTATTAAATACAGAGGAGAAAAGACTCGCCAATGCTCAACGCCACCCGCTAAAACGCATCGGCACAGCGGAGGATATTTCAAATCTTGCTTGCTTTTTACTTTCTGATAAATCTACTTGGATGACTGGACAAATACTTCATTTGGATGGCGGGATGTCTGTGATAAAATAAAATAGACCTAAGGATTTGATTAAAAGCACCTTGTAATTTCCCGTTTTTTTTTACCTTTGTGGCCTAACATTCAAAATTATGGCAAAAGACAGCAACGGAAATGAACTAAAAGATGGGGATACAGTTACACTAATCAAAGACCTTAAAGTAAGAGGTTCATCCAGCGTTTTAAAAAGAGGATCAGTAGGCAAAAACATACGATTAACTGATGACGAAGGTGAGATTGAATGTAAAATAGAAAAAGTTATGATGGTATTGAAAACTGAGTTTTTGAAAAAAGCTTAATTGAAAACGCATATAAAGATTGAAAGAGACAATTTATTCAATTGTCTCTTTTTTTATTGATAAACGACAAATAATTGATTTAGACGAAAAAGGCTTCCAATAAAAAATTAGTCCTATACATTTGAACCCACGTCTGAAAAATCGAGAGTCATACAAAAAGGAGAAAACGGAAGCTAAAAGAAAATTTTAGAAGTAAATGACCTCATACAATTAGCAAAATAAAACATGATTTACAAAAACCCATTCGACAAAACAACCAAAGTTATTTCAAGTTTAACCTGTTTATTGCTTTTATCAATAATCATTAAATTTTGGTTCGACGAAGACGGCTTATTAATCCCTGTGCTAGTATCGATTTTATTTGCTGCAACCTTGGGCTTGTCTTACGTTTGGTCGCCCAGACAATTTGAGACTGACGCCGCAAACATCACCATTCGCAAAATGTGGCAACCAATAGTAATTCCGAGGGATACAATCATCGAAAGCCGTTTGTTAGAGGCTGACGACATCAAAGGAAGCATCCGCTTAATGGGCTCCGGAGGTTTGTTTGGTTACTATGGCAAATTCAACAATTCGAAATTAAAAACCTATAACCTACAAGCAGGCAACCGTGTGAATTTGGTTATGATAAAAACTGCTGACAAGACTTATGTTTTGACACCAGACAACAGAGAAGATTTCTTGAAGGATGTTCAAGGATTGGGTTAAAACTACCCTTTTAAGGCAATACTCAATTCATCCAATTGTTTTTGGTCGATGCTTGAAGGGGCATCAATCATCAAGTCGCGGCCCTGGTTGTTCTTAGGGAAGGCAATAAAGTCTCGTATGCTGTCAACACCACCAAACAAACTGCACAAACGGTCAAATCCCAAAGCGATTCCGCCATGTGGAGGTGCTCCATATTCAAAAGCATTCATTAAGAAACCAAACTGATTTCTTGCTTCATCTTCAGTAAACCCTAAATGCTTAAACATCAAAGCCTGCAAGGTTTTATCGTGTATACGAATAGAACCTCCACCAACCTCAACACCGTTTATAACCATATCGTAAGCATTGGCCCTTACAACCCCTGGGTCTGTTTCTAACAATGTAATGTCTTCTGGCTTAGGGCTGGTAAAAGGATGGTGCATGGCATGCCAACGGCCTGATTCCTCATCGTGTTCCAATAATGGAAAATCAATTACCCACAGTGCTTTGAATATATTTCTGTCTCTCAGTCCTAGACGCTGTCCCATTTCTAAACGCAACTCAGACATCTGCTTTCTAACCGCATGCGCAGTGCCACACAAGAGCAACAACAAATCACCTGCATTTGCTGAACAAGCCTCAGCCCAGGCTGCAAGATCTTCTTGGCTGTAAAATTTATCGACAGAAGATTTAAAAGTACCATCTTCATTACAGAACACATACACCAAACCTTTGGCCCCAATTTGAGGACGTTTTACCCATTCGGTTAATTCATCCAATTGCTTTCTAGTGTATGCTGAGCATCCGCTGGCAGAAATTGCCAAGACCGATTCGGCGGCATCAAAAACAGGAAAACCTTTGCCTTCAGTTAATGGTTTAATTTCATTGAACTCCATACCAAAACGAATGTCTGGTTTGTCATTCCCGTAGCGTCTCATTACCTCATCGTAGGTCATGCGTGGCAAAGTTCCAATATCAAAACCTTTAACTTCTTTAAACAAATGCTGTACCATGCCCTCGAATAAATTCAAGATATCTTCTTGTTCAACAAAGCTCATTTCGCAATCTATTTGGGTAAATTCCGGTTGACGGTCGGCGCGTAAATCTTCGTCTCTAAAACATTTTACAATTTGATAATAGCGGTCAAATCCACTAACCATCAAGAGCTGTTTGAACGTTTGTGGACTCTGAGGCAGAGCATAAAATTGACCAGGATTCATGCGGCTAGGCACAACAAAATCGCGGGCCCCTTCAGGCGTCGATTTAATCAATACCGGGGTTTCAACTTCTATAAATAATTTATTGTCTAAATACTGTCTAACTTGCTTTGCAACTTGGTGACGCAAAATCAAATTCTGACGCACCACATCGCGTCGCAAGTCAAGGTAGCGGTATTGCATGCGCAATTCGTCGCCCCCATCTGTTTCATCTTCAATGGTAAAAGGAGGTGTTAAGGAAGGATTCAAAATACGCATCGATTCGACCACAACTTCAACATCTCCTGTTGACAATTTGGGATTCTTATTGCTGCGCTCGGTTACTTTACCTTGCACTTGCAAAACAAATTCCCTACCCATTTTACGGGCTTCATCCAATAATTCTTTGTTGTAAGCTTCGTTAAAACTCAATTGGGTAATTCCATATCGGTCTCTTAAATCGATAAAAGACAAAGCACCAAAATCTCTGCGCTTCGCCACCCAGCCAGAAAGGGTAACCATCTGACCATTGTTTTCTATTCTTAATTCTCCGCAATCGTGGGTTCTGAACATTTTGCAAAATTACGAATTTAAAGGATTCCTTTTTGCAAATTTTTAGCAACACATAAATGGCATTAACCGCTTATAAATCGAAAGTTCAAATCTCAGACAATACATCTATCAATTTAAAGAATGAATTAAATTCAACAAAAAAACCGAACATTGTAAGACTAAAATTGTTAAGCTATCAATGATCGGATATAGATTTCAAAAACAAGAAGAAGAAGCCAATCAAGATCCATTCGAAAAATTACTCCGCATTTTTAAGGAAATACTGGTTTATACGTCTGGTGATGTTGCAGACGCGATAGACTGGATGAATGAGATCGACCGTGAACACCATATAACAGATGATGCCTATGGAATGGGCGATTTTATTCAAGATTTAAGAAACAAAGGGTATATTAAAGACAATACCCAAAATGGTTCATTTGAAATGAGTTCAAAAATGGAACAAAGCATACGCAAAAGTGCTTTGGAAGAAATATTTGGACAAATTAAAAAATCGGGCAAAGGAGAACACCAAAGCAACTTTACCGGCAATGGCGACGAATACTCTGCAGAACAAAGAAATTTTCAGTTTGGCGATGATCTTTCTCAAATTGCCATGACAGAGTCTTTGCGCAATGCCCACAGTATTATGCTCGATGCACAAGGCATTATGAAGGAAGACGATTTCATTATCAACGAAAAAGAATTCAAGTCGCAGTCGAGTACAGTGTTGATGATAGACATTTCTCATTCAATGATCTTGTATGGAGAAGACCGTATAACACCAGCCAAAAAAGTGGCTATGGCTTTGGCTGAATTGATCAAAATAAAATACCCTAAAGACACCTTAGATATTTTGGTTTTTGGCGACGACGCTTGGCAAATTGACATCAAAGAACTTCCATACTTAAAAGTCGGTCCGTTCCACACCAATACGGTAGCAGGATTGCAACTTGCGCAAGATATTTTAAGACGAAGAAAAAACAAAAATAAACAAATTTTTATGATAACAGATGGTAAACCAAGTTGTCTAAAAGAAAATGGCGGATACTACATGAATAGTTTCGGATTGGATCGAAAAATTGTGAACAAAACTTTGAATGAAGCCGCCATTTGCAGACGATTAAAAATACCGATAACTACTTTTATGATTGCGCAAGATCCTTATCTGCAGAACTTCGTAGAAGAATTTACAGAAACCAACAAAGGAAAAGCTTTTTACACCAGCCTGCACGGATTAGGTGAATACATATTTAGAGACTTTGAAAACAACAAGCGAAAGCACATTTAGAAACAGAATGAATACAGAGAATATAAACACAATTGGCGCACTAAAGAAAAGTGGCTATAAAAGCGAGAGCATCAAAAACGAACTGCGTAGAAATTTAATCAATAAGCTACAGTCAGGTGAAGCGATATTCACTGGAATATTGGGATATGAAGACACCGTAATTCCTGACATTGAAAGGGCAATTTTATCGGGACACAGCATCAATATGTTGGGATTAAGAGGACAAGCAAAGACTAAGATAGCAAGACAAATGGTCAATTTATTGGACGAATACATTCCGTATGTTACTGGCAGTGAAATCAATGACGATCCATTGAATCCAATCTCAAATTTTTCAAAAGAATTGATTAAAGAACTAGGCGACAAAACCCCTATTTCGTGGCTGCACCGAGGTGAGCGCTATGTAGAGAAACTCGCAACCCCTGATGTTTCGGTTGCCGATTTAATAGGCGACTTAGATCCTGTTAAAGCCATTAACCAAAAGCTAAGTTATTCGGATGAAAAGGCCATACACTTTGGTTTGATTCCAAGAAGCAATCGCTGCATTTTTGTAATCAATGAATTGCCCGATTTACAGGCTAGAATACAAGTAGCATTATTTAATATATTGCAAGAAGGCGACATACAAATCCGTGGTTTCAAATTGCGTTTGCCTTTAGATATTCAATTTGTGTTTACCGCCAATCCAGAAGACTACACCAACAGAGGAAGCATTGTAACACCTCTAAAAGACAGAATAGGCAGTCAAATCATTACGCACTATCCTAAATCAATTGACATTGCGCGGGATATAACCAGGCAAGAAGCAAAACTTAAACCAGAACAAATTGCCATGGTGCATGTTCCTTTGTTAATAGAAAACATCATAGAGCAGGTGGTTTTTGAAGCGCGAAACAGCGAATATGTGGATGCTAAAAGTGGTGTATCAGCAAGACTAAGTATATCCGCATACGAAAATGCGGTAAGCGCCGCTGAAAGACGTGCCTTGTTGAGTGGCGACAAAACCACAGAAGTGAGAATTTCTGATTTGCAAGGCATTATTCCTGCCATTACTGGTAAAGTAGAAATGGTGTATGAAGGTGAGCAAGAAGGACCATTAAAAGTGGCGCAAAACCTTTTAGGTAAAGCCATTAAAACCGTCTTTTTGGAAACCTGTCCTCCACTCGAAAAAGCAAGCAAAAAATCGCGTGATGGCATAAACCATTACCAAGATATTACGGCTTGGTTTGATGAAGGCCAACATATTGATTTGGCGAATATGAGCAAGAACAAAATACACCAAAAAACCTTGGAATCGATTCCCGCGCTTAAGACATTTGTGGATGCGCATTTCCCACTAGCCAAGGCAAATGACAAGCTTTTAATGATGGAATTGGTATTGTTTGGATTGAGCGAAAACAGCAAGTTAAGCAAACACCTTTTAGAGAAATCCATTAGCTTTAGAGATCTATTCGGCAGTGTATTTTCTGGCTTCTCAGAATAATGTAAATGAAAGAACTCGAAGACCAAAGTTGGTTTCCCGAACCATTGAGAAACTTTCAGACCGAATACATTGGTTATGTGGTAACGCGTTTTAACATTTACGGCCCATTTATCAAAATCTTTCAAGAAAAGAAAGCTGGCCTCATGTACGATTTGTGTTCTGGTTGTGGCCAGCCTGCCTTAAGTATTTTTAAGCAATCTAAAAACTTTCAGAAACTAAGTTTATCAGACAAATTCCCTTATGCTTTCGGTTCAGAATACCCTGATGTTGAGTATATCAAAGAAAGCAAAGATGTTTTGAACATGGATTTTGAAGCGGGTAAAACCTACACAATGTTCAATGCCTTTCACCATTTTAGTGAAGATGAGCAAAGAACTATTTGTCTTAAAATAAGAGAAGCAAATGCAAGTGCCTATTTTGTAGAAATATTGTTTCCAAGTCTCTTGCACCTATCAAAAATCTTAATTGCCACTACTGTTGGCGTACTGATTTTAAGCCCTTTTATAAAACCCTTCTCCTGGAAAAGAATTTTATTTACATACATCATCCCTGTTAACATTTTAACTATAAGCATTGATGGAATAATTTCTGTTCTAAAATCTAAAACCGTAAAACAATATCAAAAAACATTGAAATTAAGTGGTTTAAATGTTTTTGAAATTAAACATTTCTTGGCGCCACTTTTGGTTATACAAATCGATGAAAGCAATTAGTTCGTTCATAAAATTCAGTCGACCTCACACCGTCATTGGAACCTGCATAAGCATTACAGCTTTATATGCAATGGTTTGTCAGCATTCAGAACGTGAACATCTTTCAATTTTATTTTTAGCCATACTCACGGGTTTGACCTGCAATATTTTTATAGTCGGTATTAATCAAATTGTTGATATAGAATTGGACAAAATAAACAAACCATATTTGCCATTGGCATCAGGAGAAATAAGCATCAATACAGCCAAAGCCATTGTTTATTCGAGCATGGTATTAAGTGCATTAACCGCTTTATACCTAAGCCCTATACTTCTTCTGATAGTTAGCATTTCAATGCTTATTGGTTGGGCGTATTCATGCCCGCCTTTTTCGCTGCGCAAACACCATTTACCCGCGGCCTTGGCTATAAGCTTGGTGAGAGGTCTAATGGTTAATATTGGTGGCTACTTAGTCTTTAATATCCTAATCAACAAGCGCTATTCATTTGAGTTGGACATCATGGTATTAAGTGTCTTCATAGTTGCGTTTAGCATTGTCATTGCATGGTTTAAAGATTTGCCAGATATGGAAGGTGACGAACAATTCAAAATTAAGTCGTTGGCTATTTTATACAGTCCAAAGTTCACCATAATTGCAGGAAACACGCTGATACTATTGGCTTATATTTTTAGTATTTATAAATATGCAGCTCTTCTTGACACCCCGCGCTACCTTATATTATTCAGTGGTCATATTGTATTAATGGTTTTATTTGCTCTGAATTTATTGGGTTTAAAAACGCTTAACAAACAAACAGCCAAAACCTACTATAAAAGGTTCTGGCTGTTTTTCTTTGCCGAATATGTTTTATATTTATTAGCTAATTTATAATTAGTCTTTTTTAGGTGGCTTAGCAAAAGCATCTCTCATTTCGGTATCTGCCTTCATGTTTTGCATGCGGTAGTAATCCATGATACCCAAATTGCCACTTCTAAAAGCTTCACTTATCGACCGCGGAATTTCAGCTTCGGCTTCAATCACTTTTGCTCGGGCTTCTTGGGCTTTCGCTTTCATCTCTTGCTCAAGTGCAATTGCCATTGCACGTCTTTCTTCAGCTTTGGCTTGTGCAATGTTTTTGTCTGCTTCTGCTTGGTCCATTTGCAATTTTGCGCCAATATTTTCTCCAATATCAATGTCAGCAATGTCTATTGATAAAATTTCAAATGCAGTGCCAGCATCCAAACCTTTTGCCAACACACCTTTCGAAATGCGGTCAGGATTTTCCAAAACTTCTTTATGGTTAGCCGCAGAACCGATGGTGGTTATAATGCCTTCGCCAACACGGGCTAAAACAGTTTCTTCTCCAGCCCCACCTACCAACTGCGCAATATTTGCACGAACCGTCACACGGGCTTTTGCTATCAATTGGATGCCATCTTTTGCAACAGCAGAAACAGGAGGCGTATCAATAACGCGGGGGTTAACACTCATTTGAACCGCATCAAACACATCACGACCGGCAAGGTCGATGGCTGTTGCTGCTTTGAAATCAAGAGGAATATTTGCTTTATCCGCACTAATCAATGCGGCAACAACTTTCATCACATTACCTCCCGCCAAATAGTGGGCCTCTAACATATCACTGTTAATGACCAAGCCAGCTTTGGTTGCATTAACCAATCCTTTGACAATGATTTCTGGTGGTACTTTCCGCCAACGCATAAAAATCAAGTCAAGCAATGAAATTTTAACTTTAGATAAAATAGCCGAGAACCAAAGTCCTAGGGGCACGTAATACAAAAAGATAAAAAAGACGATAACGATCATAATAAGACCGCCTATGCCTAAAAAAAATGGAGGAATTTCTAGTATATTCATAATGAAATTTGTTTTACGTATATTTTATTGTTTTCAATTTTTATAATTTCAACGAAGGCCCCAGACTCAATCAATTCGCCCATGGTACAAACCTCCACACTGATTTGGTTCCATTGCATTTTTCCACTTGGGCGCAAGGCACTAAGGGTTGAACCTGTATCTCCTATTTTAACATCTGGCAAAAGGTTAACCTTGCTGTCCATTTGCTGGTGAAG
Source organism: Bacteroidia bacterium (assembly GCA_044341025.1). Classification (GTDB taxonomy): domain Bacteria; phylum Bacteroidota; class Bacteroidia; order NS11-12g; family UBA955; genus JABMMZ01. The sequence goes on along the minus strand of JBIISM010000002.1, from coordinate 314,892 downwards.
AGACACTCTATCCCAAACGCCACTTTTTACTGCGATAAAAATGCAGGCAATCAATAAAAGGATCAACCCACCAAGAGCCAAATGGCCAGAGGTTGTTCCATAATCGTTGTAGATTTTATAGACCGCGTAGGTCCAAGCAACACCACCCAATAAGCCGGTAATGAAACCAGGTGTAACAAACAACTCAAGCAAGATTAAAATCAAGCCAAGTAAAATCAGAATGACAATGATGGCAGTAACCATAGTTTATTTTATAAAGTTTTTAGAATCTCTTTAAGTGCCTCCAAATTTGGAACATCACCAGCGCTTTCTAAAACTTCTGCATATCGAATGACACCTTCGCGGTCGATCAAAAATGCAGAACGTTTTGAAACGCCTTTCATCTCCAAGACAAAAGTATCATACAAAGAATCGTATGCCTGTGAAGCTGTTTTGTTAAAGTCGCTCAACAAATTAAAATTCAAGCCTTGTTCTTCTTTAAATTTAGCCAAGGTGAAAAGAGAGTCTACAGATATTGCTAGAACTTCCGCATCCATTTTCCCATAGTCGCTAATGTCATCTCGAACGCCACACAACTCAGCTGTACAGGTTGAAGTAAAGGCTAAGGGAAAAAACAAAACCACTACATTTTTCCCATGGTAAGACGACAAACTGATGGCTTGTTTTTCAGTATTGAATAAAGTAAAATCTGGGGCGGTATCTCCGATGTGAATAGACATATTGTTAAATTTAAAATGTTTTGCACGAATGTAAGATTTATTGATTTGATTTGTGAATTAATTTTGAACATTCGACTAAAAGCACTCTATATACTTCTAACGTTATTCACCCTATTTAATGGACTGAAGTGGGCGAATCATTTTGTCAGAGAGCCATATAAACCATTGGACTTTAGGACGTATTATTTCAGTTCAGAAGCCTATTGGAAAGGCGACAATCCATACAGCGATGAAGCACAAATCAAATCGCTTCATGCATACCGCGACTCTTCAAGTATTCATTTAAGCAATCCCGGCGGATTTCCCCATGCGGGTGCTGTTTATGCGCCCCAGTTTATTTGGTATTTTGGACTCTATAATTTAATCGATTATAAGTTTGCCAAATATTTGGATTTTGCACTAAATCTATTGTCAATCTTTTGGATAATCGTCTGCATAAAAAAATTCAATCCAAATTTAAAACCAGCACTGATCGCTCTTTCAATTTTAGCCTTTAGGGGCACCTGGTATGCCTTAGACACCGGACAACCCTTGCTGCAGGTATTTGCCATTTGTTTATGGGCATTAAGTTTGTACCAATCAAAATCAAGTCCTTTGCTCTGCTCATTTTTATTGGCCTTTGTTTCATTCAAATTCACTCTTTTACTTCCAATGGTTTGCTTGTTGTTTTTGGGCAAAAACAAACGGCCTCTTATTTTTTATTTGGGTATGGTCGTTTTATTAAACTTCTCTGCATTGCTTTTGCATAACAATCCAAGTGAATTGCTGCTGGCATGGTCTGAGAACATCAATAAACTTTGGGCCTACCCCCATCAATTCAAGGCATTAAATGGCTTAAATACTATTTCAAGCAATCTATCGGTAGCGCTTAAATACCAGTTAAATATCCCGCTAAACATACTCAAAACAAGTATGGGAATAGCTTTGGCATGCTCTTACGTATTGGTGGTTTTAAAAAACAAAGCCTTAAGCGATGGACAAATTTTATTGTTCTTGAGTATAAGCAATCTTTGTTTTGGACAACACCTTATCTACGATGCTTTGGTCTTTATTGCTTTTACCTTAATTGCAAAAAAGCAAGGTGAGTCATTAAACCCTCTGAACCTATTGCTTTTGTTGTTTTTAATTTTGCCAATAGGAAGCATTGCGGATAGACTTCAATTCCCTATTTTAAATTTCGGATTGAATGTTCTTCTATTTTTAAATTGGATTTGGATGTTTTGGGATTATTTCTTTAACAGAAACAAAGCGATAAAAAATGCAAGTTGAATAAGGTAAACTGGCAAAGACAATTTATTGACTGAAAACTTTACAGATTTAATAAAACAGTATTGTATAATCAGCCCTGAAACAAACCAACCTATGTAATTGTGCAGAGGTACCTCTATAGAATTCCATGTCCACAATTGGTGGCGAATAGCAAATGGTTCAATGAAAAAATCCAAAAAAACCATCATTAATGCGGCTAGTGTGCTCGTTAAAAACGGTTCTTTAGACACCATTTCAGCCACTTGCCTGGTGGTGTAGATCGTTGTTACCCATGTCACCATCATCATTAGTGGCGTATCCCAATAACTATAACCAAGGGTTGGCCCATATTGATAAAACCCAAATATATAACCTGTTTTTACTCCCACTACCTCTAACAAAAACCCTATGCATGCAATTAAGAAAATAGATGCCACAAAAACTTGATTCCATTTTTTATGAAACAACAAAAGAATAATTAGTGTAAACAGCAAATTTACCCAAACCAATTGGTTCATTATGGCGTTTGTTTGTGGAAAGAAAAAACCGGCAAGTCCAACCGCATAAACCAAGACCAGAATCCAACCAGCATTAAGTGGACTAAATTTGACCGCCATTTTACTTAATAATTATATCTGTTACAGCTTCATAGCCCATGGCTTCGTTAATCAATCCAATGGCTTTGTCTTTGTGGTAAATGAATTCGTTTTTCACAATAGACGAATTGAAATAAACAGTCAGCTCACTTCCCTTCATATACAAACCAGTGGTGTGTTTTGCAATAGCTTCACCCATAATTTTACTCCAATCTTGCTTGATTACACTTTCATTAAGGCCTTTCTTGATGCGTTTATCTGACACCATCATTTGAAGCGCTTCTTCTAGAGTAAATTGATGGTTTTGCTTCTTCTGCATGGCTGTTTATAAGTCTACAAATTTGATGCTTTTATTTCCATTCTCAAAATGTTTCTTTACCCTATCAGAATGGGTGTCTGTGATTAGAATTTGTCCAAATTGATTGGAAGCCAAAAGGTCTATTAGTTTCTGAGCCCTCTGTTCATCAATCTTTTCAAACATATCGTCGAGCAATAATATCGGTTGCGTACCTAAAACATCAGAAAGGTATTTGTATTGCGCCAATTTCAAAGCAATTATAAAGGCCTTACTTTGGCCTTGAGAACCAAATTTCTTTAATGGAAAATTGTCTATTTCAAAGACCACATCATCTTTATGAATACCTGTGTTCGTGCGCTCAAGAACTAAGTCTTTGTCTATGTTTGATTTCAACAATGTGGCATAATCGTTGCCATGTAAATCGCTTATATAATTAAAGGTCAATGCCTCATCCCCAGATGAAAATTCTTTATAATATTCGCTGAAATAGGTATTTAGCATACCCAAAACTTCCACCCTCTTTTTAAAGATATAGTTAGCCAAGGGAACAAGTTTTTGATCATAACTTTCAATAATAATCTCATCAAAATGTTTGTGTTTAGAAAACAGTTTAAGTTGGCTGTTTCTTTGTTCTAAAATCTTTTGATATTCACTCAAGCTATTAAGGTAAACTCTGTCAATTTGGGAGATGCAAATATCAATAAACTTTCTGCGAACATCGCTGTGTCCAATAACCAATTCGATGTCATCTGGGGTTATCATCACAACATTAACCAAGCCAATATGGTCAATTAGCTTATCGTATTGCTTGTCGTTCTTTTTGAGCTTTTTCTTTTTGCCTTGCTCTAAGGTGAGTTGCAAATCAATTTGCTGGCCATTCATAAAACGTGCAATAACAGAAGCGGTGGTTTCTTGGTGTTGGATTAATTGATAATCTATAGAATTGAAATAACTCTTGCAGGTACTCAACAAGTAAATTGCATCAAGAATATTGGTTTTACCTTTGCCATTATTACCTGTAATGCAAGTGATATCAGCATCAAAATCAAGTTTTAGACTTTGGTGGTTTTTAAATTGGAATAGAGATAAATGTTGTATACGCACTTTTTTGTATGATCAATTATTTTTGATTACTTTTGCCACTAATTAAGAAAAAAATTATGGCTAAGGCTGCAAAAATAAATTTTAATAAGGAAACTTACCTCAAATGGTACGAAATAATATTGTTGGTTAGACGATTTGAAGAAAAATCGGCTCAATTGTATGGACAACAAAAAATAAAAGGTTTTTGTCACCTATATATAGGACAAGAGGCAATAGTAGCCGGAATGATAAGCGCAACAACAAAAGACGACAAGTTTATTACAGCTTACCGCGACCATGGTCATGCTTTAGCGCTTGGCATAAGTGCCAATGCTGTGATGGCAGAATTGTATGGCAAAGCGACCGGTTGCACAAAAGGCAAAGGCGGAAGCATGCACATGTTTAGCAAAGAACACAACTTTTTAGGCGGACATGGCATTGTAGGCGCACAAATTCCAATGGGCGCAGGCATTGCATTTGCAGAGCAATATTTAGGCACAAAAAATTTGTGCGTTTGCTTTATGGGCGATGGCGCTGTAAGACAAGGCGCCTTGCACGAGGCCTTTAATATGGCGATGTTGTGGAAGTTGCCGGTAATTTTTATTTGCGAGAACAACGATTATGCAATGGGAACTTCAGTTGAAAGAACCACCAATGTTTTGGATATTTACAAAATTGGATCAGCATATGAAATGCCCTCATTCCAAGTAGATGGCATGAAATGCGAAACCGTTCACGATGCAATTTTTGAAGCTGCAGAGCGCGCAAGAAGAGGTGACGGACCGACGTTCTTAGAAATTAAAACCTACAGATATAGGGGCCATAGCATGAGCGACCCAGCAACCTATAGAAGCAAAGACGAAGTGGCCCACTACAAGACCCTGGACCCTTTAGAAACCACAAAAGAAACCATTTTAAAGCAGAAGTTCGCTACAGAGGCGGAATTAGAAAAAATGGAAGAAGACATTATAGAAACGGTTAATAAATCGGTTGAGTTTGCTGAAAACTCCCCGTATCCTGATGCATCTGAGCTATTTACAGATGTGTATGAAGGAAATTACCCCTACATTATGGATTAATCATAAAAAGTATTATTTTCGCAGCCCTTTTATTTAAATTATTTACAGATGAGCAACAACGAAATCATTGAGAACGAAACCGAATATGTAGAGCAAGGTGGTGGCGATAAAGCGCCATCAGGTTTAAGTCTATTTGTTGACAAAATAAAGATTTGGTTAAACACCCAAAACAAAACATTGGTGTATGGAATAGGCGCTTTTATAGTTGCCATACTTGGGTATATTGGATACCAGTTTTTGTACCAAATGCCGCGTGAAAAAGAAGGCTTATCTGCAATCTACAAAACCCAAGAATTGTTTGATGCCGATTCTTTCAGTTTGGTCCTTAAAGAGGCTCCAAAACTAGCCGATAAATTTAGCGGAACTAAGGCAGGAGAGTTGGCGGCTTATTACGCAGGAGCTTCTTATTTGTATACAGGCGATTACAAAAATGCTATTCTATTTCTTGATAAAGTAAGCTTTGACGATCAAATAATGAAATACCAAGCCATTGGTTTATTGGGCGATGCACAAGTTGAAAACAAAGACTTAGATGCAGGCTTAAAAAACTATCTAAAAGCTGCAAAAGGTGCTGAGAACGAATTTTCTGCCGTTTGGTTTTATAAAAAAGCGGCTAGGGTTTATGAAAAGAAAAATGAGTGGAAAGAAGCCTTGGATATTTACGAAAAATTAAAAAAGGACTACAGCGAAAATGATGGTATCCAAGAAATCGATAAATTCATTACCCGCGCTAAGGCCAAGACCGATCAATATTAACAAATTATGGCGAGTACACTGAGAAACCTCTCAACATACAACCCCGACGATATACACAATGCCGAAGATAAAATCTTTGGCATTGTTGTTTCTGAATGGAATAGCGAAATCACCACTGCGCTGCTAGATGGCGCTTTAGAAGCCTTAGAAAAGGCCAATGTGCAGCCCAAAAACGTCCATATAAAATACGTCCCTGGTAGTTTTGAATTGCCTTTTGGAGCGCAAGTGTTAATTGACTCCATAAAACCAGATGCTGTAATTAGTTTAGGGTGCGTCATTCAGGGAGAAACCAGACATTTTGACTTCATTTGCCAAGCCGTTGCCGATGGAATTATGGATTTAGGCCTCAGACACCGCATCCCAGTAGTGTTTGGCGTTCTTACGACCGATGATCTAAAACAGGCCCAAGAGCGCAGCGGTGGAAAACATGGTAACAAAGGATTTGAAGCAGGTATAACTGCTTTAAAATTAATTCAATAGATCTTAATTAATCGCTAAATTTGTCATTCTTATGTCATTTTTAGTAAAAATACTTGTAAGTTTTTTTGGTTTTGTGATGAATTTGATTAGTTTTGAGGCTTGAAATTAACAGATCGTAATATGAAAAAAATCTACAAAACCTTACTATTGTGTCTAGGCATGCTGTTTTCGCTCACTCTGAGCTTGCAGGCGCAGACCAATTTAGCCCCTTCGGCAACGGCTACTTGTAATACTACAAGTGGTGGTACCACATCAGGTGGTGGTTGGAATTGGAACCAAATTAACAATGGAACAATTTCTAACTGCGGCAACCAAGAAGCTTTTATATGGACACAGTCCCCCCCAGCATCTACAGATTACATGAACTGGGAGTGGACTTCGGCCAAAAGTATTAGCAAAATCATTTTCTATAATGCACTAACAAGTAACCCTGGTCGCACAATGACTGGCTGTACTGTGCAATATTGGAATGGTTCTGCGTTTGTAACTTGGTATACAACGTCTAGTTCACAAATTGGACAACAATGTGTTGACTCCATTTCATTCCCTACAATTACAACCACTCAAATCAGAATCACTGATGTTAAAATGGTTACTACTGGTCAGAATTCAAATCCAAACTGGAGAGAAATTCAAATTATCAGCGGTGCAAGTGTTAACAACGATGCTGGAGTTGCTGCAATGGGCACATTAGACTTTTGTAGCAATACACAAGCGCTATCTGCCAGATTATATAATTACGGTAAGAAAACTTTAGACAGTGTTAGACTTAATTGGTCAATCAATGGCACACCTCAAACGACCAAATACATTACCTCTAAACTAAAAGGAGGAAAAGACACGGTCATCCCATTGAATGCGGCTTACAACTTAACCAACAATACAACTTACAATTTTAAGCTTTGGACCAGTTTGCCAAATGGCACAGTTGACTCTGTAGCAGCGAATGATACTTTAAAATATACTTTAAAATTCTTTGGCAATCCCCCAGCGCCAACAACCACTAGCTTTATTCAGTGTGGCATTGGAAGACCAAGACTATCTGCAACAACTGGTGTTAGCACCGATACCATTATGTGGTACAGAACACCAACTGGTGGATCTCCATTTGGAATGGGTGCAACCATAACAGGCCCATCAATCAGTGCAACAACAACTTTTTACGCTCAAGCCATTCGTTTTGCCGCTAAGTCCTCTTTTAACAATGGCTTGTCAGGATATATTGTTGTATCATTTAACTATAGTGCTTACAACGGCAACTATTTTGACATGACGCCTTCAAGTCCGATTAACATCGATAGTATGGCCTTCCGTATTTATAACTTTACATCAACGACTAACTATTTATTGTATTACAAAGCCGGAAGCTACAATGGTTTTGAAACCAATTCTAGCGCTTGGACAGCAGTTAACGGTGGCGGTGGAAGAGTATACACTGCTGGTGGTCAAAACTTCATCAAAGTTTCTGCTAAAGGTTTACTGATAAACCCAGGCCAACCTTATGGTTTCTATTTCACCATCGACCCTAATACAGGTGGCGGTAACGACATCTATATGCAAGGTGGTGTTAACAGAGGCAATGCTGACTTAAACATTACAGGAGGCAAATATTCATATGGCTTATTTGGTGCCACCCAGTTTGGTCCTACTTACACCATTGACTGTATAGTTGATTACAGCAAAGCTTGTATCAATACCGCTAGAACTCCTTTAGTGGTTACAGTTAAACCCCGTCCTATCGGTGCTGATGTGGTTAAAGGTACTCCATTTAACGGTCAGTTCAGAGTGGGTGACATGACAACACCTGATATTGCAGTTTTAGGTAAAGCAGTAACTTACGAATTAAGCCCACCAACGGGTTATTTAAATGCGGACCAAGGTTCTACATGGGTAATCAACAATGTGGTAGCTAAAACCAAATTTGGCGCCATCGTTCCTTCAACTGATTACACAGTTGTTGCACCTTCAAGTGCGGGTAATGGAAGCATCACATACGCACCTACAGCAACTTACCTAGACAGCTTTATTACATTCTCTGTAAATTTCTCTGACTTAGGTCCACATTTCTGTGATTCAACTGTAAAAAGAACTTTGGTGGTTGCTCCAACCCCTTTCGTTAACTTTAAATTCCCTTCATCTATTTGTTTGGGTGATGCAATCTTATTTGACAACATAAGTACAGTATCTTCAGGAAATGCCTCTTACATCTGGTATTTCGGAGATGGTGATACTTCAGACTTACAATCTCCAGTTCACGAATACTTAAGTCCTGGTGTTTACCAAGTAAAATTAATAGCGAAGAGCACACCTTGGAATATTTTGCACGATACCACAATCCAAGTTGAAGTAGGTGAATTGCCTGAAGCTAAATTCAGAGCGAACAACAAATGTCAAGGCATCGCGGTTTCTTTCCAAAACCAAACAACAGTTGGTAATGGTGCATTAACTTACGATTGGGATTTTGGTGACAACACTGCGCGTAGCACTGCAACAAACCCTACTCATAACTATGCAAGCCCAGGTGGCTACAAAGTAACTTTGAAAGCTTCTGCTAACGGTTGCGTTGCCACTATAACTAAAAATGCATACAGCTTTGCAAGACCAGTAGCAAACTTTGCTGCACCGCTTGCTCCAGTTTGTGCTAAGTCTGATATATTGATGCCTAACACCTCTACAATTGCTCTTGGTAACCAAGGTGCATATTGGGTATTTGGTGATGGCGGATCTTCAACTCAATTTGATGGCAACCATGCCTATGCTGCTTCAGGAACTTATGCAGTTAAATTGTTAGCCGTATCTGAATTTGATTGCAAAGACTCTATCACTAAAAATGTGGTAATCAAAGCGACACCAAATCCAGCATTTAACGGTAACCAATTCTGTGGTAGAATCCCTACAATATTTACAAACTCTACTTTTGAGGAATTGCCTAGCCCAGTTTACAACTGGAGTTTCAGCGATGGAGTTACTTCAACTTTGAAAAATGTAACAAAAAATTGGCCACGTGAAGGACCTTTCTCTGCGACTTTAAAAGCTAGCTACAGCAATGGTTGTTTTGCTAGCCTAAGCAAAGACTTCGAAGTATTGATTCAACCAAAAGCTGATTTCAATGTTCAAGACATTTGTTCAGGTGAGTCTGCTGCCTTCGTTAACTTGTCTAAGGGCGATAAAGGTGGTATTCAATACAGCTGGGATTTCGGTAACGGAACATACAGCACCCAACAAGCGCCAATCAGATTGTACACGCCAACAGCAACTACAACCTACACGGTGGCATTGGTCGCATCTTACCCAGGTGCTTGTAGCGATACAATCAGAAAAACCATCACAGTTAGCGAATCTCCAGTGAGCAACTTTACATCTAAAGATCTTGGTTTATTGAAAGTAAGCTTTAACCCTAGCAACACAACTTATAGCAAATATGAGTGGTTATTTGGTGAAGGTGGATCGTCTAATTCAGTTAGTCCAACATACCAATATACGTACACAGGTAACTTCAATGTAACATTAAAAACTACCAATGCTGCAGGTTGCTCTAATTCTATAATGAAAAAGGCAGTTGCAACAACGAGTATCAACAATGTAGCAAACAACAATGGCATTAGCATATACCCGAATCCAAACGCAGGAGGCTTCACCGTAAGCAATGCAGCAGGTAATGCAATGAAAGTTGAGATATACAATGTATTGGGTGAAAAGGTTTACACCAAAACAACCACTGAAGGTAGTTTGGCTGTTGACTTAGACAACAATGCAAAAGGTATCTACTTAGTTAAAGTAACAATCAATGGTGTTACAAGCACCAGCAAGATTACAGTTACAAACTAAATATAGTTAATTTCAATTTCTTAAAAGCCCCAACGGTAAACGTTGGGGCTTTTGTTTTTAAGGTATTTTGCCCCTGATTGAAATGGTAGCGCCAAGGTTGACATGCTTATTAGCTGCTGTCAAAACAGGGCGGCGTGGCAACAAGCCATGGATTGACTTGCAGATAAGAGCAGTTCAACTTTGGACTAAAATGTAAAGCAGGAAAAGGCCTAAAATAGACCAATAAAAATCAAATAGCATGGACAGGTGAAACTGTGGTATTATATTTGAATCATGTACACTATGCGTTACCTCTTTTTAATTACTCTAACCATTGTATGTATGTCGGTGGCAAAGAAAGCCAGCCAAGCGGCTGATTTCAAGGTTATACGGGCAGAAAAACAAACCTTTTATGGTGGAGTGGCAGGTAGTCCGGTTGTAACTACTTACACGTTAATTGCTAAGTCTAGAATTAAACAGATTATAAGCGTAGACTCAGGATGGGCAGAAGGTAAAGCAGATCAAGCTTTAATTTTATTAGATAGTGGCAAAACCTGCCAAAAAAAGAAAGTGAAAATTGGTGAAATCATTAAGTTTCAGGTTCAAATAAAAACGGCTAGCAATATTGGAGGCGGAGATAATCAATGGCAAATGCCTGGAAGTGTTGAAAGTAAATCGCCAGCACGTGTTAAAAACTCACTTTGTATTAGATACAAAAGCGGCAAGAACAAGTACCTAACAATCAGTATGATAAAAACAATTCCGCCTATTTTAGGGCAGTAGAAAATGAAAACAAAGACTGATAATTATAAACAATTGAAATATTTTGGACATATTGTTTGTATTTCCAATAAAAAAGTCTAATTTTGCAGTCCAAATTTTTTAAAAAGCATGTACGCTATTGTAGAAATTGCAGGCAAGCAATTCAAGGTTGAACAAAACAAATATATTTATACCCACCGCCTAAGTGGGGATGAAGGATCATCTATTACTTTTGATAAAGTGATGTTGGTAGATAACAGTGGTAAAATCTCTGTTGGCTTACCTAACATTAAAGGTGCATCAGTAACTGGTAAAGTTATGGAGCATCTTAAGGATGATAAAGTTCTCGTTTTCAAAAAGAAACGCAGAAAAGGTTACAAAAAGAAAAACGGTCATAGACAATACTTGTCTAAGGTCTTAATTGAATCCATTAACGCATAATAATAAATTAAGAAATGGCACACAAGAAAGGCGCGGGTAGTTCGAAGAACGGACGTGAGTCGCATAGCAAAAGATTAGGTGTAAAAATCTATGGTGGTCAAGTAATTAAAGCTGGCAACATCATTGTACGTCAAAGAGGTACAAAACACCACCCATCTGACAATGTTGGTATTGGAAAAGACCATACCTTATTTGCATTGACTGATGGTATCGTGAAATTCACTAAAACAAGAAACAACAGATCATTTGTTTCAGTATTAACTGCTGAAGCTTAATAAAATTCAATCGTATGCATTTATCATCACAAGAGAAAAAAGATATTTTCCAAAAGTTTGGAGGTTCTGAAACCAATACTGGTTCAACAGAAGGACAAATCGCGATGTTCACCGAAAGAATCAATTTCATCACTGGCCACTTAAAAGTTAATCCAAAAGATTTCGCTTCTGAGTTAAGTCTTGTGAAATTGGTTGGTAAAAGAAGAGCTTTTTTAGACTATTTAGCTAAACAAGACATCTTCAAATACCGTGACCTAATCAAAGCGTTGGGTATCAGAAAGTAATCCAAAAACTTTTCCATTTTATTAAAAAAGCCCCCGATTTTCGAGGGCTTTTTTTGCTTTTTGAAAAGCAGCAAAAACAATAATATAATTTAATTTATGAGTAATAAACCCAATGGATTCCGCAGTTCCCTTGACATGGGCAACGGCAAATCAATCGAAATTGAAACTGGCATTTTGGCCAAGCAAGCCGATGGTAGTGTTGTCGTTAAATGCGGCGATACGATGATTTTGGCTTCTGTTGTTTCTAACAAAGAGGCAAAAGAAAATGTTGACTTCCTTCCTCTATCTGTAGACTACCAAGAAAAATTCGCCTCTGTAGGCCGTATTCCTGGTAGTTTTCACCGCCGCGAAGCACGTTTAACTGATTATGAGATTCTAGTATCTAGAATCGTTGACAGAGCGCTACGCCCGCTATTCCCTGAAGATTACCACGCCGACACGCAAGTAATCATTACCTTGATGAGCAGCGACAAAAATTTTCCGCCAGATTGTTTGGTTGGACTTGCTGCATCTTCTGCCTTAATGGTAAGTGATATTCCATTCCAAGGACCTATCTCTGAAGTTCGTGTTGCCAAAATAAACGGTCAGTTGGTGATTAACCCAACTGAATCGGATATGGTCAATTCAAGTTTAGAATTGATTGTTTCTGGCACTGCGAATGACATCAACATGGTTGAGGGTGAGTGCAACGAAGTAAGTGAATTGGAAATGGTAGAAGCCATTAAATTCGCCCACGAAGCAATCAAGAAACAATGCCAAATGCAATGGGATTTATGCGAACAAATGGGTGGTAGAAAGCCAGCTAGAACGTATTCTCATGAGAAAAGTGACTTAGACCTTAAAAAACACATCTGGGAAACAACCTACGATAAAGTATATGTAGTAGCCAAAAGCGGTGCACCCAAATCAGAAAGAAGTGCAAACTTCAAAGCGATTATCACCGAGTACCTGTCAAACATGAGTGAGGAAGATTTGAAAGCAAAAGAATACTTAGCTAAAAAATACTACCACCAGGTTGAGAAAGAGGCTATGCGCAAAATGATTCTTGATGAAAGCATCCGTTTGGATGGCCGAAAACTTGATGAGGTTCGTCCTATCTGGTCTGAAGTTGGATACTTACCTGCTGCACACGGTTCTGCTGTGTTCACTAGAGGAGAAACCCAATCGGTTACCACCGTTACCTTAGGTGGAAAATTGGATGAGCAAATGTTGGATGCGCCAATGTTGAATGGATACAGCCGTTTGATGTTGCACTATAACTTCCCAGCATTTTCTACCGGTGAGGTAAGACCAAACCGTGGACCAGGAAGACGTGAAATTGGACATGGTAACTTAGCACTTAGAGGATTGAAAAAAGCATTGCCAAGTGCTGAAGACAACCCATATGTAATCAGAATTGTGAGTGATATTTTAGAATCAAACGGTTCTTCAAGTATGGCTACAGTTTGTGCGGGTAGTTTGGCTTTAATGGACGCTGGTATCAAAATAAAAGGTGGTGTAAGTGGTGTTGCAATGGGCTTAATCAGCGACGAGGCAACAGGTAAATACAAAATCTTAACGGATATCTTAGGAGATGAAGACCATTTAGGTGACATGGACTTTAAAGTGGTTGGTACTGCCAAAGGTATCACAGCTTGTCAAATGGACATCAAAATAAACGGATTAAAATGGGAAATGCTTGAAGAAGCATTGGAGCAAGCTGGAAGAGGCAGAGCCCATATCTTAAACGAAATGAATACCACCATCAATGCTGCAAATGATGATTACAAACCTCATGCGCCACGCATTGAACGCATCACGATCGACAAAGACCAAATCGGTGCCGTTATCGGGCCTGGAGGAAAAGTTATTCAAGGCATTCAAAAAGACACCAATACCACCATCTCTATTACTGAGGTAGACAACCATGGTATTGTAGAAATCTTATCTGACAATGCTGAGAATATGGCAGCTGCAAAACGCATCATTAAAGGCATCGTAGCAGTTCCTGAAGTTGGTGAGGTATATGAAGGAAAAGTTAGAAGCATCGTTGAATTTGGTGCTTTCATTGAAATCCTTCCAGGTAAAGACGGCTTATTGCACATTAGCGAAATCGATTGGAAACGCATTGCCAAAATGGATGGCATTTTCAAAGAAGGTGATATCGTAAAAGTGAAATTGGTTGAGGTAGATAAAAAGACTGGTAAATTAAGACTTTCAAGAAAAGCCTTAATGCCAAAACCAGAAAACGAAGAGGGCCAAACGCAAGCCTAATCGTTATTCAATATTTAAAGCCGTGTCATTAATGACACGGCTTTTTTTTGCCCTAAAAAAAACAAGTCTAAATCAATTGTGGCTTATCTGTCTAAAATAAGCCAATAGAAACATACCACCAATTAGGCATTAAATGATTAAATTTGTCGCTACATTTGAACAAAGTCATCATTTTTTCGGCCCCGTCGGGCAGTGGAAAAACCACTGTTGTGAACCATTTGCTTTCAATTATGCCAGAGCTTGGTTTTTCAGTTTCCGCTACCACACGCAAACCTCGCCCCCATGAAGAACATGGAAGAGAATACTATTTTTTAGACCAAAATGATTTTGAAGCTAAAGTTTCCAATGGCGAATTCTTAGAACATGAGGAAGTATACAACGGCATATTTTACGGTACTTTGAATAGCGAAGTTGAACGGTTATGGCTATTGGGTAAAACCGTCATTTTTGATGTTGATGTTGCTGGTGGCTTGCGCATCAAACAAAAATACGGGGACAATGCTTTGGCCATTTTCTTGCGTCCACCGAGCCTCGATATCTTAATGGAACGGTTGAGAAAACGAAGCACCGAAGTTGAACACCAATTGCAAATGCGCATTGACAAAGCAAACTTTGAATTGCAATTTGCTGATCAATACGACTTAGTATTAATAAACGATGTTTTAGAAGAAACCCTGGCAAAAGCAGAATCCATAGTTAGAGATTTTATTGCTAAATAAGATGAAAATAGGATTGTTTTTTGGCTCGTTCAACCCCATACATATGGGACATTTAAGCATTGCACAATACATACTTAACGAGACCGACATACAAAAAATAAATTTCATTGTTTCACCGCACAATCCATTAAAAGACAAAGACACTTTGATGGATGCAGAATTGCGTTTAGATATGCTGCGTTTAAGCATAGCCGATAACGTGCATTTCGAGGTTAGTGACATTGAATTTGCGTTGCCAAGACCTTCCTATACCTTTCAAACCTTGGACGCTTTAAAAGCACAGCCAAGCAAACACAGCATCATCATGGGCACAGATGCCTTGGAGCGATTGAATGAATGGGAGGAAGTCGATAAGATTTTAGCCTTCCCTATTTTGGTTTACAAACGTTCTGAAACTTTTGTGCACCCATATCCTGGCCACCCAAATATTAGAGTATTAGACTCCCCTATTTTAGACATTTCTGCAACCCAAATCCGTGATTTAATGAAAGAAGGAAAGAATATCAAATATTTGGTGCGCGATGAGGTCATCAATCTCTTAAAATTATATTAAGTTTGCAACATGTCATTAGGTTTTGAGATTAAAACTGCGGCTCAGTACGCATCAGAGGGAAAAACACCTGAAGTTTTATTTTATGTTGGTTGCGCGGGTAGTTTTGACGAGCGTGCACAAAAAATCACCAAAGCATTTGCAAAAATTCTTCACCACTGCAACATTGATTTTGCAATTTTAGGCAATGAAGAAGGCTGTACTGGCGATCCAGCAAAACGCGCAGGCAATGAGTTTTTATTTCAAATGTTGGCGATGAACAACATCGCTGTAATGAATGGATATGGCATCAAACAAATTGTAACCACCTGTCCGCATTGCTTCAATACCTTGAAAAATGAATACCCTTCTTTGGGTGGAAATTACCAGGTGATGCACCACACACAATTTTTACAAAACTTGATCAACAATGGTCAATTGAAAGTTGAAGGTGGTGCGTTTAAAGGAAAGAAAATCACTTACCACGACTCTTGTTATTTGGGTCGTGCCAACAACGAATACCTAGCCCCACGTTCTGTTTTGGAAACATTGGATGCAGAACTTATTGAAATGAAGCGCTGTAAGACCAATGGTTTTTGCTGTGGTGCTGGTGGTGCTCAAATGTTCAAAGAGGCAGAAAAAGGCAATAAAGAAGTTAATATTGAACGCGCTGAAGAAGCCGTTGAAACTGGCGCTAGCATTATAGCGGCCAATTGTCCTTTTTGTATGACCATGTTGCGTGATGGCGTCAAACACCAAAACAAAGAAGCTGAAGTTGAGGTACTCGACCTGGCTGAATTGGTGGCAAGAGCCAATGATTTGTAGGTTATTTTTGGCATTGTGACCACTCATAATGCTTTCAATCACAAAACAAAACAGAGGATAGCAACTTTGAAAGTATTTTCGAAGCAGCCAATTATTAGCATTACTTTCACCCTCTAAGTTTCATCAATGATCTTCACAACAAGTATCCACACCATTTACAACTGCTCACTCGAAAGAGCTTTTAAAACACCAATGCTTTGCGATGTTTCAAAAGTCCACACAGGATTTGGAATTATGCCCAAAGTGACCCATTGCACAGAGGATGAAAACTGGGGCAAACCGGGATTTAGAAAAAAAGTATTTGCAGCAAAATCGCTAGCCAATAAAGGCGGTTGGGCCTCAGTCGACAAAGTAATTGAGCGCAGAGAAAACCAATATTGGAAAATTGAAGTCAGCCAATTTCAAGCCTGGATGCTGGGGTTTACAAAGTTTGTTGGTGAATGGGAAACCAAGGAACTAGAACCAAATAAAATTGAAGTTATTTACACCTATTCCATGCACAGCGATAGCCCAATTTTCTATCCTTTAAACTGGCTTTTTACCAAAACATTTTGGAACATCTACATGAAACGTGTGCTTGAAAACATTCGAAAAATGATCGACGCAAACGAGCCTTACCAGTTTGAATAATCTCAAGGCAGATCTAATTCCATTAAATTAATTTTGGATTTCATTATTTTCTAATTTAATTTGTTATAAAATAAACTGAAATGAAATCAACATTAAAACTAATCATTCTCTTATTTCCGTTCACGTCTCTTTTTGCCCAGCAATGGAAAGACAAGAAATACCAATACGATAGCACCTTAAATGTGGTTTATGGAACTGCCATCAACTTCAATGGTGGAATCGATACATTAAAATTGGATATCTATATGCCATTTTGCGATGACAAAGCACATATTGCCACAAGACCATTGTTAATTTGGATACACGGCGGGGCTTTTTTAGCTGGCGACAAGAACGAAAGCAATATTACTAACCTGTGTAAGCAATTTGCCAAACGGGGATATGTTACGGCCAGCATCAATTACCGTTTGGGTTTTATATCCGACAAGTTGGCTTGGAACTGCAATTACCCAAACTATTCTTGCATTTTCGCAACAGACAGTTCCGAATGGTACCGCGCTTATTTTCGTGCCATTCAAGATGGGAAAGGTGCTTTGCGCTATTTAATTAACAGACACAAAACCTTCAGAATAGATACCGCCAATGTTTTTTTAGCAGGTGAAAGCGCCGGGGCTTTTACAGCCCTAGGGATAGGCTTGATGGATACCACCAGCGAAAAACCTCCACAAGCATACAAAATTAGTGACGCAGTAAAACCCAATGCCAATGCATTAAATTGCGCATACAACGCAGGAAAGTCATTTCCAAACACCAATATCGCTCGCCCTGATTTAGGGAGCATAGAAGGGAATATTGAACCCAGCAATATCCGTTACACCATTAAAGGTATTGGGAATATGTATGGCGCAATGTTCAGCAACTTGCTTAAACAAAAAAAATCAAACAATGTAAAACCAGGGATATTTTCTTACCACCAACCCTGCGATATTGTAGTACCAATTGACAGTGGTCGCGTGTTTGCTGGTTTGTCTTGGTGTATGGCCAACGGCTATGGTTGTTATGGCATTGCGAACACAGCAAAACTTTATGGCAGCAGAACCTTTAGCCAATGGAACAGCAATTTTAACTACGGATACAACATACACAATGAATTTACCAGCACCAATTTTCCCTATAGTTTCTTAATTGGCAAAGGCAGTTGCAGCGATCAAATAAACAACCCTTGTCATGCCTACGACAACTTCACTTTAAGATCCGATAATCTAGCCAATTTCTTTGCACCACTGGTGAGCACGAGTCCGATTTGTGACACCACTTTTTTCCCTTCGAGCTTGTCTAACACCTTCTCAAAAAACAAAATCAATCTGTATCCGAATCCGGCACAAACATCTATAACAATTGAGCAGTTCAGCAGCAGTCCAATTAGCGTAAGCATTTACAATAGCGTGGGACAAATAATGCTAAACAACGCCGCACTTACTGAAAAGAAAACGGTTCTAGACATCCGCTTTTTACCTGCAGGGATTTACAGTGTAATTTTAAAAGATTTAAATGGGGATGTGAAGGTTATAAGGTTGGTGAGGGAGTAAGAGGTTATTAGTTATAACCGAAATATTGAAGCATTTCCGACCCACTAGACCCTACTTTGTCCACTGCAGTGAAACGGAGGTGGAGACCCTAGATTCATCCCGTAGCGTGACGGAACGAAGTGCAGTCTCTGCTACAGGGACCCTATCCCCTATTCCTTACTGGTTATCCCTCCACTCGTAAACCCAACCGCTTTGGATCATCTCCAAATGGCCTTCTGTGCACTCTTCGCGGGTACCTTTAAAATTAGGTATTTCAAGTACCCATTCTAAAAGTTCAGTGAAACGGATGCGGTAGATTTTTGATTCGCCGAAATCATCGCCAAATCTTTCATATAATGCCATAGAGATGTCCTCATGGTCTTTCCAGTATATTGGTAATTCGAAACTCATAGTTTTAAAATTAATGACCTATAATTAATGATTGATCAGGTACCGTTACCACCAAGTCCTGGTCTTGCAACAAAACACATTGGCAAGCCAAACGGGAATTGTATTTAGGGCTGCGGGCACGGTCTACAAAGTCTTCTTCTTTGTCGCTTATTTCCGCCAAGGCATCTGCACCTTGCTCCACATAAATGTGGCAGGTACTGCAAGCACACACAGCGCCGCAATTGTGGTGTAAATTCACATCACTGTCTAAGGCCACGTCAAGTATCATTTCTCCTTTAGAAATTTCAACTGTAACAGGCGATTTATCTTTTTCTTCAAAATTGAAGGTTATTGTTGGCATAATTAAGGTGGCAAATTTAGATGAATTCTAAATAACTTCTTTAGGCTTCATCAATTTTAACAATACATATATAATGAACGCCAATATACCAGCAAGAAATGGATATATACAGTAGCTGCGAATACCAAGGGAATAAAACTCATCAAGCATCCAAGAGGAATTGGCCAATATCCAAAAAGCAATAGAAACATTGGGAAGAAACCGGTCTTTGTCGCCAAGGGTTACATATACCATCAAAAGCGCAACCAATACCGTAGGAATGGCCATTACAAGACCCAAACTGCGGTAAGCCATTAACCAGCACAAGTCCTTTAACAACCAAAGTGGAATGTGTATGGTTTCTAAAAAAAACACCATACGAGAATTGCTCAATAGTTTGTCTCTAACCATTAATTGTATAAAGCAGCTTTTCTTTCTACCACGGTCTCATCGTCCAAATATTCATCGTAGGTACAGTGCTTATCAATCATTCCATTCGGCCCGATCTCGATGATTCTATTGGCTACAGTGTTCAAAAACTCATGGTCATGTGAATAGAACAACAAGATGCCTTTATAATCGATAAAGCTGTTGTTCAAAGACTGAATACTTTCCAAGTCCAAGTGGTTGGTAGGCTCATCAGCGATTATACAGTTAGGACTTTCAAGCATCGATTTACTCATCATACATCTTACTTTTTCTCCTCCACTCAATACTTTCGCTTTCTTTAAACTCTCTTCTCCACTGAACAACATCTTACCCAAGAATCCACGGATAAAGGTTTCGTCTTTTTCTTTTGAAAACTGTCTCAACCAGTCAACCAAACTTAAATCAATGCCTTCGAAAAACGGTGAGTTGTCGTTGGGAATATAGGTGCGCTTAATGGTTACACCCCATTCGGCAATTCCTGTTTTAGGGGTTTCGTTGCCATTGATACATTCAAACAATTTGGTAATTGCCAGGGCATTTCTAGATAAGAATGCTACTTTTTCACCTTTACTAACGGTGAAGTTGATGTTGCTAAACAAATTCTTACCATCGTTCAAGCAGCTAAGATTTTCAACTGTTAATACTTGATCGCCAGCCTCGCGCTCTTGAATAAAGAATATACCGGGATATTTTCTGGTTGATGGTTTAATTTCTTCAATGTTCAATTTATCAATCATCTTACGGCGACTGGTTGCTTGTTTACTCTTTGCAACGTTCGCAGAGAAACGTTGGATGAAGTCCATTAACTCTTTCTTCTTTTCTTCTGATTTCTTATTTTGGTCTGAGCGTTGTTTCAAAGCCAACTGACTACTTTGGTACCAGAATGTGTAGTTACCAGAATAAGTGGTAATTTTATTAAAGTCAATATCGGCAACGTGGGTACAAACTGAGTCTAAGAAGTGTCTATCGTGCGAAACCACCAATACTGTGTTTTCAAAATTAGCCAAGAAATTTTCCAACCATGCGATGGTCTCAACATCCAAGTCATTGGTAGGCTCGTCCATTAACAAAATATCAGGATTGCCAAATAAAGCCTGCGCCAACAAGACACGCACTTTTTGGTTGTTGTTCAATTCATGCAATGGTCTGAAGTGAATGTCTTCGCCAATGCCCAAACCACTCAACAAAGAAGCAGCATCGCTGTCTGCGTTCCAACCTTCCATTTCGGCAAATTTCTCTTCCAATTCTGAGGCGCGAATTCCGTCTTCATCGCTGAAATCTTCTTTGGCATAGATGATTTCTTTTTCTTTCATAATGGCATAAAGTTCTTTATTGCCCATTATCACAGTCTCCAATACTTGAAACCCGTCAAACTCAAAGTGGTTTTGCTTTAAAACACTCATACGTTTTCCTTTTTCAATTTCAACTCTACCGGTTGTAGGATCAATTTCTCCGGATAGGATTTTGATGAAAGTAGATTTACCGGCCCCGTTTGCGCCAATTACGCCATAGCAATTGCCAGGAATAAACTTGACATTTACCTCATCGAACAGAACCCTTTTCCCATAACGCAGGGAGATATTTGAAACATTAATCATAAATTATTTTTGGGTGTGCAAAGATAACAAAAATTGCGCGCATTTTAAAGACTTGTAAGAAACTCAAATATCTATTAAAAAAACTTCAGAAAACACTATGTTTGTGGTTTATACCCCATTCAAATATGAAGAAACTATTTATGTTGGTTTGTTTGCTGAGCGCATTCTCTCAAATTAAAGCACAAGAAGACTCGTTTTCCATGGAAAGCTTGCAACTATTAATGCGATCTGACAGCATCCTTAATACCTTCCATTACAAAACCGGGAAAATCATTATTGGCAACAATTTAGCCACTGTTAATGTCCCTCAAGGTTGCTTGTATCTAGGACCAGAAGAATCAAAAGTACTGATGGAAGAAATTTATGGCAATCCGCCATCTGCTCTTTCTTTGGGCATGCTTTTGTCGGACACGCCTAACATGATTACCGGCATGCGCTGGTTGGTAGATATCAACTACAACAACGAAGGCCATGTAGAAGACGACGATGCCAAGGACATTAATTACGACGATCTTTTAAAACAATTAAAAGAAGAAGCAGACGCTTCGAGCAAAGAACGTGTCGAACAGGGCTTCGAAAAAGTAAGCATGTTGGGATGGGCAGCGGTTCCATTTTACGACGAGAAAAACAAAAAACTACATTGGGCAAAAGAACTTGCATTCGGGACCGATGAAGAGCATACCCTTAATTACAATATCCGTGTTTTAGGCCGAGAAGGATTCTTGGAAATGAATATCATCACCGGCATGTCTATGTTGCCTGAAGTTAAAAAAGACATCAATATAATATTGGCATCTACAAACTTCAACACTGGCCAAACATACGCTGACTTCAATGAAGACACCGACAAATTAGCTGAATATGGCATCGGTGGCTTGATCGTTGGTGGCATTTTAGCCAAAACAGGCATACTGGCTAAAATCGGAATTTTCTTATTGAAAATCATCAAACCTTTAATTTTCGGCATCATTGCTTTATTCGCTTTCCTTGGTAAAAAATTCTTTGCCCGCAAAAAAGAGGAAGAAGAAACTGCAGCAATTGAGGAGGCTCCTGAAGCTGAAAACAGCGAGGAAAACAAATCCGCTGAGTAATTAAACTCGACTTACACTAAAAAAAGCAGCTTAAATTTTTAAGCTGCTTTCTAATTATATAATTATGCTATTATGCCGGCAAAGGCACATCGGCACCCAAACTGGTATCTGCCCATGCGTCAAAATCGACCGCATAATCTTCTAACTTCTTGCGAGCGCCATTTAAAGCGCCTGCGCCCAGCATCAAGTAAAGAGGAGCTTTGGTCGCTTCATAAGCTTTAATCATCGCGTGTGCTGCTGCCACAGGATCACCGGGCTGCTTTCCACTTCTGCTGCGAATAGCTTCTGCATTGGCGCCTGCACTTGGTGCATAATCTTCTATTTGTATAGGTGTTTCAAAAGCTGAACGTCCGGCCCAATCGGTTCTGAATCCACTCGGGCATACCACAGTTACTTTAATATTCAAATGTGCTGTTTCTTTTGCCAAGGCTTCAGAATAACCTGCTACAGCAAACTTGGTTGCATTGTAAAAAGACACCGCAGGAAATCCTACCAAGCCGCCAATCGAAGACACATTCATTACGTGTCCAGATTTTTGTTTGCGCATTTGAGGTAAGACCAAACTGGTCAATTCAGTTAATCCGAAAAAATTAACCTCAAACATTTTACGTACGATTTGCATATCCGCTTCTTCTGCTGAAGAAAAATAGCCTATTCCAGCATTGTTAACCAATACATCAATTCTTCCAAATGCCGCAATAGCATCCGAAGCTGCACTTACAATTTGTGCATGGTTTTCCAAATCTAAAACCAAACCTTTTGAATGCTCAGGATATTGCGCCAATAAATCTTCCACATCAACTAGATTTCTTGCTGTCACAATGGCTTTGTACCCTTGCTCTAAAACGGCTGTTGCCAAAGCCTTCCCAAATCCGGTAGAACATCCACTGATGAACCACACTTGTTCTTCTTTATTCATTATTTATTTTTGTCGTGTTTTTTCAACTATCAATAAAACAAAGGGATAATATAACAAACATCTATACCCCTATATTTCACAATACATAGACTGTTTTTATTGAGCTATTTTCTCAGAAGTTTTCGCAACTTCAGTTGCAGATATAGCTTTATACCCACCATCTACTTCTTTAAAATTGTGTATGCCTCTTGCTTTCAAAATTGAAGCAGCTACCATACTTCTATATCCACCTTGACAGTGCAATAAAAATGGCTCTTTACCAACACTGCTAAACCATTCATTAATATAAGCCAAAGGTCTGCTTTGTGCATGCAAAACATGCTCTGTTGAATATTCAGATTCTTTACGCACATCAATTACTTCTGTGTTATCAGCATTGTAAATACGGGCAAATTCATCGGCTTCAATTCTATCAACCGTATCAATTTCTTTATGTGCTTGTATCCAAGTTTGAATTCCTCCTTTCAAATAACCCAAAACTTTGTCAAATCCTACGCGCGACAAACGGGTAATGGTTTCTTCTTCATCGCCTTCCCCACATACCAAAACCAAGGTTTGGTTTACATCCATTACAACAGCACCTACCCATGGCGCGAAGTCGCCTTTCAAGCCAATGTTTACCGAACGTGGTATAAAGCCTTTGGCAAAATCAGCTGCAGAACGCACATCCAATACCAATGCATCTTCATTGTTAACTAATGCTTCAAGCGCTTCAGCCGTCAAAGCTTGCATGCCATTGGAAAGCACTTCGTCAAAACTGGTATAGCCTTTTTTGTTCATGGCCACATTCATTCCGAAATATCCTGGAGGGGGTGTTAAACCATCAGTTACCGCAGCAATAAATGCTTCTCTGCTTGGTTGATTCAAAGCATAATTCATTTTCTTTTGGTTGCCAAAAACATCCAAAGTTTCTTTCATCATGTTTTTACCACAAGCACTGCCAGCGCCGTGCGCAGGATAGATAATCAAATCGTCAGCCAATGGCATGATTTGAGTCATCAAACTATCATACAACATGCCGGCCAAATCCTCTTGGGTCATGTCCGCAGCCTTTTGAGCAAGGTCAGGACGGCCAACATCACCTAAAAACAAAGTATCGCCGCTGAACAAAGCATTGTCTTTTCCATTCTCATCTTTCAACAAATAGCAAGTGCTTTCGAGTGTGTGGCCAGGTGTATGCAATACCTTAATGGCACAATCACCCAAATTAAACAACTCATGGTCTTTGGCCATATGGGCTTCAAACTCAGGATTTGAATTTGGTCCGTAAATTATTGGTGCTCCAGTTTTGCGGCTAAGGTCTAAATGCCCCGATACAAAATCAGCATGAAAATGGGTTTCGAAAATATATTTAATTTTTGCGCCACGAGAGCTCGCTAAATTTATGTATGGTTGAACTTCACGAAGTGGATCAATTATCGCTGCCTCGCCATCGCTTTCAATATAGTAGGCTCCCTGAGCCAAGCATCCTGTGTATATTTGTTCTATGTGCATAAAATACAAAATGCAAAGATAAGGGGAGAATGATCAATTGGGTAAATGATAAATTGATAAATTGATTGGGGAAGTGATAAGCTTAGGGGTTAGGGGCAGTTATTTAATGTTTTAAATAAAAACAAATGAAGCTACCATCAGGTCAGCTCCATAGGAGCGGCATTATGCTTGCCCTGTAGGGGCTAAATTATTATAGCAAAATTCATGAGAATGAATTCAAGCTCTGTAGGAGCGACATTATAAAATGTCCATAGAATTCAATTATAATTTCACACCTACAATGCGAGTCAATGGCAATTTTTAAATTAAACCGCATTGGCGGTTTATCATAATACCGCTCCTACGGAGCGGAGATTTCGTTTGTATGAAATGCTATAATACTTATGCTTCTCCGAAGCAAGTATAATTTCGCACCTCCGGAGCGATTGAATGCTAATTTTTCAGGTGTTAAACTATTTATTCATCAAATAGCTTTATAAAACAATAAAATATTTAAGCCCTATCCCCTTCAATGTGTATTTGAAAATTCATATTCACTTTTACCGTACGACCGCTTTGTACCCCTGCTTTCCACTTCGGCATTTCATTGAAAATTTCAATAACAGCCTTCTCATAGTTTTGCAACCCTTGCACAGTTTTTATTATTTTTGGGTTGCTAACCACGCCGTTTTCATCGACAACGAAGTTAACTATTATCTTACCGCTTAAATTGTTCTCATTCTCGATGCTTTTCAAACGCGATTGAACATACAATTTCAAGGTTTCAGAACCTCCATAAAACTCCGGCATTTGTTCTACAATATTATAAACCATATCATCGGGATTTAGGACAGTTTCCGTCAATTCTGGCTCAAAAGGCATAGGCATCTCCCCTTTAATTAGATACCCTGGATCAGGTATAGGTTCAATATGCTTTGGCTTTATTTCCCCGATTTCCACTTGTTTTACAGTCGAATCGATTTTCTTGATTGCTGTGTCGGCACTAGGGCGTATTTGCCCAGCATTGATGTTTTCTACTACACGGTTATCTACAGTTTTATTTTCATAATTACAGCTTCCCAATGCAAAAGCCCCCAAGGCCAATAAATAAAAATAATAATTGCTTTTGCGCTGCGCGGGACGGAGTTTCTTAATCGTCAATTCAATGTCCTCATAAGTATAATCCACTTGCCATGAATAGATGCGGGCGCAGGTCTTTTTATAACGGTTATCGTATAGATATTGAAAAATTTCCGGCTTGCTCATTTGGGTGAAATCGACAACGTCTTTGTCGCACTTGCCACAATGTCTAGAGATCAAACCAAGGCGCATATTGTCCCAGTTTTCGCCACAAGGTTTTTTAATTTCTAAAGGATTCATGAACCTAAATACCTTTTATGGGGTAAAGGTAAACGAATTTTAAAAAACTCTTTATCTGAAATAAATTATGCCCATAAAATCAAATAGAATTCCATGATATTTGCACCCACATTTATATGGAAAATACCAGTTATACCAATCTAAGCCCCGAAGAATTCAAATTAAAAGCCACAGAAGCAAACACCATCATTTTAGATGTTAGAACCGCAGCTGAATGTGCTGCAGGAATTATAGAGGGTGCATTGACTGAACTGGACATGTACAACGGTGAGTTTGAAGAAAAATTCAAATTGCTCGACCGCAACAAGACCTATTTAATTTATTGCCGCAGTGGAGTGCGCAGTGTGCATGCCTGCGAGGCCATGGCTGCTGAGGGTTTCACGAATTTGTATAATTTGAGGACGGGGATATTGGGGTACTTTTAAGGGATAGGGGTTAGCTCCGGAACGCTTTCGGGATAGGGGCTAGTCTTTCAGCGCGACACTTTGGTATTCGTCAAAGATTTTCTGTATCAGGCGATGTTTCACAAAATGTATCTAAAAAACGGATAATAAATACCAATCCTGTGGCGCTTTGTCCTGCTCTGTATTTTGTGAAACAAAATTCTAGTGCAGGGTGAATGTAGCATAGCGAAATTCTCTGCCACTGGGATCACCCCTGAGTCTACACGAATCCCATACTGATTTCGATTGCATTGCTCTCCCGATAGCCATAGGGACCCTTGCACTTGCGGCTCTGTTTATTGGTTAACTCCCGAAAGTTTTCGAGATAAAGATTAGTTCTATTGGTAGAGTTTGAAACTATCAAATCAACGAACCAACCTCATAAAAATCTTTGATTTATTTTTAGGATCTAAATTGTATTGAACAGTTGAATTAAACTTGATGTTTATTTTCTGACCGGCATAGCAGTACAATATTAATTTATCATCTAACCAGTCTTTATTTCCTTTAAAAATATTGTGCGAATGGGTAACAAAAAGGCTGTTGTCAGAAAAATACAAAATTGACAGGGTACCAGCTTTAGGAATTGAGTCTATTCCGAGTGAAATATTTATTTCGTAATAGCCACTTTCAGGAATACTGAAAACACTTTTACTTGAGTCGAAGAAACTAATATATTCAGCAATATTCAATGTATTTAAACCTCCATAGGTTATAGGCAAACGAACACTCAGGTTAGTATTTAAAGAATCTATGGTTTTGTTTGTAATTGTCCCATCAAAATAAGGCGGCATGGCTCCGCGTGCACTGGGCGAATAACTGCCTGTATAGGGATCATCAATAATTATATTTTGTGTTATACCAAGACGCGAGGTGAAGTAATAATCGTATCGGGTAAAATCATGGTATTTCCCAAACCCATTTGGAAGCGATTGAAAGAAGTTATTTTGAATGGTAATATTCAACGTTGATGCATGGGATAAAAATCTCAAAAAGTACAATTGCTGTCTTTTAGTAGTTGCGTTTGTAGGGTAATCTAGTCGAATATAATTGTTAGTGACATTTACATTATTTGCATAAGGGTAAAGTGAGTCGGATGCCAATAATATTGCTCCGTTTGATGGAGACATTTTTGTTTTATCAATTAAATCATGAAATAAAAACCTGCAATTGGTCACTGTTGTGTTAATGACAGTATTCATTTTAATGTGGTAAAAATTATTCCCATCAAATTCTACTTGAGTTATATAATTATTATGTGAACTGTTTCCAGAAACACTTAATTCCAATCCTCCCCCACTCGAAGATTTAAATCCATTATACGCAATTGAGCACCCTGTAATCCTGATGCTTTGACCGCCAAATCGTATACCCCCTTTTCCATTAGAAGCAAATACAGACTTATCACACATTAAGTCAGATGAGGTATTATCTCTTTCATCAAAATATGCCCAACCTTCATTGTTATCTATTTGAGAATTCCTAATAGTCATAAAGCTTGAATAATTATCCGTGTAAGCATTTCCGTTTGGATCATTTGGTGGACCAAAATTATTTCTTGTGGGCATGTGAATTCCATTGCCCCCAAAATTTCTTATTTGAACATTTTCCATCAGCCCATACCACCATCCTGAAATATTAAAGCAATTTCCTACACCAGCTGTTCCTTGAAACATGATATTTTTAATATAACCACCTTTGAAGAAATATCCTGGAATAGGTTTACCTGTTCCAATTAAAGCATTTTCCATAACAATCATAGGCTGATTCTTCACTAAAGAAGTAATGATGGTCTGATTAATACCTGCGCCCTCCAACTTTAGGCCCTCATCATGTTCTGTTTGTAAAAATTTTCTTATGTAAACCGTTTTTTTAACATAATAGATCCCTTTCCTAAAGTATAAAATTTTACCAGTCTTTATAGCGGAGTCTATTGCATTTTGTATTGGTAACGAATTATCAAAAGTGATATCATTTGGCTTGGCTCCAAAATCTTCTACAAACAAATAAATCTTGTCTTGATAGGTAAAAATAACTTTCCCACTGTTTATTGAAGTACTATCGGAGAGATAAAATATCAGACTATCACTTCTAATTATAGCTTTGTTTACAAATACCCCATCCTTTCCTGCAAGTCCTGAATCTCCCTTATCACCTTTTTCACCTTTTTCTCCTTTAGGACCTGGATTTCTTGAATTTTCAGCATACAAGGCATATGGAACACTCAACAACTGAGAAATCCCTATTAAATTGTGGTTTGTTCCACCCGTTAAATCTGTTTCTAACTTGATGTAGTGATTGCCATTCCCCCATTTTATTGAATCAAAAAAGCCCGTTACCATAGTACCGGTTCCAATAACAAAACTGACCAATCCATTCAAATTGGTTTTAGGTGATTGGGTTTCCTGATAAACTATTTTACCGGTTTGGTTTCCCTCGATTATGCTGATGCGCATTGAGATGATTTTGTCAGCAACTAGATTATTCTTACTATCGCGTATGACGGCCTGATAACTGATTTTATTGGGTGCTTGACCAAAAGCCAATTTTGGCAAAATGACAAGATGCAGCAAACAAATAAATTTAAACAAATTTCGCATGGTATTATATTTTTACAATTCTATAAGTGCCAACTTGAATGAAATGATCAAAAACAATTAAAAAATAAGTCGCAGGTGGTAAGCCATTAATTTGAACAATAGAGACATCATCGATAATTGAACTAGTTAGAATCTTCATTCCATAAAGATTAAACAATGAATAACTAAAATCATTGCCTTTTCTAATGTCTAACTCTATCACGATTTGCTCTGTTGCTGGATTTGGATATACTTGAATTATAACTTTTTCGGCGACACACAAATTAACGCGATTAGCTTGCAATGGCTGCTGCACACCATGGTTAAAAGAAGTAGAATCTGAATTGTTTAATTCAAAAAACATTTGACCAATTGAATAACTTACACCTCCTGCAGATGAATTTATCTCTCCGCCATTCGTCAAAGCAGTTTCTTGACTATATGAGTTAACTAAGCAGAAATAAATGAACAGGAAAGAAAGATGCTTCACGATATTTTAATAAATCTAAACACAATAATAATTCTTTTTCTTGAAGAAATACTTGGCTTTTTTCTTGGGTATGGTATTAGGGCGAAAATTAAGTGCATTTAAATACGTTCTTGAATACCTAATGGGGACATCATCGACTGCCTTCTTCTCCCGATAGCTATCGGGACTCTTGTTTCATCCTGCATGGTTCCCGCAACTTTGAGCGGGATCTCGTGCAGGGCTCTTGCTACACCCCGTGACGTGTTCTCGCTCTGGAGAACTCTGTCACTGGGGTTGCTGTTGTTGGTTAATGGTTATTGGTTAATAGTTAATAGCATACGTAATATAAAATCATCAACTACATTTAGAAGCATTTTCGACTGCCTTCCTCAGCCCAGTTGCTGTTGTTGGTTAATGGTTATTGGTTAATAGTTAATAGCATACGTAATATAAAATCATCAACTACATTTAGAAGCATTTTCGATTGCCTTCCTCAGCCCTGTTGCTGTTGTTGGTTAAT
This sequence comes from Bacteroidia bacterium, assembly GCA_044341025.1. Lineage (GTDB taxonomy): Bacteria > Bacteroidota > Bacteroidia > NS11-12g > UBA955 > JABMMZ01. The sequence goes on along the minus strand of JBIISM010000002.1, from coordinate 284,969 downwards.
GGTTATTGGTTAATAGTTAATAGCATACGTGACATAAAATCATCAACTACATTTAGAAGCATTTTCGACTGCCTTCCTCAGCTTATTGCCCAAGCCCTTCGCTATTATTTTTTAGATCAAGTTCTAAATGTTTTTTAATTTTAGAAATACCCTTTTTCCATAATTTAATAAGCAGCCAAGCGAAGCCAATTAACAACAAAACCAACAATACAGGGTTGTCTGCAGAACTTGACATATACATGAGTAAAAAGTCATAGCCGCCATGGAATAAAATGGCTAATATCAGTCCTTTTAAGAGATATTGTCTTCGTTTGGGATTTTCATGAAAACGAGAGAGGGAAAAATAATACCCCATTAATACCCCAAATAGACCATGGCCTGGAACGGCAAGGACTGCCCTTCCAATTGCAACCGCCATGCCCCCTTGGAAAACATAGAGTACATTTTCAACCAAAGCAAAGCCCAAAGACACAAACACAGCGTATACTATGCCATCGTAATGGTGATTAAACGCACTACTTTTCCAAATCAGAAAATACAAAACGACAAATTTCGAAATTTCTTCTGGAATAGCGGCCTCAAGAAAAGCGCTATGCAATGATGAGAGAAATGCACCAGGGAAAAGCACACTAAGCTTGCTTAAGACACTCGAAATCAAAAGGGATATAACTATACTAAAACAACCTCCGAGTAAAGATTTAAGCAACAAAGGAATTGGTTCTTTCTCATGGTCTTTTTGATAAATCACGTGAAGAAAAATGATAACGGGAAAAACAGAGGCAATAAGTAATATCATAATATATTAGGTTTGAGAAATGATTACAAAAATAAAATTATATTTTCATTCTTCAATTTCATTGCTCTTTTTAATTTCTTCTGCTAACTTCTTTTCAAATTTATTGTGTATGAAAAGTATTGAAAGCCCAAATAAAATAGCAGAAATAATAAGTATGGTATTTATGATGCCGCTAACAGAAAAAGACAATCGAATCAATATAGTTGAAATAATAAACCCTGAATTTCGAATAACTTTGTGAAACTCGTCTGTGTGAAAAAATGAAAACAACAACAATATTACATCAGCAATAATCAGAATATTGAAAAACTGCTCAAAGAAAATATTATTGATGTTCTTAAAAGAAATAGCATGGGTTTCGAGTGGCTGAAATATGCCAAGACTCCAGTTGAAGAATGAATATATTGCAATAATTAACAGTATAGGAACTAAGGCCGTAGCAATCCATTTTTTTGCATTTATAAATTTTGAAATACTTGACGAATGGTTTTTACTATTTTCCATAGTTCTGTATACTCTGGTGCGTTGAATACGGAATAGATAAATTAAATAGAATAACAATACCGAAGCTATTAAATCATAGGTAAACTGTAAATCATTTTTAATGTTAAACCAATTAGACGAAAGGGACAAATCTGAGAGGTCTTTGAACAATCGTCTAATAATGATGAGCGCAATAATTTCATATTGCTTTGAAATATAGGTAGAAGTTGATTTTGGAAGGTAATAAATTAATAGATACACCTCATAAACCAATATAAAAGAAAAAGGGGTGTAAATGGCAGCGATTGGATTTTTTAATAAGTTTGACGGTTCATTAATGGTAATAATATTAAAATGTATCAATCCAATCATTATTAAGTGAATAACAAAACTTACTAAAGCAATCCATAAGATAACACGTTCACTCCTTTCTTTGGTTTTTTCTGAAAGAAGTTTTTGATAAAATTTTTCCAAGAGTTTTGTTAAGTCCATATTAATTTTTTTAATCCAATATTCTATTCTTTATATTACGTTGTAAAAACAAATACTTGACTGCTAACGGTTTCGGGTTTGGCAATCGGGGCGATCTGAAAAAATGTCTAAAGTAACGTTAAGAACAAAGATAACTGCTCAAAGGAAATTTGCAAAACAAACTTTGATTAACAACGAATGTAAAAAAAATCCAATTATAAATTCTCGTATTTTTTCTCAAAAACATTAATCTATTGAGGCGCTTATTACAATAAGCTGGTCGCCACTTTTAGGGGTGATTTTCATTTTTTTGTTAGGATTAAGAAAAACACCCTCCGTATGACTAGAAACCTTGCCACTATCTAGTTTAACCCCAATTGCAGACTGATTTATTTTGCCAGCAGTATAAACTAAATCAGCAAATGAAATTTCTTTATTCAATTCAACATATCTTTCAATAGGGAAAATGTTTATAGAAGCTCCATCTGAATCAAAAAGATCATTGAATACAAAATTTAAATCAGGATTTTCAGTTAATTGAGACATTAGCAGTGCAACTAAATTATCACTAATTATCAATTCTTCTGTTTCAGTAAATTCTGCTAGATTTGCTTTTGAAGAATCTAAAATTTCAGCAATAACTCTAAATTGAATAGCTAAATCGCTTTGTTTCAAATTATCAAGCTTTAGCATTTCCAGTAAAGTTAAAGTATCTGCTTCTGGGATAGACAGCATATCTGTATATCCAATAATCATTATTTCTTTAAATTGTCCGTTTTCAATAAATGCTTCAAAATTAAAATCAGTTCCACTGACGGGAATAAAATCAATTTTTATGCCGTTAAAAATAGTATTTGAAATGCTGTTTTTATTAACATATTCAGGCAAAAATAGCACAGTTATTTTTGAAGTAGCATTTAAAAATGGAGTAAGGGATTCTAATATATCATTGCCAATAGCAGACCATCCGATAAATAAAATATTATTTTCTTTTTTCTCGACCCAAATTTCAGGCGTTATAATGTCATTTTTCGGGGTAATAAGATCTTCAACATAAATAATTGTATCGTCGTCTTTTGAAATAACAATGAGTTTATCCCCTTTATTAATTATAATTTCATTTTTAGGATTTAATTGAGTTTGATTATTTATATCAATTATTCCCATTACAGATGAATCTTCAAAAGAAATCATGGCTTCTAAATATGTTTTTCCAATAAGCTGTGGAATTTCAGAAAAATAAATCTCATCGCCATCAAAGTCAAGTAAATCCAATATTACAGCACCTATTCCATTTTGTCTTAATGTTTGCGCTTTAAGATTTGTAATAATGTTTTTGGATAGTACGGGTATAAAATTGAAATTTTTTATTTGACTTATGTTTTTAACATATTTAGAGTCATTTATTTGAGCAATTATGGACACCTTTGTGTTTTTTAGCATTGAATGCAATGCTAGAATCGTAGTGATTGCTTTTGTATCACTATTTTTATCTTGACTTAAAATAACAATATTTTTTGCTCCAGTTGGATTTGCCATCTGTAATTCAATTGGATTGGCGGTGTCGCCCGACCTTGTAATTATTTTTAAGTTTAATTTGACATTAACTTTTGCGGCAATTTCATCCAACATTTTTTCGTTATCCAATTCAGAAAATATTACAACAACTGCATTATTTACATTTTCATTTGCTATTGACAATTCTTTCAAAATAGCAAAAATACTGTTAGACCATCCTAAAATCAGAATATGGTTATTGCATATAACTTGACTCTTACCTTTTTTGAGCTGTTCAACTAAATTACTTATCCCGCTGGCAATAAAACCAATAATAGAGCCAGAAATTGCTATACTAAATGCCCAATAAAGAAAGTTAATTATTCGATCTGTCCAATTCGTTCCTGATCCAATTTCTAAAATTGTTGTAATAGAAGTCCACCAATTATCAAAAAACGAGCCCTCTTTACTTTGAGCAACAGAATAATGGACTAAGGTCATTATTAAACCTAATAAAAACAAAATGAGAAGTAAAAAAAGAACAAAATATTTTGTTTTAATTATCGCATTATCAAAATAAAAACGAACCCGTTTTTTTAAGGCAACTTTTCCGTTTTTTGAATCGTTTTTATTGATTAGAATTGAATCTTGTCCATAATTTCTCATATTTATTCTCTTAAATTTACTTAATCACAAGGCTTTTCAGATTACGCGCCGTTTTTTTAGTGGGTTCTTGAATCCACTAATTCCTACAATAATAATAAAAAAAAATAAAAAACTTTAGTGGTATGGGATTTTTTGTAAATATTCTCGGGCGAGACAAGGCTTGCCCCTCTCATCCTTGACTTTACAACTTCCATTATTTTCCCTATACTTGCATTGGATATTCACCACTTGTATGAATCCAAATACCGAAAACATGCATGCTTACATTGCTTCCTTTCCCGAAGACATTCAAGCGCGATTAAACACCGTGCGTGAAACCATTGAAGCCGTTGCAAAATGCGCCATCCCTTGTATCAGTTATAAAATGCCCGCTTACAAACTAAATGGTGTATTGGTCTATTTTGCTGGCTACAAAAACCACATCGGGTTTTACCCAACTGGCAGAGGTGTTGAAGCGTTTAAAGATGAGTTGACCGATTTTAAATTCGCAAAAGGAAGCATTCAATTTCCTCATGATAAAAAACTTCCTGTAGCGCTGATCAAACGCATTGTGAAATTTCGTGTAGAGGAAAATCTTAATAAAAAATTACAAAAGTGAGGCGTTTACTAATTCTTGTTTTTCTATTGGCAAACTGCGCCTACGCAGAACCTTTGAGGCTTATACCCATGCCTCAAAATATCGAAACACCCAAAGGCAAGAAAAATGTGTTTTATGAATTAACGGCAAACGATAAATTCATTCACAATACGCAAGATTCTTTTTATGCCAATGAATTAAACCAAGCCATTTTCAGCAAGTATAAATTCAAGATAAAACGCAAAGCCCATGGCAGCAAAAACAAAATAAAATTCTATTTATACAACTCAGAAAAAAAATGGAAAAAAGCGGCTTTAGAATACCATTTCAATGCAAAGCTTTTGGCCGATGATGAGTCGTATGTTTTGCATATTCACAAACACAGCATACAAATTTTCGCACGCAATAAAGCAGGTTTGTTTTACGGTGTGCAAACACTCAAACAAATTATTCTAGCAAATACTGAAGGCAATCGCTTACCGTTGATTGAAATTCACGACCGACCAGACTTTAAAATCCGCGCCTGGCAAGACGACATCAGCCGAGGCCCCATTCCAAGCATGGACTTTCTGAAGAAAGAAATCAGAACCATGGCGGCGTTCAAACTCAACCATTTTACCCTTTACACCGAATCGGTTTTTAAACTTTCTCAATACCCAAACATTGCGCCTGCCGATGGCATCAGCGGCAAAGACATTGCCGAATTAACTGCTTATGCAAAACGTTACCATGTCGATCTGATAGGCAATTACCAAGCCTTTGGCCACATGGAGAAAACCTTGGCCTACCCTGCGCTTCAACACTTGGCGGAAAACGGACATATCATTACGCCCACCAAACAAGAATCTTATAATTTTCTATCTTCTGCTTTTGCCGATATCGCTCCGTCCTACAGCAGCAAATTTTTCAATATTAACTGCGATGAAACCTTCGGTTTGGGTGAAGAACAATCCAAACCCATGCTCAATAAATTAGGTATTGAAGGTTTGTACGCCTACCACATCAATAAGCTTGATTCAATACTCAAGCCTTACCATAAAAAGGTTCTTATGTGGGCAGACATTGTTGGCAACCATCCAAAGATTACCAACTTATTGCCTGACAATATAACCTTAATTGTTTGGGCTTACCACGGGGCTACTGATTTTGAAGAACAAATTAAACCTATTGCGGGCTCGGGACTTAATTTCTGGGTAGCACCAGGTGTTAGTTGTTGGGGCAATGTATTCCCGAATTTGGCCGAAGCAAGAACCAATATCTTCAACCTCATCCGCGATGGCAAAAAATACCAAGCCACGGGTGTGCTCAATACGACTTGGGACGATGATGGTCTTAATCTATTTGAAAACAACTGGCTACCCTTGGCCTGGGGCGCTGAATTGTCGTGGCATGCACCCAATACTGAATACGAATTAAAAACATCCTCTGCCGAATGCAATGTGCGTTATCAATCTTTCTGCACGGCTTTCGACCAAGTGTTTTTTAGCAGCAGAACCATGAACAAAGCGGGTTTGATGGTCAGCATTTCAGACCTGCACCAATTCAAAATCCGCGACCTGCTTAAAAACAAACGTTTCTTCGACCCCATCTTCCCTATTTATGCCGACGATACCAAAGATAGATTTAAATCTGAATTACAAGACTTGGTCAATGAAATTGACTATATAAAAACCTTGCTTCAAACCGACAGCAGCATTGAAACCAGAAATATAGGCAGTAGCGAAAGCATGCTACTGGCAACGAAAATGGCTTCATTCACCTTGCGCAAAAACTTAATTCAATTGCAGGTCTACGAATGTTCTCAAAACCGTTTAGCCCAAAGGGATGTCCCAAGATTAAAGTCTGATTTACTCGCACTATCTGAAGAATGCAATTCTATTAAAAACGAATACATCCGTCTGTGGAACAATGAAAACAAACCGTATTGGCTGGATCAAAACACCAAACAATTCGACGCCTTAAATCAGGCATTGGCTTTAGCGCCCTTACAATGTCTCTTGTTTCCCGAGGCGCAAATCAACGCCAACGGCAGAAGCTTTAAATTAAAAACCTTAATCGACCCAGCCGATATCTACTATTCAATCAATGGTGAAATACCCCAATTATACAAAGAGGAATTTACCATTAAAAACAATTTTAGCATTCAAGCGGGCACCATGTTCAACGGAAAATTCAGGCCTAGCGTAAACGACAGTTTTATCTACCACCTAGGCATTGGAAAAATCACACAATTGTACTCCAATTTCAGTTCTTACCACCCGAGCTACGATGGCGGTGGCTTGCTAGGCTTATGCGACGGAAAGATTGGCTCAGCCGACAATTTGCGCAGTGGCAGGTGGCAAGGTTACTCAGGCCAAGACATCGCGTTTGAATTGGATTTGCAAACACCTCAGAACTTGCATTCTTTTAGCATGGGATTTTTTCAAAACACTTTGTCTTGGGTTATTTTTCCAAAAGAAATTCAGATCTACTACAAACTCAAAACAAACGAGCCATACCAATTGTATAAAACAATACCGAACACCATTGGTGCAGACGCTAAAGGAAACATCAAAAAAGATTTTTACACGGAACTAGAAAACCTGAACACCCGCTACATCAAAATCGTGGCAAATAATTATGGCAACTTACCTACTTGGCATCCCGCTGGAAACAAATACGCATCCATGTTGTTTGCCGATGAGATTATATTAAAATAACCCTATGCAAAAAAGCAATTTCGAACGCATGATTGAATTGGCCGATGAGGTCTTTTCAAGCAAAAACGATCCTCAGCAATTGAATGTCAATGAAGCGGTGATGGAAGGTTTATTTAAAATCCACCCCGCCTGCTTGTCTGAATACGAAGAAGGCGAAGGACCCTTGGCTTGGATCATTGTCATTCCAACATCCAAACGGATTATGAATGCATTTTTAAAGAAAGAAATTTCAGAGAAAGAGCTCTACGAACAAACCCTAAACGAAAGGCGATTTGAAACCATTTACCTTTGCTCAGCCTTGGTGCTCGGCGAATACCGCAAAAAAGGCATTGCTAAAAAAACTTGCCTTGAAGCGATTGAAAAAATTCAAAAAAACCACGGCATCGACACTTTATTTGTATGGTCATTTACCCCAGAAGGTCTGCACTGTGCGGAGTCGATTTCAAAAGCCACAAAATTGGCTTTGTTGAAAAGGGAGGATTAAACCGACCCTTCCATAACATCCAAATGCCCAGGATAGAGTATAGGCAAGTGCCGCATTTTTTGTAGGTCAATATTAACGTTCTGCATCTAAATGAAGTTGGCGATATAATTTCGTTGATTTTCGATTCGGAACTACAACGCACTGCAGCTTTTTTATAAAGTTATTTTAGGCCGAGACATTAGCTGCTATTTGAGGTTTCTATATTGATAGGTTAAGTTATAAGGAGTAGTTTTCAAATAATGAACCCAATTATCTTTGAATTTCAATTCGTGGCCGCCAAGGTTAATGTACGTAAATATTTCTCCTTTATTGTCGAACTTAATATATTGATAAATATCAAAACCATTGTTTAGTTTTTTTATATTAAAGGGGTTGAGTGCATATGATAATCTCCAATCTTGTTTTTGTTTGAAAGTTACTTTTTTCACCTCTCCCACACGCATACCTTGTAAAGCTTGGATAATTACCGGCGACTGTGGAAAGTAGTCTGAATTTAATTATAATGTCTCTCCGTTGCCCCAAAAATAATGTTGCAGCACTGTACAAGCCTCTGGAGCTGTAATTTTGAAATATAAAAATAGGCTTATAAAAGTTAAAAAAGTTGGTAGGCTAATTATGAGAAACGCTTTAAAGGCATATTTTTTAAAAAAATTTTGTTTGGGATTCATTTACTTTTTAAGGTTTTGAAATGATGGTGAAACAATAGCAACACAATCTGCAATTGGAGTTAAAAGCCAAAATACACCAGCTGTTGGCGGGGCTAATTCTAGCAGGAATAAGTATGACTCGTTCGATAAATTTCATTTTATCAACGTTTTTTAATCACCTATAACGTTTTGCATGCAGGCAATCTTAGCCCAATATTGCGCCCCGAGACCAGGGCAAACTCTGCGGCAGGGCTATGGCACTTGTACGCTGTTATAGGCAGTTTTATTATTCGTAGTTACGGGTTAATTTCAATCAATACATTGTTATTAACCGCCTTATAAATTTCATCTATTTCGTCATTGGTGAGTGCGATGCACCCATGTGTCCAATCATACCATCTATGAAACCTTCTATAACGGCCATATTCATTTCCAAGGCCATGGATTAGCACATTGCAACAAACCCCCCAATCTCCAACTTCAATTGCTTTGTGAAATTTAGATTGTGTCCTCTTTTTGCCTTTAAAACTTCCCTCGGGAGTTAACCCATCGCCTTCCTTTGTTTTTTTATTTAATCCATTTGTGCAGAGCGCAACTTTGTAGGAAGCAATTAGCTCTTCTTTGTAATAAAGTAAAAGTTCGTGATTAGATTTATTAATGGTGATTTTGTCAGCTTTTTGACCCTCTTTTAGTTTGCTTTCAGGATACAAGTAATATACAATCAACCCTAAAAAAACAATTAATATTGACAACCAAAATATTGTACTTTTTCTCATAGCAACTTGTTTTTATTTTAAATTATTTGAATCATTTTTGATTCTGCTTTGCTCATGTATGCAGGTATATTAAAGTCTCGCAACTTCCTCTCAGTTTCGATTGCTTTTATTAAAGGAGTAGCTTAAACCAGCAAAGACAAAATGAAGTTGAATAAAATTATATCGATTCGTTCCGTTTGCTCCACCCTCAAGCAGTCTGTAGCCAATATTTAATTGTAGATTTTTAGAGAATCTATACCTACCAGACAATGAAAGATCAATTGCTCTGCCTTTGCTTGCAGCTATAAAATCTCCAAAGAAATCGATACCCATTTTATGTGATAGTTCCCAATTGGCTAATAGGTTGACAAGAGGAGCGAAACCAATGCTAAAGTTTTCACTCAAAAGGTCTTTGTTCTTCAACGAGAATCCTGCGTCTCTAATTTTTGCAGACAAACCAAGACCAAATTTAAAATTGTCTTTACTTATAATTCTTCGATTGTAGGTAAAGCGATATGAATTAAACTTGTAAACAACTTCTAATGGTATGTTGGCTTTAAAGTTTTTTCCATCAAATAGTATATCCTTTCCTATTGTTCCAGTTTCTACAATTTTCAAGGGTGCATAAAGCAACGAAAAATGATTTTTTCCATTTGATAAGTAGCCAAGGCGCAACCTCAAAAATGGGCTTACTGGCGTTTGAAAATCGTTTTTCAGAGAAAATAACGTTCCATTGCTACCGTTGCGAATATCATTAACACCTGTGAAGAATACCCCTGATTCAAGATTAAGGAAAGGCTGAGCATTCGCCGTCAAATTGAAAATCAAACAAACAAAAAGAATCAAAAATCTTGAATGGAAACCAGGCTCAGAGTTTAAGTAATTCATATTGAGTTCATATTTTTTGAAGATCAAATATCATAATTATTGCGAAAAAAAAGTATCCTGCTAGCACTAAAGATCGCAATTTCATGAAACGGCTGTTAAGCATCGTTTTTCTCTTTAATTTTTAAGAAATTAAGCGGAGTCATTGCTGCAATAGTAGAATTTCTATAGTCTTTTATATTTCGCGTGATAATCGCATCTAAGCCTTTTATATTTAGGGCAGAAGAATATTGAACAGAATCTTCAAAATCAGAGAACTCATTTTTTAATGCTTGAACGATTTCTATTTTAGTTGTTCCAACAATCTCAGTCATTTCTGTCAACGTTTCTATAATCTCGACGGCCTTTTTATGGCCTAAAAACTTTCTTACGATGTAGTAAATATTGTTAATGCTGATAGCTGACAAATAAAGTTTAACACTTCCTTGCTCATTAAGTTCAAAAAGTTCACTTGCAGGATTTGCATGTGGTTCTCTGTCTGTGAAAAAATCTATCACAACATCAGAGTCTACAAATAGTTTATAAGCCATATTTTTTTGAAAGCTCTTCAGTTAAAATCTTTTTGTAGTCAAAATTACCGCCTGCTTTGATTATTCCTCTTAGTTTTCTAACTTGTGGAGAAAGCTGTTTTTCCTTGATTTTTGAACGATTGACTGTAACAAACTTGAAATAATTTTCAACCATTTCGGAAAGGCTTTGTCCTTTTTCTTTTGCATATTCTTTCGCAATTTCAATGACTTCCTTTTCAATTGTCAATGTTAATTTAGTATTCATTTTGTCTTTTACACAACAAATATACGTGCTTGTTTTGAATAAAACAACACGTGCTTAAAATGAGCTTTTAGACCATTTATCTTTGATCTGCTTTGGTGCTCGAATCAATATGCATGAAACTAAACTTAATTGAGGTTTAAACAATTTTCTTTTGCATTTAATTAAATTCTCCTTCTTTTTTGTTTCAGGATTTGAACATGCATTTAATAACAAGCATTAGTCCTAAAAATACTAAAGCTACTTGCTTTATCCAATTAACTTATAGAACCGTATAACTCTTCAACAAAGAAGTGGTGATAACGGAATTGTTATTGGTGACGGATTTTACCAAGCCAACACCCTTCACATAATAAGCATCATTTGTGTATGTACTACCAATGCTTAGCTTAACATGAACAACATTGCTAAAACTGACTGTAACATTGTTGACACTGGCATTGGTTTCTAATACCTCATATTTGTATATTACTTGAGATGAAGCAACCGCAATGGTATCATTCCATTTCTGTCCAAGCGCAGGACTTTCTTTCAAATAGGTGATTTCCTGACTGCCTGCAGTATCAGTGTATAAGGAAGTGTATTCCTTTTTTGAATAGGCATAATAGGCTTTAGAGCTTACTGAATTGTAGACCATGGTATATTCATTGTATTGTTTACCAAAAACAGATTTGTAATTATTCGTAATGGTAATTACAGATTTAACAACACCCGTATCGTAAGTCCATGTAGAATTAACCTTGGTAGGCAGGAATAAACCTTCTGTTTCATGAGCAATTGGGCTTGGTTCTATACTTGTTTTTTTACAAGCAAAATTTAACAACAACAAAAGCACAAGGCTGAATGCAATCCATTTATTTTTCATATTGGGTCAAATATAAATGGAATTTAGGCAATCAAAAAATAATAGATTGAATCGGGATATATCTAGATAATTTTCACTTTGCGTGTGCAATTTACTACTAAGCTTTTAAATCCTGCTCTAAACAGCATTTTACAATATAACTATTACACTAAAATGTAAAAACTTTTGCGTTCTCTAATAGTTTTTTTGCTTCATCCCAAGATGGGAGAGTATCAGCATCTATGGTAATTGTTCTTATTTCTTTTGCAATTTGCTTGCTTTTTTTCATTGCTTCTAAATGTGCACCACTTTTGGCAAATTCTTTTAGATCACTTTCATTATTCCACAGAGTCATGGTGTAATGTTTAGACCAAATACCTCTTTTTTTAAAGTCCATATAGTTGGTCGCCTTAAGTTGTTTTATAATATTTAGTGCATTTGCTGATAAAGCAAAAAACTTCAGCGGTCCTTTTAGTTCAATTGATGTAATTGTCGCTTTCATAATTAATCGTCAGTTTTAATGTTATTATGTATTGAATGCCGAGCAGTAGTAGTTCAAACAGTTCTTGGGGCTAAGGTTTTGCGTGCAGGCGATCGTAACTCTGAATAACGCCCCGAGATCGGGGTAAACTCTGTGGCAAGGTTATGGCGCTTGAACGCTGACAGCTGTGGGGCGCATTTCATCTTTTTTGTTTTACTTTTGATTTACGACATTAAATATACTGTATTGAAAATTTATAATTATTCCATTTGCTTGTGTTCTATACATTGTACTGTATAATTGTCGTCTGTATGCAATGTCTAATCTTGCTTTGCTTTTAATAATGAATTGTAATACTGGAGCAACGTCTAAAAATGATTCTCCATTTTCCAAATGAGTCTGACCCAACATTTCTACCATTAAGTTTACATTTGTCTGATTGAAATTCTTGTATTGTTTAGGCAATATTAATTGACCAATAGAAAATGTATAATCTACTGCATCGGTTGAATAATTCTGTGGAAATTCATTGCTAAAATTATTAAGTGCTTTTTGATAAGATACTGTGCTACTTAATGCTGTTTTACTCAAAAGTTGAGTTCCTGTGAGCCCTAATCGCATGCCGGAATTATATCCATTTAATTCTATTTCTTCTTGGTGTATATCGGCATTGTTTACTGCTATTCTGCTCCAAACAGCCATTCTAAAATGTCTTTTTGCTTCATCGTTAGAATAGAAACGGTATTGACCTAAAACACTTGCCCCTTCAAAATTTAATCTATTGTTTTCGTTGCTTATGAAACCATTGGTTATTAGCATAAAATTTTTATTTATACCAAACATTACTTCTGGCATAAAATGATAGCTAATTGAATTGTCAGCAGAACGCTGAAAAAGGGAATTCATACCTCTTACTACCATTGCATTTTTCGGGATGTTGCTTGCTGGATAAGTCAATAAAAATAACTCCTGTGCTTTTGCTTGAAATAGCCAAAATGATACAATAATTAGTATAAAACTTCTCTTCATATTTTTAGATTACCTTTAAATGATAAAGAACTTTTATATTTTCCATTTTCCCTGCTTTGTAACAAGGATATTTTGAAGCTAGTTTTAAATATTTTTTATATTCCTTGTCGCTTACAAAACCCTTATCAATTACTTTCACTTGGTTGATATTGTTGAGTGTTTGTTTTTTTGTGTCCATAAAATGATAAGTAATGTCGCCTACATTATAGTGAAAATCATCTTCTACTGCCACATTATCAAACTTCATAAAAAGCACCAATGACCCAACCGAGAACCCCGCATCTTCTACTTTTGTTTTTATCAATTTCAAATCAAAAGTCTTTTCGGGATTAAAATAAAGTATAAATTTCGTGTGTTCTACATCGGTGTCTATACTATCTAAAAATGGAATCGTTTTTAACTGGTTATAAGTAGCATTGCTGCACATTGAACAAGTTAATCCGTTAGCAATAAGTTCGGCTTTTGATATTTGTGCATTTGCATTTACCACAGACACAATGCTGAAAAATAAAATGATTATTTTTTTCATTTTACTTATTTTTTCTTTCGTATTTGCAGCAAGCGTGAAGATTATTATATACTTCATCATTTGCAGTTTCTAATTCTGTGTCGTAACCTACACCCGCAATTTTTTTGTGAATTGTTGGCAAGGTAATTATTTTAGGATTAAAAACTATGGTTATCATTTTTGAGTCTTTATCCCATTCTGCACTTGAAATGCCTTTTATTTTTAATGATTTTTCTATCGTTTTTTCACACATACCACAATTGCCCCAAACTTTAAAAGTCTCGGTTTGTTTGTTTTTGCTGTGGGCATTTCCACTTGTGGTTGTATGCATTGCTAAGAATAGCATTAGGGCTATTGCCATCTTTGAATTATTCATTTGTATTGATTTTAATTTGTTGATTAATTATGCTGTTTATGTTATTTACCTAGACAAATTATTAAGTCCATGTAATTCTAACTCTGTTTTCAATGCCTTCCGGCAAAGTTAACTTACAATGTTGTTTATATCAAATTTCATTGTTATCGTGACTTTGTGACTTACAGCTAACGGTTTGCGGCTACAAGAAGTTGGCGATTTTCACCACAAATGTTCATACGAAGAACGAATGTTTGTACCACCACAAAACTGTCATACGAAGCACTGAACCGCCAATTTTTTGTAGGTGCTGTTATAGCTGGTTTTATTCACTCTTGACCAATTTTAATGATTTTAAGCTATTGCTATCACTGATTAAAACAAAATACAATCCGGGAGGTAATGAATTGGTTTGAATATGGTTAGATCCTTCATTCAATTTCTGCTCAACCCACAACTTACCTGAAATATCGAATAACTTTAAATGAGTAGGTGAATTACTGTTTTTCTGCAAATCTATGCTTAGGTCTTCTATTCCTATGGGATTCGGATAAATACTAATCCTTGACAAATCAGTAGAATAGATGCCTGATGTCTGACTTTTCCATTCATATGCACCAATGTCGTATGTGTTCTCATTTTTTAAGGTATTTCCCCAAAAGTCTTTAGTACCCATATCAATTCCAAAAAGTGTTTTCAAATCAAGACCGGCATTTCTGCAAGGAGACATTTGTGAAAAATGAAATGCATTCAAAGAATCTGTTGGTTTTGGAAAAACGGTCAATGGACTTTTATTGATATTGATTAATTGAGGGTCTAAATTTATACCAGTATTATTATTGCCATTTTTTTCACAGTAGGTTCCTGCATTTCTGAAGTCGGCAAGTGAAGTATATTTGTTGCCATAAGTTATTGAAAAAGGTTCACTATTTGTATAATACAAATTTCCAATAAACTTAGGTGTTTGAGCTACAAATGTTGAGGGAACTGTAACCAATGGTAAGCCTCCTGTGGTATAAAAAATATTGTTATAACATTCAACTCCCGACATATTGGTCCCGTAATCGGTCATTTGAACTGCGCCAAATGTGATGTACTTGTTTTTAGAAGAGGGTGTCACATAAATGGTATTGTTGTACATTTTTAAACCATTCCAAGTGGTATTGGGTGCTGTAAATAAGGTAACAGCTGAATTGTTGGTTTTCGCATCATTTACGCTGATGCAATACCGCACTGTATTATTTCCCCATGGGCGAGCACCATCAAAGTTACCTAGTAAAAACCCAGCTCCATCATTGTCATGCGCATAGCAATATTGAATAATGGAATTGGTAACACCACCATCTAAATCAAAACCCAAACCATCACAACCAGTGGACGTGCCAGATGAATTATGATGCGACTCACAATATTGTATTGTAATGGCATTGGCTGCCCAAACCCATATTCCACCAGGTCCGCCACAAGCTGTATTGGCTGTTCCGGTATTGTTTGCCACACAGCGTTCAATAACACTTGAATCTATTTGGGACAATACGATACCACTGCCTTTATGAGTTGAAGCTGCATAACCAGTGATGTTATACACTTCTGTATTTCTTATAATAAATTTTTTATGATGATAAAAATTAGTGTTTTGATTGTCGAATGCAAAAGTTACTATTCCATTTTCTCTGCAATCATGCACTTTACAACCGTCAATAACAACATCTTTATATCCTGCTTTCACATTCACATCCCAATTGGAATAAAAACGAATTCCACAAAAACCAAACCCACTTACTTCACAATTTTTAATAGAAATATTGCTCAAATATCCAGAGGTGTTCGTGGTAAAAAACAACATGCCATCAATGTCTTTTTGTGTGCCATTTCCGGGACCTGTAAATTTGAAGTTACTTATATGAAAGCCTTGGGTATTGGTAGCTTTGAAACCGCATTTGTTAGTAACAGTTGTGTTGATTGTAACTTGTCCATTTCCATAAGTAGTTAGAATTATTGGTTTTGAGGCAGAATTTCCATCGTTGTTGTCAAATTCGATATTGCCAGTAAAAGTTTTGCCTCCTTCAAAGACGATGGTATCTCCCGCATTAAAGTTTTTGGTATTGATTTTATCCAAACTGGTCCAAGCGTTTGAAATAGTCAATCCATCTGTGTTGTTTCCAGTTGTATTGACATAATATTTTTTAGCCGTTTTGTTTAAGGTGCTGCCATCATTAAAGAGTTCTGCTAATCCTTGTGCATACCACCTTGCTAAATAATCATTGGGATGAAGAGAATTGGAATGACAATGGGTAGCTCCTTTTCTTGCGTAAATAGAATCACTTAAGGTGGTCATGTCAAAGACCGCTATACCTGTGGCTTCCAAACTTTTCAGTTGCGTTAAAAAACCATACATCAAAACATTACCATTCGATGGAGCTCCTTGGGAATTTACATCGGGTAGCATATTTCCAATCAAAATAAATTCAGTATTGGGATTTGCAGTTTTTATTTTATTGATACAAGATTGCATGCTAGCTTTAAACTGAGTATTGCTTGTTGTCCCCCAAATATCGTTCATACCCATGTCTAAAATCACCAAATCCGGTACATTTGGCACCACCATGCTTTCGCAATATTGATTAATCCATGCCACCATTTTACCACCACATGAGCCGTTAATCATTGTGATATCGGAACCAAACCTTGTTTCCAATGCATTCTCTAATAAATCCACATAACTGCGCATATAGGGTTTGGTCGGTGTAAAGTTTTTATCATCGCCAGCAAATCCACTTACGTTTAGTCCTGCGGTTATACTCATTCCATAAGCTTGTATCGTTACCGGTTGACCCATATTTAATTTTGCCATGGTTTTGGGAAGTTTGTCGCCTTTGTATCCAAGCATGGATGAGCCATTCCAGTTGTTTCTGTTTGGGATGTAAGTAATGCAAGTCCAAGAAGCAGCTTTTGTATTCATTAAACCATTGGGTTGCCCGTTTCCTTTTTTTCCTGCAACGATTGAAACGCTTGAAGATACTTTTGATGTTAGTTGTTTAATTACATTTCCAGTTACAGAATAGTCTGTATTTTGAACAAATGTTTGCGAAAAATCGTAATTGGTAACCGAAATGATTTTAGTAGGATTAAACATCAGTTTAGCCGTGCTATTGACACCGTTCAAAAGAACCAATTCATTATAAACAGTATCTGATTTCCAAAAAGGTTGAAGGTATTGGGGAATATTGCAAGTCGGGGCATTGGACGTGTAATTTGGGAACTCATAATAGCCACCATTGCTTGGTGTTACCACTACCCAAGCCGTTTTTGCTGGAGTTGCACTCCAACCCGCTTCTGTTGCATCCACAGAAAGGAGCAAATTGTCATTTATATCGTAGAACTTGCAACTTCCACCGGCATAGTAAATGATGTTTGGTTTTGCCGCAACTGCACCAGCAGGTGTTTGGGCGTTTGATTTCACTGCAAAAAGAAGCAGTGTCAGAATGATTAATATTTGCTTTTTCATTTTATCAAGGTTTTTTTAAATCAGCTATAACATACTTATATGGATAAAAAAACCATCCTTTATCTTACCTATTAGAAGATAAAGGATACTTTTAGTCTCCTTACAAATTAACCTATATTGTGTTTATTGTCGAAGTCTTCCAACGTTATCTTGTATGAATTGTTATCTATGGCTTACCTCTCACTCCATTTGCTTTCTAAACCCATAAAATCTTCTAAATGATAAATTGAGTCTGAATAAGCAAATAGAATAGTTCTATCATCTACAATAGTATATTTCTTTCTTTTTTCAACTGACAATTTTTGAATTTCAGGAAAGTACTTAAGTGGGACAATGATTATACGGCCATCCTCAAACTTCAGAGAAATTTTACCAGCTATGTCGAAGCTTAATTTTTCAATACAAATTTTGGTTTTTTTGAGTATTGTTGTCATTTATTTTAACTTTAATGTTGTAATTTTTTTCCCGTTTTTTACCTTGTTAAAAGAGTCAATCAGAATTATTTGATTGTCTTGAATTAATTTTATTGCTTGATTCAATTCTTTATCACTAAGTGTCCCTTTTTCTGCTACTTTTAGTGTCTCCAACCAGATTTTTGCAGAACGTTGCCTAGTTCCTTTCTCTTTAACAACATGCAAATGAGGAGGCTCTTTTAGAGCATCATATGCGACAATAAAAAAGGTCAAAAATTTATAAATAGCTATTTTAGGCATATTAAAATGTAATGATTTTATTTATATTCTTCAAATGCCATGAATGGTTAATTATAGCCTACTTATATGCCTAAAAAAATCATACTTTATCTTACCTATTAGAAGATAAAGCATACTTTTAGTCTTCTTACAAATTTAAATTTTTATCGTCAGATATCCAAATCATCGAAAGGACTTTTTTATTTTGAATGCTTTTGTTAATGACAAGTATCTTCTATAATACAAATTCAGCGCATATTTAAACCGCCTCTTCCATGGCATCCAAACTCTCACGGTCCAGCATCGGCAAGCGACGCATCTTTTGGATTTCTATGCATATAAAATCATACTCCTCCACCACCCTGCCGTATAGTTTGTAAACACCCTTACCGGTAAACGGATATTGTATGGCACTTTGAGGAAAATGCACCGTGTCTATCCAGTTGCCTTCTTCATCTATAAATGTTCCGAAATACATGCGTTCTCCATTCACTGTTCTGGCGTATTTTACCGTTACCAATTCTGCCACCAACAAGACATACTTCCAAATATGTTTTTTTAATTCTCTTGCCAATATGCCCTTCGGCGCTTCTTCTTTTAAAAGCTGAAACGCTGAAGTAAAAGAAAAGCCAAACAACTCAATTTCCTCAAATGCCGCATCCACACGGCTGTGGTATAGTGTAGGCATTTCCCATTTTGGTGTTACTTTTTCGAACAAGGAACGGTTTAATTCTGGTTTCTTACTCGGCTGCAACAAAGCATGGGCTTCCCACAACAACTCCATTTTCAAGCGGCCTGTAAACGATAAGGTGTTGGCGCGAATCAACAAACGCAAGGTCTCTATGCCCATAGGCACCCGCTGTATCAAATCATTCATGTTTTTAAACTTTCCATTGCGCCCGCGCTCCAATAAAATATCCAAAACTAGTTGTGAATCCAAACTGTCAATAAAACCCAAACCGAGTATAATTTCCTTGCCTTCTATCCTACACATCACCGCACTTCGGTTCACACATGGATGCTTTATACCAGCCCCTAACATCCGTGCTTCATGGAGGTATAAATCTTTTCTATAAAATCCTCCTCCATTATTGAGCGTTGCAGTTAAATACTCCAAAGGGTAGTAGGCTTTTAAGAAAAGTGCCTGATAACTCTCCACGGCATAGCTCGCAGAATGGCCTTTTGAGAAAGCAAAACTGGCAAAACTCTCCACCTGCATCCAAATGTCTTGCACCACTTTTTCTGAATAGCCTTTGGCCCTGCAATTTTTAATGAAATTTTCTTTCACCCTCGAAAACTCATCGCGTTTCTTAAACTTCCACGACATGCCCCTGCGCAGGTAGTCGGCTTCGGCCAAACTTAAGCCCGCAAAAAAATGCGCAACCTTGATCACATCTTCTTGGTATACCATGACCCCGTAAGTTTCTGTCAACAAATCGTACAACTCTGGCAAAGCTGCTCTGGCCTTTTCTCTGAGTGATGGGTCGCGAAAACGAACAATGTATTCGCGCATCATACCGCTTCGCGCAACACCGGGACGGATAATGGAACTGGCTGCAACCAAACGCAAGTAATCGTCGGCCTTCAACTTGGTCAACAACATACGCATGGCGGGCGACTCCACATAAAAACAGCCAATGGTATTGCCTGTGCGCAACAATACTTTCACATTTTCATCTTGTTTAAACCGTTTGATGTCGTGCACATCGATGTCTATGTTTTGGTTTTCTTTTACCAAGCCCAAAGTGTCTTTAATTTTCCCTAAACCACGTTGACTTAATATATCAAATTTATACAAACCAATATCTTCGGCTTCCAACATACTGAATTGCGTGCAAGGAAAACCTTTGGGAGGCATATTGGTGGCAGAGTAAGTATATATCGGCGCTTCCGAAATTATGATACCACTCGAATGTATGCTCATATGCGAAGGAAAACCTTTTATGAACGCACTGTATTTTATCACCATGCGGCCAATATCATCGGTGTCTTCCAGCATTTTTATGTGTTGCAATTTATCGATTTCATCGGGGGGCAAACCAAATACCTTGCCCAGTTCACGCAATACCGCATCGTCTTGAAACGTGTTGTAAGCGCCCAATAAAGCAGTGCGTTCGTAACCAAAACGCTTAAACATATATTGGGTAATGTCGTCGCGGTCTGTCCACGAAAAGTCCATGTCAAAATCGGGGGCATTGCTGCGGTACAAATTGATAAAACGTTCGAAATACAAATCGAGTTCTATCGGATCCACATCGGTTATGCGCAGCAAATACGCCAATATGCTGTTGGCTCCACTGCCGCGTCCGACATAGTAATAATTCTTATGCCTTGCGTAATTGATAATGTCCCAATTGATTAAAAAGTAAGAAGCAAAACTCAACTGCTCTATCACCTGCAATTCTTTTTCCATACGCTGCATCACCGTATCATCCACTTGCGGATATCGGTAGGGCAAACCCTTTAAACATTCAGAACGCAAAAGCGCCATATCACCTTCTGCAGAACCGGTGTAATGTTTCAAATTTTTATTGCTCAATTTGCCATAATCAAAATGAATGCTGCAGGTATTCAGTATCCATTCTGTATTCGCAATAATTTCAGGCCAATCGACAAACGCGGTGTAAATTTCATAAGCCGTTGCAAGTGTATCAAAGCCATTCGATTGATCAGACTTTGGCAATTTACTCAACAACATATTGCAATCTATCGCCCTGAGCAAACGGTGGGCATTGAATTGTTTTTTGTTGCTGTAGGTAAAGGTTTGTAACACCACCATCTTGTGTTTTAAATGCCGGTATTTAGACAATTGCAAACGTTTAATTTCTTGCAAAGACACACCGATAAATTCATTTTCTTTAAGCGGAAAACCCGTATACTTTTGAAGCGGATACACCACGATGACTTGCTTAAAATCGGGTGCAATATTTTCCACTTTTGTTCCGGCGTGCAAATGCGAAGAAAGAAATTGATTGAGTTCAAAAAACCCTTCATTGTTGCATGCTATGCCTACAAATTTCTGCTCGGCGCCTTGCCTAAAATCAATGCCCAATATTGGCTTCAAACCCTTTTCTGGCGCCAAGCGCACCGCATCCAAACAAGTAGAGGTATTGTTGATATCGGCCAACACAAAGGCTTTAAAACCAGCAGCCAAAACCGCATCCATCAAGGCATCTAAAGTATAGGTACCGTAACAAAAGCTGTAAACCGTATGGCAATTGAGCAGCATCTTAATACTTTCTTTTTTTACCCATACCACTGGCCCGCAAAACCGCTTGACTGCCGTAGCGCAAACGAATTTTATCCATGGCCCTATACAACTCAATTTGCTCCACCGTATCATCGAATAAATTGTATTGGTGACCGCCTTGAACCAGGTGGCTAAACTTCACCCCAATCAAGCGAATCAACATCCTTTTTTGATACAATTTCTTAAACAAGTCTTTCACTTTTTCTATCAATATATTGTCGAGCGAGGTATAGGGAATACGCGCTTGCATGGTATAGGTATTGAAATCCGAATAGCGAATTTTAACCGTTACACAGGCCGTTAATTTTTGTTCGGTGCGCAATTGAAAACTCAGTTTTTCCGTCATACCCACCAAAACCCCAGCCAAAGCGTCCACATCAATGGTGTCTTGCTCAAAGGTTTGTTCAGTCGACATTGATTTTTTTTCTGAGTATGGTATCACAGGACTTTGATCTATCCCATTGGCCTTGCGCCAAATCAGAGAACCATTGTCGCCCAGCACCTGTTGCAAAAGTTCTATAGGCATTTCTTGAAGTGTGCGTATCCATGCAACCCCCATACCGCGCAGCAAGCCGTAAGTCTTCTCGCCCACCATAGGAATTTTCCGAATGGACAGCGGGGCCAAAAAACCCTTCTCTGTTCCAAAAGGAATTTGTTTTTGACCATTGGGTTTGGCCTCACCCGTTCCCACTTTCGACACTGTTTTATTGGCCGAAAGCGCAAAGGAAATTGGCAAATTCGTTTCCCGCGTAATGCGTTGCCGCAATTCAGTGGCCAGTTTATACGAACCAAAGAACTTTTCCATCCCACTTAAATCGATGTAAAATTCATCAATAGACGTCTTCTCATACAGCGGCACATCTTCCTTAATAATCTCCGTAACAATATCAGAATACTTGCTGTACATACCCATGTCGCCGCGCACCACAATGGCTTCGGGACAAAGTATCCGCGCCGTTCGCATAGGCATGGCAGAGTGTACGCCAAAGCCGCGGGCCTCATAACTGCATGAAGCCACCACACCCCTATCGCCGCTTCCACCAACCAGCACAGGTTTACCATCCAAGCGCGGGTTCAGCAAACGCTCTACGGAAACGAAAAACGAGTCGAGGTCGATATGCACAATTTGACGGTCCATTGCTGAGGGTATAGGGTTTAGGGGATAGGGGTTAGTGTTTGAGGATGTTTCTGAATTTCGTTATCTAATTTTATCGCGGTGTATATTAGGGTTTAGGGGATAGGGTTTAGTATGTATTCGTGATGCTTCATTGTTTCGTTATTTAATTTTATTACGTTTCAAAACTAGGGTTTAGGGGTTAGGGGTTAGTATGCAATCGTGATGCTTCATTGTTTCGTTTTTTATAGTTTTAACATGAACTGTTTTTGTTTACAATAAGGTCTATAATTATTCTTTGCTTGTCAAATCGGTATATTCATTAAAAAACGTAAAGCTCAAGTTTCCTCAATAAAAACTAGTCCCTAGACCCTATCCCCTAAACTCTAAATTTTCCTCTTGCAATTTACTATTAATTTTAGTATGTTTGTGCTAAATATTTTAGCATGAAACATATTGCGAGCAACATCAGGCATTTACGCCAATTAAAATCTTGGTCACAAGAACAATTGGCAGACAAACTCGACATCACCAGAGCGCGCATTGGTTCTTATGAGGAAGAACGCTGCGATCCGCCTATAGATATTTTAATCAAATTATCTAAACTCTACCACATCGCCATCGATGCACTTATCCGTGCTGACCTCAGAAAATTCGATTTGGCTTCCATGATTAAAGTGGGTGAAAACCGTTTGCTTTTTCCAATCGTACTCGATAAAAACAACAACGATTTGGTGGAAGTGGTTACCGTTAAAGCATCCGCTGGATACTTAAATGGTTATGCCGATCCTGAATACTTTGAAAAGCTTCCAAACATGAACCTGCCATTTAAAATTATTGGCAAACACCGCGCCTTCCCAATCAAAGGCGATTCTATGCCTCCGCTCAAACCCGGCTGTTTTGTTATCGGCAAATATTCAGAGTCTATAAAAGACATTAAAGATGGCAGCACGTATGTTTTGGTAACCCGCGACGAAGGCATCGTTTACAAAAGGGTTTACAAAAAACCTCAGTTTCTCGAACTGCATTCCGACAACAAACAATATGAGGCCTACAAAGTGAAACATGCGGATGTTTTGGAAATCTGGGAATTCGTTTGCACCCTCAACATCTCTGATGCAAAAACGGAAGAACTGAATATTGATAGCATCATCAAAATGCTCAACAGCATGCGGGTGGAATTGGGTCAATAAAAAAAGAACCCCATAACATTGCTGTTAAGGGGTTTCAATCGTATTTTGTTTTAAAAACTATCCTTGCTTTATTACTTTTACCACACTGCTGTATCCGTTTATTTGAACACGTATAAAGTAAACGCCATCGGTTAATGCCTGAATATCGATTTTCATTTGCTTGCTTCCTGCATCAAATTTCTGAACCACTTGACCGGCAACATTCATTACTTCTATTTGCTCAATAACATCATCGGCACTTAATTCAAACACCCCAGCGTTCGGATTAGGATAAATCTTCAAATTGTAAATACGCACCTGATTTAATCCCACTGCTGATATTTGCATACTGGTGCAGCTTTCACAATCTCTGTTGGTCTTCACACACAAACGAACGGTGTAATTGCCCTCCGCTTTATAAGTGTGCTGAGGACTAGTTTGACCGCTATAAACAATTGAATCACCATCACCAAAATACCAAGTATAGGTTACAATGGTTCCCCCATTTTTAATAGTAGAATCGGAGAAGGTAAAGTCTAAGAGCTGTCCTTTGCTCATTCCGAATTTTGCTTTTGGTGAAGGATTTACATAGGCGGTCGTTACACTGGTATCAACACATCCATATTGACTGAGTGCGATCTGCTGAACATTGTAAGAGGCCGCATTGGTAAACGTATGGCTTGGATTCTTTTGCGTTGAAAGATTCCCATCTGCAAAGTTCCAAGACCAACTTGTTGCGCCCTGGCTAGAATCTGTGAACACCGTTACTGCGCCCACACAGGCATCTGTAGCAGTGAATTTTGAAACTGGTTTAGGATTAACTACAATTGTATAATAAGCTGTATCCTTACAGCCTTTATTGTTGATCTCTATAACGTTGATAACATCAGTTCCTGCGGCATTCCATTTAATGTTTGTTGAATTGCTATTTTGACCACTGATAAATTGCCCTATTGCATTGCTCCACTTATAAGTACTACCAACGTTCGATTTGGTGCTGTATATCTGCTGGGTACCTTGACACATTGATGCAGTTCCTGAAATATTTGCAGTTGGCAATGGATTCACCGTTACCAAAACAGTATCCAAATCGCTGCACGAACTAGACGTGATGGTTTTTTGTAAAATATATAAAGTGGTTTGAAGGGCTAAAACACTTGGGTTGGCCGTTGAGTTTGTATAGCCACTAGGTGAACTACTCCATGAATAGGTAAATCCTGACTGTGCGGCGGTTCCTATTGAAACAAAAGACCCAAAACAAACCGACTTATCGACCCCTGCATTTGCAATTGGCGAAGCGGTGACTGTTACCACCACCGTATCTCGCTTGCTGCATCCAAAGCTATTATTGGTTACAATCAACTCATAGCTGGTTTTGGTCGGAGGCGTGACCGAAATTTTAGAGTTAGTACCCACTTGCACTTGGTTGTCTATATCATTCCAAACATAGCTGTATCCATTCACAGCATTCGGACCCAATACCACTGCTACTCCGGCACAGGCTGTTTGATCAACCCCCGCATCAGCAGCAGGCAAAGCTCTGGTTGAACGGTTGCCAGTAAAGGTGTCATTAAATCGAATGGCATCAGTTTGTCCGTTTGGCAAACTGCTCCAAATTATAAACTTAGGATTTAGTGTTTTTGCAAAATTAAAATTACCCAATACAAAGGTATCGCTTTGCTTGCTCAACAAAACACCTGTCCATGTATATGGTGTCTGCGGAACGCCCGCTGCCTTCCATTCTATGGTGACAGACTTTAAGGTATCTCCCCCATAATTGTTCAAAACAATTTCAAGTGGCAATAGACCTGCGCAACTGCCCGCCAATGGTTTGTACAGGTCTGAAACCCCAGCATCGTTGGCGGCCAACTTAAATTCATCCGCTCCAATATCGGGCTTCAAACTGTCACGCTTTTCTCCATCAAAATCCAATTTCACACCTGGTATTGGTGTTCCTGAATTTTTCATCAGTGGATTGATAATGTGTAGGTTTAATGATGAGGTAAAAAACGGATCAACAGACAATGAATTTTGCTCTTTACCACTTACTGATTTCAAACTATTCAAGTCGCTGGTAGCGGCGCCCCAATACGAAAATTGGGTGCCTTTAGAAATTAAATTGTTGTAATTGCTTGCGCTTATAGAACTAGGTGCTATCACATTAAATGCATCGCCTCCAACCATATAAATATTATTGTTCCAAAACGACAACCCAATATTGGCACTATGCATAGAATAAATACCAGCATTGGTATTGGTATTCGAACTAAAATACATGCTGTTAAATCCGAAGGTATAATTCTTCGCGGTATCAATTGAAAATCCTTTTCCTATTCCTTTAGTCACAACATTGTTAACCACCAAACTTGGCGCGCTGCTGTTGGAAGTACAATTGCTTAACAACACAGCAGATTCAGCGTTCGTTCCTGTAAATCGGTTGTTTTCTATGCGAACAAGATTGTCACAGCGCTTTAATTG
Organism: Bacteroidia bacterium; assembly: GCA_044341025.1. Classification (GTDB taxonomy): domain Bacteria; phylum Bacteroidota; class Bacteroidia; order NS11-12g; family UBA955; genus JABMMZ01. Next base: position 258,807 of record JBIISM010000002.1, on the reverse strand, counting down.
AATATGCGAATTGCCAGCCAAGGTGGTGCTGTTGTTCAAAAATGTATTGTTCTTAATCACCATACCATCGTTGTAGTTAATCAATACAGCTTGGTTGTATGAACTGTCAAAAACATTTCCATCCAATATGGTTCCTTGTTCATGTGCAGAATTATTGCCAGAGGTGTACAAGAAATTATAAGTGCCCAAACGCATTTTGTTGCCAATAAATGCATTGTACTCATCGACTCCAGCATCCGACCAAACCGTTACCGCAGCAGCTGTTGATGAAGCTGCTTTAACGCCTATCATTTGGCAATGCGTAAATGTATTGTGGTTAGACCCGTTTAATATATGTATGACATACGCATACGGATTAACCCCCGTTCTTGTAAAGGTAAAACCCTTGAAGGTCACATAGTCTGCGCCCCTCAATTGTAAAGTCGCATTGTTATTGCCTGTTGCTGTGGTCGAGGGCAAGCTGACAATAACATTGGAGCTGTCATTGGTTCTGTTTTGGAACACAATTGGGTTCGAAATACCCATGCCTGGTAATTGTAAAAACGTTATTTGTTCGTTGTAAACACCGGGTCGAACATTGAAAGTAATTGGTCCACAAATACCGCGCGCCGACAAAGAATTAATGGCATCGTTAAACGATTTGAAATCGGTGCCTGCTGTATCGCCCAAACTATAAGTTCCACTCAAGCCCGCCAAGCGCGTAACTTTTAAGGTATCGTTCGCGGGTTTGCCATCGCTCAAATTATTTGGAATACGCGTCCACATTCTAAACGTGTAAGGTGTGTTTGCGCTTACTGTATAAGTCCCGATTTGAATGGCCGCGGAGGTCGCTCCTGGAGCTAAAACACCTGTCCAATTGTAAGATGTTTGGCTTACTGTATTTACTTGCCAAACAATTTGTGTAGACTTAATGGTGTCTGAACCATAATTCTGAAAACGCACTTTTACTTTGTGGCTTCCGGCACAAAACACCATGGGGCTGTCTAAGCTCGTTATACCTATATCTCTAGGCACAGGAAAAAATTCGTCAGCGCCTATATCAGGTGTTAAGGTATCGCGCATTTCATTGTCGATGTCTGATCTTACCCAACCCAATTTTAAGGCCTTTCCATTTAATCCAATACTTGAAATATGCAAATCGGAAGTACTCAAATACCCAGGATCTAAATTCATTGAATTGGCATCTTTTCCGGTATTCGATTTCCAAGCCGCCATGCTGGTATAATTGGTGGCCGACCATTGACCCAAATTGGTCCCAGAACTGTATAAATTGTTGTAATCCACAGAATCGAAATCTGTGGTATTGGTGCCAGGCACATTGATGGCATACCCTGCTCCTTTGTTGATTAAATTGTTATTGACTAAACGTATGTAAGTATTTGAATACTGAGGATAATGGTAATACGCACTGCCACTTGAAAGCGAAGAATTAACCAATACATTGTTGTAATAAAAATTCAAATAACTGCACAAGTAAACGGCCAAGCCAGTGCAATCGCCTGTTCCACCACTGTTTAATATCCAGTTGTTGTACACCAAGGTTGGTGCCGAGGCTGTGCTGGTGGTACTGGCTAAAATCACCGCTCTACAAACCTGAGAATTGACCGTAAGCATTTGCACTTTATTACCTGCAAGCACCATACTTGGCGACGATTCAATACGCATTCCATAAGAGGTGTAGTGGCCTTGGTTCGGACCAAAATCGCCCATTCTGAATTGGTTGTTGGTGATGCGCAGAGCTGTTTGACCGGTCATGTAAATGCCTGCTGAACCACTGGTATCGATAATATTTTTATCAATCAAAAAATTGGTGTTCGCTGTTGCGCAGTACAAGCCATTGTAACCGTACAGCATTCTATTTTGTACCAACTGCGTATAATCTGCATTACCTGATATAAAGAAACATGAACCTATGCCATAGTTAAAACCCAAACTCGAATTGCTTGGCATTTTTCTACCGCGCAGGTAACAACGTGTAAAGGTATTGTAATCTGCATCATTCCATATTTGCACCACCGTGCAATAGGTTTGAGTTCCCGTTCGTTCAAAACCAATTTGTTTAAAATTGATGTAATCGGCGCCATATAAAGACAGCACAAAATCGCTGGTGCTAGCAGAGGATGAAGGGTTTTTCAAAACACATTTCGAGCTGTCTCCCCTGGATGATTTAAAGGTAATGCTGTTAGTAGACGAAGCCCCTGTGATTGCAGTAATTTCGATGGACACGTTATTGTAAACCGTGTCATACACAGAAAACACAACTGCCCCATTAACGCCAGAACCTTGGGCGTTTCCGCCATCTGTTCGAGAGCCGCTAATTAAGTCACCAACTGCAGAAGCCCAGTTTTGGTAATTGCTGTTACTTGCTGAAATTGTAGGATTAATGGTGTAATTACCACTTAATTGTGCATGGCCTAAAAAAGGCATTAAGAGCAAAAACAAAACGCAAAAGCGCTTCCATAATAGAATAAGTAAGTTTCTTTTCATAATTGTTTGTAGATATATATTTTAGCATCATTAAACTCGGATTTATTTTGAACATTCCCTCACTTCGAAAAACAAATATAGAACTATAATCGAATTATGCAAGTTGATTTTCAGGAAACCACTAGATAGTTTATCACAAAAAACTTAACCATACTTCATTTTTGTAACCCCAAAGAAAAAGCGCTTAAATCTAAGCGCTTATAAAATGCATGTTTCTTTTTTTATCGACTCACTAAGACTTGCTTCCATGAAACGTCTGTGCCGATGGCTTCTATCAATCCATCTAACAACGATGTAACCCAAGCCGCTAAACCAATTTGTTTAATTCGGCCAACGTACAACAAAAAAGTGACGTCTCAAAGCACCAAATACGAGGTAAAATATTCGATAAAAGTAGAAAAACATCCGATTTGCAAAAATTTATTTAGCTAATTTACAATGACTTATTTTTTTTTATATCTATAAAAAAACAAATTTAAAATCATTTTGTTATAATTGAAACCTGAAGTGAAAAAACACTCAAAAATGGGCGAAATCCGAAAAGCCTTATGAGTAGGAAAAAAAATAATATTTAAAATGGAACATTTAAAAATCGCAAGCGATAACTACGTAGCATTTACGTTTTTTATCGGAACAATGGCTATGATGGCCGCTTCAGTTTTCTTTTTCTTTGAATTAAACAACACTGCACCTAAATGGAGAACATCCGTTTTGGTGTCTGGTTTAATTACCTTCATTGCAGCAGTTCACTACTACTACATGAGAAGTTACAATTTGGAGACAGGTGGTGATTCTCCAACTTTTTTCCGTTATGTAGATTGGATTCTTACCGTGCCTTTGATGTGTGTTGAGTTTTACTTAATCACTAAAAAAGCAGGTGCAAAAATTGGTTTGTTGTGGAAACTTATCCTAGCATCTTTGGTGATGTTGGTTACAGGTTATTTCGGTGAAACCATCGACAGAACAAACAGCGTACTTTGGGGTGTAATCTCAGGTGCTGCTTATTTCTACATCGTGTATTTGGTTTGGATGGGTGATGTAGCTAAATTGGCTCAAACAGCTGGTCCACAAGTTGCAAAAGCAACAAGAATTTTGGCTTGGTTCGTTTTAGTTGGTTGGGCTATCTATCCGCTAGGTTACATCCTAGGTACTCCAGGTGGATTGTTCGGAATCCAATTGGTTTCTGACCCAGCTGCGGCTTCACACGCTATGGACATTGTTTACAACATCGCTGATGCTATAAACAAAATCGGTTTCGGTTTAGTTATCTATTCTTTAAGCCGTTCTTCAGAAGATTAATTAAAAATAAAATAAATTTATACGCTAAGAAGGCTATTTGGAATTTTCTAAATAGCCTTCTTTTTTTAACAACTATTTTTCAGTAAAACATGGGTCAAACAAATCAAAATACTGAAAACCTAAGTCAGGAATTGGTGTACGACTATGTATTTATTGGCATGGGTGCAAGCAACAGCTTAATCCTTAAAAAGTTAATCGAATCTAATTTATTTAATGCCAAAAAAGTAGCCGTCATTGAAGCTGCTAAAAAAAACGAAAACGACAAAACCTATTGCTTTTGGGCATCTCCAAACGATTCCATTGTAAATGAACTAGATGTTATCATCAGCCATTCTTACAATCAAATTGAAATAAACAAAGCAAGCTTACAAAACATTAGCGCGCAACCCTACTATTATATTCGGAGTATTGATTTGTATGCATTTACCTCCAATCTTATCGCGCAAAACAATATCCCAATTTACCATACCGAATGCAAGGATATTAGCAGTTCTAATGGTCTTAATGCCATACATACTGACAAAGGTATTTTTTATGCTAAGAATGTCTTCGACAGTAGGACTCCAAAAATTGACAAAACAAACCATATACACCTGCATCAAAGTTTTTACGGTCTTCAGGTAAAATTCGAAAAAGAAGTATTCGACTCCAGGACCTTTGAGATGATGAATTTTGATGTCGAACAAGACCATTTCACCCAGTTCTTTTATGTACTGCCTTTTTCTAACAAAGAAGCGCTCATCGAACTCACCCGCTTTGGTGCTGAAAAAATAAATCTAGAGTACGCAAAAGACGTTTTATCCCAAAAAATAGAATCGCTTTTCGGGCCGTATGAAGTTTTAAGCGATGAAATTGGCTGTATCCCTATGACAAATTACACCCATCCACAAAGTGAATTAAGGGGTGTTTTGAATACCGGCGCGCGCGCCAACCTAATTAAACCAAGCACAGGATATGGATTCAAGAACATGTTCTTTTTTGCTGAAGAGGTGGCAAACAAAATTTCTAAAAACAAATTTGCAAGCATTGCTAAGCCATCAAAAAACAGATTTAAATTCTACGATTCGCTGCTGCTAATTATATTACTGAGATGGCCTTATTTGGGTAAAAAAATTTTTAGCCGATTGTTTAAAGCGCAAAAAATATCAACCATATTTTCATTTCTCGATGAAAAAACTTCATTGTTACAAGAAATTAAAATATTCGCTTCACTACCCTTTCAACCATTTATAAAAGCTTCCTGCATACACATCTTTAAAAGCATAGGTATTAAGACCCTAACGATGGCAATAGCCCTCACAATCTATTTCGCATTAACTTTAATAGGCAATCCCTTTAGCGAAATCTATATGTATTCGCTAATTGCGATAGGTTTATTACTTATTGGCATTCCGCATGGAGCCGTCGACCATTTGCTCAAAAAAGATTCAAGACCATTAATCTATTTTATTGCAAAATACCTTTTACTTATGGCCCTCAATTTTATACTTTGGATTTACTCCCCAAAGTTCGCTTTGGCGTTATTCCTTTTGTATTCTTCCTTTCATTTTGGCGAATCAGAATTGCAACGCTTAGCTGAAAAGTTACATACTTTAAAAGCCTCATTGAAAGGCACTTTAGTAGGAGCACTTATACTATTTATTGTGGTTATTGGCCATTGGCAAGAGTCTATTTTACTTCTCAAAAACATTGATGGTTTATGGCCTGAAAACATTTTGAACATCCAAGTAAATTCATTCTCATTATACGCCTCAATTGCATCTGCATTCATATGCCTATACCTTTGTTTACAGCAAAATAAAAAACACTTTTTACGGTTATCACTCCTTTTATTTATTGGTTTATTTTTACCCTTAATCGCCGCATTCTCTCTTTATTTTATTTGCCAACACAGTTTCAATGCCTGGCAAGATTTAAAAACGGGCTTATCGCTAAGTTCCATTCAACTGCACAAAAAAGCCTGGCCTTACTTGCTTGGCGCAATTGCTTTTTTCGCTTGCATCCTTGTATTTAATTCTGTTCAAGAAATATTATTGAAAAATATTTGGAGCAATTTCTTCATCTTTCTGTCTTGTATCAGCTTGCCACATGTATTTTTTATGCATGGGTTTTACCAGTTGAGGCAAGGGGGTAGGGCTTGAGACGCATGCAAATCATCTTGTTTTTCTATTATTTGATTTAGTTCTACCCCTTTAATCTTAAAGAACTCCGCCTGTTGTTAAATACCCGTTTGATACCGGCATTTGCTTGAACTGTTTGAAACCCTTCTAATTTCTTGTAAAAACTATTCGCTTAAATAATAAGCACTTATAAACATTTTCATGGCTGCACACAATTTTACTGGGCAAAGATTGTATATCTAATAAAAGAAGCCCATGAATAAATTATTTTTAGTCGTTTGCGTAATGGCTGTTTCAACTGCAAAAGCCCAACTACTTAGTGGCGGATTATTTAGACAACAAGTGATCAATTCAAAACTTGGAAATGCTTCTGTCCAAGGTCTTGAATTAAGCAACACACATTTTTTATTTTCTGTGAATGCTGGCTGCGGTGCAGGCGGCAATAGCAAAAAATCTATGCAAAGCAGCTATTTGGCTTTAGACCTTACCCCTACTGGATTTCACCATGCTTATTTGGCTCACAAATTCGCTCCTTTTGTTGGTGTCCAAATGAACAACAACACCATAAAAGAAATCAAGACCTCAAACAATGAAGTTAAAGACCAAATGATGCTTGACAAAAACACTGTCTATACTTTAAACCTTGGTTTTAAATACAGCAGCAAAAGAATGATTTTTTCAGGCGCCTATTTAATGGGCAAAAATGAAAAAGCAATTGCCGTAAAACTCGCTTATGTTTTTGCAATAACACACAAATGTTTGAAAAAACGAATGTACCCTATTGATTTAAGCTTTTAAAAATGCCTAAGTTAACTTGAGGATAAGCTCATAAATTCAATCCAAGGTTCTACCCAAATCGCTTTGGCATTAAGGGCGTGAATCGCCGTGCGACTGCCACTTTTTTTTCAGAGCCATTAAAGCCGCAGGACAAACATTTTACAACTGTTGCAATTAGAACTTGAAATCGGCACACAATATTTACAAAATATTTAAAGAAAGGATTGTGAATTGTTTTTTGAACGTACGAAATCTTAGACAAGCAATTGGATAAAACAATATATTATCAGCAAACTTTTTATTGACTTAACTGTTTGGGCTCAAAATGCTTTTTAGGATTAACGCCACTTTGGATAATTTTTAGCAACATACAAAATAGCAAAAACAAGTATTCTATTTAAACTAGGAGCAAAAAAATTGTTTAAAGAGTGTGTCTAAATTTAAAATTTCGAGGCCGAAAACATACTAACTTTGCATTAGTTCTTTACATCATTATTTTGCTTCTGTTACAGAAAATAAGGGAAATCATGTGAAAATCATGAACTATTGCGTAACTGTAATTCCATAAATGGAAAAGTCAGATTGCCTTACAAAATAATTTTGTGCCGAGCCTTCGCAACAAAGGTAAATGCACTACATTAATTACCCATTTGGGTAAAAAATCGTTGTACGTTTCTTCATTGCGAACTTTTAATAGCCAATAAACAACGATAAATGAATACTGTAAACCAAACAGAATTACTACTTAAAGAAAACAAAGACCGATTTGTTATTCTACCAATTAACTACCCTAAAATTTGGGAGCACTACAAACGCCATGAAGCGAGCTTTTGGACGGCTGAGGAAATTGACCTAACTGGAGACACAAAAGATTGGAACAACTTAAACGATGGAGAGCGCCATTTCATTTCCCACATTTTAGCTTTTTTTGCCGCAAGCGATGGCATTGTGAATGAAAACTTGGCGGTTAACTTTATGCGTGAAGTTCAGTTGCCAGAAGCACGTTGCTTTTATGGTTTTCAAATTATGATGGAAAACATCCACAGTGAAACGTATGCATTGCTAATAGACACCTACATCAAAGATAACGTTGAAAAAGACAAACTTTTTCATGGCATAGACACCATTCCAGCCGTAAAGAGAAAAGCAGAGTGGGCTCTAAGATGGATTGAGAACGGAAATTTCGCCCAAAGATTGGTAGCGTTTGCAGCCGTTGAAGGCATTTTCTTTAGCGGAAGTTTTTGTTCGATTTTTTGGATGAAAAAAAGAGGCTTGATGCCAGGATTGACTTTTAGCAATGAATTGATAAGCCGTGATGAGGGATTACATTGCGAGTTTGCTTGTCTCATGTACAGCATGTTGGAAAACAAAATGACAGAGGCAGAAGTACAAAAAATAATTCTAGAAGCTGTAGAGATTGAGAAAGAGTTTGTAAGCGAATCCTTACCTGTCGATTTAATCGGCATGAATGCAAAGCTGATGCAGCAATACATCGAGTTTGTGGCCGATAGATGGTTAAATGAATTAGGGTATTCAAAAGTGTACAACACATCCAATCCTTTCGATTTTATGGAGATGATCTCATTGCAAGGCAAAACCAATTTTTTCGAAAAGAGAGTTGGCGATTATCAAAAAGCAGGCGTAATGGCTGAGAAAGACAGTCAAGTATTTTCGACAGAAGAGGATTTTTAAAAGCAAAGATATTTAGCAATATGAGTTTCGTAATAAAAAGAAATGGCAAACAAGAAGCGGTAAAATTTGACAAAGTAACTGCCCGTCTAGAGAAGTTAAGTTATAGCCTTAGCCCAATTGTGAATGTGATAGAGGTTGCAAAAAAAACCATCGAAGGAATATATGCAGGCGTACCTACAACAGAATTAGACAACTTAGCAGCTGAAACCGCTGCTTCGTTAACCATTGCCCATCCTGATTATGCCATTCTTGCCTCAAGAATTGCTGTCAGCAATTTGCACAAAAACACCACGAAAAGTTTTTCTGCTACAATGCGCAGTTTGTATAATTATGTAGATGAAAACACCAATAAAACACTTCCATTAATTGCAGACGATGTGATGAAGATTATTGACGAAAACGAAGAATTATTGGATAGTACAATCATTTATGACAGAGACTTTGGGTTCGACTATTTTGGTTTTAAAACATTAGAAAAATCTTACCTGTTAAAAGTAAATGGAAAAATAGTTGAACGCCCCCAACATATGTATATGAGGGTGGCCTTGGGCATACACAAAGAAGACATTGAAAATGCGATTGCAACTTACCATTTGATGAGCGAAAAATGGATGACGCATGCCACACCTACTTTGTTCAACGCAGGAACACCAAAGCCTCAAATGAGTTCTTGCTTTTTATTAACCGTTAAAGAGGATAGCATAGATGGAATATACGACACATTAAAACAAACAGCAAAAATATCTCAAAGTGCTGGCGGCATTGGCTTGGCCATACACAATGTCAGAGCTACAGGCAGTTACATAGGTGGCACAAACGGCACAAGCAATGGCATTGTTCCAATGTTGAGGGTATTTAACGATACAGCGCGTTATGTGGATCAAGGTGGAGGAAAAAGAAAAGGCGCATTTGCCATTTACATTGAACCTTGGCATGCGGATATTTTTGACTTCTTAGATTTGAGAAAAAACCACGGAAAAGAAGAAATGCGCGCTAGAGATTTGTTTTTTGCCTTATGGATTTGCGATTTGTTTATGAAACGTGTTGAAGCAAATGGCGAATGGAGTTTATTTTGTCCAAATGAGTGTCCGGGTTTAAGCGAATGTTGGGGTCAAGAATTTGAAGCTTTGTACACCAAATATGAATCGGAAGGTAAAGCAAGGAAAACAATAAAAGCCCAAGATTTATGGTTCGCTATTTTGCAATCGCAAATAGAAACAGGAACACCTTACATGCTTTATAAAGATGCGGCAAACAGCAAAAGCAATCAACAAAATATTGGAACCATCAAAAGCAGCAATCTTTGCACTGAGATTATGGAATATACCAGTCCAGACGAAGTTGCCGTATGCAATTTGGCCTCTATAGCCTTGCCGAAATTTGTACTTGACGGAAAATTTGACCACCAAAAGTTGTATGATGTAACCTATCAGGTTACTAAAAATCTAAACAAAATTATTGACAACAATTATTACCCAGTAATTGAAGCGAAAAACTCCAACATGAAACACAGACCAATCGGCATAGGTGTGCAAGGATTGGCAGATGTTTTTATTTTATTGCGTTTGCCTTTTGAGAGTGAATCGGCCAAAGCATTGAATAAAAATATTTTTGAAACCATATACTTTGCAGCTATGACCGCTAGTAAAGATTTGGCAAAAACACAAGGACCCTACGAAACCTATATAGGCTCACCGGTTTCTAAAGGAATCTTTCAATTTGATATGTGGAATGTAAACCCATCTGAAAAATGGGATTGGAAAACATTAAAAGAAGAAGTTCAAAAGCACGGTGTACGAAATTCGCTTTTACTAGCGCCAATGCCCACTGCTTCTACTTCTCAAATTTTTGGAAACAACGAATGTTTTGAACCCTATACATCCAACATTTATACAAGAAGGGTTTTGAGTGGCGAATTCATCATCGTTAATAAGCATTTGTTGAAAGACCTAGTCAGCTTAGGATTATGGGATAACAGCATGAAAAACAAAATCGTAGCCGCCAATGGCAGTATACAAAACATTGATGAAATACCGGGCGATATTAAAGAGCTATACAAAACAGTTTGGGAAATAAAGCAACGTAACATCATCGATATGTCAGCCGATAGGGGTGCCTTTGTTTGTCAATCGCAATCATTAAACTTATTTATTGACAACCCGAACACCTCTAAATTGACCTCAATGCACTTTCATGCTTGGAAAAGTGGCTTGAAAACAGGTATGTATTATTTGCGTACTCAAGCAGCTTCGCAAGCAGTCCAATTTACGGTAGAAAAGCAAGGCAATAATGAGGTAAGTCCAGTAATCCCCATTGCTGCACCCACAAACGATTTAACAAACCTTAGCAAAGACATAGAACCAGTATTCAGCGAAGGTGCTGCTTGCTCCATGGAAGAAGGATGCATTAGCTGCGGTTCATAAGAAAAAAGCAAAAGTATTTGACTGTAAATAAACCTTAAAAGAAACCGTCCTATTTGAGGGAAGCTTGTGATATTGGGTGTACACTATAGCATAATACTTCACCTTTTTCCGCAACACAGCATGAAATCACGGTAATGGAAATGCCTGGTTTAGTAATAGAATTTTGGCAATTAAATTTGAACTAGCTGCAGGAATAAAAACAAACTTGCTTAATAAACAAAACCAACTAAATTTGTTTTGTTTATAGATTATACCATCCTAATGAAAAACCATATTCTTTTAATCTTTTTTTTAACTTACAACTTAATCGCTATGTCAGAAACCAAAGTATACACCTGCAATGAATACGGCTCAAATAAAAAACAGTTTATGAGCTTGGATGCTGGAAAAGTGAGCAGCACCAATGAATATGGAAGCAACAAAAAGCAATTCATGTTTATAGAAGCAGGCAAAGTTTTTAACTGCAATGAATATGGATCAAACAAAAAGCAATTTATGCTGATTGAAGCGGGAAAGGCATATACCACCAATGAATACGGCAGCAACAAAAAACAATTTTTACTGATCGAAGCAGGAAAGGTATACACCACCAATGAGTATGGTTCCAACAAAAAACAAATAGCCCTTTACGAAGCCAATAAAATATACACCACGAACGAATACGGCAGCAATAAAAAACAAATTGGACTTATTGAAGGCGGCGCCAGTTTGGCTGAAATGGTGGTTATCATGTCGCGATTTGCGTTGTTTTGATGTTATTCAAGAACAACTAAAAGCATAAGCGAAAAAATGAAAAACATATTAATCATCCCGATAGCACTTCTATGTTTTGCAATATGTATTACAACTTGCAACAACAGCAACTCCAAAATACCTTTCTTTTCAAAAAAAGAAATCCCATACAAATCGGACACCATTTTGATTTTGAATTTGGAGTTTAAAGAGACCAAACTTTTAAAACCAATTATGGACAAGGTGACAAGTTTTTACCATTTACCTGTCATTTTAAAATCCAGCCAACTTCCGCAATACGCTTATTACAAACCACGAAATAGATACCGTGCAGACTCTATTTTAAATTTTTTAGAACGGTATAACAAAAACCACTTCCGTTTTATAGCGGCACTGACCAGTAAAGACATCTCCCATACCAATACCCAAAAAAAAGTCAAGGATTATGGGATTATTGGCTTAGGCAGTACGAACAACAAAGGGTGTATCAGCTCTTCTTTTAAATTAAAGAAAGGTGTTACAGAGGCAAAGTTTTTAGAAAGGTTGCAAAAAGTAATTCTTCATGAAATTGGACACAACAATGGTCTGACAAAAGTTCCCGGCCATCACTGCAGCAGTGCTTATCCTTGTTTCATGAAAGATGCAAAAGGCAAGTTAACTACAATAGACAATTGGCCAATGGATCTTTGCAAAGATTGCAGGGATGAGATTGGTTTGAAACGCTAAATTATTTCCTGCAGGGATTTGCTTAAGAGTTTGTGTAATAAGTAAAATAGGGACAGCAATCCTATCTGCTAAACTATCACAAAAGTTATATCAACTTCAATCCCTTTTATACACTATTCATCCGTGTTTTTTCAAACACACATTATTTTCTTTTTAATTGTCCGTATCTTTGCAGTTCGTAAAAACCACATGGGGCTGACCGGAATTGACGGGTAGAGCGAATGGGGTGTAAGCATGTAGAGCTTTGTTTGCTGGCTCTTTAATCTCAACACTCAAAACTTCAAGAGGCGAAAATAACTTCGCAATGGCTGCTTAATCAGTGATTAGGTAAATTTCCATACACTGTCGTTGCCCTTGTCTGGGTCGGTAACGGGTTACGGTGTTCGACATACCCGGGTATGTAAGCAGTGTTGCAGCGGCTGTTTGCATTACAAGTAGCATAAGGTTGTGGCAAGGTCTGAAACCAAGCTTTCACAACTCGAAAAATAATGGTTTCTAAACATGTAGAAAGCGCCATCATTTCCTAGTTCGGACGAGGGTTCGATTCCCTCCAGCTCCACCCTGTAGCAGAGAAAACCCTGAAAACAATATTCAGGGTTTTTTTTATGCAATTCGGTCAGGATTTTCACGCTACAGGGTGAGACCCGTAGCGTGCGACGAAGGAGCTCTGCTGCGGGGACACCTCCTCTTTCATAAGCAGGATTAAAACAAAAAAAAGCTTTGAAAAAGCGCGTTCAATTGTGTGTTCTTGTTAGGCCACCCAACTCGGGAACAACGCAGTTATTCCCCTATTTATACTTCACTTTCACTCTTTAGATGGAATTAAAAAAAGCTTTGAAAAAGCGCATTCAATTGTGTGTTCTTGTAAGGCACCCCAATTCGGGAACAACAAAGTTATTCCCCTATTTGTAATATACTCTCACAATCACATTCTCATTCACTCTAAAAAAAGCTTTTGAGTAAAAGCGCATTCAATTGTGTGTTCTTGTTAGGCACCCCAATTAGGGAACAACGCAGTTATTCCCTAATGAATTTAAATCACATTCCCTACAAATGTTTCACCCCGATGGGGTTGTGGAATTATATTGGTATTTGATTCCCTACAAATGTATTATCCCTTGGGGCTTTGTCCTGCTCTGTGTCTTGTGAAACAAAACTCAAGTGCAGGGTGAAGTAACAACCTGTCCTATGGCGTGTTCGTCGCAGTACGCGAATTCTGCTATGGGAAGAAAAGTCTCTGGTATGGATTCAATCACATTCACATTCACTTCATAACCATGAGTTGGCTATAAAAGATTATTGAATATCAATAGATAAATTTAAATTTTAATCTTAGAAATTTCACTTTCTAAAGTATCCAAATCATTATTAATAATGACCCAAACAATACTGTAATCAATCCCCATATAATCGTGTACTATTCTATTTCTGAATCCACGTATTCTAAACCAATTAATTTCTGGATAATGTTCTCTGATTTCATCAGGGATTCTATTGGCAGCTTCTCCAATAATCTCAAAATTCCTTATAACAGCATCGCATGTTTTGGAATCGTTAACAAAGCCTTCAAATGTGTATCCTAGAATATAAGTTTTTATTTTAGCAATAGAACTTAATATATCTGAAATCAACAAGATCGGCTCTCTATTAGACATAGTTCAAATCTTTTTCAATGACTTCAAAATATTGAGGCTTTAAACCGTTTTTAGAAACAAGGTCAACTTTAAGTTTTAAAATCGATTCAAGTTCATCCGCAAGATCTATAAACTCTATACCGATTGGCTTTTTGAAATCGACAAGAATATCTACATCGCTGTTTGCTTGTTGCTGCTCACGACTATATGAACCAAAAACAGCCAAAAAACTTAGACCGTACTTTTCTGTAAGTCTATGTTTATTAACTTTTAATGTTTCTAATATTACTGTGAGATTTTTCACATAGCAAATATACTAAATCATTTGTAAACCGAATTCAGGATTAAAAAACAATTGTAAACTTTTTTAGGACGAGCCAAACTCATTCACCCTATAAATCTTAAATCCCTTGGCGTAACTTAACAAAGAGAAGTCTTTGCCACTGAGGTCACCTCCTCTGGAGTTAAATGGTTTACTCTAACATTCACTCTCACTCCTCTTCCAAAGTTGTGGAATATCCTTAACAAATATCAAACGAAATCATCAAACATCATCAAAAAACTATACCCTAAACGCTAGATTCATCCCGTAGCGTGACGGAACGCAGTGTAGTCTCTGCTACAGGGACCCTATCCCCTAATACCTCCGTTTTCATTACCTTTGCCCCATGTCCATCTCAATCGGTATCATTCGTGAAGAAAAACAACCCGCTGATAAACGCGTAGCCTTTACGCCAGCGCAGTGTGTTGAATTGAAAGCGCGATACCCACAATTGCAAATCTATATCCAATCGTCGAGCGACCGTTGCTTTTCTGATGAACTATACACCAAAGTGGGTGTTGAAATAAAAGAAAACCTGAACGATTGCGATTTTTTATTTGGGATCAAAGAAGTTCCTGCCGATAAATTGATTGCCAATAAAACCTATTTGTTCTTTTCGCATACCATAAAAAAGCAAGCCCACAACAAAGGCTTGATGCACGCCCTAATTGAAAAGAAAATAAAACTCATTGATTACGAAACCTTGCGTTGGAAAAACGGCGACCGTATACTTGGTTTTGGCCGCTTTGCTGGTGTCGTTGGCGCTTACAATGGCCTTATCACTTGGGGTAAAAAACACAAGACTTTCGACCTTAAACCGGCCTACCAATGCAGCGATTATGCAGAGCTAAAACGCGAGCTTAAAAAAGCTGTTTTACCAAATATAAAAATCATTCTTACCGGCAATGGCCGTGTGTCGTTGGGTGCACTTGAGTTGCTGCACGAAGCAGGCATCAAACAGGTAACACCAGCGGATATTTTAACCAAGATATTTGCAGAACCAGTATTCGCGGTTTTGTTAAGTGAAAACTTGTACGAGCGCATCGATGGCAAGGCCTATGACCGCAGCGACTTCCACCACGACCCTACCCGTTACCGTTGTGTGTTTAGATACTATTTACCGCATTGCGATTTATTGATTAACGGCATTTACTGGGACGAACACATGGACCGCTTGTTTTCTGAAAACGACACCCGTTTAAGCACCTTTAAAACCAAAGTGATTGCCGACATCAGTTGCGATGTAAATGGCGGTGTTCCTATCACTTTAAAAGACACCAAGATATTTGATCCTGTATTTGGTTACGACCCCATGTCAATGAGCATGTGCGAGCCGTATTTAGACAACACAATCGACATTATGGCGGTGGGCAATCTACCAACCGAACTACCCCGCGATGCCAGCGAAGGCTTCGGTGCTATGCTCATCGAATATGTTCTACCTGAACTACTCAAAACCGAAAGCACTGTCATAGACAACGCCTGCATTTGCAAAGACGGAAAGTTGACACACGAGTATGCGTATTTGACGGACTACGCCTATTAGGGTATAGGGGTTAGGGGGTAGGGTTTAGTATATATACGTGATGCTTCTTAATTTCGTTATCTAATTTTATCGCGTTTTATACGAGGGTTTAGTATGCAATCGTGATGCTTAATTGTTTCGAATTTTAATATTTATGGATTGCTCTCAATTTTTTTCTACTCTATAAAAGCGTATTCAACTCATAAAAAACGTAAAGTTCAAGTTTCCTCAATAAAAACTAGCCCCTAGCCCCTACTTGCCAAACGGAGTGAAACGGAGTTTGGTACCCTAGCCCCTAGTAAAGCCTTTCCTGAATAATAAAAAAAGATGGAATCAACTTGGGCTTTATTCCTTCCATATAAACCTCACCAACACCAATCCCATAACCACAATCAAAACATTGAAGGCCATAAGGACCAATAGGTCGGGAAGCAGGACCGAGAAACCGAGTTCATCGATGGCTTTTTTGCCAGCCTTGGTACCAATTAAAATCAAAGGCAAAATAACTGGAAAAGTTAAGACCGGCAATAAGACACCAGGGTTATCGGTTTTGGTGGCTATGCTGCTGCTAATGGTAAAGATGGATGAAATACCTATGCCAGTAACCAGGCAGACCAATAAAAAACTAGGACCGCCTTCGCTCACCTGACCATGCATTAAGGTGAAAACCGCGTAAGCGAATAAGGTAAAGACAATCATTAAGAGCGCCGAACAAATTAAACGCGCAGCTAAAAAGTCGACAGGCGAACATATTTGATGCCAAAAAACGAAATTGTTTTTGCGCATTTGGATGAAGGATTTGGAGATGCCTTGCAGGGTGGTGAACACCACAACGATCCAGAAGATGGAACTAAAATGGGGCTTGTCCATGCCTGGCAAGCTTAAAAATGTAATGAGCACAGCGGTGAAGATGTACAGAAAAGCACCGACAATAGCGTATTTGCCTTTCCATTCTTCCCTCAAAAAAAATTTCACCATTTCTACCATTGTGTCAAAGCTAAAAAATTGTACTTTTGCGCAAAAGTAATATAAACATTTGTATGCTCAGCAAAATAGAACATTTATCGTCAGCAGAAAAAAACTTAATTGTTAATGCACCTCTACTAATTTCAGCCTTGGTGTCTGGTTCTGATGGTGAATTCACCCCTAGCGAAATCCAACAAGCCGTTAAAATCATCCACATCAAAACCTATTCTGAAACCCGCGATGTGAGTGGTGTATACAAAACAGTTGACGGACACACTGAAGAAAGCATAGAAATGTTAATTAGCTCTTTGCCTGAATCAACGACTGAAAGAAACGAAATGTTAATCTCTATGCTGAAAGGCTTAAATGATATATTTCCGAAACTAGACAACGTGTTCGCACACGATTTATACAGCAGTTTGAAAGAACTTGCATTTTACGTGAGCAACGCTGGCGACGACCTAGGCCTAAGTATCCGTTCTGAGCAAGAAAAAGAAATGGCACAGTTGTCGTTTTTGGACGCACAGTAAAGCCAGGGGCTAGGGTACCTGCCTTCGTTTCACTCATGCAGGCAAGTAGGGGTTAGGGTTTAGTTTTGTGTGCGTTAAACTACAAAACACACAACCTAACTTCACTATTTTCTTATTTTAAAATTTACTTATTTAATTTCCTTGAGGGAAAACAAAAGGCATTTTATTATTTTTTCGGAACGTCGAATACCGAAATCCAAACTATACCCTAGACGCTAGACCCTAAACCCTTATTTTAAGTCCCCTTAAAACAGATTCTCATACCCCTCCGGCTTCAAACTCTCATGGTAATGGTGTATAAATTCTGGTTCCTTGCTGCGGATGCAACCAACGCCATTTTTGTAGTATTCGAAAAACAAAAACCAATCCTCTTTACCCCAATCTATAATGCTCTCGTCGTAGCCCCCAAAGTTCAGAAACTGCTGCCGTTGGCTCGCCATAATACCAGTTCCCTCAGACATAAAATGACCGGTGCCATCTCGTCGCGTAAACCAAATTTGCGGAAACCAAGCTGAATATTCTCCTGTGTAATGGTTTACCTTTTTTACCATATCTTTCGGAATGCTCATATCGGCATCGCAAATTAATATTAAGTTGTTTGTACTTTGTTTAACTGCTGCATTAAAACTGATGCTGCGCGCAAACTTTTGAGGCACTTCAGCATAAACCAATTTACCTTTCCATGCCTTTCGAATTTCTTGCACTAAATTCTTCACATCATCGCTGCCGCAGTCGAGTACTGAGAGTTCTATGCAATCTATATTTGCGCAGGCATTTAAAGACGGAATGAGATGGCTTAGCAAATTATGGCTGCGGTTTTTTATTCCAACACAAACGCTAATGGCTTGCACATTATTTGGTCTTTTTCTAGTAGCAAACCATGCCTTTAAATCGCTTAATACCGACGAAAACCCAACCCATTTTCTTTGTGGTGATTTGAATACAAACCACAAAAATTGTTTGAATGGTTTCGGCAATAAACGCTTTAAAAAACTCATTTTATTTCAGCGTACAAACCGCAATGGTCGCTGTGCACATAAGCGTTCAAAATACCAGCATTTGAAAGGCGCTCGCGAATACTATCACCGATTGAAATATAATCGATTCTCCATCCCTTATTGCGCTCACGGGCGGCCGTTCTAAAACTCCACCAGGTGTAATGGTGTGGATCTTGGTTAATCAATCTAAAACTATCGTGCATGCCGCTGCCAAACCATTGGTCCATCCAAGCCCTTTCTTCGGGCAAAAATCCACTGGAATTTTTATTGCCAATTGGATCGTGAATATCGATATCATTATGGCAAATGTTGTAATCGCCGCATACCATTAACTTGTCTTTATTCGGATCGTTTTGAATAAAATGATTGAAGGCTTCTAAAAATTCATACTTCACTTGTTGGCGGATATCGCCGGTGGTGCCAGAAGGGAAATAGGCACTGATAACCTCGCAGTTTTCGAACACAGCTTTGATCACACGTCCTTCGGAATCGAAAAGCTTATGGCCCATGCCTTTAACAACTGATTTGGCTTTTTCTTTGCTCAGAATACCAACACCACTATACCCTTTTTTTTCAGCAGGAAACCAATAGCAATGGTAACCCAAAGCTTCCAAAGCAGCTTGATCAATGTCTTGCTCTTGCGCCTTTAATTCTTGTAGACAAACGGTATCGGGATTTTCTTCTTTCAAAAAATCAACAAACCCTTTAGACATGGCAGAACGAATGCCGTTTACGTTGTATGAAATGATTTTCATTAGACAACAAACTTAAGGTATTTTTTGAGCTTGAAAAAGCCCGAGAATTAATTTCTGTTGTCCATACCCCACAACATTTTGTGGCGCAAGGTTTTTAAGAAAGTATCGCCTTCAAAACGCACCAAATTGATGTGGAAATCGGCTTTGCGAATCGCTATTTGTATGGTTTGATCGATGGTAACCGAACGGCTGTCTAAAGAGGCTAAAAAATTGGCACTGCGGCCTTCTATTTCAAAACTCAAAACTTGATCATCTGGAATAATAACCGGCCTTACATTTAAATTGTGCGGGGCAATTGGCGTAACCACCAAACTGGAAGATTTTGGGAACAATATAGGACCACCGCAACTCAAAGAGTAACCTGAAGAGCCGGTTGGTGTTGATACAATAAGTCCATCGGCCCAATAGGAATTCAAAGGTTCTCCATTTAAAAAGGCATGAACAGTAATCATGCTACTGGTTTCCTTTTTATGCAAAACAAAATCGTTGAGCGCATAGTTAAAACGGAACAAATCAGCGTTGCTTTCGAGTTGCAGCAGCGAGCGTTTGTCTAATGAATAATTACCCCCTTTAAGTTCCTTAAATGCCTGAATAAACCCGTCGGTGGATACATTGGCTAAGAAACCCAAACGGCCGGTGTTCACACCAATAATTGGCACTTGACTATCGCCTGTTATTTCCACTGCACTTAGTATGGTACCATCGCCACCCACGCTGATCAAAAAATCAAGTTCAGCCGATTTCTTGCTGAGGTATTCAAACTTTGGCAATCCATATTTATTTTCAAGACAAGAAGCCAAATGGCTATGCAAATAAAGATCAACCTGCTCGGAAAGCAAGAAAACAATAATGTCATCCATCAACTTTACTTGTTCGGGCGTGTTAACGACTTTGGTGAATAAACCGATTTTCATACGCTGGCAATTTTAACTTTTACAAAACCCTGATAAGTCTTATAAAAATACAAATTTACGGAATTGGGAGGAAGGAAGCAAATCCAACTAGGGGGGGGCAACAGCGCTCTTGCCATAAAAAAAGCACCCACTTTCGTAGATGCTTTCTTGGACTATTTTATTTAAGGTTTAGAAACGCTCGAATGATGAGAAAAAGAAGTTGCCTTCGATTGCTGCATTCTCGTCGCTATCGCTACCGTGAATTGCGTTTGCGTCAATACTTACTGCATATTTTTTACGTATGGTTCCTTCTGCTGCGTTTGCAGGATTGGTTGCGCCGATTAAGTTTCTGAAATTTTCAATGGCATTGTCGCCTTCTAAAATTGCAGCAACAATAGGGCCGCTGATCATAAAGTTTACCAAATCTCTGAAGAATGGACGCTCGCTGTGAACGCCATAAAATGCCTCAGCTTGCGCTTGGGTTAATTGTAAATATTTCATCGCTTCGATTTTAAAGCCTGCAGCTAAAATATCGTCGATGATTTTTCCAGTGTGGCCATTTGCTACCGCATCAGGCTTAATCATGGTGAAGGTTTTGTTGGTCATTTTTCTCTTATTGGTCTTTTAAAACGGGTGCAAAATTAGGTATTTATTGCCTAAAAAACCAAGAAATTTAGAAAATATGCTCATACAAAACGACAAAAAGCGAATTATAACGGATTTGAGATTCTAAATCCAAAAACGCTTAATCTTTTTGTTTGGTGTAAAAACGCTCCCACAAATCTTGAATAATCCCATCTTTCAGTCCGTGGTATGGCGTTAAAATATCTGTTATATTGGTGCGTTCAAAAATATCCATATAAATCCTACCGGCCACATCGATTACCTCGGCGCGGTCTGGATTCAACTTTAAGTGGTAAACCCTTTCATGCAAATCGATGGCTTCAATGTCTTCGGTTAATTCAACCAACTTTTGTAGTTTCATATAATTGCCTTGGGTAACACCAGCAAGCTCTCCAAATTTATGAATGTTTCCTCCTGTTCCTACGCCCTTTAATTTGGGCACCCAGGTTACATGCTCTTTAATCCATGCATGCATTTTATCGTATTCTTCAGGTTTGATTTTATTTTCTCTTGCCCTAACTGTGCCAATGTTAAAACTCTTTCCAACCAAGGCTTTGTTCTCTTGAATTAAGGTCAACTCGGTGCTACCTCCTCCAACATCCACGTGCAAGAATGTTTCTGTTTTAGGCAGTAAATGCAAAAAGGCATTCATTATGAGTTTACTCTCTGCATTGCCTGTAATAATATCGATGCTAATGCCCGTTTCTTTCTTAATGAGCTTAACTATCTTATCTGAATTCTTCGCATCGCGCATGGCGCTGGTTGCGCAAGCTCTATAAAAATCAACATTGTAAATGTCTAACAACAAACTGAAAGCTTTTACCGCTTTGGTTAACAAGTCTAATTTCTTTTTACCGATTTCTTTGGTGCTAAACACATCATCACCCAAACGGATTGGCAAACGGGTAAATTCAACCTTTTTCCATTCAGGCTTTAGTGTATCTTCTTGTAAAGGCCTTGATATCAAAAGCC
Source organism: Bacteroidia bacterium (assembly GCA_044341025.1). Classification (GTDB taxonomy): domain Bacteria; phylum Bacteroidota; class Bacteroidia; order NS11-12g; family UBA955; genus JABMMZ01. Next base: position 237,332 of record JBIISM010000002.1, on the reverse strand, counting down.
TTACTCCGTTGGAACCAATGTCTATTGCACCGAATTTCATTACATGCAATAATACATCTATTTTTTAAACAATAAAGTGACTTTTACTTTACTTTTAAGTTATTTTCAAGATAGGTGATTCCTCTTGCTGTGAGGGTAAAACTATAGCCATTTAGATGATCAGAATCATATAAAATCCCTGAGGTGGTATCGTTCTCGATATCACGGTAAGGACGGGCGTAATCTTTGACAATTAAATTCTTTAATTCGTCGGCTATCGCATAATGACTGAATTTCGGCAACTCAGATACCATTTGCTCGAAGGTTTCTTCAAAGACTAAAAGTGAAATTATTTGTTCGGCCAGCGGATCAAGTTGTTCTTCCATTTGAATTGCGTTTGCTTATTGGCACATTTTTGTGTGCGTAGGGACAATGTTTGCAAGCGCAGCCGCAGCAATTTCCTCGCTTCAAATGGTAGGCCTCTGTAAAAACCATAAACCCATTTTTATCAAAGTAATAATCTTCGTTTTCCAACGCTTGTTTCACTGCACAAATATACTAAGGCTTAGAGATTTATTTATCGCAAAATTCTATACCATAATTTGCGCGCTCGATGTTTAAAACAAATTTTGAACTTATTGTTTTTTATTATCTTTGTATGCCTTCATGAAACTTTACATTTTTATATTAACCGCCATTTCTTTACCCGCTTCTTTGCCTGCGCAATGGAAAAAAATTAGCAATCCTTCAAGCAACAAAGACCTATATGATGTGCAAATAATCGGAAAAACAGCCTACACAGTTGGCCAAAACAGTGCTTTGTTAAAATCTGTCGACACCGGCAAATCTTGGAGCAACATCAACCTTAGCATTCCGCAAAACATGCGCGCAGTTTTTTTCATTAACAAAGACACGGGGTTTATTGTTGGTGAAAACGCCCGCATACAAAAGACAATGAACGGAGGTAGTACCTGGTCACAAAAATATGTGCGCACGGCTGCTTATGGTTACGACATTCACTTTCGTGGACAATATGGAATAGCAGTAGGCAAAGACATGCTTGCGGTGAGCAGCAACAACATGGGTGAAACATGGGCCGTTGACACCACCTTTGTTTCCAACAAACGCTTAAACAGTGCTTGCATTCTTCCCAATGGCCAATGTTGGGCTGTGGGCGACAGTGGCTATATTCTTAACAAACACATCAGCAGAAGGCTATGGGTAAATAAAAAATACAACAGCAAGATTAATTTTACCAGCATTGTAGCTCTTGGCGATTCAATACTCATCATTTGCGGAGGCATGCCCGATAGCGCCACTGCTGGGAAATTCCAAAACATCCTATTATTAAGTTCAAATGGTGGAAACAGCTTTTCTCAAAGCAGTTTACCTGAAATGAAAATCCCAAACTGCGTGTATTTCTTTAATTCCGATACAGGATTTATCTGCGGAAGCAATGGTTTAATTTCAAAATCATACCAAGCCTTAAGCAATAGAGGCCTTCAAATTACGGGATCTGCCTCCTCCCTAAATTCAATCTTTTTTGAGCATAACATTGGCTTAAGCGTTGGTGATGGTGGCAGTATTTATCGAACAAGCAACAGAGGTGGGTATGGATTAAGTGTTAGCAGCAATAGGGAAATACCATTTTTAGTCTATCCCAATCCGAGCACAGGTGTATGCGCAATCGGCAGTTTTGAAGAGATCGAAAACATTAAAGTTTATAATGCACTTGGCGAAGAAATTCCATTTGAAATGAATGCTGATTTATCTCAAATTCGCATTGATGACACGGGTCTTTTTATGCTCCAAATACAAAGCAAAGACTCTGTTTACCGTCAAAATATTTTGGTCTATTAAGGCTCAGTAACCAATTCACTAATCACCGGATTGATTCTCGAAAACCGCACCTTCACTTTTTTCAAATCAAAGTAAGCCTCTTTAGGAATGTATTCTGCTCTTCGGGCAATCAACTCGCCATTGACGGTGTAATAATATTCGAGTTCGTTGGCAAAAAACTTCACACGATCGATGTCGCAGGTTTCATAAAAATAGGAAAGGTGAACCGTCTTGGTTATTTTCATTAAGCCCAAAAATAAAATTGGCGTAACAAAAAATAAAAACAGAAATATGCGCACGGACCCACCATCGCTGTTATAAGGCTCTATGCGCATGGCTTTTTTAAAGGTTCTGCGTTTGTAAATGTTTTCGGCACTTTGATACGCTCCAAGACCAAAAACAAATCCACCAAGCACATTGTATAGAATTTTATAGTTGAGTAGGTTGATAAACCAATGGTTGTAACACATCAATATGCCGCTGAAGAACAACATCATGGACACCAAAAATCTATACCTATGCGGAAAATCATTCTCGGCTTTTAAAAACGCTTCGACAAACCGCTTGCGCTTGTTCTCTTTGTGTGTCCTAACCTTTTGGCGCGTTATCTCCTCTTTGCTTGGCTTGGGAACTTCGTTGGGTTTGGCTGTATAATACCCTTTTAAGGCATTGTCGTATAGTATTTTATCGTCTGGGTCAGACAATATATTATAGCCCTGGGTCAGAATTTTAAAGTATTCTTCGGCGTGTTTGTTGTTTGGGTTGAGATCGGGGTGGTACAACTTCGCCAATTCGCGGTAGCGCTTCTTCACCGTTTCTATGTCAGAAAACGATTCCATTTCCATGAGGCGGTAATAGTTGTGTTCGACCAAATTATTTCTTTCTAAACTTTAAAACTTAATCAGCGCTTGTGGGATAAACTTATTTTTACAGCGCAAACAATTTAAACATTTTAAAACCGCTTTTGGTTTGGTTTAAGCCTTTTAATTAAATGAATAAGATGACAAATATATTAAATTTTGTTATATTCAATTACATTTAAGTGGGCTTGCTCTTGAAAAGAAGCCTCTTAGAGGAAGTTTTGTAACCTAACAATTATTTGGTACGGTTTTCGTTTAAAAACTAATATGTTCAAGTCGTTTTTATTTCTCATGATTTCACTGCCCATTTTTGTCCATGCACAATTGCAAGCAGACAAAACGGTACACGATTTTGGGAACATCACCTATTTCAACAACGATACTGCTTACTTTATATTCAGTAACACAGGGAGCAAAACCATCTACCTTTTGCCTACTCAACCCAAGGACAATTACGCTGTGCTTTGCAGCAGTAAAACTTTAGCTCCTGGCAGCAGTATGCGCATTGGCATAGCGTATTACACCGACAAAAAAGGAAGTTTTAACCAAGACATCCAATTGTATTTTAGCAACAGCAACACCCCCACTGTTTTAAAAATAAAAGGAAACATCAAATCGATTCGAGAAACCGCATTTAGTATTTGTCCTTCAATTGAAAACAGCCGTCCATTAAAAAATGAACAAATTCCCTTGAGTATTACCGTGCGCGATGCCAGCACGTCTCAAATAATTAAAATCGCACAATTAAAAGTGCAGAAAAACCACATCGACTACAATTGTGTGCCGGGCTTTGAATCTTGGAACTACAAATGCAAAGTCGACTATGGCATAGTGGCTGTGTATGCATCAAAAAAAGGATATACCAGCAATGCAATTGATTACAACTATTCAGAGAAAAACCACGACTGTGTTATATTCTTAACACCACTAATAGACAGTACTGAGAAAGATCCTGTTTTAATTACAGAGAAAAAAAAGGCCGAAAAAACAAAAGGCAAAGACAGCATTGTTGTTCCTGAAATTCCAGTTTATGTGCCAGTAGCGTATGCTGATTCAGGATTTAATTCTTACAAATACAAACCCAACCATTTAATTTTTATCATTGATATTAGCGGCAGTATGCGCGATTCAGGCAAATTGAATTACCTTAAAAAATCGATTAAAGAATTGACTTCACTTATCCGCCCTGGCGACTACATCACGCTTATTACCTATACCAACAAAGTGCGGGTGGTATTCGAAAACCTAAGCGGTCTCGAACGCCACGCCATCGACCGAGCCATTGATACACTAAAAGCAGGAGGTGGTAGCAATGGTTCTCAAAGTTTGCTTATTGCCTTCGACCTAGCCAGAAAACATTTTATTCAAAATGGAAACAACCAAGTATTTATAGCTACAGACGGTCTACTAAACAGCAGTAAATTGAGCAATGAAGACTTGTATAAATTGGCATCCAAAGCATACCGACAAGACAAGATCATATTATCGAGCATCGGATTTGGGCAAGATCTAATAGCGATAGACTTTTTACAAAAATTAGCCAAACACGGGCATGGCAATTTTATACGCATTAACAACCCTTATACAGATATAAAAAACCTGATCGAAGAAGTTAAAATGCAGTGTAAAATTTAACAGCTAATTTGATTCTTACTCGCAAGCAAAACATAAGACAAAAACCTTGTCCAAAATTCTTGTCACCTGTCGACAAGTAATACACCAAACAGAAAGAAAGAAGAAGTTTATAAACTTACTTTGTAATTTTACACGCAAAATGAAACATCTAATAATTCTCTGCTTCTTTGCTATGACATTTGCAGCCTCTGCAATGCCGAAAGATTCTATCGGAACTAAAACAGTTGACGGCAAGCTTTACATCTTGCATAAAGTGAGCAAGGGCGAAGGCGTTTATGGAATCGGGAAAAAATATGGTGTTCCTGCAGCAGAAATTTTTGCAGCCAACGAAGGGTCGCAGCAATCTATTCAAATTGGACAAGTCTTGATGATTCCAAAAGGCGAATCTTCATCTTCTTCAAACAGCAGCGCACAAGTAACAAATACAAGCACCAAAACAGAAAAGGTTTACCATACAGTTGCGAAGGGTCAAACACTTTCTTTAATTGCAAAAACACACAACACCACCATTACAAAAATTAAGGACATGAACAACCTTAAGTCAGACAATATCCAATTGGGTCAAAAATTGGTGGTAGGCGAAAAAACCATCACGGTGGCCACAACAGCAAAACCGGCTGCACCTTCTAAACCAATAGCCAAACCAGCCGCAGCTGTAGAAACACCAGTTGTAAAACCAGCAGAGCACAACAATGTGGTGGTGAACACTCCAATTGTTGCAGAATCGCCGCTAGCAGAAAGCCCAGGCACAATAAACACCTCATACAACACAGACGATGGTGATGAGGTTTCAGAAAAAGGAACCGCTACAATTTCTAGTGAAGGTGAATTAAGCCAAGAAAGAAGTTTTATTTTACACCCAAGTGCTAAAATTGGCACCATAGTAATGATTACCAATACCAGCAACAACAACACTGTTTTTGCACGTGTTGTTGGCAGCTGCAAAGCAGAAGATGGGGTCATCTTAAAAATGAGTAAAACCGTAGCTGCTAAATTGGGTGTTTCTGACAACACCGAAGTTAAAGTTAGCTACGCAAAATAATTCCACAAGTCCGTTTCTATGCGCAAAGAATGGATGCAAATAGCAACGGTGTTTTTATGGGGAATCTTGGCGTTTTCATTCTCCTTATCCCCAGCACTAATTAGCATTTCTTTTATTGGCCTTTCGATAATAGGAATCTTGCAATTTAAGTTTAGGAAATTTTCGAAATTTGAAACAGCAATATCTTTACTTTTTGTTTTATTTTTTCTGAGCTCTGCCGCATCCTTTTTGTACTCTCAAAATACTGAGGAGGCAAGTAGGAAATTAATTTTAAAACTTCCTATTCTATGCTTTCCACTTGTATTTAATGCCCTAAAAAAATCCGAAAGCAAGCATTTTATAAGTATGGTGCTTATTGGTCTGTATGCTATGTACCTACCGGCGATTGTTAGTGTTTACAATTACTTATCCAACAAGACCCTATTCGACCAATTGATACTTGAATCGAAGCCCTTGCCCATCGAATTTGGCTATGGTATTTACCACATACAATTTTCGATCATATTGGCAATCTCAGTTGTTTTTGCTGTGTATCTTTTGTTGCAACGGAACGAATGGAATTTGAGTAAAATAAACGTAAGCGTTATTTCAGCTATAGGTTTATCCAATTTTATTTTTCTACATATCCTGTCTGCTAGAACTGGACTATTAGCAATGTATTTTGGGCTATTGATTATTCTTTTACCCGTTCTTTTCAAATTGCCCTTACGCAACAAAATTATAGCCATCAGTTTGGGCCTTACATTGCCCCTGATCATGTTCGCAATGAGCAGCTCTTTGCGCAATAGAGTGAGCAATACGCTTGCCGATTTTGAAGTCGCTTGGAACGGCAAAGATGCCAACGACTACTCATTTGCAATGCGGGTACAAGCATGGAAAAACGCCGTTCAAGTAATCAAGAAAAACCCCATCTTGGGAACTGGCATAGGAGATGCAGACAAAGAGCTTCAAGAAAACTTTGCGCAAATGAACAACAGCATTACCCCAGCAAACCGCAAAAATCCACATTTCCAATTTTTAGAAACAGCCTCACAAAGTGGATTGATATCAGCAAGTTTATACCTGCTCATTGTGCTTTTCTCCATATTTGGACAATCAAATAAAAATTACGTATTGGCATCCATGGCCTTGCTTTTATTTCTAGCCTCTTGTTTTGAAAGCATACTTGAGCGACAAGCAAGTGTGGTGGCCTTCAGCGCATTTATGGCGCTAGCATTGGCGCTCGGCAACAATAATCCAAAAGAAAGCTAAGGCTTTAACTCGAGCTTTTTTCGCACTTTCCCACTCTTCTCAACCAAGAACCAAATGCCGTTGGTTTTACCCTTGCCTACAAAACAATTGACAGCTTCATCAGCACTTAAATTCCGAAACATATCTAGCTTTTTTTCAGCCAAATCCAAACCGTCAAACTCCAATAGTCGAACCCTTTCGCCTCTAGTATTGATTGCAAGTGTGGTGTATAATCCGTTAACTAAAGAGTCGGCCACATACAAAGTCGCTATGCCATTTCTAAACGTTGAAGCTTTGTTGCTGTTCGGGCCACAAGCCTTCAGGCCTGTTTGCAAAACAACCCTACCTAAGGTATCAATATAGTCAATTAAGTTGTCTATTGCCACGGCGCATAACCCTTCAGAAAATTCAGGCTGAAAACCACATGGTAGCTTAAATCCGCCTGCTATCTTTACGCGAAAACTGCTGTCGGTGAATACAAACTTGCCACAGTAGGAAGTGTCTCGAATGTCCATGTTCTCTAATTGGTATGTACCGCAATCAAAATACAACAACATGCGGTTGTCTTGGTGTTTGTTCTCACTTAAAAATCGTTTTGCATTTATAGAATCAATTGGGTATATTGAACGGGCAAATGCTATTGGAAGATCAGGCAATTGAAACATAGGTGGAGCAACCGTTTCAGGATTGATAATCGCTGGTTTAGGAGGCGTTACAGCAACAATTACTGGATCCGGCTTAAGCTTCTTTGGGACCACATAAACCATTACCTTCTCTGGAATTCTTTTTCCCTTTATGTCTATATAATATATCTCGTAATAATGTTTCAGGGTATTTCCGCCTTTGTAAACTTTTGCCTTTCCATTCTTAAATGGCAAAATCTTATTTCTTTGGGGTGAACAAGCCAACAAATTGGTGCTAAATTGCAGCTTACCAAGGGTATCGATAAATGCAATTCTATTGTCGATATTGACGGCGCAAAGTCCTTCGCCAAAGCGCGGTTCAAAATTGCAAGGCAAAGAAAAACCAGGGCGAATCTTAAGCTCAAATTTTCGGTTTACAAAAACATATTTACCACATAAGCCATTGGTATCACCTTTTTTGTAAAATGTTTCATAAAATGGATCACAATAAAATGGCACACACATTAAGCCCTCACTAAAGCGGTACTTTTTTTCATAGGCCACCTTCAACATGCTGTCGAGCTGTAACACGATCTGGGCTTGGGTAAAAAAAACCGGAAACAATAAAACTAAAAATACCGCCTTTCTCATGCTTTAAACTTAAACAATAAATCTTTATCGGGCAACCAACATGCTGCCTTTTTACCAAACCAATGGTAGCGGTTTTTAGCCACCCAGTCGTACACAAAATCTCTTACAAAACGTGGAAACACAAAGAGCATAAAACCTAAGGAATACGGAAAAGAAAGCAAGCTGAGAATTTTCAAAACAGCAGTGCTTTTATGGTAAATTTTACCCTGGCAAATGAATACTATTGAATCTACTTTCACGATGTCTGAACTCGGCACAAGCTCCTTAGCTGTTGAACCTTGCAAGGGCGCAAAGAATAAAACATTCTTCTTGTCGCGTTTAATCAACCATTGCACAACACCGCTGCAAAGGTTACAAACACCATCAAAAAATACAATGTTTTGACTCATTAAAAGATTGGATCGCCCTGTTTGATTTTTAGTCCTATGCTTTCAATGCCATTGATCAAACTGTCGCGCATATTTTGCTCAATAGAAATGGTATACTCACCTACGCTTGGAAATCTTTTGTTTTTGAACATGGGCAGCTCGTAGTCGACAGATGAACCAGATGAGCGGCCCAAAGGCTTGCCCATTGCGTCGGTCAAAGTGAAGTTAATTCTTTGAACCACAAATTTACCATCAGGGCCCTTAACCCTGGCCAATAAATACAAATTTTCATAGGGATACGATTTTTGCATACGCAATTTTAAAAAGAAATCGTAATAGATCCCTTTATCGCTAATGGTAAAAGGCAGTTCTGGAATTTGATCGTAACTCCATTTTGCTTCTGGTATATCTATGGTCTGGTCTACAATCTTACCCTTTTCCGAGCAAGAATAAAGCAGAACAAGGAACAAAACGAATAGGCAATTCTTCATCCTGCAAATTTACACAATGCATTTAACATATTTAAACTTCCATTGCTTCTTAATTGGATAAATTTTAATTTATAAATTCTATGCGCTGGCAATTAAAAAAAAACAACAAACTCAAAAAAAAACTTTAAGTTTGTTAAAAATTTAAGCCGACCCAAAACAGATGTTGGACCTATTGTTTCGAAACATTGATTTTCTAATTGACTTAGTCTTGGCATTTATAACCATGAGTTTAGGTTTGAATTTAAGCAAAAAAGACTTCTCAAATATCATTTCCTTTCCAGGGTCATTGGGCATTGGCTTAGTTGCCCAAATGATATTACACCCCATTTCAGCAATAATTTTGATGGCATTTGCAGACTTCTCTCCCGCTGTAAAAGTTGGCTTCATCATCATCACCCTTTGCCCGGGTGGGGTAACATCAAACCTGGTAAGTTTTTTATTAAAAGGCAATGTAGCACTGAGCATTTCTCTTACTGTGGTGAATGGTTTACTTTGCATGTTTACCCTTCCAATTTTAGTGAATTTATCCCTCGATTATTTCATCAACCAATCGTCTACCATCGAACTTCCTCTTTTAAAAACGATCACCCACATCGGGATGGTGACCATTGTGCCAGCTTTAGTTGGCGTGTTCATTAACAGTAAGTTTACCGACTTAGCGCATAAAATAAAACCAGTTCTAAAATACCTTTTGCCAATATTATTGATGTTGATATTCGGCGTCAAATTTTTAGCCCCTCACGACAAAGGTGGCATTCATTTGAGCAATGAAGAGCTTTGGTCGCTGGGCTTTTGGGTACTCTTGCTCAATTTTGCAGGCATGATTTTAGGGTATTTATTGGGTGTATTATTTAAAATCAATATACAAAACAAAGTCACGATTATGGTTGAGGTTGGCCTGCAAAATACAGCCTTAGCATTGTTGATTGCTGGAAACATTCTTAAGAATGCAGACATGCAAAAACCCGCTATGGTGTATGCAATGATCACCTTCTTTTCTACCCTTATTTTTGCTTGGTTAATCAAAACAACTTCTTTGAAATTTTTTGACAAAAGCAAATCGGCATAATGCTCTGTTCCTATTTATTGTTTTAGGTATATTTTTGGGCAGCGAAAGCAAAGCACAAAGCATCCCAAGAATTGGACAAAATCACACCTTAGAAATTGCCAATTGGAACCTAGAATGGTTTGGCAAAACTGCCTCCGGATTTGGGCCTAGTGATGATGTAAAACAGCAGGCCCTGATTTTAAAAACCATTCAAAATGCAGATGTTGATATATGGGGCTTATGCGAAGTTTCAGAAAAAAAAGCCTTTGATTCCATGCTGCTGAAATTACCAAATTACAAAGCCATACTTGCACCGTATTTCCCAGAGCAAAAAACAGCTATCATCTTCAACAACAATTTATTTTCCCTGATCGATTCTAAACTATTGGGCACCGAAAACAAAGACAGTTTTTCGACACTCAGATTCCCCTTAGAAATTAGACTTTTACCGAAAAACGATATAGGCATTGACACTTTGCGTTTAATTGTTTTACACCTCAAAGCCAACACTGGAACTGATAGCTCAAAAATGCTTGCCTATAACAGCCGTAAACGCTCTGCAGATTGGCTAAAAATGTACCTTAATAAATTGCCTCAAAACAATTACACCATGGTCTTGGGCGATTGGAATGATGACATCGATTTGTCTATATTCAACAACTTGCCATCTCCATTTATCCGCCTGCTCGACAATGGCTTTAATTACCGATACCTGAGTAAAAAATTAACAGACAACGGCCAGGGAACCACCACTGCATATCCTGATGCAATAGACCACCAATTGGCATCAGCGGCATTGGCTTCAAAACACAAAACCGACTCTATTTTTGTTTGGCATCTCGAAAAATATATTGGCAATTACGCAAGTGCTTGCAGCGACCATTATCCGGTGTATTCAATATTCAATACGTATAGGCAAAACATCAATTCGCACCGAAGCACAGGGCTGGTTTCCTTATATCCAAATCCCGCTTCTAAAACCATAGAAATCGAAAACAAGACCGCAAATTTCGATTTGAGTATTTTCAATAGCATGGGCCAAATTCTTTTAGAATCAAGAGAAATAATCTACACAAACATTGACATTTCGGATTGGAACAAAGGCTTGTATTTTGCTAAAATCACATGCACTACGCACTGCGAAATTTTAGAATTTATTGTTGAATAAAATGCTTGAAAAAAAGAAAAAAAACTATACCCCAAATGAGGCCAAATTAAAGATAGAAATTTTCTGTAATTACCAAGAACGTTGCCATAAAGAAGTGCGAGACAAATTGTACACCTTTGGATTAATAACCCAAGACATTGAAGAAATAATGGTGTATGTGGTGCAAAAAGGCATGATCAATGAAGAGCGGTTTGCTAAAGCCTTTGCTGGCGGAAAATTTAGACAAAAAAAATGGGGCAAAAACAAGATTATACGAGAGCTAAAAAACAAACAAATAAGCGCCTATTGCATCGAAAAAGCAATGAAGGAAATTGACCCTAGCGATTATGCAAACAATATCCAACGCATTGCCGAAAAATATTTTAAAAACATTAAGACCGGAACATTGTTTGAAAAGAAATTAAAAACGGTCAAATACCTTTTGGGCAGAGGCTACGGATATGAGGAATGTCAGTCTATTATGAAAATAGAATTCGAAAATTAAACCATTAAATTTGCACAAGCATGAACACAACAAAATACAGCACCTTAGATATTTGGGCCATTCTAGAACGCATCAGCGATCCTGAAATCCCGGTTTTGTCGGTGGTCGACTTAGGTGTGGTTCGTGGGGTGAACGAATTGGAAGAGGGTTTTGAAATCCTAATTACACCTACCTACAGCGGATGTCCTGCCATGAGCATGATAGAAACTGAGATCAAAGCAACCCTAAGCGAAATTGGCATTCCCTCAAAAGTTAAACTGATTTTATCGCCTGCATGGACCACCGATTGGATGAGTGAAAAAGGCAAACAAAAATTAAAAGCGTATGGCATTGCGCCGCCTGAGAAAGAAGACATTGATATCAATGCGCTATTTGGCAAAACTCATGCGGTTGAATGCCCCCAATGCAACAGCAAAAACACTGTACTGATTAGCCAATTTGGGAGCACCGCCTGCAAAGCATTACATAAATGCAAGGACTGCCTCGAACCGTTTGATTATTTCAAGTGTTTACGCTAAATTTGTACTTGACTCGTGAATCAAGTTATTAATTTGCATTAATAGGAATATTGCCCTACCTTTGCATTTTTTGACAAATACTTGTCATAGACAACAAAGACTGAATGGCAGAAATAAGATTAGGAAAAGCAGCATCGGAATTCAATGTAAGCACGCAAACAATTATAGAAAGTTTGCAAAGGAAAGGTTTTGCAATTGACAACAAACCAACGGCGAAGCTTACGGAAGAAATGTACGGCTACATTGCAGGCATTTTCTCTTCTGACAAAGAAGCAAAAGAAGAGTCTAAATCATCAGGACTTAAATTAAAAAAACGCGAAGAGGTTGTCAAGGTTGAAGAATTCTTTAAAAAAGAGGAAGAAAATCAAATTGAGGCAGAACCTGAGCCTGAGTTCTTCATAAAAAACATTAGGTCAGAAGTAATCGCGCCCCTTGCGAAAGAAAAACCTGCACCGGTTAATGAGCCAGTTGTAGAAGTTGTAAAATCTAAGCCAATCAATGAACCTCTTGTATTTGAAGCACCTGTTGTTAATCCTTTGCAAGAAGACAAAATTGAAAAAGCAGGTTTAACCGTCAAAGGCAAAATCGAATTGCCAAGTGCTGGTGGCAGAAAAAGAAAAGAAAACAAAGCGCCAGAAGCTGAGCCAATCATTTTATCAAAAGCGTCTGAACCGTTGATCATCTCAAATCCAATTGAGGTAAATATTGCAGACGCTCCTACTCCAGAAATTGATGAAAGAGAATTGGTAAAAGCCAACCTAGTTGAATTGGACGGTTTAACCATTATGGGTAAAATCGAGTTGAGGCCAGATACAGTAATGAAGCCTAAATTCCTTACCCCGGCTGAAAAATTAAATAGAGAAAAACGCAAGCGCAAGTCAGGTCCTCAAAAAGTTAACATCCAACAAGAAATCAAGGTTAACAGACCCAACTTAGGACAGAGACCTAACGAGCCTAAAAAAGAAATTACCCAAAAGGAAATTCAAGATAAACTGAAGAAGACATTAAATAAAATTGGCTCTACAGGACGTGGTAAAACAAACAAATCTAAATTCAAAAGACAAAAGAGAGACGACCACTATCAAGCTAGAAGCGTAGAGAAAGAAAGAATGGAGCAGGAAGAGTTAATTCTGAAAGTAACAGAATTCTTAACTGCAAACGATTTAGCGAAAATGATGGATGTTCAAGTAACACAAGTCATTTCAACCTGTTTCTCTTTGGGCCTTATGGTGTCGATTAACCAACGTTTAGATGCTGAAACCATTACCCTTGTGGCTGATGAATTTGGATTTGAAGTTGAATTTGTTGATGCCCAAGACACCATCGCAATTGATGAGGAACAAGATGATCCAGCAAAAACCATCCCTCGTCCTCCTATTGTAACCGTTATGGGTCACGTTGACCATGGTAAAACTTCCCTATTGGATTATGTGCGCAGTGCCAACGTAATTGCTGGTGAAGCAGGTGGCATCACCCAACACATTGGTGCTTATGAAGTACAATTACCAAAAGGGCAAAAAATAACTTTCCTAGACACACCTGGTCACGAAGCCTTTACCGCTATGCGTGCCCGTGGTGCTAAAGTAACCGATATAGCTGTTATTGTAATTGCAGCAGATGATAACATCATGCCTCAAACGCGTGAAGCAATATCTCACGCTCAAGCAGCAAACGTACCAATGATTTTTGCCATCAATAAAATGGATAAAGATGGTGCCAATCCTGAGAAAATCAGAGAAGAATTATCTGCCATGAACATTCTTGTAGAAGAATGGGGCGGTAAATTCCAAAGCCAAGAGATTTCAGCCAAAAAAGGTTTGAACATCGACAAACTTTTGGAAAAAATATTGTTAGAAGCTGAACTCCTTGAGTTGAAAGCAGACCCAGAAAGAAAAGCAAAAGGCACCATTGTTGAAGCCCGTCTTGACAAAGGACGCGGTGTTGTAGCAAGTGTTTTGATCCAAACTGGGACTTTAAGAGTTGGCGACCACCTAGTTGCTGGTTCTCATTATGCAAAAGTGAAAGCTTTGTTTAACGAAAGAAACCAGAGGGTTGAGTTTGCAGGACCATCAACACCCGTTAGTATGCTTGGTTTCTCCGAAGCTCCATCTGCAGGTGACCCACTCAATGTATTGCCTACTGAAGACGAGGCAAAAGACCTAGCAAACAAACGCGAACAATTGATGCGCGAACAAGGCATCAGAACAACCAAACATATTACCCTCGACGAAATTGGAAGACGTCTTGCTATAGGTAACTTCAAAGAACTTAACTTAATCATAAAAGGTGACGTAAATGGTTCGGTTGAAGCATTAAGCGATTCGTTGCTAAACCTATCCAATAAAGAGGTTATGGTTAAAGTAATTCACCGTGGTGTTGGGCAGATCACAGAAAGTGATGTATTGTTAGCCTCTGCTTCAGATGCAATCATCATCGGTTTCCAAGTTAGACCAAGTTCTAGCGCCAAGAAAATTGCTGAAACTGAACAAATTGATATCAGACACTATTCGATTATTTACCAAGCCATTGACGAAATCAAGTCGGCGATAGAAGGCATGTTAAGTCCTGAAATCAAAGAAACCATTATTGGTAACGTTGAAGTTCGTGATGTGTTCAAAATCACCAAAGTTGGAACAATCGCAGGTTGTATGGTTACTGAAGGTAAAGTTACCAGAAATGCTAAAATCCGCTTGATACGTGATGGCGTTGTTGTGCACCAAGGTTCTTTAGACTCTTTAAAACGTTTCAAAGACGATGTAAAAGATGTTGTTAAAGGCTTTGAATGTGGTATCTCTATTAAGAACTTCCAAAACATCGAAGCCGGCGACAACATAGAAGTTTTCGAAGAAACATCAATCGCAAGAAAATTAGATTCTCTTTAATTTTATTCTAAGGACAATCTAAGGGATGTCTATCATTAAAGTTTAAAAGATTAGGCAAGTCTTTTTATGTGGCGCCTGTCCATCAAACCCGAAGTGTGTTTCAGCTATTAGAAAACGCTAGTCAAGAGTTCTTGTTTCACCCTATATTAATTAAGAAAGCGGTTGAATTGGACCGCAGCTTTGAAATGCTTTAGGATGTACACCAACAAGTCATCTTCTAATATTTTCTCTGCATCGACTTGATGCACGAGGTAAAATTGTTTGTTAAAAATCAATTCTTGTCCTTTGGCTGCCTCCTTTAATTCCTTGGGCAGTATTTTAGACTTCTCGCCCCTCACCTCGCCAAACGACTGCTTAAATGCTTTGTCATTGATGATTTTGACAAATCCGTTTGGATCAGAGGCGATTTTTTCTCGAATCTTTAGGAGCTGTTCTTTCTCAGGCATATAAAACCCAGTATAAATATTTAAAAACTCAGGCCCGAGTTCGACGTATAAACCTGGGTCCTGCATTTGTTTTTTTCCACCCTTTACAACAAGAGCTGACATTTGCAATTTGTAGGGCGATTTATCCTTGCTGAAGCGAACATCCTTATTGATCCTAAAAATGCATTCACCTGCCTTTAAATCACCCAATTCAGCATCTTTTTTCAAGGCCGCAATTAGATCGCCCACAAAAGCCTCAAACTTTGCTTTAACCTCTGTTTGATATCTGCTGCGGTTTTGGTCAAACCAATCTTTATGGTTGTTAGAAGCCAATTCCATAAAGAAATGTAAATAAGCTTCTGTGAAATATTGTTTTTTCATTTGACTAACATAAAAAAAGCGCCTTTTAAAGGCGCTTTTTAAATTTATTTTTTTGGTTTATAAAACACTTAATGATTTTACAACTGTACCCTTATCGGTTAAGATAGATATGGTATACATTCCATTGCTAAGACCTTCAATATTCAAGACTGTTTTATTTACAGCATCCATATTGAAACGTTTTACTTCACGTCCATTCAAGTCGTAAACAACAACCTCATTGATTAAAGCATCTTCGCAACTCAAGGTAAGATTTTGTTTTGCAGGATTAGGATACATTTTTGTTTTTGCGCCCAAAGTAGATTCTAAAATACTATTAGGTGTTTCGTCATCCAAAATCGTAACCGTGTGGATACTGTCAGCTCCTACTAATGTTCCCCATGAATTGTCTCTAATTACCCAAATAATGGTTTCATTTAATTCAATTTTTGCATCGTCATTGATTTTAGATTTTACAATCAGACTAGGATTGGCCTGGCTTAAAATAAACAATCGGTTTGGTAAAGATTGGTAGTCATCGTTTCTTGCAGCAGTGCCACCTTTAATAACGATGTTAATTTGTTGGTTAAAGGTTAAGTTTGCACACTGTAAAACAAATCCTTCAGTTGAGTCTCTGTTTTCTTTTCCAAGGGATGTTGGCGTAGAGAAACTGAATGTCGGAACCACCAAATTGGCAAAGTCACTCATTCTTCTTGGGAACAGTTGATAGCCTGAATTATAAGGACTTGTAGCGTCATTTTGAGCACCCAATCCAGCCACATTAAAGAAACCACTTGGAGCAGCCTTGCCATCAATGTCTGTTTCGCTGTCAATAACCAAATCAAAAGAATCGCTCGATGTCAGTACTTTTAAAGTAATTGAAGTATTCGGCGCCAATGCAGTGCTTGGCCATTTTGAAGGATTAGATAATTTTACCAAATTGTATTTTACCAAATTGGATTCAGTGGTTTCATTTAAAACACTAACAATTTTTGCATTGCGTAAAGTTCTTCCACTGCCCAACAATAAAATGGTATCCAATTGGGTTAATTGAGCCATCCCGTTAACTTGTGCGACACGGCCATAAACCTGCACGCTATCCCCTTCAGTTACTGTATAACCTTTATTTCCGCCTGAACCTCTATACACTTGAATTCCACCAGTATTGTCAATTACCGTAAATGACGTTCCGTTTGGCGTACCTACAGGACCCATATTGACACCGTATACAACACCTCTAATAGCACAGTGAACATTCAAACTATCCAATACAAGGTTAGGTGCTTTTCCAAAATTCAGTTTATTGATTTTATATTCCGGAAGGTCATTGTCTAAAATGCTAATTCTTAAAGTGTCTGGTTTTCCAATTTTGGCATTAAATGCAGTTCTAATAAGAAACACAGCATCTTCTTTTGGTTCGCTAATGTTGTCATCCAAAATTGGCAAGGTGTAGATAAAACTATCTGGATCTGCTGATGTAAAAGTAATAAATTGACTACCAGTAAAGGTAAAATCCGAACCCGCTTTGGCATTCTTAGGATCTGCAAAAGTTGACAGAACGATATCACTTTGGTTGCTGTTTCCACCCAACTTGTTAATTCTTATTTTCACACTTCCTACATTCTCTTTAACGGTAATTGTTTTGGTTGAAAAACTGTAAATTGGCGGTGCATCATTGTCTACAATAATTAAAGTAAACAATGAATCCTTGCCAATTGTGGCTGGAGCTGTTGGATTACGCAAAACCAAAATCAAGGTATCGCTTCTGTCTTCTTTAAATAAATCGTTGATAATGGCTATGTTAAAATCTAAACTATCCACAACCTTACCCCCCGCAAATTGAACGGTGGTATCTTTATTGCTTGACCCCAATTTGAATTCACTAGGAATAAAGGTACTGTCTGACTTAGATTTAACCAAAACTCTAACATTTGTCGCTGAATTGGAACCTGAGTTAATTTTTAATCTTACTTTTAGAATACCCTTTGCTTCTGAAACTGTTTCTGTTTTTTTAGCAAATGTTATTACTGGAATATCATTGTCTGTAATATTTATTGAACTGGTGGTTTGGAAACCAATTCTTCCGTTTATGGGATTGATCAAACGAATCGCAACATTCTCTGTAGCTTCGCTAGCAAAATCATCGTTAATTTTAACTTGAATGGTATCGAAAGTTTCTCCATAAGGCTTGAACACCAGAGGATATGACGTCAAAATACTATAGTCTACATTGTTGGTGGCAGTTCCAGCGGCAATGAATGCGCTAACTTTACTGGTATCGCCGTTTCCATATCTTCTTCTTACAACCATATTGACGGTGGCATTTGCTTCCACCAAAGTGCTTAAGTTTGAAACAAATTCGAATTCAGGCCTTAGCAATGGCGCGTTAACACTTTTGATGCTAACTGGCTTAAGCGCTCCACCTTTTCTGTTTATGGTTGAATCATTTCCCCAAATTCCATCGGCTTCTGTGTTAGCATAAATAATGGTATCGAAAAAGGCATCGCGGCTTTCAATTCTAGTAATCCCAGATGATAAGTTATTGGGAATAATACTTCCCCATGAGCCAGAAACTGTATTTACTTTGTTGTTATACCATGTTTGCATATTGGAATAAGAAATTCCATCATTCTCAGTATATGCAACCGTTATTGGTCTATTCGACATGCCGTTAACATTGTCGTATAACAAAACAATGCTTTTTGCTTTCACAAAAGATGAACCATATATAGCCGTTCCTTTTGATGCTGTTTGCGCTGTTGAAAACTGCAAAACTTCAATTGAATCGGTTAAATAAACCTTTTCTGTTTGCGGCGAACCTGTTCCAATTTCTTCAAAAACAATTATCGGATAGACAAATTTACCTGCGGCAAAACGGCTATCGTTGGTATAAAACGCCCCAAACCATCCAGTATATTCGTTTTGAGACAAGGCCAATGATATGGTATCATGCCCACCTGCAGTTGAAATACTAGGATTAGAAATGGTAGTCCATGATCCATTCTTCTTTAAAACTATTGGCGTTCCTACTCCTGTGGTTGTTGAACTAGAGGTATCACTCAAAGAAATGAAACGGGCAAAATATTTATATCTTGCGCCAGGGGTTAATCCGTTAATTTTAGCTTGGAACAAAATCGGCAATCTTGTAGAGTCTGCTGAAGAGGAGCCTGTAGACCCACAATATAAAGGGATTTTCTCACCTTGAACTTGACCGGAAATGGGTTTTTGCGCAAATGAACTTACTGCGGCAAAGCAGCTCATCATTAAAATAGTAGCAATATTTTTTTTCATTAGTACGATGCTTTTTTTGCAAATATACTAAATTAATTGATTGCTTGGCATAGGGCAAATACCTGAACTTTCTTAATGCCTATTTCTTTTAGCAAGGTGGCACAAATTTCCAAAGTCGAGCCAGTGGTAATCACATCATCTACCAATGCTAACCGTTGAAAAGGGCAAGACAATTCAGAATTTATTTGATAGGATTGTACCGAAGAAGCCCAACGGTCAAAACGCTTTTTCCGGGTCTGAGATTCTGCGTTTTCTTTCCTTAGAATAAAATGATCAATAAAAGGGATTTCGAGCGCCTTAGCCATACCCCTTGCTATAGCTGCAGCTTGATTAAACCCTCTGGTTTTAAGTTTATCGGGATGCAGAGGCACCGCACAAATGCATTCAGGCAAGTTCAATAACTTATTGGATTTCAAATCAAGCCCATACAAATACCCCAAATACTCCCCTAAGGCTTCATTGCCCTTATACTTTAAGCTGTGCATCAACTTTTGCACCATACCTTTTTTGACAAAATACAACCAGGCATCCGCAGCATCTATAGGCACTCTTCCCACAAATAGTTTATACACCGAATTATCATCAGCAGAAACAAAATTGGTCTTTGGCAACTGCAGCTCACAGTAGAGACAAAAGTACTTTTCAGCATGCTGCATTGGCTTGTCGCATGCAGGACAAATGTTTGGATAAAACAAATCAATCAAATCTCTCAGAAATAAAAATGCCTTCATAGTTTATGTAAAGTTACAAAAAACTATGAAGGCAAAAAAGTCGTTTTTTTACAAAAAAATGACTTAAGGCATATTGGCCTTTAACTTCATTAAGAAACCAATTTCACTTTCCTTAAGAAATCTCCACTTACCTCTTGGCAAATCTTTCTTTGTAAATATACCCATGCTTACGCGGTCGAGTCTCTCAACATCGTAACCCAAATGTTCAAACATTCTTCTTACGACACGGTTTTTACCACTATGGATCTCAATGCCTACATTGCGTTTGTCTTCGTTGTCAACAAAGGCCACTGCATCAGCATGTACAACGCCATCTTCCAATTCAATACCTTCAACCAATTTATCCAAATCGGTGCCACTTACTTTCTTATCCAATACGGCGTGGTATACTTTCTTAATTTGGAATGATGGATGCGTTAAGGCTTGCGCCACATCTCCATCATTGGTTAGCAACAATACACCTGTTGTATTTCTGTCCAAACGACCAATTGGGTATACCCTCTGAGGGATTTTATCGGCCAATAAATCCAAAACCGTTTTACGTCCTTTTTCGTCATCTGTGGTCGTTATAAAATCTTTTGGCTTATTCATTAAAATGTAAACAAATGGCTCGGGTAAAATTTTTCTTCCGTCAAATTTAACCACATCACCTTTCTTTACGCGGTGTCCCATTTCTGTCACAACCGTGCCATTGATATTTACCAAACCTTGCTTGATCACATCATCAGCCTCTCTTCTGCTGCAAACACCAGAATTGGCAATGTATTTATTTAAGCGAATGTCATCGGGACTGTCTTGGGTGCCCGTTAATTCCTTCTTTCTATCTGAGTATGATTTTCTAATTTGAACCTGCGGATCGTATTTTGGTCTGAATGGCTTACTTTCTTCACCCTCTGGTTTAAAAGGTCTTTTTGGTCCTTGATCATCTGCATTTCTGCGGTAGTTGTTCGTTTTTCCAGCATTAGAACTGTCTCGGTTATCGCCTTCTCTCTTTTGATAAGGCGCTTTGCCGTCAGCATTGCGGTCAGCATTGCGGTCGAAACCAGGCTTTTTATAACCCCCTTCGCTTGATTCTCTTTTTTTGTAAGGCGAATATCCACCGCCTTGATCACCTGATTTAGAATAAGCTGACTTTTTATAGCCCCCTTCTTCTGAAGCACCTTCGCGCTTTTTGTATGGAGAGTATCCGCCACCATCATTAGATCCAGGTTTCTTGTATCCACCATCTCGGGCGCTGTCTTCTCTTTTCTTGTATGGCGCTCTGCCGCTGCCATCTTCTGAATTTCTTGGGTAACTTGGTTTCTTAAAATCAGAATCTCCATATCCACCTTCTCGTTTTTTGTAAGGAGGTCTGCTTCCTCCATCTTCAGATGTTCTTGGGTAACTTGGCTTTTTGTATCCTGTATCTCCAAACCCTCCTTCTTTCTTTTTGTATGGGGGTCTGCTTCCGCCTTCTTCTGAATTTCTTGGATAGCTTGGTTTCTTAAAATCAGAATCTCCATATCCACCTTCCCGTTTTTTGTAAGGAGGTCTGCTTCCTCCATCTTCAGATGTTCTTGGGAAGCTTGGTTTTTTGTATCCTGTATCTCCAAACCCTCCTTCTTTCTTTTTGTATGGAGGTCTGCTTCCACCTTCTTCTGAATTTCTTGGATAGCTTGGTTTACGGGTATCTGAGTTAAAACCTCTATCTTCACGGTCGCTGCCATATCCCCTGCCTGCTGGTTTTGCACCTCGGCTATCAGGGCCTTTGCGTCCATATGATTTATTGCCATCGCGAGGAGGCAAGAAACGGGGTGGTGCTAATTCATTTGAATCGTCATTGGTTCTTGGTTTTTTGAACGAAGAATCTCTTCCTCCAAATTTCGAATTTGAATCTGAACGGCCGGCAGTTTTTTTATAAGAAGCAGCTGGCTTTCGACCATCTGATTTCTTAAAGGGTCCTGAAGACTTCCCCGAGTTGTTTTTACGTAAAGGCATTGAACTCGCAAAGATAATACTTTATACAACCCTTATAGCAATAATACAACACAAATCTTCATCAATTTCTTTGCTATTCCCGTATATTTAATGCCTTATTTATCAATCACATCGCAAATACCTGCATTTTTATGAGCATAATCATTCAAGTATTTAAACTTAATTGCATTAACTTTGTATCTTTATAATCAAAATAAATTATTCATGATTGTCCCTAAATTTTTAAATCCAACAAATTCGTTCCATGCTGAACTCAGAAAACGCATAAACGATTATTTCGTTGAGATCAAAGCAAAACCAACCGGTAATGCTAAATTATACACCAAAGCGATTATCTTAGTTGGTAGTTTCATTGCTGTATATGTTCACTTAATATTCTTCACTTCGCCAATTCTTGCAATCAGTTTAATCGAATGCATGCTTTTAGGCGCCTTAACGTCGGCAATTGGTTTCAACATCATGCACGATGGCGCGCATGGAAGCTTTAGCCAAAAGAAATGGTTAAACGAATTGGCTGGCTTATCACTAAACGTTTTAGGTGCCAACGTGTTTATGTGGAAGACCAAACACAATGTGGTTCACCATACCTTTACCAACATAGAAGGCATGGATGATGACATCAATGCAAAACCTTTCTTGAGATTGTGTGAAACCCAAAAAAGATACAAAATCCACCGTTTCCAACATATATACTTCTTAATGGCTTATTCCTTGCTGTACATCTATTGGATTTTCTTTACCGACTATAAAAAATATTTCTTAAAGCGTGTTGGTGAAATGCCTATCAAAAAAATGACCTTAATTGAACACTTTACCTTCTGGGGCTTCAAAGCTCTGCACTTGGTATTGTTTGTGATTATTCCAATTGCAATTGTAGGATTCCAAGCTTGGTTGATTGGTTTCTTAACCTATGGTTTGTTTGCCGGTATCGTTCTTAGTTTGGTGTTCCAATTGGCCCATACGGTTTCTGATACCCACTTCCCTGTGCCAGATGTACAAACCGGAAAGGTTGAAGATGAATGGGCTGTTCACCAATTGAAAACCACTGCAAATTTCGCAACCAAAAGCAAATTCGTCTCTTGGTTTACTGGTGGATTGAATTTCCAAATCGAACACCACTTGTTTCCGCATATTTCGCATATTCATTATCCAGCTATGAGCGAGATTGTGAAGGATGTATGCAAAGAATACAACATTACCTACATCGAATACCCTAAGGTTCGCTTAGCTGTGGCATCTCACGTTGCACACTTAAGAGAAATGGGTAGAAAGTAAGCATCAACAAAAAACACATCTATACTAAATATAGGCAAGCATCAGTGTTTGCCTATATTTTTTTGCACGGCTATAGACAAGATATATAAAGTAATTGTAAGATTCTATTTTTTAATCAAAAATAAAGTATCAATTTTGCACCCATTATGTCAGTATTAGTAGGAAAAAAAGCCCCGCACTTTAGTGCATCAGCTGTAATCAACGGCGAAGAAATCGTAGAAAATTTCAGTTTAGACCAATACATTGGCAAAAACCATGTTGTATTGTTCTTTTACCCTAAAGACTTTACGTTTGTTTGTCCAACTGAATTGCATGCTTTCCAAGAAAAACTTGAAGAGTTTGAAAAAAGAGGTGTCAAAGTTGTTGCTTGCAGCACTGACACTGAAGAAAGCCATTACAACTGGTTACAAATGCCAAAAGACAACGGTGGAATACAAGGCGTAACCTACACAGTTGTTGCCGACACAACCAAATCTATAGCCACCAACTATGGTGTTTTGTTTGGTAGCTACGACTACAATGAGCAAGGTGAACTAATTGCTAACGGCCCGATGATTGCTTTCCGTGGTTTGTTCTTAATTGACAAAACAGGTACTGTAATGCACCAAGTAGTTAACCACCTTCCACTTGGCCGCAGCGTTGACGAAACCTTGCGTATGGTTGATGCTTTGCAACACGTAGAAAACCATGGTGAAGTTTGTCCAGCAAACTGGGAAAAAGGCGACGATGCAATGAATGCTACTTTCAAAGGTGTTGCTGATTATTTAAGCAAACACTAATTAGATATTTATAATTTACAAAAAGACCGGTCTGTTCAGATCGGTCTTTTTTTTTGCAATTAATGACAATAACATCCTGCGGCATTGAAAGACCAGAAACAAACACTGAAACTAAAGCCATAAAAAAAGGTCGGCAAACTATTGATTTTTTCATACCCCTTTTTATGGGGTATAAAAAAAGGTCGGCAAAGCCGACCTTTCTTAAACCTATGAAATCTATTAACCTCTCTTTAAAGATTAGCGCTTCTCTGCAATTCTTGCCGCTTTACCACTTAATTGTCTTAAGTAGAAGATTCTTGATCTGCGGACTTTACCAATTTTGTTCACTTCGATTTTGTCGATGTTTGGTGAATGCAAAGGAAAAATCCTTTCAACACCTACGCCGTTAGAAATTTTACGCACTGTGAAAGTTGCGCTCAATCCTGAATTTCTGCGTTGAATTACATCACCTTGAAACAACTGGATTCTCTCTTTGTTTCCTTCTTTGATTTTGTAATGAACTGTTACTTTATCTCCTGCTTTAAACGTAGGAAGCTCAGCTTTTAAATATTCTTTTTCTACAAACTTGATTAAATCCATGGTGAGTATAAATTTTGGGATTGCAAAAATAGCTATAAAACTTTAAAATACAAACCTTTTTTATCTTTCTTCATATGAACAAGCCCCTTCTTCCATGTAACCATCTAAAATACAGGCCTATTGTTCACAAATTCAAATACTTATATTATATATTTATTATTAAAGTATTTGCAAATAAGCTGTCTAAAAATTCAATTTAACAAAAAACCAGGCTCGAATTTGCGCTCAAACCTGGTTTTTGAAGGGTTTATTCTAATATCTATTGAGCAACATTCTTACGGATAATGTTCAAAGCTCCTCCAGCCTTAAACCACTCAATTTGTTGATCGTTGTATGTATGGTTGCAAACTATGGCGTCAACTGAACCATCCTTATGGTTTAAAGCCAATGTTAAATCCTTGCCTGGCACAAAATCCATCAAACCATTCAAATCAATTGAATCGTCTTCTTGGATTTTATCGTAATCTGCTTTGTGAGCAAATGTCAAGGCCAACATACCTTGCTTTTTAAGGTTGGTTTCGTGGATCCTAGCAAACGATTTGGTTAAAACCACACGAACACCTAGGTGTCTTGGTTCCATAGCAGCATGCTCTCTGCTTGAACCTTCACCATAATTCTCATCACCCACTACAATACTGCCTATGCCTTCTGCTTTATATGCTCTTTGAACATGGGGTACTTCATCGTATGCACCTGTCAATTGATTCTTTACTGAATTGGTTTTCTCATTGAAAATATTCACTGCACCAATCAACATATTGTTTGAAATATTGTCCAAATGGCCTCTGAATTTCAACCACGGACCAGCCATTGAAATATGGTCGGTGGTACATTTGCCCTTAGCCTTAATCAGCAATTTTAAGCCGTTTAAATCACTTCCTTCCCATGCAGCAAATGGTTCTAACAATTGCAAACGGCTGCTTGTAGGCGATACAGCAACCACCACACTTGATCCATCTTCTGCTGGCGCTTGGTAGCCTGCATCTTCTGCGGCAAATCCCTTCGAAGGCAACTCAAGACCCGTTGGCTCATCAAGCTTCACAATTTCACCATTCTCGTTAACCAAAGTATCAGTCAATGGATTAAAATCCAAACGACCAGCAATGGCCAAGGCGGTGGTTATCTCAGGACTGGCAACAAATGCATGTGTATTTGGATTGCCGTCTTGTCTAGCCGCAAAGTTTCTATTGAATGAGTGAACAATTGAGTTCTTTTCTTTTTTCTCAGCACCCATTCTGGTCCACATACCAATACATGGTCCGCAAGCATTGGCAAATACTGTGGCACCAATTTTATTGAATGTCTCAATAAACCCATCGCGTTCAATCGTGTACCTAACCAATTCGCTACCAGGGGTGATGGTGAATTCTGCTTTGGTTTTTAAATTCTTATCTGCAACTTGTTTTGCCAAACTAGCAGCACGTGAAATATCTTCATAACTGCTGTTGGTGCAACTTCCGATTAAACCTACTTCAATATTGATTGGCCATCCGTTTGCAGCTGCAGTTTCTTTCATTTTAGAAATTGGAGTAGCCAAATCTGGCGTAAATGGTCCGTTGATGTATGGCTCCAATTCAGAAAGATTCAATTCAATAACTTGATCGAAATACATTTCAGGATTGGCGTAACATTCTGGGTCTGCTGTTAAATGCGCACGAACTTCATTTGCCAAATCTGCAACATCTGCTCTGCCTGTAGATCTCAAATAACGCTCCATGCTGTCGTCGTATCCAAACGTTGAAGTTGTTGCTCCAATTTCAGCACCCATATTACAAATGGTTCCTTTACCAGTGCAACTCATTGCATTTGCACCTTCACCAAAATATTCAACAATTGCACCAGTTCCACCTTTTACGGTTAAAATACCGGCAACCTTTAATATCACATCTTTTGGAGATGCCCATCCACTTAATTTTCCTGTTAATTTGATGCCAATGATTTTTGGAAATTTCAATTCCCATGGCAAACCAGCCATGACATCGCAAGCATCAGCTCCACCGACACCGATTGCAACCATACCCAATCCACCAGCATTAACTGTGTGCGAATCGGTTCCAATCATCATTCCACCTGGGAAAGCGTAATTTTCTAATACCACTTGGTGTATAATACCAGCACCTGGTTTCCAAAAGCCGATGCCATATTTATTGCTCACAGAGGATAAGAAGTCAAACACCTCTTTGCTTTCTGTATTTGCAAATTCTAAATCTTTGGTAGCTCCAACCTTAGCGTTGATTAAGTGGTCGCAATGCACCGTGCTTGGAACAGCGGCTTGTGGTCGACCAGCTTGCATAAATTGCAGCAAAGCCATTTGTGCTGTTGCGTCTTGCATAGCCACACGGTCTGGCGCAAAGTCAACATAGCTGTTTCCTCTCTCGTAAACGTGCTCTGCAGTCCCGGCACTTAAGTGGGTATACAAAATCTTTTCAGTGAGGGTTAATGGTTTTTGCAGAATTCTGCGTGCAGCTTCTATGCGTTCAGGCATATTGGCATACACTCTCTTGATCATGTTTATATCGAATGCCATGGTAATAAAATGTGTCGCAAATTTATGGAATTAAACTCAAATTCTCAAACCCCTCAAAGAGTTTTTGAATAGGCCGACTTGAGCCCAAATTTTAAGCTAAAAAGTTATTTGCCTTTCCAAAGATTGTTTTCTTTTAGCTTCAAAGAGGCCCCAAAGAAAATTTTGGCCGTTTCTTCAAAAGAGGCGGTGTAATCAGATACGAAAAACTTGTGTTTTGGCTCTGTTTTTTTCGTGTTTAACAACCCTTTTTCATCCAAAAAAAGTTGAACAGCTTTTGAAACAATTTCTGCAGAATTGATAATATCCAATTTGCCTTTATAATATGAACTTATTTCATTGATGATTAAAGGATAGTGGGTACAGGCCAAAATAATACTTTCAATGCCAGTCAAATGAGGATTATCCAAATACGAATGAACTATGGTCTTTGAAATTTTGTTGTTAAAAAACCCCTCTTCGATCATGGGCGCAAGCAAAGGTGTGGCCAATGATTTTAGTTGCATATTCGGATTGGCCTTCTCAAATTTCTTTTTGTAAACGGCACTACTTACAGTGCGTTTGGTGCCAATCAATCCAATTTTTTTGTACTTGTCTTGCGAAACAATGTGTTCAACTACGGGGTCTATAACATTGATTACAAAATGCTTGTCTGGCAATATCGCTTGAACTTGCTTAAATGCGGTTGCAGAAGCCGAGTTACATGCTATTACAATCAATTTACATGGCTGAAGAATAAGAAACTCAGCAATTTTAATCGAATAATCTTTAATTGCGTGTGGAGATTTTTCACCATAAGGCATGTGGGCGGTGTCTCCAAAATAAACCAATTGCTCATGGGGCAGCAAATCGTTGATCGCTTTTGCAACCGTCAATCCACCAATCCCAGAATCAAAGACCCCGATTGGATAAGATGCCTTGGGTGAAAATTTGCCTGTAGACAAAACTATCTTGCTCCTGGCATCCCAACTGGCTTTCCAGCACCTGGATTTGCCGCTGGCTTATCTTTGATACCCAATTTGGTTTTCACTGCTGCTTCAACATTGTTTTCCTCTGCTGCGAAGATCAACATACCATAACTGTTGTCAATAATATGAGAATAGCCTTGAGCTTTTGCAACTTCTGCTACAGCTTCTTCTACTTTCTTTTTGATTGGAGCAACCAATTCGGTCATTTTAGCAGACAAACTATCTTGAATTGATTGTTGCTTCTCTTGGTACATCAGCTGCATGGTCTCAATATTTTGAGCATAAAGTTTTAATCTGGTTTGACTGGGTTGAGGCTTCTTAGATTCTAGTTCGTATTTTTTATTGACTGCCATTGCTTCTGCTTCAATCGCTTTCAACTCATCTTCCAATGATTGTTTGTACAATTCATATTCGTTGGATGCCTTGGCATAATCTGGCATTGCTTGAATAATATTCTGAAAATTTAAATGCCCAATTTTTTGAGCTTGAGCAACACTTGGAGAAAAGGCACACAGCCATAAAAGCGCTGCGGTAAAAATGGATCTATTCATTATTGGTTATGGTTTATTTATCTGTATCTATTGGTGTCACGCCTAGTTCATCTAGAACGTCATCGCTTCGGTCGAACTTCGCATTGCTGAATAAAATATTCATATTGGCTGATTTGTCAAAAATAAAATCTAAGGCGTTCTTCTTTGCAACGGAAATTATTGCGACGGAAATTTTTTCTTGTATTGGTCTGATTAACTCCAAACGCTTTTTGAACAATTCCCCATTAACTCCAAACTTTTCTTGTTCAAACTTTTTCATCGCATCTTCTTTTGCAACGATGGCATCTTCTCTTTCTTTCTTCTGGGTTGCACTTAACAAAATCTCTTCGGCCTTGTAGTCCTTGTACATTTTGTCAACTTCTTCTTTTAATATCTTTAAATCAGCCTCCCATTTGCTCGACAATTCATTTAATTGTTTTTGCGCGGCTTTGTATTCCGTCATTTGGCCTAAGATATACTCAGTATCAACATAGCCAAACTTTTGGGCTTTAGCGCCGAAAATAAAGAATCCAAAGGCTGCAATAAGTAAGAAAAGTTTAGTTTTCATTGATTTAAAAATGTTTATACGATTGCTTAAACGAATAATGTGCCAAAATGTTATAGGTTCGCAAAAATAATGATTTTTACCTTTTTAAAAAATTCTTTTAAGGCAGGAGCAAAGAACTGTCGCCATAACTTAAAAACCGATAGCCATTGTCCAATGCATGGGCATATACCTTTTTCCAATTGTCCCCCAAAAGCGCTGAAATCAGCAAAAGGAGCGTAGATTTAGGCTGATGAAAATTGGTAATCAATCCCTTTACCACCTTGAACTCATAACCCGGAACCACCATAATAGAGGTTTGCCCATACACCGAATCCAATTTATTTTGATTCAAAAATTGCAAAACCGCCTCAATAGAAGCTTTTAAACTATATTCGGGTCTACCCTCATAAACGAATTGTTCAATCTTAAAAGGATTCTCTCTGCATTCAATTAAATTAACACCTGCCCAATACAAACTTTCCAAAACCCTTATAGAAGTCGTGCCAACGGCGATTGTTTGTTTACTTTTTAAAATTGATTCTATCGCCACCCTGTTTACAGAATATATTTCTTGGTGCATGTGATGCGCTCTGGCATCTTCAACCTTTACTGGCAAAAAGGTGCCTGCACTTACATGCAAGGTAACAAAATTTTGCGCTATACTTTTTTTCTTTATCTCGCTTAGTACGGCATCGGTAAAATGCAAACCTGCAGTTGGGGCGGCAACCGAACCTTGAATTTTTGAGTACACGGTTTGATACCGTCCTTTATCGTGTTCATTAGCCTCATGCTTGATATAAGGTGGCAATGGCAATTTGCCAATTTTTTCTAATAGCTCAACAAAAGTGCTTTCGCCCTTCCATGTAAATTCGACAACTAAATCTTCTACCTGCTTTATTTGAGCAAGGGTTCCCTCTATTTCAATTTCTAAAACTTCATCATGCTTCCATTTCTTTTTATTGCCAATCAAACAAGTCCAGCGGCAGTTTCCCTTCGAATTTAAGGCCTGCACATGCTCTGTTTTAAATGGCTGCAGCAAAAAAACTTCAATTGTGGCTCCATTGCTGTTTTTTAAAAATATTCTAGCGGGAATAACCTTGGCGTCGTTAAAAAACAAACTTGAATTTGCCTCCAATATTTCTGGCAGTTCCGAGAATTTTGCATCCGAAATTTGTCCTGCCTTATACACCAACAACTTACTGCTGTCTCGTGGTTCTATAGCAGACTGTGCAATTTTGCCTTCTGGAAGATTGTAATCGTAATCTTTTATAAAAATCGAATCCCCCATTGTTTTACCCATGCAAAAAAGCCAAGAATGGCAACATCTTCACAAGCGCATTGTGCCTGTGACTCATAGAATTTTTAGTATCAGAATCCATCTCAGCGAATGTTTTATCGCTGCCTTTTGGAATAAAAAGCGGGTCGTAACCAAAACCATTGCTGCCTCTTGGAGCTAAGGCTATTTCACCCTCAATAAACCCTTCGAAAAAGAAAGTTTTGTGCGGCATTCGCAAACAGATTACGGTAACAAACCGTGCTTTTCTATTCGGTTTGTCTTTTAAATTCTCCAACAGCAATGCATTGTTTTTGGCTGTATCTGCTGGCTCTCCGGCATATCTTGCACTGCGGACACCTGGGGCTTTTTTAAGTGCCTCAACTTCCAAACCACTGTCGTCTGAAAAACAAAACATGCCGCAAGCATCGAACAATGCATTTGCTTTCAGTGCAGCATTGTCTTCAAATGTTTTTCCGGTTTCTTCCACATCTTCTGTAAAACCTACTTCTGCAGAGGACAATAATTCGAAACCCTCCGGCAACAAAGCCTTTATTTCATCAATCTTGTGGCGGTTGCTCGAAGCAAATACAATTTTTACTGCCATAATTATTGAATTTGAAACATCCGTTTAACCAAACCCCACAATTGTTTCTTTTTTTCTTGATTCTCTGAAATATCCTTTATTGATTCCACGCACAAAATACGGCAATTGCCCTGCAAGGCGCCACCCCATAACTTACAGTAAACGCCAAGTTTTTCAGGATTGGCTCCCCAAAAGATACAATATACTGGGCTAAATAAATTCTCTAAATTATTCCATTTAACGCCCTTGTAATCACTAATATTAACAACTGAAAAACCATCTGCATCCATTGAAAACTTGTCATTTTTAATGGAGGTAATCATTCTAAAGAAGAAGTCACGCTCAGACTCCGGTATGATGTGTTCGTTTCCATGGTCGACAATATTTAAGAAGCGGAATTTATTCCCCCCCTCAGATTTCATCTCTTCAAACCATTGGATCTCATCAATCACATACAATTCTTCTCCCATCAGCATATTGACCTGCTCGGGATTATTTTCTGAAATAATTAGGTTTTGATACATGGAATTGATTTAATTTGCATTTCAAATGAGCCTCAAAATTACGACAAAACTGGTAGAAGAATCAAAAATTTCTTCTTTCGATTCAGAAAATATTGTATTTGGTCATGTATTTACCGATCATATGTTTTCTTGTGATTTCAGAAACAATGAATGGCAAAACTTTAGATTAGAACCCTTTGACAATATTTCTTTAAGTCCTACACTCTCGGCTTTGCATTACGGACAAGCGATTTTCGAAGGCATGAAGGCCGTTAAAAACAGCGATGGTGTGATTACTTTATTCAGACCCTTGGATAACTTAGCCCGCCTTAACCGCTCTGCCGAAAGAATGTGCATGCCGTCTCTTCCAGCAGAAGTATTTATGGAAGCCCTTCAACAATTGGTTGTGGTTGATTCTGCTTGGATTCCGACAAAAGAAGGAAGTTCATTGTACATCCGCCCATTCATGTTTGCTACCGACGATTATCTTGGTGTAAAACCAAGTGAAAGCTATCGTTTTATGGTTTATGCTTGCCCAGTTAGCTCTTATTATAGCCACGCGCTAAAAGTAAAAGTTGAGGAACATTATACCCGAGCCCCTGCCGGTGGTGTTGGAGCAGCAAAATGCGCAGGCAATTACGCTGCCTCTATGTACCCTACAAAACTAGCACAAGATGAAGGTTTTGACCAAGTGCTATGGACCGATGGCGAAACCCACTCATACCTCGAAGAAACAGGAACCAGCAACGTCTTCGTCATTACCGATGAGGCCATATACACCCCAGAACTTAGCGACAGTTTGTTGGCCGGCATAACCCGCGACTCCATTATTAAACTTTTACGCAGCCAAGGCAAAAATGTTATTGAAACCAAAGTATCTGTGAACGATTTGGTAGAGTGGCACAACAAAGGATTGGTGAAGGAAATGTTCGTATCTGGAACCGCAGCAACGGTAACCAATATTGAACTTTTCAGTTACAAAGGCCAATCTTACAAAGTAAATGCAAGCAACAACTTACTGAGTACAGATATTATCAAAACGTTTAACCAAATGAAAGCTTTAGTATTGCCAGACCCATTCAATTGGGTAACAGTTGTTAAGGCTTCTGAGTTAATAACGCCATAAACTATGTATGAATTTATAGAAGGACACATCGAACATGCCAATCCCGCCTTTATTGTTTTAAACGTGGGGGGCATTGGCTACCACCTGCTTGTTAGCATCAATACCTTCGAAAAAATCAAGACCCTTAAACAGGTGCGCTTGTTAACGCATTTATCAATCAAAGAAGATGCGCATTCTATTTATGGCTTTTTTGACGAACAAGAACGTTCATTGTTTAGGCATCTTATTTTGGTAAATGGTGTAGGAGCCAATACTGCGCGAATGATTTTAAGTGGCCAAACCCCTCTTGCAATTATTAGTGCAATAAGCACCGGCAACATCGCTATGTTAAAATCCGTAAAAGGTGTTGGTCCTAAGACTGCACAACGCATCATCATCGAATTGCAAGACAAGGTCAATAAAATTGCTACTCCCGGCGAAATGTCTCAATTCCCTGGCCATACAGGAAAACAATCAGAGGAAGCTTTATTGGCTTTATTGGCACTCGGATTCCCAAGACTGGCAGCAGAAAAAGTGATACAAAAAATCACTGGCCATTCCCCTTCTCTAAGTGTCGAAGACATCATAAAGCAAGCCTTAAAATTGATGTAAGCGCAGCAATTCGTTGCTTCATAATTCTATATTTTCAGCATTTATTTTTTCAAAAAACATTGTTTCTCTGGCTGAATAAGCTTGTCCAAAAACAAGGTTTCTTTTTCGATTTTGTTTCTAAAGCATTTCGGAATTAAGTGATTTGGATATTCATGATTTTTGAAGTAATTTTCCAACTTTAAGTCAAGTTTAGAATCACAATGTCAACAAAGCAAAACAGCAGCGACAAAACCATCAGCAACAGCGCCAATACCGCAGTGTATATTAGCCAATCAAATGGCAATAAACAAGCAGAAAAAGACTTATTGGAATTGGCTGAAATATGTTTCAAATCTAACAATCCATTCACTTTATTTGCCTCAGAAAAATTAAAATCAAATGCCCTTTCTGATCTTCTAAAAGACAGTAAGATAAAAACCATCAATCCAAATGGTTTGGGCGAGGACATAAAAAATGTTCTGACCCTACAATTGCCTTTGAGCAATAAAGCAGATGCAATTTTAAAGTGGACACAGAATGCAAATAAGGCTTTCAATGGGCAGAATATGCTTGCTGCCATAGGACGCAATTCAGACAAAGCGAATTTCTACAACAAGCATTTGGTGTATTGGACCAATTTTTGGCCAAAGTTTTTCACCGGAGCTAACAGCAACTTATCTTCTTGTGAAGCGGTATTGCTTTCTGCGCACGACTTCAAAAACTTAGTACTTGATAAAAAGATTGACAGCGCATGGCAATTGGCCGCACTTGGCGAAAAAGAAGGCATGTGCACCAAGGTTCCTTTTGAATACAAAACCAGCGATTTTAAACTTGGAGACGCTAGCAAATCATTTGCCCGCGGACTTGTTGATGGCATTAAAACGCTCATTAACTATTTCTTTAAGGCTGTTAATCCAGGCACTCAAATTACAGATAAGACCAATATAAACCACGGCCTTTACAAAAAAATATTTGGCTTTTCAGCCTTAATTTTACTTGTCGGTATGCTAAGCATCAGCAAGGATTACAACGTTACCTGGGACGAACCCAACCATAACAACTACTCACAAGATGTCTTGGACTATTACACCAGCATGGGTGAAGACACCAGTATGTTCGACTTCCAAGCCGAAGGCCACCGTGACAACTTCACCAACGTTTTGTATGGCATGGGCATTGACGTTTTGGCCTCAGGCGTTAACAGAATTATTGGCACCAACGAAACAGCCGAACCCAAAGACATTATCGCCATTACATTTACAGGCAATATTGTTGATTCGCTCTTTAACAACCAATACAAACGCTATCCTGTTGATGACAACGGTTTTATAGACCACCGCACCTTGGGTAAAATAAATGTAGCAGGAAAAACTTTGCCGGAAATCAAATCTGAACTTAAAGGCAAATTAAATGAAGGCTCAGTAAACGCCTCAGTGAGTGTTGGCTTCAGCAGCTTCAAGTCTCACCATGCTGAATTTGTTATCCGTCATATTTTAAACACCATCACTGGCTTCTTGGCTATTTTATTTGCCTCGCTTTTGGTGAGAATGTTGTCTGGTTGGTTGCCTGCCATCATCACACTTATCGCATTGGTTTGCTCTCCTTCTTTCTTCGGCCAATGTTTTAACAACCCTAAGGATATTCCTTTTGCAGCTGGCTACATCATGTCTTTGTATTACCTGGTTCGCTTGCTAAAGGAATTGCCTTCTGCGCGGCACCAAACCAAAGTAATGCTTGCCTTGGCCATCGGATTTACCATTAGTATCCGTGTTCAAGGGGTCTTGCCACTCGGATTTTTATTGATGTTTATGGGCTTGCATTGGCTGTTAAACTACGCCAACAAAAAAGACAATAAATTCTTAGTATACGTGAAACACGGTTTATTAATCGGCATCGTCGCTTACATACTTGGAATTTTATTCTGGCCTTATGCCTTAAGAAATCCTATAGACGGAACACTGAAAGCGCTTACTGAGTTTGATAAATTCTCATACCTTACCTATTACGAATTGTTTGATGGGGTGCGTTTGTTCGACAAACCATGGTATTACGAGCCAAAATTAATTATGCTTACAGCGCCATTGGCAGTATTGGCTGGTTTATTACCCGGCGTGCTCCTGGGCTGGAAAAACAACAAAACACAAAGGTTAATGATAGGCTTGGTCTTATTGGCCACCTTCTTTCCTTCGGCTTACATCATTTATAAAAAATCATACGTATACAACGGTTGGAGACATTTCATATTCATATATCCATCCTTAGTGGCCATCGCTATTTTAGGTTGGCATTGGTTGGCAGGATTATTTAAGAACGCTAAAATCAAAATGGGTCTAATGCTAATCATTGTCCTGACGTTTATTAAGCCTGGCATTTGGAGCATAGTCAACCACCCATACCAATACATTTACTTCAATGAAATTGCAGGGGGTGTCGAAGGGGCAAATGGCAAATACGAACTCGACTATTGGAACCAAACCCCGAGAGCTGCGTTTAAATGGTTGATTGAAAACCATCCTGAAGTGCTTAAAGGCGACATCAAAGTAAGCAGCAACAACATACAAGAAGCGCTTAAAACCTTTGTTCCAGAAGGCAAAGACGTTAAATATGCTTGGACCCGCGAATACGAATGGGCCGACAACAATTGGACCTATGCGATTTGGACCACCAGAACACTTTCTAAAAACCAAATTTTGAATGGATACTGGCCACCTAAAGGCACCATTCATGAAATTAAAGTTGACGGTGTGACAATTGCCGCCGTAGTTCGATCGAACAGCAATTACAGCTATCTAGGCAAACAATGTTTAAAGAAAAACAATGGTGATTCGGCGCTTTGGTATTATGAGCAAGCTTATGCTTTCAATCCTTTGGAAGAGGAATATGCAAGGGGTGTTGCTGACGCTTGTAAAATGAAAATGAGATTGGATTCAGCGGTTATGTTCTATAAAAAAGCCATTGAATTGAGGGATGGAAATTACGAAGCTTACCAGAACTTAGGCGAAGTATACTACACCCAAGCCTTAATGGCAGACCAAAACAATCCAAATGCTAAAATGCTTGAACTTGCATTTGAAACTTTGGCTTTGGCCTTTAAACACAAAAAGAATGCATCAGCCCCTTTGTTGATGGGAGAAATTAGGCTTCAACAAAAAAATGCGACTGAAGCCAAAATGTATTTTAACCTCTTCAACCGAGCCTATGGCAATGTTGGCAGAGGATATTTAGGTCTTGGAAAAGCGGAGCTTATTTTAGGTGAACAAGATTCTGCTTTTTACAACTTACAAGCAGCCATACAATTAGACCCTCGAAGTCCAGAAGCCTACTACATTATTGGAACTGAATTGCAAAAAACCGGTCGTGAGAAAGAAGCGGAACAGTTTTTGAATGAATATATGAAATTAACCGGAATGCCTCAACAATAGCTTTAAGCAAATCAACGTTTATAGGCTAATTCTTGTCTTATAATAAATGAAAAAAATAGTCCTAGCCATATTATTAGCAGGACTGATGCAAAAAGCCTCAGCTTCCCATATCGTGGGCGGAGAAGTGATGTATCAATATTTAAGCACCTCTAATGGTTTGAAGAATTACCGTGTCACCATGTATTTATACATTGATTGTGTTAACGGCAATGCAGATGCAATATCAAGTGATTATGAAGCTTATTTCAATGTCTTTAGAATGAGCAACCAGTCGCTGCAAACCAATTTGTGTAAAACAGTTGCAAGAACAGGACCTGTCACTGTAAGTGATTTGAATTACAAATGCCTTAAAAACAAACCCAGTGCGTGTGTAGACAAATACACCTACGTAACGACAATGAGTTTACCAGCCAACACCCGTTATTTAATTACATTCGAACGTTGCTGCAGAAACAGAACCATTAACAACATTGTCGATGCGGCAAATACTGGCGCGACTTATTTCACTGAAATCAATACCGCACTTAACAACAGTTCTCCTTTTTTCAAATCATTGCCACCAAACTTCCTTTGCACCAATGCACCGTTGAAATTTGACCACAGTGCTATCGATGCCGACGGCGATTCATTGGTATACGAACTGTTTCAACCTTTTGATGGTGCTGGAACGTCGCCAAGCACAGCTTCTAGACCTGAATACTCTGACCCTGGCAATTTGCCGCACTATCCCAACAGTTTGGTTCTATGGGAATCAGGGTTTAACACCTACAGCAATCAAATCAATGGCAGTCCGACATTAACGATAGACCGCAAAACAGGTAAACTAACTTTAACACCCAATATAATGGGTCAATATGTTATTGGCATTAAAGTAAAAGAGTACAGAAAAGGCGTTTTAATTGGCGAGACCAAACGCGACTTTCAATTCAATGTAGCAGATTGTAATTTTGATGTGGTATCGTCTTTCTTTGTCCCGCAAAAAAATTGTGTAGGCAATCCCATTACCTTCACCAATAGAAGCCAAGGAGGTATTCGTTATTATTGGAATTTTGGCGACACGAGTACACTAGCAGATACCTCTAATCTAAAAAATCCTGCCTATACCTACAAAAACCCAGGAAACTACACCATCACTTTAGTTACCAGCAGCTCGGTATGTATTGATACCAGCGATTACGAGATAACAGTTATTCCTAAATTTGTGGTTAAGCTTCCCAAAGACACCTTGGTGTGTGGAAACTTTAGCAAACTGCTTTATTCCAATATTACCAATACAACTGGAAAAACTTTCCAATGGAGCACAGGTCAAAATTCTAAAACCATTACAGTCAATAAAGCTGGCTTGTATTGGCTTTCGGTAAGTGAAGCACCTTGTATTTCAGGCGATTCAATATACATTACCAACGACTTAGAAAAAATTAATTTAGGCCCCGACTCGGTCATCTGTCGCGATAGCTTTGTTCAATTTACCTATCCTGGTAAGCCAGGATACAAAACCTATTTATGGAACGATGGCAGTACAAAAGATTCTGTATTAATCACTAAACTCGGAACCTATTGGGTAAATATCACCAATAAAAACGATTGTCCATCAACAGATACTATAACTTTTGTTTTATACCCTCCACCACTCATAAGGCTTTACGACACTCTATTCTGCAAGGGCACTTCAGTGGTTTTAGATGGCGTTAATTATTCTGTTAAAACCAAACTAGAAACCAATTATCTCTGGAACACAGGAGACACCAGTTCCAAAATCACGACGTTTATACCTGGAACCTATATAATAAAAGTAAGGAACCGACTTTGCACAGTGTTTGATACCGCTGCATTAACCCATATTCAAACGGGTTTGGATTTAGGCGTCGACACTTTTTATTGTGGCCCAGTTGACCGTTGGCTATACCCTCAAAAAGGTTTTGTAAAATACCAGTGGCACGATTTTGCAGAAACCATTAATTACCGCGCAACAACGCCAGGAAAGAAAAAACTAACCATTACCACCAAAGAAGGCTGTATAGAATCAGATTCTGTAATGATCACACAATTTCCTGTAAGAGATGGCGGCTTGGGCAGGGATACTGCCATCTGTTTGTCGTCATCACTAAGTCTTACGGCTGCAGATAGCATGATCAACTACCTTTGGAACACGGGAGAAACAACCCGTAAAATCCGTATTAGCTCAGGTGGTACTTACACTGTTACCTTTAAATATGGCATCGGTTGTATCAATGCCGACAGCATTAAAATTTCAGAAGCTGGCGATGCCTTGCCAAATGAGATGTTTATGCCAAATGCATTTTCTCCAAATGACGACAACATGAATGAAGTATACCCTGGCAACAAATACGCTGATCCAGGTTCCGCTTATATGCTAAGAATATACAACCGTTGGGGCGAAAAAATATTTGAAAGCAATA
The DNA here is from genome assembly GCA_044341025.1 of Bacteroidia bacterium. GTDB lineage: Bacteria > Bacteroidota > Bacteroidia > NS11-12g > UBA955 > JABMMZ01. The sequence continues at coordinate 198,628 of JBIISM010000002.1, read as the reverse complement.
CCCCTCAGATTGCTTGGGATGGTAAATACAAAGAGGAAGAAGTGCCTCAAGACGTGTATGTATTTTATGTTAAGTACGTCGGTTGCGACGACAAAGAGCGCTGGTTCAGAGGCACCGTTAGCCTTCTAAGATAATCATTTAAAAGGACTGTCCTTTTCTTTGGCAACTGTGTTGTAAACCAATTTATCCAACAGACGCGGGAAAAACTTACTTAAAAACAAAGTGGCTTTGCCTTGAAAACTCAAGTACAAATAGGACTTCTGTTTATTGATTGCTTTAAATATCTCTTCCGCAACCACTTCAGCTGGCATTAACTTAGATTCATCAAACGGACTTTCTGATTGGCTTTTGCCCTCTTGATTCAAAGCCGCATTTCTAATATTAGAAGCCGTATAACCAGGGCAAGCGATTAAAACTTTCAAGCCTGTTTTTAAATTCTCTATGCGCAAAGATTCCAAAAATCCATGCATTGCAAACTTGGATGCTGAGTAACCTGTGCGGGCAGGCAAACCTTTAATCCCAGCAATGGAAGAAACACCGACAACAGTGCCTTTTGATTTTAGTAAATATGGCAAGGCAAATTTTGTGCAGTAGACGGTGCCCCAAAAATTGATGTCCATCACCTGCCTAATCACTGAAAGGTCGCAATCCTTTAACAAAGCGCGCATGCTTATACCAGCATTGTTAATTAAAATATCAATACCAGAGAATGCAGAAACAGTTTCAACAATAATCCTTTGGCAATCGCTTTCAATTTGCACATCCGCTTGAACAAGTATAACCTGAGCCCCTAAGCGCTCACAATTTGATTTTACTTGGTTCAATTTTTCGAGATTTCTGGCGGCTAAACAAATATTTAGTTTTAATTCAGCGGCACGATAAGCCAAAGCTTCACCAATACCTGATGATGCGCCTGTTATAATTACTGTTTGAGGCATCTTTTAGAATTATTTCTTCCAAAGTATATCACAGCCTTGCGGCGGTAATTCCGGATAATCGATGTCTATCCCATCCAAGCAATACTCTATAGCATCTTCAAGATAAGCCATCATCACCTGTGTCTCATTTTCCCATTGGTCATCGATGATGCCTTTATAAACCAATTCACGCTTCGAATTAAACAAAAATACTTCAGGTGTTTTTGTTGCAGCAAACTTTTTAGCCAGTGATTGATCAGCATCCTTTAAATAGACCATTCTTTCTGCTTTCAATTTTTTCAAGACAGCTTTCATTGCGTCCAATGATTCATTGTTATCTTGCAATTCATCATTTGAATTGACAACAACGAGTGCCATATTGTCTTCTTCGTATTGATCAGCTAGTTTTATAATTCTATTCCAATAGGCTTTAGAATATTCACAAGTATTGCTTGCGAAAATGACACACAACGCATATTTATCTGCAAAAGCAAAATTACTATAAAGCTCCCCATTGGTGGCCTGAAGTTTAAAATTACTGAGTTTGTCGCCTATATTCATATCAAAATAATTATTAGGCGAATATCATATAAAATATTTGTTTTGAAAAACAGAATCAAGCATTCTTGTAAACAATAAATGAATCTAAAAAAACACTTTGGTTATTGGGGCAATTGAGAACCCAGAACGCTATTCGAACAAAGCCATAAGACGCCTAAACCAGCACAAGCATCCTGTTTTTGCTATTGGGAACAAAATTGGCGAAGCAGATGGCATTGAACTCCTGCCTTTCTATTCTGTCAAAAAACAGTTCCAATACGGTCTTTTTATAGCAAAATATTTTTACAAAAAAAACTAAGTAAAAATACTCATTTTTTGCGCCAAATTTGAAATTTTAGATTTTATATAGGCACTGGGCAGAAAATCACCAGAACAGAAAACGCATTTAAAAAAGAGTAAAAAATATTGCCAAGGAATAAACTGCACCAAGCATTCATTTAAGAATAATTCAAAAGAGCCAAAACAAGCGCTAGAAACCTATAGACGCCAAAAACCGCATCATTTCTGACACGGTCTCTGACAAAACTAAAACTATGAAAACACTATAATAGTGTAGAGCAAATTTAGGCACGAATTTTAATTTTACAAATATTTTTTATTAAATATTTTTATAAATCATAACAATACTGAAGTATTTCATATCTATCCATCACCTTAAATGAGTAAAAATACTTATAAAAACACAGAAATTCCCTTTTTTAGCGCATTTATAAATATTGCATTACTTTTGCACTTTCAATTAAATGAAATTTTTTGCCTTTTGCTTTTTCGCAATCTTAATCCATCCAATTTGTGCGCAAAGCATTGCGGAGGAATTATACGATACAGCCAAAAGAATTGACCCAGTTTCTGTTTCTCAAGAAGGTTTTTTGCGCAACAGCAAATACGACCAACGCTTGGACAGCAGTCTCTTGTATTTCCAGCAGTACGACCGTACAAAGAAAAACAATATTGCCATTCAAAACCTTGGTGATGTGCACACCCCTTTCATGGATCTACAATTTAGGCCCTACGAAAAAACAGGGATCGTTGCAGGTATGAATCCTTTTCAAAACCTATATTACAGCATTGAGCAAGCGCGTTTTTACAATACGCCCCTTCCCTATACCGAATTCCAATACGCTCAAGGTAAAGGCGGCCGCAGAGGTATGATCGATTTCGATGCCATGCACACGCAAAACTTTGGCAAAAAATTCAATCTCGCAGCGCTTTACCACAGCAGCTCCAACGATGGATATTACAGCAGGCAAAGTTTGTCTTGCAAAAATTTATTGTTAAGCTCTTATTACAAAAGCGAATCGCAACGGTATGCCGCTACATTTATTTTCACTTGGAACAAAACCAATTTTCTGGAAAATGGTGGGATCGTTCAAACAGAAAACAACGAAGCACTTTTTAAACGCTTGCCCAACAACTCACGCATCGTGCCCGTTTCCTTAAACAACGCACGCAACATCAACCGCTACCGCGAAATGAAATTCTCCCATGTATACTGGATTATTATGGGTGCAACATCTGATACAGGGAAAACAAGTACAGGCAAACTGGGCATTAGCCACAGTTTTTCAGCCCTCAAAAACAGCAATTACTATATCGATAAATCTTCTGACTTTGGATTTTACGACAGTGTTTATTTATACAATGACTTAGCAAGTACCGATTCATTCGCTCTAACGCAAGTTAGTAACAGTGTTGAAGTATTTACTCCTCTAAATGGGCACAGCCTTGCTTTGAAAGCGGGTTTGAAAAATGACCAATTTGCGGTTTACCAATCGGCCAACCCGAAAAACTATAATCAATACATTGCACACAACAATTCTGTTTATGCTCAGTTTAATTTCAGATTGTCAAAATTTTTTATTTCTGAGGCCTCAGGAATTTATTACTACGAAGGGTACAACCAAAATGACTATCTGCTAAAGTGGAAAAACAGCAGCACTTGGGGCAAGCACAATCAATGGACCATGCATGCTAATGCTTTATCGAATGCCAGAAAAGCAGACTTCAGGCAATCGCGTGTATTGAGCAACCACTTCCGCTGGGAAAACGCTTTTAAACAAACTAGAAACCAAAACATTTCTGTAGGTATCTCTAAAAATATAAAACGTCCAAGCATTTACAATGCCTATTCGTATGCGCTTCCTAAAAAAGCTTTTGAGCTAGAGGCAAACTATTCCTTAATTGATAACTTTATCTACTATGGTGCAGACAATACGCCAAAACAAGGCGGCGTCGGTCAGTCGTGCCTCCAAGCCGTAGCCAAAGCACACGCCAATTTAAAAGCCTTTCAAGTACACCAAGAACTCTTATACCAAGTGCTGTCCAATGAATTAAAAACGCAATTGCAATTGCCGAGTATTTGTTCTAAAACCAGCCTCTACTACCAAACCTACGCATTTAAAAAAGCAACCTTTCTGCAAATCGGTTTAGACGCCAATATAACCTCATCTTACAAGGCCAGTTTTTACAACCCGGGCATAGTTAACTTTAGAGTAAGCGACAAGTCTGTGGGGGCCTATCCTTTCATCGACTTCTTTATCAATGCGGAAGTAAAGACTGCTAGAATTTTCTTAAAGATTGAACACGTCAACCAGAATTTCCAAAACATAAATACCTACCATAATTATATGTTTACCTCGCCCTATCAAGCGTCGGCACCATTTAGACTCAGATTGGGATTTGCGTGGAAGTTTTATTATTAAAAACTGAAGTATTTACAACTTCAAGTATTTAATCATTTCCCTTTTACCTTCAATTTCTACTTGTATAAAGTAGACCCCTTGGGCATAGGCGCTTAGGTCTATCATGTTGCCTTGAATATCGGCTTCAATTTGTTTGCCCATGCCATCAAATACAAGGACTTTATCAATGACCGATTCTGAACTCAATTCTATAAGTCCATTGCCCGGATTTGGAAATACAAATACATTGGGAAATGCAGTTTCTGTTTCTATACCCAAATAACCAAAACAATATTGGTTCATTAAATCCATTGATTTTTTAATGTTTAGACGCCCGCTCGTTGCATTCTTTCCTGCTAATCCCGGCAGGACATCCACCCCTTCCAAAATAAAGCGTCTCAGCAAGATATTGCCTTTGATTGGATTTGCTTTCATGGTATCCAATATGCGCGGACAAGCATAGGCATTCAAAACCCCTATGGCCGCTGTAACCATAGGTGTTGCGAAGGATGTTCCTGAAAACCCATTGCGGTACAAAAGGTTGTTTAATACATTTGATTTTGTATACGCATTGGTGCTGTATACATTGGCACCCGGGGCGCTTAAATCGACACTTATTGTGCTGTAACCAGACATAAAATAATTGTCACCAGGCGTGGTAGAGCCCACGGTGATTAAATGTGTACTCGGACATAAAGTTGGCATATCGCCGTCGGTATCTACTTGGTTGTCTTGGTTGTTTGAAACTGCACTCACATTTAATATTCCATATTTACCCAAGGTGTCGTACAAGCCACACCACAATGGTGCTTGGTGCGGATACCAACCATCAACGCCCCAACTGGCATTGGTCGCAACCACATAAGCACCTTTTTTTCCGTTGCTGCTGTTGTACAATTTACGCTGGTACAAGGCATAATTATAAGCCTTCAAAACATCTGATTGGAAAATTGTCGGGTTCATACTGCTGTCGCTTACATCGATAATCATCAACTTTACATGCCACATAATTCCGGAAATACCTATCGAGTTGTTTCCTCTTGCACCGATGATACCTGAAACAGGGGTTCCATGGCCGGCATTGTAATACAAACTGTCGCTGATGTCGCTGTTGCGGTTCATAAAATTCCAACCGTAATGGTCGTCTATAAAACCATTGCCATCATCGTCTATGCCATTGCCCATGGTGTCGGCATAATTGATCCAAATATTGCCTTGAAAATCGGGGTGCTTTAAATGCAAGCCATCATCTATTACGGCAATTACTATGGTATCTCCATTCCCGTTAACACCCCTTCGGCTAATGTCCCAAGCCTCGGTGGCCTTAATGATTGGCAAATGCCATTGGTTGTTTAACAGAGGGTCATTGGTGATTGTAGTGCGCAAAAAAACCTGAGCATTTTCTTGATGCAAAACATATTGAGGTAAATTTCTTAGTATAGTAATCGCTTGGTGCTCCGGCAAAGAAAACGCATTGAATGAAAAAAGAAACAGTGTTTTCTCCTGGTTCAAAGCTTCAACTTTCGAAAATTTAAAACCGGCCAATTCAGATAAAACCGCTAAGCTCTTGCTTTGTGAGAATTGAACAATATAAGACTTTGCATGCACGGGCATATTCATCCCCTTAGCACTTAAAGCCATTACAAAAATCGCAAACAAGACCTTGAACATTTTCATTCTTACAAAGATAAATAAAACTTAAGTTAAAATATTAGACAAGTAAAAATGAAAAAGGCTGCAGGAATGATGAAAACTTTTTTAACAACCCCTCTGTTAAAAATGCTGCTTCAAAGTCTTACAAGATGGATTATAGCCAAGAAAAGCAACAAGTTTTATTGAACTACGGTTAAATGCTAAATTTAAATTAATTTCGTACCCAATGAACAGAGAGGAATTGATCGCACAAATAAAAGCAAAAGAAAGTATGCTTTGTGTTGGTTTGGATACCGATATGGACAAATTGCCAGAAGGCGTTGAACACAGCATGAAAGGCATGGTAGAGTTTAACCGCAACATTATTGAAGCCACACATAAATATGCTGTAGCCTATAAAATCAACACCGCGTTTTACGAGCAATACGGCAGCGAAGGCTGGCAGTGCATGGAAGAAACTTTGAATTTAATCCCTAAAGAATGTTTCACCATTGCCGATGCCAAGCGCGGCGACATCGGCAATACCAGTTCTATGTATGCCCGTGCATTCTTTGAACGCTTAAATTTTGATTCAATTACAGTTGCGCCATACATGGGCGAAGATTCGCTAAGTCCATTTTTCGCCTTCGAAGGCAAATGGGTTATTTGCTTGGGACTCACCAGCAATGCAGGCAGTAAAGATTTTCAGGTACTAGAATCTGAGGGTCAAAAAATCTACCAGCATGTGATGCATAAGGTAAGCCAATGGGGCAATCCAGGAAACTTAATGTTTGTAACCGGCGCTACCAAGGCCAGCGATTTAAAACAATTAAGAGAATCCTTCCCTCAACACTTTTTCTTGGTGCCAGGTGTAGGTGCACAAGGTGGCACTGTGCATGATGTTTGTGTTGCAGCAATGAGTAATTTCGGCGGCTTGTTAATAAACGCAAGCAGAAGCATTTTATACGCTTCTTCAGGAACTGATTATATTGAAAAAGCTGAAGCTGAGGCAAAGAGCTTGCAAATGCAATGCGCCGAAGAAATGTCTAAATAATTAAGGAAATTGATTCATAAAAAAATCCCGTTTGGCTATACCGAACGGGATTTTATATTTTATCTAAACGTGAATTAGATTTTTACCACATCGCGTTTGTCTTTCTTTTTCATTTTGTTAGGCATGGTAGAAATGATTTCATCAGAAAGTGTTTTAATTAATTTCTTTTTTACAAAATGTCTGTGCGTAAACATGCTGATTTCGCGAACCGGTTCAGGCGATTTAAAATAGCGCACCAATTCCATCTGATCGTCGCCCATATCCAATACAGATAGCTCTGGCAAAATGGTAACCCCATCATCTTGTTCCACTAAGCGCTTCAAGGTTTCTACGCTTCCTGTTTGGTATTCAAAACGGGCTTTATTGGTGTCTTTCTTGCGCTCTCCACAAATATTGATTACTTGGTTGCGCATGCAATGCCCTTCGTTTAAAATCCAAATGTCTTCAAGATCCAAATCAGTTCCCTTTAAGGTTGTCTTTTTTGATAATTTATTAGAAGGTGCAACATAGGCTACAAATTCTTCGTAATACAGAACTTCCTCATTCAAATTTTTATCCTTTATCGGCGAAGCCATGATGCCACAATCCAATAAATCGTTCTTTAATTGATAGATAATTTGCTCAGTGGTTAATTCGTTCACCACCAAATTCACATCTGGGTATTTGTTTAAGAACTTAACCAAGAATCTTGGGATTAAATATGGAGCAACCGTTGGGATAATCCCCAAACGCAAATTGCCTTTTATAATTCCTTTTTCATCTTGAATGAGTTCTATAATTTTGCTATGCTCTTTTAAAACATTGCGGGCCTGAGCGATAATATCTTCGCCAATATGGGTTGGAACAACAGGCTGCTTGCTTCTATCGAACACCTTTACCCCGAGCTCATCTTCAAGCTTTTGTATTTGCATACTTAAGGTTGGTTGGGTCACAAAACAACTGTCGGCAGCATTCACAAAGTTTCTGTGGGTATCGAGCGCAATGATGTATTCTAACTGTGTTATAGTCATAATTGATAATTTTTTGTGCAAATATAAGCACGCCTAATTAAAGGAACAATTAATCTAGAATAAGAAACTGGTTTTTTCGACCAACGTTAAAGTTTGGTTTAACCAAAGATACCAAACACAACCAACAAGGCATGAATAACAGCGAGTCCCCAGTACCCTATTACAGCACCAACACCGCCACCAACCAGACATAGAATTAAATTAATCCAAAAATGAATATTTATTTCGCCGAAATATAAGTAAACAGCTAATGGTGGCAATAAGATAGCAAGAATAACCAATAGAATTAAGTTTACGTCTGAATCATTTGTTTGATTAATGCCATTGGTACCCGCTATTTTTATTGGCGCTTTTTGCAACATTTTGCTTGCATTTGCTTTGATGCTAGAAACAATTTTTGACTCTATAGCAGACTTGGATTTAACCTGTCTGCCTGCCTTTACCATTGAAGATTTTACTACTTCTGGCTTCACCACTGAGGGTGAAGCAACTGGGCTTATTACGAAACTTTCTTTTTTAGTTTCAACAATGAATAGTTCTGCTTTTGGCGCTTCAGCTACCAAAATATTTTCTACTTTTTTGCTCTTTCGAACACTTGCTTTTTGGTCTGCACCCTTGTCTTCTTTGGCTGCGAACCAATCGATGTTTAAGCCTCGGCTGTATCTTTTTTGAGAAATAGACAAGCTTCCGCATGAACTTAAAACCAATGCCATGATGGCAATAATGCATATGCAGTTTGAGTTTTTCATATTGATTTTTTTATTTAGTTGAATAGTATGAGTGTTTGGTTTTTATCTACAGCTTGTTTTTCTGAAACAACAATCTGCTTAATCACGCCATCAATTGGCGATTTGATCACGTTTTCCATTTTCATGGCTTCTAAAATCAAAATTGCATCCCCCTTTTTCACTTCTTGGTTCTCGCTCACCTTAATGCTCAAGACCAAACCTGGCATCGGCGCTTTAACCTCATTGATTTTGGGCTTCGACACTTGATCAAGCCCCATGCTGTGCAAGAGCTGATCGAAACGGTCTTTAATGCCAACCTCATAGGTTCTGCCATCAAATCCAATCTTATAGGTTTTCGACTCAGCATCAAAAGACAAGATCTCAAAATAATAAGAATGCTCTTTGTAAATCAAATGAAAAAATTTACCATCTTGCACAGAAATGACATCCATCAATGATTCGTTTCCGTTTACTGTGGCTTTGTTTCCTTGAATGTCAACCTTTATGGTTTTCTGATGCACAATTGCTTCTAACATAGTTGTGCAAAGGTAGATAATTACTATTTCTCTACAACAAATTTTATCAACCGAACACCGATTTTAAGGGTGTAAATTCCAGAAGACAATTCAGTTGTATTGATCTCCAGCTTGGCTTGGTCGGCAAGCAAAGTCTTTACAATTTTGCCATGAATATCAACAATCTCGATTTTCTCGTTGAGCAGCTCTGCATCCAATAGGTCCACATACAATACATTTTTACTTGGATTTGGATACAAGTTTATGCCCCCAGTGTAATCAAATACTATACTTGATTTTTCATCCACCCTAAATGTAGTTTGTAAAACGTTGTTGCTCGGCACTTGGTCCATCGGATAGTACACATTCAAAAACACTTTGTACCTGCCCTTGTTTAAACCAGCAAAAGACAAGACTTTCATCATATCTATTTCACGACTTTCATTAGGCAATAAATTCTGAACATAGGTGCTGTCAATGTAAACCAATTTCTCAGTCAGATTAACCGTATCCAATTCATTTATTTTTAAGACGCCATAAAAATCGCTTAAGGCTTTTTTCGAACCGTTGTTGATGCGGACATGCGGGGTAATTGAAGGCTCACTTTTCAAATAGGTTTGCAAATTCAATGGTTTGGTAACTGAAACCGCCACTGCATCATACAAGACCATAAAGCGACTTTCTCCATTGCAGGTATCATTTAAATTGTATTGGTCTTTTGTCCAAGTGGTAAATGCTTTAAGCGAAACAGACAAGACCGAGCCGATACCAAAAGATGGAAACTTCAAACGCAAAGTATCTTTTCCATTCATGCTCGAATCGAGTTTCACTTGATACAATAGCACTTTATTTTGCTTGTTAAATATCTGCAAGGTCGCACTGAAACGGTCAGACACTGAACTATCGCCATATTTTACCACTTCAACTACACTTTCAACATTTTGGATATTGGTCAACAAGGTGTCATTTAGCGTCGGAAAAACAATCCTGCTAGCGCCAATGTCATTTGATTTGGCTGTATTGTAAAACCCTTTTATGGTGTCATTTTTCTTAATGAAGTCTTTGTTCAAACTGGTATAAACCTCAACATTGTACTGACTCAAATCGTCTAGTTTCAAAGTGGTATCTAGAGTAAATGTTTTTGTCTCACCACTGTCTATGGTAATTAATTTCACTTTTAAATATTGAAGATTCACACCTTTACTTACTTTAAATATTAGAGGGAAAGGGGTGTTCTGAGGAGAATAACCATTGTTACGGACTGTCACTTGGGTTGGATAAACCCTATTTAATTGCAAAACACTGTTGATGTTTGGCGAAATAGAAACCAATTCAACATCATCAGGAACACCCACTGCAAAAACACTTTTTAAAGTGTCATTTCCACGGAACTGGTCTAAGCCTAAATTTGAATAAACCATCATGTTGTAATAACCCTTCAGTGTTGGTTTAAATGTTTTGAAAATTAATGACTGCGGAATGGTTCTAAAGCAATTAATGGAGATGGAATCTCGGTAAATCAAAGCATTCTTATAGTATATATCGCATATCGATGTAAATGGATCTGCTTGGTTAAAGTCGCCCAAATTCTCCAAGACCGCCTCCGGGTTTTTACTGGCTACTGGAGGAGATAAACTTTGATTGTTTGAAGGATAAACAATAGACGTTATCGCCACATCATTGCTGCGCACAATCTTAAATGTTCGTCTAACGGTATCATTGGTTTTATCGATATCAATACCCAATTCGGAGTAGGCCCTAAAATAGTAAGTACCTTTAACATCGCAGGGGAAAGTTTTGAATGAAGCCAATATGCTGTTCAAAGGTGTCAGGGTGAAAGATTTCACATCCGAATAAATCAAGACATTGCTGCTGTCGTATATTTCGGCGCGCACATTGAAAGGCCCTTGTTTATCTAATCCATAATTTTGAATAAATACCGTGGGATACATGGTGTCAACAAATTGCTCATAGTCGTATCCGCTTGAGGGATCAAAAATAGTGGTTGGACCAACATCTTTGTACACTGCGACTATAAACTTACTGCGCAAGGTGTCATTGTCCCGCATCTCATCATTCGACAGTTGTGTCATCACCTGAATATCATAGTCACCGGCTTGGGTTGGCAAGAAACTAGAATCAAACGTTATGGTGCGTTTCAAACCAGAACTTAATGAATCGCTTTTGGTCGAGGTATATTCCAAATTACCATACCTAAATATATTTAATTTGATGTTAAATTTCTTGGTTTGATTGGCAGAACCATAATTTAAAATGCTAACCTTCGGCGCCATTTTAACAATATTCAAAAGCTTAACCGTATCCTTCGGAACCAACACCTTAATGGGCGCCACATCATTTACCGATTGCAAGCGTGGCTCTATGGCAAATTTAAATGGTGCATCCGGGGCAAAGTCAACCCAAGCGGTGTCGCCCATTGGCGCTGCATAATAAAAAGTTTTACGTCGCACTGGAACTTCTGGCTGATAACCAAAGGCGACATTCACAGTCCCAATTTGTCTAACACCCACATAAAAACTTCCTTGAATTGGAACGGGGGGCAATACAGGTGTTACAAAACTTGGCAAAGTTTGCAGCGTATCAGAAGTCCATACATTGGTGCCAGGAGAACCTCCAGGTCCATTGGCTTTCCAAATACCCAATTTGAATTTTTGGTTAGAGCCTGCAAAACTTACACTTATTTGGTTAATTGAATCCTTGGTTCCAGAATAAAACTTGGCTACAAAATCGCCAGTGGTGCCATTAAAACCAATGCCTCCAACGATTGGTTTAGTAGGGTCTTTGTAAGAATAAACATTGCTGGTTGCCAAGCGGTATCCAAAAACTGAATTATTGGAATTTCCCTGATCATTTTGAACACTCGCCGTTATCGTATCCATGCCTAGATTTGTTGGATACAACAGAGGCATCTTAAAGAGCTTTTCTTCTAAATATCCTAAGGTGTAGGTTGCAGAGTCGTATAAATTGTTTGCGCCTTTGCTTCGCAAATACATTTTAAAAGTGGCTGGTTTCTTCCCTACATTTTGAACGATGGCTTTAACGGTGTCAGGATTGCCATTGGGAATGGGCAATTTACCCAGGCTGTATAATTTTAAAACACTTAAATCAAAATCCGTTCTTGGAAATTCGATCCGAATGGTTGGATGCCATTCGGTTGAAGAATTGGTGGTATCGGTTATTGTTCCGCCATTGCTTCTTACAAATTTGGTTTGATTGGCCGCATAACCACTTACAGATCCACTGTTTTCAAAATTCCAAAATATATTTGAAGTCTGAGACGAAACTTGAGTGTATTCGACCAGAATCTCTAAATTTTTACCCAATACCGTATCGACCACATAAGGCGTGTTAAAGACCAAACGCACCCAACCATTTACACTGTCAAAATCATTACTAGGACTTTGATCGTAAACCTTTTTCATCCCTGTTGTACCAGTCAAATTGACCCAATTTACATTTCTGCTTCCGTAACTTGAATTTACTGTGGTGCGCATATATACCTTCAAATTACAAGTACCCACAAGGGCACCACCACCATTGCGCATAAACGAAATACTGCGTATGCTGTCATTGTCCAACAATCCACTAACGACAGATTGCGGGAAAATATAGGCATAACGCGAAGATGCATTGGCCGATGTGCTGGTGTTTGCAGGACCGGCCAAACTTGAGCCAGTAAAACTGCCATTCCCTAAAATAAGAACTTGGGCGCTAACACTTTGCATGCAAAGCACTATGATTGGTATTAAAAAGTATATATTGTAAAATCTCTTCATGAGGCGTTATTGGTATTGAAATGATTCTTGTCTTTTTCGATTTTGTAAAAATAACGTTTTTCGTGTAAAACAAAAAAAACGTCCTTTTTTTTTGTCATATTATGACCAAACGGTGGCATATAAGTACAGATTCAAAGAATTCAAGTTGCTTACAAAGGTTTACAATTGGAAATACAATGAATTGAATTTATATTTGCAATAAATTATGGCTTTTAAAGTATCAAATGAAACTAAAGTAGGTGCACTCGCTGCAATAGCAATTACCTTTTTAGTCCTAGGATACAATTTCCTAGCTGGACAAGGTAGTTTTTTCTCAAAAAAATACACCTTAAATGCAATATTGACCGATGTTGCAGAAATTAGCAAATCGACTCCTGTATTGTTTAATGGCTATAAAGTTGGCAATGTTACAGACGTTGAATTGTTAAAACCAGGAGGCAAATTCAAAGTTTATTTTGTAATCAATGAGGACATTGATATTCCTGAAGGTTCGAGTGTTAAAGTGAGCAGCGCACTTTTGGGTGGCAAAGCTTTAAATTTGTTGTTTAGCAAAAATACCAAGTTGGCTGAAAGTGGCCAAACCTTGCAATCAATGGCCGACACCACCTTGATGGAATCCATGAGCAATGTATTAAAACCATTGAATGCGAAAATTAACAGCATTGTAACCTCTCTAGATAGTATTTTAGCCAATGGCGAATTAAACCGCTCACTTGCTAATTTCAATAAATCTTTAAAATCATTTACCCGCACCAGCGACAACGCATCGGTAATATTGGAGCAAAGCATGCCTAAATTGAGCAACATCATGGGCAATGTTGAAAGCATCACACAAAACTTAAAAAACAACAACGATAAAATCAGTTTGACTATAGCCAATTTGAAAACTACCTCAGATAATTTGGCTGCCCTTAAATTGAAAGAAACGGTGGATAAAGCCAATGAAGCACTTACACAAATTAGTGGCATCATGGATAAAATAAACCAAGGCGAGGGCTCTCTTGGTTTGCTGGTTAACGACAAATCTTTGTACAACAATTTGAACAATACCGCTGCTGATTTGGACAAACTTTTGAAAGACTTAAACCAGTTTCCGTCCAAATACATTCCCGTTCCTTTTACTAAAAAACAGCGGAACAACGCCATCAAAAAAAGCGATCAGGCAAATCCGTAAGCCGTTTTAAATAAATTTTTTATTTCGCGATTTTATTGTATCATTGCAGTGTAGAAGAGGGCAATCGCCTGCTAATTTTTAGTTTCAATCTTCTTCACCCCCACAAATTTTTGTCTCAATTTATTTATTAAAATTATCATTCCTATTTATCAATGGAAAATCAGAACTTATTAGAAAAGCCTCTTGAGGAATTAAGGGTTATTGGCACCGCCATAGGCATAGAAGGTGCAATGAACCTAGAAAAAGAAGCTTTAATTGAAAAGATTACCGCTATCCAAAACGAAGACGACGCCAAGCTGGATGCAAAAGCAAAAAAACCTAGAGCCCGCATCAACAAAGAGGTTAAAAAGAAACCTGAACCAGTAGGTAAGTCAAATAATAACCCTCCAGTTAAACAAGACAACTCTATAAACGATGAAATTAGCCGTCTTGAAACCGAAGAAATTATTTTGGTGCAAGATCCTGAAGAATCGATTGCAACACCCGAGGTAAAAGAACCTGAAACCATCGTTCTTGAAAACCCAAATACTGAAGACGTCAATACCGTTCCTACTCCAGAAAACGAACTTGTTGAACAAAAACACAAGCACAACAACCAAAACAGACACGAGCACAAGAACAACGAGCATAGAAATAACGAAAACAAAAACCAAGACAATAAGCCTCACGAGCATAAACACCAGGAGCATAAGCCTCAAGACGAATACCAAAAGCAACAACAAGAACATCAAAGAATTGAACGCGAAAAAGCTGAGCGTGAAAGACAAGACCGCGAAAATGCCAAACGCGACCGCGTGCAGCAGCTTCTTGAGCTTGAAGGCGTTGTTACCACCCAAGGAGTTTTAGAAGTTGTTCCAGATGGATTTGGTTTCCTTCGTTCTTCAGACTACAACTACATGGCATCTCCAGATGATGTGTATTTAGCGCCCCATCAAGTGCGTTCGCATGGTCTTAAAACTGGCGACACCGTTTTATGTACCATACGTCCACCCAAAGAAGGTGAAAAATATTTTGCTATGGTAAAGGTCGACCGCATCAATGGAAAAACCGTTGAGCAAATACGCGACCGTGTTAGCTTCGAACATTTAACACCACTTTTCCCTGACGAGAAATTAAACCTTGTAGATAAAAACACCAACTACGGAAACCGTATCATTGACTTGGTTTCTCCTATAGGTAAAGGACAAAGGGGATTAATTGTTGCACAACCAAAAACAGGTAAAACCCAATTGTTAAAAAGCTTGGCCAACGCTATTGCTGCCAACCACCCTGAGGTGTATATGATTATCTTGCTCATTGACGAACGTCCAGAAGAGGTAACCGATATGGCCCGCAGTGTTAACGCAGAAGTTGTTGCATCTACTTTTGATGAACCAGCAGACAAACACGTTAAATTGGCAAACATCGTTTTAGAAAAAGCAAAACGCTTAACCGAAAGCGGACACGACGTGGTAATCTTATTAGACTCTATCACCCGTTTGGCCCGCGCATACAACACCGTTCAACCTGCTTCTGGTAAAATCTTATCTGGTGGTGTGGACGCAAATGCCCTTCAAAAACCTAAACGTTTCTTTGGTGCTGCGCGTAACATTGAAAATGGTGGTTCATTAACCATTATCGCAACGGCATTAACAGAAACTGGTTCTAAAATGGACGAGGTAATTTTCGAAGAATTTAAAGGTACTGGCAATATGGAATTGCAATTGGATAGAAAACTAAGCAACAAACGTATTTATCCTGCCATTGATATAGTAAGTTCTAGCACCCGTAGAGAAGACATGTTGTTAAGCAAAAGCACCCTGCAAAAACTTTGGGTATTGCGCAACCACTTAGCCGATATGAACAGCGAAGAAGCCATGAAAACCATGCTTAAATACATGGAAGGCACCAAGAACAACGATGAGTTCTTAGTGAGTATGAATGGATAAAAAAAACATTATAACAAAAAAGCTTTCCTTTCGGAAAGCTTTTTTTATGTCTATTTGTTTATTTGAAGTGATTACTCCGCACTCAAAAACTCAGTATCGGTAAGCGTTTTCAGAAATGCAACGATGTCTTGCACCTCTGCATTGTTCAACCTACCCTTTACACTGTTTACAAGATTGGGATCTAAGTTTTGTGTGTAATGGTAACCAACATTGTAATGCTGTACACACTCCTCTAATGTTTTAAATCGGCCGTCGTGCATATATGGTCCAGTAACTTCTATGTTCCTTAAACTTGAAGTTTTAAACTTACCACGGTCTAATGGTTTTAAAGTAATTAATTCCCTTCCTTTATCTACAGCTATGCTGTCCAAACCCGTATTCCGATAATCATAATCAGTAAACGTTCCACCCATCACATGGCAATGCGAACAGTCGCCTTTGTTTTGATTTTGAAATAAATTCATGCCACGCATTTCAGACTGACTTAGGGTTGTTGTTCCCCTTTTAAATTGATCGTAACGTGAATTACCCGATATTAAGGTTCTTTCGTATTGAGCGATGGCGCGCATCAACATAGATGTTCCAATTTGAGTACCACCAAACACCTTTTTAAACAAAGCAGGGTAACTTGGATGGGCATTTAATTCCACCAAAGCTGCCGCCAAATCTTGATGCATTTCCAATGGGTCTTGAATGGGTCCGACAACTTGCGACTCTAAATTGGCCGCACCACCATCCCAAAAAAACTGAGTGGCCCAACCCAAATTAATCAGTGGCATGGAGTTTCTCGAGCCTTTCAGTCCTTGTATTCCTGTGCTAAACTGATTGCTGCTGTCGCTAAAACCAAATTTTCTTATGTGGCAAGAGGCACACGATTGTGTGTTGTTGCCGCTTAAAATGGGGTCATGAAACAATAGTTTTCCCAAAGCAACACCTTCCCCCGTCATCGGGTTGTCGGAAGGTATCATCATGGCCGGAAAGCCACTTGGTATAACTAAATTATAAGGCGTTAATCCCTTTTCATCTAAAGTGCTTGTGATTTCCTTTTTGCAGGCAAAAAATACCAAAGGCAACACACAACTCAAAAGCAATTTCATGCTTGTCGAATTCATGGTTTATAAAACGCGAACAAAGCTAAACGCATCCGATAGGTTAGACTTCATGTTTGCAATCCAAGGCATGTCAGCAGATGAAGAGGATTGGTGGTTGTTGTCGGTATTGAAGTCGATGTTTACAGGACTAGTATGCGCGCTGTTTACGTCAAATTTCAACTCCATGGTTTTGTTGCCATTGATGGTGAGGTTGATTGGCAATTTTACCACGCTATACGCAGCATCTGTGCCTAGGTGAAAAATCAATGGTTTCAATTGGTTGGCACTGTTCTTATATTGACCTTCGTGTTTGTAGAAGATATAACCAGTGTTCCAAGTCCAATACATGCCCTTAGACACGTCCAAATCGCCATCCTGAGCACCATTATGGTTACGGCCTTGGTCTATACCCAAACCAAAACTTATGCTGTCATAATCGCCAGCTTCTAAGTTTCCTGCACTAAAGGTGCAAGTACTGGTATTTGAAGCATCAATTAATTTGTAAATAGAGACATTCACATTGCCTCCTCTTTTCTTGTGCAATACCACATTGCTCATGTAATATTTCAAAAGGTTGATGCTGTATAAATTTCCAGCAGCGTTTGTGTAACGCAAGTCAGACAGTACCAAGTCTTCTGCACCCACCATATTCTTCATGGTGATGTTTAAATTGCCGCTCGTTGGTGCAGGCGTTCCAGTTTCAATAATGGTTTCTTTTTTGCACGCTGTAAACAATAAGGCAGCGGCTAAAATGGTGTAAAATAATTTCATTTTTTTGATAGTTAATTAAAGATAAGAAGAGTGCCTCAATTGCTTGAGGCACTCCAAATTTGATTTATTTATTCGCAGCAAGTACAACCACAAGCACAATCTTCACCTGAACACTCAGTGCCACAAGTGCACTCTGTTCCACAGCTTTGTTCTGTGCAACAATTTTCTTTTGATGCGCAGCAAGATGCTTTTTTGTTGTTGTTAACTGCATATAAGATTCCGCCAGTAGCGATGATGGCAAATGATGCCAATAAAATGATTTTTTTCATGATAAATGTATTTAAATTTTTTGTTTGTGATTTACAGACTAAAGATGGTAAATCAACACCCTGCAACCCTGCTTTCCATCTTAGGCGGGCAGATATCCTAAGTTCAAACTGTACACAGACAGCCATGCATTTCAAACGGCAAAAAGCACAGATTCAAAATGCTTTGAAGCTCAAATTTGCAATACGCGTTTGCGCAGTAAAACAGGTATGGGGTAACAATGGTCGAACGACTCGAAGACAGACACATTCAACTCAAAAGGATCAGGTGCAAGTATGCACAATTCTGAGCGGCGGTCTAATTTTGCTTCGAAGGTTTTAAAAACATGAACGACCGTTTTTTGAAGACCAACTACAGGATTAATCACCATTTGAATCAACTGCTCAGAGCAGCATGATTTTTTAGAAACGGGTTTAATTTTACTGCAACAATCGTCTTGCTTGGCTTCGTCTTTAGATTTTAAAGAAAGACTAACACCCGAAATATGGTCACAACATTTGGCAATATCAATGCTCAATCCACTTCCTCCAAAGAGGAACACAAAGGCCAATATGAGTGCTTTAAATTTCAATTCAATTACAAAGATAGGGAAATGTTTTGAATACTTACAAAATTAGGATTATGGAATGATTTATATCACCCCATCACATCGACGCCACAAAACTTACATAAAACCGGCTGCTCATATACTTGTCAAACGAATATTCCAAGCGCAAGCAATAGTCGTAAAACGCAAGCACATTTAAGCCCAAACCCTTACCATTTTGCCAACTGTTGGGCAATACGTTCTGGTCTGTCGAACCGTAATTTGTTATGCCATTGTTTAACACATAACCCAGATCAAAATAAGTGCTCAAAAACAAAGCAATGGGCAACTGCTCATAATTCTTAACTTTCGGTAAGAACTTGTACTTTCGGTTTAAAAAACGGTATTTCACTTCCGCCTTGCCCAATAAAAATTCAGAACCATCAATCACATTTAACTCATAACCCCTGATGTAATCCTTGCCATAACCAAGTGCCTGAATCTTGCTGTACTGTGGGTAATAATTGCTGTAATGCCTCGCCGACACGTGCACTGATGCAAACCAATTGCCTGTTATTGGAATGTATTTCGAATACGCTATTTTGAATAAAAACGTCTGAAGCCCTCTGAACTGAGGTAAAGGAAAATTCGCTATTTCAGCATTCACCTTTAACAAATCGCCATGCAAAGGGAAACCTTTAAAATCTCTGTGGTCGTAGGTAAACAATGCCCCTGCATAAACCTCTGTTTGCTTGGTTTTCCCGTCTAACAAATAGTTTCTGTTGACAAAAGCATCGCTTACAGTATCTGCCACTTGCCAATGCCTGAACCCGCCGTAAAAATTCAAATAGGAAAATATTTTGGGTCTGTGCGTAAACGATATCTCCGCACCGCTGCGGCGAATCATTTCAAGGTCCTGGTCGCGGAAAAACTGCACCTTGTCATTGGCCGTTTTGTACCATATTTCTTTATTGGAACTATATTGGGCCGTAAACTGCAAACCCCAAGTTTGCTTTTTATTAAAGTAGGGCACCTTGTAATTTACCGACGCCATTTTGGTGTACCCATTGATGAGGCTTAAGGCCAAGGTTTGGTTGCGCCCAAACAGGTTATACCATTCCAAATTCAATCCGTAAATTAAACGCTTGGGGTCTTTGCTCAGCCACCATTGGTTGAAATTTCTATCGGCATACTCCAATTTAGGTTTCGGCCATATATACCAGCGCTCCTTCACATCAATGTATATTGTATTGCCAACTTTGCGCAGCACAATTTCGTTAAACAAAAACAAATTAATCAGTTGTTTCCTGCTCTGCACTTGATGGTAAGACCATTTGTGAATGGTATCTCCTTTTTTGAAACTTAATTCCCTTAAAATAATTTGAGCCTTTGTTTTTCTATTCCCCGCAATGTGAATAGAATCAACGGTAAACGAGGTGTCAGTTACTTGAGCATACCCAAGTTGCAGAAATAAACTTTGAATGAAAGCAAGAAAAAATATTTTTTTTCTTAGGCCCTTACACATCAATAAACTTCATTAGATTTTCATACCTCAAATCCATGTCATCTGCTGGATCCTCTCGGTTAAAATATCGCAGCACTTTGTAATCGTAACGCTCCAGCGTAGCCAGCACGTGCTTCAAAATGGTGGTATTTAATTTTAAATGTATTTCTAATTCATCACTGCCCTCAACTTCGAAGATAAAAAACCCTAAAATCTTGGCATCGCTGTATTCAATAATCCTAGACAAGTCGCTTAAAGAATAGTCAATTGGCTTGACTTGTAAAACAATAATACTGCCACTGTTTTTAATGCCCAAACTGGAACTCAATGCCTTTACCACATCTCTGGTTTTTAAAACCCCTTGGTAAACTCCATTCTCATCGAGCACCGCCATCAGCGACACATTCAAAGTTTTCAAATGCGTTAAAGCACTTAAAAGATGTTGGTTTAAGGTAACAAATGGCAAAATAGGTGCATACAAATTCATATCCCCAAGCGTGGCTTTATCATCCATATTTTCCAAATCTTCAATGGCAACATAATTGATCAAACGCTCATTCATTACCACTGGCATCAAATCTAAATGTTGCTTGTTCATTTTACGAACGGCCTCCGACACCAACACATTGGGTGCAAAAGGCTCAATATCGTAACATATATAGCTGTCTGAAATCATAGGTTAATACAAAGATAAGGGGTTTGAAATACTCTACAAAATAAGCCCAACGAATGTGGCTATAAAAACGATTGATGAATTCGATTTACATATTTGAAGGCTGCCATCTCCAAGCATCTACTATAGCCAGCTGCGTATGAACATCGTAATCCTTATTAATTAGCACATGGGCTTACTGCCGCTCGCCATGTATTCAAGTTCTTTACGACATCACGACAACGCATCTGGGCTACCGTTTCTGCTTGGGGCAGTTTGGAATGAATAAAAAATACGTGTATTAATCTTAGCATCTCAATAAATGAAAACATGTTGTTGGTGTACTCCCTTTGGTCGTGAAAGCGCTTCGCTAAGTTCCTCGCCAACAACGCCATTGGTGCGATGATGTGGTATACGTTTACGTTGATTAGAATGAACGATTCTATACCCTATCCCCTAAACCCTATCCCCTCTTCCCCGTCTTCACCTTCGCCCCCAAAATATTCAACACACTGTACAATCCAAAACAGGTTCGGTTAATGTATATCGCATCTTGCGGTCCACGGGCGCCGTTGGCTTCTTTGATCTCAGTCATTTTGCTAAATTTTTCGCCCAAATCGTAAATGCTTTTAAAATAGGTATCGTCTGCAAAATCAAATATATCGGCATTAAATGGTTTGCCCAACAGGACCAGCATGTCTTTGAATGCGCGCTTCATGATGGGAACAATTTGCACATTGTCTTCTTTTAAAAGGTATTCCAATTTGTATAAAATCTTGGTGAACAATTCGTCGTTTTCTATAGACTCAGAGTCCAACAACATGAAATAGTCTTTATGGAAATCGGCATCAATTTCTTTCACACAACCAAAGTCTATAACCCCCAATTGCAAGTCTTTCGTTACAATAAAATTGCCTGGATGCGGGTCGGCATGCACCTTCATTAATTCGAATATTTGAAACATGTAAAAGTCCCAAATGGCTTGACCGATTTTATTGCGTTCTTCTTGGGTAGGATTTTGCTTTACAAACTCCGACAAAGCAACGCCATTTATCCAATCCATGCACAAAATACGGGCACTGCTGTATTGGCTGTAATAAGTTGGGAAAATCACACCCGGTATATGGGCACAGGCTTTTGAAATCTCTTTCGAGCGACGCAATTCCAATTTATAGTCGGTTTCCTCCAACAATTTAATTTCTACTTCCTTAAAATATTTATCAATGTCCTTGCCCTTCAAATTTAATATTCTTGTGGCCAAGGGTTTCACCAATTTTAAATCGCTGCTCACACTATCTGCTATGCCAGGATATTGAACCTTTACCGCATACACTTTGTCGTCAATAGTGGCTTTGTGCACCTGTCCGATACTCGCTGCATGCAAGGCATTCTTTCCAAAGGTTTGGAACATATCTAGCGGTGTTTTACCCAACTCTTGTTGGAAGGTTTTTAACACCAAAGGATAACTCAATGGCGGTGCCGAAAACTGAGCCATTTGAAACTTATCCTGATACGCTTTAGGCATCAGGTTTTTGTCCATACTCAACATCTGTGCAACCTTTAAGGCAGAGCCTTTTAGCTTGCTTAATGTGTCGTAAATATCTTCTGCATTGTCTTCATTTAATTCGTCGCGTTGGGTGTCTGAATTAACTGCCTTTTTGATGTAATATTTTAAGTAGTTGCCTCCTATTTTAGCGCCAGCCCCGGCAAAACTAGCGGCGCGTTGTATTTTAGAGGTAGGAATTTTAATTTGTTCTTTCATAGTTTTGATGCAAGTAAAAACTTACATTTTAAAAGGTGATTTCATGCCGTTTTGAAATAAAAATTTACCCAAATCCAACATGCTGTCTAAAGCACTTTTGCCCATTAATTCTATCATCAAATTGACCGATTTTTCGATGGCTGCATCCGTCTTTTCAAAACCTTGGCTTTTGTCTTCTATCCAAAATTTTAAAATAAATAAAGCATTCAACCAAACGGCCTCATGGTAACGGTCACTTAAGAATTTGCGTTCTTCCAATTCTTTGCCTGCCAAGCCTTCTTGTATCACCTCTTTGGCAAAATCCATAATTGGCATTTTAATGCCTTCAGGTGTTTTAAAATGCATTTTGTTGTTACCCAAACTGTAGACATAAAAACTGCGGCGTTTGTTTAATACCTCAATAAAGGTATAAAAGAAGCCCAATACTTTTTCGCGGGCGGTATAGGTTGAAAACTCCGCAGATTCTTTTAAACTTTTAATGGTAGAGTTCACTGCATCCTTCCAAAGTCCAGACTCAATGTCTGAAAAGTGATTGTAGTACTGATAAAATTCAGATTCTTCTATGCCCAAATGCTTTGCAAATGCATAGATAGATGCAGGTTCTTTCTGTTCTGTTAACACATAATCAATATACGCATCAACAATTTTGTCTGCAATATTCTTAGCGGTCTTAGGATTTTTTGTAGCCATCTTATCCTTTTAAACAAAAAAGGACCTAAAATGTTTCAAAAAAATGGGTCTGTTTGAAATTGAAAATTCAAGTAAAGAATCTTCTTTTACAATTGAATTTGTTTAAAACTTCAGCGTCAAAGAAATACGTTTTCTTGGCATATCAATTTCTTTCACTTTAAAACTCATGTGTTGGTTAAGCTTCACCACTTCGTTTGGACTTTTAATAAAGGTTTTTGACATTTCAGAAATATGCAACAATCCATTTTCTTTTATGCCAATATCTACAAAGGCTCCAAAGTTGGTGATGTTGCTAATAACCCCTTTTATGATCATGCCAATTTCCAAATCTTCCATTTTCCGGATTTTGTCGTCGAAGGTTTCATTTTCCAATGATTCGCGCGGATCAAGTCCCGGCTTCTCCAACTCTTTAAGCATATCGTTGAAGGTAAATTCACCCACCTGCTCTTTGATATTCTGCATGCTTTGCAATTTCATTATCGCTTGTGGATTGCCTAACAAGTCGTCGACCTCCATGCCCGCCAATTTTGCCATTTGCTTCACCGCAGGATATTGCTCGGGATGCACTGCTGAATTGTCTAATTTTTGTTTTGAATTAGGGACCCTTAAAAATCCTGCGCATTGTTCAAAAGCTTTGTCACCCAAACGCGGCACTTTTTTCAAGTCGGCTCGAGAACTGAACTCGCCATTCTCATTTCTAAATTGCACGATATTTTTTGCTAAAACGGGTCCTAAACCAGACACGTATTTCAACAATTCTTCACCCGCAGTATTGAGGTTAACCCCCACTTTGTTTACACAACTAACCACCGTTTCTTCCAACGATTTTTTTAATTTATTTTGATTAACATCGTGCTGGTATTGCCCAACTCCAATGCTCTTGGCATCTATCTTTACCAATTCCGCCAATGGGTCCATCAAGCGTCTGCCAATACTCACCGCACCTTTAACGGTAACATCTTGATCCGGAAATTCTTTACGGGCAATTTCAGAAACAGAATACACCGATGCCCCATCTTCATTGACCAAAAACACGGGCACTGATTTTAAATGGCTGCGAACAAAATCGGCCGTTTCTCTTCCAGCCGTTCCATTTCCAACAGCCACCGCCTCGCATAAAAATTCGGACATCAATTGGTGCAAGACTTGAACGGAGCGGTCTTTATCAGAACTTGAATTAAAATACAAAACCGTTTGGTGCAATAGGTTTCCATTTTCGTTTAGACATACCGTTTTACAACCTGTGCGAATACCCGGATCTATAGCCAATACACGCTTGCTTCCAAGTGGCGACGACAATAAGAGTTGTTGCAAATTACCAGTGAAAACACGAATGGCTTCCTCTTCAGCTTTTTCAAACAATTTTTGTTTTAATTCATTTTCCAAAGAAGGCAAAAGCAAACGCTTGTAGGCATCCTTGGTGGCATCCAACATTATGTCTTCACAAGCAGTATCGCGGCGTATCCATTTGCGGTCTAACGTCTCTAAAGTCCTTTGCCCATCAGGTTCAACACTCAATTTTAATATGCCTTCATCTTCAGCACGCATAATGGCCATAAGTCTGTGAGAGGCGGCGTTGCTGGCTTTCTCGGTATAGGCAAAATAATCGCGGTACTTCTCCCCTGCGGCTTCCTTGCCTTTTGCAACTTTACATTCAATAATAGATTGTTGTTCGAACACTTGCCTTAATATGGTTCTTGTTTCTGCATCGTCGGCAATCCATTGAGCAACAATGTCTGTCGCACCATCTATGGCTTCATCTGTGTTTTTAACCGCATCATTCAAATAACGAACCGCGATGGAATCGACATCTCTTTCGCGCTGCGCCAATAAAATTTTCGCCAAGGGCTCTAGGCCTTTTTCTTTGGCCACATCTGCCCTGGTTTTCTTTCTTTGTTTGTAAGGCAAATACAAATCTTCCAAGACATCTTTGTCCATACATGCATTGATTTTTTGATGCAATTCTGGAGTCAATTTTTCTTGCGATTTAATAGACTCTAAAACAAACTCTTTGCGTTTCGTTAACTCTTCAAATGCCTCATCCAAACGGATGATGTCCATAATGTGCACCTCATCCAAATTGCCCGTTTGGTCTTTTCTGTAACGCGCCATAAAAGCCACACTCGCTCCCTCTGAATGCAATTTCATCACTGCCTGAATGGCTCTTTCTGTCAGGCCCGTCTCTCTCTTTATATACTGTACTTTATCCAACATATCTAATCGTCTTTTCGCTTAAGTTTTTTTCTTTTTTTCTGAACCACCAAACCCACAAAGGTCAGTTCATCCATTAAATACCATTTGTTTTTCATTTTTAAATACAAAGCTGATAAATGGTATTTCCGTTTCCCATCGTATTTAACAATCCAATGCACATAGGCATATTCATTGTAACCTATTCCACCTGTATCTATCCAAAATGAATCGAGCTTGGTTTTGGCCCATTCTATTCCAGCCTTGTCTGACTTCTTCCCAAACTTCACATATTGTATGCGCAAGCTGTTCCAAAAATTATTGTACATGGCATATTGCGTTACATCACTTTGGGCACCAGCTTTGGAGGTATCAATAAAACGTCTATAGGTTTTATAAGATGGAAACATCACTTTAAAATTGGTGAAGCGTCTGGTTTTAAAAACACCAAAGGCGGTGTCTTTAATCCAAATTAAATCTTTTAAACGCGCATCTTCTCTTTGACCATTGGAATCCAATTCCTCTTGGGCTTGTAGGTTTATAAAAAAGATTGAGACAAAAAATAAAATCAGGTACTTTTGCATGGAAAGAACTTCGAAACTACAACTTTATTTTGGAAAATAAAACAGCAAACAGACTCATACATTCATTGAGTCCATACCTCATGCAACACGCCTACAATCCAGTCGATTGGCACGAATGGGGAGAAGAAGCATTTGCTCTGGCCGAGCGCGAAAACAAACCCATGCTCATTAGCATTGGCTACAGCGCTTGCCATTGGTGTCATGTGATGGCGCACGAAAGTTTTGAAGACCAAGAAACCGCAGACTTAATGAACAAATATTTTGTTTGCATTAAAATAGACCGCGAAGAATTGCCAGATGTAGACCAAATTTATATGGATGCTTGTCAATTGATAAACGGCAGTGGCGGCTGGCCATTGAATGCCTTTACGCTGCCAGACAAAAGACCCATTCACGCCATGACCTATGCACCAAAAGCACAATGGCAAGAGATACTAAACAGCATTTACAATTTATGGTTGAACAAAGAAAGTGCTGCTTATGAGTATGCCGAAAAATTAAGCCATGGCATTAAAAACCTATCTCTGCCGCCCATTATAAAATCGGCAAGAAATGAAAGCGAAAAATTAAGCCCATTGGTTTTCGAAAGTTTTAAAGCCCAGTTTGATGGCGTCTATGGTGGCAGCAAACGGGCACCCAAATTCCCTTTGCCGTCCAACTGGCAATTTTTACTTAAATACGGAAAAGTTTACAATAAAAACGAAGCCAAAGAAATGGCTTTATTTACTTTAAAACAAATGGCCTTAGGCGGCATATACGATGCGGTGGCTGGAGGATTTTCGAGGTATTCGGTCGACCAAAAATGGTTTGCGCCCCACTTTGAAAAAATGCTGTACGACAATGCCCAATTAATTTCGGTATACGCCTACGCATTTGCCTTGAGTGAAAATCCTTTTTATAAAAAAATCGCTTTAGATTGTTTGCACTTTTGCAAAAAGGAATGGAAAACCCAAGAAGGTATTTACCAATCGGCTTTAGATGCCGA
The DNA here is from genome assembly GCA_044341025.1 of Bacteroidia bacterium. GTDB lineage: Bacteria > Bacteroidota > Bacteroidia > NS11-12g > UBA955 > JABMMZ01. The sequence goes on along the minus strand of JBIISM010000002.1, from coordinate 171,609 downwards.
TTCAGAGGGCGTTGAAGGCTTGTATTACACCTATATTTTTGAAGAATTAAAAGAAATTTTAGGCGATAATCACACAGTGTTTTGCACGTATTTTCAATGCAGTGAAACTGGCAACTGGGAACATGGAAGAAACATACTGTATCCCATAAAAAGTTTGGAAGAAGCTGCCGTAGATTTCGACATTGAGGAAAGCGTTTTTAAAGAAACAATTGAAAACAATTTGGCCCAATTGTACTACTACCGAAGTGCCCGTATTGCGCCTGGGCTCGACGACAAATGCATCAGTGCTTGGAACAATTTACAACTCAAAGCCATTGCCGATGCTGCCTTATACTTCAACAATTCAGAACTGCTTGAAGAAGCCATTGAATTGGAATCAAGTATAAATAAAGCATTTTACATAGATGGCAAACTAAAAAGAATTTCAAAAAACGGCGCGGCAAAAATTGATGGGTTCTTAGAAGATTACGCCACAAATATCGAAGGCTTACTTTCACTTTATCAAGCAAGTTTAGATGAAAAATATTTGTTAAAAGCAAAGGCTCTTACAGAACAATGTATCCACTTATTTTACCGTGAAGAAAAACGCTATTTTGCTTTTACGGAAACCAATAATTTAATTGCTGAAAAATTTGACATCAACGACGATGTTATCAGCAGTGGAAACAGCATCATGGCACATAATTTATTTACACTTTCTTGGTATTTCGACCGCGAAGATTGGCGCTTAATATCAGTAGAAATGTTGCGTGGCGTATCAGAATTATTGCAGAAATCGGGGCCTTGGTATAGCCATTGGGCTGCTCTGTGTTTGCGCGCCGAAAGCCCCTGCATACAGCATATCATTTCATCTGAATCTTCTGCCATGAAAGACCCCAATTATGATTCTATAAAAACAGATCCCAATATGGTATTTGGCTATGTTGGAACGAATACTGAGATACCCCTTTTTAGAGGAAAAGAATATAAAGGAGAAAATTTTGTTTACCGTTGTGAAGACAAAACTTGCGGCTTGCCAAGTAATTTCTAAGAAAGCATTTGATAATTAAACATTAGCCACATAAATTTGCCACATGAGCCAAGTATTTATTGATAACATTCAAAAATAGATGTCTAAACGCCTAGTTTAAGGGCTTCTAGTATTAGATCCGGATCAAAGTCGGGATATCGAGCTTAGGGATCCCAGCAGTAGATTCATTGCAGAGCTTCAAAGAAGCGAATATCCCGAAAGCTTTCGGGACGCCCGACAGGGAACGCCATTTCGTCAGTCTCAATAAATTGGACTAATCTTTGGTCTAATCTGGTGAATTTAGTCCCTAATTTATAATATATTTGCAGTTTTATGCTCAATTCCCTCATTAAAAGTATAGCCAAGGTATTTGGTGGCAACAAAAGCGAAAGAGATGTGCAACAGCTATTGCCCGTTGTTGACAAGGTGAACGAATGGTTCGAGGAATACAATTCTCTAACCCACGATCAGCTTAGGGCCAAGACCATTGAACTCAAGCAACGCATTGTTGATGGCCTTGCCGACATAGATGCACAAATCGATGCCATTAAGTCAGAAATTGAAAAACTGACAGCAGATGATGTCATAGAAAAAGACGACCATTATTCAAACATTGAAAAACTTGAAAAAGACAGGGATGTTCAATTAGAAAAAATATTATTAGAAATTCTGCCTGAATCCTTTGCTGTGGTTAAGCAAACGGCGAAAAGATTCAGTGAAAATGAATCAATTGAAGTTGTAGCTACGCCTTTTGATGTTGAATTGTCTAAATCAAAATCGAATGTGCGTATTACTGGCGACAAAGCATACTATGCCAACGAATGGACTGCTGCAGGTGGTTTGGTTAAGTGGAATATGGTGCACTACAACGTGCAGTTAATTGGCGGTATGGTTTTGCACCAAGGCAAAATTTCGGAAATGGGTACAGGTGAAGGTAAAACTTTGGTATCTACCCTACCAGCCTACTTAAATGCGCTTGCAGGCAGAGGGGTGCACATTGTTACGGTAAATGATTATTTGGCACGTCGCGACTGCGAATGGAACGGCCCGGTTTTCGAATTCCACGGGTTAAGTGTCGATTGTATCGATTACCACCGACCGAACAGCGACGAAAGACGCAAAGCTTATTTGGCGGATATCACTTACGGTACCAACAACGAATTTGGTTTCGATTACTTGAGAGACAATATGACCCACAGTCCTGAAGAATTGGTGCAGCGCAAACACCACTATGCAATGGTCGATGAGGTCGATTCAGTTTTGATTGACGATGCAAGAACGCCATTAATTATTTCAGGTCCTGTACCAAGAGGCGATATTCAAGAATACACAAGCTTAAAACCAAGAATTGAAAAACTGGTTGATGCCCAAAAGAAAGCAGTTAACGGCTTCCTAAATGAAGCAAAAAAACTAATTGAAGCAGGTGATACAGGAGAAAAAGAAGGTCAAGGCGGCTTGGCATTGATGCGCGCTTACAGAGGTTTACCTAAAAACAAGTCCATCATCAAACTTTTAGGCGAACCGGGCATGAAAGCCTTGTTAACCAAAATTGAAAACCACTACATGCAAGACCAACAAAAGGAAATGCATAAAGCTGATGCAGGTTTGTATTTTGTAATTGACGAGAAAACCAATCAGGTAGAATTAACAGAGAAAGGTATTGAGGCCATTACCCAATCGGGCGAAGAAAAAGACTTTTTTATTATTCCTGATGTGGGAACTGAGATTTCTGATATTGATAAATTAGAGATTTCTGCTGATGAAAAATCAAAACAAAAAAGTGAATTGATGCGCAACTTCTCTGTTAAATCAGAGCGTATTCACTCCATCAACCAATTGTTAAAGGCGTATACTTTATTTGAAAAAGACATTGAATACATTATTGCCGATGCAAAAGTTAAAATTGTAGACGAGCAAACTGGTCGTGTGCTTGAAGGACGCCGTTACAGTGATGGCTTACACCAAGCGATAGAAGCAAAAGAAAATGTAAAAGTTGAAGCCGCAACGCAAACTTTTGCAACGGTTACACTTCAAAACTATTTCAGAATGTACCACAAGTTAGCCGGTATGACTGGTACTGCGGAAACTGAGGCCGGTGAATTCTGGGAAATTTATAAATTGGATGTGGTGGTTATCCCAACCAACAAAGCAATTGCCCGTATTGATACCGACGACCAAATTTACAAAACCAAACGCGAAAAATACAATGCGGTAATTGATGAAGTGGTTAAAATGACTTCTGAAGGCCGTCCAGTTCTGGTAGGTACCACTTCGGTTGAAATTTCGGAATTGTTATCTAGGATGTTAAAATTGCGCAACATCAAACACAATGTGTTGAACGCAAAACAAAACCAACGTGAAGCAGAAATTGTTGCGGAAGCAGGTAATCCAGCTGCTGTAACCATAGCTACGAATATGGCCGGTAGAGGAACCGACATCAAGATTGGTGAAGACGTTAAAAAAGCGGGTGGATTGGCCATTATTGGCACAGAACGCCACGATTCTCGACGTGTTGACAGACAGTTAAGAGGTCGAGCAGGTAGACAAGGTGATCCAGGATCGTCATTGTTCTTTGTGTCATTGGAAGACGATTTGATGCGTAAATTTGGTAGCGATAGAGCTTCTAAATTAATGGATAAATTTGGGTACAAAGAAGGGGAAGTTATTCAGCATTCTATGATGAGTAAAACCATTGAACGCAGTCAGAAGAAAGTGGAACAAAACAACTTCGGAATGCGCAAGCGTTTGCTTGAATATGACGACGTGATGAACAAACAAAGAACCGTTGTTTACAAACGTCGTAAAAACGCATTGTTGGGAGACCGCTTGGCACTAGACATTCAAAACATGCTATCCGACTGGTGTGATGACAAAATCCATGTGGCAAAACAAGCCGACGATTATGAAGCCTTGTCATTAGAAATGGCCTTGTCATTTGCACTTGAATTGCCGTTTGACGAAAATGAATTCAAGTCTGGCAAAACAGAAGAATTAGGCGATAATTTATACCATTACTTAATTGAGTCTTACCAAAACAGACAAAAACAAGTAAGAGAAATAGCCTTGCCCGTTTTGAAAAAAATTCAAACCACTGAAGGCGACAAAGTAGAATTTGTGATGATTCCATTCTCTGATGGCATCAAGAATTTTGGCATTCCAATTAACTTAAAGAAATGCATACAGACTGAAGGCGAAGCTTTAACTGTCGAATACGAAAAGAATGTTTGTTTGGAAACTTTGGATGATGAGTGGAAAGACCATCTAAGAGAATTGGATGATTTAAAACAATCGGCTAACAATGCAACATTTGAGCAAAAAGATCCGTTGTTGATTTACAAAATCGAATCGGTAAAATTGTTCCAAAGCATGATTGGTCGCATGAATGATAAAATATTATCGATGTTGTTTAAAGCACAAATTGCTGCAGAAGACAACAAAGGTGTTCAAAAAGCTAAAGAACCTGCCAAGACCGATTTGAGCAAAATGAAGCTAAGCAGTTCAGACAACAGTATGCCGAATCCATTAGAAGGCATGATGGGCAATGCAGATGCAGAGGACAGAGGTGGAATGAGCAGAGCTGAAAGACGTAAAATTGAGAGGGATTCACAAAAGAAACGCTAATATGAAAATCAAAATGTTTTTAGGCTTTTTAAGTCTATTGTATTTTAGTCAAACACAAGCACAAGTTGTGGTAAGCAAACCTGATGGTTTGGATGGCTTATTGGCCTCTCGTGTAGCGCAACGCAAAAACCCAGATGCCACAACCAAAGGTTACCATATCTTAATCTTCAATGGCGACAGCCGTTCGCGCGCAGAAGGCGTAAAAGTAAAATTTGATGCAGAGTACCGCTACTTCAGTGAAGTTGTTTGGGATGAACCAAACTTCAAAGTGTATGTCGGGTTGTTCGTCTCAAAATTCGAATGCATGAAACTATACGACGGCATCAAGGGTCGGTTTCAAACTGCCATTGTCGTAAACGCTAAAATTCCTTACCAACCTTTATTTTAATTACACATGCTAAAAAAAATCTGGTCATACATAAGCTTCAAAAAACAACCTGAATTTGGGCAAGAAAACAAATCATATCTTCGAATGATGCACGGCATTAATAGAATTTCTATCTTAATGTTTATTGTCGGCCTCATTGTTGTCATTTTTAAAATATTTAAATAAATAATTTATACAATATGGGAATCTATTTGATTATCGGAATTGTTGTTATGCTCATAAGTATGTGGGTGAGCAGCAAATTGAAAAAGAAGTTTGAATTTTACTCACAAGTAAATTTACAAAACAACATGTCGGGTGCCGAAATTGCGGCAAAAATGTTGGCTGACCATGGCATACAAGACGTTAAAATAACGCATGTAGCCGGGGCATTAACCGACCATTACAACCCTTTGAACAAAACCGTTAACTTGAGCGAATCGGTATACCATCAGCGCAATGCGGCCGCGGCGGCTGTTGCAGCGCATGAATGTGGTCACGCCGTTCAACACGCTGAGGCCTATGCTATGCTAGGTTTGAGAAGCAAACTTGTTCCTCTTGTGAATATAAGTGCCAGCATAATGAACTTCGCCAACATGATTATGTTGTTTGCAGGCGGATATTTGTTCTATTCTAAAAACCCAGTTGGGACCACTGTTTTATTGGTGCTGATTGTAGCCAATTTATTCTTAACTTTATTTGCCATGGTAACCCTGCCTGTTGAATTCGATGCCAGCAAGCGTGCTTTGGTTTGGATGAAAAGCAATGGTGTGGTTACTACCCGCGAATACGATGGTGCTAAAGATTCTCTTAAATGGGCGGCTATGACTTATGTTGTTGCTGCAGCTGGAGCACTTGCCAATTTGATGTACTTTATCATGATGTTCTTGAACAGAAGAGACTAAAATGAGTTTGCGTTTTCGTCTAATTTTTCTCCTGTTATTGGCCTCTAAAATGAGTGCCCAAACACCTGTACATAAAGTTTTTTTAAACACGATTGTTCAAGATGAGAAAGGCAAAAAAATGCAAGCAATTGTAGCGGTTTATAAATACACAGGTCCTGTATTTGAAGACCCAAGTGGTATTGGCGTAGAAACAAAAAAAGAAGCCGCTAGGTTTACCCCTAAACTTCCCAATATGCAAGGTATAATTGATACCTCATACGCCTATGTATTTTTCGGTGCTTTACAAGGCCGTCAAGACCTAAAAGGCTATACCTTAATGGTGATAGGCAACAACCAAAGGCAGTATAATAGACCTGCTTTGCTTTGGATTGACAAAAACCACAACTTAGATTTAAGTGATGATGGAGCGCCCGATACGTTTGCTTCCAATGCAAATGAAAAAGACATTACTTTAATCAATCCAAACAACAGAAACGCAAAGTACACTGTAAATTTCAGCCGATTTTCTTTTTCATACAACAGCAAATACCTTGGAATGCTTGATGATTTCTACAAAGAGAACAGTGGCAAGAAAAAGTTTGTAGGCGCCTTATACAGTTTCAAAGAAATGAGATTGAACACCATTGCTGGTGATTTGAAATTCGAGAATGACAGTTTTAGAATTGGTTTGAAAGATGTAAACTGCAATGGTTTATACAACGACGAAGGGATAGATCAAATTATAGTTGGTGATTACCAAACCTACGTATTGCCAGACAACCCAATCAATGTCAATTTGCAATCAAACAAAACTTGGTTTGAAAGAAATGGCAAGCGGTTTTATGTTAATTTTATTGAACCTTTGGGCGCATACATGAGCATACAAGAAGACAAGGATGCCAAAACAAACAGTTCATTGGTGCTTGGCTCAAAACTTAAAAAGTTTAAATTTTTAAGCACCGATAAAACCCCAAGAAAAATATCCATAAAGAAGTACAAGAAAAAACCATTGTACATTTATGTATGGCGTTTCGACCAAGTTGGCTTTAAAGAAGATACCGCAGCTTTAAGAATTATTGCACGCGATTACGCAGACCGCATACAGTTAATTACCCTCAACTATGGAGAAAAACCAGCGGAGTTAAAATCATTTAATCAAAGGAATTTAATCAATTGGTTTGTTGGTCAATCGACTCAAAAAATCAATGAGTCAATATTCCTCAATCAATTTCCTTTGGGAATACTAACAGGCAAACGACTAAAAATCAAACAAGTAAAAATAAGTCCGGCAGATTTATTAAATTTGCTAAAAAATCAACAGATTTAAAATGGAAGAAAACGAAGTAATCCCAGTAAAAAAAAGCAAGGGCAAAGGTGTCGTAATCGCACTTTTGTTGCTATTGGTAATTGGTTCAGGAATTGGAAATTTCATGCTGTGGAGCAAAGAGAAAACGGCTAAAGCAATTGCCAATTCTAAGATTGATTCTTTAAGTGCTTACCATAATCTAAAAGACAGTTTATATGCTGCCCTATCGGAAGAAGAAAAAAAGGTGGAAGGTTTAAGAACTGAAATTGCCCTTTACCAAAACGACACCGACAGCTTGAAACAATTATTGGATGCTTCGATGGCAAAAATTTCATCTTTACGCGCAATGGTTGCTAACGGAGGCAGCACAGGAAAATTAAGGGCATTGAAAGACAGTATAACCCGATTAAGTGCAGCAAATACGGCATTCATATCACAAATGGATTCTCTGCTTAACCAAAATGATGATTACTTGGCGCGTTTGCAAGAAAGAGAAAACAAAATTGCAGCACTTGAAAGTCAGAAGCGCATATTAAATGACAAAGTGAATATTGCCGCTCAACCAAGTGTAGGACCCGTTATAGTTACACCAATGTACATAAAAAAAGGCGTTTATTTACCTATATACAAATCTAAGAAAGTTGAGCGTTTACAAATAACCTTTGATGTACTTGGCAACAAGTTGACAGACAAAGCAGTTAAAAAAGATTATATGGTGCGTGTTATGGATCCAGATGGTATAGTGCTTAGCAACAACAACAGCAGATTAAGCAATTCTGATGACTTGTATACCATTAAAGAGTCAGTGACTTTTAACGGCGTCCAGCAAAAAATAAAAGAGAATTTCACCCAAATACCTTCATACAAAAAAGGCAAATATAAAGTGGAGTTAAAAGAAGGTGGCGAGGTAAAACAAACTTTCAGCTTCGAATTGTTCTAGTTAACTTACAAAACGATTTGGTATTTAGTCTCCAATTCCGTTCTGAAGTCTTCTAGTTTTTTCATAAACTTTATCCCATCTTCAGCATTGGCATTTTGAATTCTATGCTTAGACAGGGCTTGGTATTTTTCTATTTCTTGAATATACTCTTGCGTTTTAGAATTGAAATAACTTGCCTTAAATTGCTGGAAGACATGCTCGACCGCCATTGCATTTGGATGGGCGCCATCGTTATCATAAAAACGGTAATCGCGCAAATCGTCGTTTACCAGCTCGAATGCCGGGAAATACGCCAAGTTGGGATATTGATTTTGTAAAGCATGAATGGCCAAAAGCAAAGTCGATTTACTCAAATTGTTCTCTACCACCCCATCGCGCAAATGCTTGACAGGTGAAACACTGAATACAAATTGAACTTGAGCATGCCGCGCTTGTATGCCTGCAATCAATTCAACCCATGTATTAACAATTTCATCTGTACAAAGTAAACGTTTGTTAAATTGGCTTTGAGGGATTTTATGGCAATTGGCAAACACCTCAGCACTTTCATTCCATTGGTATACATAAGCAGAGCCAAACGTAATAAAAATCGTTTTACAGCGCTCTAAATACGTTTTGAGGACATGCAGAGCATGGTTCATCTTGTGCAAGGCATCGCTGCTATTAACTTCAGAAAAACGGCCATGGTGAAATTTCCCATGCCACAAACCATTGTGAAAAATCAAATCCGCTTCTGTGTAATCGCCTTTCCATAAAATTCGTTGAAATGCTTCGGCCAAACTAATGGGATTAAAAACCACGCCATTTGTTTGAGGTGCGACATCAAACCCCAAGGTACTTAGTCGACCTGACATGTGTTCAGAAAAACAAGAGCCCATAAAAACCACGGCATCTCGGAAATCGATTCCTGGCAATAATGGCTTAATTTCCATATTAAGTGCGTAGCGTATCATTTTAATATTTAATGGTGCTTTTTAATATGGATTCTTAGAGCATTAATGTGTATTATTCTTGCGCCCAATTGCCTCTGTCGCTTGGAGAAAACTGCCAAGGAGCGCCATTATTTTCCAAGTTGCTAAGCATACCGTTCAATTCTGAAGGTGAAGCACTTTGCTCCATTACCAAGTACTGACGCATTTGCATGATGATGTCTACAGGGCTAATATTGACTGGGCAAGCCTCAGCACAAGCATTGCAAGTGGTACAAGCCCAAAGCTCTTCTGCACTGGTTCTGTCGTGTAAGGTCTTTCCATCTGTATAGTCAACTCCATTGACGTCTTTTAGTTTACCAATTTCTTCCAAACGGTCGCGGGTATCCATCATCACTTTACGGGGCGATAATAATTTCCCAGTGATATTGGCTGGGCAAACACTGGTGCAACGGCCACATTCGGTGCAGCTATATGAATCCATTAAGTTCTTCCAAGTTAAATCGTTCACGTCCTTGGCTCCAAAACCTTCAGGCGCAGTATACCCTTCTGGTGGAAGCGCGTTTGGATCCAACATTAATTTAACCTCAGTGGTAACACTCTCCATATTGGCAATCTGACCCTTGGGATTCAAATTGCTGAAGTACACATTTGGGAAAGCCATGAATATGTGCAAGTGCTTGCTGTAAGGAACGTAATTGGCAAAGAATAGTATACCTAACCAATGGAACCACCAGCACACTTCAACCAATATGTGGGCATTGTGCTGATCCATACCAGAAAACAAAGGCGCCATTATTGAACTAATTGGCATGCTGTATTTGCCTTGAAATGCCGCATCCGCAGCATTCATCATCAGCAAAGCCATCATCAACACAATTTCGATAACTAAAATATAATTGGCATCCAAAACTGGCCAACCTTTCATTTCGGTTCCGCTGAAGCGTTTTACCTTGCCAATATTTCTTCTGATTAAAAATGCCACACATGCAGCTATCACTAAGAAGCTTAATATTTCAAAAAAACCAATGGCAACGCCGTAAAAATCGCCTAGAAAAGGTTCGAAAATTCGGTGCTTGCCAGTAATTCCATCAATTAATATTTCTAGAACTTCAATATTAATGAGCACAAAACCCACATAAATAAGAATATGAAAGAAGGCCGCAAGGGGTCTTTTGGTCATTTTGCTCTGACCTAAAGCAACCAAGGCCATTGTTTTCCAGCGCAAACTTGGATTGTCGGAGCGGTTCTCGTCCTTTCCAAGATTAATGTATCTCTTAATGCGGGCAGCGCTTCTTGCACAGAGCACGGTAGCAATGGCTGTAATGATGATGAAAGCTATTTGACTGATCATAAATGAATGAAGTTTCAATATTAAAACAAAAAAAGAAAAAATAGTTTGTTAATCTTTAAAAAAAGAATAATTTTGCACTCCCAATTACTGAGGTACCTTAGCTCAGTTGGTAGAGCAAAGGACTGAAAATCCTTGTGTCCCTGGTTCGATTCCTGGAGGTACCACGAAAATTAAAACCGCCCTTAAGGCGGTTTTTTTTATTTTCGTGTGTCCCGTACCGCGTTGTCCTGCACTGTGTTTTGTGAAACAAAATTCTAGTGTAGGGTGTTTGTAGCGAAGCGAAAAACTCTGGTACTGGGGCTTTATCAATATTCGGTCAGGGTTTTCACGCTACAGGGTGAGACCCGTAGCGTGCGAAGAAGGAGCTCTACCACCGGGGCACATTCACTCTAAAAAAGACTCTCACCCAACGTGTGATTGTTGAATACCACAAATCTTGCTTCACAAAAGATTCCACTAATTAAGATTCGCACAAAACGAAAGCAAACTATACCCACAAAAAAACGCCTCCCTTTTTGGAAAGCGCTTCTATATCTCGATTAAATCAATTATTTATTATCGTTCATCATGCCAATAACATGGTCAACCATCTCGCCTGAACCAATAAATAAAGGTACTCTTTGGTGGAAACTTTCTGGTTGAATTTCCATAATTCTTTGGGTTCCGCTGTGCGCCTTTCCACCTGCTTGCTCTACTAAGAAAGCCATAGGATTGCATTCGTACAACAACCTTAATTTACCGTTCGTTGCTTTGGTGGTTCCCGGGTACATGTAAATCCCGCCCTTCAACAAGTTGCGGTGAAAGTCTGCAATCAATGAACCAATATAACGCGCTGAATAAGGACGTTTTTCTTCTTTGTTTTCGCCCTTGCAGTGGTCAATATACTTGATAACACCTTCTGGGAATTCCTTTAAATTCCCTTCGTTTACTGAGAAGATGCTTCCCATACTCGGGGTTTTGATATCGGCATGCGACAAACAAAACTCTTGAATTGAATCGTCCAAGGTAAACCCATTCACACCACTGCCAGTTGTGTACACAAACATGGTAGCAGTTCCGTAAATGATATAACCTGCTGCAACTTGGTTAACACCTTTTTGCAAGATATCTTGACTGTCAACAGGCTTATCAGGCGACAAACGTTTGTATATCGAAAAGATTGAACCAATAGAAGCATTCACATCGATGTTAGATGAACCATCAAGTGGATCAATCGCCAAGATGTATTTTCCATCTTCAGCACCCGGACACCAGTGAATGTGCTCATCTTCTTCAGACACCACGCAAACGCAAGCGCCGCTTAAATCCATCAAACGCATAAACACGTCGTTACTGATTACGTCCAATTTCTTTTGTTCTTCTCCTTGCACATTGGTTTCGCCAAAATTACCTAAAATATCAATTAAGCCAGCCTTGCGCACATCGCGGTTAATCATCTTTGCGGCCAATTGCAAATCACCAAAAATTTTAGATAAAGTACCTTTCACAAAAGGGAATTTATTTTGTTGATCGGAGATAAATTGATTTAAGGTGATAAGTGTATTTTGATTCATGGTCCTACTAAATTATTTTTGCAAAAATAATCAAAAGAATGAAAGTCTTTAAATTTGGAGGTGCATCTGTTAAAGATGCAGAAGCTGTGAGGAACGTAGGTCGCATCATTGCTAGGTTTTCTGGCGAAAAACTATTGGTAGTTATTTCGGCAATGGGCAAGTCGACCAACAAATTAGAGGACTTAGTGGACGCTTTTTGGACGAATGATGATGCTAATAAGCGCAGCATAATCGCCGATTTGAAAGATTTTCACTATAAAATTGCCAACGATTTAATCAGTGACCAAAAACACCACATCTATTCCGATTTGGAAGATTTGTTCATGGAATTGGAATGTTTGGTTGAAAAACGCTACCCAAATGCGGCATACGACGAGATCTATGATGGGATCATCTGTTATGGTGAATTGCTGTCCACTAAAATTGTAAGCGATTTTCTGTTAAGCATTGACAACAAAAACAAATGGGTAGATGCACGCAATTTTATTCAAACCGACAACAACTTTAGAGAAGGCCATGTCAAATGGGTAGAAACGGAAGAAACCATCAAACGTATTTTAAAACCATACATAGACCGCAATATTGTTATTACCCAAGGTTTTATTGGCAGCGATGAAAACAACAATACCACAACGCTTGGTCGCGAGGGCTCGGATTACACTGCTGCTATCTTCGCCTATTGCCTAGACGCCAAAGACGTTACCATCTGGAAAGATGTTGCAGGGGTAATGAATGCCGACCCTAAAAAGTTTGACAATGCGGTTAAACTCGATGCCATCAATTACAACCAAGCCATTGAATTGGCCTATTATGGGGCTTCAGTTATTCACCCCAAAACCATACAACCGCTTAAAAGCAAAAACATTCAATTGTTTGTTAACTCGTTTATCAATATCGACGACAAAGGCACTGTTGTTAATAACGACTCGCCTTCACTTTCAAACGAGTGTTATATTGTAAAAGACCAGCAGACGCTTTTGTCCATTTCAACCAAGAACTATTCATTTATTGCCGAAGACAATTTGAGCCGCATATTCGAACATTTTGCAAAGCACAAGGTGCGTATTAATGTGATGCAAAATTCTGCCATTAGTTTTTCGGCCTGCTGCGACACAAGAGATTCTAAGATTGATGAATTATGCGCTGAATTGAGCAATGAATACAATGTAGAGCAAGAATCAAACTGCACGCTGCTGACCATTTACAATGCAAAAAACGAAATCGAAATGCCTGCACAATTTACCGGGCAAACCGCTTTGTTAAAACAAGTCTTAGGCGCTGCCACCCAAGTGGTACTAAAAGCTAAGGCTTAATTAAATCTATTAGACATTCTAAGGCCATTGGGTACCCATCGACACCCAATCCAACGATGCTGCCCTTGCAAGCTGCTCCAACAAAATCGCTGTGGCGAAAATCTTCACGTTGGTATATATTGCTAATATGTATGCAAATGCTAGGAATATTGATGGAGCGAATGGCATCAGCCAAGGCTATCGAGGTATGCGAAAATGCCCCAGGGTTGATTAATAGTCCTTGAAATTCGTTGCGTGCTGCATGAACTTTATCTATCAATTCATGCTCATTATTGGACTGAAAATACTGCAAATCAATTTGCGGAAACTCCGAGTTTAAACGGTTTATAATATCCTGAGAACTGCAGCTTCCGTAAACAGATTCTTGTCTTTCTCCAAGCAAGTTAAGATTCGGTCCGTGTAAGAGCAAAACCTTCATTAGGATTCCCGTGTTGGGTTTAAAATTTTAATTTCCACTTCCTCAATCCTAGCATTTTTAACTTGCTTTATGGTAATTTCAAAAGACTCATTGAGAATAACCTCATTTTCCTCTGGTATGCTTTCGCATATGCTGATAATATAACCACCCAAGGTTTCGTAACCATCCTCAGGCATATCAAAATGGTAGTTTTCGTTCAGGTAATCTATTGGATGACGGCCGCTCAGAAGGTAATGGTGATCGCCCAACTTGGTTTCCTTCAATTCCTCGGTGTCATACTCATCTTCAATTTCACCAAAAATCTCTTCAATTATATCTTCAATGGTAATAATGCCAGCAGTTCCCCCGAATTCATCAACCACAACCGCCATACTTTTGCGTTTGAGGGTCATCTCTTTCAATTGATCGTGTAAACTACGGCTTTCGTTGGTAATCAGAATAGGCATGGTTGCTTCCAAAATGGTTTTAGGTTTTTTGAACATGTAAACCTGATGCGCATACCCTGTGATGTTGTCAATATTCTCTCGGTAAACCGGAATCTTTGAATGCCTAGAATCCAAAAATGTTTTGTACAATTCTTCAATGGTCTCGCTTTCGTCAACTGCAATTAATTCGGTACGAGGAACCATACAATCGCGCACCTTTAAGTTGCCAAAATCTAAAGCATTTTTAAACATTTCCGTACTTAAATTTGATTCATCACTCAATTCAATTTGCCCTGTTTGGGAAATCAAATGGTCGAGGTCTGTTCTGCTAAAGACGGGTTGAGAAGAGACATATTTTTCGCCGGTCATAAGTTTCAAAATCCCCTTTGAAATCAGGGTAATAAAAGAAACGATTGGCCACAATAAAAAATAGGAAATATGGAATGGAAGAATTAAGGTATTAAGAACAAAATCGGGGTTGATTCTGAACAAGGCTTTTGGTAAAAACTCTGCGGTAATCAAAACCACCAAAGTTGAAACAATGGTTATTACCACCAAGCGCCAGAATCCATCGTGAATTACCATCAAGGCTTGAAGGCTATTGGGATCCATGGCTTTTAGCAAAAGCCCACTCGGATTAAGAAAACGTTCAAGGATGGCGCCACTTTGAATACCATAAATAACCAAAGAGATATTATTTCCAATCAGGGTGGTGCTGATAAAGCGGGAAGGATCTTTGAGATACCAAGCCAAAATGCGCGCATTCCAAACACCTTGTTTGTTTTGAAGTTCAATGCGCAATTTATTGGAAGAAATAAAGGCGATTTCAATGCCCGAAAAGAAGGCCGAGCAAATAAGGGTGATGAGAATGACCAGGAGACCTGAATCCATTAAATTAATAGTTTAAAAAATGCAAATATAAACGAAAAAATACTGATTTGGTGAAATACTGTCCCAATATTGGCCGTCTTGATGCCAATTTCTTACCAATGTGCATAATATAAGTGTGATTTAATACTATGATTATCAAACATTAAGAATCAAAGTAGAAAAAACATTTTCAATTTTTCATCTTTTCAGTATTATTTGATTTAAATTAGCGAATTAATTCACGCTTTATGAAAAGTACTTTTAACCGTTATTTATTGTTATTCATCCTTCTGATTTGTCCGTTTGTCGCACAATCCCAAGAATTGTCGACCTTAGGAAAAACCTTTTGGATGACCTTCATGGAATCCATCGGAACCCCAAATAATGCCCCTCAGTTGAAAATCGTAATTAGTTGCAACAAAGCGACAACTGGTACAGTTAAAAACTTCATAACAGGCGTAACTATGCCATTCTCCATAGGTGTTGGCGGAGGGGTTGACACGGTATTGGTTTCAACAGCAGCAGGATATACCACAGGTTCAGAAAGCGTATCCGCCAGAGATAAAGGTTTAATCATTTCCGCCAAAGACACCGTAAGTGTTGCGGCTCAAAACACCAAAACAGCATCGTGTGATGCCGCATTAATTTATCCAATAGAAGCTTTGGGAGTCGATTACCGAGTGGTTTCATTTCCTGGAGACATATACTCTGGCGGGGGCACAAATTCAACTTATAGATCAACGTTTGCTATTGTTGCAACCGAAAACAGCACCACCATCGACATCACTCCAACTTGTGCAACCGTAGGAGGTAAAGCAGCCAATACAACTTTTACCATAACCTTACAAAAAGGCGAAACATACCAAGTCATCGCATCTTCAAAACTTTTAGATTTATCGGGCACTTTAGTACAAGCCAGAGATTGTAAAAAAATTGCTGTTTTTGGCGGATCAAGTCGAAGTGTCATTGTTCATCCTACTTGCAATTCAGGCATAAACTCAGCGGATCATTTGTATGAGCAAATGATGCCCATTAATTTATGGGGTAAAAAGTTCGCATTTATCCCAACAACATGGAAGCCAAATACTTTGAGAAAAGTTGAAATGGTCAAATTTGTTACTTCTCAAAACGCTACCCGCGTAACTTTCAATGGCAGAAACAAAATTCTTTCAACTGCAGGAATGACAGACACTTTCTTTCTTGTTACCACTGGTAACAATATCAAGGATGCTGTTATTACGTCCAATAAACCTATTGCACTTTGTCAATTGGGTTTGTCACAACGCTGCGATGGCGGAAGTTCTGATACCGACCCAATGTTGATGTGGCTATCTCCACTAGAACAAACCCTGAAAAACCTAAACTTTTCATGCGAAAATGCTGACAAAATTGATAAGTTTTTTATAAATGTGGTTGTTAAAACAGCATACAGAAACCAATTAAAAATTGATGGGGCGTCTCCTAGCGCAACATGGAATTTACTAACAAAAGACACAAGCTATTCATATATACAACAATCTGGGCTTTCACTCGGCAACCACAACATGTCACATCCATTGGGTTTCTTTGCAATATTATACGCCTATGGTGATTACGGCTCATATGGATACAGTGTAGGTTCATCAATTAAGCCCCTAAGTTTCTACAGCTTTGTTAATGGGAAAAGCAGTGCCGACTTTGAATCAGACAGTTTATTCTACACAATTTGCGAAGACGCAACAATTCCTTTCGATGGCGGTGGTTCAAGTTTAACCGGTGTAACATGGAAATGGCTTTGTCGAGATGCATCGGGAGCCATGATGTCTAACTTCCCGAAAGCAGTCAAAAACTTCACATATTCATTTAAAGATACTGGTCGATACAAGGTCAATATGATTGCCCAAAGGCCAACCAATGGTGTCTGTAATGGTTTAACTTCAATTGACGACACGGTTTCTTATGAAATAAGGGTATACAAACGACCAGATATTAAACTCATGCAAGACACCACCATTTGTTTTGGGAATAGTTTTAAAATAACGTCAAAGACAGATGGTGATACCACTTACACCTTTTCTCCTTCTACTTGGTTGAGTTGCACAAAGTGCTACCAGCCTGTTTCCAAGCCTTTGAAAGATACCGCCTATTATGTAACTGCAACCCGATTTGGTTGCGGGCCAAGTCGAGATACCATGCGGGTATTTGTACGAGACAGTTTCTTTATGACCACCAGCAACGATACCACCATTTGCAGAGGCACTTCTACAACTATGAGTGCGACAGTTTGGGGAGGTTTATCGAGTAATTTAGTTGTGAATTGGGACAATGGCCTAGGTGCCGGATTATCGCACACAGTTGCGCCGAAAACCACAACCACATACCGAGCCATTGTTACAGATGGTTGCAGCAAGGATGCCAGTGGAAATGAATACGCAGACACCTCTTATATTGTGATCACGGTGCGTGATAGCCTAAAAATAACTATGCCTAGAGACACTCTAGTGTGCGAGGGCAACGATGTCACTTTAACTGCTTCAGTAACAGGTGGCGTGGTAGCGAATCAGCTTGTAAATTGGGACAATGGCTTAGGTTCTGGCTTAAGTAAAACAGTTACCTTGGGCAGCAGCGATATTACATACAAAGCCGTATTAAGCGACGGTTGCACAAACCCTAATGACAGTGGTTACGTTACGGTTAAAGTAAGACCAGGCATGAAAATCGATACCATCATGTACAACAATCCTGTTTGCAAAAATCAAACCTTTAACATCAGCGCACGCGCAAGTGGCGGCGATTCTACTGGTTATATTTTCAAACTATACAACACCAGCACAAGTGGATTTGTACTTATTGATTCTTCAAAAGGCAAAACCTACCCTTCATTCAATTTAAGCATCCCTGATGATCAAACCTTTTCATTGCGTTTGAACCAAGTGTGTAATGCACAGCAAACCAGTAAAAAGATTGCAATAAAAATCAAAACCGGATTAAATATATCAAACCCTACCCCAATTGATACAATTTGTACCAACCGCACCTTTAATTTAAAAATAAATGGCACAAGTGCTGATAATTTGCCAATTAAATTTGTCTTAAAACGCAAAGTTGGAGCCAATTGGGTAGCAGTTGATTCAGCGGTTAATGCAAGCCAAGCAAGCTTCAATATCAATCCGCCTTCATCTCCAAGTGATTACCTAATTATTGGAAACGACAACTGCAGCCGCAACGATTCAACAACATTTAAAATTTACATCCGCACGCCAGTTACCATTGGCGCCTTGGTGGGCGATGAACTTTGCAGAAATGAGGCAATAACTTTAACAGCTTCGCCTGCGGGTGGACGCGTGCAATCATATACTTACCGTTGGTACGATGTATTAAGCAATGCAACCTTAGGCAAACAAAAATCGATTACTTACACCCCAAGCCAATCTATGGACATTGGTGTGGTTTTAGGCGATGGTTGTTCTGATTCTGTAAAAACCACCACACGTCTTTGGGTTGCTCCGCAAGTGACCGATAGTTTATTGGCCACTAAAATTGATGGATGCGAACCTTTATCAACAATGTTCTTCTACCCTAAAACAGCGGCTCAGACACCACTTAATCCTAGCTTCACTTGGAAATGGTATTTTGACAACATCAATTCTGTTAACACACCTTCAACAGGCGGTGCCACCCATGCTGATATTCCTAAAAGCTACAACGTAGCAGGCATTTACAATACACGTGTGAGCATGGTATTGGGCAATGGCAAGGTTTGTTTTTCTAAAGCACAAACCGTTCAGGCTTATGTGCAGGCTAGCGCTGATTTCTCATACCTGCCAAGACAAATTGACATCGTTGAACCTGAGGTAAGCTTTACAGACTTATCGACTGGAGCAGATGGCTATGTCTGGAAATTTGGTGACGGTGGAACCGATGGCGTTCAAAATCCCAAACACAGTTATAGCGATACAGGTTTATTTTTAGTTACAATGATCGCAACGACAAGATATGGCTGTAACGACACCACCTATCAAAAACTTCGGGTATTGGATATTTATAGAATCTTCATACCAAATGCATTCAGTCCAAACAAAGATGAATTCAATACCTTTTGGGAACCTAAATTCACCTCAATATTAACTCTGGAACTAAATATCTTTAACCGCTGGGGAGAAAGAATATACAACAGCGCTGATAACACCGGTCGTTGGGATGGAACCTATAATGGCGTCGAATGCCAAGAAGGCGTATACTATTACAACATCAAAGTGAGAGACAACCGCAAAAAATGGCATTACTATAGTGGCATGATTTCATTGCTTAGATAAGACTTAATGCACTAAGTGCATAAAAAAAGTCCTAGTTAACACTAGGACTTTTTTATTGGTATCAATTTTAATTATTTAATCTGCATTCTTTGTGCAAATGCATCTTTATAGTTCTTGCCCAAAGGAATATTTTTATTGCCAACTTTAACTTCGTGAGCGCCAATAGCCAATACTTTACTAGTCGCCACGATATAGCTTCTATGAACGCGGGCAAACTTATTTGCAGGTAGGCTTTGCTCCATATTCTTCATGGTTTGCAAAGTCACTATGCGTTTTTCTTCTGAAGTATAAATTTTAACGTAATCAGCGAAAGCTTCAACATACCAAATCTCATCATAATTAATTTTAATCATTTTAGAATCGGCTTTTACAAACATGAAACCATCGTTCATCTCTGCCTGGGGTTGTTCTGTTTTATTTTTAATTGAAAAATACTCTTCAGCGCGGTCAACAGAACGCTTAAATCGGTCGAATGAAACAGGCTTCAATAAATAGTCCAAAGCGTCTAGAGTAAATGCATCAACAGCATACTCGGCGTAAGCAGTTGTAAAAACCACAAGAATACCACTGTTTTGAAGTGATTTCATAAAATCAATTCCACTGATTTCCGGCATGTGAATGTCACAGAATATTAAATCTGGTTTTTCGTTTTGGATGGCCTCAGAAGCCTCAATAGCATTTGAACATTTAGCGATTAGTTTTAAGTTGTCGCATTTTTTTATGTGTGATTCCATTACCTCTAGCGCCAATGGCTCATCGTCGATAGCCATACATTTTAGAATTTTGCTCATGCTGTCTGTAAAATTAGGGTGACTGAATAGTTTTCTTTATTGTCAACAATGTTAAGTTCGTGTTTTCCAGGATACAAAATATTCAGACGGGTTTGCACATTTTTCAGACCAATTCCTCCAACTTTGTCTTTGTCCAAATTGTTTAATGCGCCTGGTTTGTTGTTTGAAATATTAAAAATCAATTGATGGTTTTGTGAATCTATCAAATAATTAATATGGATGTATGACTTTCCTAAGGATGGATTGGCTCCATGCTTAAAGGCGTTTTCAATAAAATTAATGAATAGAAATGGTTCTATCATTTGACCAAAAGTACTGCCTTCAACGTCCAATTTTATATCGGTTCTTTCGCCTAAACGCAATTTTTCCAACTCGATGTAATCGCGAACAAATTGAATATCATCCTCAATAGGCACTTTTTGCTTCTGACTTTCATACAATCCAAAACGCAATATATTTGATAATTTCAATACCGCATCCGGCGCCAATTCTGAATTTTTTAGCGTCAACGCATACAAATTATTTAAGTTGTTAAATAAGAAATGAGGATTGATTTGTGACTTTAGAAAACGAAGTTCACTTTCAATATTTAACTTCTGCAATTCTTTATTGGTCTGTTCTTTTAAAAACCAATTCCTAAACAATTTAATGGAAGCCGTTAACAATACCGTAAAAAGTATCGTTAAGAAATTATAGATAAAAAACTGCAAGGTCCAAATATTGGCTATACTCTCTTCGGATAATGGCACATATAAATAAGAAGCAATAGCCAAAGGAAAACAAACCAAAAGTATAGATAAAAATACGCTCAGAAAGTATGCAACATATTTTCGTCTAAATAAGAACCATTCAATTAAAAAGTAATTATTAAAATAACTAACCAAAATATGGAAGAAAATAAACACCCAAGCACTTACTAAGGCCTGTCTCCAAGAAACATCTGAGCCTATTAAAAAAGACCAGAACCCTATGTAAATAAACCAAAATATAAAATGGTGTATTTTATAATGGTTAAAGCCCTTTATAGCGTCTGAAAAAAACCGATTAATAGCAGGTTTCATTATGGATTTCTAAAAAAACGAAGTATTTCTTTTGCCCAATCAAATACCTTAGATCCACTGCCAAGCATGCTACTTTCAACCATAACCTCCTCAGTTTCGCTTGGCGTAATCTTCGAAAAGTAATCATTGGCGATACGGTACGAAATTACATTAAAAAGCAGCAATACCGCTACCAATATCCATGGAAACCACTTTTTATGTGACCAATCAGAAAATCGCATTTTATTCCACGAAAGTAAATTATTTTTTCAAAAAATCGTCAATTAAGACCTGTTGAAAAACCCTGCCCTGATTTTTGATTTTAACTGCCTCCGATTTCAATCCCTTAAATTCAGATGACAAACCATTGTTATCGTATATAAATTCAGAATGATTGCTTACCCTTCCGAATCCATTGTTATAATGGTATTGGGCAAATCCATTCGAATCTAAAACGCCTGTTTGCCATTGAAAATCAGCATAAGGTAAGTGCATACTCTGCAGAATGAGTGATGGAATTACCGTTTGCGAAACCACATTCTGCATTTTTCTTCCCTTGAGCTCGTCTTTTAAAGCACCGCCCAAAACCAACATTGGAATTTGAAACTTTTCTTTGTCGAAGCCATATACTTCTTGCACGCCAATGTTATGACCATGGTCTGCCACAACCACTATAATTGTGTTTTTATACCACGCTTGTTTTTTACAATTGGCAATAAAATCACCTAAACTTTTATCCGCATAACGAATTGAATTCTTCAAATCATACCACTCATCCTTTTTTAAATCTTTCGACTCAAGAGGCACATCAAATGGCTCATGGCTGCTTAAACTTAACACCAAAGTATAGAATGGCGCTTGGGTGGAATTAAGTGATAACAATGTTTTGTTATAAAGTTCGGCATCATGAGCACCCCATTTACTGTTTAGAGAGGCTAAATCAAAATCCTTTTTGTCTATTACCTTGTCAAACCCTTGCATCAAAAAGTAAGATTTCATTGAGGCAAATTCAGCATCCCCACCATACACAAAAGTATTGTGGTAACCTTCCTGCTTTAATACTTTACCTAAGCCGGGCAGTTTGGCAACTTTATCGGGGAAGACAATCAAAGAAGAAACAGGTTGGGCTGGATACCCACTATTAATAGCCAACAAGCCTTTCTCTGTTCGGTCGCCGCTGGCATAGCATTTCATGAAACTCAAATTCTCCGCTGACAATTGATCCAAATTAGGGGTACAATTATTCGCACCACTGTAATATTGACTTGCAAATGCAGTGAAACTTTCCAAAACAATCACCAATACATTTGGATTGGCCTGATTGCTTAATTCGAGTGCGTCTTGAGGGTTTTTTATTTGAAGATCAAAAAGCTTTTTCGCCTCTGCAGATTCCAAAACCTTATAGTCATCTCCATACAATGTTCTTGTATCGTTAAACAAATAATACAATGCATTCCAAAAACTGTTTATAGCGGTCGCATTGTAAATTTGTTTTGGTGAATATATAGCACTGGCTTGACTAATTGTTGCCACCCCAACACCCCCTCTTAAAAAAAGAAAGTTGACGCCCATCCAAATAAAGACAGTGCTTCCATGTTGCCACGAATAGTCAATCTTTTTTTCTAATACCTCAAACAACTTCCTCAGTAAAAAATAAAATACTGGCAATAAAAACAAAATAAACAAAACCGTCTTCAACCAGTTAGCGGATCCTGCAGACAATGCCATTTCTTTGGGGTGACTGATATAAACCAATACCTGGTTGTTAAATTTATTTCCCCATTGTGCATACAATTCGGGATCTGAAATACCTATGGCAAAAATCAAAATGAACTCAAACAACATCAGGGTTCTTAAAATCCATTTATTGCTCTTTTTTCTGAAAATATGTTCTAAGAAAAACACCAAGAAAACTGGTACTAAACA
Source organism: Bacteroidia bacterium (assembly GCA_044341025.1). Classification (GTDB taxonomy): domain Bacteria; phylum Bacteroidota; class Bacteroidia; order NS11-12g; family UBA955; genus JABMMZ01. Next base: position 148,568 of record JBIISM010000002.1, on the reverse strand, counting down.
ATAAGCCGACGCAGACAAATCCAACCTAAACCCTTTGAAAGCTGTTTGTAAAAAAACCATTAAAGGCGATTCTGAATACAAGCTGTAATGGTAAAAAATGAAGTATAATCGAATGGCTTCAAATGCAGCCAAAAACAACAGATACAGTTTTAAAAATTGAATTAGACGTTTCAAAAAGACTTGATTTTAAAAAGCCAAAATTAAGCTAATAATTTGTTTCCATTATGGAATTAAACCATTTATGCCATTATTTCATCGAGATCTTGTTTGATCACTTCTGAAATTTGATCGGTGGGTAAATCGTTGTCATCGTAACCAAATGGATCCTCAATTTCTTCAGCTATTAGTTCAATGCTCGCAAAAATATAAAACAACATGGACACTATAAAGATTGACCAATAACCAAACTCCATAGCAAAACCGAATGGCATCGACGCAATGTAAATAAAAAGTATTTTTTTAAGAAAGATGCTATAAGAGTATGGAATTGGGGTCTTTTTAATCCGCTCACAAACCCCCAAATTATCAGAAAACGACTGAATCTCAGAATTTATCATTAGCATTTGGGTTGAACTTATTTGTCCGCTTTCTAAATACCCATTCAATTCATACACCAATTTCTTCATCAAATAATTGGGCACATGTTTGGCTGTTAAAATTTCTTCAACAGGATATTTATCTGATACAATTAGATCATTTTTAGTAACTCCCGAACGCAAATGTGACTTGCTGCTGCTGATAAAATTCTGGATCAAAATCTTCAATCTTTTCCTGTCATCAGCATCTTTAATGATAGCACTTAGTTTAATGGCCAAATTTCTAGAACTGTTTACAAATCCGCCCCAGGCTTTTCGACCTTCCCACCATCGATCATAGGCCGTATTGGTTCGAAAAACCAAAAGCATAGAAAGCACAAAACCCACCATTGCATGAATCGTTGTTGTGTTGTTAAATTGTGCATGTATAAGTTCCCTTTCTGTATAAACAATTGCAAAGGTGTAAACTGCTATACCAACAATACCGGGCAACATTATTCGGAAAGTATCACTTTTAGGGAAGCTTAAAATCAACTTCCACCAATCTTTTGGATTATATATTACCATACAAATGCAAAAATGCTGAGATTAATTAAGAAAACCAAAGTTCTTATGGTAAGTAAAGCACGATTTTTAGACTACCTTTGCACGATAAAATGAATCTGATATCAGCGGCGAATATTTCTAAAGCGTATACCGAAAGATGGTTGTTTAAAGAAATTAGTTTTGGCTTAGCCAAAGGCGAAAAACTTGCTTTAGTAGGAAGCAATGGAACAGGAAAATCTACCCTTCTTAAAGTGATCTGTGGCCAAATACTCCCAGATGGGGGCGAAGTTGGAAAAACCAAAGGTTTGATCTTTGGCTACCTTCCACAAGAGCCCGAACTTGACCCGAATAAAACCATTGAAGAAAGCCTTTTCAGCGACAGCAACCCAGTTCTTAATTTGGTTAAAGAATACGAAAAAGCCATTGTTGACATGGACTACCCTGCCGATAAAATGCAACACATTTTAGAAGAAATGGAACGTTTTAATGCTTGGGATTTTGAACAAAAAGCAGCTCAAATTTTAGGCAAGCTTGGTATACATAACTTAAAACAAAGAAACGATAGCCTTAGTGGTGGACAGAAAAAAAGAGTTGCCCTCGCGCAATTGCTTATTCAACAACCCGATGTATTAATCTTAGACGAACCTACCAACCATTTGGATTTGCAAGCAATTGAATGGCTAGAAAATTTGTTAAATGCCCATAATATTTCTTTAATTATGGTAACGCACGATCGATACTTTCTTGACAATGTGGCCACCCATATTTTAGAATTAGAACGCGGTAAATTATACATTCACAATGGTAATTATGCTTACTATCTAGAAAAGAAGAGCCAAAGAGAAGCCGTTTTTGCTACGGAGGTGGCTAGAGCACGCAACTTAATGAGCAAAGAATTGGAATGGATGCGACGTATGCCAAGAGCAAGGGGAACGAAATCTAAAAGCAGAATTGAGGCTTTCTATGAATTAAAAGACAAGGCAAGTGTTGACCTTTCAAAAAAAGAAATCGAAATTTCTGTGCGCACCAGCCGTTTGGGCAATAAAATTATTGAAGCTGAACATGTATCAATGAATTTTGGCAGCAATTGCCTGGTAAATGATTTCTCATACTTGTTTAAGAAGAATGACCGAATTGGCGTTGTTGGGAAAAATGGTGTTGGAAAATCAACACTATTGGATTTGCTCACTGGCGAACTAAAACCTACAGGTGGAGAAGTTATTCACGGACCAACTTTAAAAATCGGATATTATACCCAACACAGCAATGATCTAAACGATAACAATAGAATTATTGAAGAGGTAAAACAAATTGCAGAATATGTTACCCTGGGAAATGGAGAACAAGTTAGCGTTTCAAAGCTTTTGGACATGTTTTTGTTTCCACCCTCTATGCAGCACACCCCGGTGGCAAAACTTAGTGGAGGTGAACGCAGAAGATTGCAACTTTTGAAAGTACTAGTTGGCAACCCAAATTTTCTTATTCTCGATGAGCCAACCAACGACCTGGACATTGATACGCTCAATATTTTGGAAGACTTCTTAGTAGGATTTGATGGTTGCTTGCTTTTGGTATCGCACGACAGATACTTTATGGACAAATTGGTTGAACACTTATTTGTATTCCAAGAGAACGGCAACATCCTCGACTATTATGGCAACTATACAGATTATAGAGAGGAAGCCGATCAAATTCTTGCAACACCTGAAATTGCACCGAAATCTACTGAGATAAAAACAGCAGAAATACCAACGGCAAAAAAGAAACTAAGCTTTAAGGAACAAAAAGAACTCGAAACAATTGAAAAAGAAATTGAGTCCTTTGAAGCGCGCAAGACAGAACTAAACGCTTTAATGGTGAGTGGAACAACCGACCATGTGGTTTTAACCCAATGGGCTGATGAAATTTCAGATTTAGACAAACTGATTAGCCGCAAAAGTGACCGTTGGCTTGAGTTATCTGAAGTCTAAAATATCAAGTCAATTCAATATATTTGTTGCATGCAAATTTCAGTTATTATCATTGCAAAGAATGAAGCAGAAAACCTAAAACGGTCTTTGCCTAAATTGCATTGGTGTGATGATATTGTACTCATAGATGATTGCAGCAGTGATCAAACAGCTGAAATTGCGGCCTCATTTGGTGCCAAAGTTTTTCAAAGAGGATTCGACGGATTTGGCACTCAGAAACAATTTGCAGTTTCCCAAACACAGCATGCATGGGTCTTAAACCTAGATGCCGATGAGGTAATGGAAGACGCACTCATACAGGAGATTCTATCCTTAAAAGTGATTAAAGAGGTCTCAGCCTATGAGCTGCCAATTCAACATGTCTTTTTAGGAAAAGTGTTTAAGTATGGGAAGGAAAGTAATTATCCGCATTTGCGTTTATTCGATAAAACGAAAGGAAACTTTAATGATGCAGTGGTTCATGAAAAAGTAATTACATCAGGGAGAACCTTGCGTTTAAAAGGAAAAATTTTACATTACAGCTACAAAAACCTTGAACACTATTTCCAAAAACTCAATCGCTACACACAAGCAGGTGCTCTAAAACTCAAAGAAAAGGGCAAAACCCGATCATTGATTTTATGTATCGTTTCATTTCCCATTTATTTTGTAAAACATTATTTTTTTTACGGCAATATCCTGAACGGAAAAGAAGGCTTTATTTGGTCTTATCTCAATGCTTGGTATCATACGGTAAAGTATTTAAAACTATACGAATTGAATCAGAAAAAATGAATACACTTCGTGTTTTAATGTACCATAAAGTTGATGAAAAAAACCGCAACTTTCTTTGTGTATCTAGTGCGCAATTAAAAGAACAATTACTTTACATAAAATCAAAATATGTACCCATTAAGCTAAGCCACTTACTCGGACACATTAAAAATGGAACCGCTCTTCCAGACAAGGCAATTTTAATCACTTTCGATGATGGCTATGAAAACAACTTTACACTTGCCTACCCAATATTTGAAACGCTTAACATTCCTTTTACAATATTTACCGTCAATGGTTTCATTGGAAAAAAGACGAGTCATGATTCTATCGAACAAGCCTTTTTAAGCGAAGAACAAATTTTAAATATGGTCAATTTAGTTGACTTTGCCCACCATGGCTTAAAACATGATAATTTAATGGATTTAAGCCCCGAACAAAGAACGCTTGAAATTATTGAATCGGTGAAGCAAATGGGCGCGTTTAAACACAAAACTTTAGCAGCTTGGGCTTACACTTATGGGGCTTACCCAAAACGAAATAAAACCGAATTTGACGCCTTAAAATTAGCCTTTCAAAATTCAGGGATTGTTTGCGCTTTTCGCATAGGGAACCGAATAAATAAATTGCCTTTAAAGGACCCATATAAGATAGAAAGAATTGACATTCGAGGCGATGAATCATTCTTTAAATTTCGCCTAAAAGTAGGCTTTGGAAAAATTCTCCAAATAATTTAACTTTTCTTGCAGCATATTTCTAGATATCTTTGTCTAAGAGGTAACAGTGCTTACAATGTTCTCCGAAAAACAGCTTATAGAGGGTTGCATCAAAGGCGACAGGTTATCGCAAGAGGCATTGTATAATCGCTTTTCAGGAAAAATGTTGGCTGTAAGCAAAAGGTATTTGAAAGACCTCGATTTGGCCGAAGATGCATTTCAAGAAGCATTTATTAAGGTGTATACCCACCTTAATAACTTCAGTTTTCAAAGCAGCTTAGAGACTTGGATGACCCGCATTTTTATCAACGAGTCTATCAACAAATTGCGCTCATTAAAACGTCTTGCGTTGCAGGTAAGCATAGACGACCAAACAAAACAGTTCCCTGAAATTAATCAGGAGGCACCTGAAAAATTTGATTCAGAATTGGTAATGCTTCTTTTAGAAAAATTACCAGAAAATTACAAAATCGTTTTAATGCTGTATACAATTGACGGTTTTAGCCATAAAGAAATATCAGAAAAACTAAACATGCCAGAAAGCACTTCTAGAAGCTCACTTACAAGAGCAAGAAGTATGTTATGGCAACTGTATAACAAGGAAATAAAGAAACATGAGTCCAGAAGAATTTGACAACAGATTAAAATCAGCTTTTAAAGACGAGAATTTACCGCCTAGGGAAGAGTTATGGGCAAATATCTCATCTAAGCTTGAGCCAAAGGCTAAAACACCTTTTTGGTACTGGCTATTGCCTGCTATTATCGCTGTAACAGTTGGTATTGTATGGGTAGAAAATCAAAAAACGACAACCCAAGAAGCCGCAGCAATTGAAACATTTGCAATTGAACCTATAACAGCCAGTAATCCAAATACTGCAAGCAAAGTAGAAAGCGTTAGCTACAAAAACAACAAAGCAAAAACTCAAACTATTGAATTAGCAAACCGTGAGTCAAACATCAATACCATTCAACAGCGCCGCGAAAAGAATGGCATCATAAAGGCTTCTGCAAGCAACAGAAGCAATAGGAAAATTAGTGAGTCTTTAAGTATAACGCCTGTGAACCAGCAAAATTCATATAAGGGAGACAACAACAATACAGTAATTGCACTTAGCAATTCTGCTCCTATTGTTGAAAATAATGATTTTGGGGAATTAGACATGCTGAACTTTTTTAGATTTTCTTGGTTCCCAAATTTCTTCAAACCTTTCGCTCTGGAAGAAAGTTATAGTTTAGACCTTAAGGTTAAAAACCCGATTAAGGCCCAAAAACCGAATTCAAACAAGCCACCAAAGACCAGTGATTTTACATCAAAGAGATGGTTCACTATAGGGCTTGGACCACAATTGGCCATAAACAGCATCAAAGTAAACCAAGACTCTCAAGCATGGGTGCACAAACATCTATGGGATAACAAAGATAGACTTAGCAGCAATGGCAGCGGATTTCAAGCCTTCGCTCACTATGCACTTAAATTCGGCAAAAACCAACGCTTCATTTTTGAAACTGGTTTAAACTACAGCCTGCGCACTGAAGAAATAAAACTAAACGAAAGCAGTTACGACATTGCTGCGCGAGACAATACTGGCAGAATTAACCAATATACTCAAATCCTCTTGAAAGTTATCTATGGCAACGACACGACTTACTATTTGGCGGCTTCTAACTTTTCTTTAGCCGTTAACAACAAGTACCATATTTTAACTGTTCCTTTTAGATTAAGTGCTGAACATAAAATCTCAGAATCTACCTTTATGTCTTATGGCTTAGGTGGCGGTTTCTCAATGATCAACAGCCACAATACAGAGCATTTAAATATGATTTGGGGCAATAGTGTAAAAGAAAGAAATTCAACCCAGTATTCGGCTTCATTAAATGCCAATCTATCACTTTACACAAACTTTAACGACATTGGTCAAATAGGTGTTTACACTGGTTTGCAAATGTATTTAAACCCTTGGGAAGTCAATTCAAACCAATATGCAGTGAATATGCGCGACTTGCAAATGGGCATTACTTTCAGAAAACCTTTCTAAAAAAAGAGGATTTTAAAATCCTCTTTTAAAATTATCTTTTACTTGCTATTCAGTGAGAAGTCTCTTCCGTGAGGCTCTTCATACAAACGTTCTTTCGGCAATGACTGAAAATATTCATAGGTAATCTTCAGGCCTTCTTGGCGACTAACCTTTGGTTCCCAGCCCAAAATTTCTCTGGCCTTACCAATGTCCGGCTGTCTTTGCTTAGGATCATCCATTGGCAAATCTTTGTATATTACTTTTTGATTGGTCCCCGTTAATTTAATAATCTCTTGGGCAAAATCATTGATGGTAATTTCATCTGGATTTCCAATATTTACTGGTGTAGAGCAATCGCTCAACAACAATCTATAAATACCCTCAACCAAATCATCTACATAACAAAAAGACCTTGTTTGAGAACCGTCTCCAAAGGCCGTCAAATCTTGACCTCTTAGCGCTTGACCTATAAACGCTGGCAATACCCTACCGTCGTTTAAGCGCATTCTAGGACCATAGGTGTTGAATATCCTTATAATTCTTGTTTCTACACCATGGTAAGTATGGTAAGCCATTGTTATAGCTTCTTGAAAACGTTTAGCCTCATCGTAAACACCTCTAGGCCCAACTGGGTTTACATTACCCCAATAGTCTTCTGTTTGAGGATGAACCATAGGATCACCATAAACTTCACTGGTAGATGCAACTAAAATCCTTGCGTTTTTAGCTTTGGCCAAACCCAATAAATTATGCGTTCCCAAAGAACCAACTTTTAATGTTTGAATTGGAATTTTTAAATAATCTATAGGACTTGCAGGTGATGCAAAATGCAATATATAATCTAAGTTTCCTGGTACATGAACAAATTTCGAAACGTCATGGTGGTAAAATTCAAATTCTTTTAATTTAAATAAATGCTCAATGTTTCTAAGGTCGCCTGTAATCAAATTGTCCATTGCCATTACATGGCAGCCTTCTTTAATGAAACGGTCGCAAAGGTGAGAACCTAAAAATCCAGCCGCTCCAGTTATTAATACTCTTTTCTGTGTCATATTAGTTTGTATTTTGTCTGCCTATACACTCATAATGGAATCCTAAGGCTTTCAGATCTTCTGGTTCATAAATATTCCTTCCGTCAAAGATTGCTTTTTGTTTTAAAGTGGAAGCGATTTTCGCGAAATCAGGTGACCTAAATTCCGGCCATTCAGTTACTATTACCAGTGCATCAGCGCCTTCAAGTGTTGCATATTGATCAATTGAATACGTGATTTTATTCCCTAAAATCCGTTCAGCCTCGTGCATTGCCACGGGATCGTAAGCTACAACTTTAGCTCCCGCGGCTAATAATTCGTCTATAATTACCAAACTTGGCGCCTCGCGCATATCATCCGTTTTTGGTTTAAAGGACAAGCCCCATATGGCTATCGTTTTGCCTGCTAGTGAACCAAAATAATTTGACAATTTCGAGAACATCACTTGCTTTTGACCGTCATTTACTTGCTCCACAGCTTTTAAAACTTGCATGCTGTAACCATGTTCATCGGCCGTTTTAATCAATGCTTTTACATCTTTCGGAAAACAAGATCCTCCATAGCCAATACCTGGATAAATGAATTTATGACCAATGCGGCTATCGCTTCCTATGCCCTTGCGCACCATGTTTACATCGGCCCCCATAATTTCACATAAATTAGCTATGTCATTCATAAAACTAATCTTAGTGGCCAACATACTATTTGCTGCATATTTCGTCATTTCTGCACTGGGAATATCCATGAAAATACATGGGTGCCCATTCAACAAAAACGGCTTATATAAGCGGTTCATTACTTCTTGCGCTTTGTCAGATTCTACACCAATAACAATCCTATCTGGCTTCATGAAATCGTCAATTGCGGCGCCTTCCTTCAAAAATTCAGGATTGCTAGCTACATCAAAATCAACATTGCTTTTACGTTCATTCAATGCATTTTTTAGTGCATTTCTTACCTTGTTGGCAGTTCCTACTGGCACAGTGCTTTTGGTAACAACCACCATATAGTCTTGCATATAAGTCCCAATTTCTGTCGCAACACCCAATACATATTTCAAGTCTGCACTACCATCTTCATCAGGCGGGGTTCCTACTGCAATAAATGCAGCTTCACAACCCTCTATGCTGTCCTTCAAGCTGGTGGAAAAGCTTAATCTTCCTTTGTCAAAATTGCGCTTTACCATTTCATCTAGTCCTGGCTCGTAAATTGGCAAAATACCTTGTTTTAAATTATCAATTTTCTTTTGGTCAATGTCTATGCATACAACATTAAGACCAACTTCTGCAAAACAGGTTCCGGTAACCAAACCAACATACCCCGTTCCTACAACTGCTATTTTCATTTTTGTTTTATAATTTGTTTAAATGTGTATGCAATATATTCTATGCTCTCCTGGCTCATCTCGGTACCAATAGGTAAACTAATTACTGTTTTACAAAGGTTTTCACAAATAGGCAAACTCTGATCATTCCGGAATGCTTCCTGTTTGTGAACTGGTATTGGATAGTATACCATACTTGATATCCCTGCTGCCTTTAATGACGACACAATATTTGTCCTATCGCCCTGCAAAACCTGCAAAGTATATTGATGAAAAACATGACTGGATTTAATAAATCGCTTGGGGATTTTAACCTGTTCAAAATCTTTGAAAGCGTTATCGTAAGCCGCAGCAGTTTCTTGCCTTAATTTAGTAAAATGGTTTAAATGCTTTAATTTTACCAACAATATAGCGGCTTGCAAGGTGTCCAATCGTGAATTAATACCGACCAATTTGTGCTGGTATTTTATTTCCTGCCCATGGTTTGCCAAAGTTTTTATCTTCTTCGCTAAAACATCGTCATTGGTAAATACAGCACCACCATCGCCATAGGCCCCTAAATTTTTTGTAGGGAAAAACGAAGTTGTACCAATGTGACCAATGCCACCGGCAGGTTTTATACTGCCATCTGAATAAAAACATTCTGCACCAATTGATTGTGCATTGTCTTCAATGACATATAAATTGTGCTTCTCTGCTATGGCCATAATGGATTCCATGTCGCAACACTGGCCAAACAAATGCACTGGAACGATAGCCTTCGTTTTTGGTGTAATGTGCTTCTCTATTTCAAATGGATTCAAATTAAATGTTTCTGCGTCTACCTCTGCAAAAACAGGAACCAATTTCAACAACTTACATACTTCGGCTACAGCAATATAGGTAAACCCAGGGCAAATCACTTCAGAACCTTCTGGCAATCCCAATGACATGAAGGCTAATTGCAAGGCATCAGTTCCATTAGCACATGGAATGACGTGCTTTATTCCTGTGTAAATCGATAGTTCTTTTGCGAACTCTCCAACCTCAGAACCATTGACAAATGAAGCATTTTCTAATACCGATTCTATAGCTGGCATTAAGTCCCCTTTCAATTGCTGAAACTGGGCACTTAAATCCAACATTGGATAAGCTTTTAGATCATTGGAAAATTTCACTGCGCGCAAAGATAAGCCCTATTTTTTCAAATGAAAACTAAACGCGTCAATTTAAATTATCAATCGAAATCTTGACGTATTTCCAATTGGTTTACCCATCGCGATAGACTACCGTGATGATAGCTGTGTACGGTTATTAGTTATTTGTTTGTCGATGCCTAAATAAGGTTGACCGTTTTAAACTAACGAAATGCTGTCTCAGGTGGTGTTTCACAAAAGGTATTTAAAAAACGAAACACTGCACCCATCCCATGGCGTGAATGTAGTGAAGCGAAATTCTCTGCCACTGGGATCACCCCTGAGTCTTAATCGGAATCTCTTGTACCGATAGGTAAAGCGATTTGCTTTGGATGATTTGTTAATTGTTTATGACGATCCAAAAACAATGTGTCACCCAGCTGGGGTTATTACCAGAACGAAATGTCGAAGTGTTTTCTCATAAACTAAACGCTATAACCTAAACCCTGCTTCCGCCATTGTGACCAATATCACATTTTATTGATTCGATTAGCTCTAATTTTGCATTAATAAATCATCAATATAATGAAATTAGAACAAATTTATACCGGTTGTATCGCACATGCTGCATACTATTTAGAAAGCAATGGAGAAGCTGCAATCTTTGACCCACTAAGAGAAGTTCAACCATATATTGATAGAGCAAACAAAGACAATTCTAAAATTAAATATGTCTTTGAAACACATTTTCACGCAGACTTTGTTTCAGGTCACCTCGATTTAGCTAAAAAAACTGGCGCAGACATAGTGTATGGACCAACAGCCAAACCTGGTTTTGAAGCGGTTGTTGCCGCAGACAATGAAATTTTCAAAGTGGGTGATTATCAAGTTAAAGTGTTACATACTCCAGGACATACCATGGAAAGCACTTGTTACTTGGTAATTGATGAAACAGGTAAAGAACATGGTTTAATTTCAGGTGATACATTATTTATTGGTGATGTTGGTCGCCCCGATCTTGCACAACACGTCATAGCTGAACTAACAAGCGAGAAACTTGCAGCCCATCTATACGATTCATTGCGCAAGAAAATCATGCCTTTGGCAGACGATCTAATCATCTACCCCAACCATGGCGCTGGGAGTGCTTGTGGTAAAAACATGAGCAAAGAAACCACAGACACCTTGGGTCATCAAAAACAAGTTAATTACGCCTTAAGAGCCGATATGAGCAGAGAGGAATTTATGACCGAATTACTCGATGGGCTTACCACTCCTCCTGCGTATTTCCCAAAAAATGTTTTAATGAATATTCAAGGATATGATAGCTTTGATGACATTATGGAACGAGGAATGAAAGCTTTAAGTCCAAATGCATTTGAAGCTGTGGCAAATGAAACTTCTGCCTTAATTTTAGACACCCGTGAGGCCACCGATTTTGCAAAAGGATTTATACCCAATTCAATCAATATAGGTATAGATGGAAACTTCGCCTCTTGGGTTGGGGCATTAATTCCGGATATCAAACAAGAAATTTTAATTGTCGCCGATAAAGATAGAGAAAAGGAAGTCATAACAAGACTTGCTCGTGTGGGCTACGACCACCCAATTGCATACTTAGATGGTGGCTTTGAAGCCTGGAAAAAGGAAGGCAAAGAAATGGATGCAGTAGACCGCATTGCATCCGATGCTTTTGAAATTAAGTTGGCAGAAAACCCTATCGTAATTGATGTTAGAAACGCAAATGAATTCAATGCTGACCATGTGAAAGATGCCATCAATATCCCACTCGATTATATCAACGAACATCTCGCTGAATTCCCTAAAGACAAAGCATTTATAATGCATTGCGCCGGTGGGTATAGAAGCATGATTGCCGCATCAATTCTAAAATCTAGAGGTTGGAGTAATTTTGTTGATGTTGAAAGCGGATTTTCCGGCATTACTAAAACATCAGTACCAGTGATTTCAAACGCTTGTCAAAAATCAAAAAACTAAAATGGAAAACACAATTCTAAATACAGAAAAAACAAACAGCACATTTATTGTTGCAAACCTTAAATGCAGCGGTTGTGCTAAAACCATTCACAATAAAATTAGCGCAATAGAAGGTGTTGACGAGGTAAAAGTGGATGTAGAAAATGCGCGTATTGACATTCAACATGACGCCTCAATAGACCCAAAACAATTTAGTGAAAAATTAGCAAAAATCGGTTACCCGGAAATTGGTGATGACAACGATTTGCTTACACAAATGAAAAGCTATGCCAGTTGCATGGTAGGTAAAATCAGCTTCGCATAAAACAGCGCATATAATATTTTAATATGAGTAATTTTAATGACATTATCCAAAGCGAAATACCTGTGTTGGTTGACTTTTTCGCTGAATGGTGTGGACCCTGTAAAATGATGAAACCAATTTTGGAAGACCTAAAATCCAAGATGGGAGAAAACGTGCGCATTATAAAAATCGATGTAGACAAAAACCCGGCAATTGCTGCGCAATACCGCATACAAGGTGTACCAACCTTAATGGTATTCAAACAAGGGCAATCGAAGTGGAGACAAAGTGGGGTTCTAAGTGCAGCCGATTTGCAAAAAGTTATTGCAAGTGTTAATTAACGTTTAAAGACTGCAATTGGCCCAGCATCCCAAACAAACGACCGATATTTTTTTGATATTCATCACTTAAGAAACACAAATATCATATAAAACTTTCATATCCTTCAATTCACTTGTCATCTTTGCTTTTTCAAAATACGCTTTGGCGTATACCAAACGTAAATGCTTATTCCTCCTTAACATCAACAAGGGTTTTACTATAGGATTAAACACCAAATCACCATCAATATTTTTTCCTATTTCTAATTTTAAAAAGGCGCTTACATGACACCAAGTATAAATATCATAAGCAATAAAATCGCCCAAACTGTAAATGGCAAAGCCTTGTTTTTCTCTACCAGTATTTGGGTCTGTAAATGTATATGATCGCCAAGGCTGCATGTTGTGAGGATGCCCTCCTGCAATAACATCTACCCCACAAGTCTCGAATATTCTTTGAAACAATTTAACGGTTACCTCAGATGGATAAACTTGATACGCATTGCCGGCGTGAACCGAGCAAATTATAAATTCTGCTCCTGCAGCACGGCAATCTCTCACCTGTTTTTCTATCATGTCAATAGGACAATCTTTGGTATTCAAAGGCAAAGAATTCACCCTCCATTCTTCGCCTTTTTCGGGCAAGAACTGGTTCAACGAATACGTAAATGCGACAAAGCCAATTTTGATACCATTGACTTCTACAATTTGAAAATCTTTATCTTCTTTTTGAGATTTAGCACCTACTGATTTTATGTTCTTATAATTTAAAAACTCTATCGTTTTATCTATCCCCTCACTGCCTTGATCGAGTGTATGGTTATTGGCTATACTTAAAACATCAAAACCTTTGTATTTACCCTGCCCATTAAATAGTTTAAACGTCTCTGCATCGGTATTAAAATGCATGTCATACAACATCACTTCGGGCACAAAATTATTCTTAAGACCTTCGTGTAAAGGTGTCTCCAAATTGGCAAATACGATATCGCTTCCAAAAAATTCAGTTCCTACCTCATTCCATAATTCACGCGTATACTTCTCATGTATCATTTCGTAAGGCATTAAATCGCCGCCTATCGAAACTGTTGCCAAAGGCTTTGTAATTTGATTCTCTAGGATTGGTTTTTCTTTGAAATGCCTTTCCACCTCAATACTGTCGGCCAATAAAGGCGATTTGAAATAATATTTATAGGCAAAATAGACTATATCCTTAAACCCCATGGTTCTTGGGTTCTCTTCAAAAACCCTCGCCCGAAGCCATTTTTTGCCTTTGATTATAAAAAGAGGCAAACATAAAAACTGAATGATGTGGCAAAGAATAATGCCTTTGATGCTATGTGGTCTAACAGCCCTCATATTTGAAAACTATGCCCCTAACAATATTCTACCTAAAGAGAAATAAACAGTCAAACCAATAATATCATTTATCGTGGTTACAAAAGGCCCGGTTGCCAAAGCTGGATCAATTTTAAATTTTTCTAAAATCAAAGGCGTAATGGTTCCTAATAATGAAGCAAAAATAATTACAGTTATCAAAGCAATGCTTACAACAATGCTCAAATCATAATTGTGACCAATAATTAAATTGAACATCAGCAACAAAGCTGAACAAGCCAATCCATTAATTAAAGATACTGTAAATTCTTTTGCCAACTTTGGCATTATATTTTTACTCTTGAGTGTGTTGTTTGCCAAACCTTGTACAATGATGGCGGAAGATTGTACGCCGGCATTTCCTCCCATTGCAGCTACCACCGGCATAAAAAAGGCCATTTGTGGTAAATGAGAAATATCGGTTTCAAAATTTGACACCAACATCGAGCTTCCCAAACCTCCTATCAATCCAACCATTAACCAAGGTAAGCGCGCTTTTGACAAAATCAAAACCTTGTCCTCACTCACAACACTATCACTCAAACCCGCCTGCAACTGAAAATCCTTGTCTGCCTCTTCTTTGATGAAATCAACCACGTCATCGATGGTAATTCGACCGATTAAGCGGTTCATACTGTCAATTACCGGAATGGTAATCAAATCGTATTTGTTCATCAAACGAGCCACCTCTTCTCCAGTTGCATACGCATTAACTGCTATGAATTCAGTATTGGTTATTTCAATAACGGACGTATGGGCTTTTGATAAAACAATGTCTTTCAAAGACACAACCCCGTTTAAAATATTTTTATCGTCCACCACATAAACGGCATGGACCGAATCAACTTCCTCAGCTTGCAAACGAATTTCTTCAATGCATTGGCTAACCGTCCAATTGTGCTTTACCTGAACCAATTCTTTTGCCATCAATCCACCGGCCACATCGTCGTCGTAATGCAACATGGACGCCAAATTCTTTGCATAATCTTGATCATCCAAATACGACAAAACTTCTTCCGCTTTTCGGGTAGGCAATAAATTTAGAATATCCACCGAGTCATCTGAGTCCAAATAAGAAACCACATCATCTGCAATTTCTTTGGCAGTGTAACCCTTAAAAAAACGCTCTTGTAATTCTTCATCCAAAGAACGAATAATTTCAACAGCTTCTTTTTGACCCACAACCTTGATAATAAACTTGGCTTCATCCAATTCAATATCCCAAAAAATATCAGCAATATCTTCTGGACGATAGGCTTCAAGGAGCAAGCGCACAGCCTCAGCCTCTTGATTTTCAATCAGAGGTTGAATTTGTAGCAGCAATTGCTTTTCTGATACTTGATTGCTCATAACAGTAGTTCTAAAAACTGTGTAAGTTTAATAAAGTCGTGGTGACTTAATTGTTCAGCGCGCAATTTAGCAAATTCATGGCTTTCTTGCAGATTAAATTTATGTAAAGCATTTCTCAGTGTTTTTCGTCTCTGGTTAAATGCTGTTTTTACCACATCAAAAAACAAGACACGTGAACATGGTAGCACATATCCATCAATTCGTGTTGCTTTTATAACACCAGTGTGAACCTTTGGCGGGGGCGTAAATTGCTCGGGGCCAACCGTAAATTGATATGAAGTATTATAAAAAGTATTTAAAAAAACACTTAGAATCCCATAGGTTTTTGAGCCAGGTCCTGCAACCAAGCGCTCAGCCACTTCCTTTTGAAACATCCCCCCAAAGCCTTTAACTCTAGAAATATTGTCAAGGACTTTAAAAACAATTTGTGAGCTAATATTGTATGGGAAATTTCCTAAAATCAAAACATCGTCATGGAAAAACATTTCATCATTTCGCGCATCTAGAAAGTCGCCCTCCATTAATTTCAAGCCTTTGGGCACAAAATTTTCTTTTAGAAATGCCACCGATTCTCTGTCCAATTCAATGGCTCGAACTTCTTTGAAATTCGTCATTAAATACTGGGTTAAAACCCCTGTTCCCGGACCTATTTCCAATACGGGTAAATCCAATCCATCTCCATTAAACATCGAAGCGACCTTCTCTGCAATACTGACATCATTTAAAAAATGCTGTCCTAGATGTTTTTTTGGTTTTACAAAATGTTTCAACGCTTCAAATCTACACCCATTTTTTGGATAAGTCTAAACACGAGAACCATAATCTATTAAATTACTAATTATTGGTACAGTTTTTGAAATAGTTCTAAAAATCAAAAAGGAATAACATGAAAAAAATAATACTTAGCTCATTTTTAGCTTTGGCAATATTGCCAATGTTTGCTCAGGACATTCCAGGCTCATTGCCTCAAGCAGCTCCGGCAATGACAATGAATCCAGAATTCATTCAGTTTAAAATAACCTCCCACGATTTTGGGAATGTCAAACAAAACAATCCAGTTAGCTATACTTTCGAATTTAAAAATATCGGAACTAAAGACATCACCTTGGTAAATGTTCAAGCGTCTTGCGGCTGCACAACACCAAATTGGAAAGGTGGCATTTACAAACCAGGCGAAACTGCACAAATCACAGCAACTTTTAACGCAGCAAGCGAAGGTTACTTTTCAAAAAACGTTACAGTAACAACCTCAGAGGGTGTTAATTCTTTAACGATTTCAGGTATGGTAATGGTTCCAGCAGCCTATGATGATTGGAAGATTAAACAAGATTCTATTGATCTTTCTAAAGCTAAATTAGAAAAAGGCGAAAGCAAAAAGTCGGAAAAAAAATCCAGCAAACCATCTAAAGATAAAGAGCAAGAAAAATCTAAAGATGCAGACAGGCCTAAAAGAAAATAACCATCAGACAAAAAAAGTCCTTAATTAACCCCGAATATACAACATGAAAAAAATCGCAATCCTAAGCCTTTCGGCTCTATTGGTTATTGGAATCTCTGCATTTCAGGCGCCAAAAAAACCAAAAAAAGCAGTAAAAGCTGTTAAAAAAGAAGCCCCTAAAGCAAAAGTTGTTTTATCAGACAAAGCATACGATGTAAAATTCGATAGATCATTCCACGACTTTGGCAAAGCAACCGAAGGCGAGCAAGTTGAAACGATATTTGTAATCACCAATATTGGCAAAGAGCCCGTTATTATTAAAAGCCATGAAGTTCAATGTGGTTGCACCACCCCTTCTTATTCTTTAGAACCAATAATGCCAGGCAAGAGCAGCAACATTAAAGTTGGCTTTAATACCAATGGCAAAATGGGCATCAACGAGAAAACAGTTAAAATCATTACCAATGGCGGTACCCACGAATTGAAATTCAAATGCGAAGTAACCGCTAAACCAAATGTTGACCCAATTGAGCCTGCAGGAAGTGCAATCAAATTGAAAACCAACTAAGACCTTTCATTTTTAAATTATAAGCGTTGTATTGTTTCAAAAGCATACAACGCTTTTTTTATACCCATGTTAAAATCGAACATCCAGTATATTTTCATTCTTAGTCTTACATTAATTGCTGCAAGCGGATTTGTTTTTGAAAAAAAAGGCATAGTTTGGAGCAAAAAAGAATTTGATTTTGGGACCATCAAGCAAGGAGATTTAACCAAGACCAGCTTTACTTGCTATAACTATTCAGACTCCATATTAATCTTTGAAAATGTTATGCCTTCATGTGGTTGTGTGGCACCTTTATGGCAGAAAACACCAATAAATCCTGGCGACTCAAGTATATTGTCAGTTGAATTTGATTCGAAAGGAAAAAGCAAACAACACAGCAAAACCATAGCCGTGTATACCAACCAAGGTCTCTTCGAATTGTTTATCAAGGCCAATATTATTAAGCAATGATTTTCCTTTTCGGCACGGAATTTGTTTTATACTTTTCAAAATAACACTTTACATGATTTCAGTTTTTACTTATTTATTTGCGTTGATGTCAATTACTTCAATCAACAACACCAGCTCACCAACAGTTGACGAGCCAAAAGACATCGAATGGAAAAAAACATCTCACGATTTTGGAGAAATTGTACAAGGAACAAAAGCCAAATACACATTTACCTTTATCAACAAAGGTGCAGTGCCTATTGTGATCAACAATGCTTCTGCCTCATGTGGTTGCACTGTTCCAAATTTTAGTAAAGAGCCAGTTCCTGCAGGGGCTCAAGGTTCTGTAACTGTTATTTTTGATTCATCTGGGAAAAACGGAAACTTTTCAAAAAATGTAACTGTTACTACCAATCTTGGTCAATCAATATTGTTCATTAAAGGCAATATCATGACCGAAACCGCTAAACCGAAATCTCCTGTTCAAATTGGTGATTGATTACTATTTTATAATTCTAAAAAACCTTACAAAACTTGTAAGGTTTTTTTTTGCATCTTTGTAAACCGCAACATTTGAATGCAAAACAACGAATTCCATCAAGCAGAAATCACTAAAATCATTGATATAAATCCAATGGTAAAGCGGTTTTTTTTTAAATTTGCTCATGATGTTATTTTCCAAAGCGGCCAATTTGTTATCATTGATTTCGGCAAACTTAACCACACCTATTCAAGCAGAAGCTACTCCATTGCGGATTTAAGCCACAGTTCAGTAATTGAAATTTGCGTTTCACTCAAAGAAAATGGCGCTGCTACACCACTGCTCTTCAATTATAAAATCGGAGAAAGACTTAAAATAAGCATCCCCCAGGGCAGGTTTATTCTTCCCGATAATTTGAACACAGAATCAATAGGTTTTATATGCACAGGAACCGGCGTGGCTCCATTTAGGTCCATGATAAAAGACCTGCTCACACTCAGAAAATATACCGGTAAAATTTATCTATTTTTTGGCTGTCGTACCCAAAATGACATCTTATACCGTGAAGAGTTTGAAGAACTACAAAACACACATTCAAACTTTCATTACACCCCTGTTCTAAGCCGCGAAGACTGGAATGGAGCCAAAGGCTATGTGCATGCACATTATAATTCAATATTCCAGACTAAGCCAAACGCTGTGATCTATTTATGTGGATGGTCAGAAATGCTAAAAGAAACCCGAGAGAACCTAAAATCTTTTGGCTATACCCGGTCTGAAATTAAAGTGGAATTTTACGATTAAGAAGTGAATAGAAATTTTAAAGACCTTCGAAATCTGTTTCAAAAATCTATGCATCCTGCTAGAATTGGCAACGCTTTAAAAGTTATTTCAAGCTATTATTTATCTAAAATAACAAAAAAAACCATCCATTGGGGCAACCCAATTTCTTTTTCAATCGAACCAACAACCTCTTGTAATTTAAGATGCCCACAGTGTCCGAGCGGATTAAGAAGTTTTAGCCGACCAACTGGAATGTTAGGCATGTCAGTATTCGAAAAAGCAATAAATGACCTTCACAAAAGCAGTGCATATGTAACCTTTTATTTTCAAGGTGAGCCTTATTTAAATACGCAGTTTTTAGACATGGTATCGCTTGCAAGCAAACATAAACTTTACAGCGCAACCAGCACAAATGCGCATTATCTCGACAAATCAAATGCCGAAAAAACAGTAAAGAGCGGCCTCGACCGATTAATCATTTCAATTGATGGAACTACCCAGGACACCTACGGTAAGTACAGGATAGGTGGTAAATTAGAAACAGTTTTAGAGGGAACCAAAGAATTAATGGATGCAAAAAAAAGATTGAAATCTAAGACACCGCACGTTATATGGCAATTCATCGTTTTCTCGCATAACGAACACCAACTAGAGGATGTTAAAGCGCTTGCAAAAATTTATAAGATTGACGAATTAGCCATCAAATCTGCTCAAATATACGACTATGAAACCGGCAATGAGATGATGCCCCTAAACGAAGAGTTTAGCCGCTACAAGATCGATGGCAATGAATTTAAAATTAAAAACAAATTACTTAACCATTGCTGGAGACTCTGGAACAGCTGTGTGATAACTTGGGATGGGAAAATTGTCCCTTGCTGCTTCGACAAAGACGGAACTTATCGCCTTGGCGATTTAAACGACATGAGCTTTGAACAAATTTGGAAAGGACCAGCCTATCATCAATTCAGAAAACAAATAATTAAAGGCCGTCAATACATTGACATTTGCAAAAACTGCAGCGAAGGCACTTCCGTTTGGAAGAATTAACGCACTACAAAGAAGGTTCCGCGTATCTCATACCATTTTTTATCGGTATCGTAATATGTGATTTTATAAACATAAACATCCTGCTCCACCAAATCACCTTTGAACTTACAATCCCATCCAGCATTAATGTCTAGGGTTTCAAACAGCAATTCACCCCAGCGGTTAAAGATTGTAAACTTATAATCTTTAGGTGTAAAATTCCAAACCTTTGTAAACAAATCATTCAGTCTATCTTCATTTGGACTTACGGCATTAGGAACAAATACATAATGCGGACAAGAGTCTTTAAATTCAATTTGATCACTTGCTGTGCATCCATTTTTTGTTCTAACAGTAACATCATAAACACCTGGTAAATTAACTAAAATTGTTCTTGTTGTTTCATTGTTCGGTTTCCATAAATAGGTATATCCAACACCAGCACCGGCATCTAAAGACATCGCTTGACCTTGACACATAAATTTATCTTGACCCAAATAAACACTTGGGTTGGCGTATTCAGCAATGTTTACTTCCTTGTAAACGCTGTCACAAACATTATTCCCAGCTTTTAAAATTAAATTGACCCAATACTTCCCTTGAGTGTTAACTGTTATTGATCTTGATGTAGCACCCGTATTCCACTGGTATTTAACCCCAGGGTATGAAACTGTATTAAGCACCAGAGGCAAACTTCCGCCCTGACAATACCCAGTGTCTTTAGGGAAAGCAAAAGAAGTTATTGGCCAATCGTAAACCACCACATGCACTTGGTCTGTGCTGTCACTTCCATCGTCAAATGTCGTCTTAACAGTTGTCAGAAAAACACCCGCTGTAGGATAACAAATAGCTGTAGGATTCTGAACATTGCTGGCACCAGGATTAGCGCCCTGAAAAGTCCATTGCCAAGCAACAGCATTACCAACAGTGGTCACATTGGTGTAAATGATACAAGAATTTTTACACAAATAAAGGGTATCGACACTAAACGCATTTGCGAAAAACGTTTGGAAAAATATAAATATAAATATGCTGTTGCGTATTATATTGGTCATTTGGCTTGAGAATTCAAATATTCTGTTTTAAGCAAACTGCAAATTTTATACCTATCATCGTGGGTGTCCAAATAAAGTGCATTTAACACCTCAAAGACATGTTTAATTCCAATCATTTCGGCCCATTCAAAGGGACCATGTGGATAGGCGGTGCCCAGTTTCATACCCAAATCGATGTCGCTTCGGTTTGCGGTTCCTTCTTGCAGGGTGAAATAAGCTTCATTAATGATCATACACACAACACGCGGTGAAATCATTCCAACACGTGAATCAACTTTATACAATGTTTTCCAAGGCAAACTTTCCAATTTCTCATTTGAAATTCCCCCTAAAAGTGAACAGTACTCTAATGCATTTCTTTTCAAAAAACTAGGCAAGGCATTAATCCCAATAGCAAATGACCACATTGCCTTTGGCAAAACAGATTCTAACTGTATTTTAACTGAAGATAGGATTAATAGACTTGAGTCATCAAGAAGTGCATAATCGGATAAGGATGAAGCATCATCATCAAAGTTTAAATCAAAAATTAGATCAAACTTGCTAGAATGGATATTTTTTGTACTTTCGAGCCTTGTAAAACTCAATCCTACAGATGTCAATATTCCGTCTAACTCTATTATGCGTTCTTGCGAGCCTTTTACAGCAATGTTCATTTGAGCACAAAAATACAAATACAATCATGGAAAAAAAAATCATATTCACAGAGAACGCACCCGCTCCAATTGGCCCGTATTCACAAGCCGTTTTGGTGGGTAGCACACTATACTGTAGTGGTCAAATTGCATTAGATACAGCTGGCAATTTTCACAATGACAGTATTGAAACTGAAACCAAACAAGTGATGCATAATATCTCAAAACTATTAGAAGCTGCAAATATGGGGTTCGGAGACATTGTAAAAACAAGCATTTTTCTTACGGACATGAACGATTTTGCCAAAGTAAACACCATTTATGCTGAGAGCTTTTCTAGCAATTTCCCTGCAAGAGAAACCGTTCAGGTTTCCGCACTTCCAAAAGGGGCTAAAGTTGAAATCAGTGTAACTGCGGTGAAATAATATTGTTTAAAAAAATAAGGAAGCAGACTCTAATGGCCCACTTCCCTATCTCTGCAAAAAAAGGCATTTGATTCTGTCTAGATCTTAATTTAAATTGCTAGTTTATATGATTTATTAGGACCCTCTTTAATACCTTTTGATTCTTCGAACTTAATTCCAAAAAGTAAACGCCATTGCTGTATTCTGAAGTTGTTATTCTGGTTTTGGATTCCATTAAGACTGAATGGTATAAAACCCTGCCATGAATATCCATTAACTTCATCATTATTTGTTCCCCACTTTTTTCAATTGGCAATTCCAATTCAAAGTAATTATTTGCAGGAAATGGATAAATTCTAAAATCCATAGAATCATTAAACCCATTTCTATCCTGCTCTCTGTTTAAATTTTTATCCTCTTCTAAAACCAGACCGCACGGATTGCAGGCACTGCCATTAAAACACACTTTATTCAAATCAGGGATAGAAGTACCTGTAAAATAATTCAAGGTACTTGCATTGCTGTACGGATAAGAAAATGTCACAAAATACAAGTTCATTGCACCATTGCTAATGCTGCCATTAAATGGCGCATCCTTCCAATAATTATTTGACGCTTTCAATTTATGAGGTGCAAAAGATTCATGCGTTTCATTGTTGTAAACAACATCCCCTAGCACAAAATTGCAAGCCTTGTTACCAGGATTTTGAATAAAGTTATTTTTACCATTGTTTAGATACAAAACACTCCCTTTAACATTGATTCCGGAATTGCTGTTAAAGGCAAAGGTATTGTTGCCTCCCACACCAGAGTACAACGAACCTGTCAATTGCTTGTCGGCACTTAAAACAATGGTTCCATTTTCATCTTTAACACCAATTTCGTTGCCCAAAAATCTCGAGCAAGACAAAACGGTATTTAAATCAATCAATTCCAATCCAATTTTATTCTTTCCAAAATCGCATGACTCTATAAAAGAAAACCTATTTTGTCCTGTTTTATTGTCTATAAAAACAGCCTTAGAATTGCCGTTAAATCCAGAGTTCAAAACTTGAAAATCTGTTTCTGGATTTTGAACCAATAAACCAGTCTCTATACAAGAATTAAAATTAGAGTAATTTATTTGCACCATAGACTCAAGCGCATAAGCACCGATATCACAATGTTCAAAATTGCTGTACTCAATTTTTAATGCATTCGACTTGTTATTTGATCCAAGGCACTTAAGACCAAAGTTAAAATTCGAAAATCTACAATTTTGAATCTCTGTTTTTTCCGAATTCTGAACCTCTAATGCATTTGAAGATGCAAAAGCAGCCCAAGGCAACTTATCGAAATCTACATTTTTAAAACCCGAGTTTGAAGATAGCTTAATACTTGATTTATTGCCATACATGATTTTACAATTCTTCAAATTAAAACTGCTCAACGCATAGGTTCCTTTCGGTGCAACCAAATTCATTTCTCCTTCAACTTGCAAAACCACATCTGTATTCTGCCCAGTTCCTTCGATAGAGATTTGTGTATTTGCTCCACCAATTTCGACAATTCCTTCACCATAACCACCCTTTGCATTTCTAAATTTCACATACCCACTGTTGTTTGAATTCCCTTTAGTGAAAGTAAAAATAGCATTGGGCTCCAATCTTAACTTACCGTCAATTTGCAAGGTAGCTTCATTCCCTTCAAGTTTGATTATTGCGCCTGGAAAGTACACCAATTGAGCGCCTTCTTCAATGATCAATTCAGAATTATCGTGCACCAACAAAGTACTTCCTGATTTCAACATCAATGTACAGCCTTTTCTAACCCTTAAAACCGCTTTGTTGTTTTCAATATTTTCACCGCCTAATTCAAGCATCCCACCCTCTTCAATATTTACCAAGGAATTGCATTCTGAAGTTTTCATTTCGAACCTAGACCCCTTGCGGTTCATTCTATCGTATTCACCGTACCCATATCCATTTAACCCATGGGAATTGATTTGCAGCTTGCCATGCGCCTGAACAGTTACAGAAGGCAAGGTATTCCTTTCATAGCGCCCATAGTTGTAGTTTTGACTTAAGAACGGTCCTACTTCATTTGCATTTTTCTCAAATTCATCAAGCATCCATTTGATATTTTCATCGGTTAATTGCATATGTTCTTGGTTGGTGTTTTCAACTCCATAAAAAGTGTGAAAAGGGTAAACACTCGGGTTAGGTGCAAATCGGTCAACATAATCATCAATTTTTTGTCCCACTTTTGATGTGATATCCAAAGCGCTAGAAGTGGGAATAAAACAGGTGGCACTGTGGTTGTTTACAATATTAATTATCCCATAAATTTTTCTAAAATCTCTTAAATCATAGCGAATACTTCCAGGAACATGGTCTTGGCCAATTTCCACATCCAAGGGAACAAAATGTTTTAGGCCTAAAGGTAAAATACTATAAAAAGCTATATTCATTGGTTTGTTCCATGTATTGTCCTGATAAATTCTACACATTGCAAAAACATACGAAGTCAATTTGAGTGGATTGTTGTCAATATTTGCAGAGAATGGATTCAATGTGAGCAACAAATCCCCTGGATTGAAATTTTGGAAACTTGCATTGACACTTCCGTTTGTTAAAGTAATATTCCTACTGAGTTTAGGATAATTCCCTAATTGATTTTGTTTTGCTAAAAATTCAATCCTGTCTTTATGCGGGCTGGTTTTAAATTCAGAAAGAATGTGCATGCTAAGCAATTGCCTTGCAGCCGCTCTGTCAAGTTTTCTTTTAAAATTCTCTTTCATAGTCGGTAACTTTCCACTGAAATATTGCATAAAATTTTGCAAGCCATAAGGGATGTTAGCGCCTTGGTGTGGCGCATCAAAAGACAAATAGGTTCTAACGCAATGGGGTATATTATTCTTTTCCATGTAAGACAGCGCATACTTTGCGACAATACCGCCCATACTGGTGCCAACCAATACCAATTCTTCCTCACTACACTTTCGCTGGTTCAATATTTGAATAAATTTAACAAGCAATTGTGCGTTATTTTCCATGTAATCTGCTCCATTATGAAAATCAATATAAAAAACATCATACCCTTTGTTTCGCAAATCACTTAGAAATTTAGGCGCCTTCTCAATTGCAGGCCAAGGCTCAATTCTGTTCTTTAATTTAGCTTCATATGGATTTAAAATATAGCCATTCACTAAATCAATTAGTCCTGTATTGCCGCACTTTCCTCCATAGCAACCAGTCCAATGGTCTTTAAAACCAAAATCAATTCCTTCCACAATAACAAGTGGTTTTTTAATACAGGTATTTGGGACACCATTGTTCAGACCAGGCAAATAATCTATAAATGCCCCTAATGGCTCTTTTAATTCTGTTTCTCTCTCTGGATTGGCATAAATATTACCTTGTGCATCACCAAAATGAAAGGGGTTATTTAAAGCATGTTTATTGGGTATTCCAGAATTCAAATCTCGGGATTCAAATGCAATAGATGTTTTGCTCATTCTTATTTTTCCATCCATAAAACTGACCTCAATAAGCACTTCATTGTCACCAGGTAGTAAAACAAAATTCATCGGTACATTCAATTGGACATCCGTATACAATTCATCTCTAAATTTAATTCTAATGCGCTTAATTACCGAACCAACCGTATTGACAGTAAACTCATCCGCAAAACGCAGAGTAACAGTTGGTGTAAAAACAACCGGAATGTAAGGTGCGGATACAAAAACTTCATGTATTTTAAACGCATCTTGTGGCCTATTAACAAGCCATTTATAGTTGCTGCTATCATATTGAATTGCACCTTCGGTGAAAGCAGACTCTTTGAACATGCCAGCTTTTAAAAACAGAATGGGCACCGGTATGGTATTGGATCTGAAATCTGATTCCATATTTTTTTGAAATTCCTCATAGGTCAGAATGTTTTGTGTAAGGTGAACACTTGAGTTGTAAAATTGTTGATACAAATTTCCCAATGTATGGTAATCGGAGAAACTATCGCTTGCCAAACCCCGACTATTATAAATACCAGAGTCGAGAGCGCCTAAATTCCAAAAATAAGAGGTATTTAGACTGCCTTGGTGTTTAACGTCACGGTACAGACTGTCCCATACCTGATTAAAATTGCTTTGGGCATTTAATGCCTTGGAAAAAAGCAAAAGAAGAAATAATGTTTTAATTTTTTTCATTGTGTGTGTTTTAGTTTTGCCTACTCTAATTCGTTTTCAGCATCCCGAACAAGCTATACATAACTCAGGCTTGCATAACAAATATCTTACACAAAAAATAAAAAAAGCACACGCATTTAAGACCTGATCCAAGCAATTTGTAAACGAAACAAAGCAAAATAAAAAGCACAAATAAGCAATAGATGGGTGGATTGAAAATATAAAAAGCCCTTTGCAGGACTTAGGTTAATTTAAAATCTATAAGCAGCGAATGAAGACAAGAACTTTAAGGGCTCAGATGAACAGTATAAATTTAAAATTTATCTTACTTGCAAAGTTTTTTTTAAATCTAAATGGATAAAAATTTGCTGAAAAATTTCAGAAAAAAAGAGACATCATTCTATGGAAAATCGGCACTTATTGAAAAGCCAATCCAGTTAGCTTTTCAATCACTATTTTATCTACCTTATTGTTTGCTATACCATCGGATTTAGCAGAGGTATTATTGAATAAATATGCTTGCCACTCTTTGGTTTTCTTGCTATAGATAACTTTCCAACATTGAGTAGGGACAGAGGTACTACCAATCTTTTTTGCTACGCCAACATTACCACACCAAATATGTATTGAATCAATCTTAGCTGCGGAAGTTCTTGTCTGTGTTTCGAGTGATTTCCAATCTCCGCGATTAAGTGCTGCATATTGAGGAGCCATGTTTGAGTAATAAAAACATTCATCTTGCACGGTAGGGCCTTGGCAAAGATTAACTGCAGAAGGGCACATATGGCCGCGATCAAATCCTGAGCCAGCATAGTCTTTACGCAAATTAGTTTCTGATCGTAATAATGGATCTGGAGCAAAATTATTTTTTCTTGCTACTTTAATGGCGCATCCAACTTTGGCTTTGGTCTCCCACCATTCTACGACTATAGGATAGTGAAAATCTTTACTGTACACAGAAGTGTAATTTGTATGCCTTAATGTAACACTTTCTTTTTTAGTAGATGTTTTGGCTGATATGACAATCAGAGAGGCAATAACTAATAGAAGTCTGTTCATTCTTATGGTTTTAGCTTTTACAGAGTTTTGGGTCAATGGGTATAAATCAAAAACAATTGCAATTAAACTAAAAATTTAACCAATTATGCAAATAAATTTAATTTATTAAAGCCATTATTTCAGAAGGAGTAACAAACTTCTGGACTATACATATTTTTTATCGAAATGTCTATTTGGAGAGAGTAAATAGAGCAATAATATCCTGGAGTATCGGTAAGAAAATGGTGTAATTAACAGCATGGTGGGAACCAACACAGCGGCGATTTTAGCAAAGGACCAATCCAAATTTATGGCCAAAACACCGAATACAATCATGATAATTGTGCCAAAAGCATAACTAATATACATGGCGCCCCAAAAGAACCCAGTTTCATGTTCAAACTTTAGACCGCAGTTTGGACAATGGTCATTGGTTTTACTAAAACCTAATAAATTAAATGCAGAGTGAGGAAAGACCCTTCCTTCTCGACAGCGAGGACATTTACATGAAACTATACTTGAGATTATTGATGGTACTTTTTGAGACATTTTAGGCTATTTGATTCTTTCGGTATTTTCGGTACCACATAATACCGACTGAAAATAAAATCACATAAACCGATACCAACAGCATCAAAATACCAACATTCAGACCCATACCTACACTTTTTGCGCCAGAAGCCTGACTACTTTCTACACTTGCCTTACACATGGGGCACTGAGAATAGGCAAGCACAGTAAAGGTAATGAACAATAAAAATGAAAATATCTTTTTCATATATAAGATGCAAAATTAATGTTTTATTGGGCCAATTATATGAGCAAAGTCATATTTCTCAATAAAAAGGCGAAATCATGAAATACACCACCACACCCGTTACAGAAACATAAAACCAAACAGGCCAAACCCATCTAGTTAAACGTTTATGCTGCGCATATTCACCTGTCAAACCACGGTATACAGCGAACAAAATAAAAGGCAATATGATGCCCGCCAAACCAATGTGGGTAAACAGTATGATATAATACAATGTTTTTATAAAACCAACACCGCCATAAGCCGTTTCTGCAGTTGTGAAATGGTACATAACATAAGTCAATAAAAACAAAATCGAGAACACTACCGCCGCAAGCATAACATTGCGGTGTTTTTCAAAATCTTTTTGTTTCACAAACCACAGACCCAACAACAAAAGAATCGCTACTGCCGAATTCAAAGTTGCGCTAATGGCTGGAAAGATATGGGTATCAAATTCAAACCCTAAATCTATTTTTACTCTTCTCATTAAAGTGACCAATGCAAATACTACTACAGATAATGTAATAATGATGCCATTAGCCAAACGATCGTTTTTTGCTATTGTCTTCATTTTTTATATTCAAGTTTGAGCGCACGAACAGCGTCAATTGTGAAACTCTTCTCATTTTGTCCGTTGGTATCAAAAACACCTCTAACGCGTTTTTGTTTGTCAACCAATACAATTTTGTTGCTATGGAACAAACCGTTGTGCACATCCTCAGCCCCCGGGATCTTAAAACTATTAGCAGCTAGATTGTATATCTGTGTTTTTGACCCTGTTAAAAATTGCCAATGGTTGTTTGCATAAAAAGATTCAGCATATTTTAACAAAACCGCTGGCGAATCATTTGTTGGATCAACTGTAAAACTCAGAAAACGAATATTGGTATCCTTGGCAAATTCTCTGTAAATATGCGTTCCAATATACCCATTCATTTTAGGACAAACAGTTTCACAGCTTGTAAAGAAAAAACTAACCAATAAAATTTTATCTTTATACGTATCCAAAGTAACACTATCTCCATACTGATTGACCAATTTAAAATCATCAACAGTATGGTAAATGGTATCACCCTTGGCATCCACTTCTCTTTCGAAATAAATAGGGAGTTTTTTAGAATAGTGAACTCCAGTCTTATTTAGCATCACCCACAGTATGGGCATACCTATCAATAAAAACAAAATGCCCAACACTTTCCATGTTGGGCTTTTTTTGGTTGTGTTGGCCATTACTTAAAAATATTTCTCGAGACTTACGTAGTTGCCTTCTATCAATAAAAAGCATACCAAATAAGAAAGGAATATAACTGCCGGCAATACAATCATCCAACGAAGAAATTTAGCTTCGTAGTTTAAGTGCATAAAAATACCAACAATTAGAATTGCTTTTACGATACCAAAAACAATGAAAACAATGTTTCTTGCCATAGATGCACCGAAAGCAAAATAAATGATAAAATCCACGATGGTTATACCCAATAAAATCCAAAAGGTTCTCCATAAACTTGCAGTACCATGCGATTCAGCATGAGGGATGTATGTTTCTGGAATATAATTTCCTTCAGTATGTGTATGATTGTTGCTCATATTGTTGTGTTCTTTTAAAGGTTAGATTAAATAGTAAAAAGTAAATACGAATACCCAAACTAGGTCAACAAAGTGCCAGTATAAACCAACTTTTTCAACCATCTCGTAGTGCCCTCTTCTTTCGTAAGTACCACGCATAACATTAATCCATATAATGATGTTGATGACAACACCGCTTAATACGTGGAAACCATGAAAGCCGGTAACGATGAAAAACAAAGATGCAAATGGAACTGGTCCTGCAATTTTATCTGCTGCAGTCCAATGAACTGGATCAAATAATTTTAGATGTTTCGCATGCTCATGAGCAGCATCGGTGAATCCAAATAAGTTTGAATCTAAACGACCACCCTCATGGATGAACTGAGACCACTCCCAAGCTTGACAGCCTAAGAAAGCAGCACCGCCCAAAACGGTTAAGAACATATATTTAGACACTTCACTTTTTGAGTTACGCTGACCGGCTTCTACAGCCAAAACCATCGTAACAGATGAAATGATTAAGATCAAAGTCATTAAACTTACAAAAAGCAAAGGCAAATGCAAGCCATGTGCGAATGGAAAGTGATTAAAAACAGTTGCTGGATCTGGCCAAGGCGTTGTACTGCCGGCATAACTGAATCTGATGGCACCATACCCCACCAAAAGTGATGAAAATGTGAATGCATCGGATAAAAGGAAAATCCACATCATTAATTTTCCGTAGCTCACATTGAAAGGAGACCTACCCCCTGCCCATATGCTTGTAGATGATACTGTTGAAGAGTTTGACATTATAATAATTGTATCTAAATTACTTTGCGAAATAAAGGAATAAAATCAAGAAAATCCATACAATTCCCAAAAAGTGCCAATAAGTTTTGCATATATTAATGAACACTAGATTTTTCTTGTGTACCTCCAATCGTGAAGACTTAATGATAGCAACGAGCAGAAGCACTAATCCACCAACGATATGCAAAAGGTGGGCACCGGAAATTACATAGACAAAAGAGGCTGAAATTTCTCCTGCTTCCTTGTTTGACAGGTAAAGTCCCATATCAACAAGAGCAAAATAGGCGTAAAATTGAGAAACACAGAAACTTACACCCAAAATAAAGGTGATTGTTAATAGGGATGGAACCTTATAAACGTCATCATTTGTAGCTGCCTTATAGGCTAACTGCATAAAAATACTTGAAATTATGACGATTATAGCACTTACCCAGAACTGAATTGGCAATTCAAATTCAAACCATGCATTGTTTCGAATACCATCTGTTTTGTGCACCCAATAAGCACTGCTGAATGCAATGAACAACATTGAACTAGCAACTATGAACAACCAAATTATAAAGGTCTTTTCATTAAAAATACTTTTTTTATTAGCCGACATTTGCGGCTGTATTGTTTGTGGCATATATTAAAATAAATAACTTAAAAGTACGACTGGCATGTATATTAGTGAGGCAAACATTACTGATTTCGCATCTTTAATGCTTTGGGTTTTATACAAAACGAATGTCCTGTATAATAAATAAATCCCTGCTGGGAGTATTAAAAACAAAGAATTCAAAGAACCAAATTCTATTGAGATAGGATACATAGAAATCAAAATAAGGATAACAGTATACCATATAATTTGCAAGGCATTCTTTTTGGTTCTACCTTCGAACGAAGGCAGCAAAGTATAATTGGCTTTTCTGTAATCATCATCCAATATCCAAGCAATAGACCAAAAGTGCGGGAATTGCCAAAAAAATTGAATTAAGAATAGAACAATCGCAATGTCATCTATATTACCGACCGCAGCGACCCATCCTATAGCAGGAGGCAATGCACCAGGGATAGCACCAACAAATACGGCTAAGGGGGTTTTAACTTTCAATGGGGTATAAACCAATGAATAGACAAACAAAGAAATCAAACTTAAAAATGCCACACGTCCATTGGTAAAAAAGGCTAAGGCAAATAAGCCCAAAAGAGCGCAAACGATACTAAATACCATGGCGTCATTTGTACTCATGCGACCATCCGCAATTGGACGATTTTGAGTTCTAGACATCATTTTATCTGTATCCTTCTCATAAATTTGATTGAAACCATTTGAGGCAGCGACAACCAACATGCCACCCAAGGCTAATCCAAAACATTTTAACGGGTCGAAAGTTTCTGCTGTTTTAGCTGCACCAAGACAATAGGTAATAATTGTAGTGCCCACAACAGAGGTGCTGAGTCTAACTTTACTCAGCATAAAATAGTCCTTAAAAAAAGCAGCACTTAGTTGCTCTGGTTGCTTGTTGGTACTGTGATTTGTCAAATCTTGGGAGAGTTTTTAGGTGCTCTTAAAATAGCGGTACAAATATACAAGGTAATCCCGAATATTAGGCCAGCAAAAAATATATGTGACACCTGTGCATATAGAGGAAAATTATAACGCAAGTTCAATACCCCACTGATATATTGAAGCAGCAAAACAGCTGTAAGTGAAGACAATAATCTCAACCATTTTTTCTCCAATTTCTTTCGAAGAAAATACAAAGGGAACAAACTAATTATAATAAGCGCCATTGCGAGCAACCAATGCGTCTTGAAAACCTGTCCTAAAAAGTCAAAATTTAGATCACTTCCAACAAATAATAAATTTTTATCTACAGCCACATCACTTACTTCACGCAACTGTGTTCCGTAAACCACTTGGATTAATGACAATAAAACAAACCCAATATAATACCACTTATATGATTTTAACGCTTGATTTTTCTCATCTATTCTGCTATTTACCATACTAAACATAAAGAGTGCTACCACTGCGTATGTTGCCAAATAATGTATGCTTATGATTATCGGGAATAAATTGGTGGCTACAACAATACTTCCTAGCCAGGCATTGAAGAGCATCATAATAAATCCAAGGGTTCCGCACCAAAATTTAAATCGGCTAACGTACCTTCTAATTCTTAGTAAGCTAATAAAAAATATCAATGAAAAGAGCCCCGAAAAAACCCCTATGAGCCGGTTAATATATTCAATCCAAGCCTTTATGGGGTTAAACACCTCGGGCCTTAGCAAGTTGGGATCTGCCAATAATTCTTCCGATTGTTTTTTAAAGCCAATACCAGCTAATACTTTTGCAAACCGCTTAGCCTTTTGTATTCTCTTTTTAACGTAGAGTTCTTGATAATTTGTAGGAAGTTCACATGAACAAACAGGCGGGAACCAAGCGCCATAGCACTTGGGCCAATCTGGACAGCCCATTCCACTGCCGGTGCTGCGAACAACACCGCCAGCAATAAGCAACAAAAAAACCGAAGATAGAGTCAAAAGACCTGATCTTCGGTTTAATTTAATATAGTTCATTTTATTCTAACAGATGTCAGAACTGTTATGCCTTCTTCATGAAAAGTGCAGCAAAAGAAGAGAAGAATACAGCACTTGCTTTTTCTTTTTTGCCTTCAAATGCAGTATCAACTTGCGTTGATGGCGCATGGTAATGCTCTGGCTCTCCATCTCCGATTTCGTGTTGAGGGAAATAGTCTAACTCTCTGTCAGGACGGCTATATTCGTGAGGGCCTCTGTAAACAGTTGGAATATCACCATCCCAGTTTCCATGGATATGTTTTACTTGAGTGCTCCACTCTAAAGTGTTAGATAACCATGGGTTTTGAGTTGCTTTTTCACCTCTAAAAATACTATTGAAGAAATTGTATAAGAATAACAATTGAGCAATTCCACCTAAAAAGGCTGAAATAGTTATAAAAATATTAACATTCATCCAAATCTCAAATTCAGGAATTAATGAAAATTGGTAGTATCTTCTTGGAACTCCGGCTAAGCCCATAAAGTGCATTGGGAAAAACACCAAATATGCTGAAATAAAGGTCAACCAGAAGTGGAGATTACCCAAAGTTTTATTCATCATTTTTCCAAACATTTTTGGGAACCAATGGTAAATACCTGCAAACATACCAAATATTGCTGCGCTACCCATTACTAAGTGGAAGTGGGCAACTACGAAATAACTATCATGCATTTGAATATCTAATGCTGCATTTCCTAAGTATATACCCGTCAAACCTCCTGTAATAAAAAAGGAAACCAAACCAATTGCAAACATCATTGCAGGGGTAAAACGTATGTTTCCACGCCATAAAGTAGCCAAATAGTTAAATGTTTTTACTGCAGATGGAACCGCAATAATTAAGGTTACATACATAAACATGGTTCCTAAGAAAGGATTCATACCTGTAATGAACATATGGTGACCCCAAACGATAAACGACAAGAAAGAGATACCTATTAATGAAATTACCATCGCAGTATAACCAAAGATTGGCTTTCTGGCATTGGTGGAAATTACTTCTGAAGAAATACCCAAAGCAGGCATCAAAATGATGTAAACCTCAGGGTGACCTAAAAACCAAAATAAGTGTTGGTATAAAACTGGACTACCTCCGCTATTGGTTAAAGCACCAACACCGTTCAAGTGAATGTCACTTAAATAAAAACTGGTTCCAAAACTTCTGTCAAATATCAGCAACAAACCAGCACCTAACAATACTGGAAATGACAACAAACCTAATATGGCAGTCAGTAGGAATGCCCAAATGGTAAGCGGCAATCTATTCATTGTCATACCTTTTGTACGCATGTTCAATACGGTGGTAATGTAATTGATACCCCCTAACAATGCAGAAACGATAAACAATATAATAGCAACCAACCATAAAGTGGTACCCAAACCAGAACCCGGCATTGCTTTAGACAAGGCGCTTAGAGGCGGATAAACAGTCCAACCAGATGATGCAGGGCCTGTTTCAGCAAAAAATGAAGACATTAAAACACAAGATGATAGGAAGAAAAACCAATATGAAAGCATGTTCATAAATGGACTCGCCATATCTCTTGCACCAACTTGCAAAGGAATTAACAAATTACTGAATGTACCACTTAAACCAGCGGTCAATACATAAAACACCATGATGGTACCATGTATGGTTACTAAGGCCATATAGAAGTTTGGATCGATCTTACCATCTTTTCCCCATTTGCCCAAAAGCGTTTCCAAAATTGGAAAAGCTTGATCTGGCCAAGCCAATTGAAGCCTAAACAATAATGACATCCCCATTCCAAAGCATCCCATGATGATACCTGTGATTAGGAATTGCTTAGAAATCATTTTGTGGTCAGTACTGAAAACATATTTGAATAAAAAGGATGGTTCATGGTGCTCGTGATGACCATGGCTATCAGTAGCGTGAGTGTCTTTTATTATTGATGTACTCATTGTTGTAAATGTCTGTTTAATGGAATAAAAATTAATTAATGGCCAATTTTTTTGTCTTATCGGCTTGCGTCGCTGTGTCACTGTTGTTCATAATAGCAGGAACTACAATAGGCTTTTTAATAAAAGCAGGTTGTTGTGTAGCTAACCAAGCATCAACCTCTGCTTGTGATTCAACTACAACCTTAATTTTCATGTTGTAGTGAGATACGCCACAAATTTTGTTGCAGTATAGGTAGTATTCAAAAGTTTCACCGAATTCTTTCTTTGCTTCTACAGATGTTTTAGTAGGGCGGAAAGTGAATTTGGTTGGCATACCAGGAACCACATTCATTTGCGCTCTCATGTGAGGCAACCAAGCACTATGGATAATGTCTTTCGATCTAAAATTAAAAGTAACTAAAGTGTCTATAGCAATATGAATTTCTTGGGTTATCACATCGTCATTTGCAGCACCATTGAATGTAGACGCGAATTGTTTGCTGTTATTTTGAATTGCTAATATACGCTCAATTTGTTTGGTTTTTCTTTTGATTGAAGCTTCTGCTTCATCCAATTTTTCACCGTTATTTAAGGACTCAATTTCTTTTTGAATAGACTCCATGTTTTTGTAGTCTCTCAAATTTTCAACTTCAGCAAAACTGCTTTTTAAAGCTGCCAATGCTGCTCCACTTTTAATGTCATTTATAACGATTTTTTCTCCCTCAATCTGGGCTTTTAACTCAACAATTAAAGAATCAACTTCTGGCTTGAATGCCAAACCCAATTCGTTTTTACCTGAGATAAACTTGTAGTCAGCTATACCCATGATGCCATCATCACCAGCATATCTAGCTTTCCATCCGAATTGATATGCAAATATCTCTATGTTGTGAATTTTACCATTGTGGTTCTCCTCAGCATAAACTACAGATCGCCAAGTTTGGTGTCCTCTTAACACCAATAAGGTTAAAACAATAGCAGGGATGATGGTCCAAAACACCTCTAATCGGTTGTTGTGGGCTAAATACAAAGCCTTCTGACCATCTTTGTGTGCATACTTAAATGAAAACCAAAACAACAAAAATTGAGTAGCAAAAAACACAATAGATGTTACAATTAAGGTCATCGTAAACATGCTATCATAATCAACACCATGGGCACTCGCAGAGTCGTTCAATAAAATAAGCTTTCCATGAGCGCTGTATTCCCAAATTGTCGCAATTAATCCAACGACCATGAAAATCAACATTGTCCATTTGTTTACGTTGTTTTGATTAACAGTTTCGCGACCCGTAATTTTAGCTGTGTATTTGCTGATATCAAACGCATTGGCTAAAACCAATACCATTAAGATCGTAAATCCAAGAATTGCCCAGTTTACTTTTGAAGATATGGCTGAATCTGCAGTATCGGCTTTTGGCGCTTCGTATGCGTATTCGTCTGCTCCAAAAAACGGCTTAGCAGCACTGAGTTGTTCGGTTGATATCCCTTTGATATCAATTGATTTGCTCATGAAAAAGGCTGCTCCTGTTAGGATAACTAGCGCCAGTGTCAATTTGAAAGTGAATTTTAAAAATGGTTTCATTCTAACTTGTACTTGCTTTGTTGGTCTATGTTTAAGTTGCGGCAAATTTATTGTTATTTTCAAAATAATCTAAAAAAATTATTGCCTTTTTTCCATTAATTTTATTATTTAGAATCAGTCCAAAATTAAATTCATCTCAAACGGTCTGCAGATGCCAATAAATCAAGGTCTTTCCTTATTCCTCTTACAGCTAAAAAATTCAAAATTAATGTGGCTAATAACAAAAATATTGGCCAGTTCATTCCCAAATCTTGAAATGTGATTCCATTTGTTACGCCAATTCTCTCCTTTATTAAGTAGACATTAATTAATACAATGCCAATTGCACCAAAATTGGCTGTAACCAAGGTCAATTGCCTATTTAAATTGCCATAAAAAAATATTGTAGCCATTGACAATAAAGCCACTAAGGTCATGGAAACCGGGATTTCAAATCTGCTTATTTTCTGAGAATTCTCGGAGCCTAGCGTGCTGCTTATTGCATTTATCTTGTAATCGATTGACGCACCATCCTTTTGAAGTGCCTTACCCTTGTACAAAGTGATATCTGTTAAGGCCATTATCAAACAAATTATAGAAATCAAAAACAAATAGATGGATTGCTGACGTTGTATCATTTGGCAAATTTATAGAATAAAAAAAATATTTTTTACTAAAAAATATGTAGGTTTGCACATCAATTTTTAAACATCAATGTCTGAAAAAAAATCGAAAACCGCTTATTGGATGCTTTTCTTAGTATCTCTAATCACCATCACCGTTTTGATGATTTTCCTTCCTGAAGCTTTCTGGCTAGCGCTTCCTACAACTGTCGGTGGATTGGCTATGGCTATGGATTGGATTTAATAGGATAAGAAATCACATTTTACACAGCAAGAATTATTGCTGTGTAACAGCTTATACAGCATTCTGATTTATCACAATCTATTTTTTCATAACTTTCTAAGCCCACTCAAATACAATTAAACAAAAAAACTCAGGCCTTTCAACCTGAGTTTTTTATTGTAATCTTATATCTCAACGAATGTATTTGAATGTTTTACCAAAGAATTGTGCATTTGCGCCCAACTCTTCTTCGATTCTCAGCAACTGATTGTACTTAGCCATCCTGTCGCTTCTGCTCGCGCTTCCTGTTTTAATTTGACCACTATTCATTGCAACTGCAATATCTGCAATTGTGGCATCTTCAGTTTCTCCACTTCTATGGCTAATAATATTGGTGTATGAATTGCGTGTTGCCAAATTAATGGCATCGATTGTCTCAGTTAATGTGCCTATTTGATTGACTTTAATTAAAATACTATTCGCAATATTTTCACTTATCCCTCTTTGTAAACGCTTAACATTGGTAACAAACAAATCGTCGCCAACCAACTGAACTTTATTGCCTATGGCTTGGGTTAATTTTGCCCAACCGGCCCAATCATCCTCTGCACAACCATCTTCAATTGAAATGATTGGATACTTAGATGTCCAGGTTTTCCAGTAATCGACCATTTCTTCTGAACTCAATTGTCTCTTGTCAGATTTTTTGAATACATACAATCCCTTTTCAGCGTCATAAAATTCACTAACTGCAGCGTCCATAGCAATAAAAACATCTTCACCAGGTCTGTACCCTGCTTTTTCAATCGCCATTAAGACGGTTTCAATCGCTTCTTCGTTCGATTGTATATTCGGAGCAAAACCACCCTCATCTCCAACATTGGTGCTATAGCCTTTGCTTTTTAAAACAGATTTTAAATTGTGAAAAATCTGAACCCCCATTTGCAGTGATTCAGCAAAAGTATCTGCCTTTGTGGGCATAACCATGAACTCTTGAAAGTCAATAGCATTGTCTGCATGCGCTCCGCCATTCAAAATATTCATCATCGGCAACGGCAATGTATTGGCGTTTACACCACCTAGGTATCTGTATAATGATTGGTTACTCTCTTGCGCTGCAGCTTTCGCAACTGCTAAGGAAACAGCCAAAATAGCATTAGCACCTAAATTTGATTTGTTTGGCGTACCATCTAAATCAATCATCATTTGGTCTATGCTGTTTTGTTCAAACACATAAGCACCTAAAAGTTCGTTGGCAATAATATCGTTCACATTGCTTACGGCTTTTAATACCCCTTTACCAAGGTAAACATTTTTATCTTCATCCCTTAATTCAGCAGCTTCGTGAATACCAGTGCTGGCTCCACTTGGAACAGCTGCTCTACCCATCAAACCGTTTTCGGTAATTACATCAACCTCTACGGTTGGATTCCCTCTTGAATCAAGAATTTGTCTTGCTTTAATATCTGCGATTAGTGACATAGTAGAATAAATTAATGTAGTGTTGTATGAATTTTTGTTTTGGGCTAAAATTATTTCTGCATCATTTGAACGAAGTCATCAAATAAATACCTTGAATCGTGGGGTCCTGGGGATGCCTCTGGATGGTACTGAACACTGAACGCTTTTCTACCTTTCAAACGAATTCCTTCAATGGTATTATCGTTCAAATTGATATGTGTTACTTCAACCTCAGGGTTGTTAATTTCTCTTAACGCAAAACCGTGATTTTGTGTGGTAATTTCACAATGACCTGTTATAATATTTTTAACCGGGTGGTTTAAACCTCTATGCCCATTGTGCATTTTAAATGTCTCAATACCCATTGATCTACCTAACAGTTGATTGCCCAAACAAATTCCAAACATTGGCAATTGTTCACCCAATATTGCTTGTATTGTTTTTACTGCATAATCCATAGAAGCTGGATCACCAGGTCCATTAGAAATCATTATACCATCTGGTTTCCAAGCTAAGATATCTGCTGCGCTTGTGTATGCATTAAAAACGCCGCAAAACACATCGCGTTCGTTTAAACAATTTAAAATATTTTTCTTGATTCCAAAGTCTAAAACGGCAACTCTATGTGCAGCAGAATCTGCTCCCGTGGTGAAAAAGTTTGGTGTACTAACTTTACTCGACAACTCCAAGCCTTCCATATCTGGAACAGCGGCAAGCATCGCTTTTAGTTGTTCGATATCTGTAATCTCGCTGCTGATTATGGCATTCATTGCGCCCTTATCGCGCACATGTCTTACGATGGCGCGTGTATCAAGGTCTTGAATACCGACAACTTGGTTATTGATAAAATAATCATCAATACTATTGACAGCCATCTTACGAGAATGGTGGTGGGCAAACGTACTGCAAACCAATCCAGCAATTTTAATATTGTCAGATTCAATGTCATTGTTGCTTACGCCATAATTGCCAATGTGCACATTGGTTTCCACTAGAATTTGGCCGAAGTAAGAAGGGTCAGTAAAGACTTCTTGATAACCGGTCATCCCGGTATTAAAACAAATTTCGCCAGTGGTGGTTCCAATTTTTCCTACTGCTGTGCCTTGATAGTAGGTTCCGTCTTTTAGTAGCAGAACTGCTTGTGTTGAACTCATCAAAGGGCAAAATTAAGTTAATTCAAAGAATTACAAAAAACAATTTAATAACAGAAAAGAGAATCCTTGATACCAAAGGTCAAACAAGTGTTTTTTTTAAAAAATCCCGTCCATTTTCTTGCCTAAAATCCTAATTTCAACTTAAGGATGTGTCAAAAAAACTAAAGCAATTTGAAGCATTTCATGCAAACATTAAAATACGTTCCTTTTGAACTATCTTTGCAGCAGATTTTGAGCATTACTAAAAAAGACATCCGATCATTTAACCTTGAAGCTTTGCAAGCAGAATTTGTAAGCGCTGGACACCCTGCTTTTAGAGGAAAACAAGCTTATGAATGGCTTTGGAAAAAAGGCGCTCGCTCTTTTGATGAAATGAGCAACCTTTCAATAGAAACCAGAAATTGGCTACACGAAAATTACAGTATTCTTTCTGTAACTGTTTTAACCCAGCAGGTGAGTAATGACGGAACCATCAAATTGGCCTTCAAATTGCACGATGATGCCATTATTGAAGGGGTACTCATCCCAACAGAAACAAGAATGACCGCCTGTGTTAGCAGTCAAGTTGGTTGCAGCCTTAGTTGTTCTTTTTGCGCCACTGGTTTTCTTAAACGCCAACGCAACCTTGATGCTGCTGAAATTTACGACCAAGTTTGGTTGATAGACAAATTGGCCAAAGAAACCTATAACATCCCTCTCAGTAATATTGTTTTCATGGGCATGGGTGAGCCTTTGCTGAATTACAACAATGTAATGTCTGGCATAGAAAAAATTACAAAACCAGAAGGTTTGGGTATGTCACCTCAACGCATTACTGTTTCTACTGCAGGTATTGCAAAAATGATTAAAAAACTAGGTGATGATGGCGTTAAATTTAACCTTGCTCTGTCACTTCACTCAGCAAACAATGCCAAACGAAGCGCCATTATGCCCATTAATGACAGCAATCCTTTAGAAGAATTGCAAGAAGCATTGAATTATTTTTACCAAAAAACAAAACGAAAAATCACTTTGGAGTATGCTGTTATGAATGACACCAACGACGGCAAAGAAGAAGCAGATGAATTGATAAAATTTGCGAAGAAAGTTCCTTGCAAAGTCAATCTCATAGAATACAATCCAATCGAATTGGCCAATTTCAAAGGAAGCAGTGTCGACAAAATTGCAGAATTCGGTCGCCGTGTCGAAGCCGCTGGTATTATTGTCAATGTTCGCCGCAGCCGTGGCAAAGACATTGATGCCGCTTGTGGCCAATTGGCAAACAAAATTTAAACCCATTAACATGCATAAAGCAGGATTTGTAAATATTATCGGAAAACCGAACGCTGGTAAAAGTACTCTTAGCAACGCCCTGGTTGGCGAGCAATTAAGTATCATTACCCCTAAGGCAAGTACCACACGACACCGAATTTTAGGAATTATAAATACAGACGAATACCAAATGGTCTTGTCTGACACCCCAGGCATTATTGAACCGGCCTATAAATTGCACGAAAGCATGATGCACGCTGTTAAAGACAGTATTGACGATGCGGATGTCTTAATTGTTCTTGTCGATGTTAGCAATCCCAATTTAAAGGAAGAACATTTGGCTATGATTGTTGCAGCTAAATCTCCCATATTGTTAATTGTCAACAAAATTGACTTGTCTACGCCAGCTGAAGTAAGCAAAGTCATTAACGAGCTATCAGCTGTTATAAATCCTAAAGAAGTTTTCGCTATCTCTGCCTTGCACGGTTTGGATCCCCAAACACTCATAAACAGAATTGCTTCTTACTTACCAGAACACGAAGCTTTTTATCCGAAAGACCAGTTAACTGACCGCAACACCCGTTTTTTCGCCAGTGAAATCATCCGTGAGAAAATCTTTAATCTATACGAGCAAGAGATCCCATATAGCACTGAAGTAATTGTTCACGATTACAAAGAAGAACAAAACATAGACAAAATATACGCTTATATTATTGTTGAACGTGATTCTCAAAAGGGAATCATAGTCGGCAAAAATGGTGAAGGCATAAAACGCATAGGCACCGAAGCGCGGAAAGACATTGAAAAGTTTGTCGGCAAAAAAGTGTTTTTAGACTTGCGCGTGAAAGTGGAAGAAAACTGGCGCAAAAACGAATTGAAACTCAAACACTGGGGCTACCTAGAATAAGCTTCTTAATGCACCACTTTGTTGGCGCAATAACTGCTGGCAAAAGCGTCAGGCTTTGCTTTGAATGTAAAGCCCATGCCTATTATATACCCCATGGCTTCCTTTAAAGAATCGTGGCTTTTAAAATTTGGATCGGTATTGATATCTGCATGAACTTCCATTTCAACATGATAGGCATCCAATACAGAGCACAAATCATAAGCGATTTCTATCGATTTACTCACCTCCAACAACATTCTTTCCTTTAATGAAAAATGATTTTTAGTAATGAAAGAATTAAAATACATAAATCCGCCACTGTGTTCACGAATGAAAACCACAGCTGTAGCAAACTCAACAATATTTCGCTTCACTTGAGAATCTGTGCCAATACAAACTTTCAAATGTGTTCCATTTGCTTGTTCACGCAAAATGGCTTGTTCTACTTCTTGCTTGATCGGCAGTACGATTTGATCGCCGCCTAATTTTCTCCAAATCATCGGTCATTATTTATTTACAAATCTTACGTTTCAGTGTGACGGCATCATTAATTTAGCATCAAACTATAACACAATATATAAAATAAAATTAATTTAAGCAAATATCCAGCACAAGTTTCTAAAAACGAGATAATTATACCTTAAGATATGTTTATTCTATTCCCAGCAACAACCCTACCTATTAGAAACAAAGGTTCTAATTCTAAAGCTTCACTGCTGCATACCAATAAGCCTCCACTGGTTTGGGGATCACAAAGCCATAAGAATTCCAAACCATTCAGGCCGTCACAATGTTCTTTTACATAATTGTAATTACTGGTTGTAATATTTGGGTAAATCATTTTTTCAGCTAACCTTCTAGCTTCTGCAATAACTGGAATAGATTCTAGCTTCAAATCTGCCCCAAATTTACCCCCTAGCATTTCTGTTAAATGCCCAAGCAATCCAAATCCAGTCACATCGGTCATGGCATTAACTGAAGAATTTCTTCCCAATTCAACTCCAACAGTATTTAATCTACAGGCTGTTTCAATTAATATTTGATAGCCTTCTTCACTTAATAAATTGTGCTTAATGGCATTGGACAGCAAGCCCAAACCCAAGGGTTTACTAATATACAAATAATCACCTAGCTGGCAGGTATTCTTTCTTTTAATATGTTGCTTTTCAACTACGCCACTTACACTTAACCCAAATAAAGGCTCCTTGGTCTCAATAGAATGGCCTCCAGATATACTAATGCCAGCTTCTTTACAAATACTTTCAGCACCTTTTAAAACTTCTTTTGCCAACTCTAAAGGCAAAACCTCCTGCGGCCAACCCAGCATCGAAAGCGCCATTATTGGTTTCCCTCCCATGGCGTATACATCGCTTAAGGCATTCGCTGCAGCAATGCGACCGAAGTCATAGGCATTGTTAACCAGTGGCAGAAAAAAATCAACCGTCTGGATTAAACACGTATCTTTATTTATTTCAATGATTGCAGCATCGTCTTTATCAATAAAATCGACCAACAAAGATTGAACATCATTGCTTTTATGGTCTGATAAAATGGCGTGAAGTTTAATGGGATCAATTTTACATCCACAGCCACCACCGCGCGAAAACTCTAATAAATTATAGGACATTGCGCATAACAACATTGGTTTTTGTACCATCTTTCATCATAACGATGGCATAATAATAA
This sequence comes from Bacteroidia bacterium, assembly GCA_044341025.1. Lineage (GTDB taxonomy): Bacteria > Bacteroidota > Bacteroidia > NS11-12g > UBA955 > JABMMZ01. The sequence goes on along the minus strand of JBIISM010000002.1, from coordinate 104,730 downwards.
CCCTTCATTTTATGAGGCTTTGACAAAATTATAATCTGAGACACAATTTCATCTGCATTGTTGTTTTTTAATTTAATTTTTATGGTCTTTTTCTCAGCTGCTGTTAAAACAGTGCTCTTGAAAAACATTTGCATATTGACCGCTTTTGGCAAATCATCTAGGGTTACCACATACTCTCCATTTTGCATATCCCCAAAGGTATTGCCTCTAGATACCACTGCTGGTTTGTTGATGTCTGCAATTAATGAATCCAATTTTTTTTCAGGACGGCAATGCATAATCATTCTGTTTTCACATACAATAAACAACATATTGTTGCGTACATAATAAGCTGCCTTGCCTTTTAGCCCTTCCATTATTCTTTGCTCTATTGCATCATTCGAACAAGCAAGCAAAGTATTCTGGGCTACTCCAAATTGCAAAACACCATTTTCAATTAAGGTATTGGCAAAAAATGAATTGCAACCGGCAAAGCCACTCACAGTATTGCTGTCTGTATTAAACAAAACATAAGCACCGGCCTTTTTTGCTGGCGTTACCACACGGTCCATTTCCAAATTGATGATTTTCCATTTGTTGGCTGCCAACAATGCCTTATTGTCTAATACGGTTGAGCGGGTGTCAATTACACGGATCTGTTTGTAAGTGAATTTGGGGCCATTGTCTTCGGGAAATAAAATTGGTGTTTTTCCCATTTCAATATGAACCTCCACACCTGGTTCAAAAATAAAACCTTCAATCTCATAAGGAAATTCTCTCCAATTGCTGTCCAAATGCGATTTGATTTTCAAACAGCTGGTAATGGTGTTGTTGTATTGACAAGCAACTTTTGAGTCGCCAATATAAATATTGATTGTCGTACTTCCTTGAGAAAAAGCCCAAGTGCAGGTGAAAAATAAAACGAAGGTGAAAATTGCTTTTTTCATGTGGCCACAAATTTAATTGAATTCAAGTGAATATTTATTTTGGTGCGCATACAAAAATTCTGCAATTTTAATGGGATCCAAGTTTTCAAATGGAATTTTGACATAATGATGACAATTTCTTTTGCTTCTGCCCATTTCATAAGCCTTGTCGTAATATTTAAATAGTCCATAGATTGCAGAAGACAAATCGCCTTCTTGAACCAAGGCACAAATTTTTCTGCATGCCTCATCACCTAATCGTTTATTTAGCTTCTGAATACAATACACCAACTCATCTGCAGTGTAGCGACCATAATCTGCCTGGATAAATTTAACTCTATCTTCCAAAGGCACTGAAATTTCAACGCCTGCAGCTTCTTTCATATGGCTCCACAACTCAATAGGCAAGTGCACCTTCCCAATAGTAAAACTTTCGTTTTCTACCCAAATTACTTCTTTAGGATCGTAATGTTTCAACTCTTCAAAAATCAAATTATGAAAAACTGCACTGCTCGGCTGTGGTTCATTTCCCAAAGCACCAAACACACTGCCTTTGTGTTTTGCTAATCCTTCTAAATCGAGTACTTGTGCCCCTTTTGCTTTTAAAGCATGTAAGACTTCTGTTTTTCCGCTGCCAGTATTGGCACTTAACACCAAGATGTGTTTAAACTTTGCGATTAAGCTCAGCAGGTGGTTTCGAAATGCTTTATAACCTCCATTCAAAACATAAACTGTATATCCATTTTCCGCGAAAAATGACGCCATATGGTTGCTGCGCAAACCACCCCTTGCACAATACAAGGCAATGGTTTTCCCAAGTATATTTTGATTGATGCTTTCGAGTAATTGCGGTTTGAGCGGATTTACCAATTCATACCCCAACTTAATTGCAGCATCCCTACCTTTCTGCTTAAATGTTTTACCAATATGAATGCGGTTCTGATTGTTTAAAATTGGAATATTAACAGCCAATTCTATATGACCAGCTTCAAATTCTAAAGGCGACCTAACATCTACAATGGGCAATTGTAAATTTAAAAATTCTATGATAGTCTGACGGACAATCATGCGTCCAAAGCATCCAAGGTATCGGCGCCTAATTCCAAGCCTTTTATTTCTGAAACAGCCGAACCAGCAATGCCTTTCACACTGCCAAACATACCAGCCGCATTGGTCAATACTTTATCAATTTGTTTTTCACGTTCTTTCCAAATCTTTTCCATAGAAACCCGTTCGCTAATTATAGCCCTTTTCATGCTAAAGAACCCCTCGGTTATGGCTTCCATTTGGTTTTTAAATTCATTACCCGTTAAATAAGAATACAACATTTGCATTTTCTCGCCCTTGTTCTCATTGGCCGAATTTGCTTCATTGATCCGGATAATACTTCCTCTAAGCACCATGGCCAAACTTTTAGCATCGTGGTAATGGCAAATGTAAATGCCTTCCTTTAAACCAAATCCATCCATATCCTTTGGCATGGCCTGGGTTACTATTACACCAATATCGCCGCCACTTTGTCTAAAATCGGTTTTAAATTTATCGATCCACAAAGGTTGAAAATCTTTTGTGCGTTTACTTTCCCAAACAATGCTGCCGCATTCTTGACCAAGTTGATTCACCACCACCTGAATAAAATCTGCACCCTTTACCCCTTTGGCAACTTCTTGAATCTTATCCAAAGGAAAAGTATACCTCAACATATCCTCCAAAGCCAATTCTTGAATCTCGCCCTGCATTTGCATACTCCCTTGCTCTGATTTTCGCTTCATCTCTTCGATCAATTTGCGTTGATCTTCCATCTGCTTTTCCATCTCCTTGATTTTAAGCTCGCTTTTTTGATCTGCCTCTTTTCCGATTTTCTCTTTCAGCTCAATCTCTTTTTCCAACAAAAGTTTTTTGGTTTCCAATTCTGTCGACTCGGTCAAATCTTTTAAGCGGTTTTCAAGCTCCATCTTGTCAACTTCCAATTGCCTCATAGATTTTATTTTTGCTTCTTGCTCCCCGTTGGTTTTTTTCAATGACTGCAACATGGCCTCATTTTCTTGGGTCAACTGCAACTTAAGCTGGTTTTCCAATTCCTGCTTTTTATCAAAAAACTCTTTTTGTTGCTGCTCTATCCATTTACTGCGCTCGGTGGCGATGGCATCCTCTTTTTGTTTCAGAGATTCATCTGCTTTCTTCTTTTCGATTGAAAATTTTTCATTAAACTCTTTTCTTAACTTAGCATCTATCTCTTTTTCAATATCAGCAGTTAAGGCAGTTTCAATGTTAAATTCGTGCTCGCACTTTGGGCATTTAACTAAATTATCATGTTTCATAAAACGTTCTTACAAAACTAAGGAAAAGAAAAGGTAAAGTGTAATTTGAATTGCTAAAGATTTTAGCAATTTGGATTTAATATTAAGCATAAAAAAACTCTTTACTTACCCTATTTTATCTACGCACAAAAGTAGTTACTTTTGCAGCCACAAAGGCTCTATAGTTCAACGGATAGAACGAGGGTTTCCGAAACCCTAAATTCAGGTTCGATCCCTGATAGGGCCACAAAAATGAGAGTGAGAGTGAATGCGGACATTCTAACCCTCATAATTCATTGCCTATTCTGTGAAGAAGCAGAGAGAAATTTCTGATTTAAGGATCTTCACTCTCGTTCAGATTTTGTAGGATCCGAAATATTTATTCAGTCAAAATAGGCGTAATGCTAAATAAATTGTCATATTTAAGTCATAAAACATTCTATATGAAACGTTCAATATAAAACAAACGTCTATAGTGAAAATGCAATTCTTAGTTTAGTAATCTAAGATTCCATTTCATACGCTGATGCAAAAGAGCCATTGTGAACATTCACCATGGCTTTTTTGTTTTTACTCAGCATTTAAACAATCAAATTCAAGTAAGTTTCAAAAATTTTGCCCGCCATAAAAAGAATCGAAAACAGCCATTCGCAGACTTGCCGTAAAAGAAAAATCCTAATTTCAAGACCAATATAAATAATACCTTGTTTATCTGTTTGTTATAATTAACCTTTCTATTCATAAAATTAACTTTTAATGAAAATTTTGACACAAAAGTTTAAAATTTTACGTCTTTTGTTGGCTAAAAAGCATAAAAAAAGCAAGAAATTAATATATAATTAGGCATTCAAGAGAATTTTATTAATTTTCAAGAAAACAAACAAAACATGCTGTGTATTTATTTTCACTTTTGCATTATTAATAAGTTAATAAATAGACCATTAAACGAAAATGAACATCTCTAAAATATCAATCATTGGCAACAATAATTTTTATGCACTTGGCATTAAAGTGATACTTCAAAGCCTACCTGCAACTCAGAACAGCGAAATAGCCATTTATGCGACTGGCGCTGACTACTTAAAATCGGACAAAGATTCTGATCTGGTTCTTTTAAATATTATGCTTCCAGATATTGGCGGAATTAAATTTTGCCACACCATCAAATCTTACAATCCTGATTGCAAAGTAATCATGATGTCAATTAGTGATGAAAGTGATTTGCACAATTGTCTTTCTTCAAACGCAAATGGATTCTTAATTAAAGACTTTAAAGAAAAGGAATTGGAATTCGCAATCTATAAAGTATCTATCAACGAATACTATATAGATTCAAACTTGGTTCTTCGCTTATTAAGAAAAACGCCAAGCAACAAAAAAATGGAAACCAGCACTTTGAGTGAATTTGAACTAACGCTGCTTCAATACATCTCAGACGAAATGACTGAAGTTGACTTGGTTGAAAAGCTTAAAATACCAAGAGGTAAATTATATTACTACAAGAGGAAACTTTGCCGCAAATTGGACGTTAAAAACTCTGCTGGTCTTATTAAGAAGGCAGTATCTTTAAAACTAGTTAGTTAATAAACAATTAAAAATAAATCAACCAACCCACTATGGATCAATTGCAATTATTTGATTCATAGTGGGTATTTTTTTTACGCCTAAGCACAATTTTAATAAAAACATAAGGTGATTTTTAGATAGAATTTGTAAATTTGTAGGCTATCCAAGCAAAATATATTAATTTTCAAGGATATAATTAAGGTAATTACAAAATCTACTAACTAAAAAAAAATGAGCACAGACTACAAAAAAAAATGTATTATTGTTGATGACGATCTGCAAAACATTGCCATTTTAGAGCATATATGCAACGAGTTTTTTAGCCATGAGATTGAAATCATAAATACCTTTAGCATTGCGACGGAAGCCCTAAAATTTATTAATTCTGAAAAGATTGATATCATTTTTTTAGACATCGAAATGCCTGTATTAAGTGGTTTTGAATTAATGAGCGCTATTCCCGACCAATCAAAAGCTAAAATCGTCATTGTCAGTGCACACGAAAAATATGCACTCAAAGCTTTCCGCTATCCCGTTTTTGATTTCCTTAAAAAACCAGTAAGTATTACTGATATTAGGGAATGTTTAAATAAAATCGAAAAACAAACAAGTTCAAATAATCATCATGAGATTTCAGACAATATACTTGTTGTCAATAGACAAGATAAAACTATTTTTATAGATATCACACAAATCCTCAGAATGGAAGCGGCAGGTTCTTATACTGATATTTATTTGGAAGATGGGACCAAAATTAATTCAACAAAAAAAATTAATTATTATGAGACCGTATTGAGTAAGCATCCATTTTATAAATTGCATAGAAGTCATTTCGTTAATCTGAATAAAATTCGTGAAATCATCAAAAACGAAGGAGATGGAATGGTTGTTATGCAAGATGGCAGCAAAATTGAAATTTCAAGAGCAAAAAAAGACGAATTCTTGAGATCAATTATCAAAGACAAGAAGCTTTAATTTATCTATATTCAGATTTTTATTTTGCGCATAGAAAAGCACGTCGTTCAAAATGTAGAACACCAAAAAAACCGGCAATTCGGCGGATAATCAAAAAATTATTTCTGAAGCACTTTTATCAGCGGAAAATCCAATTATTGATCAAACCAATGAAGGCAAAGAAAATTTAAACGAAGTATTGTATACATCGATGACTTAAAGAAAACCCATTTAAGTTAGAACCCTAAAGTGGAATAAAAGAGAAATTCTTCACCACGATTTCATGCTCCAGCCCATTATTAGGCGCCGCTCCATTCAACAACCAGAAATTGAAACGGACATTGGTTGAATCGCTTGGCGCTGGCACAACGATGGGATTAGAGACTTGAGAGCCTTCAATTTTAGTTCTTGTAATATTGGTGTTATCAAATTTCCAAGAAGCTGTTTTGTTGGCTCCTGGATATACTTCTCCTTCATAACTCTCCCAGCTAACGGCTTCTGGAGTCCATTTCATCATATAAGTCATAGATTTGCTAATATAACGCCTAGCCATTTTGGGTTTGTATGTGCGTTCAGGATATGGGGCAGGGTTGCTAAACCAAACCGGCTGAGCACTGAAAGTCACCATAGAAGTGTCTCCCGCAACATTCCACTTGGAAAATTCCACATCAATTTCGCTATTTCCTTGGGTTTGAAAACTGTAATCATCCCAAGTAAAAAAGCCAAACACTACCCTTTCGTCAAAATTTCTTATATCGGTTTCACAAGTGAAAATATAAGTCCCATATTTAAATTCTTTGACACTAATTATTTCACTGCAATACCAAAACCCATTTCTCTTGGTAATCTTCAAATGCAAGCGACCAATGCTGTCTACGAAAGCATTTTCTTTAGTCCCTAAAAAGCGATTAGGTCCCGGGCCTACTGGCGCTGGTCTGTCTTTGTAGTCCCAGTAATAACCAGAAAAATAAACTGCTCCCGTTTTCTCTACTATTTTTAATTCAGGTGGTGGCGATTGCTTGCATGCAGTGATGAAAAACAACAATACCATACAACTCAATCCTATATTTTTAATTGACATAAATGCGTTTTTTTTGATTGTTAATGATTAGATCAAAGTGCCCTTTTTCTGTTACTTCCTGAAGCGCTTTATTGACAAACGACAAATCTTTTTTATGTACAGCAAAAACGACAGTTTTGGTTTCATTTGGCTGTAAAGATATTTTCGAAAAGGACATTAATTTTTTGACAGAAGGGGTAATACTCGCAACCAAATCACTGTAATACAATTGCACAACCTCTTGTCCCGTCCTGTCTCCAATATTTTTTACATTCACCTTTAGAACCACAGAATCAAAATTATTTAATGTGTCTTTGCTCATACTAAAATCCGAAAATTCAAATTGGGTATAACTCAACCCAAATCCAAAATCAAATTGCGGCTTATAAGCATTCTCTGAAAAATCAACATCTAAATCCTCAGAATGTTTGCGGTCGTAATGAATAAAAGAATTTTGACTTGATGGATACGTAAATGGCAATTTTCCACTTGGGTTCTTAACGCCAAACAGACAATCAGAAATGGCTCTTCCGCCTTCATCGCCTGGCAAGTATGTGTATAAGATGGCATCGACAATCCCTGCTATTTCATTAAGCAATCTTGGACGGTTAAAACAGCACACCAAGACAATTGGCTTGTTTAACTCTTTCAAACGTTTGACCAAAGTCTTTTGAGCAACGCTTAAATCCAAATTGTCAATATTACCGGGTATTTCTGTGCAAGGTGTTTCGCCCAAACAAACAACTATTTTGTCGGCCAACTTAGCCGCTTGCACACAAGCCTCAATGTCTTTTAAACTATCAATTTCACTTCCCAATACATAGGAGACATTACTTGCATTCTGCAAGTTCATGGCTTCGAATATGGTGAGCTTACCTTTGGTGTTAAATCTAGCATCAATACCCTGCCAAGTATGGGTCCATGCGCCATTTAATAAATTCATACTGTTGGCAGAAGGCCCACAAACAAGAACCTTTTCATTTGAAGCATTTATTGGCAGTACGTTGTTTGCGTTTTTTAATAAGGTCATACTTTCTACAGCCAATTCATAACTGTTCTGAGCATGCTCTTTTGAGCCAAACAAAGGGTATAAATCTTTGGTGATTTTTTTGAATTGGAACAATCCCATCTCATTTTTCAAAACCAAAATACGCCTAACAGATGCATCGATTCGGGACATGGGAATAGACCCTTCTTTTATCAATTCTACCAATAGCTCAGTGAATTCAAAATCATTGGGCGTCATACTCATATCAACACCAGCCATAATGGCCATTTTTACGGCTTCTTTTTTACTTGATGCAACTCTGTGCACATTCACCAATTTGTATACATCTTCCCAATCTGTTAGAGCAACACCTTTAAATCCTAATTCATCTCTTAACAAACGTGTTAAAATATCGTAATTAATATGAACGGGGGTGCCATTTATTTCGCCTGAATTAACCATCACCGTTTTCGCCCCTTGGTTAATTGCTTCCCTGAAAGTAGGCAGGAAATATTCTCTTAATTCCCGGTCGGATATCCAGGCTGGCGTACGGTCCTTGCCACTCAAAGGCATGCTGTATCCTAGAAAGTGCTTCATGCATGCAGCCACTTGATAGGGGCTGCTAACTCCATCATTCTGTATCCCTTGAATAGCCTCTTTTGACATTTGTTTCGCCAAATAAACATCTTCTCCAAAGGTTTCAAAGAAACGAGACCATAATGGCATTCTACCTAAGTCCAAAACCGGCGAAAAATTCCAAGGAATTCCACTTGCTCTGGTTTCATAAGCTGTAATTTGATACATCTTTTTTACCAAACCCGGATTCCACGTTGCGGCTTGTCCAATCTGCTGCGGAAACAAGGTTGCACCCATGGTATAATTTGCTCCGTGTATGGCATCAATGCCATAAATTATTGGAATATTTAAATGGCTGTATTTTTTATTTTGCTCATAAATGGTATTGATGATTTTATGCCAACTTTCGATTGAAATGGTGCCACTTCCACAACCAACATTTAATATTGAGCCAATATGATACTTAACAATAGCTGTTTTTAATTTCTCTAAATTTAATGCTTGTGGTTGAACCAGATTGCAAATTCCACCTTCTGCTATAACACCCAAATCAATTTGGGTCATCTGACCAGCCTTCTCTTCAGGACTCATGATTGAAATCAATGAATCAATCTGTTTATTTGATAAAAAACTTTGGGATAAACAAACCCATGGTAACGAAACCAATAAACTAAGAACGAATAACTTTCTCATCTTCAAGTTTAATAAATTTAATTTCGTCTAAATATATATTTCCATCACCTTCTAACTGAATAATAAATTGCTTTACCCTTTCCAAATCAAAATCCTTGGCTTCAAAAGGAAATTTAGACAAAGGAATTAAAACGCTTGTCCATGTTGAATCGGTGAAAACACCCGAGGCCAAGGCATAATTAAACCCATAGTAACACTGAACGCCCGAATAATCTTCAAACGCAAATGCTACCGGCAAATTTTTAAAAGAACCCTTTACCGACTTTACTTTGAATTGAACCGCTGAATTGTCTTTTAGGTCAGAAATATCTTTAGACATCCAATTGTTCCAGCCAAAGCCAATGCCTATCCACTTGCAATTACCGGCAATTTTATCCCAGCTCACTTTCAAACCTGCATCGCCCGAAAACACATTTAATTTTTCTGTTGTCATCTGAACACATTGCACTTCTGGCGAAACCCAAACACTTTTATCGAAATCATTGTTGAAAATATAAACCGCTTTAAAGCCATCAATTTCATTGCTATCAACAACCGCAACTTCATTATACAATGACTTAGTCTGAACTTGAACAAAGCCATTACAAGCCCCTAAAAGCAGCAAGAGAGCAAAGAATGAATATAACTTTAAATTATTTCTCACGGCTCAAGTGGCTTGTTGTTTGAGAACATGATATAATCCAATTTGGTACTTGCAAATCCATTGTTTGGATTGGCCAAATGGAGCATAGAAATCTTACTTAATTTATTTGGATTGTGCAATCCATTTCCCTTAGGTGTTGAAGGCGAGCCATTAACCAAAGTAAAGATGTCAGAATATTTCATTGAAATCAACTTCCAACCTTCCCAATCTACCGTCACTTGGTAATCGTATTCGTCTTCGTTGCTTGCAGAAAATGTTCCATCACTATTTTCATCCTCTTTAAATTGAAACAACACAATAGACGGATTAGCGCTTGTGGTTCCGTATACCAAACAATTAAAATAGACAGCATCTGGATTTGTATTTAGTGAGAATGGTACGGGAAAATCTATTAAACCAATCAAATAGTCCCAGTTTACAGTGCCAGCCATATTTAAATAACTGCCGCCTTCTGGAGCCAAGTTATCTGTTTTTACTTTACAATCCATACTGGCACCCGACTGAAAATATTTGGTCCATGAAGTTTTTAAACCAGATTCAAAATCAGCGACAATAAAACCATCATTAACTTTCGGGTTCTTTACAAAAACATTTGCAGTAAATGAATCGGCTACATCTACAATTTTCAATGTTGCTATGCATTTTTCGGCTCTAAACATTGGCAAAGTGGTGGTTGATCCATTCCATAGCGCATTGTTTATTGCAATAATTCTGCTTTGTCCACTTAGTGTTTTTTTAGCTTTAGACGTTTGCCCTTCAATGGTAATTTTCCAAGTCACAATCTTATTAAATGACGCTGAAAAGAAAACGGTTTCAGAAGTTTTAAAATCGACAGAGTCTTTGCTGGCTTTGAACCCATCCAACAACTTAAAATTGCTGTATATCTCAGCAATGCTAGGTCCATCTGTTTTTGTATCCTTTCGGCAAGCCACTAGGCTTAAAACCAGAAAAGAAAGTACTATTATTTTTTGCTTCATGTTATAGAGTAATGCTGTAAATAATTCCTAATTGATTCATGTTAAAATCGGCATTTGCCTTAAGTTGATCTTTGTAACTACTTTGCTGATAAAGTATAGCTAAATACACTTTCGGACTAAAGCTATAACGCAATCCTAAAGCTTTTATTTGTTGACTCAAATTTAAGTTGTTTTGATTAAAATAAATCACCTCCGAATAGGTATTTCTATCCGCAATGAAATCAACACCCTTATTGGTTTGACTTACAAAACCACCCAAGAATTCAAATCCGTCGCTAAATTCCCACTTCAAACCAACGCTCATTTGATTCATTTTTAAATCAACATTCTCAATAGTTTGGACGCTGCTTCTCTTCGTGTTTTGCATTTTATTCGAAACTTGTATACTCAAATGTCTTTTTAAACCGAAGATTTCATGTATTGGCAAGTATGCGTATACCTTTGTTTGAGAAAACGATCTTAACGCACTCGACCCTTGCCCTCTTATTTCACTTAAACTTTGGTATTCGGCGTTGATTTCAATTTTTTGTCTGGTCTTATATTGAACCCTTGCATAAGCCCCTTGCCTGTTGAATGTAGCCATTCCATATGGTGAAATGGTATTGTACACTTGACTTTGCGTCATCAAAGAATTGCTTATAGTTCTATTGTAAATATTTTCATTCCCAATTAAGTCAATTAGAGCTACAGGTCTTTGAATCTGAGCATTGGTGTAACGGTTGTAAAAAACTGTTTGCGCATTGTAATTGACGTCCTTGCTTTGTGAACCTATGCTTCTGAACTCAGGCCCCACACTTAAAAATCCAAGTGTCGCATTAAAGTTCGAAACTTTCATTTGCGCATAAAAATGCATGAAATAGTCATTTAATTTTGGGGCTAAAGTATCTGCTGAATATTGGTAGTTGCTTTGTCCAAGTTCACCGGCAAGCACTGCATTTTCTTTGCCTATTTTTTGATTGTACTTAAAATCAACTGTATTGACCGAATTTCTAAACAGATTGTCATTTTTTACGGTTCCTTTTACATCAAATACGGTGTTGTTGTTGTAGGCTAAATAAAAATTCTTGCTCTGAATAATCTGCAAGGTTAAGGCCCTCATCAATCGGTCGTTGACATTTGCAAAATCGGTCGCATTCAAACGGGTAATAAATGCGTTGACGTTTATCTCTTTTATAAATTTAGAAAATGTAAAACCAAAATCAACACTCGCGCCTTGCATCCTCCAACTGTTATTGCCCATATAAAATCGGTCGTATGAAACAATATTTTTTTGCAAATTAAAGATTGCAGGAAGAGAGTCCAATTGGTCAGAATGGTGGTTGTATAATGTGAATTCTGTTTGCTTTAAATTAAGGTCGCCCAATTGATAGCGAAGTGCATTGGCAAGTACACCCTTGATCCATAATTGTCTAACATCAAAACTAACCCCAGAACCCCAAAAACCTCCGTATTCATTTCGTATACGGAACATGCCCATAATTTCGGTGTTCTTGTTTGGTTTAATGTTTACCCCAAGATCCAGTAAGGCATAGCCCCCATTTTTTCTTTTAACCGTGCTGGTGTCGGCAATTGTATCATTCACTATTAAAGAATTGCTGTTCATCAAAGAACGTGCACCACCAACAAAACTAACTTTGCGATCCTTTTGTGCATTTACATTAAATACCGTCAATCCTATGGCAATTAGAATACCTAGTTTTAAACCAGATTTTTTATATTTTCTATTTAAGTTCACTTTCAAATTTTATTTATATTGACAACGTCTATATGTTTTTTCATTTTCATAAACCTCCTAAAAGAAAGCTTTTAATTCTATTGTAGTTTCAAATCCTTTGTATCTATCGAGCGCAAAACTCATGTCTTTGTATTCCATATACCGCTCTCTTACATAAAGACCAACACCCTTGCTTAATTGAATATCAAATCCAGTTGCTAGACTTAAGCCTTTTTGATTCTTAGGCCTGCGTGTATCAGCATTCACCTCGGTTTGATAATTGCCTAGAATGCGTTCAAAACCCACATAATTGGTCCAAACCAAGCGATGGCTAATTTTTAGGTATGATTCTACCTGATGAAAATATGCCCGCATAAGCGCCTTTTCGCCAAAAACCACAAATGGGCTTGCGAAATTTTGAACAGAATTTAAAGACCCTAGATAAAACAGGTACAGTTCTCTGTTTAATAACTTGGTTTTATATTTAGAATTTAGTTCAATTGTGTTAAAATACTTTTTGTACAATGGCTTTCCATCAGGTCCAAGCTCTGTAACGTACATGGTTTCAAAAACCGAACGGTAAATTTTATTTAAGTTCTTATATGGACCAACTCCGCTAGGAAAATCCCATCTCCAAAAACGGGATAAAGCTAAATTATTGAATGCGTGGGTATAGGTAATCTTGGGCGATAATTTTTCCAATTCCATAGCGTTTGCATAGCCTATAGAATTCTTCAAACGGCCAATGTCTAATTGGGCATTTAATTCAATGCCTTGTCTGTTATTCGAAAGTTGCCCAATTGGCAATACAGCACTAGAAACAGGTATTAATACGGGTTGCGTTTGATTCGAGTTGGTTTGAACCGTTTGTTGAATGGATGAGTTAATAAAAATGGAACTGTTGTTAAATGCATTCGGACTTATTCTATATAAATGCAATTCTGTAGCAATCTTTTTCAAAATGTCTCCAGATACTTTTACCGAAATTGCCTCACCCCATTTCGAAACATTAGACCCTGCATATTTTCTGCCTATTCCAATTTCAGAATACAATTTAACCCGTGTAAACTGATGTTTTATCTCGCCGGTAACCATATTAAATCCCGCCCTTTGTTTACCTAAAGAATCTATGTAGCTATCGTTGTTAAATGTATTAATTGAAAATAAGCCTTTGGAACCTGAATACGATTTGCTTAATCGCCCTCCAACTGAAGTGTTAGGGATAGATGACAAACCGCCATCAAATTGGGTTTTACCTAACATCGCACTAAAAGACAAATTGTGTGGCAACTGAGCACCTTCAACAATTAATCCGTGGAATGCTTGGTTACCCCATCTTTGGTCTTGATTGATGGCCCCTGATCCGTAAAAATCAGAATAACGCGAATCCACTTTAGAGGTGTTAGGATCCCATGGATTGCGCTCAAATAAGCTGTAACGGTTATACCCTTTGTTTGCTTGAAAAGTAAAAGGTGATAAAGTATACCAATTGATACCACCCGTCCGAACGGTGAAATTCCCTAGGCTTGTTGAAAACATGCCATACAGACTAACGCCTAAATTAAGACCCTTTACATTTTCTTTTTCACCAACACCTGTCATTGGCGTCCAAAGAAATAAGTCGGTTCCAAACATGACCTTACTGCTGGCATATCCTTTAAGGTTTAGCATCAGTTGTGGAATTTGGCTATCATCTCCAACAAAAATATTGTTTCTATTGGCTTCCAAATGGCTATAGGTTTCGCTTAAATGCCTGTAATTTGTAATAAAACGGTAATATCCACTAATTTCTAAATTTTCTAAAACATCCAAAGGCTTGTTGAAATTAAAATTCACATCACTTCGGTAAATTCTAGTTATGGAATCCTTAACGAGTAGGAGACGCTCGTTGTTACTTTGAGCATTTGCAGTATTGAGCAAACTCAAAAAAGCTAAAACCAATGTAAGGGGAAGTATTTGATTGATCTTTACTTTCATTTTTCGAATTCTTTCATGTCTGTAAACTTCACCTGAATAAACCGCGATTGCTTTTCTCCCTCTTCGCGCGCAATGACTTTAAATGGAATGTTCGCATAAGCAACTTTTCCATTGTGAATGACTGTGACGAAAATCCTATAAGAACCTGCTTGCAAAGGCGCTCTGAAAACTATTTCAGATTTGTTTGCACCTTTAATAATTAAACCGGTCAATTCTGTTGCTTCAGCCTCGACATCTCCGCCTGATTTTTTATCGGTGCTTTCTTCAAAAATACGCCAAACAAAATCAACACGGTCATTGCTCAATGAATCACTTAATAATATTTTTATCGATGCTGGGTATTTCTCACCGGCCTTTATATTAATGCTTGAAAAAGCATCTTTGCCATCTACCTGCATAGCCATAACTGATGGTGCAGGATTCTTAGGCAAGTTATCGGTAAAGACAAATTCTATTGCATCGATTGGCTCTGTTGGCAAATTGTCTTTTGAAAACAAGCCATACCAAGTTTCTGTGTACTCTTGTTTTGCACCCCATAAAAAGGCGTAAGAGCCTAAGCAATAATTTTTATTTGGGGCAATATATTCTTTATACCTGGTAAGGTATGATGCTGTCTTTTCTGTACTGGTTTGTTCTATTGAAACGCCCCATTTTGTTTGTGGTGATTCCCAATGACCATTAGGCCCCCATTCGGTAATCATGTAAGGACCATTCCAACCATACTTGGCAATATCCTGAGGCACCCCTGCAATATTTCCATACGTATTGATTGAGTAGATGTCAATATCTGGACATCTCGATTTAATATAATTAACCTCCAAAGAATCCAATCCTGCTGTTACTGTGCTGGTTGGATGATTTGGGTCTATTTGATGAATATACTGAGCAATATCTTGAACAGCATACCAGCAATTTGGATTTGTGTAATCTAAGTCAAGTTCATTCCCAACGCCCCACATCAAGAGGGCAGGATGGTCTTTAAACTGTTTTATTACATTTTTAAAATACTCAAGTTGAGATTTAACTTTTTCTTTGTTGTCATAGTCAAAACCATGTCTCTCATGTTGTAGCCAAAGACCTAACATAACTGTTAAGCCCCTTTTCTGCGCCTCATCAAGAACCTTTTGGGCATTTTCAACACCCCAAGTTCTAAATGAATTTGCACCAATGGCAATCATTTTATCAAAATTAACTTCACCACCCACACCTTTTACATAATATGGGCTACCATTGCGCAATAAAACAAAACCAGAGTCAGAAGCCTGCACCTTGGTTTGAGCAGAAATACTGAACCCAATAAAAAGAACTGCAAAAGATAATAAACCGAATTTTAAAGCGTGTTTCATTTTGGATCTGTTTAAATCAATGTTTGGGAATTACTGATTTGATTTCAAAAATCATATTTCCCAAAGAAATTACAAAGTAAAAGCACTTTTTTTAAAAGTGCTTTTACTTAAGTATGATATATTGTTCGTGATTATTCTACGATCAATTTTGCAGTAGAAACTACACCTTCAATTGAAACTTGAACAACATAAACACCTTTAGCAAGGTTGCTGTTGTTAAAATTGAAAGAGTTGCTATTTACCTCAGCGTTTAATACCACTTGGCCAATTGAATTCAATACAGTAACATTTTCAATGTTTTTTACTGATTCAATTGTGAATGAACCAACGCTTGGGTTAGGGTACATTTTAACTGAAGCACTGTTAAAGCTAGTAACACTCGCTGCCGCTTTGGAGAAGTATACGTTGTCGATGTATACAACACTTGTTCCAGTTGGCACACCAACAAAAATAATCTGAGCAATATTTGATGTGGTGGTTAAACCAGTAAAATCAGACATTTTAATGCTTAAAGTATTCCAAGATTCTTTTGTTGGAGAGAAAGACAATTCATGCTCTTTGTCGTCACCACCACCATAAGCAGCATTAGGACCGAAGTCAACCAATTTAACTTTAAAAGTAGTTGCATTTGGAGTCCATACGTCAATATTGAAACGATCCATAGTTGATGCATTGATCATGTTTGGACCAACTGCTTCGATTCCAACAAAATCCAAAGAAGAATATTTTTTAACATCATTTCCTGCAACTTGCATGTCTGTTAATGTAGCAGCTGACCAACCTGTTCTCCATGTATCAACTGTAACATTGGTGTAAGCATTGCTAAACAAAGAAATTACGTTTGCAGCCAATCTGGTAGGGGTTGGAGCAGCAGTAGTAGGTTCCGCCAAAGTGGTTCCACCTGCAGAGAAAGTAATGTTGTCAAAATAACAAACGTTGTCTGTGGTTCTCGTTTGAAAATCAGGGAAAACAATGATCTGATCATTCGTTTCATTGATTTTACCAGAGAAGTCAAATGTTAATTCTTCCCATTCGTTGGTTTTGGTGTTAGCCACTTTAAGCTCACCTGTTGAACCGTTGCTAGAAGTAGCAAATTTAATCGCCACATCACTGATAACAGATTTGTAAACCATAATTTTAACTTTAGAATTACTTGAAGTTAAAGTGAAGGTTCCAATGTCAGCGCCGTGTTTAGTCTCGCAACCAGCCCAAGGTTGACCGCCAGTTAAAGCAGTAAACTTAGCCACAGTAGAAGAACTGTTGATACCAGTTGTGCTCGGGTTAGCAACGAATTGTAAGGCAGCATTGCCTACGTTTTCAAAACAAGCCCAAGTCCAATTAGCACCTTTACCAGCACTTTCAAAATCGATTGGCGCATTTTGGCCAAATACAAAAGATGATGACAACATCAAAGTTGAGCATGCCACCCCTTTTAGAAAACTAGAAATAGTATATTTTTTATTCATGATAAAATTAATTAAGTTACAACGATAAAGAAAAAAAGGTAAGCCGCAAATTTAATTTAACTGATCTTCGTATTGTTTGCAGATTGTGAGAACATTAAGTTTTCAATAAATTATTTACAGTCAATTAATTAAATATACAGACCTTTTCAAAAACAAAAAACGATAAAATAATTTTTAAAACTAATCTGTTAATTACCAATTATTTAAATGACGAATTAGGGTAAAACTTGAAGCCTAACTGACTGTTTAGGAAATAAAATACAATCGTTAAACAAACGCATTCGAGTACAAACACTCACAAAAAAGCTTAAGTAAAATCAAAAGAAGAAATTTTAATTTATTTACTATTTGTTAAACAACAGATAATTTAGATATTAAAAGAAAAATTCAACTCGAAACGATATAAATGAGCGTAAATTCATTTAAAAAAATATATTTGCAGCTAAAAGAAGATCAAAATTAATATGGAAGATTTAAAAAACAAAGAAACAAACGACCCAACAGCAACCAATTATGGTGCACTTAGCACCCTGATTACGGTATTCTTTTTTTGGGGCTTCATCGCAGCGGGGAACAGTGTTTTTATTCCTTTTTGTAAACATTATTTTCATTTAGACCAATTCCAAAGCCAACTTATTGACTTTGCTTTTTATCTTGCATACTACATCGGCGCATTAATCCTATTTGCCTACGGCGCCTTGGGCGGCAAAGATTTGGTTGCAAAATGGGGCTATAAAAAAAGCATTGTTTATGGGCTACTATTTAGTTCCCTAGGTGCCATAGCTATGATAATTGCCGTTAACGCAAACACTTTTTCAGGCATGTTGTTCGGTTTGTTTATAGTGGCTTTGGGCTTCAGTCTTCAACAAACTGCTGCCAATCCTTTTGCCATTATGCTTGGTGACCCTGCCACTGGCAGCAATAGGATAAATTTGGGAGGAAGCATCAATTCTTTTGGAACCACTATTGGTCCATTGGTTCTTGGTCTTGCATTGTTTGGCAGCGCAGCTGATATTTCCGATGAGCAAATTGCAGCGCTAGATCTTGGAAAAGTATTGATTCTATATTCAGGTGTATGCGCACTATTTATTGCAGCAGCAGCCTTGTTTCATTTTTCCAAAAAAGTACCTGCAGGCATTAGTGCTGAAAAACAAGAACCAGCTAAAAAAGCACTTTATACCCTTTTGGTTATTACCGGCCTTTTAATTATAACTTTTACTCCTGTTTTCAGCAGTTACAAAAGTTCTGAAGTTGCGGCCATAGAAACTTTAGAGAAGAAAATTGCAAGCGAAGAAAAAGTAATCGAACTTTTGACTCCAACAATTGGCAAAAACGACATAACTCTACCAGGAGCAACGCAGACCCTATCGGATACTTCAATTAAATTGGCAAAAATCAACATCGCAGCTTTTAAAATTGAAAAAGAAAGCATCAAAGCGCCTCTCGAAATATACCGCATGAAATGGCTCCTAGGCTCCTTAGCCGTTATCGTTTTAGGCTTATTATTTGCCAATTATTCAGCCAGTAAAAAACCTGAGAACTGGGGCGCCATGCAATACCCTCAATTGGTCTTGGGTATGCTAGCCATCTTCTTATATGTTGGGGTTGAGGTTGCTATTGGTAGCAACCTTGGTGAGCTGCTCAAACAGGCTGAATTTGGAGGATACCAATCGTCTCAAATTGCACCGTTCGTTTCAATGTATTGGGGCAGTTTAATGATAGGCCGATGGGCAGGCGCCATCAACGTATTCAACCCTTCAAAAAACTTAAAATCAATACTTTTGATTGTGGTTCCACTTATTGCTTTCGGTGTCATAATTGGTGTCAACACACTTGCCCAAAAAGACATGAGCCCTTTATATTTTTATGTTGTTTGTGTCTTCGTACAAATCATTGCATTTTTTATCAGCAAAGAAAAGCCAGCTAGAACCTTATTGGTTTTTGGTATACTAAGTATAGTTGCGATGTTAATTGGTGTTTCTACCAAAGGCCAAGTTGCAGTTTATGCATTCTTAAGCGGAGGATTATTTTGTTCAATTATGTGGCCTTCAATTTTCACGCTATCGGTTGCTGGTCTAGGTAAATACACCACCCAAGGTGCTGCCTTTTTAGTGATGATGATTTTAGGAGGAAGTATAATCCCACCAATACAAGGCAAGCTCGCCGACATTATTGGCATACACCAATCGTATTGGATCGCTGTATTGTGTTTTGCCTACATAACTTTCTTTGCCTTCAGGGTCAAAGGATTGTTGAAAAAACAAGGCGTTGAATATGACACCACAACAAGTGGAGGACATTAATAATAATTAAACAAAAAAGCTGCACTAAAAATTTAGTGCAGCTTTTTTTATAACTCAAATACAGCCTTAAACTGTCATAATTTCTTTTTCCTTGTCTACTATCATTGAATCAATTTTAACCATGCAAGCATCCAATTGCTTCTGAACTTTAGCTTCTGAATCTTTAGCTTCATCTTCGCTCAAGCCATCTTTTTGAAGCTTTTTGATTTTCTCGTTGGTGTCTTTTCGGTAATTTCTAGCAACAATTTTACTTGCTTCACCTTCTTGTTTTACCATTTTAACCAATTGCGCCCTGCGCTCTTCGGTCATTGGAGGAATTGTAATTCTGATGGATATTCCATCATTTCCTGGGGCAAAGCCTAAGTTGCTATTGACAATAGCACGTTCAATATCGTTGATGATATTGCGTTCCCAAGGTTGAACCAATATGGTTCTAACATCTGGTGAAGACACATTGGCAACTTGAGACAAGGGCACTGGGGCACCATAATACTCAACAGTTACACTCTCCAGCATACCCGGCGAAGCTTTGCCTGCACGGATATTAGAAAACTCATAAGAAGTGTGGTTGATACACTTTTCAAGATTGCCTGTAAATTCTTTTAAAACATCACTAATGGTTTGACTCATGGTAAATAACGATTTGTACTTGCAAATCAACATATTTATCGATACTTATAAAAATTTTTTTTTAGGTCGAGACATGAGGAAAATTATTTTGAAAACGATATTTAAAGATTATCTTTGCGGGGTTAAACAAAATAAAAAATGTCTATACTATTAATACCAGGAATTGGAGGCTCAGAATGGATCGTTATCATTTTGGTCGTTGTACTTTTCTTTGGTGGCAAAAAAATCCCTGAATTAATGAGAGGTTTAGGCTCAGGAATTCGCGAATTCAATGACGCTAAGAACAACGTTAAAGGTCAAATCGAAAAAGGTTTAAACGAAAAACCTAAAAGCGATACTGAAGAAACTAAATAGTTTTTCCCCTCAATGAATAAACGCTTTTCTTCTTTGAAGGAAATTCAAAAAGAAATTTCTGAATCCAAGCTTTCATTACCCCAACTTGTAGATTACTACTTATCTAAAATAGATGAGCAAAAAAATCTAAATGCCATCTTAGAAGTATACGCAGATGAGGCGAAATCAAAAGCGTTAGAAATCCAAGCAAAAATAGATGCAAAATCTGCAGGCAAACTTGCAGGAATGGTTATAGCAATTAAAGACAATATTGTATACAAAGACCACGCCTCTTCAGCTTCTTCAAAAATTTTAAGCGGTTTCAAATCTCTTTTCTCTTCAACAGTTGTCGAAAGACTGCTTGCTGAGGATGCCATTATTATTGCAAGAACCAATTGCGATGAATTCGCCATGGGTGCTAGCAATGAAAATTCTGCATTCGGCCCAGTGCTTAATGCATTAGACCACAGCCGTGTGCCAGGTGGAAGCAGCGGCGGCAGTGCCGTTGCGGTTCAATCTGACATGTGTTTGCTATCTCTAGGCAGCGATACCGGTGGTTCTATCCGTCAACCAGCTGCATTTACTGGAATCTATGGCTTATATCCTACCTATGGAACCATAAGCCGCTGGGGACTAATCGCCTTTGCTAGCAGTTTCGATCAAATTGGTCCTTTTACATCTTCTGTTTCTGACATGCAATTAATCATGGACGTAATCAGCGGTGCAGATGAACACGATGCAAGCATGTATGCACACAAAGCATACCAATACCATTCTGTTGAAAGCCAGAAACCTTTAAAAATTGCCTACATCAAAGATTGTTTGCAACACCCTGGACTTGATTCTGAAATCAAATCACAGACCGAACAATTCTTGAATGATTTAAAATCCAAAGGCCATACCGTTGAAGGTATTGATTTCCCATACTTGGATCAGATGGTACCTTGCTATCAAGTGCTTACTACAGCTGAGGCCAGTAGCAATCTTAGCCGTTTTTCAGGCCTTACCTATGGCTATAGAAGCCCAAATGCAACGGATCTAGAAAGCACATTCAAAAAATCTAGAACTGAAGGATTTGGACCTGAAGTTAAACGTAGAATCATGCTAGGCACTTTCGTACTAAGCAGTGATTTTTATGATGCCTATTATACAAAAGCACAAAAGGTAAGACAACTTATCCGTCAAAAGACTTTGGACATTTTCAAAAACTTTGATGTAATTGTAACACCAACAACCAGCACGGTGGCCTTTAAAATAGGCGAAAAATCAAGCGATCCTATTGCTATGTATTTGGCTGATTTGTTTACTGTTCAAGCCAATCTAGCTGGCATCCCAGGACTTTCTATTCCTTACGGCAGCCACTCAGAAAACAATATGCCTATTGGTATGCAGTTGATGGGCAAACCCTTTGCAGAAGGTGTATTGCTCGATTTGGCTAAATCTTTCGAATAGCATCATTATTGCATTCGATTAAAATCTTTCCATTACAGTAATTTTACAAGCACTTTCATTAGAAGAGAATTAAACCATTTAAACCTATTTTCTTTGTCTCTTTGCTTCAAACAGCATAATGGCACTCGCAACAGACACATTCATGCTGTCAATTTTACCCAACATGGGAATTTTAACATTTTGATCCGCAAATTTTACCCAATCCTCTGTAACACCCGTTGCTTCAGTACCTACAACGATTGCACATGCTCCTGTATAATCTTCTACATCGTAGTCGTTTGACAAATGCAAATTGGTACAATAGGTTTTAAAATGATTACTCTTCAGCCAAGCGCGAACTTCATCACCTTTACCCACATAAACCGGCACGGTAAATACTGTACCCAAACTGGCCCTTATGGTATTTGGATTGTATAAGTCGCCTGGCAAGTCGCTGCAAATAACTGCATCAATTGCCGCCGCATCAGCAGTGCGCAATATCGCACCTAAATTGCCTGGCTTCTCAACGCCATCGATTACCAAAACTAAAGGATTTTTCTTGGGCTTAAAGGCCCTTATTTTATTCTCTGTAGTATGTATAATGGCGACCAAACCACCAGTGGATTCGCGGTAAGCAGTCTTCGAAAACAAATCTGAACTGATTTCAAAAATCTCCAAACTAGGATTAGCGCTTACAATCTTATTGATTAAATCAAAATTTCTCAAATCTCTTACATAAAACAAAGAATGAAATTGAACTTTCGACTCTAAGGCCATCTCAATTTCTTTAACGCCTTCAACAGCTGTCAAGCCAAGTTGCCGACGCACCTTAGACTTCTCCAAACTTTGAAGAAACTTGAATCTAGCATTAGAACTGCTCGATATGAGTATGCTGTCTTTGATACTTATAATTTTAAAAAGGTTTTCACCGATTCGGCGAAAATTTTAGTTTTATCGCTACCCGATATTCTTGGATTTTCTTCAATGAATTTCCCGTGTTCTAAATCACCCAATGGGAAAGGATAATCTGTACCATAACATATCTTATCAGCACCAAACAAATCCAATAAATACTCAAATGATTTTTGATCGTGTGTAATTCCATCAACCCAAAACTTCCCTATGTAATCTTTGGGATTTCTAACATCATTCAAGTTCACCAAATCAGGTCTAACAGCCCAGCCATGGGCAATACGTCCAATGGTAAAAGGAAAAGAACCTCCAGCATGCGCAAACATGACGCGAAGGTTTGGATATTTATCAAACACGCCACCAAATATCATACTGCAAATGGCACGACTGGTTTCAGCTGGCATGCCCACCAACCAAGGCAACCAAAACTTTTGGGTATACTCTTCTCCCATCATTTCCCAGGGGTGCACAAACAACGCCATATCCAAACTTTCCATAGCTTCATACAATGGCAGAAAGCGCTCGTCATCCAAATTAACTTTGTTGATATTAGAACCAATTTGAATACCTTTAACACCCATAATTTTCAATCTTTGCAATTCCAGAATTGATAGCTCTATATCCTGCATAGGCAGAGTTCCTAAGGCAATAAACTTATCTGAATAATTGTTTTGAACCTCCGCTATATGCTCATTTAGAAACGTGGCCCACCAAGCTGCGTCTTTCGGTTTGGCCCAATAGTTAAACAATACCGGAACAGTACACAGAACCATTTTGTCTACGTTATTGGCTGACATATCCCAAAGTATGGCCTCTGGATTGAAACAATTTTCCTCAACTTTTCTGAAAAACTTCCCATCATCGCGCATCATATCTGCGGTTTTGGTCTTTTCGTCGTGTACTAAATGTATAAATCCTCCATAACCAAATTTGTATTTTAAATCTGGCCACTTGGCTGGCATTATGTGCGCATGGCAGTCAATTTTCATTGCTGCAAAGTTAATCAATCGCGGATATTTTTTCTAGAATATGGAAAACAGCTGGACAAACCATTGAATTCGCCATTGTTAGTGCCTTGCGTTTAATAAAAACATCTTCGTTGGTATAGGGATAACGAGAACAATCTGAGGGACGAACATCATAAATATGACATGAATTGTCTTCATTTAAAAAAGCACATGGTGATTGCTTAACAACAAAATCATTCTCTTCATCCAATTTCAAATAAGTGTCTACAAAGACAGCTTCTTTCAATCCCAAAAACTTGCTAATTCTTTTTATATCAGTGGCCTTAAATGTAGGGCTATGGTTTTTACAACAATTGGCACAATCCAAACAATCTATCTTGGAAAAAGCCTCCGAGTGAAGTTCAGGAAGTTCACGAATTAATTTGGATGGATTGACTCTGTCTAAATAGCGTTTAAACTGCTTTTGTTTGTCTTTGCTTTTGCGTTTCCAATGTGGATCTATTGGCATACTATAAGATTCTTCTGATTGAAATGGTCTTATAAATCAATTTTCCATCCTGTACAATCCCTTCTGAGGTAAAATTATCTATTCTCACTTTACCACTAGAATGGACGATTTTTGATTTGTCTAATAACAAACCAACATGTGAAACTTTTTCTGAATCTATATTTGAAAAAAACACCAAATCACAAGCTTTTGCATCTTTAATATTTACGAGTTCTCCCGATTCAATTTGTTTGGAAGTATCTCTAGGCAAAGTAAATCCACATGCTTTAAAAACCACTTGCATAAAACCGGAACAGTCAATACCCATGAAGGTTCTTCCTCCCCATAAATAAGGCATATTAACAAATGAGCAAGCCAATTTTTGTATCCTAATAGATAGGGGCAAGTGGTGGTATGTTTTCAGTTTCCGGTCAATTGAAAATGAAACACCACCAATCGACATGTTACCCTCGGAAGGTATGTGGGCACCGCATGGAATAAACAAAATATGGTGGTCGCCTTTGGCCTCTAAAAAAGCAAACTCATTTAAAGAATCGTAAACAGTATATTCAGAATATGAGTTCTCACTAATCCAACCTTCATATTGGTCAAAATCGTTTACTATTTTCAAGAAACCTTTTTCAGAATCTATTACCGTATAAGACTCTCCAAAAATCAAACTGCTTACCATCTCTGAAGCAGGACTCGCTGAACTTCGAATTGGAATATAAGATTGAAGACAGGTGCCCTTTTTTGACATTATATATGCAATCTAGACTTTCTGTCAAGTAAAACTTCTTCGGCTTCAACTCGGTCAGGATCAGGTATGCAGCAATCTACTGGACAAACAGCTGCGCATTGTGGCTCTTCATGAAAGCCCATACACTCAGTGCATTTATCAGGAACAATGTAATAGACTTCACTGCTTACTGGTGCAAATTTATGGTCAACATCAACAGAAGAACCATCATTTAATTTATAGGTGCCTTCAACGCTGGTGCCGTCTTTTATTCTCCATTCAACACCACTTTCATAAATAGCATTGTTAGGACATTCGGGCTCGCAAGCCCCACAGTTAATACAATCGTCGGTTATAATTATTGCCATAATCTATGCAGCAAATCTCGTAAAAAAATCCCACAAAATTGGAAATAAAAATTACTGAATTTTATCAGTCATTAAAGACCTAACGCAATAGCGTAATAGTACCCTTTGTTGAATATTTACGGCCATCAAATCCGTAATAATAACAATAGTACATATAAACGTCTTGTGCCTGCGGCTTACCCATATAGGTACCATCCCAGGTATCGTTGATGCTTTTTCCAACGAATAAATTCTCCCCCCATCTGTTATAAATGAATAACTCTACAGATTTCAATGCTCCACCTTTTACCGCAAAAGCATCGTTGAAATCGTCGTCATTTGGAGAAAATGCATTGGGTATAAAAATAACTGGATCAAAATTGAAACAAACTTCATTGCTCCATGTAACTGTATCGGTTCCTAATTTGGTGCCTTTTACTCTATAACATTGGGTGTAATATTCCAAGCCATTTGAATAAGACAGATTAAATGTATTCATATTAGGCTCAAACAATTCGTATTGACCTGTGTTTTTTAGATAGCGGTATAAATCGTACTTAATTGTGCTTGAACCCCACCCTAAATAAGGCGTATACTTCATGCTGATATCGTATCCGCCCAACTTCTGACCTTTCAATAATATATTGGTGTGCACAGAGGTGTAAAATGGCTTTCCGCATAAATCAAATCCTTTCACTCGGTATTCCCATGCATTGGAATCGTTCATGGTATTGAAATCATTAAAAGTCACGGCACTTCCATTAACTGTCCCAACAGTATTGAAAATACCCGCTGATCCTGCTGCCCTCTTTTCAATAAAGAATTGGTTATTGTATTTTGGCGCATTGCGCAATGACCAATAAACATCGACACCATCATCTGCTCTAGGCGGCGGATTTACTGTAATATAATTTAAATACAAGTATGGATTGTCATAAAACACATCCAAGCGTATGGTATCCCCTACACAGCCAAAGTCTGAGACTTCTACCACTTTTAGTTTATTGTATTGTTGGCCACTCCAATCAATTCCGATGCTTGGTAAATTATTAATTGCGTTTGGTATACCTCCGTTTACTGCCCAATAAAAATTTGAAGTATTGAACCCTGTCACCGAATAATTGTAGTTCAACAAATTAGGTGAACATATAATGCTATCACCTAATATTGGACTGGTCCGAGGTTTTGGATGAACAACAACGGTAATCTTAATATTGGGACCAGAACATCCATAGGCGCTGGTTTCAACAACTTCAAAGTTAAAAGTACCTTCTGTATTATAATTAAATAAAATCGAATTTGTTCCCTGGCCTTTGATATTACTGGTATCACCGTTTACCATCCATATATACTTTGAATCAAGCAATCCATTAACAGAATATACTCCTGGCTTAATATATTGACAGACTTCTAAAACCCCATTGATTGCATTAGCTGTGGGGTAAGCTCTAATGTTAACAGCACGACTCACTAAATTACTCACGCACGCCTTTTGATTAACAGAATCATAACTGGTCTGATACATTCCAATTGAACCAAGTCCACTAATTCCCCAATCTACTTGAATTGAATTCGTTCCCTGTCCGCTAATCAATGTCCCGCCTGCAACCGTCCAATTGTATGTTGTATTAGGCGCATAAATTACCGTAAATATTTGGGCCTTTGTATATTCACAAACATCCGTGTCGCCTTGAATAAACTCGGCATTTAAGTTATATGATTTTGAAACAGGGTAGTATCCGGTGTCGCTAGGACATCCAAAACGGTTGGTTTCAATAACTTTCACATATCCAAGTCCGGGGTTACCCCAATTTATTGTGATGGAATTACTGTTTGAACTTCCAACGATTGACCCACCTGAAACAAACCACTTGAATGAACTTCCATTTGACGCTGTTGTTACTGTGTAAATTAAGCCTTTTGCATTGGGACAAATAGATTGTTTACCTTGTATACTCGGAACTGCTGGCTTTGAAATCCACACATCAATCACAGATGTATCACTTGGACATCCATTTTGATTGAATTGAACCAAATAAGCAGCGGCCTTGCCGGGTGCTCCCCAAACTACTGAAACAGAATTGCCGTTGCTTGAGCCAAAAATACTTCCATTAAGCACAATCCATTGGTAAGTATATCCATTGGTCAGAACAGTGCTATAATTTACACTTGAATTTTCGCAAACTGTATCTATATTTTTTACAATTGGCTTTGCCGGTGATGGCACAAGATTAACTTTATAGGTAAAAGGAGCCCCTAGACAGCCAAATTTAGAAACGGCCCGAATAGTTATTTCACCTTGCGCTATACCTCGATTCCAATTAACCACTATTTGGTTCAGACTTTGAGATACTAGAACACCATTTGTAATTACAACTTGATGAGTTATCCCAGCTAATTCAGGCAATGAATCTGCACTTGTTGAAATATTGTAAACCAATCCTTTCGCCCCTTCACATGCGGTATTTGGACCTGTAAGTGTTGCTTTCCCAGTAAAAGGCTTTACCTTTATTTCAATGTTAACTAAGTTGTATTTTGATGGGCAACCATCGTCAATCACTCTTGCTGTGAATATATATGGTGTGTTGCGGGCTTGGTTGCAAGAGGTTTGCCAACAAAACTGAGAAGAAACCGAACTATTACCTGAAGCGGAGGCAAATGTTGCCCTATTGCCAACAAAACCATTTGCACCAGTTAACAAATCACCAAAACCATCCAAAGATAAATTCTGATTGTCTTTGTCCTTTCCTGTGACATTAAAACAAAGCTTATCGCCAGCAAAAATTGTGTATTTTTTGGAGGTAGTGGAAATGCTGGGTTTTGTATTTATGCCACAATTAATCACCAATATTTGTAAATCCAAGCGCGTGACA
Source organism: Bacteroidia bacterium (assembly GCA_044341025.1). GTDB lineage: Bacteria > Bacteroidota > Bacteroidia > NS11-12g > UBA955 > JABMMZ01. The sequence continues at coordinate 76,542 of JBIISM010000002.1, read as the reverse complement.
CTTAATTGCACACCATTACGGTACTCATACAAATCGATTGCTACAGCATAATTCCCAACCTGTTGTGCAAAAACCGTAGCTACCCCATTTGATGGATTAATCTTACATAGCCCGCTAGCACCGAATGGAATATTGCCATTATAACCAAGCTGATAATCGGCAGGATCAATAGGCACGGGAGGAGAATAAACAGGCCCGCATCCAGGGTAATTTGTCGCCGAGGAGGCTCCGTCCCATGGCGTAGCTAGCTTGTAAACCAGAGAATCTCCATCTGGATCAACCGCGTAATTATTTAATTCTGTGGTGTCATTTATGCAAATAAAAGGCACTGGTGTTTCAGTAAAAAAAGCTGTGCTATTTTTTACATTTGTTGGAGGAATGATCGTTTGATAAGTCTGACCAATATAGGGCGTTCCACCTTGCCCATCTCGCAAATTAACTTGTGTGTTTCTACAACAAACTTCCCATTTAACAAAATAACCAAATGCACTTGTTGGCAAGTCAATTTGCCTTTGATATACTGCCTTTTCCAAACAAACTTGAGTAGCTTCAGGACAATCAGTTCTTCCTATAGGCTTAACTTTACCAACACTTTGTCTAACAAAATTATATGATTTATACAATCGATTGTCACTAATTTGGAAAACACAAACATCAATGTTTGGTTCAAATGGAATTGACCCAGGCTTACAGTCTCTGTAGGATGTTATGGTAATTGTGTATCTAGCCCCGAAACTCGATGTTCCAACGTATTCATAGCTTATAAATCCACCTACCAGATGGGTTGCATTTGCGCTTTTAGCAAACAATAGTGACAAAACCACAATTAAACTATAGAAAATTCTATTTCTAAACATTTACAAACTAATATACAAAATTAAACAAAAATCGTACAACTTATTGTATGATTAGACGCAGTTAAAGCCAAAAGGTTTCTTTTTAGAGAGAAAAATGGCTTTTTTTCGACCGAATTACCTTGCGATTTTTTATTTCGTCTCAAAAACTATTATTTTGCACCTATTACGACATGGAAATCTACCATTCAGATTGTTTACATTTTAAAGGCGATTTGCCTTGTGCTCCGCATAAAGAAAACGGATACCATTGCAAGAATTGCCCTGCCTATGCGCAGATAAGCAAACGCATTTTAATTATTAAACTGGGCGCAATTGGTGATGTTATAAGAACAACACCTCTAATCAGCACCTACAAAAAACGTTATCCAAATTGTAAAATCACCTGGCTAACAATGACCCCAGCTATTTTGCCAGCTGGTAAAATAGATGAAATATTAAAATTCGATTACGCATCAGCTCTTTATTTACAAAATGCTGAATTTGACATTGCCATAAATCTTGACAAAGAAAAAGAAGCGTCAGCCCTTTTATCGGTTGTTAAAGCCAAAGAAAAATATGGCTACACATTGAAAGACAATGTTTCTCAGCCCATAAACGACCTTGCTTTTCACAAATACCAAACTGGTTTGTTTGACGATGTTAGCCAAGCCAATACATTGAACTATTGCACTGAAATTTACGCCATGTGTGGTTTGGTTTATGACGGAGAGCCCTATCTTCTAGACAACCACAGCAACAAAGGTTATGAATGGCCTCAATTAGACCGCAACAAGACAATCATCGGATTGAATACCGGATGTGGCGACCGCTGGACTACCCGCTTATGGCCAGAAACCTATTTTGCTGAATTGGCAAAATCATTGATTGCCCAAGGGTTTGAAGTTGTGCTTCTCGGCGGCGAGCAGGAAGACAATAGAAATAAAAATATTCAAGCGGCCAGCAGTGCAAAATATTTAGGCTATTTTTCTCTTTCACAGTTCATTAACTTAATCGATCAATGTGATTTAATCGTTACCCAAGTTACCATGGGTATGCACCTAACACTCGGGCTCCAAAAGAAAATTGTTTTGATGAACAATATTTTCAATCCTAATGAATTTGACTTATTCGGCAAAGGAGAAATTGTAATGCCTGACAAAGCCTGTGAGTGCTTTTACAGAGGTTCTTGTAAACTTGGTGCTTCTTGCATGAAAGATCTTGCACCTGCAAAAGTTTTAAATGCTGTAAACCGCGTCTTAGAAATAAAATAATTATCTATTTCTTAACAAATATTAAAAACTATTTGGTTTTGATTTGTCTATATTTGCATGGCTTGAATCATGGACAAAATCGATTTTGACATCTCCTATACCTACCCGAAGATTGCCGGCATTAAAACGGTTTTGCCAGATTATACTTTAGCTTGGCACATTAACAATAGTTTCGGCATGAATTTAGCCCTTAATATAGACTGGGAAAAGGCTGGAGTCGAAAATTTAATGAGTAAGCATCGGCATTATTATTACCCCTTTGAAGACGTTGAACTTAGTTGGCACCTGATAAGAAACAAAGGCACCAACGCATACTTTTTTCAAAGTAAACCCTTATTTGATTTTTTTCTGATTTGCAATGGCGATGACATTTACAATTATTTCGAGCGCGCTATAGAAGCAATTAAACAAAATTCAGACATTGAAAATATTTTTGAGTTTAATTTTGATTTAATCCCAAAAAAAACACCCTTTTACAACAACATACTTAACAACAAATTATTTATTGAAGACTTTTATGTATAGATCGAATTTTAATCGAACAAAAATTGTAGCTACCATAGGCCCAGCAACTTGTTCTAGAGAAATGTTAAAGAATATTATCCTTGCAGGCGTTGATGTTTGCAGAATTAATTCATCCCACGGCACGCACGCTGACCATTTGGAAGTGATAAAACACATTAGAAGCATTAACGAAGAATTAAATTCTGATGTTTGTATTCTCCAGGATTTACAGGGTCCAAAATTGCGTATCGGCCTTATCGAAAACGACGCTATAGAAATTACCAAAGGGCAAATGCTAACGCTCACTTCTAATGAAATGATTGGAAATGCGGAAAAAATCTGCATTCGCTATGTGGATTTAGCCAATGATGTTAAGCCTGGAGAATTGATTCTAATTGATGACGGTAAAATTGAATTGAAAATCGAAAGGATTTTAAATGGAACCGATGTAGAAGCAAGTGTTGTAACTGGCGGTCTTTTGAAGTCTAAAAAAGGTTTCAATTTGCCACACACGGATGTTTCATTTCCCAGTTTGACCGAAAAAGATATCATCGATTTGCAGTTTGGATTAGAAAATGACATTGAATGGATTGGCTTGTCTTTTGTAAGAAAGGCCGAAGATATCGTAGATTTAAAAGCCAGGATTGCCGCGGCAGGGAAAGAGGCAAAAGTAATTGCTAAGATTGAAAAACCTGAGGCTGTGGCTAATATTGATGAAATCATCGAAGTTACAGATGGTATAATGGTTGCAAGAGGTGACCTAGGGGTTGAAATGCCTTTACAAGATTTACCAATCATACAAAAAAACATCATTGAAAAATGCATGAAAGCAGCAAAGCCTGTTATCGTAGCAACACAAATGATGGAGTCAATGATTGTAAATCCAACCCCTACTAGGGCAGAAGTTAGTGATGTTGCCAATGCTGTGATTGATGGAGCAGATGCTGTAATGTTGAGCGCCGAAACCAGTGTTGGTGAGCATGCCATTAAGGTCGTGGAAACAATGGAAAAAATCATAAAAGACGTTGAGAAAGACAGAAGAGTATATTACAAAGGTGCAAAGCCTACTTCTCAAAGTGAGACCTTTATTTCAGATGAAATTTGTTTTACTGCTGTAAGAATGAGTGACCACTTAAAAGCCAAATCTATTGTTGGTATGACAAGATCTGGATACTCTGCACTTGAAATATCATCTTATAGACCAAGGGCTGAAATTTATATCTTCACCAACAACAAACCGTTATTAAAATCGATGAGTTTGGTTTGGGGTGTTAGAGGGTTTTATTATGACAAATATGAAAGCACCGATCAAACATTTACTGATGTAATAGAGGTTCTTCAATCAAATGGCTTAGTTAAAAAAGACGATATCGTAATACACACTGCAAGTATGCCCATCAAACAAAAGTCAATGGCAAATAGCATTAAGATATCAGTGGTTGAGTAAGACGAATGTATTTGCGCCAACTTATATTTCTTTTTTTTAGTCTATTCGCTACCCTTTCATGGGCTCAGCCTCAAATATACACTGAAAAACAACTTGGCAATCAAAGGGTTTGGAATGCAAGACTTAGCAGTGATGATGCGCTAAAACAAGCTTTTACATCAGCCAATTTACAATACCCACCAAAATTTATTTACTGGAGGGTCTTTAAAAAGGAGCGCATTATGGAATTATGGGGCGCTGATAGCCTTCAACACCGCTATAAACTGATTAAAACCTACAACATAATGGCACTTTCTGGCGCCTTAGGTCCGAAGCGTTATGAAGGAGACTATCAAGTTCCTGAAGGATATTACCACATTAACCAATACAATCCATACAGCAGTTTTTATCTTTCTTACAAAGTATCTTACCCCAATAAAAGCGATAGTATTCTTGGTAAAAAAGGAAATTATGGGGGGCAAATATTCGTGCATGGAGACAGCGTAACCATTGGTTGTTTGCCGATGAATGACCAAATAATCAAAGAGCTCTATTGGTGCAATGTTCAAGCCCAAAACAATAGAGATACCAATTACCATATTCCCATACATATTTATCCCTGTAAAATGGATGCAAGCAATTGGCAATATTTAAAATCATATTACAATTTTGACCCATCAAGAATTGCATTTTGGAAAAACCTCCAAGAAGGTTACAATTATTTTGAACTTATGAGAAACCCACCTCATTTGAGAATTGATGCAAAAGGACAATATTTGGTAAATTATTGATTTCTCATCGCACATAATCCCTATGAATCAACAAAAAATTGAATTTGCAATTGAAATGTTTAAATTTGCCTTATGAGTCAGGCATCCAATCAAATTTCAGCTACTTATAATGAGCAATATTTAAATGAAAGTTCCGAGTGGCGAAACCTTGGAGGAAAACAAAAATCATCTAATATTATTGACTTATGTGCCGCGCATGCTTCAAAAAAAACCTTAGATATTGGCTCGGGAGATGGTGCAGTTTTATACTGGTTGGATAAACGCAATTTCACAAACAACTTAAGCAGTTTAGAAATATCTGATTCTGGAATAGCCGCCATAAACGCCCGAAACCTTCCCTCATTAAAGGAGCTTAAAAAATTTGATGGCTACAATATTCCGCATGAAGACAAATCATTTGAATTGGCAACCTGCAGCCATGTTATAGAGCATGTTGAACATCCAAGGCTATTGTTGAGAGAGATAGCAAGGGTATCTGAATACCAGTACTTTGAAGTGCCAATTGATTTTAGTTTTTTTGTAGATGAAAAAATTAAACACTACTTAGATTACGGACACATCAATATTTATACCCCTGCCTTATTTAAATTTTTATTAAAAAGTGAAGGCTTTGAAGTTCTAGATGAGCGGTTTTTGTTCACCAGTGATGAATTGATTGAATTTCAATTTAAAAACAATTTGAAAAGAAAATTAATCCAAAAGTTAAAGAACCTTATCGTTTCTTTAAGTCCATATAAAAAAGTCAAGCCAAATGCTTATTCTGTTTTGTGTAAGCACAATGGAAACAATCTATCAATTTTTTAAGCCCTAAAGTAGGTTAAGAAGTCACGCTTCTTTCTTTTTGAAACACTTTCAGACGTTTCATCCTTTAATATGACCTTTGCATTTATACCTGGTTTGTATGACACCACTTGCTCTGCATTGACTAGGCAATTATCGTGTATTCTTACAAAATGCTTGTCTTCAAGCAAACGCTCATACAAGCCAAGATGTTTTGAAGAGGTTATTTTCTTATTCCCTACTAAATAAATATCTGAATAAGCCCCTTGTGATTTAATTTTGACAATATGTTCAATATTTATTGGATTCATTTTTTCATTGCCGTAAACCATTATTTTATTTCCTCCAATTGCATGCCTATCCAACTTCAACAAATCTTTATTGTTTTGCATGATTTGACTCAATTTCAAACGAACTTCAACCCGTTTGATTGCCTGTTTTAAATCCTCTAAACCATATGGTTTTAGCAAATAATCAACGGCATCAAACTTAATGGCTTTAAACGCAAATTCTGGCAAACGGCTGGTAAATACAACATTCAATTGAGAGGAATCAATATATTCAAACAAATCAAAACTTGACTCTTGCTTTAACTGAATTTCCATAATCAACAAATCGGGTCTCTCCGCATTGCAAATTTTGGATGCTTCTTTAATGCTGCGGGCCTTCCCTACTATTAAATAATTAGGGAAATGAGTATTAATAAGCTTTTCTAAATACTCAATGGCGAATAAATCATCTTCAATTAAAAGAATTTTCATGTCTATTTGTGTTTTAATAAACCAAAGTTAATGGGATTATTTAACAAAAACAAATAGGGGATTGAAAATTATCCTAAATCAAATTTTATTCCTTGGGCTAATGGCATGGTATCACCATAGTTGATGGTATTGGTTTGTCTGCGCATATAAGCTTTCCAACTATCGCTGCCGCTTTCTCTTCCGCCGCCTGTTTCTTTTTCTCCTCCAAAAGCACCTCCGATTTCAGCACCACTTGTACCTATGTTAACATTTGCAATACCGCAATCGCTTCCGGCTGAAGATAAAAACAGCTCTGTTTCTCTAATATTATTGCTAAATATTGCCGAACTCAAACCTTGTTTTACATCGTTTTGCATTGCCAATGCTTCGCTGATGTTTTTATATTTCATCACATATAAAATCGGTGCAAATGTTTCTTCTTGCACAATTTTATAGGTGTTTCTTGCCTCGCAAATGGCGGGCTGCACATAACATGCACTTTCATACCCAGCGCCTTTCAATACCTTGCCACCAAACAATACTTTACCGCCTTCTTTATTAAGTTGATCAATCGCATTGGTAAATTGTTTAACTGCAGCTTGGTCAATCAACGGACCCACATGGTTGTTCTCATCCAAAGGGTTTCCTATAGACAATTGTTTGTATACCTTAATTAATTTTTTAAGAAAATCATCGTATATTTTTTCGTGAACCATTAACCTTCTGGTTGTTGTGCATCTTTGACCGGCCGTTCCAACAGCCCCAAAAACCACAGCCCTTAATGCCATATTCATGTCAGCATGTTCGCTTAAAATTATAGCGTTATTTCCTCCTAGCTCCAAAAGACTCCTGCCCAAACGCTCTCCAACCACCTTGCCAACTGATTTGCCCATAGCAGTACTTCCTGTAGCAGAAACCAAGCCAATTCGTTTGTCCTCCGCCATCATTTTTCCTATTGCGGCATCTCCATTTACAAGCGTAAAAACACCCTCAGGTAAATTATTTTCCTCTAAGACCAATTTCATTAAATTCATACATGCAATTGCTGATAAAGGCGTTTTTTCTGACGGTTTCCATACTGTGACATTTCCGCACACGGCAGCAATCATCGCATTCCAACTCCATACGGCAACAGGAAAATTAAAAGCAGATATCACACCAACGATACCTAGTGGGTGCCATTGTTCAAACATCCGGTGATTTAACCTTTCGCTTGGCATGGTCAAACCATACATTTGACGGCTTAAACCAACGGCATAATCACAAATATCAATCATCTCTTGCACTTCGCCTTTGCCTTCCTGCAAACTTTTGCCCATTTCATAGCTAACCAATGCACCAAGTTGATCTTTGTAAGTCCTTAAAACATTTCCATACTGGCGAACGATATCTCCTCTTTTGGGGGCTGGCAATGCTCTCCATATCGGAAAAGCGGATTGCGCGCGCTTCATAACAGCTTCGTATTCTGTTTCAGTAGCGAAAACAACTGAACCAATTGCTTTCCCATCTACGGGAGAAGTAATTTCACGGGTGGTGCTTCCAACTGCGCTTATCCAATTAACGCCTGTACAAACACTCTCATTTAATTTTTTAATCCCTAATTGCTTTAATACGGTTGCTATATTTTGCATCTTGCAAAATTAATGAAATTATTCAATCAATGCATTGACCAATATCAATTTTATATACCTTTGCCGTTATGAAAAGATTTCTGAAAATCTGTGCATTTATCTTTCTTGTATTGGCTTGTCTTGAATTTACCCTTCATCTTTATAACCCATTTTCATCGAGGGTTAAAAATGGTGAAAACATATTGCCCAAAAACACCCGATATGCAGTAGCAATGCCTAACTACCCTGGGCTTGACAAAGAAATCATTCACAACAAGAACAGTTTAGGCATGAGAGGACCAGAACTAGATGGTTCAGAAAAGCTTAAAATCATATGCATGGGTGGCAGCACCACAGAGTGTTTTTATTTAAATGACGGCAAAGATTGGCCGAGCCTGCTGGGTGGTGAAATCAAAAAAGCATTCCCTTCTTCTTGGCTTAACAATGCAGGCATGGAAGGCCAATCATCGCTTGGGAATCTTGAAATGCTAAAACAATACGCCGTAAAATTAAAACCGAATTACATTATTTTAATGTGCGGTTTAAATGATATGGGATTAGAAGTTCCAAACTATTTTGTTGAGAATAAATCAATTTTTAAAAAGGTCTATGACTTCTTGGAAATTCCATCTACAATCATAAATATTGTGCGTGAAGGGAAGGCAAAAGAATCTGACTTAAACCAACCATACTTATTGGATATTAGCAAAGCCGAAACATTGCAAATGGCTGACTCAGCAATATACAAGCGCTTAGAAATTGAAAAAAAATATTTATCTGCTTACAGAGCTAGATTAAATGAATTTGCAAAAATTTGCATCGATAACAAGATCAAACTTATTTTCGTCTCACAAAGCATTTTGTTTTCAGATGAAAATGACTTGTACAGCAATTCTTATTTAGGCGACATAAAAACAGGAAATATCAATGGAAAAACGCGTGGATATATTCTAAAAATGTACAACAAAGTAACCTTCGACTTTGCAGAATCCATGCAAATTCCCTATGTAAATTTAGCCGCTCGCTTGCCAAAAGACTCAAGGTTCTTTTATGACGGATGCCACTTTACGAATGACGGCGCAGAAATAACCTCTGGCATCATTTATGATGAAATTATTTCCAAAAAATTAATCCCCGAAATCAGCAATGGAACTCATCCATAATAAATTAAAAACCATCAAAGCTTTTGTGTTTGATGTTGACGGCGTAATGACGGACGGCAGTGTATTTGCAACTGAAGACGGCCAATTTTTAAGATCATTCAACATTAAAGATGGCTATGCCATCCAGCATGCCAACAAAATGAAATACCCAATTGCAATTATTTCAGGAGGAAACTCTCAGGGTATTATTAGACGGTTTCAACAACTTGGCTTAAGCGACATTCATGTTGGACAACAGCACAAAAAAGCAGCATTTGATGCGTTCTTAAGCAAACACAATTTAACCCCCGAAGAAATCTTGTATATGGGTGATGATATGCCAGATTATGAATTGCTCAAAATTGTTGGCCTAGCTGCTTGCCCAAATGATGCGGCAAAAGACATTAAGTCAATTTGTCAATTTATTTCCCAATTAAATGGTGGAAAAGGCTGTGTAAGAGAGGTTATTGAAATGACCTTGAAAATTCAAAACAATTGGTGGAATGACCATTCCCATGTTTGGTAAATTTGATTTACTGCCTCAAATATGCCGACAACAGCTAATAGTTGGCGTATTTCCCTATTAATTCGTATTCTTCTATTTCTCAATTTGTGCATCTTATAAAATTGACCTATTTTTGCACAAAGTTATAAGCTCATTATGTCAATCGAAATCAAAGTTCCCAGTCCAGGTGAATCCATTAGTGAAGTTACCGTTTCAAAATGGCTGAAACAAGTAGGTGATTATGTCCAACTTGATGAGCCTCTTGTTGAACTTGAAAGTGAAAAAGCAACTTTTGAAGTCAATGCTGAATCTGCTGGTACATTAACCAAACAATTGGCTAAAGAAGGAGATGAAATTAAAGTTGGTTCAATCATCGTAGAAATTGATGAAACAGCCAAAGCACCTGAGGCCTCAGCGCCAAAAGCTGAAGCCAAAAAAGAAGTAGCGGCTCCAATTAAGTCCGAGAAGAAGGCAGAAGAAAAACCTGTCGCTGCTTCAGCTGCTGCTATTAACATGGATTCTGATGTACATATTGCTCCTCTTGCAAAAGAATTAATGCAAGCCTATGGCCTAAAACCTTCGCAAGTTACAGGCAGTGGACCAAATGGCAGGATAAATAGAACAGATGTTCTTGAAGCTATTGTAGCCAAAGGTGCTAGCAATGGAAGTTCAAACAAATATAGCAGCTCTGGCGAGAGAAACACTAGGGTTGAAAAAATGAGCAACCTAAGAAAAACAGTTGCTAAACGATTGGTAGCGGCTAAAAACGAAACCGCTATGCTAACTACGTTCAACGAAGTTAACATGAAGCCAATTATGGATCTTAGAAATAAATACAAAACCATATTCGCTGAAAAGCATGAAGTTGGTTTAGGGTTTATGAGCTTTTTTACAAGAGCATGCTGCATTGCTTTACTTGATTGGCCAGCTGTAAATGCTTTTATTGATGGCGATCAAATTCAATTCAATGACTACTGCGATATTTCAATAGCAGTTTCCGGTCCTCGTGGATTGGTTGTTCCTGTTATCCGCAATGCTGAATCTTTAAGTTTGGCTAATATCGAAAAAGAAGTGAAAAGACTTGCAGCAAAAGCAAGAGACAATAAATTATCTATGGAGGAAATGAGCGGTGGTACATTTACAATCACCAATGGCGGTGTTTTTGGCAGTATGATGAGTACTCCAATTATTAACCCTCCACAATCAGCAATCTTAGGTATGCATAACATTGTTGAAAGACCTATGGCAGAAAATGGCCAAATCGTTATTCGACCAATCATGTATGTTGCATTATCTTACGACCACAGAATTATCGATGGAAGAGAGAGTGTTAGTTTCTTGGTGCGTGTTAAACAATTGCTAGAAAACCCTGAAATGTTGTTCGACGGTAGAACACCTGCTGAAAAAGTACTTGGACTTTAATTCACAATCAATATGTCTGAATTCTTTGTTCATCCTAGTGCTATAATAGACGAAGGTTGTCAAATAGGTTCAGGCTCAAAAATTTGGCACTTTAGCCATATTATGCCAAATTCCATTATTGGCAAAAACTGCAATATTGGACAAAATGTCGTTGTATCCCCTTTGGTTGAAGTTGGGAACAATGTTAAAATACAAAACAATGTTTCATTGTACACTGGTGTCATTTGTGAAGATGATGTTTTTATTGGACCAAGCGCTGTATTTACAAATGTCATCAACCCTAGAAGTGCTATATCTAGACAAGACCAATACCAAAAAACCCTAGTTAAAACAGGTGCAAGTATAGGTGCAAATGCAACTATTGTTTGTGGAAATACATTGGGTAAATTCTCCTTTATTGGAGCCGGTGCAGTGATAACCAAAGACGTACCTGATTATGCCGTATTTATTGGAAATCCTGCGTTTCAATCTGCTTGGATGAGTGAATATGGGCAGAAACTAAATTTTGATTCTAATGGGATGGCTAAGTGCCCAGAAAGCAATCAAATGTATCAACTATTAAACGGAAACGTAACAAGAATTTCATGAGAAACATATTAGTAACTGGTGGTTTGGGTTATATCGGTTCACATACGGTTGTTGAACTTATTAAAAATGGCTATACCCCTATAATTATTGACAATCTAAGCAACACTGAAATTGATGTTCTTGCAAGACTAGAGTCTATTACAAACCATAAACTAGAATACTACAATTTAGACATTTGCAATGGCTTAGCTTTGGAAGAAATTTTCTCAAAACACAATATAGATGCAGTTATACATTTTGCAGCATTCAAAGCCGTTGGTGAATCGGTAGAAAACCCTTTAAAATATTACCTGAACAACATAAATGGTTTAAACACATTATTAAATGCAATGGAGAAAAACAAAGTTAAAAACATTGTATTTAGTTCCTCGTGCACTGTTTATGGCGAGCCAGATTTTTCTCCTGTTAATGAAAATGCTGTAATAAAAAGAGCCAACTCTCCATATGGTAGAACCAAACAAATTGGTGAAGATATATTGCAAGATTGCAAATTTCTAAACACAGTTTCCTTAAGGTATTTCAATCCTATAGGTGCACATGCATCAAGCAAAATTGGCGAACTTCCATTAGGCGTCCCTAATAATTTAGTCCCTTTTATTACCCAAACGGCTATAGGAATTAGAGAACAAATAACCGTTTTTGGGAATGATTACAACACCAAAGATGGCACTTGTATTAGAGATTACATCCATGTTGTTGATTTAGCAGCCGCTCATGTCAAAGCACTTAGCTACATAAACGATAACCCTGAAAACCAATTTGAAGTTGTAAATATTGGCACCGGCAACGGATTTACAGTTTTGGAAGTTATACAAACTTTCGAGAAGGTTAATAACCTAAAACTTAATTACACCATTGGCCCCCGAAGATCAGGGGATGTAGAAAAAGTATGGGCAGATGCATCTAAAGCCAAAGAAAAACTAAGATGGGAAGCAAAACTAAATTTAAATGACATGCTAATTTCTTCTTGGAATTGGCAACTTGAGTTAAAAAACAAATAAGCTTTTAACTTACCAATGAAGTATAAAGGGAATACATCATTTCAGCAGCATAATCTGTTTTAAATTTTTCTAAATAGAGACTGTAATCTAGTTTTTCCATTTTGTTTAAATTTAAAATGGCATCAGCAATTGAAATCTCATCACTTGCATTAAATTTAACAGCACTTTCTGGCGCCAATTCTCTAAAAACAGGAATATCATTTACGGCAAGTGGCAAGCCAGCACAAGCAGCTTCTATCAACGGAATACCAAAACCCTCCGCCATACTTGGATAAATGAATGAGCTTGCACACCTATACAGTAAAGGCAATTCAGAATTTTGCAAGTCATTTAAAATAATAACCTGTTTGCCTAAACCATTCTCAACAATATATTGATGACAGGCGATTAATGTTTCACCTTTTTTGCCAGCAAGCACCAAATTAAAGTCTTTTAAACCAGATTCTTTTAGTCCCTTTAATAATTGCAAATGGTTCTTTCTTGTTTGAAAACTACTTACATATAAAGCAAACTTAGAAGGCAAACGCTTATTGAAAGCAAAACTATTTAACGCATCTTGAGAATATGATTTCCAATGGCCTTCGCCACAAGTTTGATAAACAACACTAAGTTTCTCTTCTTCCACGCCATAGTGGTTAAGCAAGTCATCGGCAGTCGACTGGCTAGTTGCCACCACACGGTCTGCTATCTTTATTGCATGCTTTGTTTTCTGGTGGTAAATTTCTCTATCTAAAACTGAATAATGGTTTGGGTAAAGTCGAAAAATAACATCGTGAATGGTCACAATTTTTTTTGTTTTTTCAGGCCATTTACCAAAAGGCAACTCATTGCTTAGCCCATGATAAATATCGATTTTATGCATTTCAATATCCTTCTGGATACCTTTAATCCTCCAAAAAATTGAATTGTGTTGGGGCACTGCTGCGATGGTATTTGGCGGCAGATTTAAGGTAGAAGGACTAGGATCAAATAAGTAATATTTATTTGAAGCTTGTAATTTAATTAGACTGTTTACCAAGTCACGGCTATAATTGCCCAAACCTGATTTGTTGTGAAAATACCGTTTTGCATCAAATCCAATATTCATTAGACAGCTACATTAAAATCACGTAAAGCATCATTCAATGAAGTTTTCAAATCAGTACTAGGCTTTCTTTTTCCTATGATTATTGCACATGGAACATGGTATTTTCCGGCTGGAAATTCTTTTTCATATGAACCAGGAATCACAACTGATCTTTCTGGAACATAACCCTTATAAGTAATAGGCTCTGCCCCTGTTACGTCAATAATTTTAGTTGATTGGGTAATTGTGACACCTGCGCCCAATACTGCTTCCTTGCCAATGTGCGCGCCTTCCACTACGATGCATCTTGATCCTATAAAACAATCATCTTCTATAATTACTGGCGCAGCTTGAATAGGCTCTAATACCCCACCTATTCCTACACCTCCACTAAGGTGAACATTTTTACCAATCTGAGCACATGAACCAACCGTGGCCCATGTATCAACCATAGTTCCTGAATCAACATAGGCGCCAATATTGACAAAACTTGGCATCAAAATAACGCCCTTATTAATGAAAGCGCCATAACGCGCAACGGAACCCATGACAGCGCGAACACCTTGAGAAGCATAATCATTTTTTAGAGGTATTTTATCACAGAATTCATAGCTGCCAAATTTTTCTGTTTCAATTTGTTGAATAGGAAAATATAGAATTACACCCTTTTTAACCCATTCATTAACTTGCCAAGCTTCTCCATTATCTTTTGGCTCAGCTACGCGAACGAGGCCCTTATCTAAAAATTCTATCAATGACAGAACAGCCTTTTTTGTTTGCTCGTCTTTCAAAAGCTCTCTATTATCCCAAGCCGCTTCAATAGTATTCCTTAGATCTTGCAATTCTGTCATTTTATTAAATTTTAAAAACAGTACAAAATAACACAAAAAACGATGAAACATCAAATAGATTTAGTCAGTACAGAGCAACAAATCATTTTATATGAATCTATTCTTGCCTAAAAAAAATTGAATATTTTATTTACACTTATTTTTTTGCAAATTTGCTGCAAAGTCAATTCAAATGCATTTAAACCATTTCAAATCAATTTTAGTCAGCTTCTGTATTCTAATTTCCTCATCCTTATGCGCCCAAGGAACAAAATACTTAAACATGGAAGAAGCCATTTTAATGTTTGACAAGGAAAACAACAAATCATTACGCCCTCAAAATTTGAATGCTCTACAATGGTTGCCAGGAGGTCTTAAATATGCTTTTCTTAGATCAGGGAAGCCTCAAAAACTGATCATTGTTGATATTGAAACCAATCAGGAAGACAGCAGTGTTAGTCTCGAAAGTTTAAACACCGCAGCCAACACGTATAAAGCTGGTTTGAACTTCAAATCATTTCCTGCATTTGAGTGGATTGACAATGACAACATTAAAATTTTTAAAGAAAATGAATACCTTAATTTCAATATACCCGCTCAGGCCTTCAGACTCATTCTTCAGATTTCAAAAAACGCGGAGTCTATCGAATACAATTATGGCCAGCAGCAAATAGCCTATGTTGAAAATAACAATATATTTATTCTAGGCAGCAATGGCATTAAACAAATAACCAGTGATGGGGGCAAAGGAATAGTCTATGGGCAAACAGTTCACCGCAATGAATTTGGAATAGACAAGGGACTTTTTTGGAGTCCAAGCGGAAACAAACTGGCCTTTTACAGAATGGACGAAAGTATGGTAAGCGACTACGCAATTTATGACAACAGCAAAATGCCAGCCGCGGTGAACATGATTAAGTACCCTATCGCCGGCGCTAAAAGCCATCATGTTACGGTTGGAATTTATGATTTAAGTACACAAAGGGTGAACTATCTTGAGACAGGCGAACCGCTTGATCAATATTTAACAAATGTTTCTTGGGGCCCTGATGAAGAATTCTTCTATATGGCAATTGTTAACCGCGGGCAGAATCAAGATTTCATCAACAGCTACAATACCAATAGCGGAAGCCTTGAAAAAACTTTATTTGAAGAACGTGACGAAAAATATATTGAGCCTCAGCACGGTTTCTATTTCTTACCAAACGATAATAATAAGTTTATTTGGCAAAGCGAAAGAGATGGCTTCAACCATTTATACCTATACAATACCAATGGCAAAATGATTCGTCAAATTACCTCAGGAAAGTGGATGGTTACAAAGTTATTAGGCGTTGACGCCAAAGGTGAGTATGCGTATTTCGAAGGGACTAAAGAGAGCCCATTAGAGCGACATATATACAGTGTTAACATAGACAATGGTGATTTAAAAAAGCTCAGCACTGAGCAGGGTACCCACATGGCCCTGTTTAATTCAAGCTTTACCCATTTTATAGATGCTTATTCCAGCACAAATGTTCCAAAAAAGATACTTATTAAAACCCATAAAGGAGATCAAGTAAAGTCACTTTTAGATGCACCGAATCCATTATCGGATTACACTTTGGGCGAAACCAGCATTTTCCCCATCGTAAATGAAGGAACTGTTCTTTACTGCAGAATGGTTACTCCTCCAAATTATGATAAGACAAAAAAATATCCAGTTCTAGTCTATGTATATGGCGGACCTCATGCACAAATGATAAGCAACTCATGGTTGGCAGGAAGCAATCTATGGATGCAATTAATGGCACAAAAAGGGTATATCGTTTTTACCCTAGACAACAGAGGTTCTTCTAATAGAGGCCATGAGTTTGAAAGTTCAACTTTTAGAAACCTTGGATTAATAGAAATGGCCGACCAAATTGCAGGCGTTAATTATCTTAAAAACCTACCTTATGTGGATGCAAACAGAATTGCGGTTCATGGTTGGAGTTTTGGTGGATTTATGACCACCAGTTTAATGACCCGTCAACCCGGAGTATTTAAAGTTGGTGTAGCAGGTGGCCCAGTAATCGATTGGAGTTTATATGAAATCATGTATACCGAAAGATACATGGATACGCCACTTGAAAATCCAGAAGGATACAAAAATGCAAATCTTACAAACTATGTCAACAATTTACAAGACAAACTCTTGATGATTCATGGTTGTGATGATGACGTTGTTTTATGGCAACACAGTTTGTTGTATTGCAAATCGGCCGTAGATGCCGGAAATACTTATTTAGATTACTTTGTATATCCTGCACATAAACACAATGTAATGGGAAAAGACCGTGTGCATTTAATGCAAAAAATCACAGAATACATTATAGAAAATCTATAGCTAAACTTCTTCCAATAAAGTTCTAAATGCAAGAACTTTATCCCCGTATTTAGCATATGTTTTGGCCTTTAAACTAGGCCCATAATTCTCAACATAATCGTTGTAATCATCTAAACTGTGGCAATAATATTGGATGGCGTAATTAACACCTTCATTGTCCTCTACATTGGTTAAAAGTTTTAACATTTTAAATTCTGTGAACTTCTTTGTTGCAATTACTTCTGGAATATGTTCGTGTTTCATCCACTGTAACCATTCAGTTTCAATCGAATCAGGAATATTGCAAGTAACGTTGTAAATAAACATAGGGTGCAAACCAACTTAAATTTTAGCATATCTGCAAATAGTAATATACCATAATCCAAAATCCTTTAAAATTTCACTCTGTTATATTGACAAGAGTAATTGTTATTTTTGCCGTCAAGATGAATTTGCCATTTAACAACAGCAAGGTTGAAGCGCTTAAGTTTTCAGGATTTGGCAATGAATTAGAAATTGACATATTACGGGATGACCTAATTCATCCCATCGTTTCTGGCAACAAATGGCGCAAACTAAAATACATCGTAGACCATATCTCTAAAGACAAAGGCCAAACGCTTGTGACTTTTGGAGGTGCGTACAGCAACCATTTAGTTGCGGCAGCTTATGCCGGCAAATTATTTGGAATTAAAACACATGGATTTGTAAGGGGCAATGAACCAAGAGATATGAATGCTTATGAAAAAATTTGCGCTGAAAATGAAATGACATTAGAACATGTTGCAAGAGCCGAATACAAGGATAAATATCTGTTGTTTGAACAATTCAAAAAGAAAAATCCAAATGCTTTTTTTGTCGGTGAAGGCGGCAGGCATCCTTTAGCCTTGAAGGGTTGTGCAGAAATCGTCAATGACCTAGAGAAAGCATATGATTACATTTTTTTATCAATTGGAACTGGCACAACCATGGAAGGCATTGTTGGGGCATGTGTCTCAAAAAAACTAAAAACAAAAGTTATTGGAATAAGCAGTTTGAAAAACAACAGCGAATTGGATGAAATTATGTCACAATTTCCTTTAAAAAACTGGCAAATTGAACACGACTACCACAGGGGGAAATATGCTAAAAACGATACTGAATTGGAGAATTTTATTCAAAAATTCTTAATAGAAACAGGCATACAGTTAGAATTTGTATACACGGCAAAGATGATGATGGCAGTCCAAGATTTTATTTCAAAAGGCTTCTTTAATTCAAGCGATAAAATCCTCTGCATCCACACTGGTGGTTTGCCTCAACTGCTTCAATAAGCGCTTAAGACATTTAACAATGTCTGACCAACGGCTTTCAAAGTCTTTTTATCTATGGCATTCATATTGTCATTGTGCGTGTGCCAATATTTACCAAAATGACTTGCCGTGTTTACATCACAATCGATAATGTCAATCATGGGTATTTTTAGATGCTTCATAACATAAACATGGTCATCCGTTACATAACCTCTTTCGAAATTTTTAAAATACCCAGAGTATCCGGCATTGTTTGCACTCGACCAAACCATTGATAAATAAGTTTGTGCCTCAGCTAAACTGTACCCCTCAAAACCAAAAACTGCATTCGGTGCACCTACCATGTCCAACAAGATGCCAAAATCTGCTTTATAAGAAGGGACATGAGGATTCTTAGCCCAATATTGAGAGCCTAAACAATAACTATCTTCTATTTCACCCGTATTATCTCCCCAATCTTCTGCATCAAATAAAACAATATCAACCCCAATTTCTACTGGCTGTTTTTTTAATGCAGCTGCTATTTCCAATAAAATACCAACGCCGCTTGCACCATCATTTGCCCCTAAAATTGGCTTATCTTTATCCACATCATCCTGATCTGCAAATGGTCTAGTATCCCAGTGTGCGCACAACAATATCCTTTTGCTCGCATGGGGATTAAACGATGCAATGACGTTCATTACTGGTATCGTTTTCTTATCAAATGTTAATGCAGATGAATATTGCAAATACAGTGTATCAGCCAAGGGTCTTAAAACTTTAATTAAATAATCAAAACACTGTTTGTGGGTTTTAGTACCAGGAACTCTCGGGCCGAAGTTTACCTGATTCAACACATGAGAATATGCGCTGTCTTGATTAAAAATACGCGCAATAACTGGATTACTAACTTGAGTAGAATCTTCTCCAGTATCAAGCCCGGCATTGGAGGTTTGATTGTTGCAAGAAACTAAAAACAAAAAAACAAAAGAAATGAATAAAACCCTCATTGCAGCAAAGATAACAAGAGATTACCCAATTTGCCTAATTTAGAGCCCAAGGCAAAATTAAATTAAATTCACTTATTGGGACCTCAAAATGCCCCCCCGCATCTTGCAAACGAAAAACATATGACCCGCTCATTTTGCCTAAGCCTGTTTGCAGAATGCAAGCAGAGTAATAATCATAAATGTCACCACTGCACAATATGGGCTTCTCCCCTACAACGCCCTCCCCTTCAACAAACCTATGTTCACCATTGCTATCTGTAATTTTCCACTTTCGATAGACAAGCTGAATGGTGTGGTCACTATTATTTTCAATAAGAATATGGTAGGAGAAGAAATAGACAGCATTTTCTATGTCGCTTTGAAACTCATTAAATTTAGTCTCTACCGAAATTTTCACCAGCTCTGCAATAGTTTTACTCATTGAAATTAATTCAAGGAAGCAATATTACATTTATTCCTTTCAAGTCTGTAATTTTTAGTAAAATATTGCAATATTATGTCTTTAAACAATTGTCAAAAAAAGAAAATAAACAATAACATATTTAATTAAAGCATCTTTCATCGGTCCAAGTTATCTGTTGGTCCATTTTCAGTGGAAACTTTGAAGATTATTTTTGTTTCCGAAGTTTATTTTGTTATTTCGCGGCTGGTTTTACTATGCTATCAAAAATTTGCAATTCAACAGAAAAACTTTTTATGCTCTATGGCATCAAAAGCATAACAATGGACGATGTTGCTAAAGAACTAAGCATGTCTAAAAAGACGCTTTATCAATACGTGGTAGACAAAGATGATTTGGTCAAAAAGACCTTGCTTTTACATACAAAATCTATGGAATCTTTGTGCGAAAGCGTATTTAAGTCAGAAGTAAATGCAATTCTACAAATTCTAAAAATAGCCAATATGATGATTGGGTTGCACAAAGAAATGAATCCAAGTTTGTTATTCGATCTAAAAAAATACCATCCAGAGACTTATATTTTATTTACAGAGCACCGCGAAAAAACAATACAAACACAACTTATAGACAACCTTAATCTAGGAATTTTGCAAGGACTGTACAAAACCGATATTAACGTCAACCTTTGTGCAGGATTTTATATGGCGCTGGTTGAGCAATGCATCGGCAGTGAAATTGGAATCCTATCAAACATGCCTTTTTATGAAAAATATGCCTACCTGGTAAAGTACCACCTCAACTCAATTTGTTCTGCTGAAGGCCTCGAGTTTATGAAAGAAAATTTAAAAGACACTAAATTAGAAAACGCCATAATTTAAAACAATTTTTACACCATGTATCCCCTTAAATATTCCAAGAACAAGCAAAAAAGGCTAGGTTCTTTAATGCTGTTTTGCGCATTTACTTGCAGCTTGGGCTTGTTTGCCCAAAACAAAACAAGCGACACAATGTCTTTGTCCTTAAGTCAAGCCATTGATTATGCAATGACCAACAACCCTGATCTTAAAAACGCATACGCAGACATTGCGATAGCAGATCAGACAGTAAAAGAAGTTAAAGCAATTGGCATTCCGCAAGTTAGAGGCCAAATAAACTTTCAAGACGCTATTCAAAAACAAGTTTTTGTATTCCCAATTAATGGTGTAGGTACACCTATAAGAATTGGCAATACTTATACAACACAGGCTGCAATAAACGTTTCATGGTTGCTGCTGGATGGCACTTATTTCCTTGGTCTGAAAGCTGCAAAAGAATTTACAGGTATGTCAAAGAAAATTTCCAGCAAAACAGAGGCGGACATTAAAATTGACGTGGCAAAAACCTACTTCCTAGCATTAATTGCAAACGAAAATATCAGCTTACTTGATGCATCTTGTCAAACTTTAACTAAAACATACAATCAAGTAAAAGCTTTAAACAAAGAAGGATTTACTGAATCTTTGGATGTAGATAGAATCAGATTGCAACTCAATAATTTAGAAATTAGCAAACAAAAATTAAAAGACCAATGTAGTATAGTGCTTGGCTTGTTAAAAGCTAAAATAGGATTGGAACAAGACATTAACATTAAATTAAGTGACAATATTAGCGACTTGAACTCCCGCTTCAATGTTGCTGACACCTCTGCAACAGTTGATTTAGACAAACGATCTGATTTTCAAATTTTGAAGCAGCAATTGGTGCTTAATAAAATGGATGTTAAGCGATACCAATACGGCAAATTGCCAAACCTTGGCGGCGCTTTTACTGTTCAACAAAGTAATTTTGGAGAAAAAATTGACTACAGCAATTGGTATGGAAATTCATTTTTAGCGCTTCAAGCCAATATTCCGATTTTCGGTGGATTTGCAAACGATGCTAAAATTCAAAAAGCTAGAATTCAACAATTAAAAACTGAGAACACCATCCATAAGGTTGAAAACATGATAGACCTTGAAGTGCAACAAACCAAGCTTAAGTACTTAAGAGCTATGGAATATGTTGTTCAACAAACTGAAAACCTAGAGTTAGCAAAGCGAATAGTTAATATAACCAACATTAAATACAATGAAGGTGTAGGTAGCAATTTAGAACTTACTACGTCTATTCAAGACCTGAAAACAACCCAAACAAATTACTTAAGCGCTGTTTACGACCTTTTAGTGGCTAAACTAGATTTCCAAGTTGCGCTAGGACAATCAATCAAACTTTAATACAATATAACCATTCATTCAGATGAAGACCCTAATCCAAATAGCAACCGTTGCCCTATTATTTACTGCTTGCAGCAGCAATTCTTTAGACCAAAAGAAAAAAGAATTAGAAAAACTTAAAACCACACTTAAAGAAACTCAAGACAAAATTTCTAAATTAGAATTAGACATTGCAAAACTTGACACAAGTAAGAAACTCGAAGAATTATTAGAAATAAAAACCACAGCTTTGGTTTTAGAAAACTTCAAAACATACATTGACGTGCAAGGACGCGTAGACGCAGATGAAAACGTTTCACTTTCATCTCAAATTCCTGGACTAATCACAAAAATAAATGTTAAATCAGGTGACGAAGTTAGGAAAGGTCAAGTTCTTGCAGAAACTGACGCCAATGCAATCTTACAACAAATATCTGACCTTGAAACCAACCTAGAATTAGCCAAACAAGTTTTCCAAAGACAACAAAATTTATGGAAGCAAAATATTGGAACGGAAATCCAATTATTACAATCAAAAACCACCAAAGAAAGTTTAGAGAAAAAACTAGGCGCCTTAAATGAACAATTGAGAATGAGCAAAATCATTTCGCCAATAAGCGGAACTGTTGATGCCGTAAACATAAAAATAGCACAAATGGTTAGTCCGGGCATGGCAGCAATCAATGTTGTTAATTTCTCAAACTTGAAAGTGAAAGCTGAACTTGCTGAAAGCTATTCAATGCGTGTAAAAACAGGAGACCAAGTTATGGTATACTTTCCTGACATGAATGATTCTTTTGCTGGGAAAATAAACTATGCAACAAGAGCCATCAACAATATGACCAGAACATTTACAGTTGAAATTTTGCTTCCGAATAGTCAAAAATACCACCCAAATATGGTTGCTAAATTAAAAATAAACGACTATCAATCTGCTAAAAAGCAAATCATTGTTCCTGTCAAATTTATTCAAAAAGGAATTGAAGAGTCTTTTGTACTCGTAGCTGAAAATGGAATTGCAGTTAAAAAATTGATTGTTATTAGCAAAGAATACAATGGCTTGGCTGAGATTTCTGAAGGTTTAAAAGAAGGAGATTTGCTGATAACCGAAGGATACGACTTGGTTAATGATGGCGATAAAATTATTGTAAAAAAATAAATTAAGTCTACTATCAAGCAAAATGTGCAATAAACAAACATCTATATGTTAGATAAAATTAAAGAATTTAAGCCCTCAAGTTGGGCCATAGACAATAAAATTACCGTATATTTAATAACGATATTTATTTCGTTGGCAGGAATTATGGCATACAACTCTTTACCTAAAGAGAATTTTCCGGACATTACTGTGCCAACCATTTACATAAGCACTGTTAATGGTGGTAATTCACCTACAAATATTGAAAACACCATTACAAAACCAATCGAAAAAAGATTGAAAGCCATTTCAGGTGTTAAAAAATTCAATAGTACATCGATGCAAGACGTTTCAGTTATTGTTGTTGAATTTCACACCGACATCAATGTTAGCGTAGCAAAACAAAAAGTAAAAGATGCTGTAGATGAGGCTAGAGGCGACATGCCTTCTACGCTTACCAGAGAGCCAATGATCAAAGAAATTGCTTTTTCTGAAATTCCAATTATGTACATTAATGTTTCAGGTAATTTCGATTTAAAAGAATTGAAGAAGTATGCGGATAACCTAGGTGACAGAATTGAAGGTTTAAGCGAAATTAACGAAGTCAAAATCATTGGCGCACTTGAAAGAGAAATCCAAGTGAATATTGATGCATACAAATTACAAGCTGCTCAATTAACTATTGGCGATGTGCAAAGAGCTATCAGCCAAGAGAACTTAACCATTACTGGTGGCACTGTTCCCTTAAATGGCATGAAGCCAACTTTGAGCATAAAGAGTGAATTCCAAAACCCAAAAGAAATCGAAAACATCGTCGTAACCTCTCAATCTGGAGCAAGGCTATTTATTAGAGATTTTGCACAAGTTGTAGATGGATTCAAAGAAAAAGAAAGTTATTCTAGTAGCAGTGGTAAAAATGTAATCACATTAAATATCATTAAACGCTCTGGCGAAAACTTAATAAAAGCATCAGAAAAAATCAGCAAAGTAATTGAAGAAATGAAGGCTACTGAATTTCCTAAAGGTCTTGACATAAGTGTAACTGGCGACCAAAGCACCAAAACCAAAACCATGCTGCATGACTTGATTAATACCATTATTATTGGATTTATTTTAGTCACCATCGTATTGATGTTTTTCATGGGCGTTACAAATGCCTTATTTGTTGCGCTATCTGTTCCATTGTCAATGTTTATTGCCTTCCTTGTAATGCCAAGCATTGACTTCTCATTTAACATGATTGTTTTGTTCTCATTCATTTTAGCCTTGGGCATTGTTGTTGATGATGCAATTGTTGTTATTGAAAATACCCATAGGCTATTCGGCGATGGAAAACGCGACATCAAAACAGCGGCAAAGATGGCTGTAGGCGAGGTTTTTATGCCGGTTTTATCTGGAACCATAACCACCTTAGCACCCTTCATTCCCCTTGCTTTCTGGGGTGGAATAATAGGTAAGTTTATGTACTTCCTACCTGTAACACTTATAATATCATTGCTTGCGTCATTGTTTGTTGCTTATATCATTAACCCGGTTTTTGCGGTTGACTTTATGAAAACCAAAGAAGAGGAAAACAAGAATTATGGTAAGTTAAATAAAAAGACCTACATGCGTTTGGCGATCTATGGCATTATCGCTTTAGTGTCTTATGCAAGCGGAAGTATTGGAATAGGAAACTTTACTATTTTTCTTGCGCTATTCTTAGTTCTCAACCGTTTGTGGTTATACAAGGTTATCAATGCATGGCAGAATAACATTTGGCCAGGATTTATCAATTCCTACACAAAAGTATTGATTTGGTGTTTGAAAAAACCTTGGAGACCACTTTTCGCAGTCTTAATAACATTTATATTTTCTATAGTTTTCTTCGTTGCAAGAAGTCCTAAAGTGGTATTTTTCCCGGGCAGCGATCCTAACAGTTTATATGTATATGTCAAATTACCAGAAGGCACCGATCCTGCAGTTACCAATAATGTTATGCGTCAGATAGAAGCTAAAGTTAATGGGGTTATTGGCAAAGACAATCCAATTGTTGAGTCGATGATTAGCAACGTAACTATTGGCGTTACAGATCCACAAGATGGCGATCAAAATGCCTACCCTAACAAAGGTAAAATCGCAATTGCCTTTGTTGAATTTTCGGAAAGAAATGGAGAATCAACAAGTATATATTTAAAGAAATTACAAGATTTAAAGTGGGACATTCCTGCAGCAGAAATTGTAGTAAATAAAGAAAAAAGTGGACCGCCAACACCAAAACCGGTTTCGCTTGAAATAATTGGTGAAGATTTTGATGAATTGGTAAAAAATTCAAACAATCTAAAAAAATTCCTAGCTGATTCTAAAATCGAAGGTATTGCTAATTTAAAATCAGATTTTGTTAGCAACAAACCAGAAATTGTTTTTGACATTGACCGCGAACGTGCACTAAGAGAAGGCCTTTCTGCCGCTCAACTTGCGATGGAAATCAGAGGTGCAGTGTACGGTGTTGAAGCCTCTAAATTCAGAGATGTAGACGACGAATACCCAATTCAATTGCGCTATCAAGCCGACCAAAGAACGGACATTGAAACCATCCGAAATTTAAAAATCACCTATAGAGATATGAGTATGGGTGGAATGGTAAGAAGTGTTCCAATTTCATCGGTTTGTGACATACGTTATGATTATACTTATGCTGGCATCAAACGCAAAAACGACAAACGGGTTATCACAATTTCATCTGATGTAAAGGAAGGGTTTAACCCTAACGAAGTGGTTGCTAAAGTTCAAGTAGCAATGGATAAGTTTAAACCGAGTGGCAATGTCTTGGTAAAATTTGCTGGCGACAAAGAAGAGCAACAAGAAACCATGAGTTTCTTAGGGAATGCAATGTTAACTGCCATTGGATTAATGATGTTGGTGCTTGTAGGTTTGTTTAATTCAATAGGAAAACCCCTAATCATCTTATCTGAAATCATATTTAGTATTATTGGCGTTTTGCTGGGTGTTGCAATATTTAAAATGGAAATGAGTATCGTTATGACAGGCATTGGAATTGTGGCTCTTGGGGGAATTGTTGTCAGGAATGGAATACTATTGGTAGAGTTTGCGGAGTATTCACGTGCTGGCGGGATGAGTCTTTACGAGGCAACTGTTGAAGCGGGAAGAACACGAATGACTCCCGTTATCTTGACAGCTACAGCTGCTATTCTAGGTTTGATACCTTTGGCCGTTGGATTAAATATCAATTTTGAGACTTTGTTTACCCATTTCGATCCTAAAATATTCTTTGGTGGTGATAGTGTGGCCTTTTTTGGGCCTTTAAGTTGGACGATGATTTTCGGATTATTATTCGCTACTATTTTAACTCTATTATTAATACCATCAATGTATTTAATAACTGAAAGACTTAAGAGAAAGTCAATTATTGTTTTAAATCATTTTGAGATGCCACCTTCATTAATTTATGTTCCATTCTTAATTTTGGTTTTAAGACTCATTTTAAAATTAAAAGGCGAAAAAATAGAATTTGGTGATTTAGACCACTAATCTAAGCAATGCACCTGCTTAATGTTTAGCAGGTGCATTATTCTTCTTTTGCAAAGATGCATTTTGAAGAATAAATATTTATCATTGCAGTATGCCAAAATCAAAGGTATACTGCTTTTTTATTTTATGCCTTTGGGTTATTAATACAAGCAACGCGCAAATTATTACTGCAGCTGAGCAAACTGCTGCATACCTGCCTTTAATAAAAAACAAGAGGATAGCCTTGGTCGTAAATCAAACCAGCTGCATCAAAAGTACCCATTTGGTTGACACATTATTAAGTTTAGGAATTAAAATCAAATGTCTCTTCGCTCCAGAGCATGGCTTTAGAGGAAATGCCAGTGCCGGCACCACCGTTAACAATGGAAGAGACGAGCGAACAAAACTTAAAATCATTTCCCTGTATGGCAACCACAAAAAACCAAATGCAGCTGATTTAGATAGCATTGAGGCCATTATTTTTGACATACAAGATGTTGGAGTGCGCTTTTACACGTATATCAGCACAATGCATTATGTCATGGAAGCTGCTGCTGAAATGACTATTCCGATGATTGTTTTGGACAGACCCAACCCAAATGGACATTATATTGATGGGCCAATGCTCGACACGGCGTATAGAAGTTTTGTAGGTATGCATAAAATCCCTTTGGTTCATGGCTGCACCGTCGGAGAAATAGCCCAAATGATCAATGGTGAATCATGGCTTAAAAACGGAGTGCAGTGTTCACTTAAGGTAATTACTTGCTTAAATTACACCCACAAAACAGCTTATGTTTTACCCATTAAACCATCTCCGAACCTACAAACCCAAAGTTCGATTTATTTATACCCTTCCTTAGGTCTGTTTGAAGGTACAAATATGAGTATGGGGCAAGGAACCAGCACGCCATATCAATGCTTTGGATCGCCCGCCTTAGACTGGGGAAATTATGCCTTTACTCCAGTAAGCATTAAAGGTGTCTCAGAAAAACCAAAATGTCTTGGAATTCCTTGTTTGGGCTTCAATTTAACCTGGTATGGAAATTACCGAGCCTATCAGGAATCTGAAATAAATTTAAACTACTTGGTTCTTTCCTATCGATTAAGCAAAAACAAGGCGGATTTTTTCACTGAATTTATAGATAAATTAGCGGGAACCAGCAGTTTAAGAAAGCAAATAATTGCCGGTAAAACTGTGTCAGAAATTAGACAATCTTGGCAAAGTGGACTTGATTCTTATAAAATTACGAGAAATAAATATTTGCTATACCCTTAGAAATGGTGCATTTAGAGACCTATATCAAAAAAATTGAAAAAACATTTGGATTTTAATCCACATTGTCCCTACCTTTGCACTCCCAATTTTATAGTCATGTCAAGAGTTTGTGATCTTACAGGAAAAAAAGCACTAGCAGGAAACAATGTTTCTCATAGTAATCGAAAAACTAAGCGTAGGTTCTACGCGAATCTTCAGGATAAAAGATTTTATATTCCTGAAACAGGAGAATGGATTACTCTAAGAGTGTCTACTTCTGCAATCAGGACAATAAATAAAATCGGTATCACCGAAGCAATTAATAGAGTATTCAAAAAAGGTAGTATATAATCATGGCAAAAAAAGGAAATCGCATACAGGTTATTTTGGAGTGTACTGAACAAAAGAACACTGACGTACCAGGAATGAGCAGGTACATTACCACCAAAAACAAAAAGAATACAACTGAAAGAATTGAATTGAAAAAATACAATCCTTTCATGAAAAAGGTTACACTTCACAAAGAAATTAAATAATTATAGATTATGGCAAAAAAGGTTGTTGCAACACTAAAAAAAGAAGGAGAAGGCAAAGACTTTGTTAAAGTTTTTAGAGCAGTAAAATCCAAAAATGGCGCTTACTCTTTTAAAGAAGATATCATTAGCGGCGAAGAGGCTAAAACCTATTTTAAATAATAAGATCTTATATAAAAGTTAGCCTCCGGAAACGGGGGCTTTTTTATTAAACACCAATACCATGTCTATATTTGATTTCTTTAAAAAAGACAAAACGTCTGCTAATAAATCAGAGGCATCTCAACTCGGTTTAGACAAAACCAAAGAATCTTTTTTTGGGAAATTAGGCAAAGCACTTTCTGGAAGAGCATCTATTGATGCAAGTTTCCTTGATGAATTAGAAGAAATTCTAATCAGCAGCGATGTAGGGACTGAAACCACATTTAGAATTATTGAAAGAGTAGAGAAAAGAGTCAAAAAAGACAAATATCTAAATTCAAATGAACTTCACCTTTTATTAAGAGATGAAATCACTTTGCTTTTAACTGAAAATAAAAAAACGGAAGAGCTAAACTTCAAACTAGACAAGCAAACAAAGCCATATGTACTTATGGTAGTTGGCGTTAATGGTGTAGGCAAAACCACAACCATTGGAAAATTAGCCAATCAATTTAAGAAGCATGGCAATAAAGTTCTTCTTGCAGCTGGAGATACCTTCAGAGCGGGTGCTGTAGATCAATTGGAAATTTGGAGCAAGCGGGTTGATTGTGACTTTTATTCTAAAGGAATGAATGCCGATCCATCTGCAGTTGCTTTTGATGCTCTAGAAAAAGCAAAAAACGAGAATTATGACATCGTAATTATTGATACCGCAGGAAGACTCCATAACAAAATCAATTTAATGAATGAATTGAGCAAAATTAAACGGGTAATGAGCAAAGTGCTAGACCATGCGCCTAATGATGTTATGTTGGTACTAGATGCATCAACAGGTCAAAATGCATTTGAACAAGCCAAACAATTCACTGCCGCAACCGAAGTTAGTTCATTGGCACTTACAAAGCTTGATGGCACAGCTAAGGGTGGTGTTGTGCTTGGGGTCAGTGATTTGTTTAAAATCCCTGTTAGATTTATTGGAACTGGGGAAGGAATAGAGGACATAAAAATATTTAATCCTGAAGAATTTGTGAATTCACTTTTTGAAGTATAAACTATGCGCACCAAATCTCTAAAACAAAATAAAATAAATATTATCACACTTGGTTGCAGCAAAAACCTTGTTGATAGCGAAGTTCTTTTAAGCCAATTGAAAGGCAATGATATAGAAGCTACACACGAGTCTGAAAAAAACGATGCCAATATTATTGTTGTAAACACCTGTGGCTTTATTGATAATGCCAAACAAGAAAGTATAGACACCATACTTTCTTATGTAAGCGAAAAAGAAGCTGGCAGGATTGATAAATTATTTGTTACAGGATGCCTATCCCATAGATATAAAGATGAACTAGAGGCAGAGATTCCGCAGGTTGACGCTTTTTTTGGGACATTAGAATTGCCGGGGCTTTTGAACGCTCTGGGTGCTGACTATAAACATGAACTTATTGGCGAAAGGCTAACAACAACGCCTCAACACTACACCTATTTAAAAATAAGTGAAGGCTGCAATAGGCCGTGCTCGTTTTGCGCGATTCCACTGATGAGAGGCAAGCACGTAAGCAAATCAATTGAACAAATTGTTTTAGAAGCCAAAAATTTGGTCAAAAATGGCACCAAGGAAATTATGCTAATCGCTCAAGATAGCACCTATTACGGATTAGATTTATATGGCGAACGCAAACTCAAAGATTTATTAGAGGCACTCACTAAGGTTGATGGTCTCGAATGGATTAGGTTACACTATGCATACCCGTCTCAATTCCCTGAAGAAATTTTGCCGTTAATGGCTGAGGAAAATAATATTTGCAAATATTTAGACATTCCAGTTCAACATATTTCCGACAATGTTTTAAAGATCATGAGGCGCGGTATAACTCGGAGAAGAACTTATGAATTGCTTAACACTATAAAAGAAAAAGTACCTGGAATCACTTT
This sequence comes from Bacteroidia bacterium, assembly GCA_044341025.1. Classification (GTDB taxonomy): domain Bacteria; phylum Bacteroidota; class Bacteroidia; order NS11-12g; family UBA955; genus JABMMZ01. The sequence continues at coordinate 46,253 of JBIISM010000002.1, read as the reverse complement.
GAGAACCACCATTCTGGTTGGGCACCCAGGTGAAAGTATTGAAGATTTTGAAGAGTTAAAGCAATTTGTGCAAGATTTTGAATTCGACCGTTTAGGCGTCTTTACCTATTCACATGAAGAAAACACCCATGCACACACTCTAGTTGACGATGTGCCTCCAGAAGAAAAGCAAAGACGAGCGGAAGAATTAATGGCCTTGCAAGAAGACATCTCTATGAGAAAGAACCAGGCAAAGATTGGTCAAAGCCTTAAAGTTATTTTCGACCGCAAAGAAGGCGCCTATTTTGTTGGCCGATCCGAAGGCGACTCACCTGAAGTAGACAACGAAGTTTTGGTTAAAGCAGCTGATAATTTCGTAAGGATAGGTGATTTTGCTACTATTGAAATAATAGATGCTGAATCTTTTGATCTGTTTGGCAAACTTGTTTAAATGGAATTCAAACTCTCTGAAATAAATAGCCTCTCAAATACGACCAAAGCTTTTGTTACGAAAGACAAGTCGTTAATAGAACTATTAGGGGAAGACAATCCATACTATTCAATTGAAAAAGCGCTAGATGGAAAAGCAAATTTCGACCAAGATTACCGCAATACCTTAGTAAAATGCATACAAAGTGACTATAGTTTTCTGTCCAATTTAGAAGAAAACGACCTGGTAAAATCGAATATTCTAAGTTTACTTAAATCGAACACATACACAGTAAGCACGGGACAGCAATTGCATTTATTTTTGGGTCCTGCCTTTGTCATTTACAAGATACTAGCAGTTATAAAGTTAACAGAGGAGTTAAAATTAAAATACCCTGAAAAAAACTTTATTCCAATCTATTGGCTTGCATCAGAAGACCACGACTTCCAAGAGATCCAAGACACTGTTTTATTTGGACATAAATTCACTTGGCAAACAAATCAGACAGGTGCCTGCGGAAGATTCAAATTAGATGAAGTCAAAAAAACAATTGAAGAAATTAAATCACAAGTCAAGCTTAACATTCAAAGCGAACAATTGCTTTCAGAAATTGAAGAGATTTATGTGAAATCAAAAACTTTGGGAGAAGCAACAATAAAATTGGCACACAAAGTATTTGGGCCAATGGGCCTAGTTTGTCTAGATGCAGATAAAAAAGAGCTAAAAACCCAATTTACAAATACCATTGAAAAAGACATACTTGAACAAGTTAATTTCAGCGTGTTTAAAAATGCAAGCGAAGAAATTAAGTCTAAGGGATTTCATACCCAACTCAATTCTAGAGAAATTAATTTTTTCTATTTGGCTGATGGGATTCGCAATAGAATAACTTTTGAAAACCATCGCTACACAGTTCTTGGAACGGAGATTACTTATAGTAGAGAAGAAATTCTAGAAGACATTAAAATGCATCCAGAGCGCTTCAGTCCAAATGCGGTTTTGAGGCCATTGTTTCAGGAATCCATTTTACCTAACATAGCCTACATTGGTGGAAATGCTGAAATAAATTATTGGATTCAAATTTCTAATTTATTCACAGTCAATAACATAAGTAAACCATGCCTGCTTTTGAGGCCTAGCGTGTGGATTATACCAAATAAAAGCATGGACTTGCTCAAAAAACTAAATATTTCAGAAGTAGATTTGTTAATAAGTCAAAATCCCGAAAAACATATCCTTAGTTTAGGGGCCAATGACATAAACTTAAGTCAAGAAATCAACACATTCAATTTGCTTAAAAAGAAAATACAAGACTCTGTAAACCAAATAGATAAATCTGAATTTATCAAACTAGTAGAACTAGGAAAAAGCTATGAAAAAGGGCTTAAAAATGCTGAGAAATCAATGCTTGAAATTGAAAAATCAAAGGTTAACAACTCATTGAGAAAACTTGATGATACTTTCCATAATTATTTCGATATCAAGCATATACAAGAAAGGAAATTGAATTGCCTTGAATTGTTGATAAAGCATGAAAATGTAGCATTTATGCTAAAAAACAAGCTCAATTTCAGCCACTCTTCAGGGTATGTTACATGTATTTAAATACCTGAATTACAACAAATTATATACTTATTGAAGATTTTTTAAAAATAAATTCACACAACATGTATTGTTTTTTGAGCAAGGAATGTGTACTTTTGCAAACATCAAATGAAAAATCATTTCAAAATGAAAATACTTAAACTGACCCTTTTAGTCTTGTGCGGAATAAGCTTTTCTGCATTCGCCTCTCAAGATTCAACTTGGAAACGCCATCCTTATGCTAAGGCAAAATGGGTAGCTGGTGTTCAAACCGATTCTGGACAAAGTCTTCATTCTTCTTACTACGTGGATAGAAGAGCAAAAAAATTCACTCTTGGATTAATGGCTGGAACTTCACTTTTTCATGGTGATGCTGACAAAAAGCAATTAGGATGGGACATCGCTCCATTTGTGAAGTACTCGATTTCTCAAACATTTGCTTTGCGCGCTGAATACAACTTCGCCACTCTAAGAGGGCAAAGAGATGACCAAGCGCCAACTTTATTTAAAGACAATTTCCAATTTGAAAGTAAAGTTAACGATTGGAGTTTACAAGCACATGTTACTTTAGGTAATATTTCATTCTTGCGCCCATTGCGCAAAACTCAAATGTACGTATTTGCAGGTATCGGTCAAACAAGCTTCAAATCAACGGCTACATTTATTGACCAAAGATTGTTCTTAGGCGACGTGTACTTAACTTCAGCCTTCGGTAATGGAACGCCAAACCCTAACATAGGCAAGAAAGTTGAAGAGCAATTCCAAGCAAAACATTTAAGCATTCCATTTGGTTTCGGCTTCAAACACTACCTAAGCAAAAATTTTGATTTAGGTTTAGAATACAGACACACTTCTTTGAGAAGCGATGATCTAGATGTATACAATACTGCAGTTTTCGCAAACAGATGGTTTGATTCTTATTCATATTTGCGTGCTAGTTTCGGTTGGAAATTTGGTTCTAAAAATACCCAACACTACGACTGGTTAAGCCCAGTTGAGTCTATCTATGACCAAATGGCTGATGTTAAAAAGAAAACGGATTGCCTTGGATTCGATGATGACAAAGACCATGTAACAAATTGTTTCGACCAAGACAATACCACTCCAGATTCTTGTATGGTGTATGGTAATGGAATGGCAGTTGATTCAGATATGGACGGTGTTCCAGATTGCCAAGACGAAGAGCCTTTCACTGACAAAGGTGCAATGGTAGATGCTACAACTGGAAAAGCAATGGATAGCGATGGAGATAACATCCCTGACCATAGAGATAGAGAATTAAATTCGTCTCCAGGTGCTTTAGTTGACGCCAACGGTGTTGAAATTAAAATGTGTTGCAACTGTGACAATGTATCTTTCCCACCTGTTACAATCAGCGCAAATTGTTTAACCAAAGAAGTTAAAGCATTATTGTACTCGGTTGTTGACAAAATGAAACAATGCCCTGACAAGAAATTAATCCTTAATGGTCCTGCAGGAAAAAGCTCCAAATACAATGCTGCAGCTAACACACGTTGCATGGATGAAATGATTAAGTTCTTAGTTGAGAAATTCGGTATCTCTAGAGATAGAATTATCACCAACTACAATGCTGGTACTGAAACTAAAAATACAATTGAAATCAAAATTCAATAATTAAAATATTTAACTAAAAATCCCGTCAAGATAACTTGACGGGATTTTTTTTGTTCAAAATTATTCTAGTAAATTAAAGCGCAGCCTATTTATTTGAAACAGTAATATTAGCAAACTTCAAATAGAATGGCTCGAATTTTTCCAAATCTTCAAATTCTTGTAAACTAAATTTTCGTTGTGCTTGCTCACACATCCATTTGGCATGTGGAACATTTACAATGCGTCTCAAACCCAGCAAAAATTCTGCTTTCTCTGCACCATCACCGCATACAAGCGTTTTTGAGTCTACGACTGCTGGCGTAAATCCATCTTCGCCAATTATTCCATTTTTTACCTCTGTTAACCTATTTAATTCGCAATCAAATACACAGTGGTATACTTCCATGCGCCTAGCATCAACCATCGGCCATATTAAGCCATCTGAAAGGCCTTCTATTGCCCTTGCTCCATAAGCGATGGATCTTAGTGTGTCAATCGAAATCAATGGAATATTCATTGCAAAACAAATACCTTTTGCGGTACTTGTGCCAATTCTCAACCCTGTATAGGATCCAGGACCTGAGCTAATGGCAACCGCATGTATATCTTTGATTGTTAATTTGGCCAAAGTCAAACAATCTTGAATCAAACTTACCAGCGATTCTGCATGATTTTGGGCTGTCTCGCTTTCTATAAAAAAAACTTCTTGATTGACGCTAATGGCAACCGAACATATTTGAGATGAGGACTCGATGCAAAGAATATTATTTACCGTCATACCGTTCCAACTTTTTGGAAATAAACCCTAACCCTATCTTTGTAATATGGCGATAGGTTGGTCGGCACACTGCGCAGCAATTCCATTTCTCTTGCTTTTTTCTCCAAATAGGCTTTCATTGCGGCAGGCATCTCATTCTCCACCGCATTGGCTTGCTCTGCTTCGCGTTTATTGTCCGTCTTTTGCTCGCGCTCTGCTCGCTCATGCTCCAACATTCTGGTTTCAATTTCCTGCATTCTCCGCATAGTTTCCTGATTGATTTGCTTATTCACTAAATCACGCTCCTGCTGCTCCATTAGTTGCTTTGTCTTTTCCAAATCTCCAAGCGCGCCAGAGTTACCTTCTTCTTTTAAAATTTTCTGTAAACGCTCAATTTCACGTCTTAAGGCTTCTTGTTGCGCGGCTATTTTAGCATATTGTTCCGTTCCTGGATTCTTACCCTGCTGTTTGCCATTCTTCATTTCTTGCATTTGCTTGTTAATTTCATCTTGCATTTGCTTCATACCACTCATTTTAGGTTTTCCTGATTGGCCAGGTTTACCAGGCTTTTTTCCAGGCTTTTTACACTGCCCCTTCTTTTGCTCATTCTTTTCTTTCATGCTCTCTTGCATCTGTTTCAATGATTCACTGAGCATTACAGCAAGATTGTTCAAGCCTGTCATTACATATTGCTGTCTCGAAGTACCCCCTTCAATCCAAACCTTGCCAAAGTATTCAATTGCAGCATCCATATTATAATTAATATTGCCAATTTCCTTATTCACAAAACTCTTTATGTGAATCTGCCTTTTACTCAAAGCCAATAAAGAATCCTCAACCATTTTAGAATTCTCTTTTAGCTTTTGCTGAAGAGAACTTAACTCAACATACTTAGGATTGTAGGAACGCATTTCTTTCATTCTAGACATCAATGATTCTTGTTGAACACTTAATTCAATCAAATTCTCTAAAATTTGCCTAAGTGTATAATAATCCTCCTGCTCCTGTTCATCCTTAGATTGTTCCAAAGACTTCTTCATCTTCTCCGCTAATTTCTCCATTTCATCGGCAGATTTCTTTTGACTTTCGGCTGCCTTTTTGTTTTGTTTCTTATCTATACTTTCTGAACTTTCATTTAGATTCTCTTGTATCGCTTCTCGCTCTGCTTTTGTATCCTCAAGTTCTAAAGGCGACTCAAGGGCTTTATTCTTTTCATCCGTCTTCTCGATATCCTTTTTAATCTCTTCAAATTTCTTATTCAAAGACTCTTGCTCCTTAGCCAAATCTTCCTTTGAAAGTGTTTTTTCTTCTGTTTTCTTTGCCAAATCCTTCTGCTCTTGTGCAAGCTTTTCTAATGCATTTGCATGTTCATTGATCCTTTTTTCAAGTTCCATTTGCTTAAATTGCTCCAAAGTCCGATCCAGCTGTTTTTTCATTTCATCATTGCTTTGATTCATCTTTTCAAGCTGCTGCTGAACTGCATCTTTGTTTTGCTGTTTCAATGATTCCTCAAGCTTTTTCAGAAGCGCCTTCATTTCAGGGGTTAAAATCTCATTAAAGAGCTTGTCCAATTCTTTTTGCTTATCTAAAAGTTCTTGGTCGAGTGGACTTAATTGTTTTTGCTTTTCATTGTTTTTTAGATTCTCGGCTTTGATGTTCTCTAATTTTTGCTCGAGCTTCTTTTGCTCATTGATGAAGTCTTTAATTTTTTGCTCTTGGGCCCAATCCAATTCAGATTTGTCCATTAAATCCTTACTTAATTCAGAACTCTTTTTTTGCAAATTCTGGATCTCTCGCATCGTTTCATTTAATTTTGATTTAACTGAACTGCTGCTGCTCTCTGCATCTGCCCTTAACTCCTTCTCACTTGGTGTCTGTAATTTAAACACCTGACTTTTACTTGATTTTCTTCCATTAACAGCATCATTGTCCCAAACTTCAAAATAATATTCGAAATCAGAAGATTCAGATCCCTTAAATTGGGTTAAATCAAGCATGTAATAAAAAATCTCATCGGTACTTTTACCCACATTTACAGGCAAATACTTTAATATTCCATCCAACCCTTTGTATACAAATTGCAATTTGCTGATACCGTAATCATCGTCCAATTTCCCATAAAAATAATATTTAAAAGAATTGATTGAATCAATGGTTTGCTCAGCCACTATGCCAGGATATCGATCAGGAACCACCTGTATTGAATACTTTATAGTGTCATGCTCTTGTATGAATTTATTCTGCAGTACAATATTATAATTACAAGTTCTAAGTGCTGTGCAATTAAATAAAAAGACGTTGCTTTTGGGTTCCAATTTAAAATCCTTTAGGTTGATGTTAAAGTTAATCCAATCAGCGTCAACAGCATCAAATATCCATTCAAGCTTAGTGCCTTCTGGAACAGTAAGATCGCCAGTGTTTTTTATTGTTTCATTCTTCTTGTTTATATATGGCGGATAAGTCAATTTTACTTGAAATGAATTTAAATTGGGCTTGGGTAAAACATTTAAAGCATATTGTATAGATTCATACTCGCCATCAGTAAACACAATCATATGGGAGGCACTTAAATTATACATTGTGTGTGAGAATGCCGTTTTAGTTCTTTGTTCCATTTTAATTAAATGGCCATCAATATTCACATACAACACAGAAGGTATTTGTTTTCCTTTTAATTCAATTTCCAACACACAATCTGAATTTTTTACAAGGTTTAGATTTTTATTTTTAAGAATAAATTCAAACGGTGCCTCTTTAGCAAATTGTTGATTAAACCCAATAATTCGCTTAGCTGGCTTGGTGATCATGCTGCTCTGAAAAATCAGAATAAACAAAAAAACCAAGACTGGAAACAGGGTGTAGCGACCATACTTCTTAGCCGATTTCGACAAATTTATAGCTGTTGAAAATGCAAATGGTTTTAGGTTTTCAATGCGCTGTTGAATACTTGCAAGCAACAATTCATTGTCTAGAATTGAGCTTTGATCTTGCAACTGCAGTGTATTTAAAAGTTTGTCTTTTATTTCAGGAAAATAAGCACCAATCTTTTCTGAGGCTTCTTTTCTGGAGATAGATTTTAAAACTTTATAGCGTCTTAGAAGCGGAATAAAAACAGAAACCGAAACAACAAAAAGTGTGATACCAACAAACAACAAAAACAAAATCAATCGAACCATGCTTCCAAAATGCCCGAAAAATTCCAGCATTAAAGCCAGCAAGACGTACAATAAAACAAGCGCAAGCCCTAATAAAAATCCACGAACAGATTGGTTGATGTAATACTTATGAATGTATTCATCTAATTTGGCCTCTAAAATATTTTTGTTCCCTTGGTTCAAAGACAAGAATTGTGTTCATACAAAAATAACGATTTGTTCTAAGATTATGTGACACAGCATGACAAAAAACAACAAATTTTTGTCACGGTTTTTTTTGGCTTTATTTTTGATTATATTTGTGTGATTTAGTATTTATTATCATGAAACATCATTTAACAAGATTAAGCTTCATCGCTTTATTAATAATTGCTTTTGCAAGTGCAGCATTTATAACCCAGTCTAGTCCTAAAAAGAAAGCCGTTAAAAAGCCAAGTACAGCAAGCTCTCCGATTGACAAAAATAAAATAATTTGGTACAGCATGTCAGAAGGTTTTACAAAAGCAAAAAAAGAAAACAAAATGATAGTGGTTGACGTTTATACCGATTGGTGCTATTGGTGCAAGGTAATGGACCAACAGACCTATGGTAACGCGGCCATCATTAAAAAAATGAACAAAAATTTTATTGCAGTAAAATTCAATCCAGAGGTTAACGCCAAACATGTTGTGAATGGCGAAACCATGAGTTCAGAGCAATTGGTGGGCTACCTAAACAAAGGAGGCAGAGTACCCGGATATCCCATGACTTATGTATGGAAAACGCTCGCAGACAATGCAAGCATTGCACCATATACGGGCTACTTAGATACCACTACTTTCAATGGTGTTATGAACAAATACATTCAAGAATAAGCTGCCCAAAATTGTCGAAAAGAACTCAAAAACCGTATTTAATCGAAAACCTTGAAATTGAAACTGCCGCTGCAGAAGGGAAATCAATAGCAAGACACGATGGAAAAGTGATATTTATCCCTTTCTCTGCACCAGGTGACGTTGCAGATGTAATGGTTCAAAAACAAAAGAAATCATACGCCGAAGGCAAGATTCAAAAACTCCATATTGCTTCAAAATTAAGAACTGAACCTACTTGTTCGCATTTTGGGATTTGTGGCGGCTGCAAATGGCAACACGTTGACTATTCTGCGCAACTTGGATTTAAAGAAACCCAAGCCAAAGATGACATGCAAAGAATTGCAAAGGTTGAAGTTGGACAATCCCTTCCAATTTTAGGCAGTAAAGATGTCTTTCATTACCGCAATAAATTGGAATTCACTTTTAGCAATAAGGCCTGGGAGGAACATTTTGACAAAACCAATCCAGGCAGAATTCCAGCTCTAGGATTCCATATACCTGGCATGTTTGATAAAGTACTTGATCTAAACGCTTGCTACCTAGCCCCCGAATATGCCAATAAAATCAAAGATACTTTTAAGCAATATGCCATTGAAAACGAACTAAGCTTTTTTGACATTCGTCAACAAGATGGATTTTTGAGAAACTTAATGATGAGATGCAACAGCGATGGAAAATGGATGGTGGTTCTTATCGTTGGTGAAGACAAACCAAAATTGGTTACAACAATGTTTGACTATCTCATTCCTGTTCTTTCTGAGGTGGAAGAATGGTGTTATGTAATTAACACAAAAAAGAATGATACTTGGAGTGATTTGAATGTCCAAACACATAAAGGCAATGGATTCCTGAGCGAAAAAATGGAAGATTTAACCTTTAAGATCAGACCCCAATCTTTCTTCCAAACCAATGCTAAACAAGCATTAGAACTTTATAGAATAACCCGTGAATTTGCTTCTTTGAGCGGCACTGAAAATGTATACGATTTATATACAGGAACTGGCACCATCGCTCAATTTGTAGCCAAAAATGCAAAACAAGTTATCGGTATTGAATATGTTGAAGCAGCTATTATAGATGCAAAAGAAAATGCCATTCTTAACCATATTGAAAACACCCATTTTTATGCTGGTGATATGAAGTTGGTTTTAAATGATGACTTAATTTCAAAACATGGCAAACCAGACGTCGTAATTACTGATCCACCAAGAGACGGTATGCACCCTGGTGTGGTAGAAAAACTTTTGGAACTGGAGCCAAAGAGAATTGTATATGTCAGTTGCAACACCGCAACACAAGCAAGAGACATTGCAATCCTCTCAGAAAAATTCAATGTGCTCAAAATCCAAACAGTTGACATGTTTCCCCATACCCACCACGTCGAATCAGTGGCACTTCTGGAATTGAAATAATTACTTTATATCAAGGAATGTAACCCTGTAAGTGTATGTTTTCTTTACATCATTAACGTTCAATACATTGCTTATTTTTACCACATAAACTTGGTCTTTGCCAGGAAAACTGCCCAAAGTCCAAACTAAGGTACTTAGGGCATATCCATGCGCCGCATTTTCCATCCTCACGCTCAATTGTATGCCATTGCATGTAACACTTACTTTTGCATTTTTGAAATCTGCCCCATCTAAAGAAAAACTCCAACGATTGGGCGTCAATTCCAAAGGAAAATAGTCTGCAGATGGCCAAGCAACAAACTGACTATCGCTGAATGAATTAACATACTTTTCGCGCGATGAATTTTCTGTATAAAAGACTTTTAAACACATCGCACTATGGGTACTTCCAAGTCCAAAAGTAGAGTTATATGGATTTAAGATCCAACGTCTATGACCGCAGGCCCAGTTATTTGAACCATCATCGTTAACCTGCCCCATTAATGCATGGTTAAAACCATGACCAAGTGACAAATTGCTGTTTCCGGCAGCTTCCGCTCCTTCGCGCTTATAACACGTCCAATTGCTGCTAGGTGCATGGTCAAGTCTATAATTGGCTTCCATCATCAAAGCAGCTTGTTGACAGGCAGGCGCATATTCAGGACTAATATCGCATGAATCATAGATACCCGCCAATCTTCTAACATAATTAAGTTGCTTCAAAACGGCTGAATTTCCCAAATCACTTAAAACGCCAGGAATACATTTTGAAGCATCTGGCAATTTTGAAAAATATAAATTTTCATCTATACTATCATACCACGCAATTTGGTTCCTGTAGTCATTTATGACCAATTGCTTCTTTATAGATAATAATTTAGGATGCTGCGGAAACCATAACAAGTCCTTATTGACAAAACGGGAAAGTGCTGAATATTGTTTTCGGAACAACATAATATTCATTAACTTTAAATCTTCTTCTAAAAGCAAACTTTTAACCTGAGAATTATCGCTTAATTCAATAATTGCAGCAAGCTCTTTACTGGCAGTTCCATTTTTAAGATTAGCAATCAATAGGTCGTCTAAATTCTTTTTAATTTGAGCTAATTTCAATTTGTCATTAGGAAAAGCTTTAAAGCCATAGTTAAGATATAAGGTCGCTAAATGCAATTCGTTTTTCTTTTGCAAGAAATTTTCATTGAATTTTACTGCCTCTAGGTAACTCGATTTTTGATAGAATTTACTGAGGTCTGTCCAATAAGAAAATACTTTTTTATAGTTAATATTTTGCCTTGATTTGTTTCTTAACAAATAGGATAAGAAGAAATTTTTGCATGAGTCCAACCTTATCTCTAACGGAAATCCATTTAAGTATTCTTTGATTAATTTGTATGCATCGTAAGCTGGATCATTTTCAGATAAAATCAAATATTTAGCAGCAATAATAAAATCAATTTGATGGTGTATGTTTTCATTTTTAAAAGATGGATAGATACTATCAATGGACAACAAGTTTGACTTATATTTTAACAAATCGCTTAAATCAGAGTCAAAATTATACAGATAAAAATTAGTTTCACAGCCTTGAACAAAGGCCAAATAGGTCAAATCAGAATTTGGATAAATCTCCTTGGTCTTCTTTAACAATTGATTCATCTTCCACGAAAGGCCCTGAGAAAAATAACGGTTTAACAATTCAATATAATATTTTTCGTTTTCTTTTTGAGGCAGTATTCCAGATTTAAAACCATTGTAATTTTGATTAATTAGCTGCTCCAACAGCCCCAATGCTTCGTATTGGTTGTGGTACTCCAAACATAGAAATTTTGCAAAATGGGTTGAAGATTTGTACTCAATATCCATTAACTTCTGATAAATCTTTTCTGACTTCTCAAAATGCGCATCACAATTTAATTTTGCGGCCTTTAAACATTCGACTTCAAGGGTTTCAAAAACTTCAGTATACTTGTTTTCGAAAAATGAATTCTTGTCTTTTTTGTTGATCTTAACCGCAATATTTAAGGCCTTATCCAAAGCCGTTTTTTGCTTCTCATGAAATTTAGAAAAATGAATCGCTAAATAAGACTTAAGTTGCCAAAAATACGGATACAATTCTTCCCTATCACGTTCTAAAAACTCATTTGCTTTTTCAATGCAATCGGTATAAAGTGCCTTTTCATAAAGAGCCTTTAACTTAGTATTTTCATCGAATTGGGCATGTAAACCAAAACTCAAAAACGCGAGGCATAAAAATACAATTTTAAGTTTCATACAGTTAAAACGCAGCAAACTTCAATTTCTTATATAAATTATTATTCTTCCGACTCTATTTGAAGAATTTCTTTAACCGTATTCCTAGAAACAGCATGGTAAGAACTTTCAGCCTTCTTAAATATTTCACGTCCGAGAATTAATCCTTCAGACGTTTTTGAAAATGCTTCATACAATGGTTTTAAAAACTTTCTACGGCCAACAGATAAAAGATACTTTTCAATATATGGATTTGCTTTTGAATAATTATTTTCGATACACAACAAATACCAATCACATTGAATTTCACTATTTTTACTCATAGACAAATGATACATTGTATCCATTTGCACCATAATATCCTCAATGGAATCGGCGTCTAAATTCCTAAAAAAATGCAACCAATGATGTGTGGTATAACCTGTGGTATCAAAACCTTTTAAACTTTTTGTTTCGTTAACTTTTTTAGCAGCCAATTCCACATTTCTTAAATTTCGACTTTGGATATTTGGGCAATCACTTGGAAGCCCTACCTCATATATCCACTCATTTACATTGATCTTAGCATTTGGATTTAAAGACAGTAAATTGTTTTGCAAGTAGGCCAAAAACTCCTCCGTATTAACGGTCTTCCATTTGTAGGCATTAAAATATTGATTTAAAAATTTATCCCATTTCTGACGACCTACCTTTGATTCTATTAATTTTAAAAACATACATCCCTTGATGTATGCAATATCGCTTACGCCATCATCCGGATTCCGACCCCTCAGATTTAGTTTTAATTTGGTATCTCCAGGTGCATTTGCCATTAAATCCTTTAATGTCATTTTTAATTCTCCTAAACTTATGGTTGAAAGCATATCTGCATAATCTTTCCCGTTAATTTTCTCCATAATGCGTTCTTCAAAATAAACAGTAAAGCCTTCATTTAACCAAAAGTCATCCCATGTCTGATTTGTTACCAAATTTCCACTCCAGCTATGGGCCAATTCATGCGCAACCAAAGAGACCAAACTTTTATCACCGGCAATAATTGTAGGGGTTGCGAAAGTTAAACGAGGGTTCTCCATTCCACCAAATGGGAAACTCGGAGGCAATACCAAAATATCATAGCGGCCCCAGGCGTATTCTCCATACATTTCACTCGCACTTTGAATCATCGAAGGCAAGGAAGTGAATTCATTGGCAGACCTACTCAACATATCTGGCTCTGCATAGACTCCACAATTTTCGCCAAGAGATTTAAATTCAATATCACCCACTGCCAAGGCCATTAAATAACTTGGAATCGGTTTGTCCATTTCAAAAGTATATACCCCATCTTTATTTTTATGTTGAGGATTGCTTGCGCTCATCAATGCCATATATTTTGATTCACAAGTGATTTTCGCATTGTAAGTAAACCTTACTGCCGGGGCATCCATGCATGGCAACCAAGTTCTAGCCAAAATCGCTTGGCTTTGGGTAAATAAAAATGGATTTCTTTTACCTGATGTTTGCTCAGGACTTAACCACATTAAAGCTTCTGCACTTGGACTGGTGTGATAGTATACAGCTACCTTTTTCGTATTTTTATTGATTTCTATAACCAAGGCCTGACCCACATATTGTTCTTCTTTACCTATACTCCAAGGTGTATTGCATGAATCCTCTAATTGCACTTTTTCGATCACCAATTGTTTAGTGTCCAAAATCAAAAATTGCGAACCCATGGAATTGTCAATATCTAAAACAACCTTACCTTTTAAAACCTTACTACTGAAATCAACATTAAGGTCCAAATACAAATGATTTAATTTGACCGAGTCATAATTTGAAAACGAATGGTTTGATACGGTCAAAGATGGCATTACCTTGATTTCTTTGTGCGAGCAAGAAACTAAAAACAAAATAATGGCGCTTAGCGGTATGCTGAATAATTTCTTCATGTAATCTAGAATTGACAAAGATAATGTTTGTCAATAAAAACATTTTAAAATAATCAATGGTTTTACTACATTTGCCAATCATGAAAAAAATGGTATCTTATTTGTAATAAGAAATCTAATTTAATTGACACAGAACAAATGAAAAGGTTATTATTATTGATTTTCACAAGTGCTTTTTTAAGTGCCATGGCCCAAACCGAAAGTGACCCTTTTGGATCTAGTTACAACTACGATTCAACCAGTTTCACAGATTCTTCTTTCAGTGGGGAAACTACAATGTCTGAAAGAAACGATGAAATGCAGGCGCCTACCTATAAAAAATATGTGCGTTTCAAAGCCCCTATTGACACGATCACTGACTTGGTCACCTACATGGGGATTGTGCCATTCACACCGATGCCAAATGATGTATACGACGGTGGAACAATCGATTCGTTGTACTTGCGTGCCAAACTTTTCTTAATGAAAAGGTATATCAAGGATTATAGAGCACAAACTGGAAAACCACTTTTATTCCCAAAAGAAATACTGATTGAAGATTTTAAGCCTGATGGCGAAAATGGCAGACTAGTGATCAGACCAAGCATTCCTATTTACATTAAAAACAACAGTTTTTCAAATACCCCAGCGGGAACCCTTACGTTCAAAATAGAAATCCGAGTTAAAGAGGATAAGTACAGGTACAAATTCACCAATTTCGTGCACAACACCGTCGAAAAAGGATCGGAAAAGCAAATCAAAACGTATATAGAATTTTACGCCAACAATACCCGAGGCTATAAAGGCACTGATCAATATCTATTGGCGGTTGACCGTGTAGTTAAAGAAATAGTTAAAGAATTGGCTAAAGTAATGAAAGATCCTATTGTAATCGATCAGGACGCTTTCTAAATTTAGTTTATTATTTTATTTCTTCGTAATCAATATACTCGCCTTCGGCGTCTTTATTTTTTGTCTTTTCAAAACTTTTTTCTTTTTTCTCAACACGGCTGTCTAGATCATTGATTCTTTCATTGAAATGTTTTTGAGTCTTGCTAACCACAAAAAACATTTTCACGAATTGCCAAATGGCATAAATAAGAAAGATATTAAATAGTAACTTTATCAAAATAAAAATTCTTTTTGCAAAGGTAAATTATTTCAAGCATTGAGCAATAGTCTGCATCTTATTGTTTATTTCAGCCCACTCATCCTCTGCAGATGACAGTTCATTAATGCCGGCTCCTGCATAAAGCATTGCGCCATCTTTATACAATTGAGCGCAGCGCAAATTTACAAAGAGTTTAAAATTCCCATTTGCTTCTACAGCACCTAAATAACCTGCATAAAATTTTCGGTCGAAACCCTCATTTTCTTTTATAAAATCTAGCGATTCCTGATAGGGTAAACCACAAATTGCGGACGTTGGATGCAGTTGCGTTATTAAATCTAAATCATTATCCAAACCCTTGGACTTCATCGAATAGGGCGTTATTAAATGGGCTACAGAGGCCGCCTTAAATGAATTGGTTTCATGTTTTATAAAATTATATCCATTCTCTTTTAAAACCGATTCAATGTATGCTTGTATTTGCTGATGTTCTATTTTCTCTTTTTCAGAATAGACCCCTCTGGTTTCAGTCCCGCCCAAAGCTACCGTTTGAAGCTGCTCAGCATCCCTTTCTAATAAAAGTTCAGGACTAGCCCCTATCATTATTTCACCGTCAATAAAAGAAGCATAAACAAAGGCATTCCGATTCTTTTCTAGAAGCTCAGCATAAATTTTTAAAACATCAATATCAAATGATACCCATTTTTTGCTAGCCAATACAACTTTGTCAAATTGACCAGATTGTATGCTGCTCTTTGCTAAATCTACTAAGGCAATATATTCTTCCTTTTTACTAGACCTATAATCAGAAGAGCTCAATAATACCAAGGCGCTGAATATAGATTCTAGTTTCTCCTCATTTATTGCTTGCACTTGTCCAAGCATTGTAATTTGTTTTGATTCCTTTAGAAATGTTGAAAAAACAAATTTTGAATTCCCTTCGCCAGAACGAAACAATTGCAATTGTTTCTGGTGGGGCAGTCTATAAATGACAATATTTTGAATAGGAGTTGATTCCATTAACGAGCCACAACAGCCATAGTTAAGCGACTTATATGTACCAATTTGCCTTCCTCATTTTCTATCTTAATCTCCCATACTTGTGTTGTATTTCCAATATGCAATGGCTTTGCCGTTGCATAAACCCAAGAACCTTCCATTACAGGACGAATATGATTGCCATTTAAATCTAGTCCTAGGGCCACTAGTTTACTGCGGTCAAAAACCAAATTCGCAGCCATACTTCCAACACATTCTGACATAGCCAAACTAGCGCCTCCGTTTAACATTCTTAAAGGCTGAACTGTTCGTTCGTTCACTGGCATTCTGGCTTTTAAAAAATCAAGGCCCAATTCTATAAATTCAATACCTAAAAAATCTACCATTGTATTTTTGCAATAGTCATTAAGCGAAGCAAGTTCTATATTTGCAGGCTCATAAAAGATGGATTTCATAATAAACGATAAAGACGCGAAGATAGGAAAAACGATTCATTTGATTCGACATGGTCAAACTGATTTTAACCTTAAAAACATCATTCAAGGCAGCGGCATTGATAGTGATTTAAACGCAAACGGAAAACAACAAGCACTTAAATTTCACAATGCCTACCGCAATACGCCCTATAAGCATGTATACACTTCAACACTAAAAAGAACGGTTCAAAGTGTCCATAATTTTATTGAAGCTGGCATTCCGCACACTTCCCTTGAGGCGTTAAATGAGATCAACTGGGGTATTATGGAAGGAAAAATCCAAAATCCTGAAACCGTTAAACTTTACCATGAAACCATTAACAATTGGAAAAATGGCAGATTAAACCAATCTGTTGAAGGCGGAGAGACCCCATTAGAAATGTTCCAAAGACAAGAAAAAGGATTAAACCTATTGATGAACAAACCTGCAGAAGAAGACACCATTTTAATTTGTATGCATGGAAGAGCAATAAGAAGTTTCCTGTGTTTACTGACTGGCGCACCTTTGCAAGAAATGGAGAATTGGGACCACAGCAACCTTTGCTTGTATGAATTAAAATTCAATGGCAAAACCTTTGACATTGCAAAGGCAAATGATGTGACGCATTTAGTTTAATCTCGAAATTTCATTAATTCTGTTTGCGTCAAGTTTTAAAAACGTAAACAATAGCATGCTAAAACTAATTAATGATGAACCGCCATAACTCATAAAAGGAAGTGGGATTCCAATTACGGGCAATATACCTAAGGCCATTCCTATATTCACAAAAAAGTGAAAAAACAATATCGAAGCAGTGCTGTAACCAAATACTCTACTAAATACATTTTTCTGCCTTTCTGCTAAATAATACACGCGGCCAATAAGCAGCAAATAAATAATCAGAAATAAGGTTGAACCCAAAAAGCCATATTCTTCACCCACAGTACAAAATATAAAATCTGTATGTTGCTCTGGAACCAATTTAGCTTTAGTTTGGGTTCCATTGTTAAATCCATTTCCAACCCAACGACCAGCGCCAATGCTTATCTTCGATTGTCTAACATTGTAACTATAATCTCTTTTCGATTCTGATTTATCTTTCTCTTTTGATTTCTCAAACTTGAAAATACTAAAGCCCTTTGATTTTTTAGCATAATACTCATCTACATCTTGATTCAACGTTACTAAAATCCTCTGCTGCTGGTGAGGTTTCATAATTTTGGCAAATACAAAGTCGAGGCTTAAAATATAAAAAGTCGAAGCCAGAAAAACCGTTAGGGCTAAAAAAACAAGCTGCTTTCTAACACGATTAAAATATACGAAACCGCCACATATTAGCAACAATGCAATGATGATTTGAATGGATGGCAATAAAATAGTAACAACAAATACTGTAACCATATACACCCCCAGAATCAGCCACCATCCTGAAAGACCTTCTCTAAACAAAACCAATATGAAACAACCAAAAACCAAAGCTGATCCAGTATCATTCTGGAGCAAAGTCAATAACATTGGAATTAATATAATGCCAAAAGTGATTAATATATTCCTTCTTCCTTCAAATTTAATATCAAACCCACCCAAATATTTTGAAAGTGCCAATGCTGTTGCATATTTGGCAAATTCACTTGGCTGAAGTTTAAAAGAACCAATTTTAAACCAGGCTTGAGCACCCTTGTTGAATGATCCAGTTGCTAACAATATAAGCAAGAGAGCTATAACGACTATATAAATTCCGTAAGCTGAAAAATTAAAAAATTTATAATCAGTTAACAGTATTAAGAAAACGATGATAGCACTAATACCAATAAACAGAACCTGTTTGCCATATTCTTTTGAAAAATCAAGCTTTAAAACCTCTTCAACTCCACTGTTTGCCGAATAAATATTTATTGCTCCAAATAAAACAATTAGGATGTACAATATAACACTTAACCAATCGATGTGTAGTTTTTCTTCCATTACCTATTTTGGCTTTACGACAATTACAGAATCTTTTATGGTGGTAGGCTTTCCTGTCAAATTGGCTTTTAGCATTCTACTAAGCATTTCAGGCTTTTGGGATGCAACACTTCTATCCTTAGCCAAATAGCGTTCTATCATTAAATTGGCAATTGGTGCCGCGTAGTCTGCACCAAAACCGCCATTCTCTACAATTACACAGATGGCAATTTTGGGATTGTCTCTAGGCGCAAAAGCAATAAAGATTGAATGGTCTTCACCATGTGGATTTTGTGCAGTACCCGTTTTGCCACAGATTGTGATTCCTGAAATCCCCGTTCTACCTGCAGTGCCGCCAGGAGAGCACACATTTGCCATTCCTGCAATTACCGTATCAAAATAAATTGGATTAATCATTGTGTAATGTCTTTGCTTAAAGCTAGGCGGCACAAAATGATGATCACCGATAGACCTTACCACATGCGGTGTGTAGTAATAACCCCTGTTTGCAATAATTGCTGCAGTATTTGCCATTTGTAAAGGTGTTAATCCAATTTGACCTTGACCAATTGACATAGACACCACATTTGAAGACCGCCAATTTTTACCAAACTCATGTTCAAACCAAGATGGTTTTTTAACAATACCACCTGATTCTTCTGGCAAATCGATGCCTGTATTAATCCCAATTCCAAAGCTGTTCAGATACTTCGCCCACTTTGAATATGCAATTTGTACTGATCCATATCTTGGATTGTCCAATATGCTTCGATAAACAAAACAATAATAAGCGTTGCAGCTCTTAGTTATGCTATTCTTTAAATCTAAAGGTGAACCATGTGCGTGGCAACCAACAGTGATAGAACCCATATGGTAACCGCCATGGCAAGGGTACTTGGTATCGGGTGTCAATACACCTTCTTGTAAACCAATTAATGCTTGTACTGTTTTAAAGGTAGAACCCGGTGGATATGGTGCTTTCAGAGCACGGTTAAACAGAGGTTTTGAAGGATCTAACAATAAGGAGGCAAAGTTTTTATTTCTGCGTTGACCTACCAATAAATTTGGATCGTAATTAGGGCTATTTACAATACTCAATACCTCACCAGTAGCAGGCTCAATTGCCACAATAGATCCAATCTTATTAGCCAAAAGCTGCTCTGCAAAAACTTGAAGATCTAAATCAATTGCTGAAATAATATTTTGTCCTGCCGAAGGCAAACTATCAAATTTTCCACCAGCAAAACTTCCTTGTTGTTTACTAAATTTGTCGACCAAAACAACCTTCTTTCCCTTTTTACCTCTTAAATATATTTCATAAGATTTTTCCAAACCAGTTACGCCTTTAATATCTCCAGGTTTATAATATTTATCGAGGGCCAACTGTTTTTCAGTTACCTCGCCCATATACCCCAACAAGTGGGCAGCACCATTTATATTGTAACGTCGGTCAATTTTAGTTTCAATATAAAATGCTGGATATTGGTAAATTATTTCTTGTAATCTGGTGTACAAGTGAAACGGAAGATTTTTAAAAATAACGGAAGCCTCTCTTGGATTGTATTTGGATGCTTTTTTCAAGCGCTTGTTGAATTCGCTTGTGTCGAGCATTAACTCTTTACAAAGAGCTACCTTGTCAAAGTCTTTAGCCTTTTGTGGCACAACCATTAAATCATAAACAGCATCGTTGTATACCATTAGTTTGCCAAAACGGTCGACAATGGTTCCTCTATCTGGGTATATGGTAATATCATTTGAACCGTAAGCCTGAGCTTTGTAATAATTTGAAGTGTCGACAATTTGCAAATAAAACAATCTGCAAATAAATACAATTCCTATAAAGACCAATACCCCAATAAAAACAAATAGCCTACTGCTTTTTTCCATGGCTTAATTTCTAGCTGGCTTATAAATCAAATTTTCTAACAATAGAATCAATAGAAATGCAATTAATGTGCTGCAGATAAATGAAGGGAGCAAGCGCGTAAAAAAATTATGCCCATGCGACTCAATAAGTAAAAACAAAAAATGATAAATGGCCGTAAATGTTAGAAAATAGGTCCATTTCCAAACTTGCCCTTTCTTGGATGTCCATATTTGGTTGTCCTCATCACGAGCACCAATTACATTTTCTATATCACGGGTTGCATAGTGCCTAATGAATCCTATTAATGTGCTTGCCGCTGCATGAATTCCCCAGGATTGAAAAAACACATCAAACAAAAACCCCGCAAGAAACGAAATCAATATTAACCAAGAATGTTGCATAGATGAGGGCAATAAAAGCACAAACATTACGATAAGTTGTGGTTGGAATAAAAATCCGTAATAATTGCCAATAAAGATATTATTCAAAATAAATAATTGCACCAAAACAATTAAGAAGAACAAACCTAAATACTTGAGAATAGATACTATCATTTTACGTTCAAATTCTTTTTATTTAACTCAGCTTCTAGTTTTTCAATTTCATCTTTAAATAAGTCGATGACAATATACACGGTTTGAATTTTACCAAAATTCACTGCAGATTTAACTTTTATATCATAGAACGTTTCTGTAGTTCTTGACTTTAAGCTCTCGATGATTCCGATGGGAACATTCTCTGGAAAGTTTTTAGAGTATGGACTGGTTACGATATGAAAACCAACTTTCAAAGCTTCATACTTGTTGATGTTTTCTAATTTAAGATAGTTTGGGTCTTTCCCATTCCAAATCACTGTGCCCTTGGTATCGTTTAACTCTTTTATTTTCGGAACGACTTTAAATCCTTCTGTGTTTAACACCGAAACAGCAATTGAATAGTTATCAGAAACTTCAACAATAGTGCCTACAACACCCTCAGGACAAAAAACGCCCATCCCCTTTTCAATTCCTGAACTTTTACCCCTGTTTAAGGTAATAAAATTATTTTGTCTATTGGTCGAGTTGGTAATAACTTGAGCGGGGAAATATTTATAGCGTTGTTTAAAAACAGTGTCATTGATTTCAAAAATCTTTTTAGATTCAACCACATAATTAGAGCGCAGTTTTCTTCTTAAATCAATGTTCTCATTGTACAAAGCTTGATTTTTGGTGTACAAACCAAAATAATTAAAAATCGAACTGTTGGTTTCGTGAAGTGACAAACTTAACTTTCTAGTATTGCTGTAATAAAAAGCAGTTTGGTAGGTGTTAAACCTAACAATAGCAATGATACTTAAGATTTCAAGCAATAAAAACAATAGAACATGAAGCTTGCTTTCAAGGTACTTGAATACAGAATTCATTTATCAAGAATTCATTAAAAATTTAAATTTACCGATGTTTTTCAGCGCTATTCCAGTACCCCTTACAACTGCTCTAAGTGGATCTTCTGCAATATGAACTGGCAATTTGGTTTTTGCAGCAAGACGTTTGTCAAGACCTCTTAACAAAGCGCCACCACCGGTCAAATGAATACCCGTTTGATAAATATCGGCGGCCAACTCTGGCGGGGTATTTTCCAAAGCTTTCAAGATAGCCTCTTCCAATTTTACAATTGATTTATCAAGCGCCAATGCAATTTCAGAATAGGACACAAAAACTTGTTTTGGAATACCTGTCATTAAGTCTCTTCCATATACCGCATAATCTTCAGGCGGATTGTCTAATTCTGTTAAAGCAGAACCAACATTAATTTTAATTTTTTCGGCGGTTCTTTCACCACACAAAAGATTGTGTTGGCGTTTCATGTACTCAGAGATATCCATATTGAATTCATCTCCGGCCACTCGAATTGATTGGTCGCAAACAATACCACCCAAGGCAATAACAGCTATTTCGCTTGTACCACCCCCAATATCAATCACCATATTGCCCATTGGCTCTGTAACATCGATTCCTATTCCAACGGCAGCAGCCATTGGTTCGTGGATCATATAAACTTCCTTTCCACCAGCTCTATCAGCACTATCTTTTACTGCACGCTTTTCAACTTCAGTTATACCAGACGGAATACATATGACCATTCTTAACTGAGGCGAAAACGTTTTGCCATTTTTGTTGATCTTTTTGATCATGCCGCGAATCATGTGCTCGGCAGCTTGGAAATCAGCGATAACACCATCTTTCAATGGACGAATTGTTTTTATGTTATCATTTTCTTTGCCAAACATTTGCATGGCCTCATGACCTATCGCAATAACCTTTCCTGTACTGCGCTCGATTGCAATAATTGAAGGCTCATCCACAACTACTTGGTCTTTGTGAATGATTAATGTGTTTGCAGTGCCTAAGTCGATTGCAAGTTCTTGTGTAAAAAAATTAAACCATCCCATTTCTTGAATTAAGTAATTATTGCTACTGCAAAGTAAAGATAAAAACCGTAAACAATTTGATTTTTATTTATAATTTTTTTATAATTTTCTTCACAAATTGACATATATGGCATAAAATTTGATAACAATACAGAAAATGGAGACTCTTACACAAAGCAAAATCATCAAAAGGAAACCTGGAAGGCCATCAACAAATGACTCTAGAAGAAAAGAAATATTAGAAAAATCAACTGAGTGTTTTATAAAATTTGGATTCAACAAAACGACCTTAGATGAAATTGGAGATTCTATTGGATTTAATAAAGCAGCCCTTTATTATTACTTCAAAAACAAAGAGGAGCTTTTCGTTCAAGTAGTTAACAATCAGCTAACAAAAGGATTAGATAAGTTGCAATCTGATATTGTAGATATGCCAGATGATGAAACAAAAATATTAAAGTATCTTTGGAATAGAACACAAGTTTACACCAATTTGGTTAAATTAACCAGTTTGTCAAACGAAAATATTTTGGATCTAAACAATACTTTTGAAGAAATTTACGGGCCTTACAAAAAGCTTGAAATCAACTTCCTAAAAGGCATTTTGTCAAAAATAAACAAAAACAAATCCCAAGCTGAACATGACAATTTTGCAGAATTAATTTTAGATTTAGTCAATGCAATTGGTTTGTCAGCCCTTTTGGGTAGAAATATCACAAACCAATCTCAATTTCTTGAGCAATACAATATCAAGAAAGAAGCCATAGTAAGATTGATGCTCAAAGCATACAACATTTAATTGTTGGCTTTTATAGATTAATTGCATCTATTTACAAGCTTCAGATTTCTTGAACTGCTTGGTATCTGCTGATGGCAAATTCTTGCCAAATAAGAGAAAGCCGTTCAATACCATCGAATCTTAAATTGGTTTGTTTTGATGGTTTTATTCCCTCTACTCTTCCTTAATTAACCATAGATATTGAGAAATTTTACACGAATTGGGGTAAAACCATAGTCTAAAGCATAGCCAAGACACTTTTTGTCTGATGCGAGATGCAAAAGGGGAAATGAGCAATATTGAAGGTGCAAATAGAAATTTATGCTTAAATTGCAGGCAATTTATCAATGACAAATAAACAAATTTTGTTTAAAATTAAATCATTTTTGAGCACGTCGTTAAACCATCGACTGTCGTATATATACGCCTTTATGTCAATTGTTCTTTTTAATGGATTTGCAAAGCTATTCGAACACTTCATTGGCGATGCAGACGGAATGATTACTGGCCGGTTGCGGTTTGCAATATTTGACATAAACATTCTTTTGAGCCTATGGTTTTTAGTGGGTTTATATTTTAAGTCCTCAAGAATTTCAGATATTTTTATCCAAAATAAATATTGGGTATTAATTTTTAGTTTTGGGCTTTTACTTAGAATCCTTATGGCAATCTTAGGCCACAATTTTGATTTAGAATCTTACGAAATTGTAGCAGATATTATAATTGAGGGCAAAAGTGTTTATGCAAACACCACAAGGTACAATTACGGGCCGATATGGGCTTATATTTTGGCTGCATTAAAATTACTCGCTAGCATTGGTGCCTACAATCAGAAATTATTTCATGTTTATATTGTTATTTGTCTATTCGCCGCTGAGGTCTTCTTATACAAAGCAATTTTTAAGCAAACAAAGAATAATTTATTAATCCTGTTGTTGCTTTTTAATCCCATTAGCATCGTTATTATTGGCCACCATTCACAGTTTGATATATTGGCAATCTGTTTAGCGTATTATGCTTATATAAATTTAAAGGACAAAAAATACACTGTAGCAGCCATTTTACTAGGCGTATCCTTTAGCATTAAACACATAATGGTATTCTTCCCATTAATGTTGCTTTTTAATCAGGAGATTTTACTAAGGGAGCGTATTAAACTTTTGACAATACCAGCCCTCATTTTTATCTTAAGTTTCCTGCCCTTTTACCATGATTTTGACGCCATAAAAACAAATGTATTGTCTTATCAATTCAACAACAACCAAACTTTCCTTAAACACATACTTGATTTAGCAATTCCAGGATTTATCACAAAAATGGGTTTCTTCAAATTGATTCCAATCTTTACTGGCTATAAATTCATTTGGTTGTTAATTTTCCCCACCTTAGCATTTTATGCCTACAAATGGAAAAACACAGATATGTTCAATATCTATCTCCTATGTATAGTTGCTACTTCGCTTGCAATTAGCGAACAATATTTCCTTATACCGTTAACGGCAGTATTTGCTTACCGTAAATATTTATTTTCATGGATCTATGTCTTTTTAGCATCCTATTATATCCTATTTGTTTCATTCAACAACACCTCAAAATACTTTTCACTTAGATCAATAGGAATTGCTTTGGATTTCGAATGGTATCAAATTGGTTTTGCACAAGTTCAATTGTGTCTATTTGTGCTGCTGGGTCAAATTATATACAGCAGCTATAAACAAAATCAAACCGCCCACTAAACCAAGATCCCCTTTATTGCCTCGACAATTCTATCTGTACTTTTGCCATCCCAAAGTGGAGGAATTTGTCCTTTTTTATAAGTGCCTGCATTAATTTCATCTATTCTTTTTTGGAGTGCCTCCATGGTATATTCAACCAAGACATTACTACCAAGATCAACGGTGCTAGGACGTTCAGTGTTATTTCTCAAGGTCAAGCAAGGGACTTGACGGTAAGTGGTTTCTTCTTGTATGCCTCCACTATCGGTGACAACAAATTTGCAATTGGCAGTCAAATTTTGAAACGCAAAATAATCCATAGGTTCAGAAAATATAAGACCCTCAAGATTTGCTATAGATTCCCATAATTCAAATTGCTTTAATCGATTAACCGTTCTTGGATGTATAGGGAAAACCAGTTTTGTGTTTTTGCAGATGTTCTTAATCATTTCAATTAAAACGTCTAATCCTTCTTTGGTATCCACATTTGAAGGTCTATGCATAGTCATTAGTACGAAATGACCTTTCTCCAATCCCATCGTTTGCATAATTTGACTTTTATTTACCTCATCATCAAATTCCACCAAGCTATCGATCATGGTATTGCCTACAAAAAATACGTTTCCATTGTCTTTGCCCTCAGCTTTCAAGTGATCCAATCCACTTTGTTCCGTTACAAAATAATAATCAGAAATCTCATCCGTCAACAAGCGGTTAATTTCCTCAGGCATTTCGCGGTCAAAACTTCTCAAACCGCTTTCTAAATGCGCTACTTTAATGCCCATTTTATTTCCAGTTAACGCCGCCGCAAACGTGCTGTTTACATCGCCAACTACAATTAACAAATCTGGCATATATTCTAGACAAACTTTCTCGACACCCAGCATAACATTAGCCATCTGGGCATTTGGCGTGCCTTGTCCAATATTGAGCATAAAATCAGGCCTCAAATCAAATTGATCAAAAAACACTTGGCTCATTTTTTCGTCAAAATGCTGACCAGTATGAACAAATTTAACATCTAACTCAGGATGATTAGCTATTACTTTTTTAAAGCGTGTTACTTTAATAAAATTGGGTCTAGTGCCCACCACAATAAGGATTTTTTTCAAAAGATAAATGTTTTTTTTCGCTGCGAAATTAAGTAAATATGTCTTTAAATATACAATATTCAGTTTAAGGCAGTACCTTTGCACGTTAGAAGACTTAACAATTATCTATAAAAAAATGTTAAATATCGTTTTATTTGGACCCCCAGGAGCAGGAAAAGGAACTCAATCTCAAAAACTTGTAGACACTTTTAATTTGGTGCATTTATCTACCGGTGATATTTTTAGATTTAACATAAAAAACGAAACTGATCTCGGCAAATTAGCCAAATCTTTCATTGATAAAGGCAATTTAGTTCCAGATGAGGTTACCATTAATATGCTTGAAGCAGAAGTAGAAAAACACCCAGAAGCAAAAGGTTATATTTTTGATGGGTTTCCTAGAACAACAGCGCAAGCCCAAGCGCTCGACAAATTTTTAGAATCCAAAGGCACTTCAATCAGTATGATGCTTGCGCTAATGGTAGATGAAGAAGAATTAACAAAAAGACTTCTATTAAGAGGCAAAGACAGTGGAAGAGCAGACGATATAGACGAGAATATAATTAGAAATAGAATCAATGTATACAACGAACAAACAGCTGTTGCAGCTGAATATTATGCCAATCAAAACAAATACCACGGCATCGACGGCGTTGGAAGTATTGATGAAATATTTAATAGACTTAAGTCAATTATTGTTGAACAAAGTCACTAACGGATTAACACTTAATTCCGTAAAGCCATGCTAGACTCAAATTTTATAGATTACGTAAAAATCTTTTTCAGAAGTGGAAAAGGTGGTAAAGGCAGTGCGCACTTTCACCGTGCGAAAGGACTACCTCAAGGTGGCCCTGACGGTGGTGATGGCGGAAAAGGTGGTGACATTAAGCTTAGAGGCAATGCCCAATTATGGACTTTGCTGCATTTAAAATACCGCAAACACGTTCACGCTGAAGATGGCGATCCAGGTGGATCTGCTTTATGCACCGGTGCATCTGGCAAAAACGAAGTTATTGAAGTTCCGCTAGGAACCATTGCAAAAGACGAAGTAACAGGCAAAGTATTGTTTGAAATTACCAAGGATGGTGAAGAAAAGGTGCTGTTAAAAGGTGGACGCGGTGGATTGGGCAATACCCACTTCAAAACACCTACCAAACAAGCCCCAACTTATGCCCAGCCAGGTGAAGACAGCATTGAAGGTTGGAAAATACTCGAATTAAAAGTTTTGGCAGACGTTGGATTGGTTGGTTTTCCTAATGCCGGAAAATCAACATTACTTTCTGTAATGTCAGCGGCCAAACCAAAAATCGCCAATTACCCTTTTACCACTCTAGTTCCTAATCTTGGTATGGTTGAATACCGCGATTACCGTTCGTTTGTAATGGCCGATATTCCTGGAATCATTGAAGGTGCTCACGAAGGCAAGGGCCTAGGGCATAGATTTCTTAAACACATTGAAAGAAATGCATTGTTATTATTCCTTATACCGGCAGATAGCAAAGACATTAAAGCAGAATACAAAATTCTGCTCAATGAATTAAAGGCTTTCAACCCTGAATTGCTTCAAAAGGAACGCGTTATCGCCATTACCAAATGCGACATGATGGACGATGAGTTAATGGGTTTAATGAAGAAAGATTTAAAAAGCATGAAACCGTTATTTATTTCAGCGGTGGCAGGACTTAACCTGCAAGAACTTAAAGATACCCTTTGGGAGAAAATCAAACACGGTAAAGAAGAATGGAGCTAAGCTCAACAACAATAAAATAAAAAATCCCGAAACGATGTTTCGGGATTTTTTTTGGAATACGTTTTTATTGGGTTTATGATTTAACAAACGTTGTGCTAGTTGAACCTTTTTCACCTTGAACCACTATAGTATATAAACCTGAAGCAAAATTGCTTAAATCAACTCTAGCACTGCTATCAAAAGCAGATTCGAAGACGATTTGACCTTGTGCATTGAAAACCTTTAAATCAGCTTTACCAATAAGTGGGTTATTAATATTTACATAATCATTTACAGGGTTAGGATAAACATTCATTAGGTTGCGCATGCTGCTTGAAACGCCTGTTGGAGCCCATCCTTGAGCGATTATCACAACATCTTTAAAATCCAAAGGATTATTAGCTCTTGAAAAACGAACAGTAATAACTCCGTTACCTCTTATATTTTTTGTATAAAAATGGAAAGATAAAATACCAGTATCACCTGCACCACTAAATGCAAATGTATCACTAGAAATCTCTGGACCTCTGCAAGATAAAATATCGCATATGGCTGTTGACCACTCTGCACTTGGCAAAACAACATTAAATCTATTCCATTTTATTGTATCAGGTGAAGGCGCCTTGCTTCTAATAACGGTATGTGCATAGATATCCGAAAAATCGGCAGAAGTAGCCCCTACAAAACCAAAAGCATACAAGGTGTCCTCATCAATTGTGAATTGTGCATTTGCATTCAATCCAACTAAAGCAATAATAATTAGCGTAATTTTTCTAAACATATGGCAAAGTTACTAATATTTAAATAATATTTATTTAATTTTAAAACTAATGTCTAGGCTTCTGACCGAATGGGTTAACATGCCCAAGGATATAAAATCAACCCCAGCAGCAGCATAGTCAACAATATTGTCTAGGGTTATGCCACCTGAGGCTTCTGTTTCGCATTGTCCATTGATAATCTGAACCGCCTCCTTCACCAATTCAGGACTAAAATTATCCAACATAATTCTTTGAATTGGCAATATGCTTAATGCTTGCTTTACCTCCTCTATGTTGCGGGTTTCTACTTCAATACCCAAATCTAAATTATTTTCCAGTAAGTACTGCTTTGCTTTTTCAATTGCAGGCACTATTCCACCCGCAACATCGATATGGTTATCCTTTAACATAACCATATCAAACAGACCAAACCTATGGTTCATTCCGCCGCCAACTAAAACTGCCCATTTTTCAATAACCCTCAAATTCGGAGTCGTTTTTCTTGTATCCAGAACCTTGGTATGGTATTCTTTTATTTTTTCAGCAGCCATATTGGCGACAGTTGCTATTCCGCTTAATCTTTGTAAAATATTTAACAGCAAGCGCTCACTTTTTAATAACGCCTGAGCATTGCCTAGCACCTGAAAAGCAATTTCCCCTTTTTTCAAATAATCACCATCATTGAAATATGTGTTTATTGTGCAATTAGGATCGTTTATTCTTAAGATTTTATAGGCAATATTCAAACCCGCAGCAATGCCATTGTCCTTGAAAATCAGGCGTGCTTGAGAAATCCTATCCTTATCTATGCATGAAAGTGATGAATGATCGCCATTGCCAATGTCCTCTATTAAGGCTTGTTCAATTATCTGAAGCACCTCAGCAGAATCGCTTATATCCTTGAAATTTGTATTCATAAAAAAAGTACTGCAAATTAACGCAGTACTTTTCAAATATTGATTTTAGAATTATTCTTTTTATACAATTTTAAATTCGTTGATTATAAATGTTCCTCCTTTTAGACTTCCAACAACAGAAACACGGTAAGTTCC
Source organism: Bacteroidia bacterium (assembly GCA_044341025.1). Classification (GTDB taxonomy): domain Bacteria; phylum Bacteroidota; class Bacteroidia; order NS11-12g; family UBA955; genus JABMMZ01. Next base: position 16,416 of record JBIISM010000002.1, on the reverse strand, counting down.
GGTCTTTGTGGTTAAACTAATAACAAACATTGTGTTTGTGGTTCCTGAGGTCTCATGGGCTACAGTCGCTTTAACTGGTGTATTGTTTTTGAAAAAATTATCCAATACTATTTTTGCTTGCTCTTTGGTTGAAATACCAGAAGAAGAGGGCGTCAAGAGTTCAATACTAGAGTTAAACATATTTACCAACTCTGCAGTATTTGCAGTTTGTATCGCCTGGGCAACACGGGAACTTTCATTTGCAGCTTTTAAGGCATTTGAACCCATTAAAGCAATTGCGATGATTATAAAACTTTTTACCATTTGATTAGATATTTACACAAATCATGCCAAAGGAATTTTTAATTTTATTTTCAATGGATACTGAGCTTTTTCAATTGCTTTTTCAACACTTCAATTTGGTCGCGGAACCTTGCAGCTTCAATAAACTCCATATCTTTTGCCGCGCGGTTCATTGAGCGTTCTGTTTCTTTAATTGCTTTTTCGATTGCCGCTTTATCTGTGTATTCAAAAACAGGATCTGCCGCTTGATCAAATTGATTTTTTGCTTGCGCATAGGCAAAATGGTCTTCAACCTTCTTGGCATCTGCAACACTGGTCTCCTTCATAATTTGATCAATTGATTTGACCACTGATGTTGGCGTAATTCCATGAAGTGTATTGTAGGCCATTTGCTTTTCACGCCTTCTCTCTGTTTCCTCAATGGTTTTACGCATACTTTCTGTCATTCGATCAGCGTACATGATTACTTTACCATTTTCATTTCTTGCGGCACGGCCAATGGTTTGAACCAAACTTGTCACACTCCTTAAAAAGCCCTCTTTATCGGCATCCAATATGGCAACAAAACTTACCTCCGGCAAATCAAGACCCTCTCTTAACAAATTAATTCCTATCAGCACATCAATAACCCCAAGCCTTAAATTTCTAAGAATTTCAACCCTATCTATGGTCTTAACCTCGCTGTGAATGTATTGACATTTGATGCCCAATTTGCTCATATATTTGGCAAGCTCTTCACTCATTCGCTTGGTTAATGTGGTTACCAATACCCGCTCTCCCCGCTTAACCCGTTCATCAACTTCATCCAATAAATCATCCACCTGATTTGTGCATGGCCTAACTTCTATTATAGGATCTAACAAACCAGTAGGCCTTATTAACTGCTCAACCACAACGCCTTCTGACTCTTGAATTTCAAAATTTGATGGCGTTGCACTGACATAAATAACTTGGTTGATCATACCGATAAACTCTTCCCATTTTAATGGTCGGTTGTCCATAGCTGCCGGCAACCTAAATCCATAATCGACCAGATTGATTTTACGCGCTCTATCTCCACCATACATTGCCTTAATTTGAGGCATACTGACATGGCTCTCATCAACAATCAATAAAAAATCTTTTGGGAAATAATCCAATAGGCAAAATGGCCTTTCGCCAGTCTGACGCCTATCCATATAACGGCTGTAATTTTCAATACCACTGCAATAACCAAGCTCGCGCATCATTTCCAAATCAAAATTAACACGTTCTTCAAGACGTTTTGCTTCCAGATTTTTACCCTGTGACTTGAAATATTCCATTTGAAGAACCAAGTCATCCTGAATTTCATAAATGGCTTGATGCAAGCGTTCTTTTGGTGAAACATATATATTGGCAGGATAGATGGCAACATCGCTAAAGGTGTCCAAAATCTGACCATTTGATGGGTCAAATGATTGTATCTCTTCAATCTCATTGCCAAAAAATGAAATCCTATAGGCAAAATCATTATAGGCCAAATACACATCAACAACATCGCCCTTTACCCTAAAATTACCTCTTTTAAATTCATCGGTTGTGCGGCTGTATAAACTATTTACCAATTCATGCAAAAATGCATTTCTAGCTATAATTTGACCTTTATTAACTCGTATAATGCTGTTTTCATAATCAGAAGGATTTCCAGCACCATATATACAACTCACCGATGCTACTATAATCACATCTCGACGACCGCTCAATAATGTCGAAATGGTTTTAAGACGCATCTTTTCTATCTCTTCGTTTATCGCTAAGTCTTTTTCTATGTATGTTCCCGTGCTTGGAATGAAGGCTTCTGGCTGGTAATAATCGTAATAGCTAACAAAATATTCGACAGCATTGCTTGGAAAGAAATTACGAAACTCACTGTAAAGCTGAGCCACCAATGTTTTATTGTGGCTTAACACCAAAATTGGTCTTTGCACTTCTTGAATGACATTCGCAATGGTAAATGTTTTACCACTACCTGTAACCCCCAATAATGTCTGAGCATGAGATCCTTGTTCTAGACCTTTAATCAGCAATTTAATAGCCGCAGGTTGATCACCTGTTGGTTGAAATGGCGCTTGTATCTCAAATTTAGACATACTAGTATAGTTAAAATTTAAAATTGGAGATTAAATACAGCTCAAAACACCATTTATTTCGAAGGTTTCTTAACCTTGTTCCAATCTAAAACGCTCTCTTCTTAATTCACTAAATCCTAATGGATTTGTTTTTAAAGTATCAATATTATTTCTTTGTTTATAAATATCAATTGCGGCAAATACGGCATTGGTAAAACTTAGTTGGGACGCAATTCCTTTTCCGGCAATATCATAAGCAGTACCGTGGTCAGGGCTGGTTCTCAAAACAGGCAAACCTGCGGTATAATTTACACCATCTTCAAATGCAATGGATTTAAAAGGAATTAGACCCTGGTCGTGGTACATTGCAAGAACCAAGTCAAAATTATGATAAGATTTCATTCCAAAAAAACCATCAGCGCTGTAGGGTCCAAAACAAAAAATATTTTTTGATTTAGCTTCCTCTATTGCAGGTATAATTGTATCCTTTTCCTCAGAACCGATAGCTCCTTTATCGCCATTATGTGGATTAAGCCCCAAGATGGCAATTTTAGGTTTAACGATACCAAAATCGCGTTTGAGGCTTTCATTTGCCACCTTAAGCTTGGACAAAATAAGTTCTTTTTTAACGGCTGAGGCAACTTGATTTAATGGCAAATGCTCAGTTAAAAGACCAACACGTATATTGTCATTATAGAGCACCATTAATGATTCCTCTACACCCAAAGCGGCTGTTATATGGGAGGTATGACCAGTAAATCCATTGGCAGTTTTGATGCTTGATTTGTCTACTGGAGCCGTAACCATTGCATCCAATTTATTCGCCTTGGCATCTTGCAGCATTCTGTCAATTGCAAGCAATGCCTCAGCACCGGCGTTATCTGATTGAACACCATATTGAATTTCAAAGATTTCATTGCTGCTTGCAATTAAATTCAATTGGTCTTCTTTGGCCTCAGAAACATCTTTTATTAAAACATAAGAAGGTTCTTCGAGTCCTAGGCTTTTCTTGCAAAATGCAAATGACTTTGGATTTGCGTACAATACAGGAATGCAATGATCAAACAACATAAAGTGCTCAAAAGCTTTTATTATAACCTCCAAACCAACACCATTCGGATCCCCTTGACTTATTCCTATTATTGGTTTTTTCATATTACTTTGCATTTTGACTTTGCTTCACTAAGAAATCTATCATTAGCCTTACCCCAACGCCCGTTCCGCCTTTTGGTTTATATGAATCCGTTGCGTGATTGAAAGCAGGACCGGCAATATCAAAGTGCATCCAAGGGTAGTCTGTAAAATGTTCTAAAAATTTCGCAGCACTTATTTGACCACCTTCTCCTTTACCCAAATTACTCATATCTGCAACTTCAGACTTTAACTCGTCTGCGTACTCAGGCCATAAAGGAAATTCAACCAAGCGTTCGAAAACAGAATAACTACTTTCAAACACAGATTGTTTTAATTTATCGTCAGCATTGCCCATAAATGCAGTTGCATAGGGCCCAATTGCTCTAACTGCAGCACCAGTCAAGGTTGCAAAATCACACACCAACATTGGATTTAATTTTTTCGCAAAATGCAAAGCATCTGCTAAAACCAAACGTCCTTCTGCATCCGTATTTAATACTTCCACCGTTGTTCCGCTGTACATCGTTATAACATCGCCGGGGGCATAGCTATTTTCACCAATCCAATTATCCGTTGCAGGCACCAAACCAATAACATGAATTGGAAGACCTAATTTTGCTACTGCACTTAAAACAGAAACAACAACTGCACTTCCTGCCATATCGCATTTCATATGGTCCATGCTCATAGGCGTAGGCTTTAAGCTCAAGCCACCGGTATCATAAACAACACCTTTACCAACCAAAACTATCGGCTTCTTATTGCTGGCATTTTTAGGTTTATATTCCATGATGTTAAATGTTGGTGGTATTTTACTCCCTTTGTTTACAGCTAAAAGACCGCCCATTTTTTGTGCAGCAATTCTAGATTCATTCCAAACTTCAACATTAAATCCTGCTTCCTTGCCTATTTTTTTAAACTCCTCAGACAATTGAATTGCGTTTAAAAAACTATGTGGCTCGTTAACCAAATCCCTTGCGATATAGGTAGAATCAATGACAGCATTTAAGTACTCTACCGCTTGACTATCTACCAAATCTCCCATTAAATGAACATTTTGAAGGCTGTTGGCGCGTTTCTTTTTATCGGTGAAATACTTCAAAAACTGATAATTTGAAAGCATAATGCCTTCCGACATAGCCAAAGCCAGATGTTTGTCGAAAGATACAATACAAGCATGTTTTGCTTTGTGCTCATTCAAAATAGCACAAAACTTAGCCCCCATCTTTCTAACCTTTTCACTTAATTCCCAACCGGTAGTGTCATAAACTGGCAAAACCAGTTTCAAAATCAATCCTGAATTAAATTGAATCATTGGTCTTTTTGATTCAATCGCTGCAAGCACTGCTTCATTTTCTGACTTGTCTAAAAAAGTTGATTTTTTAAATTTGCTGGCATCTAAAATAACAATCATTTGATCATTATCTGACGGCTTACTTACTGATTTTATAAACTTCATGGATTTTTTATTTTTATTGATTGATTAAGACTAAACAATAGTCTTTTTTGCCTTTTTGTGCCAATATATATTTGCCTTTAATTAAGTCTTTTTCTGAGATGGTATATTCCAAATCGATTACTTTATTTTTATTAACGCTTATCCCATTTCCTTGCAACATTTTCTTTGCTTCCGTTTTACTTGGTAAGAGGTTAATTTTTTCACTTAGAAAATCCACAATTGGAATTCCGTTTTTAATGTCATTTAAGCTTAAAAAGGCTTGTGGCACCCCATCCATTGCCGACAATAGTGTTTCTTCGTCAATTGTTTCAAGCTCTTCTGTAGTTCCTTTTCCAAACAATATTTCACTTGCACGAACAGCATGATTATAAGCCTGCTCACCGTGAACACGAATGGTTACCTCTCTGGCCAATTCTTTTTGCAATAAATGCGTTTCAATTGCTTCAATTTCTTCCCTACTCTTGAGACTGAAAATTCGAATATAATTTTGAACATCTTCGTCGCTAGACCTTAACCAAAATTGATAAAATGCATAAGGACTGGTCCTTTTTGGATCTAGCCAAATATTTCCACCTTCTGACTTCCCGAATTTAGTGCCATCAGATTTTTTAATCAAGGGAGTTGTTAACGCAAACGCCTCTCCACCATCGATGCGTCTAATTAATTCTGTGCCCGTTACAATATTCCCCCATTGGTCACTTCCACCCATTTGAAGTTGAACGTTTTGGTTCTTGTTGAGATAATAAAAGTCATAGCCTTGAACCAACTGATAACTGAACTCAGTAAATGACATGCCATTTTCCAAACGGTTTTTCACACTGTCCTTTGACATCATGTAATTGACTGTAATGTGTTTGCCAACATCTCTAATGAAGTCCAAAAAAGAAAACTGCTTGAACCAATCATAATTGTTGACGATTTCTGCACTGTTTTCACCGCAATCAAAATCTAAAAACTTTTGCAACTGTGCCTTCTGACAAGCCAAGTTATGGTTTAAAACGTCTTCGTTTAGCAGATTGCGCTCTGCGCTTTTTCCACTCGGGTCACCAACCATTCCTGTAGCCCCTCCAACCAATGCAATAGGCTTATGACCTGCTCTTTGAAAATGCAACAAAGTCATTATTTGAACCATATTGCCAACGCCCAAGGAGTCTGCAGTTGGGTCAAAACCAATATAACCCTTTACAATTTTACTGTTTAACAAATCTTCAGTTCCAGGCATAACGTCCTGTATCATATTTCTCCAACGAAGTTCTTCAATAAAATTGTGCTTAGGCTTCATAAATCTTGACGTAACAGGTTTGAATATATAAGAGGCAAAGATAAACCAAAAGAAAACAATTTCACATGGAAACAAGCGAAATTAAATATTTTCAATAAGTTTGTAGCAACGATGAATTTTCTTTCCCATTATTATTTCTATAAAACCAAGAACCCTTACTTTAATACTGGACTAATATTACCCGATTTGGTCAAAAGCTATTGCAATACCCGCATCAAACCCATTGGCAAATTTAACAGACCAGCATTCATTGCACTTGCCGATGGGAGTTTAACCCATCTTGAATGCGATAGAAAATTTCACAATTCACTATTTTTCAAACAAACCACAGGGTTTTTATCAGATACTTTGGATAAAGAATGCAATTGGCCTCGCAAATGGTTTTTAAACCACTTGCTAATGGAAATTTTATTAGACCGGGTATTGATGGATGAGCATGATGGGCTTTGCGCGCAATTTTACCAAGACCTATCCCTCGTTAACACAGAAGAAATTTGCGTTTTCCTAAAAATGATAGGATTGTCCAACCCTCAAAATTTCCAAATAGGATTTGAAAGATTTGTCAAAGCTCGGTTTGTTTTTGAGTACAAACACAATGAAAAAATTAGTTTCGCGTTGAACAAGGTGTATCAAAAAGTGGGTATAAACTATGAATGGACAATTGAAGACAATGCATTACTACAGAAAAAACTACCAGAAATACTGTATTTTATCAAAGAAAATCTAAACGATTTGGCCATTGAACTCAAAACATGAAGAAAAGTGAATTATTTTTAAGACATTTGCATAGACCTATGAAAAGCCAGCTTCTAGCTACCATTCTATTTTCCTTTACAATTAATGTATTTAGCCAAAATGCGACTAAATACAGCAATGAATTTTTGCAAATAGGTGTGGGTGCTCGATCACTTGGCATGGGTGGGTGCATGATTGCCGCAACAAATGATGTTTACTCTGGCTATTGGAATCCCGCTGGATTAGTCGGCATCAAAAGCAATGCTCAAGTTGCATTAATGCACGCCTCTTACTTTGCGGGAATTGCAAATTACGACTACGGTTCATGGGCAACTAAAGCGGGCGACAAAGGCGCAATTGGCATCAGTTTGGTGCGTTTTGGTGTCGATGGCATTGCCAACACATTTGATTTGATCAGAAATGGAGAGATTGATTACACCCGTGTTAGTTCATTTAATACCACAGATTTTGCTGCAATTGTATCCTATGCGCAATCAGCCGATATTAAAAGCATGAGAAACATTGATTTCTCTTGGGGCGGGAACATGAAAATCATCAGCAGAAAAGTAGGTCCATTTGCCAAAGCAACAGGCTTTGGATTCGATGCAGGTGTAAAGTTTGACAACACTAAGAAAAACTGGTCTCTAGGTATTGTTGTGCGAGATGCAACATCAACATTTAATAGCTGGAGATATACGTTCACTGATGCCCAAAAAGACATTTTGGCTACCACAGGCAATGCCATACCAAAAAGCACTTTAGAGATTACACTGCCAAGAATATTGGGTGGTTTTGCAAAAACTTGGGAAAGCGATAACTGGACATTTCTAGCAGAAATAGATGCTAATATTACCCTTGATGGCAAAAGAAATACTTTGATCAAATCAAATCTCTTAAGTATTGATCCATATTGTGGAGCGGAGGTAACTTATAATTTAAGCGATGCAAATCGATTGTATTTCAGAACTGGTTTTAACAATTTCCAACATTACTCCAACAGCAATGGAAAACAAACAGCATCAATTATGCCCAATGTTGGTATTGGATTTACATTTGGAAATTTCACCTTAGACTATGCATTAACCAATTTAAGCGCGGTTTCAGGAAATGGTCCTGCTTTGTATAGCAATATTTTTTCTCTAAAACTTGACATTAATAGAGACAGCAAATAAAATTATTCGTAATTGTCACATTTTCTGTATTCTAATGATTTTCTATTTAAGGCAAAATGACCTAATTTTGCGCCTCAAATTTTCTATCATTGTCTTTCATTGAAAAATTAAAAAACCGTTGGAATGTAAAATCTGGTGTTCAGGTATTGCTAATTTTAATTGTATTTACGTGCACAGGAAGTACAATTGTGGTTTTAAAACATTTAATTGGCATTTCAAATGACTCGTCAAGTTCGCATAGAGTACTATTCTATTTAGCTGTGTTACCAATATACAATATCATGCTGTTGGCTTACGGTTTTTTATTTGGTCAATTTAATTTCTTCCTTGATTTTGAAAAAAAATTCTTCAAGAGAATTGTCGGATTATTTAAAAAAAGAAAAAATGATTAAATCATCAACCGTTCTAAGCGCTTTATCAAATGTTGAAGACCCAGATTTAAAAAAAGACCTGGTTACTTTAGGCATGATTAGAGACCTGCTTATTTCTGAATTCAATATTTCATTTTCAGTTTATTTAACAACACCGGCTTGTCCTATGAAGGAGATGTTGGAAAATGCCTGTAGAAATGCGATACAACATTTTATACCAGAGGCAAAAGAAATTCAAATTAAGATGACCTCGGAGGTCAGTACACAAACCCGAATATCAGATGTGATGCCTGGCGTTAAAAACATTATAGCAGTGGCTAGTGGCAAAGGCGGAGTTGGAAAGTCTACAGTAGCAGCAGGTATTGCAACAGTTCTAAATGCTGCTGGAGCCAAAGTAGGCATTTTAGATGCTGACATCTACGGCCCTTCAATTCCAATATTGTTTGGGGTTGAAAATGGCATTATAGAAATGGATATGGTCAATGGAAAAGAACTCATGAGACCGGTCGTTTCAAACAACATTAAACTATTCTCGATAGGTTTTTTATCAAAACCAAATGAAGCAATCGTTTGGAGAGGGCCAATGGTTTCTTCTGCCATAAAACAATTTATGAATGGGGTCAATTGGGGTGAATTAGATTACTTAATTGTTGACCTGCCTCCAGGAACTGGAGATGTTCAATTAACCCTGGTTCAGAATCTTCCACTTACGGGAGCGGTGATTGTAAGCACACCCCAGAAATTGGCAGTTGCTGATGCAGGGCGTGCATGTGCGATGTTTCAAATGGAAGCCGTTAAAGTGCCTATTTTAGGTATAGTTGAAAATATGTCATTCTTTACGCCCCCTCAAAAACCAGATGAGATCTATTACCTATTTGGACAGGGCGGGGCTGAGAAATTATCAAAACAATTTGAAACCTCAATTTTAGGCAAATTGCCAATTAGAACAGACATGATGGAAGACGCAGATTCAGGAAAAATTTCAGAAATTCAAAATGTCAAAATTTTTTCAGAGATTGCAGGCAAATTGGTTCAGCAGATAGCCATACTCAATTCAAACAATAAAAATGACCAATAAAATATCAAAAATTGAAGAAGCGCTTAATTCGGTAAGACCATTTCTTAAAACGGACGGAGGCGATGTAGAGCTTGTCAATATTGATGAAAACAATGTTGTAACTCTAAAGCTTTTAGGGGCTTGCAGCGGCTGCTCAATGAGCCACATGACAATGAAAGCTGGCATCGAAGAGGCCATTAAAAAAGTTCTACCTGAAGTTACTTCAGTTATAGCCATTGATTAAAAAGCTTTATTGCTTTTCTTTAAAGCACTTTTCGCACCTTGGTTCATAATGATCCGAATGGCCAATTAACACTAAAACTTTGTTGTCAACTTTTCTGTAGGTGTATTCCGCTTGGTCTCCACACAATGAGCAGCGTGCGTGAAGCTGAATGTTTTCATCTGCCAACGCCATTAGAGCTGGAATTAATCCAAAGGGCCTACCCAAATAATCCTTATCCAAGCCTGCCGCAACAACTTCAATGCCCTTTCCAATTATTCTTTTTATATCACTTAAAATAACTTTATTGAAGAATTGAGCCTCATCGATTGCAAGCAATTTGGTAAATGGTGTTATAAAATCAAACAATTCCATTTCATTTTCAAAAACAATGCACTCATGTGTTTTACCATCATGGGTCGCAATAACAGCTTTTCCAGCGCGAACATCAACCGCTGGTTTAAAAACGATGAATTCATTGGACCTTAAATTGCGTTCACTTATATATTGAATAAGTGCACTTGTTTTTCCCGCAAACATGCATCCGTAATAAATCCTTAGTTTTCCTTTGTTTGACATCTATGTAAAGGCAAATTTGCTCAAAAATATTTTAGCCTCAAAAAATATTTGAAAGTATTTTCAAAATTGAGAAAAAAATATTATTATTGAATTGAATTTAGCGCCTATTACATGAATCAGCAAGAAATCCTCGATCAAATTAAATCACTTTTAAATTCCTCGGAAAAAGCAATTATTGAAATCCAAAACGGAACCAATATTGATTTTTACATAACCTTGATTCAACAAAACAACATTGATTGCTTTAATTTATCCAAGCGGATACAAAGCACAAAGGTCGGTGAATCAAACATTGCTTCAAAGGTGGAAATACAAAAACCGCTTGAACCAATTACTGTTCAAGTTGAAACGGTTGCTGAAACTCAGATTCCGGATATTGAACCAGTAAGCATTGTTGAGCCAATCCTTGAGCCAATCAAAGAGACAATCTTAGAGCCAATCGCTGAGCCAATCAAAGGGGCTGAAAAAACCGAAACACCTATTCAGGAACCTATTGCTCAAATTGAAGTTGAAACTTATGCAGAGCCTGATCAAGAAAGCATGATTGAAGAGTCTGTAAAAACACCATTAAAGACGACTCCAAGCATTCAAACATCAAAATTCAAAGAAGAAGAAACAGATGAATTCTCTGTGAATTCAAAAATTTCTAAGAATAAACAACCTGTACTCAATTTTGCAGATAAGTCTACTGAAACATCAATTTCAGATCTTGCAAAAGCAATTTCAATTGGCAAAAAATTTGAATTTATAAATGGTTTGTTCGATGGCAACAGTGAAGCATACAAGAATTGCATCCTAACTATACAAAGCGCAGAAAACTACCCTAGTGCAATCAACTATATTGAAACTGAAATTAACAATCAATTTGATTGGAATGAACACGAACAACTGGCTGCCGAACTTTTTGCCCTAATAAAAAGAAGATTTAATTAAAAAATAAAATGATCAACTGGCATAGTATACCGTTTGCCAGGTTATTGATTCCGTTCACCATTGGTATAGTCGTTTACAATTGTTCACCGGGAACTCTACCCTTCGCATACTTGCTGACAGCATTGGCAGGTGCATATTTGCTTGTCACAAGTAAGCTAAAAATTCAGTTTAAATTCAAGCAAAAAGCATGGATCTCACTAGCCATTTCATTGCTTTTCGTTGCTGTGGGTATATTCAGATCTCATTTTTCTCAAGCCAATGTCTCAAAAACCCATTATTCAAAAATCGAAGGCATTCGATCTTTAAAAGTTGAAATTACAGATGTTTCAGAATCTAAAAATGACAAGATCAAAATAACGGCTGAGGTTAAGCAGGTTTTTGACTCCTCTTTTTTAAAAATAAATTGCAGTGGCCTTGTCCTTATAAATTTAAGAATTGACAGCAATTCTAGCCTTCCAAGCATTGGGGAAAACTTCATCTTAAAGGCGAATTTATTGAAGCCAGAACATTCTGAGAACCCAGGTACTTTTAATTACCAAACATATCTGAAGAGAAAACAAATTCTGTACACGGTAAACACCCAAAGCAACAAACTAATCAAAACCAATGAATACGCATACCATCTAAAGAAATCCGCCTATAAATACCGCGACTACTGTTTAAAAATTATTAGAAATAACATTCCAAATAAAATGTCATACGGCATCTCTGAGGCCTTGATATTGGGTTATAAATCAGATTTAAATGAAGAAACCAACTTAATTTTTACCAGAACAGGAACCTTACACATATTGGCTGTCAGTGGCATGCATGCTGGGTTGATTTTTAGCATTCTAAACTTTCTGTTCGGTTTTTTGAATAAAATTAAAAGAGGCGCAGTATATAAAACAATGATAATTTTATCTTGCTTGTGGTTCTATGCTGTAATGTCAGGACTGTCAGCTTCAGTTGTAAGAGCCGCTGTTATGTTTAGTTTGATTTCAATTGGAAAAACTATAAACAAAGACGCAAACCCGCTGAATACGATATTTTCCTCAGCATTTTTAATGTTGGTGTTTGAGCCTAACTATTTTTTCGACACCGGATTCCAACTCTCTTATTTAGCCGTTTTAGGAATTGTTGTATCATATTCAAAAATTAGAGCAGCATACAGACATAAATCAAAAGTGATGGTAGCCGTTTTAGATTTAATTAATGTAAGCTTGTGCGCCCAGATACTGACGTTTCCAATCAGCATATTCTATTTCAATCAATTTCCAAGTTATTTCATATTGAGCAATTTGATTGTAATTCCAGTTTACACTTTAATTATATTTCTAATACTGGCCATATTCCCATTTTCAAGCATCCCTTTGATCTCTTTTAATATTGGCAAAACCATAGACCGCTTAATTTACTACAACGATAAATTTATGAAGTGGACCGATCAATTGCCATATTCTGTCATTGAAAACATAAACATCGAATTTATTGAACTGTTTATGCTTTACCTCATAATACTTTTAATTCTTTACTTCTTTTACTTTAAAACCAAAACAAGTTTAATTCTGATTCTTCTTGCGCTTTCGATTCTAAAACCATATCAATACTATGTGAAAGAAAAATGCAAGAGACAGAGGTTCATTTGTTTGATGGGTTTTAAGAATGCCGACATCTATGTCTGCGTGGATGGTGAAAAAGCATTTGTTTATGGAGATTCTTTGAGTTTTACCCAAAAAAGCATAAAAAATGACCTCAACAGGTTCTTTTTAAAAAACAACATAAAGTCAAAATACATGATTCGAGAAAAAGATACATTTGTATCAACAAATTTTAGGTCGGTTCCTGCACTTGGATTTCAATTTTTTGACAGAATTGTGACAATGGAAAACACTGCACACTTAAATGGACAAGCACGAGTGTATTTCACAATCCTGGGTGAAGGGGAAAAACAATCATACAACCCTAAAATAAGTGCTAATAATTTGATAATCAGCCACAAAATATTGAAGAGCAAAAGAGAAAGCATAAACAAGGAGCTTTTCAATGTTTATGGCAAAAAGATAAATATTTCGAATAGATTTCGAATCATTTGTCGATTTTAAAAAATTATTACCAAAAAAAGTAGAGTATTTTATGAAATTGTTTGGCGTTTCAAAAATCGTTTATATATTTGGAGTGTTAAAATAATAAAAAATCAATATAAATTTTATTAATTATGAGAAAAATTTACAAACCACAAAAATTCCTTCGAATAGTCTTCACACTATTCTGTACGGCATTCATGAGCTCGGCTTATGCTCAGTTGTCTGGTACTTACACCATCGACAACACAGCAGCCACGAGCGGAACCAACTTTGCTACTTGGCTTGCTTTCAGAAATTCCATTACCACCAATGGTGTCAGTGGAGCTGTTACAGTCAATGTAATGACCGACAACACTGAGACTGCTCAAATTAACTTTGGCGCAATCACTGGATCTTCATCAACCAACACAGTAACCATCAATGGTAACAACAAAATTTTATCTGTTGGAGTATCTGATGCTGTTATCTTGTTAAGTGGTGCTGACTATTTTACTTTCGATAAAGTAACAGTTAGAAACACAAGCACCAGTCAATATGTTCAAGGTTACAGATTGTTTAATGGTTCTGATTACAACACCATTTCAAATGGTATCATTGAATTTACTTCATTAACCTCTGCAACAACTTCAGGCGGTGCTTATGTAGCATTTTCAAATTCTTCAACTTCAATGACTGCTACAAGTTCTACAGGTCATGGTAACTTTTGTACCATCAGTGGCAACACAATGCGCACAACGAACACCAACAGCCCAGGTCCTGCTTATGGTATCACTTGCACAGGTAACAACTCTACCTACTCTTATACCGAGCAAAACAATACCATCAGTGGCAACACCATTCAAAACTTCTATTTCATGGCTATCTACATGTTCTATACGAATGGTAACCAAGTATTGAACAATGACATCTCTCGTGCAAACGCAACATCTTATAATAGCAGTTCTACCTTATATGGTATCTACTCTTATTACTCGTATGCAACAAGCCGTTCTACAAAATTAGATGGCAATAAATTACATGATATGCCATTTTTTGGAGCGACACCATCAACGGCGCCTTCAACCATGTATGATTTTTACACCTATTACAACTACGGTAATTCTACCTACAAATTTACCATTAACAACAACGAGATTAAAAATGTAATGGCTAGTACAAATAATTATTTAGGTTATAATTATTTCAACTATTATTTTGATTTAATTGGCAATATGGCCGACAACAATGATGTAAATACCAGTACTTCTTTTGCTGTTAACTTCCGTGGTTGGTTAAACTATGGAACATACAACGAATACCGTTTCAACAACAACACCATTCAAAATTGTGATGGTGGTTACTACTGGTATGGTATCAGAAATGCTTATCCAAGCAGCGCTTGTACCGTTGCTCAAATCAATGGCAATACCATTAAGAACAATGCAAAAGCTTACTACTACCACTATTCTATATTTAGCGAATGGCCTTATAACTCTTCCTTGTATCCTATCCAGATCAATGAGAACGTAATCGAAGGAAATACCTCTGATTACTATTACCATTACAGCATTTATGCTAATTACTATGGCAACTATGACATTTCTAGAAACATTATCAGAAACAACAGAAATACATCAAATTCTACATCGTATTACCATTACTCTATTTACAATTTCTATAACTACAACACCACAATTAACAGCAATTTAATTGTTGACAATGCGGCATACTATTATACCTACTGTATTTACAACTACTCTTTTATCAGCGGAACTTATACAACGGAGGTTCGTCAAAATACGGTTAGAGCAAATGGTAGCTTAAGCAATAACTTCAGCCCATACTTATACGGTATATACCAGTACCAATATTACCACACCAACATCAAAGTGATTGGCAATATTTTTGACTTTCAAAACTGGTATGGTTTCTATCCTGTATACACCTACAACGTGAATGGATCTACACCATATACTTGGGATCACAATTCTTATTATGTAAACAACTTCTCTAACCAGAATTGGTATTGCCCTGCTGGAACTTCAAATTCATTTGCAGCTTGGGCTTCTAATGGTTTCTGTGGACCAAACGAAAAGTATCTGAATGCAGGTCATAACTTTGCTACAAACATGGCTTCTAACCGTTTTGTAAACCAAAACAACGTTACAACCGTTCCATCTAATCCTAAAGACGTTTATGGTGTTGCAAGAAACCCAGCCAAGTCTGACAGAGGTGCTGTAGAAGGTGTATTGGATATTGCTCAAACTGCAAATGATTTCAACCCACCATCTCCTGTATGTGCGGGTTATACAACCACTCCAACCTTAACCTTCCAGAACAACTTCGCTGAACCAGTAAGTGGTTTCACCTTGGCAATGTCTGACAATGGCGTGGTTAAGTATACTGCTTTGTTTACCAATACCATTGCTGTTTCTGGAACAGGTACCATTACTTTCCCTCCAATCACCTTCTCTCAAGCAGGAGCCCACAGAGTGAAGTTCTTCTTATTGGCTGCAGACGATGTGCCTAGCAACGATACAATGACATTCAACTTCACTGTATTGAAATCACCAGGTGGTGGAGTATTAACTCAAAACACCAGCTTGTCTTCAACAGCTGCAATGTATAAAACAACTGGCAAGCCAGACATCACATTCGCTAACGAGAAATTGGTTTACGATTTAACTGCACCTGCAACGGTTGGTTATACCAACGCTGATTATGGTGTTAGCAACAAATGGCTTGGAACTGTAACGGCTAAAACCGTTAACGGTACTTCAGCAAATGCTACTGTTTCTACCAACAACGCGGCTCCATTTAGAGTAACTTTAGATGCGCCTAAGGCTTGGGAAGACAGCACCATCGAATTGTCTATTAAAATCACTGACCGTATATCTGGTTGTGATACCATATACAAACGCAAAGTATTTATCGCGCCTAAAGTAGTGCCTAGCGCTAAATTACCAGCGGCTCTTTGTGAAAAGACTGATTTGATTTTCGAATCTACTTCAACTGTATCTAGTGGTTCAATTGACTATGAGTGGAATTTTGGTGATG
>JBIISM010000011.1:0-82765 GCA_044341025.1 Bacteroidia bacterium | reverse complement strand
ACGAGAAGGATCAGAACCAGGTTCAGCATCATTCAAAGAAACAAACGCGTTTAAGTGAAGTCCATCAGCATAACCATTGCTTACCAAGAAGAAAGCAATAAAGGCTAGGCATTTATAGATGAAGGATCTTTTCAAGAGCGTTTTTTTTGTCGAGATGCAAAACTAACGCTAATTCCTCTATATTTCCAAACTTTTTTTCATCTCTAATTCTTGCTATGACGAAGATTTCGACAACTTTACCGTAGATATCGGCACTAAAATCGAAGATATTGACCTCAATACTGAAGTCTTTTCCCGGCACCGTTGGGTTGTTGCCAATATTCATCATGCCACCATAAATTTGGCCATCAACTTTGCATTGAACAGCATAAACACCATTGGCAGGAATAAGTTTATTAGGGTGGTTGATGTCCAAGTTGGCGGTTGGGTACCCAATAGTTTTACCTAGTTTTTTACCATGAACCACTGTTCCGCAAAACGAATAGGGTCTTCCCAAATAAGCATTCGCTGTATCAACATCACCAGAAAGCAATGAATTGCGGATTTTGGTGCTGCTAATGGTAATCTGGTCTATGTCTTCAGGGCCAATTTCTAAGACCTTATAATTGTATGGTTTTTCGAAAGATTTAAGCAAATTGATATCGCCTTCTCTGTTGCGGCCAAAGCGGTGGTCATATCCAATTATTGCCGTGTGGATGTTAAGCGAATTGACCAAAAAATCTTTAATAAAATCTTCTGGCAACATTTGGCTAAACTCTTTTGTAAAAGGCAAAACAACAACATTGTCGACACCTGCCCTTTCCAATTGATCCATTTTTTCCTCCAGAGTTTGTAAAAGTTTCAAGCCGTTGTCATCAGGGAACAAAAACAAGCGGGGATGGGGCCAAAAAGTCAACAGAACACTTTCACCTCCTGCCTTTACGCTTTCATCTTTTAAACGTTTAAGAATCTTTTGATGTCCTATATGAACACCATCAAACGTACCTTGGGTAAAAACGGTATTAGAAAACTCAGGTAAGCGACCAATCGAATTAAAAATCCTCATAAACTATCGTCTGCAAAGTTGCTCAAAATTTTCAATACTAAACGCATTTTCAATTTTAAAATCGCCAATGGCAGTTCGTCTCAATTGGGTGAGGTAAGCACCACTTTTCAGATGGGCAGCAAAATCGCTGGCCAAAGTACGTATGTAGGTCCCTTTGCTGCAGTTAACTTCAAATGCCATATCAGGCAATTGTTTGTCGACTTTGAAACCGTATATTTTAATGAACCGACTTTTCATTTCCACTTCTTCCCCATTCCTGGCCATTTTGTAGGCGCGGACGCCATTTACTTTTATGGCTGAAAAACTCGGTGGGGTTTGAGCGACATCACCCATAAAGGCTTGAACAGCTGCATCGATATCAAATGCTTTGATATGTTCGTATGGAAATTCACCATCAAACTCGGTTTCTAAATCGTGAGACGGGGTGGTCTTGCCAAAATTAAAAACACCAGTGTAGGTTTTTTCCATGTCTTGAATCTTCTCTATCATTTTGGTGCATTTGCCTGTGCAAATAATCAAAAGACCTGTAGCCAATGGATCGAGGGTACCAGCATGACCAACTCTAACAGCCTTGCTTAAGTAACGCACTTTTTTAACCAATTGAAAAGAAGACCAAAGTTCTGGCTTATCAAACAACAAAACGGCGCCATGTTTGATTTTCTCAAGGTCAAAATTATCAGAATTAATTAAATAATCGTTTAACTCTAATGGGGTCTCATTACTTGCTAAAACTTCCATTGGAGATTAATTGTGCATTTGCGGTAATGGTGTAAAAATAAATGCCTGAAGCAAATTCAGATGTATTGATAAATGCCTTTTGTTGTCCTGTATTTTGATTTTCACTCAATGAGAGCATCAACTTTCCTGATTGGTCGTAAACTTGTATTTGAACCGTTGCATCAGCGTTTATGATAAAAGGCAAAGTAAGCACATCGGCCACAGGATTCGGGTAAGCATCCAATTCCTGCATTTGTTTTTCTGCAATGCTTTGAATGCCAACTGAAGGATCGTTGATGCTAATTTTACTGATCCATGTGCCTACGGCGTTGGTGTTCTTGCCATAAGAACCCGTAATCCAAAACTCGTTTGGATTCTTGTCGCGCCTTTGTATGGAAGTATAATCGCCCCAGCGTTCTGAAGTATCTGCAATAAAGCTATTGATAATGCCTTGGCCTTTTTTTACCATTAACAAATCGGAATAATTTCCGCTGTTGTCGTAATACACCACAGATGTACCTGGAAAAATATTTTCACCACTATGGGAAAACGTGATAAGACTTTGCCTTCCATATACTTTGTTACCTGCACTTGCAATGCTTGGGTAAGCAATATCGACGCTGTCGTATGATATCATGTTGGCGGTAATTTCAGGTAGAGCCGCATCGGGGTATTGAACAGTTCCGTGGTATACAGACGAACGACCGTTTACAGTGTTCATCGATGTTTGTACATACTGAATTTTATCGTTTACGTAAAAAGCGCCAAGCACGCGGGCATCATTGGTTTGCAATCTAAAACCAGCCGTTTTTTGAGGCGCCACCGGTGGCAAGCCATATTTCTTATTTGACTTAAGAACTTTGAAAGAATATTCGGCGTTTCCACTGCTAAAATTGTGGTTGATGCTTTGAAGAAAAACAGTATCGTTCGATTTGTCGCCCGGACGAACAGACAAGAAGTACATGCCTTCTTTTCCTGGTTGAAACGCATCTTGCACTGGGCAAATATTCCAAATTGATTTTCCATTGTACTTTAGGTCGCTCCATAAGTTGTATTGCAAGGTATCGCCATTGTAACCTCGGCTTTTAGGCAATTGCCAAATAACTGATTGTGTAAATCCATCGCGCCAATCGGTATTGTCTCTAAGAATATTAACCGTTATAAAAAGATCTTCACCATTGATGGCGATCATTGGATAATCGGTCCAAACTTTGCCGCCGAAAGGATTGCCATCGAGTTGGTAAACATTCCATCCATCGAGTGGACTATTGGTTTTGCTGTAGGCTACCATAATGCGGGTATCCGTGCTTTCGCTGCCTTCGAGGTAAACAATAATAAAACGGTTGGCGACAGGATCAAAAACAATTTTTGGATCATAGCTCCTGTCGAGTGTTCCAACACCCGGCGAACTTGCTTTAGGGTCTTTTGGGAAAAACTCTAGACTCCAGTTCTTTTTAAAAACCCCATTGGTGTTGTATACTCTAATAAAGGTATTTAAAACGGAAACAACAAAACTATCATTGTTTACGGCCATATTGTTGTCGTTTGGTGTTCCCTCGTTCAAAGCACCAGAGAAACCGCTCAAAACTTGAGGCATAAAAGCCGAACGTTTTTTAGAAGTGGGCATACTTTGTGTTGACAACGCATGCCGCACTTGGTTGGCTTGGTATTTAAGTACTGGATCTATTCCTGCGGGAACAGGATAGGTATTGCTGATATTGTAAATTCCACTTTGAACTTTTGAAAGGCTATCCGGTTCAAAAACATTGTGAAGGGAAACGGCACCTGTGGTGCGTTTCACCTCAAATTGCGCCATTAGCGCCATTGTATAAAAACACAAACCCAATAGAGTAAATTTTCTCATGTGACAAAAATAGCACAAGAAAACGAGAAAAACGCCGTTGAAATAATAATAAAACCAATGAATTATCAGACTATCTCAATCTGAGTACACTATGTTTAAAACTCCTTTTGCAACAGCGCCAACGATAAACGAAATTTGCCTAGATATGATGACCATTCAGCGTTTATACAGAATCATTTTCATCAGTTTGCTTAGTTTGATTTTTATTCAAGCCAAGGCACAGAAAACTGCAGCCAACGAAGACAAGATAAAACTCTACAATACCGCGTTGGAGTTGTATGACAAACAGTTGTACAATGCTGCAATTTCCAATTTCATGGATTACCTCCCATACGCAACAGACAACATTAACACAAGTGATGTGGAGTTTTACATTGCCAGTTGCAAATTGAAATTACTGCACAACAATGCGCTTGCCAACATGTTGGATTTCATTGCACGCTATCCACAAAGCAGGAAGGTAAATGCGGCAAACTTAGAATTGGGTGATTATTATTTCAAGCTTGGAAAATTCAAAAGTGCATTGTCTTACTACAAAACTGTTCAGGAATCCAACTTAAGTGCTGAAGACAAGGAACGTTATGCTTATCGATTAGGGTATTGTTACATCAAGAGCAACAAAACCAAAGAGGCTAAAGAAATATTATACCCCTTAACCAATACCGACAATCCATACAGAACGGAAGCAACTTACTATTATGGCTATGCGTGCTACATGGACAAAGATTACACAAAAGCACTTGCAGCATTCAAGCAGGTGCAAGACCAGAATATTGGGGCGGTTAAACTTTACATCGCTGAGATTTATTACCTCCAAAACGAGTATCAGAAGGCCATTGACTTTGCGGGTTCTAAAGACTTTGCAGAATTGAATACAAACCGCGATATGCTCATGGGGAAATGCCATTACCGATTAGGAAATTACGAAAAAGCACAAACATATTTTGAAAGCAGCCGATACAAAATAAATGAATTGACCAATGCCGAAGCCTACGAAATTGGTTACACTTATTTCTCCAATAAAAACTGCATTAAGAGTTCTGAATTGTTCGAAAGAATTGCCAATTCAGGAGATGCCATGGCTCAGAGCGCGAGTTACCATTTGGGCGATTGCTTTTTGAAGATAGGGAAAAAGCAAAATGCATTCAATGCCTTTTACGAAGCACAAAGAACTGAATTTGACAAATCGATTCAAGAAGAAGCCATGTTTGCATATGCCAAATTGGCCCAAGAACTCGAATTCAACAACAAAGCAATTGCTGCTTATCAACGTTTTAACGAAACTTTCCCGAAGTCTAAATACAAGAACGAAGGCAGTAAAAATTTAGCCACACTTTTGTACACCAGCAACGACTACAAAGCGGCAATCGCTGTGTTGGAGGACATGAGTATTTCAGATGAAAGCACCAAAGATTTGTACCAAAAAATCTTATTCTTGCGTTCTGAGGAATTGTATTTACAAAAAGACATTTCCAGCGCAGAAGGCATGTTTAAACGCTGCATTGCATTAAACAGCAGCAGTGAAATCTCAGGGGAAAGCAATTATTGGCTGGGTGAAATTGAATACAATAGATTCAAGTACGACAATGCACGCAGCTTTTATCAAAAGTTTATGGATATAGCTGAAACCAAGAAGACCAAATATTACCCAGAAGCATTGTACGGCATAGCTTATACCTATTACAAGCAACAGAAGTTTGCTGAGGCAGCCAATTACTTTTTAAGCTACAAACAAAGCGTTGGCTATACTTTACCCGAAAGCATGTTCCATGATGCAACCTTAAGATTGGGCGATTGCTATTTTGCCATTTCAAATTACAATGCCGCCCTGGATGCGTATACCTACATCATCAGCAACCGCAAACCAGGCGCCGATTATGCCATGTTCCAACAAGGCATGATCTATGGTTTACAAGGCAAACAAACATCAAAAATTGTCGTCCTTAAAAAGATTACAAGTTCCTATCCTAATTCATTGTTTATACCTGAAGCCGTGTTCCAAACTGCTGAGGTTTATTTAAGTTTAGAAAACGATGTTGAAGCTGAACGCAACTACAATTATTTGATTGGCGATTACCCCAACAGTCCATTGGTAAAAGAATGCCACGTGCGTTTGGCCAGTATTTACTATGCGCGCAACGATTACGGCAAAGCAATGGAAACATACAAATACATTGCCCGCACTTACCCTGGAACACCAGAGGCCTCAAAAGCAATTAAAAATGCGGAGGTTGTGGCCAAGAAACAAAGCAACATTAAAGAATACTTAGATTGGGTTAAAACTTTGCCTAACGTAAACATCAGTACCAGCAAAGAAGATTCGTTATACTACGATGCAGCCTACAGGAAATTTACCAGCAACAAATACAAGGACGCAACAGCAGATTTTAAAGAATACTTAAACAATTTCGGCAATGGTTTCTTCACTTTACAAGCCCATTATTACAGTGGCTTGAGTTACTTGAATTTGAAAGACACCAGCAACACCCTTGAGCATCTAGAATTTGTAGCCAATTACCAAAATTCTGAGTACAAAGAAGATGCTATATTGCAAGTGTGCAACATCTACAGCAAACGCCAAGATTGTGAGAAAGGACTTCCTTTTTACGAACAACTTGAGAAATACAGCAGCAATACTTTGTCATCTCGCAAGGCTTTGTATGGACAATTGATTTGCTACAACAAAACAAAGTCGTACGAAAAAGCAAAAATCAAAGCTGAGCAAATCTTAAAGTACGATCAAATTACCAACTCAGAAAAAGGTGAGGCGAACAATGTCATTGGCCGTTACTACTTAAATGATAGCATGTATAAAGTGGCAAGTGCTTATTTTGCCAAAACATTAAAATCACAACAAGACGTATACGCTGCTGAAGCGAAATACTACGAAGCGTATATCCGATACTCACAAGACAGTTTAGACAAATGCAAAAAGAGCATCATGGAGTTTAACAACCAATTTAACAACTACGATTTTTGGTTGGGCAAAACCTTCGTTTTATTGTCTGATTACTACTTAAAGAAAGGTGACGAATTTCAAGCAAAAGCCACTTTAAATAGTGTGATGGAGCAATTTGACAACCCTGAGATTGTAGCAACTGCAAAAGAAAAACTAGCTGCTTTAGAAGCCCGCAACAAACCATTGGCACCAGTTGAAGGCGAATAAATTCTAATCCCAGCCCAATGCCCGAAGAATTAGAATTAAAACTAGAACCAGCGAAGGCCTTCGACGAGGTTTTTATCCGTCAACAAGTATGCCGAGCGCTGCGCATAGACAATGATCAATTAACGGCATTTAGAATTCTAAAACGCTCTATCGATGCGCGTAAAAGCCCGGTTTACCTCTTGCGTATTGAAGCCTATTTGAATGGCGAAACCATGGAAGCCTTGCCGCGTGGTTTTAATTTGTCAGAAGAAAAATTATTAAAGCGAAGAGTCGCAGTGATTGGTTTTGGCCCCGCTGGCATATTCGCCGCCATGCAGTTGATAGAAAATGGTTATTGGCCATTGGTGATTGAAAGAGGTAAAACCGTTAAGGACCGCCGACGGGATTTGGCTGTATTAAACAAAGAACTTGTCGTAAATCCTGAAAGCAATTATTGCTTTGGCGAAGGTGGCGCTGGAACATACAGCGATGGTAAACTTTACACCCGAAGTAAAAAGCGCGGCAATGTTTTAAAAGTCTTACAAACTTTTGTAGACCATGGAGCCAATCCCGATATTTTAATCAATGCCCATCCGCATATTGGCACCAACAAATTGCCTGGCATTATTGAAAACATGCGCGAGGCCATTATCAAAGCCGGCGGTGACATAAGGTTTAACGCCAAGCTTACAGACTTCTCCATCAAAGATGGTAAAATAGAAAGCATACAGGTAAACGGAAACGAGGACGTAACGGTAGATGCCGTAATATTGGCAACAGGACATTCGGCCCGTGATATTTTCGAATTGTTGAGCCGCAAAAATGTCCATATTGAAGCCAAACCATTTGCTCTGGGTTTGCGCATAGAACACCCCCAAGAACTTATAGACAGTATACAATACAAGATGGCCGACCGCGGAGAATATTTGCCACCTGCGTCATACAGTTTGGTGACCCAAGCAGCAGGCAATGGCGTGTTTTCCTTTTGCATGTGCCCGGGAGGCATTATAGCACCAGCAGCAACCGATGCAGGCGAAGTGGTGGTGAACGGATGGAGTCCGAGCAAACGAAATGGCAAATTTTCGAACAGTGGCATGGTGGTAACAGTTAACCCGGCCCATTGGTTGCAAACCTATGGTGAAGGACCATTGGCTGCCTTGGCATTTCAAAAACATGTGGAACAGAAAGCATTTGCGCTTAACAAAAGCATAGTTGCACCGGCTCAGCGCATGGACGACTTCATAGTAAAGAAAGTTTCAAAAGACTTACCAGAGTGTTCGTATTTACCGGGGGTAAGGTCGGCTGATTTGCATAAAATATTGCCCATGTTTATTGGACAATCATTGGCTGAAGGCTTGAGTCATTTTGGCAAAAGCATGAAAGGCTATAGAACCAACGAAGCCCTATTGGTGGGTGTAGAAAGCAGAACCTCCTCCCCTGTGCGCATTCCGCGCGATAAAGACACTTACCGTCATACCCAGATCGAAAATCTTTTCCCATGTGGTGAAGGCGCTGGATATGCAGGGGGTATAGTCAGTGCGGCGCTGGATGGGATGGCGTGCGCGGAAGCCTTTAAATAGGGGCTAGGGATCTACCGCATCAACATAAACATCTGCTGATAGACTTTCATCCTTCCTTTGAATGGCACCAATTGAACGCGGCAGAGGTAGGCACCTTCCATGCAGATTTCGCCTTTGTAGGTGCCGTCCCAACCTTGATTGATGTCGAAGGTTTCGAACATTTTTTCGCCCCAACGGTTGAATATTTCTAAATGGAATTTGTATATAAATGCACTTCCAACGCCCTTGTAATTGGCATTAAATGGGTCGTCGTTTGGTGTGAATGCATTTGGTAAATAGTAGAAGAAATCAGGGATAATCATGCCTGTGGTTTTGCGAACCGTATCAGAACAGCCTTCGCTGGTATAAGCCACCATCGTAATCCAGAACCTTCCAGTGTCTTGGTACAAGCCAATAGGCTCTTTTTGTTTGCTGCTGCTTGCATTGCCAAATTCCCAGTCAAATCTGGTACTGTTTGCGGAAGACAGGTTCTTAAACTGCAAACGGGTTTGGTCTTGCTCTATGGTAGGCAATTGGGTGAAGCTAAAATTTGCTGTTGGCTTGGCCTGAACAACCGCTGCTGAAGGAATCAACAAGGTGTCTTTGCAGTTATAGCCAGAACTAGTTATCAGTTGCACGTTGTACACCCCAGCATTGGTGTAATTGTGTATTGGGTTAGAAATAATGCTGTTGCTGTTGTCGCCAAATTTCCAGTCGTAACTCCTAATTATACCTGAACTAATGCTTGTATTGTTTTTGAAAACTACAGGCTCAGGAAAACAAACCTTGTCGGCGGTAAATGAGGTCTTAGGATGCGGATAAATGCGCACCGTTCTGTAGGCAGTATCCATGCAAGAGACCGCAGATTGCGTTGCCAACATTACTTTGAACAAACCTTCGTTTCTAAACTTCAAAGAATTTGGCTGGTCAAGATTTGACGTTTGCCCGTCGCCAAAAACCCATTTGCTGCTTACAAACGTAACGCGCGCATTGGTCTTGGTGTTAACAAAATTAAACAAATTGCTCTTCCAACATTGGGAGTCTAGTTCTGTAAAATCGATTTTAGAATTGCGGTGGTTTTCGAGGTAAATCAAATTTCTCGATGTATCCACACAACCCTTATCGGTAATGATTGACAATTCCACAAAATGGTTCTCAGGCAAGTTAAATTGTTTGCCGATAAAATCTTTTGAATTGCCAGTGCTTAAGTCATCAAACCACCATTTAGAGCTAAAATTACCTCTGCTAACAGTGGATGTATTGGTAAAATCAAAACTGTGCTTATTAAAACACTGGTCAAGATTGTTGACTAAAAAAACAGCCTTCGGTGTGGCATAGAAACCCACAGGAAGTGTTGTAGAATCTTTACAATTGTAATTGGTTTCAACCATTAATTTAATGGTGTATGAACTGCTATTGTTGTATGATTTAATTGGACTCTTTGAAGTGTCTTTGGTATTGTCGCCAAAATTCCAATTGTAAAGCATGCTGCCAAATTGAACGGTCGAATTGTTTTGAACCACAAAACGGTTAAATCTAAAGCACTGGGAGTCGTTGTTGAGGGCAAATTTCACATTGGCATGCGGGGCCACAACGATCATTTTCTCAATGGTGTCGTAACAATTTGTCAAAGAAGAATATGATACCAAGCCCATTGGATACAATCCCGGCTTACTGTATGTTGCATTTACAGGCATTATTCCGGTATTCTTATTTCCATTCGCATAATCCCACCAATAGCTTAAAGTGCTCATGGCACTAAAAGTCGTTTTATTAGCGAAACTGTATAGGTGGCCTTTGAAACATTGAATGGAATCGTTGATGGTAAATTCAGATACAGGGCGTTCCAACAAAGCGATGTCGTGTTGCGCTGAATCGCGGCATCCATGGTCGGAAACTGCTTTGTAGGTAATGGTGTAAGATGCAGATTTGTTCGGATAAATTTTGTTGTTTGGTTGGTAAACATTTGAGAAGGTATTGTCGCCAAAATTCCATGAACTGCTGATTACACCGTACTTTAATTTGGTTTGGTTACTGATTACAAAAAAGTTCTTTTGCCAACATTGGCTATCGTTAGGAATCAAGAACTTAACAACGGGTTGAGCAAATGTTACAGCAATTTTTCGAGCCGTGTCATAGCAATTCTTGTCGCTTAATACCACCAAGTTTACGTTAAAGGTATCTTCGGTTCTGTATTTATAATTGTTTACATTAAAGGTATTGAAGAACTTATTGTCACCCATATTCCAATTGTATTGAACAATGCTGCCTTTGGAAACCGAACTTGAATTGCTAAAACTAAAATCATTTCCTCTAAAGCATTGGCGGTCTTTACTAATGGCAAATCGAGCATCAGGGCTCACGCTTAAAACCAATATTTTGTTCGCTGTGTCTTTGCAAGCGTTCTCTGTATTACTGATTAGACGCACATTGTAAACAGAGTCTTTAATATACTTTTTTGTCGGATTGGTGTCGATGCTGAAGACGCCGTCGGCAAAATTCCAGCTGTACGACAATTGACCATGTTTTACAGTCGATTGGTTGGTAAACACAAAATTTTGTTGTTTGAAGCACTGCACATCTTTGTTTACAACAAACTTGGCCTTGGCCTGCGGATAAACCACGATTTGTTTTTCGATGGTATCCGCACAGGCATTGTTAGAAACGATCACCAAGTGGACTTTGAAGGTGTCTTCGCTGGGGTATGCTTTATTTAAGCTGCTGATGTTTGATGTGGTAGTCAAATCGCCATGGTTCCAATAATTGTTAGCGATTGTTCCGTTTGCAATGCTTGAGGTGTTGGTAAAATTGAAGTTATGGCCTTTGTAACATTGCTTGTCTTTATTGATGTTGAATGCAGCAAGTGGACTGGCATTTACAAGCACCTCTCTGGTAAAGGTATCCTTACAATTGTGGTTGCTTGTGGACACCAAGCCGACAGAATACATTCCATAGCTGTTGTATTTTTTCACAGGACTCATGCTATCTGAACTGCTGTTGTCGCCAAAGGTCCAGCCGTAAGTCATTGAGCCTGATTTAATGCTTGATGTATTCGGGAAAACAAATTGGTGTTGGTCGAAACACTGAACAGGATTTAGGCTAGGGAACAAGGCTTTTCCTTGTGGGAAGGTTACCACCATAGCGTTTGCGGTATCTCGGCAATTAAGATTCGAGACTGTTATTAAACGAACAGTAAAGCTGTCCTCTGTCTTGTAGTTATAATTACGTATGTCTTTTAGTTTTGAAGAATCTCCATTTCCAAAAGTCCATAAATTCTTAGCCACCGTTCCATAGCGGATGCTGCTGTTGTTGTTGATGTTGAACAAATTGCCTTTGAAACATTGACGGGCATTAGCAACCGAGAATTTTGAATCTGGATAGGCCCCCAAATAAACCAATTTGATTTTTTGGGCATAACAACCAACGCTGGTGGTGCTGGATAGTTTAACCGAATAAATAGAATCTTTGCTGAAGGTCTTATTTAAAAAATTGCTGTCGGTGCTGCTGCTGGCATCTGAAATATTCCAGTTGTAATTGAGGCTGCCTTTAAATTTGGTGGCATTTGTAAAGCTGAAAGAATGACCATTGATACATTGGGTATCTTTGTTGATGGCAAAATCGATGACCGGTGTTTCGTTGATATTTATTGTTCGAAGGATGGTATCGCGGCAACCTCGAGGCGACCAAACCGAAAGTTTTATTTTGTATTGACCTGATTTAGCAAAACTGTGGTAGCTTAATGAGTCAGCGCTATTATTTGTAGAATCACCCCAATTCCATTGGTAAGCGAGGGGTCTATGTTTGGCATACGAGATGCTTTTAAAAGGAATTGAGTCGCGGGAACAGTATACCGCATTAGGTACCAAGAAGTTTGCTTTCGGGTTCGGCACCACGGTAAGCGATTTGCTCATGGTATCAATACATCCGTTCTTGTTTTCATAAATCAACAGAACCCTGAACACACCAGAATCTGTGTAAGTTCGCTTGCCTACAGGATTGCCATTGCTGATTACAAAACCTTCGCTGAAATACCATTTAAAACGTCTATGGTCGTTGGTATTTATTACGGTGTTGTTTTTTAATTCTATGGCATTGTTGTTAAAGCAAGTATCTTTTCGAATGAAAGTGAAATTGGCCTTGGGTGAAGGCAATACATCCACCACCATAAAGGTATCGTGGTAACAATCGAACTTGGTGTTAGCCCTCAAAATAATTGGGAAGGTGTTGGCCTTTTTGAATCGGTGCACCACAACGCTATCCATGGTGGTTATAACGGTATCCCCAAAATCCCAGCGGTAACTTGTTACGGTATCAATCCATGTAGAACGGTTTTTAAACACCACATCGATGTTTCGGTTTAAGCAAAACGAATCGTTAGAAACCGTAAAACTTGCTTTTGGAAATGCACTGTTGCTGGCTCTAAATGTGTCTCTAAATGCACAACCATTTCTTTCTTTTACTTCTAACCACAACAAACCAGGATTTTTAACCGCACGGTAATACACAGGGTGACCATCGTTCCATTTATACTCATTGTCGATGTTAAAACCTTTTGAAATTAAAACGAAGTTGACCTTGCCACAAATAGCGGTGTCCTTGCCAAACAAGGATTGGATTTTTGTATCTGCAATGTATAAGGATTTTGTTACCGAGTCTTTGGAATTGGTCCGTTTCTGGTAACAATACATCTTGACCGTATACCAACCAGTATCTCTGTATTTGTGTTTTACATTGGGCCCAGTTGCGGTGGTGTTGTCGCCAAACTTCCATGAATAATTGGAAAAACTATCGTTTTGGACCGCTTGAAAGACAACTGTATCTTTTTTGCATTGGGCATTGGTTATGACAAAGTTGTTTTGAATGGCTTTGAAATTTGCAGCCGCGGCAAAGGCGTAGCCTTCATACCATAGGTAACCATAGACGTAGGCTAAAAACCCTTTATTGCTTTTTAGATAATGGCTACCGCTGTCCACTTGAATTTGTGCAAAATGGTAGTTGCTGAAATTCGATTTAGTTTTCCAAGAAGCAGAGGGCAGTTTTTTATTGTTGATTTGAAAATTCGCTGTATCGGCAGTTTTGGTCATTACATTGATGTAATGTTCAGAACCAGTATTTTGCCACCACCAGTTGTTGCTCCACCACCACCACATTTTTTGACTTACGGTATTAACCGTAGCACTTTGCCCGAACTGTTCGTCTGGGAACAACATCATCATGGCAGGATCTCCAATGTATGGCTTGCTTGGATGGTTGCTGCATCCATAGCCACCCAAGGCAAACTGGGCTACTGAAATTCGGTTGTTGGCTGTTATTCTCAAAAGAGAATCGCCATAGACTTGATGGGTGTAAAATTTACCTTGGTTCAGATTGCAAAGAAAATTGCCATTGATTTGCACCGTGGTGTTGTTTTCTGCAGCCACAATTTTCAAGGTATAACCTTTCACATTGTTTTTGAATGGCATGGCCGTGTAATTATTGCCCCAAGTTATGGTCGGCATCATCTGCTCGTATATGTGGTCCCAACTGCTGTAACAAGTTGAATTATTGTATGTTCTATTCGTGTAGCTTTGTCTGTTGCCCGCAAACACAGCGTATTTAGAATTGATGTATTTCGACCGAACGATACTGCCTGTAAGGTCGTTATCGGTGGTCATGTATTGAAAGGTTTGTCCCTTTTTTAAAGTGATTTGAAAGGGCAGATTGGCTGGACTATTTCTTGATGAGGCACCGGTGGGAACGACTTCAATAACCGACGAATCGGCTATACCAACGATTGTAAATTCAGGAGATTGTAAACTTTTGCCGTTACAATACCAACCCCAAGAGTTATTGTCGTGGTTGGTGGTTATAAAATATTCTGGTGAATACGCAATTGAAGTAACCGGAATAACCACGGTTGCACCTTTTGACCACCAATAACGGTTTACTGCATACACATTGATGGTTGTATCGGCTTTTATATTAACTCCATTGGTGGTTACAGAATCTGAATAACGGCACACCACCTCACGTGGCATGCGCACCATAGTCGTAATATTGGGTGCAAGTGTAACAGACTTGGAGAAATTCTGTCCTGGAGCTGTAATTGTTACCTTGGCGGCAAATTGAGAAGACAAAAACAGCTCCGCTGTGTCATTGTTGTAGTAATAATTATTGTAATAGCAACCCCAATCTTGGGCCATAAAAGCCACCCAAAAATCCTTGCCCGCGGTTCCCTGAGCACTTAATTTACAAGAACTTATAATTAAAAATAAAACAATAAAGAGTAACCTTTTAATCACTTTATTATGGCTTTAATGATGGTTTTATTTGTAAAAATCTATACATTTGTCAAAAATAAGTATTATTGCTTATAGAAATGTCACCAAATTGTAAAATAAGCATTTGAACCAATGAAGACAGCCAATAGCTACGCCAAACAGATCTTTTGTTTAGAAGGAGATTGGCATCCTGATTTACGTCAAAAAGACACCATTGAAAACGCTTTAAAATTTATGGAGACTGCCAGTGGAATGAAAATCAAATACATTCACAGACACTGCAGCACGCCTCAAGAATTGGAAAACCGCATCAACGAATACACCAAAAAACGTTACGCCCAATTCAGTATTTTTTACATGGCCTTTCACGGGGTTCCCAACGGATTAAAATTAAGTCCAAAAAACATCCTTTCATTGGATGAATTGGCTGAAATGGCTGATGGAAAATTACAAAACAAAATTCTACATCTTGGAAGTTGCGAGACCCTTAACATCTCAAGACCCCAGATTAAAAAAATTCTTAAAAAAACGGGGGCCCTTTGCATCAGTGGTTTTAAAAAAGAAGTTCCCTTTGTTAGTTCCACCATTTTTGACGTTTTATATTTTGAAATGTGTCAATATTACAAACAAATGAATGTGATCGAAAAACACATGAAGAACTATTATGGAAAACTGATGAAAGAACTGCAATTCGTTATGGTCTATGAATAACGAGGTCAAAGAAAAATTCAGAACAAAAAATGGCTACTGCTTTTTGTTAAGCGACCGTTTGATTATGGGTAGGACCAATACCATTGACCCCTCAAAAGTAAGCAGCAAAGACCCCATTAAATCCATTATTGGTATTTACCTTTTGCTTTCAATTGGCCTGTTTTACTATGCCAACTTTGAATACCAAAGACACAGCAACATCAATGCTTTGCTGTATTTATGCCTAGGTTTATATTTAAGCATTGGCGCTTTGTACAGCTTGCGCTATTCTGCGGTTTCACTCATCGAATACAAGAACATTAAAAGCATACGTATCAGACGCAGTATTCCTGGCTTGCTGCGCAACCGTTTTGTGGCAAGTTTTGAAACTGCAGAAGGAAAATTAAACAAGCGCTTAATACTCATGCCTGGCACTTTAGGCAAAGGAGAAGCCGAAACCGAATTGGCTGAAGCGGCTTTTGAAAGAATGGGATTTAAAGTGGAATTGTAGGCCGCAGGGCATACAAGCAATATTCGCCTAAAGTTAGCTGTCTTACTTTACCCTACAAATTCATCAATAAAAAATTGGTGATTTTACCGAACAAATGCAAACGCACTTTACCACCGCGAATACCGTGGTTGGTGTTTGGATAATACTCAGCATCGTAAGGAATGTTTTTCTCGTTCATGGCTTTAACCATTTCAGCGGCATTTTGGAAATGCACATTGTCATCAGCCGTTCCGTGAATTAACAAATACTTGCCTTTAATTTTATCGACATGGTTGATTGGCGAATTGTCATCATAACCCGCTGCATTTTCTTGCGGGGTGCGCATGTAACGTTCGGTGTAAATATTGTCGTAGTATCTCCAATTGGTAACCGGAGCAACCGCAACGGCTGCCTTAAACACCTCGGCACCTTTGGTGATGCAATTGCTGGCCATAAAACCACCATAGCTCCAACCAAATATACCAATTCTAGATGCGTCTACATAGCTTTGTGCTCCAAAATATTTTGCTGCTTCTATGTAGTCCATGGTTTCATATTTACCCAAATTCAAATAGGTCATTTTTTTGAAAGCCTCTCCTCTTCCACCGCTTCCACGGTTGTCAATTGAAACAACGATGTAACCCAATTTGGCCATATACTGGTACCATAAATAATTGGCACCTTGCCATTGGTTTTTTACCGTTTGATAGCCAGGGCCTCCGTAAACAAAAAACAAAACAGGGTATTTTTTATTGGCATCAAAATCAGGTGGAACAATTTTCCAATAATCCAACTTTACATTTTCTGAACTATTGAAGCTACCGAATTCAATTGGGGCAAATTTCAAAGCGCTTAATTTATCATTTAGAGTCTTGTTGTCTTCCAACAAACGCAGCAATTCACCTGCTCTATTGTTTATCACCGTTACCGCTGCATTTGACATGGTAGAATATTGGTCGGTAAAGTATTCAAAAGTTTCAGTAAATGAAATTGAATGCCAAGCTTTTTCTTTGGTAATCTGAGTCAAGACCTTGGTTTTAATGTCCATTTGGTATAGCTGTCTTTCAGCAGGATTGTCCATTCCAGAAGTGAAATAGGCTAAGTTTTTATTAACGCCTAGAAACTGATCAATCTCCCAATTTCCAGAACTCAATTGTGTTACTGTTTTGCCATCTTGACCCAAAGCATACAAATGTTTGTACCCTGATTTTTCACTGGTAAAGTATGCAGAATGCTCTGGCATCATTTCAGCAGCTCGGGTAAATGTCCACTCATCAACTTCAATGTACTTTTCATTTTCTTCGGTGTACAAGACTTCACCTTTGGGATACAGATAGGTATAGCGGATCAATTCCAATTTGTTTTGGTGCCTGTTCAAACGTTGAACACTTAGGTAGTTGGAGCTCATCCATTTTATACGCGGTAAGTATTGGTCGTTTTGAGAACCCGTTTCACAAAGTACTGGTTTCTTTTTTCCCAATTTATAAATCAAAACATCAACGCGGCTATTGGTTTCACCCGCTTTAGGGTATTTCCACACCTCACGTGAAGGGTACAAAGCTCCGAATATATCCATTCCAAATTCAGGCACCTTGCTTTCGTCAAAACGGTAATAAGCAATAAAAGAACCATCAGGGCTCCATTCGAATCCTTTGCTCATACTGAATTCTTCCTCATAAACCCAATCGACTCCACCATTGATAATCGAATTTTTCAATCCATCAAAAGTGATTTGAATGTCTTTTCCTTTTTGCACATCAAAATAAAACAAGTTGTTGTCAGACACATAAGCCACTTTGTTTCCATCGGGACTTAAACTGGCATACATGATTTTCTTGTTGCTAACCTTAACCAATTGATTGGTTTTGGTGTCATACCACCAGGTGTTGCTTTTACCACTGTGGCGGTATACCGCTTCATAACCGTTGGTGAATAACACTTTCGATTCGTCTTGACTAAATGAAAACGATTCAATGTTGATGGATTTTTGATCAAGCAATATTTTGTCAGTCGAAAAAATAGTTCCCAATTCGTTGCCTGTTTTAATTTCATAGCGTTTACATGAACGCGATTTGTCTTCGTTATCCACCATACGGCAATAGCTTGAGCCATCGCTTAAGAATTGCATACCTGGAACAAACTTGGGATTAAATTCGCGGCTATACCAGATATTCTCAAGACTTAACTGGGCGTTCAAGTTCAAAAACACCATGGATAATAAGAAGAAAAACAGTTTCATAATAAAATTCAAATTTAAGGGAAAAACTCAAAAC
This sequence comes from Bacteroidia bacterium, assembly GCA_044341025.1. Classification (GTDB taxonomy): domain Bacteria; phylum Bacteroidota; class Bacteroidia; order NS11-12g; family UBA955; genus JABMMZ01. Next base: position 64,722 of record JBIISM010000011.1, on the reverse strand, counting down.
AGAAAGGTCAAATTATTTCCAAAAATATTTTTTAAATTCTATGCAATATTTTAAACAGAGCCATCGTTTATCATTTGTAAACCAAACGCCTATGTTTAAAACAAGCTCCCTCATCGCCATTTTACTTCAATTTTTGGTTTATAGCCTTTGCGCCGAAGTGCCCAATTTACCCAAGAGACTAAAACGAATAAGTACCACGAAAATCGAGGTACATGAAGGAGATTCGAACACACTTTACTTTCCTATGGAATTTAATGGGGCGGTTCCAAAAGCCAAACTGGAAAAGGTAAAAGCACTAGACATTGCCTCTATTTCTTTGGTCTATAGCCGCTACAGATTGAGCGAGACTTTCGACCAATTGACCTTAAATGCGCAACGTATGGACAAACTTTACGCAAGCATGCCAGGCTTAAAAGGCAATTTAAACATACAATGGAATTGGGTTGAACAAACAGGTTGCGAAGATCCCGATGCTTGTAAAGACTTTTTCCATGGCTTTGTTATTAAACTAAAAAGCAAAGCGGAAATGATAAGCAGTGAAACAGAAATTGCTTTGATGGATTATTACATCAGCGTATACGAAGGTGGTTCTGATAGCAAAAAAATGGATTCATTAATCGCTGTTGGTAAGCTTAGCTATTGCAAAGTATGCGACACCATTAAAATGCGTAAAATCAATAGGCGCAATAAAATGCCTAGTCTGAATGGTTGGAATGAAGACAACAAAAACAAACTTGCCCGGTATTTGCGCGATGAATTAAAAGACTCTTCGTCATATGTTCTGGAGTTAATAATGAATAAAAATGGTGAATTGTATTTTGCAGATTCCAGCGAAATGCCGCACAAAGTGAGGAAGATTTTACACCTATTGAATGATAAATTGAAACACACACCCTCTCGCTTTAACGGTAAAAAAATCAGCAGTAGAATATCGCTTTATGTCAGTCAAGACGCGTCGGGTCTCGATATCGAAACCATGTTGTCCCCTATTCTACCCAAAGGAAGAAAATTCACCCTCGACTCATTTTTGTACATACGACGCACCGACATTGTCTGCGACTATGTTGACAGCAGTGGAAAACGCATAATAAAAACAACAGGTATTGCCAATACCCCCGATGTGATATTCAAGGTGTTTGACCGCAATAAGCAATGGAAAAATTGCCTAATTGCTACAGATGTGACAAGCAGCATGTACCCTTATTTGGCCCAATTTAAAGTGTGGCACAAACTTCACCTTAATGGCAATAGCCATAACCGCGATTTTATCTTCTTTAACGATGGAGATAATATGCCAGACAATCTGAAAGTAACTGGTCAAGTTGGTGGACTATATTATGTGCATACAAGTTGCTTCTCAGATTTATCTACATCCATGAACATGGCCATGAGCAGCGGAGGCGGAGGCGATGGCCCAGAAAATAATTTAGAGGCTGTTTTAGAAGGTCTTAGCAACAATCCAGACATTAAAGAAGTGATAATGATTGCCGACAACAATGCAACACCCCGCGACTTGGCGCTACTTTACAAAATTAAAGTTCCTATCCGCTTGATTCTTTGTGGGGCACAATTTGGCATCAACACCGACTATCTTGAAATGATTCGAACCAATGGCGGCAGCATACACACCATGGAAGACGATTTGTACCAACTGTCGAAACTAAACAACGGCGAAAAAATAGTTATTGATGGGATTGAATATGAAATGAAATACGGGAAATTTTTGAGGGCAAGCAAAACAGCCATACCCTCAGTTATAACTACGGTTACCACATTCAAGTAAAAATAAAAAAGGCAGCTTGTTTAAACTGCCTTTTTTCATGAAATTACTTTTTGTTTTTGCCCGCATCCTTGGGCGCAGGTTTCACTTTGAAATGTCGAATAGAATACGTGAAAGTCAACATATAAAAACGGGTTAATATCTGCGTGTTTTTATCTTCAATATAACTCTCGCTTACGGTTCTGGCGATGCTGGTGTTTTGCTTTAAAGCATCAAACACCGAAAGCTTCAACTCACCCCTGTTGTCTTTTAAAAACTTGTATCCAAAGCCCGCATTGCACAACCAAATATTCTGATTAAATGTTGCACCCAATCCTTTGTAAGAACTGTTGGTGATATCTGCATTAAGCACCCATTTTGGAGTTGGCATAAAATTGATTTTCGCATTGAAATTTTGAATCACATACTGGTTGTTCAAACTGCTTTGCAAGGTATTTTGAACCGAGGTGTAATTCACTGTATAGTTCAAAGTAAAGTCTAAACTCTCGCTGATATTGCTGGCCAAAACAAGCCCAATATTGCTGTTGAAGTTGTTGCTAAAATTGGTATTCCCGTTGATCAAAGCTGGGGTGCTGCTGTAGGTTTGTCCGAGATTTAAATTAAACGTTGATTTAATTTTCTTCATTGGCATCCCATAAGAAAAGTAGGCCCTAAAGCTTTTATAGCCATTTAAGTTTACCGGCAAACTCAATTGAGCGCCTTTCTTTAAAGCCACGCCACTGATTATAGTATCTTTAATCGCCAAGGTGGTGCTGTTGCCTATATAGTTTGAAGCTGTTGTTAGATTGCTGTAAATAAACATGGTGCGACCCTTTGCCACATTGCTCTTGCTGTATCGTAAATGGATCATGTTTCTGAACTCTTGAACCAAATTGGCATTACCCGCACTCAAAATCAAAGGATTGCTGTTGTTAACTACATTTTGCAATTGAGAGATGCTGGGCAAGTTGGTGCTGCTGCGGTAGAACAAACGAAGGTTGCTCGACTTGCTTGCCGCATAGGTGAACATGGCATTGGGTAAAATGTTGTTAAACGGTTGGTGAAACTCATTGTTAAACGGAAACGTTTGCAAGCCATTTAATTTCACACTTTGTGCATCAGCTCCAATGTTAAACGATACCTTCTTATAGTTGTAGCGGTAGGTCATACCTGCCTTTTGGGTACTGGTGTTGTTGTCGAAGGTATTACTCAACAAACTGTCTGTATAATATGGCACACCAAAAACATCCAAACGTTTGGTCAACTTACTTGACTTGTTGTAATTCAATGAAGGATTATAAGTCAATTCAATGACAGAGCGTTTTTTAATTGGATGGGTGTAAGACAGGTTAGGGCTGAAACTAAAAGTATTGTTGTTGCGGTCTGAGTTCTGCCTGAAGACATTTGAAATGGTATCCAATTCGTAATAGTAGTTGCCCGACTCCAACAAAGTAGCACCCGAATTTTTACTGTTGCTGGTGTTAATGTTTAAGGAAATTGTTTGCCCAGCTTTCTTAAATTTATGTCTCAGCAATAGGGATTGGTTAAAATTATACCCACTGGTATTTGAAATGGTTTTGCTGTTGGATAGATTCATATTCACGGCCTCTTGTGAAGCTGTTTTACCCAAAAACAAGGTATTGCTCTTGTTTCCTTGTAGGCTAAACTGAGGGGTAAATATGATAGAATTATTGGTGTCCAAATTGTATTCGAAGCGGGCATTAAATTTATGGTTGCTGTTGTTCGTGGTTCCTGTATCGCCTTGGCTATACAACTGATTTCTCAATGCACTTAAGAAATAGGTTCTATTTAAAAAGGATGAGGTTGTGTTTTTACCCGTATTAAAAAAATAAGAGGCCGTTAGTTTATACTTTTTACCACCGTATAATGAATAATTCATTCCAATGGCATTGGTGGTGTTAATACCACTTTGGTTGTTCACTGTGAAGTTGTTGTTGCCACCGCCCCAACTGCCCATTCCGCCGCCACCCATACCACCTCTTCCACCGCCCATATTGGTGTTACCTGTTAGGCCTAAGATGTCAGTTGATGAAAAGTTTTGTTGGTTGATGTTGTTGCTCATGCCAATTAATGATAGGCGTTGCTTGCCTTTGAATACGTTGATATTGGCGCCTGCTGCCCAGCGGTTGTCGGTTCCATAGCCACCGTAAATTTTACCAAATTGCCCATTGTTTTTACCTGCTTTGGTTATAATATTTAAGGTCTTGCTGCTGTTGCCATCGTTGATGCCCGAGAACTGCGATTGATCGCTCATACGGTCGTATACCTGAACTTTATCTACCACCTCAGCGGGTAAATTTTTCAATGCTGCAGAGGCATCATCTCCAAAAAAGTCTTGCCCATCTACGGTTACCTTTTTAACCTCTTCACCTTGGGCTTTAATAACCCCGTTCTCATTGGTAATACCCGGCATTTTAGTGATCAAGTTTTCCGCCGTAGCGTCTTTGTTAACCTTGTAATTGCTGGAAGTGTATTCTATGGTGTCATTTTTTTGTGTGATGGCATCTTTTCTTCCTATAACGGCCGCACCCTTGATGTTGTCAATCTTGTTGCTCAATTGAACCACGCGGTTCAGGCGTTGAGCAGAATCGAGGTAAAACGAAATGGTTTCTGCTTCATAAAGTAAACTTTTTACCTGCAAGGTATAATTACCAGATGTTAAGCGCCGAAATACAAACTTGCCGAAAGAATCGGTAAAACCGCCGGCGATTTTTACTGAATCACGCTTTAAAGTAAGTCCTGTGTAAGGCAAACTCTTTTTATCAGGATCAATAACTTGACCTGAAAATACCTGCGCCTGCGCAACGAATGCGAAAAAAAAGCTGAAACCAAATGTAAAAATTACACGTTTGTTTGATGAGAAAAATAACATAAACTAAGTTAGAGCAAATATAAGCTTACAAGCAAACATTATCTATAGGCAAATCGATTAAAGTAAAAGTTCGGAGTTAAACTGACTATGAAACAATACATCACCACCAATTACATAGACCATAAAGAATTTGAAATGAAAGTATTATTTTTGAAATTCATTATACACCCCCCCATGAAAAAAACATTAGGACTTTTGTTTTCCTTTTGCCTAATCGGCGGCGCAGTAGCACAAAAACCAATCAAAGGCGAGCGCAGTGCTGAGGTCAATTTAAATTTCCAAACTGGCATAGCCGCCATTTCATACAATCTGCCTGCTGAATTGCGTTTTCGTTATTTCTTGAAAGACAATGTGGCGCTTCGTTTGCGTTTGGGCATGAGCTCTAACAGCAGCAAATACTCTGTTTCAAATCCTCAAGGCACGGTGATTTCTGAGGTCCTAAACCGATCAGGTTTTGGATTCAGCTTCTCGCCCGGCATCGAAAAACACTTTGTAGGCACCAAAAAACTTTCGCCATTCGTGGGTGCTCAAATTGGCCTCTTATTAAATGGTGGAGCACGAAAAGATGTCAGCAATTCTGGGTACGCCAATCCAAGCAATAACCTTGTCATTAATGGCGATTATTACCATTCAAAGTCAGGTTCTACTTTTGGATTGAACCTCGGTGGCTATATGGGAGCCGACTATTATTTTACAGAACACATTTATTTAGGCGCTGAATGTGGCATTGGCCTATTTGGTATCAGCAACACTGGCGAAGGTAGTGAAAAACACGTGCGCTTGGGCTCAAACGAAGTAAACAGTAAAACACTAGGATCAAGCAGCAGCAACCTTTTTGGCGTGTATACAGGTGGGCTGCGTTTGGGGTTTGTGTTTTAGAGAAAGCTCCATAATTAATACATGAAAGTCCTTTCGCTTCATTTCGAGGGGATTTTTTTATGGGCGCCAATTCTTCGCCCTCCGGCTCCGCTTCGCTCCGGTCGTTTGCCGCAAAAAGGAACCCTTTGCCGCAAACGGACTGCTGCCACTAAGCATTTCGTTTACCTGATTATTCATTTGTGGCAGCACCTACAGTCAAAGGGCGCGAGCGTTGTGTGAGTATCATACAATGCAAATGTTTCCCAAGAAAATTTTTAATATTTTTCACTACTCTGCCAACGCTTGAAGTAGTCTTACCCCAAAACCAACAAAGTCTTAGAAATTTCCTTTCTTAATTTCGGCACGACCTCTTGCTCTTTTGCATAGTCGTTCCATTGGTTCACAACACCTTGAATTTCTTCTATGATAGAAGCCGCATTTTTACAGCTTATCGATTTTCCAATTTGAAGTAGGTCTGCTTTGGTAAAGTCTTTGCGCTTGCCATTGATGCTCAAGGCATGTTGGCTTACCCATTGGTGTTGCGGCTGATAAGCATGACATATATCGTATCCTGGAGACAGTTCCCATTTAGAATCTTGTTTTAAGCGGAAAGAGAAATTCTTGGTGTGGTCGTCGCAATTGCGGGACAAGACATTAAACACCATGCGCCTGTACATCTGCTCTGCATCGGCATAGTTTAGGTTTAACTCACGCATCGTTTGAAACAATTGCTCGTAGCTAAAGCTGTTTACCTCATTGAAATCGAAATGCTTGAGGGCACAGAACGTTTGAATATGGTGTTTGGTATTGTCCTCTTCGCGGTCGAAACGTTTGGTCATAAAATGCGCCCGCCCATTTTCTTGTAGTAATTTTGAAGGCATCATGTTTATTCCACAAGCAATAGCCATATTATAATACGCCATTTCCACCCTTCCATATCCCGAAGACGCTCCAACTTGTATACCGCTCACACCATCCAATTTTATGAGCCAATGCTGAAACCCTTTTGGCACATTGGTTTGCCCCGAACGAACCTCACCAGTCTTTTCATTATAGGCTATAATGGCTTTGGGACGGGCACCTCCGGCTGAAGTTCCAATCTTCAATATCTCAGATACAGCCTTTTCATTTTCGTTTATAAAATTGGTTTTGAATGATGCTTTGTTCGATAACAAGCGTTGGGCCAATTCAACCATACTTTTTAATTCTATGGCAGCAGATCGACTTGTTTCCTTTTCTGTGCTGGGTTCAAACTCCAATGCACCCATGCCGCGCGTACCAATAAAGCAAAGCATTTCCACAGGATTCATGCTGTCTAATGGCCGACCGCTTTGAGCAAGGTATAAATTGATGAGTTGATTTCCATACCGATCGGGCAAAACATCAGCCAAAAGACCCGGCAATCCTTTAAACGTATTAAAAGGAATCTGTGGATTCTGTTTCAGTTCAGGAAAACTAAAAACAGTTCGCTTGGTATCGATGGGCATTTTAAAAGGCGATAAATCTAACCCAGTGTTTTTAAAACCACTGTCGTATTCAAATGCGGCAATGCCAGTTTTCTGATCCCAGGCCACCGCTCCCACCAATTTGCCCCATATTTTAACAAATGCTGTATTCATAATTACCAATTAAAATCTTTTTTCGCTTTTGCATTTTTTCTACTTGCGCGTTTTCGTTTGTATAACTCTTTTTTTGCTTGGGCTATAGGACTTACTTGCTCTTGCACCACAAAGGCATTTAAAAAATGCAATTGGTTTAAGACACGCAAAACTTGTAACAAAGTTGGAACTGTAACCGAACCCCCAGACTCCAAAATACTTAAAGTCGAGCGGCTAATTCCTGCGGCATGAGACAATTCATCTTGGGTCATGTCCTGAAGCACACGTTCATTCTTTACAAAACCTCCGATGTATTCAGCGATTGCTGTATCGCTCATAGAATTCCAATTTATGTATGAATAATCAGTCATTGATAGTTAATTATGGTTTTAATGAATGGTTTACAATACAAAATTACACAAAAACAGCATAAATAAAAATTAAATACTAAAATTGAATGGCATATATTTGCTTTATGAAACGGTTTAAATCAAAAATAGGCAAAGGCTTTGTGTTGTTTCCGAGTCTAATTTTAATTGCAGTTGCGTTGCTTTTAATTATCGAAAAAGTTTGGTTGGGACTACCAATTCTCATTGCGAATGCAATATATCTGGCCGATATTTTCATTAATACACATTACAGCATTGAAGATGGTGTTTTAACGATAGATGCTGGTCGTTTTTATAGCTTACAAATTCCTATTTCAAACATCTACAAAATAAAATCTAGCCGCGATCCATCTAAAGCGCCCGCCAATTCGATCGACCGCCTATCCATACGCTATACAATGGCTGGCAAGAAAAAGGAGGTTTTGGTATCACCAGAAAATAAAGAAGGATTTATGCAGGCGTTAAGGGAGATCAATGGGGAGTTTGAATTGGAGAGTTTGTATAGGATATGAATTTGAAATTAGGAACGGGCAAAAATCAACAATTGAGAAAAACTACCTTGATCGGCCAATTGCAAGGCTTTTAAATAGTTTTTTCTTTGTTCCGAACTTGCCACCAAACTGCTATTTCCCCAATTAAATTTCTCACTTCCTAAGAGCTGAACGGCAATTAAATCGGCCATAATTCTTGAGTGCCTACCATTGCCATTTGGAAAACAATGGATGGCAACCAAACGGTGTTTAAACCTTAGTGCTATTTCATCAGGGCTATAGGTTTGGTTTTCAACCCAAAACTTAGTATCGTCAAGCAACTTTCTCAGTTCAATTGGAATTCTTGTCCATTCAATTCCAATATTGGTTTCTGTGTGGCGAAATTTCCCCGCCCATTTCCAAACCATGCCAAACATCCGTTTATGCAATTGAACAACAAAGTCCTCGGAGAGTATATTCTTTATTTTTCTTTTAGAATTCAAGCCCATTAAAGCCTGATTGATATTGGCTTGTTCAAATTCATTCAATTGCGCTTGGGTTACTAAGGTTTTAATTTTTAACCCATTTATTTGCTCCGGATTTAGGGGTGTTTGTCCAGCCTTGTAATGCAAAATCAATCCCATAAACTCCCAGGCATTTTATCCATAATATCTTTAGCCAGTCTTTCCAATTCTCGATCTTGACTTGATTTACTGGTCTCCTGATCCTCCAACTTCATCGCTTGATTCGATTGAATGATGATTTCATTCGCTTTTTTCAAAGCTTGTTGTTTAATTACAGTTTTTAACGACCCGACTTTCGGCTTGAAATAATACACCAATTCCATATCCATGGCTGCTGCAGCTTTTTTCAATGTTGCGATAGAAATGGTGTCTGCTAGTTCCCTTTTCTCAAAATCGTTGAGCGCAGGAGCAGAAACACCAATCCGCTCAGCCAATTGCCTCAGCGACATACCCAAAGCCAAACGGCATGACTGAATCCAGGCAACAGACAATTGTGCACTTTGCTTACCTGTAGCAAACGCTTTCAACAATTCATCCATTTGCTTTTGCATTAAATTCTTCTGTAAAGTTACCATAATCTTATAAATTTATAAAAACAGTGCAAATATAAACCTTTAAGTTTAAAATAAAAATAAATTATTAATCTATAACTTATTTAATATATCTAAGTATTTGAATTTTTAAGACTTTCATTTACAAGGGCAACAGCTATATAAAGTTAAAAAAAACAAAGCAATATATAATTCCATTAAAAAAATTTTATTATTTCAAAAAACTCCTTACTTTTGCACTCCGTTTTCAGAAGGAGAAATGGCAGAGCGGTTGAATGCGGCAGTCTTGAAAACTGTTTTAGTGCAAGCTAACGGGGGTTCGAATCCCTCTTTCTCCGCAAGATGAAAAACGAAACCCAACTTTTTAGTTGGGTTTTTTTTATGCCCCAAAAAAATTCGTCCAAGCGGCTCTGCGCTTGAGTGAATTTTTGCAGGGGCATAAAATCAGATTTGCGTCCTTTTAGCCAAGGCATGCCTTGGCTCTACAGCAAACCAAAAACTCTTCTTGTATCATTTGGTAATGATAACTTATTTCGCTTAATTCGAATTTTATTAAAAATAGTAAAATGGAAATTATAATAGGCTTAATTATCGGGTTTTCGTATATGGTGTTAAAACATGGAGTTAAAAAAGGGAAAAAAGAAAAATGCCCCAAATGCGAAAAATGGTTTGCAATGAAATTGGTAAAATCTACAATGACTGGTCAAACTGCAACTCAGAAGTCTGAATCATATAAAGAGGAAACTGGGGAGTTTGAGGTTAAAACTGTTCGAGATAAAACTATCATAAAACCGATTTTCAAAACCCGTCTTAGAATAGTACCTGCAACTAAATATCACTACAATAATACGGTTGCATGTAAATTTTGCGGATTCGGAGCGGTAGTTCCAAGTTATGAAGTGTTGTGAGGGATTTTGCATGGTCGCAATTACATCAAATCTTATACAGTTGCTCAAATACAATATTCCAATTGAACTCCTTTAAAGCGGTCACAAAAAGCAAGAAGAACAAAAGAACACTTAAAAATTTCATACACAAATAACCCATTTCTGAAAAGAATTCCCAAATCAATTTTCCAGAGACTTGCTGTTGACTTGGAAAAAAATCCAACAATCCTCCTTACCGAAACTAATCCTCAGATTCACTTATACCCCTTATCATGACGCAATGGAGTGGAGTCTCTGGTACGGGGGTCATTCTCCTAAACCGCCACCGATAGTAACGGCAGCCCCAGGCAATTAGGCACAAAAGTTTTGTTGCAGGTGCTGGGCGGCGTCCCTGTGGCAGAGACTAGTCTAATGATTTTGCCTCCGCTATCGCTTTGACAATTTAAATGCAATCACGCCACAGGGTAAAACAACTAGCCTCAGCAACGCATACAAAACCTGGGCATAATGGAATGGGCTATAGTGGATAGCGGGATAAGGCGACAAAAAATAATTAGTCCCCCCTAAATCGATTCTCCTTCTTACGCTGTTCTTGCGCTATTTTCACCACCGTGGTAATGCTTTTATTGAGTTCAAAACCAACCAGAATGCACAAGGTGTTAAAATAGATAATCAACATCAAGACGATTATTGCCCCTATACTTCCATAGAGCTTGTTGTAGCTATCAAACCCGTCTACGTAATGAGAGAATGCATAGGTGGCTAACAAAGACAGCACAGTCGAGACAATGGCCCCTGGAGAGAAAAATTTCCAGCGCTCTTTGGCCGAATGACCAAAATAATACAAGGCACTCATAATAAAAAACACCAACGTGCTAAGGGTGATAAATTGAACAACCGTAACAAAAACCAACATCACCGCTTTGTTAATCAATTTCATTTTAATGATCCAAACAGACAATAAATTACCAGAAATCAAAACACTTAAAGCCAATAATATCAGCATGGAAATACCCAAAGTAATTAAAATAGATTTGCCGCGTTTTTGAAAGAAATTGCGTTTCTTTTTTTCACCTTCATTAAAGTTGCTATCAAAAGCCAGCATCATAGAGAAAACGCCATTGCTAGCAAAATACAAAGCGGATAAAAAACCAAATGACAAAAGTCCTGAACGCTGATGGGAAATAATATCCCTTACAGTTGTCCGCACAATTTTATACGCATCATCTGGCAAGAAAAAATCCATTTGTAGGAGAATGGACTTCTGCAAATTAAAGCCTGGTATATGGATGTAAGCAATTAATGTAAATAAGAAGATTAAGGAAGGGAAAATGGCCAAAAAAAAGTTCCACGACAAAGACCCTGCATACAAATTAAACTTAGGACTGATAATGCCTTTAAAGAAAAACTGAAAGACCGAATATAAGGAAGCGCCTTGAAAACCCGGCAAATAAATATTGTCTAAAAAGTTTACAAGCTTTTTTACCAGAATAAAATTTCTGATGCGCTCTTGAATCGATATTTTTTTATTTTGACCCATTAAAAACGAATGGTAAAATGTTCCCTCTCTTGTTCAGTTCTGAAAAACACAATGCCCATAGCATATAAGTCGACACTTACACCCACTAAAGGATGGTTTTTAATTTTATTCCAAGCCAAGAGCATATCGTCGCTCCAACGAATATCGTCAAAAACAAATACGGTGCCACTATGGGCTTTTTGCAAACACCATTCAAAGTATTGCAAAGTTGCATCTAACTGGTGGTTGCCATCAAAAAACACATAATCAACCCTTGGCAATTCATTTAACAATTGCGGCAAGGTTTGTTCAAACAGCCCTTCACGAAATTGAACATTCGGCAATTCGGCTTTTTCAATATTGTGTTGGGCAATTTTAAGGCTGTCGTGGTTGCCCTCTAGGGCAAACAAAAAACCCTGTTTAATACCAGCAGCTTGGTACATGGTACTGATGCCAACTGAGCTTCCAATTTCGACGGCAAACTCCGGATTGAAATAGGCACATAAACGCTCCAATAGTTCGGCATACTTGGCCGATTTAGCGCTTTTTTTGACCAAATCACTCAATTTCTTTTTGCCAGAAAACGATGAAGCTCCAATTGGCAAGATTTCTACATCCGCATTGCTTTTAAGCATATTGCTGCGAATCAATTCGAAGGTATGGTATTCAGGTTTAATGCGGCGGGCATTAATAACCTTAGTGACCAGGTCGTATACAAAAGGTGAATGCACAGAATGCTTATTGCCTGCAGTAAAAAAATAAAACAGGTAATTAACAGCAAATTGTATTCGGTTCAACATGGTAATCTAGTCAGAAATTAGAGTTTACCTAGTATTCCTGTAAGATTGTATCAATTTAAGTTCTTCTTGCAGTTTTGTAATTTGTTGATTCGAAACTTCAATTTTTTCTTCAATTTGTTTTCTTAATGCATCCGCATTTTTAGATTTAGCAAAGAATTCAATATTGTTTTTCAACGTTGCGGCATCGTCTCTTAAAGCACGCAATTTGTCGTTAATCTGGCGTTCCTCATAGCGAATCTTATCATCGCCATTTGGCGCTGTTGACAAGGTCTCTAAATGTTCCTTAAAACGGAAAGCTTTGTTATCATCTGCAGTTTGCTTGAATTTTTTATAAATGGCATCAACTGCCTTGCTGTATCTGTTTTGCAAATCCGCTTTTACTTTAATCGGCACAAAACCCAATGAATTCCATTCTTTTTGTAATTTTCTTAATTCTTCAAAACTAGGACCCATTTCCTCAATAGCCAATAAAGCAGTAGCATCTGCAATGATGCGTTCTTTAATGGTTTGGTTTTCTTTTTCCCCTACATTCTTCACTTTGTAAAACTCTTCTTTGCGTTTAAAGAATTTGTCACATGCCGAGCGGAAGCGCATCCAAATTTCTTCGTTCTTAGATTCATGAACTGGTCCAATAGATTTCCATTTTTCTTGCAATGAAATTAAAAGTTTGGCTGTTGCATCAAACTGCGTACTTTCGGCAGCCTTTTCGGCTTCTTCGCACAAGCTTATTTTGAGGGCTAAATTCTTTTCTTTGCCAGAATTTAAAGAATCAAAAAACTGCTTTTTATTTAAATTAAAGACGCCTTGAGCGTCTCTAAAACGTTTCCAAATTTGGTCGTTAACACTCTCTGGAACAGGCCCTATTGTTTTCCATTCTGTAAAAATCGCCGTAATTTCTTCGGCTTTTTCCTTCCACATTTTAGGGGATGTTAAAGGCAATTGGTTCATGTGCTCAACCTTTTCGCAAAGAACCTTTTTCAATTCTAAGTTTTCGTTGCGCTTTAATTTTATTAATTCTAAAGCTTGGCGCTTATCGTTCAGAATTTGATCGGATGCCTCTTTAAAACGCTTCCAAATTTCTTCTGCCACATCCTTACCAGGAACAGGACCTGCGTTCTTAAATTCTTCGTGGTATTTATTTAATAAAATATGGGCTTTCTTAATCGACTTCTCTTCTTGAAGGGTTGATACTTTTTTAATCAGTTCAATTTTTATTTCAAGATTCTTTTGTCTATCCTTTTCTTTAAGTTCGTTGTTAATGGCGTGGTTGTCGTAGAACTTATCTAAGAAAAAACGGTAGTTTTCCCACAACTCTTGCATATGCTCTCTTGGAACGGTGCGGATTTGGCGCCATTGTTTTTGAAGTTCTAAAACCTCTTTAAAAACCGATTCAGTTTCATCTTCCGCTGACAAAACCTTCAAGCGTTCTATAATGGCTTTTTTTGCCATATAATTCTTCTGCTTCTCTTGTTCAGCTTCCTTCTTTTCTTCAGCACGCTTTTCAAGGAAAGTGGTATAAACTTTATAGAATTTTTCTTTTACCTCGTCATAAGGTGGTTTAAACTCCCTTACTTCATTTCCTTCATCTGCCCAAGCCTTTACCAAAACGACACGTTCTGCTTTTATGGCATCATCAAACAGTACACGTATCTTTTTGAAGATGTCGTGCGCTTCTTTAATGTTTGGATGAAAAACCAATTGCTCAGCCTTTTCAAGGAAATCTGTTTTGGTGAATCCAGAATAATCTGTTTGGTCACGTTTTTCTTCCTCAACTTCTGAAAACTCATCATGATCTTCTGCATCGCCTATTTTTTCTAGGGATACTAGTTTGTTTTCTAGTGCTTGGTCGTTTGCATCTAATTGTGGATCATTCAAATGCTTATTTGTCTCTGTCATTAATAAAAGTGTGGCGTAAAAAAGTGCGGTATTTCTGGTTGTAAGACGGTAATTAATACATAGTATTTTAGATAGATGTTATGTATTATAGGGTGTTCCCATGTTGTGTTCACAAATATAAGCCATAAGAATTCATATTTTCAAATGTTTTTTTCGTTAAAAAATCAACGCCCTGTTAACACAAAATTTGCCAAACCCTGCTTATCGACATGGCTGCTGTGTTTGCTGTTGGTAAGCACTACAACACAAACTTGCTCATCAAAACGGTTCCAAAAGGATGTCCAAAACCCTCGCCACCAACCGTTGTGGTAAGTCCATTGTCCGGTATAGTTTTTCATTAATCTAAATCCTAAACCGTAACTTCCTCCATATACATTGTGTTGAAATGATGGCTCTTGCATTAAATTTAGCAAAGTTTTGTTGATTAAGCGACCCTCAGACAAAGCCAAATGAAAGTAGAACATATCCTCAACATTGCTGTACAAACTTTTATCGCCCAAAACCCCGTCCATATAATAGGGTTCGTTGTATTCGTGGTGGCTAAGGCGGCCAATAAGCACCCTGGCCTTAATGCGTGCAGGTTTATATCCTAAGTAAAACGAATTGCGCATACCTGCTGGTTTAAAAATGCGCTCCTCCACAAATTGATGGAAGGGTAAGCCAGCGATTTTAGAAATTAAGTAAGCTAAATACGCATAATTGGTGTTGCAATAACTAAAACCAGCACCCGGATTTAAAGAGGGTATTGGCTTTGACACTTTCATGAAATTATAAAGCTCTTCATTGTTCATGTACCTAGCTGTATCTTTCCAAAACGTATCTGTGTAATACATATAATTGGCGATGCCACTTCTATGGGTTAACAACTGGCGTATAGTTACATTTGGATAAGGAAAATCAGGCAGGTACTTGAGCACCAGAGAATCTAAGGCCAATTTACCTTCTTGAATCAAGACCATCGTCGCAACTGCTGTAACTGTTTTTGACACTGAGGCCAATTGGAAAACATCATCAATAAGCATCTCAGATGAATGCGCCAAGCCAATTTCTCCGAAGGCCTTTTTAAACAATTTTCCTTGTTTATACACCAAAACAGTTCCATTAAAATCTATTGGAAAGAAAGCTTTTAGGCTGTCTAAAAAATGGTTTGAAAATGATTTGTATTCACGCTCGGTATTGAAAAATCCTTCTTCATTTAAAACCAATTTTCCTTTTTGTTTAGACGATTGATTGACGCAAGAAAACAAGAAAATAATTGCCAATAAAAGAGACTTAAATACGAGATTGCGGCTAGAGCTTATCAAGCTTGAAAATTAAGAATACTAAAGTAAACAAACAAACATAAAATAAAAAAAATCCCGAGGCAATTTATACCCCGGGAGTCTTACAATATCAATCAATGAACAGCCGATTTTATCTAACTGTATAGAAATATTCTTTCCCGTTAATTGTTGCTTTCGCAAACAAATCACAGGCTTGATCATTATAGGGATCGTAATCAATAGAGATGGTTTTACCTGTGCTTGTATTTGATAAAGTTATTTTACCTTTAACAAAAGTCCTTGCACAACCCATTTCAACTTTCTTTAACAATGGCAAATCTATTTTCACTGTAAAATTTCCGCCATTACGGTTAACACCTGAGGCTTCTCCAGTTATTTGAAATTGGTCGCCCAAAATTCCAGCACCCGCATCTACCAATTTAACTATGGTTCTTGAGCTCTGCCAAGCCACAGTTCCTTTATCATTGATGGCACGCGCATCCATAACATCAATTTTTAATGTTGCGGCATCAACACGTTTGATTTTTACAGTGCCAATCAATTGGGTCAAACTTACCCCATCGCTGCCAGCGTAATATTTATCAGAATCAGATACTGTAATTAACAGCTCAGCGCTGTCTAAGAAATATCTTCTATTAGAACTGATGTGAATTTTACCTGCTCTAAATCTCCCATCCTGACATATCTTGCCTTTAGGTACTGTATTTTTGATTGGACCGAAATCGATGGTTGCTTCAACCCCGTCTCCATCCGTATAACTGCTGTCTTGGAATGTAAGCACCGCACCACTTGGTAGAATTGTATTTCCAGCACGGGTTCTTCTGTCGTTGCTCGAAAAATCGTCGGCAACATCAAACAATGAGGTAAATTCATTCTCTGCTGTTGAATTGTCTTCTGCAGATACAATGGTTTCTAAAGTTTCGTTTTTATTTTTTCTACATCCAATTAAGAACACGCTTACTGATGCTGTAAGCGTCAAGGTAAAAATTAAACTGATTTTTTTCATTTTGTATGTGTATTTTTATTTTTCTTTACTTTTTTAAATTCAACTTTATCCTATGGGTTGCATTGCTTTTGAATATTTTCAATAACAATGCCAGAAACTGTTTCGATTTGTTCTTTGCTTATAATTAGCGGGGGCGACAAACGTATTTTATTCTCTGCATACAAAAACCAATCGATCAGTAAACCACTGTCTACACAGGCATCAATAACTTTTCTGCAAAACTCTGCATCCTCAAAAACCAGAGCCAACATCAAACCTTTGCCATCTATATTTTTAATTTTGGGATGAACCAACAAACGACGAAACAAGTGCTCTTTTTCCTCAATTCCATCCATGATAGACTCGGTGTGTAAATAATTTAAGGCCGCAAGCGAAGCGGCGCAGCTCATAGGATGTCCGCCAAAAGTGGTAATGTGCCCCAGTACAGGATTTTCGGTAAATACCTGCATAATGTTATTCGATGCAATAAAAGCACCCAATGGCATTCCGGCACCAAAACCTTTGGCCAAGACCAAAATATCAGGAACGACCTCCAATTGTTGAAAAGCGAACAAGGAACCCGTGCGGCCATATCCACTTTGAATTTCATCAAAAACCAAGAGTGTTCCTGTCTCATCGCATCTTTTACGCACTGCTTTTAAGTATGCAATTGAACAAGGCAAATAACCCTTTTCACCCATAATGGGTTCAATAAAAACCGCAGCAGTTTGATGGGTGATAAGACTGTTGATTTCAGAATGGTCATTTTGCCTAATAAAATCAATGCCCGGCAATAAGGGTATAAAGGAATTACTAAAATACGGGTCACTCATCAAACTTAAAGCACCATGGGTAGATCCGTGGTAAGCATTTTCTTGGGCAACAAAACGTGAGCGCCCGGTATAGCGCTTGGCCAATTTCATGGCACCTTCTATCGCTTCACTACCACTGTTTACAAAATAAACCGATTGCAAATTAATTGGTAAATAGCTTGCAAGTTTTTCAGCCAATTGGACCTGAGAACTCTGAATCATTTCGCCATAAACCATTAGATGCAGGTGTTTGTCAATTTGGTTTTTCAATGCTTCATTTATAGCCGCATTTGAATGTCCAAGATTGCTTACCGATATCCCTGAAATGCAATCGATATAGGTTTTACCATTGGCGTGCAAATAAACCCCTTCCGCTTTTTGAATTTCGATAGCCAAAGGGCTGTCTGAAGTTTGGGCCAAAAAGCCAAAGAATCTTTCCCTATTTGTATGTTTCTGCACAGTGCAAAGGTAAAAAAAAATCCCCTTGCTGTTGCAAGAGGATTTTTGTGTTAATAGTTAGGTGTAAAAATTATTTTACTTTGCTAGACAAGTCTGCACCAGCTTTGAATTTAACCACTTTTTTAGCAGCGATTTTAATTTCTTTACCAGTACGTGGGTTACGACCTGTTCTTGCAGCTCTTTTAGTTACAGAAAAAGTTCCGAAACCTACTAGGATTAATTTGTCGCCTTTTTTCAATGCACCTGTTGTTGCAAGGATGAAAGAGTTTAAAGCTGCTTGAGCTTGTGACTTTGTTACTTTGGCATCAATGGCCATTTTGCTGATTAGATCTGATTTGTTCATAATTGAAATAATTAATAAATGTTATTGTTTTAAATGAATTCTTGAGGTCAAAAGTATTGTAAAGTTTAATAAAACCAAGGGGTTCCAATATTTTTTTCAAAATAAATATTAACACTCAATTCACAATTCATTTTTTTCGCCTTTGGCTAATTTTTATAACTCCTTGAATAACAGAAGTTAACGAAGTATTGTGTGCTGTATTTATTTCCGAAACCAAATCCGCTTTTGCATATTTTTTTTTGCGCAAATCGTAAATTTCATGCAATTTTATTAAAATTTGCTCTTCGTTAAGTCCCATAAACAATGGTCTACGCGTTATATTTTGCAAAATCCTTCTGGCAATTAAGTTCAAATCTGTGTTTACCCAGATTACAATTCCTGTGCTTTTCATTATTTCAATGTTGTTGTAGAACATCGGCGCACCACCTCCACAAGATATCACACAATTGTTATTGCTGCTTAATTTTAATAAAACCTCATGTTCTGCTTCTCTAAAATGGGTTTCGCCCTTTTCAGGAATAATCTGCCTCACCAAAGCACCTTCTCTTTTTTCAATTTGTTCATCCAAATCAAAAAACTGCAAACGCAAGCTTTTTGCCATTAAGCGGCCAAAATGTGTTTTGCCTGTGCCCGGCATACCTATTATATATATACGCATGCTTTAACTTAGTTTAACTCTAGGATCTAAAAAGACATAAATTAAATCAACCAATACGTTGACCACAATAAATATAAATGCGATTAAAAGCACGGCACCCATCACCACTGGTAAATCACTTTGCTGCAAGGCGTCTATGCAGACCTTCCCAAGACCTTTCCAGCTGAATATGTATTCAATAAAAAACGTACCGGCCAATAAGCTTGCAAACCAACCGCTGGCTGCTGTTACAACAGGATTTAAGGCGTTCTTTAAAGCGTGTCTTCTTATCACCTCAAATTTACTTAAGCCTTTTGCCATCGCTGTGCGGATATAATCTTGACGCATCACTTCGATTAAACTGCTGCGGGTTAATTGCAAAATAATAGAAAACGGTCTAACTCCCAAGGCTATTGCTGGCAAGATAATGTGTTTCAATGCCAATTGATTTTGCCCTGTTGCAGGATTCAATTCATACAGGCTTCCTGTCATAGACAGTCCAGTGTAGGGTTTTAAAACAAAACCAAATAACCAAGCAATAATAACTGCAAGAAAAAAGGAAGGCAAAGAAATTCCAAGTGTGGCAATGGCCAAATTGAAGCGGTCGAGAAACCCACTTGGCTTTAATGCAGAAACAATACCAAGACCAATGCCCAAAAACAAGGCAATGCCCATAGCAAAAAAAGCTAAAACCAAAGAACCGATAAAGGCTTCTCCTAATATTGAAGAGACCAGTTTTTTTGATTGGTAACTCTTTCTTAAGTATGGCCATTTCAGCATGAAGCCATAATTGGCTTTGCCTTGAACCAATAACCCTTGGTATTCGGGATTAAATGTTTTTGATATTACAACTGGCGAAAGGTCTTTCAAATAAATAAATAGCTGAACTGTTTTGGACTGGTCTAAACCCATTTCTTTGCGCATGGCTTCCTTGGTAGCGGCATCGGCTCTTTGCCCTGAGGCAATCTCTTCAGCGGAGGGGAATAAAACAAACAAGGCAAAGATTAAAAGCACCACACCGAGCAATACCACTACCCCAGCGCTGAGCTTCTTTACCAAGTAGCGAAACATATTTATTTCATTAGATTTTTTAAGGCCTTCATAGAAGGTATACTTCTACAACTCCATTTATCCAAAACGGTTCCATCGTGCCAAAACATGACACCAGGATTTGAACGCACGATCGTTTTCAATAAAGTCTCGTCGGCATTGTTAAATTTAAATGGCAATTGCTTTTCATTACTGAATACATCGGCCATTTCCAAAGGGCTTGAGGTGACAGCATAAACAGGTATGCCAGCTTTTTTAGCTTCAATGGCCATAGACTTTATATTGTCCCAAGAACTTTCATGCGACTTTTCTAAATGGGTTACCACCAGCAACAAATAATATCCTTTTCCATCCAATAAAGTATCTTTGATGTTGATGTCGTTTTCGTCGCGTTTAATAAATTCAAAATCATGAATTTTGGATTTCCAAGCGGGCACTATAATTCTGTCCAAACGGTCTACATAGGCCCATGATGAGTCGGGCATATTTGGGTATACAAAAGAATCTATTTTATTGTCTTTTTTATAGACATAAACCATTACGGTAGAATCAGTGACGCGTTGACCTTTTGGCACTTCCATCATTTGTCTTACATTGTTGCCTGCTTTATACGGAAGAAAATCCCAAGCCGGCAAGAACATGTTGCAATAAATGGCAAAGACCGTTGAACTTAAAGTTACCACAATCATTGCATTGATGCTAAACAAAGGAGAGAACAATGGAATAAGCTTATCCTTTCTGATAAATATAATTAAAATAAAGAACAGGAGCACCAAATCTTTTATAAATGAATGCCACGGTTTCAATTTTATAAAATCGCCAAAACAACCACAATCGGTTACCTTATTGAAATAAGCACTGTACCAAGTTAAAAAGGTAAAGAACAAAACCATCAGCAGGATAGACCAGCTCATTAATTTGGGTTGCCATCCAATTAAAATAGCAAAGCCCAATACAACCTCTAGAATGCACATGATCACAGAGAGCAGTAAAGAGTACGGTTTCATTCCTCTAAAAACGCCTACCCAAAATGAGTCTTGTTGCACGTATGGATATGTTGCAACACGCTTGCTTAATTCATGTTTTGATTTGGCGCTCAAGCTCAAATTCCATTGTTCTGACAAGGCCTTAGAACTGGCTTTATTTTCGGCACAAATACCATTGCTTAACTTGACAGAAAAATTCACAGGATCAATTGAGTCTCCAAGTTCATAAAAAGCATTAAACAGCACGGCGCTATTTTTAAGCACAAAAACTTCGCAGCCATAGGTTGAATCTTGATCGCCTTCAAAGTATTCTTTTCGGGGAGCCGATTGGTTGATTTCTATGTTGGCAAAACTATCGGAAGAAATAAAGGTATTGTCAAAATACTCAACGGTGCCCAAGTCATCACTCACTGAAATCTTTAAGGTATCTTGAGCGCTTTGCATGCTAGAGGCAAACACGTCAAAATATTCATTGAGTTTTATTCCTGTTCCTTTAGGGTCATTGCTTTTAATAATCCCGGAAAAGATGAACAACAATCCAACAAGAACTCTGGAAATAGAGGTAATTAATTTCATGGTCTACTTAATATTTTGGTGCAAGGTAATCAAAGCAAATATAGAATAATTCATCATGTCTTGGTAATTGGCATCAATGCCTTCGCTCACCAAAGTATTCCCTGCATTGTCTTCTATTTGTTTGGTTCTGCTAATTTTCATCAGTATAAGATCGGTAAAACTGCTCACGCGCATTTCGCGCCAAGCTTCGCCATAATCGTGGTTCTTTTTAAGCATCAAACTGCGGGTTTCTTCCAACTCATGGTCGTACATCGCCATAATTTCCGACACCCCCATGTCTTCTGTTTTGCTGGCGTATTTGAGTTGCATTAAACCAATAATGCCATAGTTGTAAATCCCGATAAACTCATCTTCGATACCCTCTCCCACTTTGCTTACGCCTTTTTCTTCGAGGCTCCTAATGCGCAAGGCTTTAATCATTATTTGATCGGTAACACTTTTAGGTCTTAAGATGCGCCACGAGTCGCCGTAATCGGTGTTCTTTTTCTCAAACAACTCACGGCATTTGCCTATTTCTGTATTGTATTGTTGAAGTGTATTATCCACTATTGCTGTTTAATCTTTATTTTTGCAAATATATCCAATGTTCGCGGAATACAAACCCTATTCTCTCAAAATCAAGAATATTAACTATTCTATTACCCGTCCGCAAGTGATGGGCATTTTAAATACGACCGATGATTCCTTTTATGATGGCGGCAAATATCATACCATAGACAAAGCCTTATTTAGATGTGAAGACATGTTGAATGAAGGTGCCGACATCATTGACATTGGAGGACAAAGTACCCGCCCCGGCGCAGACAGCATTACCGAAAACGAGGAGATTAGGCGAACGGCCCCAATAATCGACGCCATTATCAAACGCTTCCCAGATTGTATTATAAGTATTGACACTTTTAGATCCGCGGTGGCAAATCATGCCGTTCGAGCGGGCGCTGCCATTGTCAATGACGTAAGTGCGGGTGACGACGATGAAGACATGGTTAGAATGGTGTCTCGTCTCCAAGTACCTTACATTGCCATGCACAAAAAGGGCTTGCCAAAAACCATGCAAGACAGGCCCCACTATGAAGATGTATTGCATGAGGTAAAATTGTATCTTGAGAATAAACTTAGATTATACCGCGATGCTGGCATTGAAGACATCGTGCTAGATCCAGGATTTGGATTCGGAAAAACACTTGACAACAATTACCATTTGTTAAAACATTTGGATGTATTTCATACCCTTAACTGTCCAATCTTGGTAGGTGTTTCACGCAAAAGCATGGTGTGGAAATTATTGGCTACAGAACCGAGCAAAGCCTTAAATGGAAGCACGGCATTACACATGTTGGCTTTGGCCAAAGGCGCCCATTTTCTGAGGGTTCACGACGTAAAAGAAGCTATTGACTGTGTTAAAATTGCAGAGGAAATGTATAAGGTTTAAACAATTTTAAATTACATTTGCATACCACTATGAATGATGCAATACAATATTTTAAAGACTTGAGTCCTGTGATGCAAGCTTTGCTTGCAACCACATTTACTTGGTTATTAACTGCATTGGGGGCGAGTATGGTTTTGGTGTTCAAAAACATGAGCCGCCGCTGGCTCGACTTTCTTCTTGGATTTACAGGTGGCGTTATGGTGGCTGCTAGTTTCTGGAGTCTGCTTACCCCAGCTATAGAGATGTCGGAAGACACCTATGGAAAAGCTTGGGCTTGGGTGCCCGCAGCTGTTGGTTTTATAATCGGCGCTGGCTTTATTTACATCATCGACAAAATCATTCCGCATTTGCATTTAAACGCCAATATGAGTGAAAAAGAGGGATTGAAAACCACTTGGGACAGAACCATATTATTGGTATTGGCCATCACTTTACACAATATCCCAGAAGGTTTAGCCATTGGGGTCTCCTTTGGTGCTGTAGCTATGGGCGACCCGCATTTTACCATGTCTGCTGCCATTGCATTAACCATCGGAATAGGCATACAAAATTTCCCTGAAGGAATTGCGGTAGCAATGCCATTAAGAAGACAAGGTGTAAGTCCATTGAAAAGTTTTTGGTGGGGACAACTCAGCGCCATCGTTGAGCCTGTTGCTGGTGTTATCGGTGCAGTTTCAGTGATGTACGCACAACCGATATTGCCTTATGCATTGGCCTTTGCCGCAGGTGCCATGTTGTACGTTGTGGTTGAAGAAGTAATACCCGAAACCCAAAGAGATAAGTATGCTGACTTTGCAACCATGGGCTTTATCATTGGTTTTGTCATCATGATGGCCTTGGATGTTGGTTTGGGATAAATTTTCCATCCATCACATTTGGGTCAAATTAAAAGCGCCTTTTTAAAGTGGTAAATCGTTTTCTATAAAATCGATACCAAAACCTTTGAGTTCTTCCAATACAGGCAAATAAATGTCTTCAAATACGGGAGCTAAAACACCTTTTTCAGAAATCTTATTTTCCAAAATCAATTTAACCCCAATGGCCAAAGGCAAGCCCACTGTTTTTGCCATAGCCGTATGGGTATTGCTCTCCCCTTTTAAAACCATACTCGCTATTTGGGTGTGGACTTGTCCATTTAAGTTATAATCTATTTTATGCAACATCACTACTAGGTCTTTGTCATTGGCTTCTAGCTTCCACTTAAGTTTCAATACTTCTTCTAATATTTGAGCCGAAGTTCCTGTAATCATTGGAATTTTCTCTTCTGAGAAAAAACCTAAATAGTCAATTTTTTCAATGGCATCTTCGGAGCATTGGGTATAGGCTTGAAGTTTAGACTTTAAGTTACCCGCACCAGCAGGCAAATACATACCCAACCATTCGCTCATGGTGGTGTTTGTAGGCAAATGCAATACTTGGGAATCGTCGCATAAGCCCAAATCAACAAACACTTGCCAAGCCTTGCAATAGCCAGGTTTCCTGAACGTACCTCTAATCATATCCTTTACCCCATTGAGGTGGTAAAGCTCTATGTACTTAAGGGAATCGCGGTTGGGATAAGCCTCTAATTGACCGTAATTTGGAATACCATAATTAATTGGCATTGCGAATACTTGGTGGTAAGGCAATAGTTTTAGTTGACCATGTTCAAGAAATACAGCGGGACCACCTTGAGCGGCTAAAACCACATTGCGTGGATTCCAAGAAAACTTGTATTTCCAAGGATTCTCACCATCATCTTCATCGGCCACCAAACCACCGCAATAACTTTTAAAACCACTGATAATTCCGCCTTTCGCACGAATCTCATCCATCATTTTCATGGCACTCATGTGGTCAATGCCAGGATCAAGACCCATTTCATTCAAGAAGACCAAACCTTTAGATTCCGCCTCGGTGTGCAAAGCTTTCATTTCTTCAGAAATGTAGGAGGCTGTTGCCAAATGCTTATGGGCTTGCAAACACCATTTCGCAATATGTATATGCAAAGCAGCAGGCAAGAGAGAAACCACAACCGCAGAATTTTGTATAATTGGGACTACAGCAGCCTCATCAAAAATGTCTGTGTTTACAAAACTTATAGAAGAATAACCCTTTAGGTGGCTTGAAGCATACTGCACGTCTTTGTCGGATACCAAGAGCTGATAATTTTCTTGATCTGCGTATTTGGCCAAATATTCAATTAAGTATAAGCTTGAGCGCCCTGCGCCTAATACAAGAATTTGTTTCACGGGGCAAAGATAGCGGAAAAACAGAAAGTCATAAATCCAAACCTAGAATTGAATTCTGATACGCATTATAAAAGGCATTTTTGTTAATACCGCAAGGGCGGTGTATCACAATGCCGCATCTATAATAATTTCGCACCTACAGAGCGAGTCAATGGCACATTTATATTAAACCGCAAAGGCGGTGCATTATAATGCCGCATCTATAATAATTTCGCACCTACAGAGCGAGTCAATGGCACATTTATATTAAACCGCAAAGGCGGTGCATTATAATGCCGCTCCTACGGAGCGGGTATCTCGTGTGTTTGATTTTCTACAATAATTATGCTTCTCCGAAGCAAGCATAATGCCGCTCTTACAGAGCTAAAATCACGTTCGGATAAATAGCTCCATCGGAGCGTTATTATATTTGCCCTGTAGGGGCTGAATTATTATAGAAGATATACCAATGGAAAATGAGCTCTGTAGGAGCGGTATTATAAAATTTCCATAGAATTAATAATTTTGCACCTACAGAGCGATAATCTTAAATTTGTTTATGAAAAAACCCTTGTTCATTGCACTGTTCATTTGCCTAAGCCAAGCTTTTGCTCAAGCAATAGACTATAAGCAGTTACAAAAACAAGACAGCAGTATCTTCGTTTGCCATGTGTTAGACAGTTCAGATTTTGAAGCCTTGGTGCATAAACTTGAAGCCTATAAACCCGATACATTTAGCAGCAATCGACATTTGTACCATTACGATTTGGGCATGGCTTATTATTCACTCAGCGGATTTAAAAAAGACAGCAATTACATGCGCAAGGCCGCACAACAAATGCAATATTCCTTAGCGGTAGACCCTTATTACACGCTTAGTATTTGGAATGCAGCCCTAATGCATTTCTTCTTAAATGAATGTAAGAAGTCTAAGTATTACTTGGATATATATTGCAAACTTGAAAAAAAGCCTGTGGATAAAGACAGTGTAAAGGCGATGAGGAATAGGTGTTGGTAATTACAAAAAAAGAAGTGTTGTATTTAACAGTGAACACAATACGCAAGGCATGACAAACTTTCTGACCAATATCATCAACCATATAGAACATTATGCTTTTTTAATTGTTAAGTTTGCATCTCGATATGAAAGAAAAAATTGCCATTATAGGCGGTGGTTTGAGTGGCTCATTGTTGGCCATCTGCCTTGCAAAACGCGGTGCCCAAGTTGAATTGTACGAGCGCCGTGGTGATATCAGAAAAGGCCAAGCAGATGCTGGCCGTTCTATCAACTTAGCCCTTTCAACCCGAGGCATCGAAGCATTAAAACGCGTTGGACTGGCTGAGCAAGTGCTTAATGATGCCATTCCTATGAATGGACGTATGATGCACAGTGTTGATGGTCAATTGACTTACCAAGCCTATGGCAAAGAAGATCAATACATCAATTCCGTTTCGCGTTCATTGTTGAACATCAAATTGCTTGAACTTGCCGATGAGTTTGACAATGTAAATATCCTTTTCAAACAAAAATGTGTTTCGGTCGACTTAAATAAAAACACGGCTGTAATGGAGAATGAGCATGGCGAGCAAAAGACTATCGCTGCAGACATCCTATTTGGATCTGATGGTTCTTTTTCGGCGGTGCGCAGCGAAATGCAGAAGACCAGTCGTTTTAGCTACTCTCAGACTTACGAAAACTATGGGTATAAAGAACTGGAAATAGTGCCTGGCCCTGACAGCAGCTTCCAAGCCGAAGAACACGCTTTGCATATTTGGCCAAGGGGCGAATTTATGATGATTGCTTTGCCAAATCCTGGTGGCAACTTTACCTGTACTTTGTTCTTACCCTACGAAGGCGAAAGGAGTTTTGAAAAACTTCAAACCCCTCAAGAAATTGAAGTCTTCTTTAAAAAATATTTTGCAGATGCCATTCCGATGATGCCAAATTATGTGGAAGACTTTATGAGCAACCCTACCGGCAGTTTGGTTACCATACGCTGCAGCCCATGGGTTAATAAAAAGTTTGCTTTAATTGGCGACGCTGCCCATGCCGTTATTCCTTTCTATGGACAAGGTATGAATTGCAGTTTTGAAGACGTGAAAGAATTGGATGAAATTATAGAAGCCCATTACCCGAATTGGGACAATATTTTTAAAAACTACCAAGAGGCGCGTATTAAAAATGCCAATGCAATTGCTGATTTGGCTTGCAAAAACTTTGTTGAAATGCGCGACTTGGTTGGAAGACCTGAGTTTATGCGCTTCAAGAAAATTGACAACGACCTGTGTGCGCACTACCCAGACCTGTATAAAAGCCAATACGAATTGGTTTCGTTTTCAAAAACATCTTACAAATATGCCCAAGACATGGGTTATAAAAACGAAGCATTAATTGCGCACATTATGGAGCACAATCTGGATACGGATATCCAAAATTCAGAGGTAATTAAACCCCTAATTGAACGTTTTGTTTTAAATTAAAATTGCTGATACCCTACTTAAAGCGCATATCAATTATGCGCTTTTTTTTGGCAAATTTCTTCATACACGCCATCCCATAAGGCGATGCGTTGTTGCAAGGAGCGCAAACTGTATGCGCTAGCTTCTTCCCAAAAGGCAGGATTGTTTTGACACAAATTTTCGGTCATGGCCAAAGCCAAATGGCTGTGGTGGTCGCCATCCACTTCAATATGTCTTTCTAAATAGTATTTAAACACAGATACACTTTCAGGAAATGTTTTGTGCAATTCGTTCACCAAACTCATAAACATACCCGGAATTAAGTCTTCGCGGCCAAAGGTGAAAATGGCGGCTTGCAAATAGGCTTTTTCGCTGCGTATCACTTCAAAGGTAAAATCGACAAACTGCCTAGCTGCTGCAGGGGTATTCGATTCTTGGTAGGCAGCATCAAAACTATTGCCCTGTTTAATGGCTTCGATAAAGTTCAAAATTGGTCCTTCGTTTGCACCACATTGCTGCATGCCATCGATGTACAATTCAAAATGGCTTTTGCGAATTCCATTGGCATCCACATCAGACTCCTCACCCACAACAATTTCATTGATCAAATGTCGGGTATCGGCCGATCCTTTAGGAAACCAAGGTACAGTGGTGCAGGTTAATTTATTTTGCAAGGACTTGAGCAAAGACATAAAATCCCATACCGCATACACGTGGTATTTCATGAATATTTGCAGGTCGTTAAGGTCTTGTATTACTGAATAAACTTTATGGTTTATAATTTCTTGGCGAAGCGGCTCTATCTGGGCTTTAAGCTTCTCTATTTCTGTTGACATTTGGGCGGCGAAAATACTGTTTTTATTAGTAACAAATGTGTGGGGAATAAGTTTTGGAATCTAGGAATTCAGAAACGAGAAATTGGGACATTTATGAATTGAAATTCAATTGGATTAGGATATTAAAAAAATCTAAATTTTAAAAAATAAAATTGACTTGGCTAGATTGTAAATATCCTAAGACCACAATAAGTCATTTCAGTTAAAAAGGCATTATAGTATTTACAATTTGGAACATGGCGGGTTTAGCAGAATCTTAAATTTACCCATAAGGTATTATTTACTGATAAACCCACCATATTCACAAATTTAATGTTACAAACTAATTTTAATTCTCGTTTCTTCTTCTAATTGCTAATGGCAAAGCAAATTTTGGTAAAAAGTCAATTAAATTAGTAGCTAATTTCAATATATAACTATAAACTTCTTTGTATAAATAGAAAGCTATTAGCACAATAAAAGAGGCCGCAAAACCTAAAACACCCATTTTTAGATACATATCAAAATGATCATAATCTCCATAGATTTGATTAGGTATAAACTGGTTAAACATTTGCATGCCAGGCGTAATCCCCATAATTATGGTTGGAAATCTTAATAAAGGAGCATACACATAAGAACCAACTAAAGAAGCGAATATCTGAAGAACACTAACGTATATTAACAGAATAAAAAGTAATTCCCCAATGATTAAAATCAATTTAGGTAAAGTTTTATTAAAAACGAAGTCTAACAAACCTGTGTATTCCAATCCATCCAATTGTTCTGTGCGTTTCTTTAAAATACTAAACAAAGACCAAGCTGTTATTATACTAGCTACGGAACCTAATAATAGCCCAACAATAGAACCAACTTTTTTGCCACCGACTATCATTTCATTGGTAACAAAGTTTTTAATAAATCCATCGTCCCCAAATAGTCCAGTAATTGTTAAATAAATGCCTCCAATTAAAAGACCAAGGGATGAAATCGACAAGGATAATGTAATGATTTTTTTAAATACATTTCCGTCATCTAGTTTCCCTAAAAAAGGAAGAATGAATTTGTTGTATGCATTATCCGTAAAAGACAAGGATACAAAGGGTAAGTTTTTTTCCATCTTAATTAAATTTTATTTTTCCTACTCGTTTGGCTTTTCGGTTACGCCTCGTTTTTTAAAGTGGTATCTGAACTCCACTTTTTTCTGTTTTGTCACTTTGGGTGGTCGGCCCGTTGGCTTTCGCAAACCGGATTATGATTTATTTGGTAAATGAGGAAATGCAGCAAATAGAAGTGCGTTTAATTCTCGAGGTTCTTATTTGCTGCAGATTGTTTATTACACTATTTCGTGTTTGTTTTATTAGATGTTTGACAAAATAAAATTATTCATTGGTTACTACAAAAATCTGTTTCAAATTCTCCCCCAGACTGAACAAATAAATACCTGCGGCTAAATCGCCAATTTCAATGATTGAATTCTCTGAAAATATTACCCCTTTTAAAATTGTTTTACCAGTATGGTCATAAACCACATAAGCGGAACCGAGTAACTTTTTATCTACACTTACATTGACCGCACTTTGGGCAGGATTAGGGAATACCGAAAACAAATTCGTATTGTTTATTTCATTTAAACCTAGAGAACCACAAGCTCCTGAACTTAACAAACTTGCTCTTGGCGCAACTGCAGCTGTAGCTCTTATTCTATCTTTCTGTCCCTGTGTAAATCGGTTTACCAATGGGCAATATGACATATAGTTATACCGGCTATTGTCCCATACGCCATTAGAGCTACATGGATTGTTTGCAACACAATCCCCTTGTTTGTGGGGTGGTGTATCGCAAATACGGTCTCCATTTACAAGGCAATTGGTGTCTACTGGACACGAAACATTGCCTCCATCACCATTAAAGGTATGGTAAAGAAAAAATCCATGACCAACCTCATGGGGTAAAGTTCCGCTGTTGCTTGTCATAGAGGTGGAAACGATAACCAAACCATCGTAAAGCCCACCCACCGGATAGGATGCATAACCAACAAATCCGCCATTGCATATTTTGCTAACTACCCAAATATTATAATAATCAGAAACTGGCCATCTGCTTAGATCTTTTATGGTTTTTTCAACAGCTCCACTGCAGGTATTGCCAGTAGGAGCTACCCCATTTGAAAGATAATTTGTGACACTTGAACCATTTATACGATTTATACCTTTGGTTAAATTGCCATTGGGGTCTTTACTTGCCAGGCAAAATTCCAATTCAACATCAACACCCAAACCATTTGTGTTTTTAAAACGGTCGTTAAGTCCTGAAATGGCTTGTTGAATTTGAATATCTGAAATATTGGTAGCAGTTCCGATAGCCTCGCCCAAATGGATAACATGAACAACTACAGGAATGTGGTAACGGGTAGCCCTAAATTTTGTGTTCGCTTTGTTTTGCGCACTTATTTCAATTTGAGATTCAAGTAAAAGTATTTGATTTCGATATACTGAATCTGATTCCATCAGATTGTTATGGATAAAATCGGTAGCGCATCCAAAACTTTGTCCAATACCCTTATTCAGAAAAAGCGAAAAGAGAATGATTAATACAATATAATTTGCCGGTTTTGTCATTTGATTTTTTATTGATGGGTCTTTATAATTTCGGTTTCGCAACATTTATATAATTTGTTTTTACACTCTAGCTTTTCTTTTTTCAATACCACAATTTATTTTTCAGGATCGCTCGCAATATGGGCACCATTACAAATGATATCTTTTGCTTTTATAGATCATTTACTAGCCTCTAAGCAATCGATTACACTTCGTTAATATGGATAAATATTCAGCGAAAATTGGTTTAAGTTTCTCCCAAATTAGTTAAACAATATTCGCAATTAAGTACAATTGCGCGATATTGCCAAACTTTATTTAAAAAAATAAATTAATTAAGCATATTATAATTAAATATTAGTAATCAGCATATTATAAAAAATAAATTGGGCTCAATTTTAGAAACTGCCCCAAAAGTGCAGCGGCAGACCAGCTGCATTGTGAAATATCTAATTGAAAAAACATGCATTGCGGAACGGCAGTAAGCACATGCAAAATGGTCTTAATATACGCAGTATGTCCATGCAGCTGGCTATAGCGAAACTAGGGTTAGGCAGAGAAAGGGGAAATGATCCCAGTAGCAGAGACTTCGCTTTGCTGCGTCACGCTACGGGACGGATAAATTGATCCCAGTACCAGAGACTTCACTTTGTTCCGTCACGGTACGGGACGGATAAATTGAGAAATTGGGAAACTGATCCCAGTAGCAGAGACTTCACCTTGTTCCGTCACGGTACGGGACGGATAAATTGATCCCAGTACCAGAGACTTCACCTTGTTCCGTCACGGTACGGGATGGTGAAATTGATCCCAGTAGCAGAGACTTCGCTTTGCTGCGTCACGCTACGGGACGGATAAATTGATAGGTCGTTTACGGAAATATATGCAAATCATTTTTTTTAAAATCAATGCAAGTCAATATTTTACATAAAAACCGTAAGTAACTTTATTTAAACTTTTTAAAAACTTGTTTAAATATTTTACAAGCAAAACAAAAGCGCTTTTATTCAACGAGGATCCTAAAAAAACTATACCCTATACCCTACTTCGCCCGCTGGAGTGAAACGCAGGTGGGTACCCTAGACCCTAGAAATCTCCCCTAATCCCTAGACCCTGGATCAACCGCCCTGAATGTTGCATTAAAATCCAACCAATAATTCGGATACGATTTTTTAACCACCGTTTCTTCGTCTATTTCAATGTCGTTTTCGAAGGCAAATAAACTCAAGGCCATGGCAATGCGGTGGTCGTTGAACGACTTGAACTGATAGGCTTTATTGGGTATGCTGAAGTCTTCGTCGTACACCAATTCAACCGTGTCGCTGTTTACCTGCTTGAGTTCTACCCCACATTGCTTAAGGTTTTCAGACATGGCTTCGATGCGGTTACTTTCTTTATGTCTTAAATTGGCCACGCCCATAAACACGGCCTTGGCTTTTTTAATGGCACATAAGGCCAGTAAAACCGGGAACATATCGGGCACATCTTCTACGTCAAATATGGGTGTTTCGGCAGTGGTTTCTTTCTTGCTCAAGGTCAAACCGTCGGGCCTGAACACTGCGTGAACGCCGAAATCATTGAATAGAAAAACCGCCATTGAATCGCCTTGAGGCGACTCTTTTTTCAAACCTGGTAAAAATATTTGTGCCGAATCAGACAAGGCTACCCAAGCAAATATAAAGCTTGCAGCACTCCAATCGGATTCCACCATTCGTCTGCCTTGGGTCTTGTAAACGCCTTTGTTGATCCATATGGCTTCTTCTTCTTCATCCATTTCAACCCCTACACCTGCCAATTCCATTTGAAATTGAGTGAGGTATACATAGGGCGCAGAACTTAAGTCGCCTGTTATTTCGATGTTCAAGCCTTGGTCGAAGTAAGGTCCAATCAACATCAAAGCGCTAATGAATTGGCTGCTCAATGAACCATTAATTTTCACTTCTTCAATTTTGCTGTCGGTAGACTTTATAACCTTAAGCGGCAACTGGTATGGGTTTTCAAGAAATTGAAATTCTGCCCCCAATTGCTCCAAGGCTTTAAGCAAAGGTTGAATTGGGCGTTCTTTCAAACGCTCATTGCCTGTGATGCTGAGTTCAATTCCCTTCAAAGCTGCATAGGCTATATACAAACGCAGGGGTGTACCTGCATCTTTAAAATCAACTTCGCCTTCTGTTTGCGTCAAAGCTTTGTAAAGCAATTGCACATCGGTGCTGCCTTCTTGCACATCTTCGGCTGTCAAGGTCTGGTTTAAAGCCTTAATAATTAAATTGCGGTTGAGTATACTTTTAGATACCGGCAAGTACACTTCACCTTTAATGTTTCTGTTTTTTATCTTCTTTAAACTCAGCATAGAATAGATTTACAAATTTATGCCTTTTATGGGCGGCTACAAAGTGAAATCAAACGCTTGGCAAAAGCTGTGCAAGGATTCTAAACAAATAATGAGTAAATATTTCGCAAAACCTTTAATTTCGCAAGCAGAGATGAGAAAGATTGGTATAATAGGCAATGGAAGTTGGGCCACGGCATTGATAAAAATCCTGTGCGATAATCCTGAGGAAAAACAAATCACTTGGTATTTGCGCAACGAAGCAGATATTGAATTTATCCATGAATACGGCCACAACCCGAGGTACCTTACCGATGTATCTACCGATTTGGATCAGGTGCAACTCAGTAGCGATTTAAATGCTGTGGTGGCCAATAACGATTTTATTTTGGTGGCCGTTCCCTCTGCTTTTGTTCACCAAGTTTTGGCTGAATTGCCTGCAGACAGTTTCAAAAACAAAAAAATCATCTCCGCGGTTAAAGGCGTGAACCCTGAAACGCATCAAATTATTAGCCATTATTTTGAGAGCACTTGGATGGTTCCAGATGCTTCAATAGCTGCTATTAGCGGGCCTTGCCATGCCGAGGAAGTGGCGATGGAAAAATTGAGTTATTTGACCATAGCATCCAACGAACAAACCTTGGCGGAA
This sequence comes from Bacteroidia bacterium, assembly GCA_044341025.1. GTDB lineage: Bacteria > Bacteroidota > Bacteroidia > NS11-12g > UBA955 > JABMMZ01. The sequence goes on along the minus strand of JBIISM010000011.1, from coordinate 30,952 downwards.
GAGTTGGCTGCTTTGTTCTGCTGCCATTACATTTACACCAAAACAACCAATGACATTTACGGCATTGAATACGCTGCGGTATTGAAAAATGTATACGCCATTGCCTGCGGCATTTGCCATGGTCTTGGATACGGCGACAATTTTCAATCGGTGTTGGTATCTGCTGCCTCTCGTGAAACTGAGCGTTTCCTTGAAGCCAGCCACCAAACCCACCGCGATGTAAAGGAAAATGCCTACCTGGGCGATTTGTTGGTAACCGCCTATTCGCAGTTTAGCCGCAACAGAACCTTCGGAAACATGTTGGGTAAAGGCTATACCGTTAAAAGCGCGCAAATGGAGATGAACATGGTAGCTGAAGGCTATTATGCCACCAAAACCATGAAAGAAATTAACGAAACGGTAAATGCGGACACCCCGATATTGGATGCCGTTTACCAAATCATATACAAACACGGTTCAGCCCGCAAATTGATGTTGGAGCTGACCAAAAAAATTATATAAACGCTAGCTGCTATGCTGTCTAACCACGACATATCAAACATTCTCACACAATACGCAAAACTGTATGAGCTGCACGATGGCAATCCTTTTAAAGTAAAATCGCTGGCTGCTGCTGCATTTAATATCAAAAAAATTGCTGCTTCTTTATCAGAAATGAGCGAAGATGAACTGAACAAAGTGCCTCAATTGGGGAAGAGTTTGGCCCCTAAAGTTATCGAAATTATACAAACCGGCAGCTTTAAGGAATTGGATGAACTTTTAGACATCACCCCTAAAGGCATACAAGACATTCTGCAGGTAAAAGGTTTGGGCCCAAAGAAAGTTGAAGTGCTTTGGAAAACCGTTGGCATTGCCTCTATACCTGAACTGCTGGATGCTTGCCGCGAAAACCGTTTGGTGGAAATTAAAGGATTTGGCTTTAAAACCCAAGCCCAAATATTAAACGACATTGAATTTAAATTCAGCGCTGAAGGTCAATTTCATTGGGCCAAAATGCAAGCCGTTGTTGCTTATCTCGATCAAACCTTCGAAGGCATGCCAGAGGTTGAGCAATACCAAGTGGTTGGAGAATTCAGGCGCTTCAATGACATAGTCCACTCGGTTGACTATGTATTGGTGGCTGAAAATCTGGAGGCCATTTCGGACCATTTGTGCGAAAGCGAAAATTTTGAATTGTTCGACTGCGACGAAGACTCATACACTCTAATCTACTTAGAAGCCTTAAACGTTCGTTTGTTTAACAGCAGCCACGAGCGCTGGGGGAATGCCTTATTGGAACACACCGCAACTGAAAGCCATCTCGACCTGATTAAATACCAATCGAGGGCCGGGAATTTTGAGGAAGAAGAATCCATTTATAAAGCACTGGCACTGCCCTATGTCTTGCCTGAAATGCGCGAGGGTCTAAACGAATTGCAGCATCTTGCTGAGCAAGATAAACTCATTACCTATAAAGATTTAAAAGGCACCTTGCACAACCACAGCACCTATAGCGATGGTTTGCATACCTTGGCAGAAATGGCCCAAGAAGCCCGCATGATGGGTCTGGAATACATCGGTATTTGCGACCACTCACAAACAGCTTCATATGCAGGAGGATTAAGACCAGAAAGGGTCTTGGAACAAATGCGGGAAATAGATGCATTGAATGAAAAAATGGCGCCTTTTAAAATTTTCAAAGGCATAGAAAGCGATATCTTATCGGATGGCAGTTTGGATTACAGTGATGATATTTTGCAGTTGTTCGATTTAGTCGTAGCCAGTGTGCACAGCAATTTGAGCATGGACCAAGAAAAGGCGCACATGCGTTTGACCAAAGCCATAGAAAATCCTTACACCAATATTTTGGGTCACCCAACAGGACGTTTGCTCTTGATGCGTTCAGGTTACCCTATAGACCATGCCTATGTTATCGATGCCTGCATCGCCAACCATGTGGTGATAGAATTAAACGCACACCCTTACCGCCTAGACCTCGATTGGCGTTGGATAGATTACGCCCTCAGTAAAGGTGGCATGATTAGCATCAACCCTGATGCCCACCAAAAAGAAGGTTTGTCAGACATGCAATACGGAGTTAATGTGGCGAGAAAAGGCTATTTAAAACCAGAGCAATGTTTGAATGCCTTAGATGTAAACGCCTTTATCCTGCACCTTGAAAACAAAAGAAAGCGCAGCTTATGAAAATACTGATTTTAAGGTTTAGCTCCATCGGCGATATTGTATTGACCAGCCCTGTTGTGCGCTGCATCAAAACGCAATTTCCCGAACACCAAATTCATTTTGCCACCAAAGCGAATTTCAAAAACCTTTTAATCCGCAACCCTTATATTGATAAAATCCATTGTTTAGACCGGGACATCAATGCACTAATTTCAGAATTAAAAGCTGAAAAATTTGATTTAATACTCGACCTGCACAGAAACCTCAGAACCCGCATTATCCGCACTAAATTGAGGGTTAAGACCTATGCTTTCGATAAATTAAATTTGGAGAAATGGTTGATGGTGAATTTAAAAATAAACATGCTGCCTTACGAACATATTGTAGACCGCTACCTTTACACCGCTGCAGAACTCAAAGTACAGAACGACGGAAAAGGCTTGGACTTTTTCATTGACCAAAATTGCCGCATTTCTGAATTTAACTTACCTCAATCTTACCATGTATACGCCCTAGGCGCGCAGCACAGCACCAAGAAACTTCCGCTCCATAAACAAATTGAACTTCTTCAAAACATAAACCATCCCGTGGTTTTAATCGGGGGCAAAGAAGATGAAGCAGCAGGCAATGCTTTGGCTGAAGTGGCCCCGAATGCCATTAACCTATGTGGACAGTTGTCGATAGACCAAAGTGCTTTGCTGATGCAGGGTTCTGAAAAAGTAATTGCCCATGACACCGGCATGATGCACATTGCCGCTGCATTGAAAAAACCAATTGTTTCTATTTGGGGCAATACCATACCTGAATTTGGCATGGGGCCGTATTATGGCAAGCACCCTTTGAGTGAAGAAAATTTAATTTTAGAGGTCAGCGATTTGCGCTGTAGACCGTGTTCAAAAATCGGTTACAACGAATGCCCAAAGGGCCATTTCAAATGCATGGAGATGCAAGACTTTACATCCTTAAAAAATTAGCCACAAAAAAACGGACCTACTCAAAGCAGATCCGTTTTTAAAATATAAGTTAAAAGAAATTAATCTTTGCTTCCAACCATGTCTTCTGGTCTAACCCAAGCATCAAACTGCTCGTTGGTTAATAAACCTAAATCGATGGCGGCTTGTCTTAAGCTGCTGTTTTCTTTGTGTGCTTTTTTTGCAATTTTAGCAGCATTCTCATAACCAATATGGGTGTTTAATGCAGTCACCAACATCAAAGAATTTTCCAATTTGTGTTTAATCTCAGGCAAGTTTGGCTCAATACCTGCAGCACAGTTCGTGTCAAAACTCAAAGAAGCCTCACCGATTAAGCGGGCAGATTGCAATACGTTGGCTGCAATCATTGGTTTGAATACGTTCAATTCAAAATGGCCATTAGAACCACCAATAGTCACCGCCACATCGTTGCCCATTACCTGAGCACACACCATGGTTAAAGCCTCGCATTGTGTTGGGTTAACCTTACCTGGCATAATGCTGCTGCCTGGCTCGTTGTCTGGAATCAAGATTTCGCCAATACCACTTCTAGGACCGCTGCTCAACATACGTACATCGTTGCCGATTTTCATCAAGCTCACAGCCACACGTTTCAAAGCACCGTGCAATTCAACCATTGCATCGTGTGCAGCAAGGGCTTCAAATTTATTTTCAGCCGTTACGATTGGCAAACCAGACAATTCAGCGATGGTTTTAGCCACCAATTCAGAATAGCCTTTTGGGGTATTGATACCGGTACCAACAGCAGTTCCACCAAGAGCGATTTCACTAGCAGGCACCAAGGAACGGTTGATACAATCGATGCCATTTTTTAATTGTTGAACATAGCCAGAAAATTCTTGACCCAAGGTTATTGGGGTTGCATCCATAAAGTGGGTTCTACCAATTTTGATGATATCCATAAAGTCGCGCGACTTATGTTTCAAGGTTGTTTTTAGGGCTTGTATACCAGGAATGGTATAATCTACAACTTGTTTGTAGGCCGCAATGCTCATAGCAGTAGGAAACGTATCATTACTGCTTTGAGATTTGTTTACATCGTCGTTGGGGTGCAAAACTTTTTCCTCGTCGCTCAATTTACCACCCTGCATCACATGGGCGCGGTTGGCAATAACCTCATTCACGTTCATATTGCTTTGGGTACCGCTGCCGGTTTGCCAAATAACAAGCGGGAATTGCTCGTCGTGCATGCCTTCTATAATTTCATCACATACAGAGCAAATCAAATCGCATTTCGTTAAAGAAAGTACGCCTAATTTATTGTTGGTAATGGCAGCGGCTTTTTTTAAAACGGCGAAAGCTCTAATAATTTCAATTGGCATACGTTGGTTACCAATTTTAAAATTTTGAAGCGATCTTTGGGTTTGTGCACCCCAATAAACGTGTGAAGGAACTTTTACTTCACCCATGGTATCACGTTCGATACGGAATTCTTGAGCACTGTTCATATTGTTTTAAATGAGCGGCGAAATTACGAAATTTTTTAGTTATTGGATAATGGATATTTGTTAATCGTTAATATCAATAAAACTAGAACATGTTGTTGGAGTCCCCGCCAACAACGCCATATATAAAATGATAATATAGTTGTTTACGATTTCTTTGAAAGCCTTCTTCCTGCTGTTCGCTATAGGCTTTGTCCTGCTGCAAATTGTTCTATTTACTTTTTAAAGCTTGTTACCACTCCGCTTTAAAAGTAAAGAACAATAGTTGCCTCAGGCCTTCAGCGCTGCCGCTGCCATCAGGGGCAAAAGAGAGTGAGAATGAAAATGAGAATGAGGAAATAAACCCCGTAGGGGTGACAGATTGGGTTCAGATATTCGTAAACAACCCTGTAGCAGAGCTTCTTCGTGGCACCATGTGGCAGAAATACACGTTTCACTTTTATTACGCCACATGACAAAGCGCTACAGGGCAGGCTACAAGATCATCGCACTATAGGCGTTGTTGGCGGGGACTCCAACAACATGTTTTACTTAGTTCAGCACCTACGGAGCTGGTTTTCGACGTGTTCGTTTAGCTATAATAATTAAGCTTCTCCGAAGCAATCATAATTTCACTCCACTGGATTGAAGAATTCAATTTAGCAACGTAAACATGAAGCTTCATCGATTGCTCCACTCAACCCTCTTGCTCTTGCTCCTTTCTTCCCGTATCTTCGCAGCCATGAAAATCCTCCTCAATGCCCGCGACTATATTCCGTTTTTTGCCAATCAATTTGTTGAGGACGACTCGGAAGATATTGACTTCGATTACCAAGCCTACAACGATTTAATCAATTCGAACCGCACGCAGCTGCATGGCTTTGAGAGATACATCAGCCGTTTGCACGACAGTTGGATTAAGGGCATAGAAGTGAAAGACGATACAATGCGAATTTCTTTGAATGATTTTGATACCCATGTGTTCGCCGATGCCTTGGTGGAAAAACACGATTTAAAAATCAAACATGAAGCGCTTAATTTTCCTTTGGTTCTGAATTTCTCAGGCAATCTTTCATACAGAGCTTACACGGTTGTAGACGGCAGCGATGGCGACTTAAAGCCAATGTATATTGGTACACTTAACGAAGAACTTCCTAAAACCCAACAATATTTGTATGAGCAAATTTTAGAACTGGATGCAGAGCACATTAAAATTGCTTTCGCTCTTTGGAACTGGGAAGGAAAGTATTTAATTCTTGAAGTCAGCGCCAATAATTTCAGTTTAGAAGAAAAGCAAGCGGAAAATTGGAACACCGTTTTTGAAGGCAAATACCAAGAGGAATTTGAGCACTTTGAGCAATTGCGTTTTAGCGCCTACCAAGATATGGGTATAGCAAAATGCCGCGAAATATTAAAGCAATTTTACGCAGAACAAGGAAAATAAATTAAACATCGTATATGCGCATTTTAATAGCATTTGGCCTGATGGTTTTTATGATGGCCTGTCAGCCTAATAAGCAAACGAACGAACTAAAAACGTATTTTACTTACAACGATTCTGTAGAATCTGCTGGGGTTAAAATGATCCCCATACAAACACCCATTGGAAATTTTAAGGTATGGACCAAACGCTTTGGCAACAACCCAAAGATAAAAATACTATTGCTGCACGGCGGCCCTGCCATGACCCACGAATACATGGAATGTTTTGAAACCTTTTTCTTACGCGAGGGTTTTGAGTTTTACGAATACGACCAACTGGGTTCTTATTACAGCGATCAACCCAAAGACAGCAGTTTGTGGACCACAGAACGCTTCGTTGAAGAAGTTGAACAGGTGCGCAAAGCCATTGGGGCCGATGCTTCCAATTTTTACGTCTTAGGTAATTCTTGGGGTGGCATCTTGGCCATGGAATACGCGCTTAAATACCAAGCCAATATCAAAGGTTTATTGGTCGCCAATATGATGGCAAGCGCTGTTGAATATGGAGCGTATGCAGACAATGTTTTGGCCAAACAAATGGATCCAAAGGTTTTGGAGGAAATAAACACGCTTGAGGCAAACAAAGACTTTAACAATCCAAGGTATTTCGAATTGTTAATTCCGAATTATTACAAAGTGCATTTGTGCCGACTAAACGAATGGCCCGATGGATTTAACCGTTCAATGAAACATGTCAATTCAGAAATCTATACCATGATGCAAGGACCAAGCGAGTTTGGCATCAGCGGACGCTTGGCGAAATGGGACATCAAAGCCCGATTGAAAGAAATTAAAGTCCCTACCCTAATGATAGGCGCTAAATATGATACCATGGATCCAAAAGCCATGGAAGAGCAAAGCAAATTGGTACAGCATGGCCGTTATTTGTATTGTCCCAATGGCAGCCATTTGTCGATGTGGGACGACCAAAAAGTTTTTATGGCAGGCGTTGTTAATTTCATAAACGATGTCAATTCAAATACATTTTAAACGATGTTAGACTTTATACAAAACTTAAAAACACGCAATGAAACCATGTTTTATTTTGGTTTGATTTGCCTTATCTTTTCAATTATTTGTTTGGTCTTAACTAAGACCAGCAGTGTACAAGTAAACAATGTGAGCGCTTGGTACAAACCATTCAAATTTGCATCATCTACATTTTTATTTGTATGGGCTATGGCTTGGTATTGTTATTACTTACCATCCTTCAACATCAACTTATTTAATTGGAGCATTATTGCATTATTAGGATTTGAAATTATCTACATTGCTATTCAAGCTGCACGTGGACAATTGTCTCACTTCAATATGAGCACACCTGCCTATGCAACCTTGTATTCCTTAATGGCATTTGCAGCCACAGCCGCGACAGTTTACACCGCTTATGTAGCCTATTTGTTTTTCACCACTGAGTTCCCTGAATTGCAAACATATTATGTTTGGGCCATCCGATTGGGTTTACTCATATTTGTTATCTTCTCATTCGAAGGTTTCGTTATGGGATCAAAGTTAACCCACACTATCGGTGGCGCTGACGGTGGACCGGGCATTCCTTTGCTCAATTGGAGCACCAAATTTGGCGACCCTCGCATAGCACATTTCATAGGCATGCATGCCTTACAAGTTTTGCCCCTACTAGCCTGCTTCGTGTTTAAAAACAGCAAAATAACTTTTGTATTTGCAGCCTTGTATTTTCTATTGGCATTATTTACCTTGGTTCAGGCTTTGAAGGGAAAACCTTTGTTTACGAAAAAAAATAATTCAAATAAAACAGAAATCAGTAGCTAAACTACCGGATTTTCGCCACCCTCTTTTTTAGGCGCATCGCCAGGGTTGTTGTTCCTTGGACCATTGTTCCTATTGTTGTTGCGGTTCTCTGGATTCCTATTTGGATTAGGGCCACGGTTTTCAGGGTTTCTGTTGTCGTTAGGTTTTCTAAACTCATTTGGTCCTGTATTTGGGTTAGGCCCAGTTGGTCTATTGTTGTTGCGTTGGTTTGGATTTGGTCCACGGTTATCCGAATTGTTTCTATTGTTCGGATTAGGTCCTCTGTTATCAGGGCCATTGCCAGATTTACGCTTGTTGTTATTGTTCTGCCTTGGCTGCTTCTTGTCCAAACGGGTAATGTCATCACTGGCCAAATCGGTGGCTATATAAGGTGCATTCTGACCATCAGAATCTGTTTTAGCTTCAACAACTTCGCCTACCAATTCAGGGGCCTTTTCACCACGGGCATTCATTTCTAAATACTGGTTAATGGTGTCAAGTGGCATACAAATCCAAGTGTGTTCTTCTTCGTAAACAAACCAAGTAAGACGTTTTAAAATATCTGTCTTTACCATAAAGGCAGCACCTGTAACGGTTTCAACACGAACGGTCTTGGCTTTTGGAAACTCATCCAATGCTTCCATATAGGTATCGAGTTCGTAGTTCAAGCAACATTTAAGCTTGCCACACTGACCCGACAATTTCAACATATTGATGGATAGGTTTTGGTAACGCGCCGCTGAAGTATTCACCAATTTAAAATCGGTTAACCAAGTTGAGCAGCACAATTCACGTCCACAAGAACCCAGGCCTCCTAGGCGCGAAGCTTCTTCACGGTAACCAATCTGACGCATTTCAATGCGCAGTTTGAACTCTTCAGCAAAACGTTTGATCAGTTCTCTAAAATCGACACGGCTTTCAGCGGTGTAAAAGAAAATAACTTTCTTGTTGTCCCCTTGAATTTCGATATCGCTGAGTTTCATTTCAAGCTTCAACATCAGAGCAATGGTGCGCGCTCTTTCAAGCATTTTCACTTCTCTAAACTTCGCTTCTTGATAACGCTCTAAGTCTTTATCTGTCGCTTTTCTAGAAATTGTTCTAATAGAATCTGAATCATCGCGAATGCCTCTTTTCTTAAGTTGCAAACGCACCAATTCACCGGCAATAGACACGTGACCAACATCGTAGCCCATTTCAGACTCCAAGACCACTGGATCACCTGTGTATAATTCTAATCCATTTCTATTTTTGAAAAACTCTTTTCGACTTCCTTTGAATCTAATTTCTACGACATCAAAAGGTATATAGTTATCTGGCATAGCGGTATCGCTAAGCCAATTGTAAACATTTAATTTATTGCAACCACCGGTGCTGCATGAGCCATTGCTTTTACAGCCTGCTGGCGCGCATCCTCCGGTTGTTCCACAACTACCACATCCCATTTTCTTATATTTATATTTTTAATTTGTCTTATATGGTTCTGGCATTCTAAGACAATTCTTAAGTTTCAAAGATAGGTTAATTAATATTAATTTTACACTACCGTTGCGGTCGATCTCGAATATCGCCTTATTAAATCCATCGTAAATCTGACTGATGTTTCCAATGTGTATATACTTAGACAGCTTATTGGCGAACTCCAATTCAGCCTCAGTTAGTTTATTGTTTTCTGGTCTATGCCTCACCAATAAGGAAGAGCGCAAAAGATGAACCCCATAATTTAAAAACAATTTCAAACCCTCTTTGCCCTTATCAGTATAGGCATCCATGTCGGATATGATTTTGCTGACATTGCCTTGGTAACAATCCAAAAGCCATTGGCGAAAATCATCAAACTGGGGGTTCTCAATTTCCGCGGCCAATTGAATGGCCTTGCTCAAATTCCCTTCTGCCATCAAAGCCGCATTGCGGGCCAAATCAGGATTGGCAATATTTCTATCCACCAAATAGGAATTTATTTCTTCATACGAATACGAAGGTATGCGGGTAAACTGGGTTCTAGAAATGATAGTGCTTAGAATCGACTCCTGGTTTTCTGTGACCAACAAAAACAAGGTCTTTTCCGGCGGCTCTTCTAAAAGTTTCAGTAAAACATTGCCCTCTTTCCCTAAATATTCTGGCAGCCAAATAATTAAAACTTTAAACTCCGATTCGTAGGGTTTCAGAGCCAATTTTCGGATAACATTCCTACATTCTTTAATTGGAATATTGGGCTTTTTGTTTTCTGCATTTAAAGAAGCAAACCATGAATTAAGCGTGAGCATAGGATCTGCAATCAATGCCTTTCTAAATTCATTGATAAATTCATCGCAGTTGATATCGGCTCCAAAAATCGGAAATGAAAAATGCAAATCAGGATGCACCAGGTTTTGATACTTCAAACAAGAAGAACAAACCCCACAGCTGTCGTGTTCACCACGGTTGAGGCATGACGCGTATTGGGCATAAGCAACGGCCAAACCAAGAGCCCCATTGCCTTCGCGACCGATAAACATTTGAGCATGCGCAATCCTTCCCTGTTTTATACTGGAAATAAAACCTTCTTTGATGGCTTGGTGGCTATGGATGTCTGCAAATTTCAATCTTGCAAAAATATTCAATTTGAACTTAAGTTTTTCGTTTGTGCCTAACTTTTATAAAAAACTTGAAATAAAATTTAATATGCTTAAAAATGAAGGCTTAATTGATCAATAATGCTATACGCTGGCTTGTGAAAAAACACCCCAAAATTTCCTTCCTTTCTTACCCCTCTTAAAAACAAATAAAACACCCCGCCAAAATCGCTTTCGTAATTGAAATCCGGTTTGCGCATTTTTAAATATTTACAAACCGCAATGGTGTAAATATGGTATTGCAAATGGTAGTTGTTTTCATCCATAGCCTCCCACACTTTTTCTTGGCTATAATCTTCAACCCTATCCCCTAAAAAGTTCGACTTCCAATCGAGTATATAATATTTACCTGCATGCTCAAAGAACAAGTCTATTTTACCATTCATCATGCCTTCTAATTGATCAAAATTTCTTAAATGAAAGGGAACCTCTGGCGTAGAAAGTTGTTTGATGGCCTGTGATTGAAAGGGCTTAACGCTAAAATCAAATTCAAATTCATTTAAACGCAGCTCATTGCCCACTTCAGATAGTTTAAACGTTCTTTGCCCATCGTTTAATTCCTTTTCTGTTGTATGATCCAGTAAATTCAACAAGTGCTCATTGTACAATTCTTGATTCACCAAAGCCAAGCGCTTCAAGGAGCGCTTAACAATTTTATCCCAATGGTAGCGGTCGTTAAACGCAATATTCTCAAATATACTGTGCAATAAATTTCCAGTAAATGCTCCCTTCTTTAATTTTTTAAAGATAAAATCGCCATACACATCCTGCACAATTCCAGAACTTAACTTCGGAACGATGGGGTGCTCAGGGTTCAAATACGTATAACTTATTTTGCGCCAGTTGACTTCTTGTAAATCAAACCTTTGGGCTTTGGCATAGTCTAATGGAAACTTTTTATGGCCCGACTTATACCGAAACGCTGAGTCCATTTCAATTGGATCGATCAACTCAATTTCCTTAGGCTTTACTTCATCTATGGCGCGCAGAATCGGATCCAAAGCGGAACCTATTTTTTGTCTGCTTGAGGAATTTTCGATTACATAACATTTGTATTTCGCTCGGGTGATGGCCACATAAATTAAACGCCTGTTTTCTTGCTGCAACTGTAAGTTCAGTGCTGCATTCTGCTCCTCGCTCAAGAGTCTTGGATTCCCAAAATAATACACCGAATTAACTGGGTCTCTAAAACTTGGATATCCTTTAGTTACTGGCTGTAAATCTAGATAAGGCGCAATGACAATATTGTACTCAAGGCCCTTACTTTTATGGATGGTCAAAATCTTTACCGCATCCTCATCGCTTTCTATTCTTTGCTCAAATTCATCGCCCGCTGCGGACGAATTTTCTATGGCTTTTTGCAACCAGTTGATCAATTCATTGGGGGCATATTGGTTAAATGTTTGGGTCTTATGCAATATTTCCAACAACTGCAAAACATTTGACAATTGTCGCTCTCCACTGGCATGGTCTTGCTCAAGCAAATGGGTCTTTACTTTATAATCGCTGATAAAGCGCATCAACATCACAAATACCCCGTTTTGTATCCATGTTTCCTGATAGGACTTAAATTGATTTAAAACAGATTCTTCATTGATGGTTAAAACAGATTCAAGATCTAAGCCACTTAAATTGCTTAACAAAGCCTTGTTGATGTTCGAACGGCTAATCTCAAACACGGCACGCAGCACATACAAAATCTCTTTGGCTTCAATTGTATCAGACAATTTTGTTTCATCAATGGTGATGGCTGGTATATTCGCTTTACTTAAAATCTGTTTGATTAATTTCCCTTCAAAATTACTGCGCACCAAGATGCCAATATCGGAAGGCTTTATGGACCGCTTAACATCTTTTGAAACAATTCCATACCCATTGTCGCCCAATAATTTAACCACTATGGCAGCTGTAGCACTGGCTATTTTATTTTTACTGCTTTCCTTAATAATGCTTATAGGTTTTTCAACACCGATTCCACTTACAAAATCACCTTTCTCATTGTCCATAGGGGCATCAACATGAATGTATTCAATTGCATCTGCGGCACCTCTATACTCAAAGGTGTCGAAGTCTGACTTGGGTTTGAAAAAAACATTTTGCGCCGCCACTATGGCATCGCTCGAACGAAAGTTTGTGTTCATTCCATACACATTTTTCACCATTTTCTTGGCACTGAAATAGGTGTTTATATCTGCCTTGCGCCAAGCGTAGATCGATTGCTTGGGGTCGCCAATAAAAAACAAAATGGAAGGCGCTTCGGAAAACAAATGGCTAAAAATTTCATACTGCATTTTATCGGTGTCCTGGAACTCATCGATAAATACAGCCTTGTATTTGATGCGCAAGGCATCGCGCAAGCTGAGATGGTTTTTAACCACAACAGCCTCATGCAGTTTCTGAATCATGTCGTCGAAGGTTAAGAAACTGTTGCGCTCTTTTAGCTCTTTAACTTCTTTAACAATTTGTTCTAAAGCAAATTGTTGAAGTTTATTGGCAAACACATCTACTTCATATTGAAGTTCTTTTTGAGGCTCGACAGCCTGATCCAGAATATCCAACAAGTCTCCAAATATTTTTCTTATGTATTTTATCTCTCTATTTTTCAGAACCTCTTTAAACAATTCATCTGGGCTGTCTAATAATTCTGGATAGTTTTTCTTTGCATTGTTGTCGGCCAAAACCTTATCCATCAAGTCAGTATAATTTGCATCGAGATAGCCCTTAGCCTCGTTGATTACCGCATCAATAGCTGCCTCAAATTCTGTTAAGACTGCAACAAGCTCTTTCTGTTTGTTCAGTTCTAAAAAGTCTGTTTCATAGGGCTCAACCTGAACCAAAACTTGCCCGCCTAAAACATTCTTTGCAAATTGTTTTAAATCTTCGCGTTTGAAAACAGCTTCTAAATGCCTCAACAATTCGGTATCCAAACGGGTAATTTCTTTGCGCCAAAACTGATTCACTGAGGCTTCCAACACAAGATTTAATTCGGCTTCACTGGTTGCGCCTGAGCCAAATATTTGGTTTGTTTCGAAGGCATATTCATTCAAGGTCCTTTGGCAAAATCCATGTATGGTGTTGATGGCGGTTTCATCCAAAAACAAAATGGCGGTTTTCAAGCGGCGCTCAACTTCTGGCCTTTGAAAATGACCAATAGACTCGAGCACCAAGTCATTTATTTTTTTATCCTCTATTTTCTGACCCACACAAGCCATGTGCGCCAAGCGGATAAACAAACGCACCCTGGTTTCCAACTCGGCCACCGCAGCCTTGGTAAAAGTTACCATCAAGATTTCTTGAATGGGAATATTTTTTTCCATCACCAAGCGCAAAGCCAAGATGGCGATCGAATAGGTCTTTCCTGTTCCAGCACTTGCTTCAATTAAATTACTGCCCTGCAAGAGCACGTCCTCTGCAACAAATTTTTTTACTTCCATAGTTTGCTCATTTTAGGCAATAAACGGTTAATCGGTCCATAAACAAACTGGATATTTTCTTCAAACTTATGCGCCTGATCCAATTCAAAAAAGCCATGTTCCAAAGCCTTGATGTTGTATTCATTGTCTTTGAAAAAATAGTCATTGGGATTTTCTATCATCTTATAAACTGTAGAAACAAATCCTTCTGGGCCATCTTTAAAATATTTCAATGGATTCCCTCCCATTGAAGGACAAAACATAAATGGTTCTTTGTATCCATTTTTGAAAAACTCCAAATATTGCGTCAATTCTTGCTCAGCCTCTGTTTGTGAAATGGTGTTGCGTTTAAACCAAAAATCTTTAGACTTTTTTAAGTCAATAAAACTGAAGTCCAATTCATTTCCCGCAGCAGTTAAAACCAGATATTCCAAATACGCTGAAACAACATGCTTTTTGTTGTTGCTCGAATCTGACCAAGCCAGGAACATATCAGCAAACACATGGTCTGATTTTCCTGTGAGTATATGCTTTCCAATTTTAAAACTTAAGCCTATTGGGCTAGGATCTTTTCCTGTCGTTTGGGCTTCAATCATAACCTTCTTAAGCTTTAAGTCTTTTAAAAACTTTTGAAACACCAATTTCCCTGCATTCATTAGCGGAAAATTTCCCATCAAATTTTGACGTTCAAAATACGTTTCGTATTGATCATCAGGCAACTTCAACAAGTCGTCTTTTATTTTCCAATTGCTTAAGGAGTCGAAGTCGAAAACCTCTGTATCTGGCAACAAAATGGCCTCTTCTCGGTAATAAATACCCAATCTTTTATTGAAATAAAACTTAATTGGATCTTTAATGAAATTCAAAAGGTCAGACAGCGCTATTTCATCAAAATTCAATTCTATTTCGCTGCTCTCTGATTGTGAAGAGCCAGCTTTACTTGCATAGTTGGCATCGCTTAAATAGGTTTTTAGTCCAGAGCCATTAAAGTACGTCTGACTAAACCCTTGCAAAGGATGAACGCTTACAATTTGCTCGTATAAATTCTTGTTTGTTTTTGCAACACCTTGAACAATATATTCAATCAACTCATCCACCAATGAGGAAGGGGGAATTGGCACTGCATCCTTGGCACTTCGACCGATGTAACTGACATAGAAATTTTGCTCCGCAGACAATATGGTTTCTAAAAACAAATGCTTGTCGTTGTCTTTGACATTCCTATCGCCTTTGCGTTTCTTTTGTTCAATGATGTTAAAACTAGGTTCGTTTTCTTTGCGTGGAAATTTATCGAAATTCATGCCCAACATGGCCACCATTTTAAATGGAATGCTGCGCATGGGAATGAGTGAACAAAAAGTGATGCCAGCACCAGCAAACGACTTGGCTTTGGTTTCTGTGTTGAGTACTTCTAAAAAACTGTGTCTGAAAACCTCAAAACCAATCGGCTCTGTACTAATTTCTTCAAAAGAACTTAAACGCTCTAAATACTGTATCAAGCGGTGGTAATCATCATCCTCCTGTTCGCTCGATTGAAACACCAAATCTTCGACCAACTCTTGAATAAATTTACCCCATTCGACTATCCCCTTGGCTGTATTGCGCTTCAACAAGGTGCGTTCCAATTCTTGCATAAAATACCAAAAACGGATAAGGTCGTAAGTATCTGAACCTTCAAAAGCATCGAGGGGTATTAACGTATCTCCGTCAATATCCACGATTGGTTCGCCGCTGACGCAAATGCCGTACATCATGCGTTTTAAGCCATAGTCCCAACTCAACACATGGGTTCCGTTTTCTTTGTTACCTCGCTGTCCAAAACGAATATTGGCAGTCTCAATAGCGCGCCGTATCAGCGACACATCTTGAATTCCAAAACGTTCTCTGATGTATTTTGATTCAAACAAAACCATAATGTCTTCGGTCTTGAAAGCCTCCAGTTGCAAGGAAATAATTTGCTCTATGGCATTGAATATTGAATTGCCAACATTGATGTGCTCGTCGGCTATGGTGTATGGAAAACGGTATGGGGCATTGTCAAATACCGCCCGAATATATGGCGCATAGTTGTCGATGTCGCTGGCCATCACCACTAAATCGCGGGGCGAATATTCGCCACTTCTATTTTCAACCAAATCGACCAAATAGTTGTATAAGACTTCCACTTCGCGCACGATGGTGTAACAGGCATTTATCTGCACAGACCCATCGCTCAAATCGGCTTCACTCAAGACTGCCCGAATATCCCGATCAGCATTGTTAAAAATATCATATTGAATTTTCTGCAACAATGATTCTGGTTCTGCTGGTTCTTCTGCCAAATCATCGTTGTAGCTGTTGATGTACATTTCGTCTTGGAACAAGAGCGAAAAACTGTCCTTTATAATTGTGCCCCAACTGTTTAAAAGCTCATTACCTTGGGTACCAAAGGTGTTGTTCTCACGCTTAATTTTAGGAAATTTTTGAGCAAAACGGGCGATTTCTTTTTCCGACTTATCTTCCAACCAATACATGGTAGGGGCCGGATTTAATAGGTAAAAACGTATGTCAATGTGTTTTGCTAATTCATTAAACAAATTCAGATAGAACGGGGTAATAACCGCTATACCGAAAAATTGTATATGGGGCAAATTGGTTTTTAAAAGGTCTTGCTTTTCTTCTTGCTTAAGATGCTCAATAATTTCTTGAATGATATTGGTTTTGTCCAACATGGTTCTGTTTACAATTTCTTGCAAACGCGCCCAAAGGTATTCTTGAAAATCGTCTACCACGTTGACCAATTCTGTGCGGCTCCATTTTTCAATTATTTCTGGCCGGTATATTTGATACTGGTCGAATAAGTCGGCAAGCTTTGAAGCCAAAGCGATTTGCTTCACATCATTGCCTGCATAATACTTGGCAATACCTGAAAATTTGTCTTTAAATCCCTGCTCGGATAAAATATGGTATAAATTCCATTTGATGTAATCGACCCCCAAAATCGGCTTGCTAAACCCTCCCAATAAATAGTAAATTTTCGAAATCAAGTCGCTGGGTTTTCCAAACACCAAATTGGCGGCAATGCCGAGGTGCTGAGACAAACAAATTTTCAGCCAATTGTTCATCCCTTCGGTTTGGGTAATGATTTGCTCTGGTGCAAATACATTGGATTTATTTTGCTTTAAATCGCTGGCCATTTGAGCGGCCAGTTTGGGTAAAGCATTGGATACAAATAATTGAATTGACATAGGGTTAGTTTTCTTTTAAGCGTTCAACAATACCTGAAGTTCGGCTAACCCCTTGGGCGCAAGTTGAGCACATAAGGGCTGCAGTGCACTGCAAGATCAAAGATTCTTTGGCCCTAGTTACCGCGGTGTAAAGCAATTCGCGTGTCAGCAACTGGCCACCACTGGCCTCTGGCAATACCACCATAACCTTAGGATACTCTGAGCCCTGCGACTTGTGTATGGTCATGGCAAATACCGTCTCCGCATGGGCGATATACCCCGGCATTACCGAACGGATGTTCTTGTTGCTGTCTTCAAACCATGCGCGCATATTGCCGGCATCGTCTTTGCGCACAATGCCAACATCACCGTTAAACAATTTTAAATCCGGGTAATTTTTTGTAATGATTATGGGTCGGTTTTCGTAATAGTCGTTGTTGGGATTGATTAAATTTTTCTTACTCAAATAGGTCTCTATGGCCTTGTTCAAACTGTACAAACCTTGAGCACCCTCACGCACGGCACAAAGCACCCTCAATTGGTTAAACTTGTCCAAAGCCTTGGCTATATCAGCCTCTTTTATGTAGTCGGCATAGCCGTCTATAAAGGCTTCAAAGCTGCTGTGGTCTTTGTTGTCAATTAGCTCAATTCCAGGATAAGGTGTTTGAGTAAATGCTTGCAAAGCAGCCTCATCATTTTGTATAATGGCGCGGCTGAGTTTGCCAATTCCACTTCCACTGCTAAAGCGGTGTGACTTCTGCAACTCCACCACATGGGCAAACAAGGGATGACTTGACTGTCCGATGTGTATTGGCTTTAACTGTCTTTCTTTATCAGGTATAAATGCATTGACGTCTTGTACAGATTCTGCTGAAAACAACAAATTGCTGTCTTGTGCCCGGCACAAATCACCGAATAAAGAGCCTGCCTCTACTGAGGCCAATTGGTTTTTATCGCCCAATAAAACAATACGGGTATGCTCGCCAACGGCTTCAAGCAATTTGGCAAACAAGGCCACATCCAGCATCGATGCTTCATCTACAACCAATACATCGTATGGCAAAGGATTGTCTTTGTTGTGTTTGAAATTGATGCTTTCAGGCACATAACGCAACAAACGGTGTATGGTGTTTGGGCTTAAATTCTTCAGCACCGTTTTAATGCTGTCATCAATAGGCAAATTGGTATTTTTTAAACTCTCGGCCATGCGCATGGCAGCCTTACCAGTTGGTGCACACAAGGCTATTCTACACTCAGGATTTAAGTGCAACAACACAGCCAATATTTTTGCCACCGTGGTGGTCTTTCCTGTACCCGGTCCACCTGTAACAATCGAAAAATTATGCAATACACTTTGCACCACCGCCAGCATTTGCCAATCTACTTTTTCGTCAGGCAAGGCATCCAAACTGTAGTCGGCCTGAAATTTTTCCAATAGGCCCGTCTGGGTTTTCAAGGCATCCAAACGCTCCTGCTGACATGGATTTTCAGCGGCCACAAAACCTTTAATGCGGTTTAAAATTTGGGTTTCGTAATTGAAATACCTTTGCAAGTAAAAACGCTGATTGTACAACACAAAAGGAAGTATTTGATTTTGGCGTGTTGCTACAAATTTACTTAAGGAAGACAAAGGCGTTTTCAATTCAGCCTCTTCAAAGGGCGTGTCTTTTAAATTCGCTTGCACATCTTGCTCGTGAACACAGATATGTCCTTCTTGCATTTTTTTCGAAAGCAAATAGGCATAAGGCCTAAGTCGGGGCTCTGGAAAAAAGCTTGCAAATTGAAAATGCACATCTGGTTTATTCATCATACAATTATATTGAAAAAATGAATTTACCTAACGCGATATTTATGCACGTTTTGAAAATTTAACCCACAAGACTTTCTCTAGTTTATTTTGTACCGAAAGCCCAAATAGAATTCTCTTCCCCTGGTTGGCCCCCAATTGAAAGAGGTATCAAAATACGGACTAAATGGGTTCTGCCAGCTCACTATGGGTTTTAATTGTCTGTAGTCTAAGATATTCTCGCAACCCATATACACATCAAGGCGTTTCCAAGTTTTGCTCAACTGCAAATTAAACGTCGAATAGGGTTTCGATTGCTTGGCCTGTTGGTATTCTTCAGGATTCAAATCGGTGTTCGGCAAGCGTTGCACACCAAACCAATGTGCGTTTACATCTATTCTCCATTTCTTTGTTTTTGGTATGTAGGATATGGCGGCCAATACTTTGTGTTTTGAATTAAAGGGCAACAAAACTTTTACGCCATTCGTTTTCCTATACACATCCAAATAGTTGTACGCCAATTTTATTTCCCAACTTTTTCTATATTTTACATTGAAGTCGGTTTGAAATCCATTGGACACCGACAAACCAGAAAAATTTGAGACGATGGCCTTAGTCGGCACGGCATCATAGTCTGGGAAAAACTGATTTCCAAATCGTGTTTGGTAAAAATCGACGGTTACAAATCCTTCTATTTTTTTCGTTTTGATTTTATGCATTAGATTGAGTCCCCAGTTAAATGTCTGCTCTGGATTCAAGGCTTCTTTAAACACGATATCGCGAGAGCTCACCAAAAGTCCTATATTTTCGGAAAACAAATTAACGGTTCGCCAACCTGTTCCTGCTGAGGCCCTTAAGCTGGTCTTTTCACTGAGCTCAATTTTCAACATCGCCCTTGGTGTTAGTTTCCACGCAAATACATTGTGGTGATCGGCGCGCACCCCGGTAATCAACGTAATTAAATCGCCCCTCCACTTAAATATATTCTCCACAAAAACACCCGGAACAAGTTCTTGCTTTAAATAATTACCTGCATACGTGCGGCGTAAATTGGTGTCGGTAAAACCAATTTGTTCGTTGATGTTCAAACTGCGCAAGGACAAACCAGTTTTAAACTCATGGGCAGAGCGCCATGTTTTTTCATATTGGGCATTGGCATACCCTTGCTTTTGCTTGGCTTGGTAATGCACGGTTCCAAACCAAGAATTTTGGGCATGCAAAACGCCTGAAGCCGATACAGAAATGCGTTCATTTTCATTCCATCGGTAAGCCGTTTTCAAATAGGCTTCCCCTTGGGTAAATTTTACCAATTGTCCGTAAACTAGGCTGCTGCCAATGTCTTTGGTTTTGTCAAATTGCCATTGACCACCAACGCGTTCTTCGTTAAATATTTTTGTACCCAATAAAAAACTAAACCCATTTTTATTTTCATCTCCATATTTCAATTTGTCGTAAAACAAATAACGTTTCAAATGCGGCAAGTCTAAAAACCCATCGCCATCGCGGTCCCATTTCTGCGCTGGTTGAACCACGTGTAAGGCGGTTAAATTACTCCATTTGCCTTTGCCCAAACGGAAACTAAGATTGTGTTGGTTTTCACCAAAACTGTTGACGTACGCGTTTAAAAACAATTTTTCTCCTTTATCTGGACTTTTAGGCAGCACATTAATTTGACCAACCATACTTTCGAAGCCTTGCAAAACAGAGGTACTGCCTTTTGAAACAAAGATATTGTCGACCAAAGTACCCGGCACACTGCTAATTCCATAGGTATAAGCCAAGCCCATAACCATTGGCATTCCATCCACCAATATCTGGTTGTATACACCTGAAAGGCCCAATATCCTCAACTCTTTGGCATTGGTAATAATATTGGTGGTCATGGCTTGAACAGTGCCTTGGGTCTCAAAACAACCCGCCAAATCGCAGCAAGCAGCCTTTTTTAATTCAGCTTGATTGATCACTTCAGTATTTACCGTCAAGCCCGCCATTTTCGAATTGACATCGTCTGACTTAATTGTAAAACCTTTAATGGTTACCACTTCTTTCAAAACATAAACCCTATTTGCATTTAATGGTTTGCGTATGGTATCTTCTATATAATTGGGGTGGTTCAACAACAAGTATCCAGAATCAAATAACGGCATTTCTACACCAAAATAACCCAAAGAATCGCTTAGCGTAATGACTTGTCTCTTAGCATCCATTACCCTAACGGAGGCTATTGCCTCTTTTTTTTCATTGAGCACTCTGGCTTTGAGCAAAACCTGCGCGTTCATAGACATTAGCCCAGTTACAAAACAGAGCATTAAAACCAATAAGCGCATGTCTTACGATTTGATTTTTACTTTGTGTACTTTGGCGTTCGGATCCTCACAAGTACCCGTATTTTCAATAATGGAAACAATTTCCTTTACTGAAATTTTCTGAGGATTAAATGCAACCGTTACGGTGCCTTCAGACAAAATTACTTTTTTAATTCCTACCCGGCGGTACAAAGCGGTTTGAACCATTTTTGAATCGGTTTTACACCCCATTTCACTTACACTTAACACAATGGTGCTGTCGGTCGTATTGGCAAAATGATTTGTAGTTACTATACTTGATTTATTTTTTGCAGAAGCAAAGGAATTCTTTTGAAAGAACACCAAAAGACTGATGGCCAAAAGAGCTTTGGCAAATTGATTTTTATTCATTGGATTTATGTTGTTAATTGATTGAAAGTTTAATTTAAATGAGTAGACATTTAAACCAACTTAGGCGGTTGCCATTTATCAATAAAACAATCATCCGGAAAATTCAAGAAGCAATCGGCAAAGACATTGCCATTGTTTGGGGCATCATGTGGAGCAAAAATTACAATTGCCTGAACAGAAAAACCGGTACAAGAACCACAGGTAAAAAACGGCGAACAAATGCCACAATCTTTTTCAGGTTCATCCGTGGTTTTTTCCTCTTTTGAACAACAAGCATCTTTCTTCACCCCAGCGCATGCGGGTTCGAGCTCGAATGGCGCGCAGCAGGGCGTCATTGAAGTACTCAAAACCAAAGCAATAAGACTATACAAAAACAGCTTCACTTGGCAAATATAAATATAAACCGATAAAATACCGCTTATAAACAAGCTGGCACTTTATCTTGGTTCAATTTTTATCCATTCAAAAACTGTTTGTTGATTCTAGCCCAAAAAAAATAATGGCAATGCAATTTACGGCAGAGCAAGCGCTACAGCCAATTTTTTGGTATCGGCATGCGGGGCAAAAGCAAGTCCAAAGAACCAAACTTAAGGCGGCATAAATTCAAAGGCAGAATGCAACAGCCCTCTGAGATTTTCTGATTTAGTTGTTGATGAACAGCTTTTTTACTTCAGTAAATGAATCTGTTTTGATCTCTACAAAATATGCCCCTCTCAGATGTGTTAAATCCACTTGAACTTCATTGTAAACCTGATTGAATTCACAAACAACTTTACCACTTAGATCAAGCACTTTTGCTGTGCAAGGTTCTTGAGAATTAATTTTCAATGTAAACACACCGTTATTTGGATTGGGGTATATGTCAAAACCATATTCTAAAACTTTGCCTACATTGGTATTTTTCTTCACCATGTTAAACGCAGCGATTAAAGGATCGTGGTCTGAAGATCTGAAGCAATTGTTTTGATACAAATCTTGGGGCTTAAAACTGGTGGTGTAATCAATTACCAATGGCTCATCGCAGTTGATATGCCATTTATCAGCACCAACAGATGATTTAAACATTGAAAAACTTGCCAAGGCATGGTCCAATGAACCAGCTTGTCCATCAAACATATACGAATAGGCATTTCCTGCTAAATCATAAAAACCACCTGCTCTTACAATATCGATTGGGTCTTCTTGTCCGTATGCGTTTAGATCTCCAATAATTAGAACATCACTGTCATTGCTGTTGTTTACGAGAGTGGAAATAAATTTCAACAATGATACCGCTTGCTTTTTCCTGGTTGAATTAAAACACCCTTGTCCATCCTTTTGATCTAAATCTTTTAAATCGGCTGGACTTGAAGCACAACTTTTTGATTTAAAATGGTTCACCACAACAGAGAATTTTTCTGAATTTGAATTGATTGAAAACAACTGAGCCAATGGTGGGCGACCTAATAAATCAAAAGCAGAATCATTATAGCTTCTTGAATTTCCGACAGGCGTTACATTAGACTTTTTATAAATCATGGCAACCTTAATTGCATCTGTTCCTGGATTGCCATTTGATCCTTTCGAATCGTTTACCAATTCGTATACACTTGAGCCATATTCAGCATTAATTGCATTAACTAAATCTCTTAGAGCAGACAAAGAACTGTCTCCATCGTTTTCAATCTCCATTAAGCCTAAGACATCTGCATCTAAAGCTTTTATGGCCGCTACAATCTTCGATTTTTGTCTTGTAAATTCATTAAGCGTTTTTGCACCTCTTGAAGTTGGAAAGCCTAAACCTTTTCCATCTCCATTAAAGTAATTCAATACGTTTAAACTTGAAACTTTTAGATTTGAACCAGCAAAAACTGGCAAGGCTGGACGAGGCGCATATTTAATTTTCGGCGCATTGCTTGGATAGATTCTAAAAAAGTTAAAGCCATAACCTAATATACCGGTTAAGGTATCGATGCTAGAGCCAATTCTTAAGGTCTTTTCAATTGGATCCATAAATGGAATTGGATTCGGATTTTGAGATGAAAGTTTGTCGCAAATGACCAACTTGCTTCTATTGTTTAACGATTGTTGAGCCAATACTGCTGCAACATTGCTTAGTCCCGTATAAGAATTCTGATTTTTATTGACATCATTGGGATCAATAAAATTACTCGGATTTTCCAATCTTCCATTTACTGAAACCTGAATTTCACCATATCTTCCCAATTGGTAGTTTTCAGTGACCGTCAATTTTTGGTTTACCTGAACTTTCATACCTTCCAATCGTTCTAAAAAGCCCAATGAATCTATTGGCAATTTAAGCACTGTCGCTTTTACTGTATTGTTAGAACTTACAATTTGCAAACTGCTAATAGCCGATAAAACGGTTTGTCCAAATTCTTCAATTACTTTTCCTGTTACACGAACCCTATCGCCTTCACTAACGCCGTAAGTACTAGCTTCTTTTACAAAGATACCTTCAGAGGTACTCGAAAACGTATCATTAATTACATCTTGAATGTAGAAACCACCTTGTTCATTTGTGCCTTGCAAATCAGCAACCACAACCCCCTCAAGCAAAACAATAGAATTTTGCATCAGACTGCTGTTCCCAGAACCTTGAACGGTTGAAATCCGAGTCACCAAAATGTCATTGTCTACAATGCTTATTGAAACATTTTGACCCAGCACTACGTTGGTGTCTAATTTCGCAACGGCTATGCTTGCAGATTCCAATACTTCAACATCTGCATCATCAATTACGACGAGTTTTAAGGTATCGTTCTTTTTTCCTTTTAATATGACAATTGAATCTCTGCCTAAAAAACGGTAATCATTGCTGCTAATTCCAGTTCCCTTTAATGAAACCTTTGAACTCAAATTAACATTCAAAACATCTTTTAATTTAAAATAAACCGCTACGGTATCTTTATTTAGTTCTGATACATTGCTTTTTGATGCAGTTACATCTAAAACGTTTTTCTGAGACATGCTGGCAATTTTTCCATGTATTGTAACATTATCAAAACGCCAAGTTCCAGCGGTACCATAAGTGCTTGTCGATCCGGATGCCGCATATGAACTTCCAACAAAACCAGAAACGAGCTTTATCTGAATTTCAGTTTTATTGTTTAAAAAAGTATAAGCACTTAAATCAATGTTTTTTGTACTCCATACGGAGCCTGCGCTGGCAACTAAGCTGTCCACCTTAGTAAAATTGGTTCCGTCTCCAGAAACCAAAACAACGGTTTTCTTAGATGCGGTGCTGCTGTTGTACTGCTCAAACCGAAAACTCAAATCTTTAAACCCTGTTGTAGGAACCTTAATGATGACACCAGCTTTTTCGTTGTTGCTGGACTGCGCCGGGTAGGTATTTGTTCCATATGCTTTTCCTGTAGAAGGATTACCAGCAACGTAAGAGGTAAATGCGGTACCACCTTCAGGGGCAAAACTTCCAGAACCACTGTCTGCTGTGCTGGTAGAATTATCAAAAGTCCATTTCGCAATCAGATTTTGTGATATGCAAAAATTGCAAATGATTAGCGAAAGAATGGTAAATACTGTTTTCATGGGTTGATTATTGTTTGCAAATTGAATACACAAAGCTT
The DNA here is from genome assembly GCA_044341025.1 of Bacteroidia bacterium. Lineage (GTDB taxonomy): Bacteria > Bacteroidota > Bacteroidia > NS11-12g > UBA955 > JABMMZ01. The sequence continues at coordinate 5,821 of JBIISM010000011.1, read as the reverse complement.
AAAACAAAGTGAAAATGAAATTAAATTTACAAAACCTTAAGCCTAATTCATAATACATACAATTAATATTAAAATCCCTTTAAAATAGCAAAAATGAAACTTTGAGTTAATAAGTGCGGATTTTATAAGTCCTAAGAAAGACAAGCAAAAAAGTCCCTTAACGACAAGGAAACATGTTGTTTACATTTATCCAAAGAACGCTGACTCGATTCATGATTTCGAAAGGTGAATATAAAGAAAAATGTGTGATTCTAAATACCTTAAACAACCCCATGGTAGAGCTCCTTTCACGCGCACACCATAGGGCAGGCTACTCAAACAACGCACTGTTTGCGCTTCGTCCAAATTTTTTCAAACCTTCTTAATTCAACGCAATAAAAAATATACATGTTGTTGGAATCCCTGCCAACAACGCCATAAAAAAAATGCACCTTCAGTCGTTTACATTTATCCAAAGAACGCTAACTCCAATCATTATTAAGGCAGGTTAAGTTCAAAAAATCGAAGTAAGCTGTCTTATCTTCATAAGACTTTGCTGAACTGTAAAAGTAATCTCTCCCATTATTACATTTCAAATAACCTTTGCGAACTGGATTTAAATGAATATAACCAATTTTCTGAATCATAGTTTCTTCAGTTTGGAGATGTGTCCAAAAAGGATTTCGCTCCCAAAACTGATAGTTACGATCGCCTTGGGTAGACTTTAAATCTTGCAGGTATTTTGAATTCGTTTTTTTGAAATGATTCAAACATTGCTTTGCTGTGTAACTCAAAAAACTACTTTGAAAAGATGATTTGTCTAAAGAAATTAAGTCAAGAATTAAATGGACATGATTCGGCATAATCACAAATGCATATATCCGACATTTATCATTCTTTGATAGATAATCCAAACAATCAATTATGTAATTCTTATTTGTTTTACTCTGCAACAGTGGCATCCAATTTAGATTGGTTGCAGTGAAAAATAATGTATCATTAAATTGTGCTTTCATATTTTAAAGATAGGTAAAAATTTAAATCCATTAAAACTCGAAATACTTAAAATCGTAAACAACTACTCGAGCATCGCGCTGAATGCGTTGTTGGCAGGGATTCCAACAACATGGAATGTTTTTAAAAAATCATGAATGAACTAGAGCACTCCAAGCACCCGCCTTTTACATCCCACCACTCTTTTTTTTTACAAATCCCTTTTAAATTTTTATATTTGTTCTACATTTCAATCATCCGTGTTTAAAAAGTTCCTGCTTTTGTGCGTTCTATTGAGCAGCCAAATTCAATTTTTGCTGGCACAGGGCTATGTCGGCAAAGACTTTTATTTGGCAAGCATGGAATATTATTTTAACTGCTACGATACCGTCAATGTAAACCAAGGCGTTTATATTACCTCGCCTCACAAAGCAAACATAAAATTTATAACGCCAACCACTTTAGGCCCAGCGTACACCGCTACATTGAGCCCCAACAAAGCCCAATATTTTAAATTCAGCGAAATTGGCTACCCCTTGCATTTCTACGATGTAGAAAAAATCAGCAGCTTCGTCGCCCATATTACCTCTGACTCAGATATCTCTGTGTTTTATGCCATACAAACCGATAGTTTTAAAAACTATAGAACCAAAGGTGCTGCCGCCATATTAAACACCAACAACATTCCTTATGGAACCGAGTATATGGTTACCACCAATAAGCAATACAAAAAGTTTAATTGCATGGGTGGAAGCCTTGACTTTGTTGCGCCTCAAATGATTATTTTGGGCATTGCGCCCTTGTCTAGAATTGAATTTATTCCGATGGCAGGCTCAACGGCAAGTAACGACCGCATTCTTAAACCCTATTTCATAGAACTCAAGCAGGGTGAAACATACAGCTATGTAAGTAAACGCAGCGATTTATCTGGAACCATTGTCCGGGCAAAGGACAGCCTTAGTCGTTTTTCTGTCTTTGCAGGCGACCATTTAAGCGGTAGTTCATTGCCCGATTCCACAGGTGCAATCTGCAGCAGTGGCGACGATTATGGCATAGAACAAATGTTACCTACAACGTCTTGGGCCAAATCATATACTGCCTTGCCTTTCAAAGAATTGTTCTCAGGTTATTACTTAAAAACCATTGCCAGCCAAAGCAATACCCGTGTTTACATCAATGGCATTTACAACCGAACCCTTAGAGAAGGCCAACATTTCACCTACAATGTAACAACTCAAAAAGTAACCCGTATTTCGGCTGATAAACCCATATTTGTTTCTCAGTTTTTAAAAGGTGGTGCATGCATCAACCACTCTTTACCTAAATTTAAATTGGGCGATTACGAGCAAATAAACCTAACGGCTGATACATTTTCAACAACCCGAGGCTATATCAGCACCTTGTCCAAATTTGATTTCTGGTATGGCGACACTTTTGTGATCCCCGAAAACTATGTCAACATCATTTGCAAAACTTCAGATACCGCCTCCATATTCCTCAACAATAAAAAAATTAAAAACATTGAATGGAAACAAAGCGCAGTAATATTAGGTAAATCTTATGCCCAAATTTACCTCGACAGCGGCACCCATGAACTAAAATCCATAAATCCATTTAACTATTATGTCTATGGTTACGGCGACCGTCACGGACATGCCTATCAAGGAAATTCTAACACCCAAACGGTCAACAACAACTTTGTGTACGACATGGGCTGTAAACTGGATTCGGTCAAATTCCAAGCCCTAAACACCAAAGACTATTATAATTTTTCGTGGCGTTTTGGCGACGGCAGTCCGACGCTTTCTGGAGTAAGAGCCAAACACAAATACTATGATACCGGTTGGATGAACACCGTTCTGTATTTTCAGCACAAAAGCAACAACAGAAACGACTCTGTAACAAAACGTGTGTACATAGCCCAAGCAGGACCGAGTGATATTTTGGTTGACGACAACAATGTCTTTGTAAAAGACACCCTCGTATGTGGTAAACTAGACCTCAATGTGTATGTCGACAATTTCAGTTACGACGACTCCTACCTTTGGAGCGACAAAGGCACGGCTTACTATAAAAACTTTAAACTACCAGGCCAATACAGCATCATTATTCGTGAAACCAATACCTGCACTTCCTTCGACACCATTCGGCTGAGCACTAGGCCAAAACCTACGGCAGTATTCAATTCAACAGACACCGGTTTTTGTGAGAATGAAGGCCGCGCCGTTACATTCTTTAATAAATCATATGCCGTTGACACCATCGTTAAAAATGTATGGGATTTTGGTGTGCTTGATTTCGAAAACAACGATTCTGTGCTCACCAACAACTTCAACAAAGCAGGGCAGTATCTTGTAAAACTTCGTGTCACTTCAAAGTACGGTTGTTGGCACGACACCTTCCAACAATTTACCATCTACCCTTCCCCCCACCCTAAATTTGATGTCGTAAATCTCGACTCCTGTTTTAACAGCAACCAAGTAACATTTATTAACCGAACAGTTTTCGACACCACACTTTTTCAATGGTATAAGTGGTATTTTTCGGAAGGCTATGTCATTTCACGCAGCAATCCTTCAGGGCCTAGAAAATATACTGCTCCCGGTAAATATACCGCCAACCTCATTTATATTTACAACAATGGCTGTTTCGATACAGCCAAGGCTAACATTACAATTTATGAAAATCCGAAGACCGAGTTCAAACTGTTCAATCCAGCGCCTTGTTATGGTGATTCTGTCGGCTTTGTCAACCTCACAAGTTCAAGCTATTCTCCCTTGTATTACAAATGGCAATTCGGTGACGCTAAGGAAAGTCTAGCAAAAAACCCCAGCCACCTCTATGCCAATAAAGGACAATATTCGGTAAAACTTGTAAGCCACTCGCCACAATACTGCTCAGATTCTATCAGCAAAACCATATTCCTGAATGGGGGTATTCGCGCTGACTTTAAAATAAACGACAGCTTGCAGTGCTTTGATGGACACAATTTCAAACTCAAAAATTTATCGTTTACCGACTCTGGCAAACTGGTTTCTAGCAAATGGTCATTTTCCGATGGCAGCAGCCGCAGCATGCAAGATTCTGTAGACAAAAATTTTACCACTGCAGGTGCTTACCGCATACAATTAAAAGTGGCCAACAGTTCAGGTTGCTTAGACAGCATCAGCAAGAACGTGCGGGTGCTTAACAATCCAAAAGGAAACATAGTGGTTAACCAGGCCTCTCAATGTGAAAACAATCAGAATTTTAATTTTACATTTTCTCCGCTTTATTCGGGTCTTAACATCAACAGCTACCATTGGACTTACAACAACGACAGCAGCAAAGGTGTGGCCAATTTAAACAATCTTAAATTTACTCCTTCAGGTCTGCAACAAGTTCAATTAAAGACCAAGTCGAACGACGGATGTGAAGCCCTCAGCATCCGCTATGTCTCTGTAAATCCGACACCTGTTGCAAAATTTGACATCCCAGCAAAAATCCAATGCTTCAGTGGTCATGCATTTCAAATTAACAACCAATCGAGCATTTCACAAGGTAAAATCAAGAACTACAACTGGGATTATGGCGATGGAAAAACATCCAACTTGCAAAATCCAAGTTCTAAATCTTACAGCAAACAAGGAAACTATTTAATTGAATTAAAGCTTGAATCAGATTCTGCCTGCTTTGCAAGCGATACCAACCGCGTTTATGTTACCCCAAAAGCAAACATTCAAATTGCCAATATCCCTAATGTGTGTCTTAACGACAGCTCGGTATTTAAGGCAAACTATAATGGCGGTAAATTTATAAGCCTGCGTTGGGAATTTGGCGACGCGAATTCGTCAACCGCTGCTTCACCCAAACATGTGTATGCCAAAGCAGGATCCTACCCTGTAAGACTTATTACAAGTTCGGGGCAAAACTGTATAGACACCACCCTTGCGGCGTCCAATGCCCTTGTTTGGAACCTGCCTGTAGTAGACTTCAAAACCACTTATACCGATGGTAAAAACAAGAACACTTTTGCAAAATTCACCAATACCAGCCGCGTTTCTAAAACCCAAGATTGGAACTTTGAATCTTTTGGTAAAAGCCAATTAAAAGACACCACCCTCAACATCAAAGATTCGGTGACACTCAAAGCGACTTTAAGAATTTCGGATTACAATGGCTGCTTTAATTCAAAAACAGAATACCTCTTTATTTCAGGTCCATTCATTTCTTTCATCCCAAATGTCTTTACACCAAATGGCGATGGAATTAACGAGGGCTTTGGACCCAAAGGCATAGAGTTTAACCGCGAATACAAATTCACGATTTACAACCGCTGGGGCGAAATTGTATTTTACACGGAAGACCCCAACGAAACCTGGGATGGACAATACCACAACAAACTATGCCCAATAGGGGTGTACATTTACAAAATAGATTTACGCGACATTTATGGCCGCACCCACAATTTGGATGGCAATTTTTTGATGAAGTATTAGGGGCAAGTGATTTACCTCTTCAACCCAATAAAAAAAATACGATTTAAACCCAATCAATAACTAAAACGGCAATTCACCAGCCTCATTATTATTATGGTTTATCTCACCAGGCGCAATGATTTCTCTCTTCATAAATCTTTGATTCAAGACTTCTTGATTTTCTTCTTGAATGTATTGGGCAAAACTCAATTCTATGTCGAGAAATGCGACAAGTGGATCCTCAAAATTATAGTCTAGATTTACAGCATCACTTCTCGATATTCTTAAATCGCTGTTGTAAACAATTCTTTGCCAACTCAAAAGATCCATGTGTTGAAAATAAAATGCCGAATTGCTCACCTTACAAACATCATAATAGCCCGTCTTATCAA
>JBIISM010000010.1:0-83284 GCA_044341025.1 Bacteroidia bacterium | reverse complement strand
TCCTTCAGCGCGCTACTCTTAGCGCTATCATCACTGATGCCACTTGCGCAGGCAAGAGCTTCATCTACCTTGCCCTGTTTAGCCAGTTCGGTGGAGATGTCCTTCAGCGCGCTACTCTTCCAATAATCATCACTTATGCCACTTGCGCAGCCAAGGGCTTCTTGCATTGCCGATGCGCCTTTATCTATCTTGCCCTGTTTGGCCAATTCTGTGGAGATGTCCTTCAGCGCGCTACTCTTCCAATAATCATCACTTATGCCCCTTGCGCAGCCAAGAGCTTCTTGCATTGCCGATGCGCCTTCTTCTACCTTGCCCTGTTTGGCCAGTTCGGTGGAGATGTCCTTCAGCGCGCTACTCTTCCAATAATCATCACTTATGCCACTTGCGCAGGCAAGAGCTTCATCTACCTTGCCCTGTTTGGCTAGTTCTGTGGAGATGTCCTTCAGCGGGCTCCTCTTCAAATAATCATCACTGATGCCACTTGCGCAGGCAAGAGCTTCATCTACCTTGCCCTGTTTAGCCAGTTCTGTGGAGATGTCCTTCAGCGCGCTAATCTTAGCGCTATCATCACTGATGCCACTTGCGCACTCTAATAAAACCTCAAATTGTAAATCGTTGTAAGGCCCTTTTTCCGGCAACCAATCGATATCTAAATAAGTTGTTCGTTTATATACAATTAAAAAATTTAGCCCCAAGTCCGCCCATTCGCAGGCCATTAGAAACATCGTATAGCTTGGAAAGAACGCATCCCAATTAATGATGGATTTATCAGACGGTATTTGTTCGTCTAAATGGTTTAATAATTTTTCAATTCCTCCCTTTCTGAATGGTTTATCTTTACTATCCAATAAGGTAAGCTCCATCAAACAAAGCATGTATAAAATGAACCTGCGCTTTACGCCATCTTTATCGGCGCCCCCAAAACTTTCAATGCGTTTGAGTGCAAGGTCTATTTCATTATTGGCTACCATTGCCAACACCTGCTGGGCATCGTTGGCTTCTTCATATTTTAAATCTACCAAACATAGGGCTGCTTCTAGTGCATGCGCCTCTTTTTTTAATTCTGATGCTTTTAGCAATGCAAGTTGAAATAAGCGATTGGAAGAATCAAAGCTTTTCAGGGTTTTTATTTGCTCACCCGCATATTCTTCATTGTACATCAAGTCCATCAACACTTTGTGATGCTGTGCCCTCTTGCTTTCAAATAGGTGGGCAGCATAATGTTCCAATGCATAACGCTGTTCCCAATTGCCTTCTAATTCTTTCCAAGTGGCGCAAAAATCAATTATTCGATCGCTAGCTTCTCTTACTTCTTTGGCTTTTTCTTTTACTAAATACTCCCGAAAACTTTCGTGAAACAACTGGTAATCGAGCACCTCTTCGGTAAGCGGATTTTCATAAAGCACTTCTTTTAAGGTGCTTCCGATACGCTGCACGGCAGCAGAACCAAGATGTTTGATGAGACCAAGGTGAGACATTGTTAAGTAATCTTTTGCAGCAGCAAAGGTGTAAAGCCCGGCAAGTAAAGCATCACCATCGACCACATCTTGTGCATAGCGTTGCAAAATAGCTTTGTAGTACTCATCAATTTCTTTAGGGAGCGCATTTATATCATTAATACCAATACGGCCGTTTTCGATGGCATCACATAGCAATTTCAAATACAACGGATTGCCCTGCGAACGTTTTAGTACCGCATCTATCCAGCTGCTTTCGCGGTCTATTTCGTATTTGTTTGCTACTTCGTAAATGAGCGCACGAATATCTTCCTTGCCTAATCCATAAAGTTCTAATTTGGTGTGATATTCTGTTGGCAAAGTTGCCCAAAGGTCATCTATGGTTTTATGTCCACCTGGCCGCGAGCCATAGATGATCAAGATGTTTTCGAAGGTCTCACGGGGTAGGTAGGTCAACAAATCGTTTTCTACACCTTCATCCAAACCATCGATTAAAAACAATATTTTTTGACCTTTCGAATGTTCGCTCCACAAGCGCCATTTCGCAAAGAGTTGATTTTGTAAATCAAATACCATTTTACCTTCGGCACGTATTTCTTTCCCGGCTGGAAAACACTCATCCGTTCTGCGGATGAGGTAATTGAGCATATAATCGACCTGTGCTTGTTGTGTACCCCTACGGATAAAATATTCAATAACGTTCAACTTTTTTAACGCATCGTGCGCACGCAAGTCTTTAAAAAATTGAGCAATCAAAGCTGATTTGCCTATTCCCGGATTACCTTGAATAGAAAAATACCCTTTGTTTTTGGTGCTTACAAATTGTAAAAGCTTTTCGCGTTCAATTGTTCTGCCTTTGAATGTTTCTGTAAGTTCTTCAATTCTTTGGTAAAATTCATTGTTGCCGATTTTTTTCCAATCTTGAATTGGCAGGTATTCTTGAAACTCGGTGAAAAAATCTTTTTCACGGTAATGTTTTCCTAAGGGATAATTGAGTAGTCCTACTTTATCATTTTTCAAATCATTGAAAAAGGCAAAAGAAGCATCGGAGTCTTCCTTGCGGTATAGCAACATAGGGTGTAGACTCAGCGCCCCATTTGCATTAACTACCATTACTTTTCCATTCTGCACTTGTAATGTTGAGTTTTCCAACCATTCCAACTCCATTAGTTGGGTTAAAAAAGGATCAAACTTTTTAATGTCAATTTCGCACGCGTCATCGCTTGGTGTTGCGCCATGGGCATATCCATTGCGCATCGCAACAACATTGGTTTTATCAAGGTTCAATGCTTTATCTAAGTAAAGAAATTCATTAGTAAAACCACTCAACAAGTATTCGTAATTGTCTTTTTGCAACTCTTCAAACATGACCCTACTAAACAATTGCCAGGTACCCAAAGACGGTGTTCTAAGACCTTGCGCCAATAAACCCTTGGCCGAATCACTCAACTTATTGTGTTTTACATACTCAGAAAGAATCACAACTGTATGTGTTTTTATGATGCTTTCAAATAGATCTATCATACGGTGTACTTTACGAAAAGCCTGTGTTTCGCTTAAGTACAATGAATGAAGTATTTTAAGATGAGGATGCTTAATCACTGTTGGTTTTCTAACTTGGTTTGATATAAAATATTTGAGAAGTTCTTGGGTCTTTTAGCACATAAACATAATGTTCAATTTTTCGCATACAGCTTGAGAAAATTCTCTAATCATAAGATTATATTATTGCAGTGATAATTGCAACAAATTCTTCTTGGTCTAACCAACCATCAACATTCGCAACGATTTTACTTGAGTTTGTGCTGTCTCCTTGATAAAAATTATCGCCTTTAATTGTAAGTTGAATTTTGCTTGAATTGGTGCTATCTCCTTGATAAACTTTTTCTTTTGTAAACTTATGTACGATTTTACTTGAGTTTGTACTGTCTCCTAGATAAACTTTTCCATCATTTACGGTAAACAATATTTTTGAAGAGTTTGTACTATCTCCTTGATATATGTGTCCATTTGAACAAGTAAAAATTATTTTACTTGAATTTGTACTGTCTCCTTGGTAAATTTTTCCATCATTTACAGTGTAAAGAATTTTTGAAGAGTTTGAGCTGTCTCCTTGATAAATTTTTGTGGCCATTTATTTTTATTTTTTTAAGTTACTTGTTTAGAGGTTAGTCTGTAAGCTGACACACAACGTTTTTTGGCTTTGCGTTCGGTGTGGAATAGAAAGCACTTAAGTTCAAATTTAGTACAAAAGCTAATAGAAAGTATAAATGTTCAGCCTAGCACGAAAGCCACACTGACGCAAAGCCAATGTTGGCAGATGCCTTACTTTATTCGTTTTCCTATCGCGTGCCAATACGGGATTTTATCAGAAATTTTTATTTCATCTAATCCTGCACTTTTCATCATATCTTCAATTTGCTTTCTCGAAAAACGCTGTTCTAATGTTGTTCCAAATCTATCAAGAGAATCATTTCTTATTATAAAAAAAGTGTAATTTTGGTAAGCACTTAATGGTAGCTTGTTTGCTAATTTATCTAATTGGCATTTTTTTAAAAGACGCCCTAATAAAATAATTGGCATATAGAAGACTATTGCAATTATATCGCAAACTATTTTCTTTAAACTCATAGGAAGCTTGCTAGTAATTTTTCTTATTGCAGTAACTAATGTTAAAATGAATTTGAAGAAGGTTCCTTTATTCTCTAAATTGTAATATAAATAAATAAAAAAATAGCCTCCAATTTTAATTTTTTTAACACAGTCATTTAATGCTTTAGAAGTGTTTGGAATATGATGTAAAACTCCAACACTCATTCCAAAATCAAATGATTCATCTGTAAAAGGTATGTTGTCAGTCGAGGCAATGGACAATCTTACGTTTTGTACACCTTCGAGTAGTTTGTCAGCAGTAAAAATTGCTTCGCTTGGGTCAATTGCTTCGATAAAGCCAATTTTATCCGAAAGAAATTTTGTAAATCTTCCCGTTCCACAACCAATATCAATCCCATAAGTATTTTTATTAATAATAGTATCATCAATAATGTCAAAATACTCACTTCCTAATTTATTGATTTCACTATTACTAAATTGATGAAATTTTTTCCACTCTTCACCAAATGAACTCACAACTGAAAAATCGATATTTTCATTTGGCCTTTCAAATGTATAAATTTTTCGAGAAGGTGTTGCAATCTCTTGTTGCGGTTGTTGATCAAATTTGATTGTCTCCATTTTTATTTTGTTAAATGTATAGTCGATTAAGTGTGTACAAAGGTTTCTGCCAACTTACTTATATACGAACTTCCATATCCCATTCCACACCTCTACCGTCATATATAGGACATTTTCTATCGTATATTCAGAAGTTAGCAATTGGTTTTTATCGTTTCTAATTGGTTTTAACCGTTTCTCACCGCAATAAAATACTATTAGACCACTTTAACAAATTACACCCCTTTTTTTTTCAAGATATAAGCTTAATATTTAAGCGTTTAAAAAAACGTGGTCCTATCAAAATGTCTTAAAATGCAGAATTGATCCAACAACATTTTTGATATTCAAAACAGCTTGATGTGCATGTTTGAACATAAAAACAGCTTGTCTATCACATTTTGGGAATAATGATAGACAAAATCATTTGACTACTAGTAGTTGATGTCAAAATAATTCATTGTATTTAAAAACCGTAAGGCTAAAAAAGAGTATTACCACTCCAACCCTCACCCTCCGCAATGCCCGCCCCTGCTTGGCGTGGCAGCTCGGCTGAATACTTGCGTAGGTTTTGTTGTCGCGAAAGGGCGACTGGCATAAGCCCCTGAAAGGGCATACAAAACAAGCCAGTAGGCAGCCGACTAAAACAGAAAGCAGGAAATAGGCGCTAAAAATTAATTCTCAGTATTTCGCCAGCGGTTTTTCAATTTTAAATTGAATGCCACGAAAGCCTCGAGTCCAGCCATAAACTCGGTGTTGCCCAAGGATAGTCCGTTCTCGTCGATGGCTTTATCGGTAAACTGCGATTCGAATATCTTAGGACTTACCATGCTTTCGCAATTGAAAACATTGAGGATTTTATTAATTGTATAACTAAGTTGAACCGCTGGCATACGTCCACCGCGGCCGTTTGAAGTGCCACAGGTTGCAAACACCTTATTGTTCCACATGTCTTTAAACGCAGGGGCCGCCATGGTGTGCACCATTTGGATGATTTCGGCACTTGGAAACCAATTGTACTCGGGGGTTAAAACAAAAATAAGATCAGATTCTTTACAGGAATTAAACAAATTGGCTTGAAATTCTGTTAAATTATTGGGATCCACACGCCCAGCGTTCATAGATGGAATATCAAATTGGTTGAAATCTATGACGTGTGCAGTCTCCGCGTTGTTTAAACTTTGTATATGGTTTTGTATGGCCTTTGCCACACGAAGGGTATTGCTGTTTTTTCGCGGCGAGCCGCTTAGTATGGTAATCATGTTAAATATTCTTTGCTGAGAAATTGATACAGATTAAATCCGTTTTTGTTTGACTCAGCACTGATTTTGTTAAAAAGTTCTTGTTTGTCGATTTTAGCCATTTTGTTTTGAAGGATCAACTGAAAGGCTTTTTCAGTTTTCAAATGGTTTTGCCGTATTGGATCGATGTTCAATTGGTTGTGGGCTTGCAAGGCATCCCAGAATTCGGATATCCCAGTAAATGTGGTGGCAACGGTTTTCAGTACAGGGATAGACCAATTTCCTGCCTCTTTTTGATGCACCAAAGCCGAAAGGTTGCGCACAAAAAGATCGGCACCATCACGGTCTGACTTGTTTACAACAAACACATCGGCTATTTCCATAAGGCCACTTTTTAGGGTTTGCACCTCGTCGCCTGCTTCTGGCACCAGCACCACCGCGGTGGTGTCGGCCAATCCGGCAATTTCGACTTCGCTCTGCCCAACGCCAACGGTTTCGATGAGAATAAGGTCAAACCCTGCGTGTTTCATCACATCGCAGATTTCGAAAATTCGGGCTGACAATCCGCCCAAACTGCCGCGGGTAGCCAGAGAGCGGATGTACACGTTTGGGTTGTTAAAATGCGAAGCAAGTCTGATACGGTCGCCCAACAAAGAACCAAAATTAAATGGCGAGGTAGGGTCAACAGCCAGTATACCTATTTTTTTATTTTGTTTTAAAAGGTGGTCGACCAAGGCATTCACCAAACTGCTTTTGCCAGCACCTGGAGGGCCTGTGAGTCCTACCACCGGCACGTGCACATCGAAGGGCAAAGCGTTAAGCAAGTCTTTACCAGCCGGCAGATTGTTCTCCACCAAAGAAATGGCGCGGGCAAGGGTGATAAAATCGCCTGTTTGCAATGTTTTTAAATCGATGGTTTTATTCAAGGCTTGAGATTACAATTTAATACATACATTCTTAGGTTCGGTAAAAAAGCGCATGGCTTCCCAACCACCTTCGCGGCCTACACCACTTTGCTTAACCCCTCCAAAAGGGGTTCTCAAGTCGCGCAACAACCAGCAGTTAATCCATACAATTCCACTTTGAATATTGGCGGCCATGTTATGGGCTTTGCTGATGTCTTGGGTCCATATGGTGCAAGCCAAACCGTAGTCGCTAGAATTCGCCATTTCGAGTGCTTCATCTGCCGAGTCGAAAGGCATAATGCTCACCACTGGTCCAAAAATTTCTTCGGTATTGCAGCGGCAGTCGTAGGCAAGGTTTTCGATAATTGTTGGGGCAATAAACCAACCGTTTTCATGGCCTTCTATTGTCAAAGATGTTCCACCTATTAGTATGCTCCCACCCTCTTGCTTTGCCAATTCAATGTACGAAAGCACTTTTTCAAAATGCAATTTACTCACAATGGCACCAATGCGTGATTCTTTGAGCAATGGATTGCCCACTAGGAGTTTGCTCACTTCGAGCAACAATGCCGCTTTAAATTTTTCGTAAATAGGGCGTTCTATAAATATGCGTGAACCGCAAAGGCAAATCTCACCTTGGTTGAGGAAAGAGGTTTGCACAGTGGTTTTTAGGGCTTTTTCAAAATCGCAATCGGCAAAAATGATGTTCGGGTTTTTGCCACCAAGCTCAAGACTTAATTTCTTAAACATCGGTGCTGCAACGGAAGCAATGTGTTTGCCTGTAGAGGTGCCACCGGTAAAAGAAATGGCTTTAATTTTTGGATGAGACACCAAGGCTGATCCCACTTTAGGGCCAAGACCGTGTACAATATTGAGAACACCTGCGGGAAGACCAGCGTCCATGCAAATTTTAGACAAAAGAAAGGCCGTCATAGGTGTTATTTCAGAGGGCTTGGCCACCACACAATTTCCAGCCGCTAAGGCTGGCGCAATTTTCCAGGTAAACAAATACAGGGGCAAGTTCCAAGGACTGATACAGCCAACCACGCCAATGGGTTGACGCAGGGTATAGTTAATGGCTTGACCTTCCATGTTGTGGCTTTCAGAGGCAAACTGCATCGCGGCAGTAGCGAAAAAGCGGAAGTTTTGCGCCGAACGGGTCATTTCATTTTTAGCCAACCACACCGGTTTTCCTTGGTCTATGCTCTCGGCAAGGGCCAATTCGTCGTTGTTTTTATCAATCAATTCAGCTATGCGGTTAAGCACCATAAAGCGCTCCTCCAAAGAGGTTAAACGCCAGGTTTTATAGGCTTCATTGGCATGGGTATAGGCCAAATCAACATCGGCTTCATCACTATCTGGAATCAGAGAATACACGGCACCTGTTGCAGGGTTGTAATTGTCCAAATACAAAGACTTGACAGGACTTTGCAAGGCGCCATTGATGTAGTTTGAAATTCTTTGCATTTAAAATAAAGATGCAAATATCGGATTAAAAGGAAAGAAAGGCAAGGGGAGTTTGGAAACTGATGAATTGAGAAATTGAGAAACTGAGAAAATGATGAAATGAGAAATTGATCCCAGTAGCAGAGACTCCACTTTGTTGCGTCACGCTACGGGATGGATAAATTGAGAAATCGTTTTTCAGTGGTCGCTTTTTCCCGCTGTTTGCTCTAGCCTGCGATTTTGTGCCAGCATGAGCATGTGTTTTACTTGGCTTACTGCCGCGCGCCCAGCAATACACGCTTATGCATTGTCACAAATTTACACAGGGCTGCCGCTCCCATCGGGGCGAGGCATTTCGTTAAATGAGAATTTAATTTTAAAGAAATTTATTTATGAATCATAATGCATAAAATAAAATTGAAAAGGAATTGCAACTCTAAGTAAGTGGGCAACATTGACTATTCCTAAAAAACTAAACCCTAGCGCTAGATTCATCCCGTAGCGTGACGTAAAGAAGTGGAGTCTCTGCTACAGGGACCCTAGCCTCTATGATTAAGAATATCTTTAAAAAATCCCCTTATCTCCGTTTTGCCCATCAAAATTTACCCTACCTTTGCTAGATATTCTGTTTAGAATATGGGAAACATCCGTGTAAATACTAAAGAACCATTTGAAATGGTTTTCAGCTTGTACAAGCACCCGCATCTGGGGTATTTGCTTGAGTCGATTGCTGTGCAGTTGATGCCGAATGGGTATTACAGTTTGCTGAGCCAGAAGGTCCACCACAATACCGCCAAAGATTTTGGTGCCGACAAGGAGACCTCCGATTTGATAAAAATATTGGACGAGACCGAGCCCGATGCGTTAATTAAAAAGTTTTATCCGAGCAAGAAACCGATTCGCTCGGTTGATTTTTTCAGCAAACACTACACACCAGAAATACATGCTAAAATTCGCCCTTTTATAGAAAAGCGGATATTAAAAGTATTGGAGCGCTTAGGCTCTCAGAAATTATTTTTGGGCAAAGACAAAAACTTTACACACACCCGAATACACATCGCCGAAGAGAAAGCAGGTATATTGTTTCATTTCAGACGTTCGGATGTGGGTACCAATTATTTTGCGACCATCAAATTGGGTGATCAAAAAATCAGTTTTAGCCAGAACGATAGCGAGTTGATTATCCACGAACCAGCTTGGTTGCTGTGCAACAGGCAGTTAATTACATTTAAAAAAGACACAGACGGCAATAAGATAAAGCCGTTTTTATTGAAAAAATTCATCAGCATTCCTAGACAAAGCGAAGGGGTGTATTTTGAGAAATTTGTAAAACCCTTGGTCGAAAACTACGATGTATACGCTGAAGGATTTGAGATAAAGTCGGAACAATACCGTGCCTACCCTATTTTAAAACTTACAAGTTTTGGCGACAAAGGCTTGTGTGCGGGTTTGTATTTTAATTACGGCCCCTACCAGTTCCCCTACCATTCGCAGAAAATGGTTTCGGTTTCTTTAGAAAAAAAAGGCGATAATTATATATTTCACAGGGTAAAGCGTTCGAAACAATGGGAAAATATCATTGTCAATGTTTTGAGCAAAATGGGCTTAAAAGTGCATGAAGGATCTTTGTTTATTCCAGAAAACAGTCGAGAGAGTCTGATTTCACTATTAAATAGAAACAGAACTGAGATAAAAGAACAAGGTATGGTGATAGACCAAAGCACTTTGAGCCGCAGTTACCATATCGGCGACAGCAATGTGTCGTTTAAGATTTCCAAGAACAAAGATTGGTTTGATTTGGAAGCGGTGGTAAAGTTTGGTCAATTTGAGATTCCGTTTATAAAGCTGAAGCAATACATCTTAAGCGGAAACAGAGAGTTTGAATTACCTGATGGCAGCATTGCGATTATACCAGAAGAGTGGTTTACGCGCTTTTCGAGTTTATTCGATTTTGCCGATCAGCGGGCAAACCATTTGCAAATAAAAAAATACCATTTCGGATTGCTTGAAGGGATATTTGAAGAAGACGAAATGTCCAGTTCAGAAAACATTGTGCCATTCGACAAGAGCAATAATTATCCTTTACCAAAAGGCATAAAAGCCACTTTAAGGCCATACCAAATAGAAGGTTACAACTGGCTTCGCTATATGAATGAACAGCATTTCGGTGCATGCTTGGCCGACGACATGGGCTTGGGTAAAACGATACAGGTTTTAACCTATTTACAGTATAGAAAAGAAACTTGTGAGCCAATTCCAATATCCGGGCATACAGCGGTGCAAGAAGCCGCGATAAGGAATCAACTTAACTTATTCAATAAAGTAAACACAGAAAATGCAGAAGAAAGTAAAAAGCAAGAAACCCATTCCTGCAGTTTGGTGGTGGTGCCTACCTCACTTATATACAATTGGTTAAGCGAGGCAAAGAAATACAGCAATTTAAAAGTATATGTCCATACAGGCTTTAATCGAACACGCCATATAAAAGAAGCTTGTAAGCTATATGACATAGTTGTAAGCAGTTATGGAACAGTTCGGAATGACATTGACTTATTTTCAAAAATCGAATTCAATGCCATTGTTTTGGATGAGTCGCAGGCCATAAAAAACCCTAGTTCACAAACCGCTGCTTCGGTTAACCAGCTCAGAGCAAGGCATAAGATTGTAATGACGGGCACACCAGTTGAAAACAGCATCACCGATTTATGGAGTCAAATTAACTTTTTAAACCCTGGAATTTTGGGTAATTTTAATTACTTCAGCAAAAAGTTTGTCAGTTCTATTGAAAAAGAAGGCAATGAAGAAGACACCAAGCGTTTAAAAGACATCGTTCGACCATTTATATTAAGAAGAACCAAAGAACAGGTTGCCTCTGATTTACCAAGCAAAACTGAGAAGATTGTCTTATGTGTAATGTCAGAAGAACAGAAGCAAAAATATGAAAGCATCAAATCCTTGTTTAGGAATGAATTGTTGGATTCCATTCAAGAGAATGGATTTAAAAAATCAAATTTATTGATATTGAATGGATTGATTAAATTAAGACAAATTGCAAACCATCCAATATTGGCAGAATCTGATTACTCGGGAGTTTCTGGCAAATTTGACGAGATCATCAACAGCTTAAACAACGTGGTATCATCAGGCCATAAAGTGCTGGTTTTTTCGCAGTTTGTGCAACATCTGGCCTTAATCAAAACCCATTTGGATGGGCAAGGAATTCCTTATTACTACATTGCGGGGAATATTACAGCTTTGGAGCGGAAGAGACTGGTAGACAGATTTCAGACAGGCAATGAGGCAGCCATCTTTTTGATTTCTTTAAAGGCTGGGGGAACAGGATTGAATTTGACAGCGGCAGACTACGTGTTTTTATTAGACCCTTGGTGGAATCCAGCGGTTGAAAGGCAAGCTATGGACAGAACACATAGAATAGGACAAGACAAACCCGTATTTGTATACAAATTCATCACCAAAGACAGCATTGAAGAGAAAATTGTCAATTTGCAAGAGAAAAAGCAAAAGGTTTCGGACGATATTTTAGACACAGAAGTTCATTTTGTAAACAATTTAGAGGAAGATACACTGAATGTCTTGCTCGATTAAATTGAAAATGATACATTTGTAGTAAGATATTAAATAAAAATACAATGAAAAAAATTTTACTAACTTTAAGTTTTGCAATGGTTGCAAGCTTAGGTTTCTCTGCTAGAACAATTGATTGGTCTGTAGTTTCTATCAACGCACCAACCGAATTAAGAAGCTCATCAACTGGAACTACTTTCAACTACCATATTGTTTTGAAAAACAATGGTGCTGGAACAGTAAAAGCAGATGATACTATGGCTTTGCAAATGGTTTGTTTTTCTGGCAGCACCTTGATTTTTGCTTACCCAAGTTCAACACAAATCGTATTAAAAGCGGTAGGAAAAACAATGGCTCCTGGTGATACCATTCACTGGAAAGGTTCTTTAACTGCGCCTGTAAAAGCTAATTTCTCTTTCAACTGCAGTTTCCAAGCATATTCTGAAGTTAGAAGATTTACTGGAGCTGACCCTATCACTCCTGAAACTTCAGCTACCAACGCAAACAATGTGAAAGTAAACCCTATAGTTTTCTTTAACCAACAAGGTTGGGGCGTATCTGTAAACAGCGTATACACAAACAACATGTCTGTTTATCCTAACCCAGCAATCAGCAGCTTTACAATTGCCTTAAATGCAATTGACACCAAAGCAGATGTTCAAATAACCATCACAGACATGAATGGTCGTGTTGTTTATTCTGAAACTAAAGCTAATGCTAACGAATTTGAAATTAACTCAGCAAACTATGCTAAAGGAATTTACATGGTAAGAGTTGTTAATGGCGACATTATCAGCACAAGCAAAGTTAGCGTTCAATAACAATCCCAAAAATATTATAAAAAACCATCAACCAAAGTTGATGGTTTTTTTTTGGCTATTTTCCACTTTTATCATTCATTAAATTTGCCTTACTTTGCAATCTGAGATATGAAAAGTTCAAAAGCAAATGAATTGATCGAAAAGATCATCAAAGAAATAGAAACCAATAGCGTTAAGGTAGCAAATTTGGTCCCTATGTTCACAGAGTTAAGAGAGATGGCTAAACTTGAACAAGACCCATTAATTACCCGCTCAATCCGATTGGTTAATGAACATTTAGAGTCTAATAGTGGTTGGGAATTCCAAACCCTAGAAGACAGCGAAGAGGTTGAAGAAAATCTAAGTTACTTGGTTTCATTGTACGCCAAAAGCGACAACAAGTACAATAGAGACGAGATCAGAGAGATTGCCAACAACATGACAGCCGCTTAATTTTCAATTGAAAAGGATACAAAAACATATCCTTACCTTTATTATGCTAGGATTGGTCTTGGCATACAGCACCCCTATTCAATCCCTGCACAATTGCAGCAATTTAAACCATAGCCACGAAAGTGCCACTATAGAGAACCCTCATGCCCATTGTTATTTATGTGATTTACAATTTCACAGTTTTATACCAACAGAAGATTTAATCTTTGAAAATGGTAAGGAGATTTTTAACACCTATCTTCAAAATAAAATTGATATAACTCCCCAGAGATACCATTGGAGTTTTGCAAATAAAGGTCCCCCTGTTTTGTCTTAGTATGCTTTAAGCATAGAAAAACGACAATCAAACTTTATTTACAACAAACCAAAGGACTTTAGACCTTTGGTTAAATCAATTCAAACCAATTGAAAAAAATAGTATTAATGGCCTTAGGGCTGATGGCATTCCATTATTTGAATGCTGAAAATAAGAATTGTACCCTTAAAATCACGGGGTTGGTAATCGACAGCTTTGAGAACAGCCACCTCCGCAACACCTTGGTTTCGATTGAAGCACTAAAGAAAGAAAGTAAGACCAATAACAACGGATATTATAGTCTTCTTGGTCTGTGCCCAGGATTATACGAAATACATGTGAGCCATTTAAACTGCGAGCACTTTCATTTTACTTTAAATTTGACAGCTGACACAACGATTACAATTCATTTAAAACATATAGAAAAAGAATTGATTGGTTTTAAATTAAACTCAAGAATCGACAAAGCAAGTGACCAAAACAACCTAAACAGCAAAGACCTCGAAAAGAGGAAAGGCCAAAGCATTTCATCTTTAATGCAAGATATTGCGGGAATAAATTTATTGAAAACTGGCCATACAGTAAGCAAACCAATGGTCAATGGTTTGTTTGGCAATAGGGTTATTCTGATCAACAATGGCGTGCGTCAAGAAGGTCAGAATTGGGGTATGGAGCACGCTCCAGAGATAGATGCCTTTTTAGCCTCTGAAATTGAATTAATAAAAGGGGCTGAATCGCTGCGTTATGGAGCAGACGGAATCGGTGGCGTAATACTTATTAAACCCAAAAGCATATTCAGTGAAAAACCAAAAAAGTTAAACGGTGAAATCAATACCATTGGCAATTCAAATGGCAGAGCTGCCATAGGGAATATCATCTTGGGAAGCCTATTGAGCCGGAAGATTCCCATATACTTTCGTGTGCAAGGCAGCATTAAGCAAGCAGGCAATACAAAAACAGCCAATAGTTTTATTGCCAATACTGGATTTAGCGAGCGCAATTACTCTATAAACCTCGGATTTCAAAAAAATGCATTCAGGACCGAACTGTTTTACAGTGAATTTCACAACCAAATTGGCATCTATACAGGGGCTCAAGTAGGGAATTTATCCGATTTAGAACTTGCTATGCGCAGCCAAACACCTTTAATTAAGTCCAAGTTTTCTTACCGGATAGACAGACCTTACCAATTGGTAACCCATCGCTTGCTGGTATTTAGGAATTCCTATCAAATTAACGCCAAAAACAAATTAGACTTAAGCCTGTCTTATCAAAAAAACCACAGAGAAGAATATGATGTCTTGCGCTCTAGCAATTCTTTCAAAGGCCCTTCATTCGATTATTATATCAGCAGCAGCATTGCGGAACTCTTGTGGACTAAAACCAATTTTCATCAAATCAATTGGAAAGCAGGTGCAGTCGGTTTGCACCAATCGAATGCCTATACAGGGCGTTTTTTCATCCCAGGATTTTACCAAAAAAGTATTGCAGGATTTGTTGTAGCCACCAAAAATCTCAAAAAAACAAGCATTGAAGGTTCTGTGCGGTTTGACCAAAAACAATTTGAAATTTTCAGATGGCGAGGCAATGTTTCAAACCAAAGTCAGTTAAATTACAAAGGATTGGCCTATGTTCTAAAAGCAGAATACAGCATAAATGAAAAACAAAAACTAAGTCTGATTCATTCGTCAACTTGGAGGCCACCGGGTGTAAATGAGTTATATGCCAACGGACTGCACCAAGGATTGGCAAGCATAGAAATTGGAGACAGCAGTCTGCATAAGGAAAGATCAATTGGACAATCGCTTACTTTCACCCATAGCAGTAAGAAACATCGCTTTGAAGCAGAGGTATTCTACCAAAGAATTTCGGGATATATAAATTTAACACCAAGCAACACGAGCCTATTGACCATCCGCGGGGCTTACCCGGTATTTGTCTACCAACAAAACAAGGTTGCTCTGTACGGCTTAAATGCCAGATGGAAATACCAGCTTTCAAAAGACTTCCATAGTTTACTCGTTTTGCAAGTTCCGTTCGGACAAAATTTAGACAAGAACACCCCCTTGAACATGATGCCTGCGGTGAACAGTAAGTTGAGTATTGCTTATGGTAAAAACAATTTCAAGGCTGAAATTTGGGCAGACTATCAAGCCAAACAAACCAGATATCTTGAGGGAAGCGATTACTTAGCTCCCCCGCCCGCCTATATTTTGATCGGATGCGATATAAACTATGCCTTTACATTGTTTAAAAAGGATTTTAAATTTGGTTTGAATGGCTACAACTTGAGCAACAAAAGCTATAGAAACTATCTCAATCGATTTAGATATTTTACAGATGAAATGGGTGTCAATATATCGGCAAGACTCGCCATGATTATTAATTAAACAAAAAAAAACAAAAATGAACAAATCAATTAAATTACTCAGTACAGGATTAATTTTAGGCTTAGCCTTTTTACAATCGTGTAAAAAAGACCCAAAACCCAATGTACCTCCTATAAATGAGGGCGAATTAATTACCACTTTAATTTTAAATGCAAAAGACAGTGCCACAGGGCAAGTTGAATCATTTAAATTTAGGGATCAAGATGGCGAAGGAGGAAATGCCCCAACACAATTTGACAGCATCATACTGAAAAGCGGCCACAGTTATGCTTTCGAAGTACTTATGTTGGACGAAAGCAAGGCGGAGACAGACACCATAAGTATTGAAGTTTTAAAAGAGGGAGAAGACCATTTATTGGTCTACACAATTACAAACTTAAATTTAAATATCATGCCCTCGGATAGTGACAATAATGGATTAGCAATTGGACTAAAAAGCATTTGGAAGGCAATTGCCTCTGGGAATGGGAAAGTAAAAACAACACTAAAACATCAGCCTGGAATCAAAAATGGAGACCCAGCATTGGGCGAAACCGACATTGAAATAGAATTCAATTGTCGAATCCAATAAAAAAATCTTTTGAATTAAAAGCACCTCAAAAGGGTGCTTTTTTTATGTTGTTTCGAAGGGTGAAATACAATTATTTTGTATAATTTAAAATAGTTTAAATATTATCACTAAAACATGGCTAGAGCAAATATATAAAATCTAGAATATTTCGGAACTATGGAAAAATCGGCTGAAAATAACTGCTGTAAATATTTTTTTTCATTTTGATTTACAGAGCTTTAAGCTATTAATAACAAAAAACATTTGTTTTATTGGAGACAAGTATGAAATTGAATATATGCTTGTTACAATACATAAGTTTTTATACTCAAAGGGAGAAGAAACCTTGTATATGCCACTGAATAACAGGCATTTAGGGCTTTATTTACACACAAAATACACAAATCATGAATAAGAAAAATTACTCAAGAAAAGAAAATCGCAAAATCGGTTTTACTGATTTTTGCCAAGTTAAAACCTTACTTTTATTCGCGGTATTTTTTGCCATCACGGTTCAGGAATTTACTACTTAAATGTGATAAGCAACAACAAAACCCTTTACAAAACCATGCTGGTCAAAACAGAGTAACACGAAAACACACAATAACAATTAAACGGGTATTTCTGAACTGAAATATCCGTTTTTTTATTTTCCAATTCTTTTAAGTCCTGCTTTCGCCTTCTGCTCTATACTATTGGTATATTCCTTATTGTCCGGGAAATTTTTCTTCGCTTTTTCGAAATATATTTTAGCAAGATCAAACTTATTTTTTTTCTCATATATAAATCCAATTTGAAGTGCAGAATAAGCCGCATAATAATACTTCTTTTTAGCACCTTGTTCAATTACATTTTGATACAATACAATGGATTCATCGAGATTGCCTATTTCGTGCTGAATTCGAGCCTTTCTATAGATCACTTCTAATTTAAAACGGATATGGTTTAATTTATTTTCATCGATAGACTTAATTGTTTTCATTGCCAAAACGTAGTATTTGCCATCAAAAAGCAACCTAGATTTGAGTACATCGGCCGGCCAAAAAATATTTTCTTCAGCTTCACTTTGGGCATGCTTATCTTCTTCAATTGCTGCTATCCCTTTTTTGGAAGCCAACGAATAATAAGTTTTAGCGCCATTATCATCATTTTTGAGTTGACACAACCATGACAAATTTCTGTAGGCACACTTAAGGTAATTCTTGCCTTTGTATTTCACTGTAAATATCTTGAAATACAAATCTGCATCTGCATCGAGTCTTCGCATTTTTGCCAGCCCCAACATAAAGTCCATGTAATAAAATGGATAAGCGTTTTGATATGGTGGCTTACTTTTTAAAACATCAATCATGTCATCATTCATACCGTTATAGCCCGCAATTACGGCACGCATGTAATTTTGCAGCAAATGGCTTTTAAAGTTGCGTGTTAAAGGTTCAATCGTTGACCATGCAATATTGGAGTTTTTATTTAAATGGTGTTGTATCATTCCATATATAAAGGCAGCTTCCAACCTCATACAAGCATGCTCTTTGTAGGTTTGATCACTTTTTAAATACAGTTCAATTTCTTTTAAGCCCGTTTGCATATCACCCTCAAAGCCTATCATTTTAGCCAGCCATTGGTATTTTGATGGCACTGAACTAAAGGCGCAGCATAACAATCCGTAATTTTTGTTATCAGCTAAAAAGGAAGGAAACATTTTCTTGTTTTCCTTTAAATATTTAAATGCAGTTTGAATATCAGTAGCAGCAGAAAAATTTTCATTGAATTTTAATCTGATAAGTGCCCTGTGGATAAACATATCAGATAAAACATGTCGGTACCAAGCATTGTTAAAAGAATATTCTTCAGTTTGAGAGATTAGATTTGACCAATTCTTATTTGATTTTTCATAAAGTTCAGCATCCTCAGAAATGAACAGCTTTAAAAACAGGATGGATTCAGAGAGCCACGGAACGGCAATATTTTCCTTGTTTAATTGGCCTTCAGATTGTAAAATCTTTTCGGCCTCGTCAAATTTAAGTTCAAAAATCAAATTTTGAGCTTTAAGGCATTGCTCGTTGACATTAAAGACCGTGGCAGAGAAAGCGGAGTTTGTAAAAACAAAAATTAGAGCATAAAAAAAAAGAACACGTTTGTACATGTTCTTTTTAAATATCGATGCATTGAGCATACGCTTAATTTATTATTTGCTTGCAGTTTTAAGCGCTCTAACTCTGCGTTTAGGCTTTTCTTCTTCAACTGGCTTTTCAGTGTAAATACCGGTTACTTCATTGTCAACCAAGATTCTACCGCAATGCTCACAATCAATAATTTTAAAGTGCTGCTTGATATCGCTTTGTCTTTGTGGTGGAATTTTAGCAAAACAACCGCCACAGCTACCTCTCATAATCGGAGCAACTGCAATTCCGTTTTTAACGTTTTTGCGGATTCTTTTGTAGGCTTTTGCTAATCTTTCATCCACATGTATGTCCAATGTAGAACGGTGACCTGAAAGTTCGTTTTCTTCCTCTTCCGTATCACTTACGATGGTGTTAAGTTCTTTTTGTTTGAATTCAAGATCTTTTCTTCTGCTTTCAATTTGTTCTTGAAGATTGGTCAAAGATTGCTCTTTTGCTTCCATATGAAACTGGGCCTCTTTAATCCTTTTTTGAGCAGCTAGGACTTCCAAACCTGAAATTTCAAGTTCTTTGTTCAAGGCTTCAAACTCTCTGTTGTTTTTTACAGACTCAAGTTGTTTTTTGTATTTCTTCTGTAATTCTTCAGAAGCTTTGATATTGGCTTTGTGACCGGTAATATCAATTTCGTATGCTTTAACCTCAGTTTTGATGTTGTCCTGCCTAGTTTGCAGGCCTACAATCTCGTCTTCAAGATCGCTTACTTCCATTGGCAACTCACCTTTTAAAAGGTTTAACTGATCGATTTTAGAATCGATTTGTTGGAGTTCCCAAATGGCTTTTAGTTTTTTTTCTATTGATAAATCTACCATGGTTTACTTATGATAATGGATTGGGTTTGTGGATGTTTCGCAAAAATGGACCGCAAAATTAGGAAATTTATCTTGAATTACCTCATAAAATAGTTCCAAAGTTGAAATTTCAGACTCATAGTGTCCAATATCGCAAAACATTAAGGTTCCAATCGCATCGAAAAATTCGTGATACTTCACATCCGAAGTAACATAAGCATCTGCTTTAGAGCGCATTGCACTATTCCGCAAAAAGCTTCCAGACCCGCCGCAAAGTGCTACTTTTTTAATCTCTTTTTCGGAAGCAGTATACTTGATTACCTCTAATTTTAAACTGTTTTTGAGCAAATTTAAAAAATCGGAAGGTTTTAAACTGTTTTCCAATTCACCAATTACCCCTGCGCCTATTACTTGATTAAAATTGGAAATGGGTATAATTTCGTAGGCCATTTCCTCGTAAGGATGCCCTTGTTTTAATGCTGACACCACCTGATTGGCGATAAAACTTGGTGCAATAGCCTCCACTTTTATTTCATTATGTTCTTTGCGAACCCCAATTTTCCCGACTTGCGGATTTGAACCCGGCTCTGGTTTAAATGTGCCGGTTCCCTCAGTTGCAAAACTGCATTCTGAATACTGACCTATATGCCCAGCGCCTGCATCAAACAGAATGGTTTTTAAATTTTCCAGAGAATCCGCTGGGGTGTAAAACACTATTTTCACCAAGGCATTGGATTTTTCCTCTAGTATTTGAATGTTCTTTAGTCCTAATTTTTGAGCAAACCTTTGGTTAACGCCCATATGCAAGACATTGTCTAAATTGGTATGGGCAGCGTAGATGGCAATTTTATTTTCTATGGCTTTTATGACAGTTCTTTCAACGTCATTTTTTCCATTGATTTTTTTTAAGCCTTTAAAAATAAGGGGATGGTGGGCCACAATTAAATTACAACGTTTAGCAATTGCCTCATCAACAACAGCTTCAGTGCTGTCCAAGCACAACAGAATTGCAGTCACTTCTTGCTGTGGATTGCCAATGATTAGGCCCGCGTTATCGTAATCCTCTTGATAAAATACTGGTGCTATGGATTCGATGGCGTTACAAATGTCTTTAACTTTCATAAGTGATTAAAACCCGAAAATCAATTCAAGTACAGACGCAAAAGTATGCTTTACTTAGCGATTTAAAAACTGCTTATCGGTAAGTGATTTCAAAAAATTTAAGAGGTCTAATTTTTCCTCTGGGCTAAAGTTGATTGCCTTTACCAAACTTGAATCCATGTTGATTGGCCTTTTAACCGTTTGATATGGGTTTGAATAATACTCAATAACTTGTTCCAAAGTCTTAAACTTCCCGTTGTGCATATAAGGCCCTGTTACCCCAACATTTCTTAGGCCAGGGACTTTGAACTTCCCAATATCATTGCTGTCTTTGCTTGTGTTATAACGGCCCAAATCGGCCCAAGCCAATCCATCATAAAGTCCTATATTTTTGAATTCATCTCCAGTAAAATCGGGGCCAAAATGGCAATCAAAACATTTGGCTCTATCGCTTAAAAACAGTTCGCGACCGCGCTTCACAGATTCAGAAACAGCCGATTCATCTCCAGACATATACGCGTCAAATGGCGTATTAGAAGTTTGCAGGGTAAGTTCGTAAGCCGCAATTGCCTCTGCTATATTGCTTGCATTTGCCTCTGTATGGTACAAAAAACTAAAAACACTGAGATATTTTGGATCTCCATTTAACCGCTTCACCACTACTTGCATGGCCAAATTCATTTCATTTGGGTCTTGAATTGGGAAGTGAACTTGATCGGCCAAATCTTTTGCTCGTCCATCGTAAAACATTGGCACATTGGCATGCAAATTCATTATCCCGGGAGCATTTCTCAAACCCAGTTTCCCTTTCACCCCATCACTTAGTGCTGTGGTATCAGAAAACGCAAATTCAGGAAGGTGACATGATGCACAAGACACAGTAGAATCGAGCGACAAAGCCTTTTCGAAAAACAACAATTTACCCAATTCTTCTTTGCTTAAAACTGCAGACTTAGGTACTTCTTGCTTAGGATTTCTAAGCGCAAGAACCACCATTAAGGCAAGCAAAAGAAACAATAAAGAAAACTTGAATTTCATGAAATTATTTGCAGCAAATCTCAACAAAATTAGTGAAATGGCAAATGCGCTTGGTCAGTTATTACTTAATTGAACAGTTGTGTGTTAGAAGATGTGCATTAAACCCTTGCTTGAGTTGTTTTTTTATTTATTATCTTCGCAGACCTGATGAAGATATCATTAAACTGGCTTAAAACCCTGATACCGCTTACCCAGACTCCTGAAGAGATTGAAGCAATTTTAACCGCTACCGGATTAGAAGTTGAACATTACGAATATGTTGATTCCATCAAAGGTGGCCTTAGAGGCCTAGTGGTGGGTGAAGTAAAAACTTGTGTTAAGCATCCAAATGCAGACAAGTTAAACTTAACGACTGTCGATATCGGACAAGACACCTTGTTAAATATTGTATGTGGAGCGCCCAATGTAAGCGCGGGCATTAAAGTTATAGTTGCTCCAGTTGGTACTTTGATTACCCCAAGTGCGGGTGAGCCATTCACCATTCAAAAAGCAAAAATAAGAGGTGAACAAAGTGAAGGAATGCTTTGTGCTGAGGATGAAATCGGCTTAGGTGCTAGCCATGCCGGATTGTTAATTCTGCCAGAAAACTTAGAACTGGGATCAAAACTTAGTGACTATTTTAAAGTTGAAAGTGATGTGGTGTTTGAAATTGGACTAACTGCCAACCGCGGTGATGCGGCCTCCCATTTGGGCGTTGCGCGCGAATTATCGACAGTTCTAGACATCCCCTTGCAAATCAAAACAAATGAATCGGCACCAAGCAGCAACAGCAAAGCCATACAAATTGAAATTGAAGACAACAAAACGTGCCCGCGTTACAGTGGAATCATATTAGAAAACATAAGAGTTAAAGAGAGTCCTGATTGGTTAAAGACCCGCTTAAACAGCATAGGACTAAGACCAATAAACAACATTGTTGATGTTACAAACTTTGTACTCCATGAATTGGGGCAACCCTTGCATGCGTTTGATTTCGACAAAATAAAAGGACAAAAAATAACGGTTAAGCGCAACAACAAAGAGAAATTCACCACCCTTGATGGCGTTGAAAGAAATTTACACGGGCACGAATTGATGGTTTACAATTCCGAGGAAGCAATGTGCATGGCGGGTGTTTATGGTGGTGCGTTTTCAGGTGTTACAGAAGACACCAAAACCATCTTCATAGAAAGTGCTTATTTTTCGCCCGATGCAGTAAGAAAGGCCGCAAAGCAACATGCCTTGAATACCGATTCTAGTTTCAGGTTTGAAAGAGGCACCGATCCAGAAATGTGTATACCTGCAATTTTAAGGGCAAGTAATTTGCTCATTGAGCTCGCTGGGGCAAATGTTGCAAGTCAAGTTTACGATGTTTACCCTTCAGTTTTAGAACCTTTTAAAATTGAGCTGAGAATTGAAAAAATTAAGCAGATCACAGGAATTGACATCCCAGACACCAAAATCGAAAGTATTTTAACTGGCTTGGGCATTAAAATTATAAGCAAAGACAACAAGGCTTTCCAATTAGATGTTCCTCGATTTAAAGGCGATGTAACGCGCGAGATTGATGTTGTGGAAGAACTCATTCGTATTTACGGTTTTGAGCATATTCCATTACAAAGAAATTTACAAGTATCATTAAACTACAAATCAGACAACAGACAAAGAAAGGGCGAAGTAAAAATTGCTGAGCTTTTGAAAGCAAATGGATTTATGGAGATTATGAACAATTCTTTAAGTTCAGACAAGTTGTACGAGGACAAATCTGGCCTAGTATATCTTTCCAACCCACTTAGTGCAGAAATGAATGTTATGCGTTCATCTATGCTTTACGGCGCTTTAGAATCGATTGCTTACAACAAAAACAGAAAACAAAGCAACACCCATTTTTTCGAATTCGGTAAAATATACAGCAACAAAGAAAAAGGATTTAAGGAGCAAGACCAGTTAATTATTATTGCTTCTGGAAATAAAACCAATGAAAGTTGGGAGAACAAATCAGCAGCAGTTGATTATTATTTCATTAAATCGATTTGTGAAAAAACGATCGATTTATTTGGTGTAAAATCCTTCGAATACAATATTGAAGAAGTAGAAGCAAACTTATTGCAAAAATTTGGCATCAAAGACAAAGTGTTTTTTGCGGTTTTAGATTGGGCAAAACTACTGAAACAAAAGAAAGAATTCGTGCTACAGCCAATACCACAATTTCCTATTGTGCGTCGCGACTTAAGCTTGGTGCTGTCAAAAGACATTTATTTCGAAAAAGTTCAAAACATTGTCAATAAAAAAGGGGGCCCTAAAATTGTCGAATGCAATGTCTTCGACATATATGAAGGCAAACCTTTGGAGGCCAATCAAAAAGCAATGAGCATTAGTATTGAATTGTACGACAATGAAAAAACGATGAGCGACTCCGACATTGATCCAATAATGTCAACATTGATAAGTGCCTTTGAAACTGAATTGAACGCAATAATTAGAAAATAATGGAACACTTAGCGCAAAGACTTCAAGAGATTAAATCAGAAATCATTCGCTTAAAAAAAGCAAATGAGGAAATTGTGTTGGCTGAATCTAAAAAAAGCAAGGAACTTGAGCGTTTAAAAAGAATAATTGAAATCCAAAACAGCAGCATCAAAGAACTGGAGTTAAAGCTTAAAATTAAACGCATTGCAGACAGTGTAAATGACGAGCAGGGCAATAACCGCGATTTGAAATTCAAAATCAATGACATGATTGGCGAGGTAGATAAAATCATTTCATTAATGCATCAGTAATATGGACCATCTCAGTGACGAAAGTAAAATTTGGATATACCAGGCTGAAAGACATTTAAGCGATGGAGAGATTAAGAGCATCAGCCCTATGTTCGAAAGTTTTTGCTCGAATTGGACCGCACACAACTCGCAATTAAAAGCCTCGTTTGAGTTTGTCCAGAATCGTTTTATCATTTTGGCCGTAGATGAATCACTGAACACCGCCAGCGGATGCAGCATCGACAAAAGTGTGGCTTTATTAAAATCGATTTCAGAAATGCTTGGAATCAGTTTATTTGAACGTATGCAGATGATCTATCTCGACAATGGTGAAATAAATGACATACATTACAATGATGTTCAAGAGGCATTCGAGAAAGGAATTATAAACGCTCAAACATTGTTTTACAACAACAGTGTTCAAAACCTAGGTGAATACCGAAATGGGTTTTTATGCCCGCTAAAAAACCACTGGCTGTTTTCAAAAATCAGCCAATAAAATCTATTTCTATTCTTAACTAGGATTGTTTGGCCCATTGTCTCTCGGGCCATTTGGTTTAAAAACCCTTTTATTTGGAAATTTACTCGGATGCTTGAAAGGCTTATTCTTTGAAGATGGATTGTAATCAGGACCTTTCCCTAAAAAATCAGGCATAGGAACCTTTTCGATTTCATAACCAATCATTTGTTCAATATTTCCAAATTTGTATTGGTTAAAGTCGTTTATAAAGGTGATGGCCATTCCCTTAGCCTCTGCTCTTGCAGTTCTACCAATACGGTGTATGTAATCCTCTGGATCGTGTGGCACATCATAATTAATAACCAAACTAATGTCTTCAATATCAATTCCACGAGACAGAATATCGGTTGCAACCAAAACTTGAAGCTGTTTGTTTCTGAACTGGCGCAAAGCACCTTCGCGCTCGGATTGGTCAAGATCGCTGTGAATGGCTGCAATTTTAAAATGTGCACGAAGCAAATCGCGCTCTAAATCTTTAACTTTTTGTTTGGTAGAGGCAAAAACAATAACACTGCTGTGTGATTTGTTTTTCAGCAAATAGGTAATGAGTTTGTTCTTTTGGGTATCGTAAGCCAAGTAGGCCAATTGGGTTACACCTGCAGCTGGTTTTGAAACAGCTAGGCTGATTTCCTTAGGATTCTGAAGCAATTTCTTAGCCAAAGAGCGAATCTTTTCCGGCATGGTTGCAGAGAACATTAATGTTTGACGTTGGCTTGGTATATAGGTTGTGATTTTGACAATATCATCAACAAAACCCATATCCAACATGCGGTCAGCCTCATCGAGAACTAAAAATTTTATATCATTAAATTTAACATAACCCATATTTAAGTGGGCCATAAGGCGGCCTGGAGTGGCTACAATTATATTGGCTCCTTCTACAAGGGCTTTCTTTTCGCGGGCAAAAACTTGACCATCGCTACCTCCATAAATAGCCAAATGGCTAACGCCTGTAAAATAAGCAAAACCTTCGAGGGCTTGGTCAATTTGAAGAGCCAATTCTCTAGTTGGCACAATGATTAGCGCAAATGTGGTTTCGACTTCATTTTTCGAAAGCGCATCTATAATTGGCAAAACAAAAGCCGCTGTTTTACCCGTTCCAGTTTGGGCACATGCAATCAAATCACTACCCTCTTGGATAAGTGGGATGGCTTGTTCTTGAATAGGAGTTGGGTTCTCAAAACCAATAGAATCGAGGCTATCCTGTAGTTTGATGTCGAAATTAAAATCTTTAAAAGTCAATATTGATAAATTACTTGGTGCGGCGAAATTACATTAAAAATAGTACATAAGCCTACACACAATGGTACACTAGTCGAAAACGCGGGCAATATTGTTAAATAAATTTCATTTTTACAATAATTGGCATGAAATTGCGCCCCAAAATATTTTATATGCAAATAGAAAAAAACAGGGTGGTTTCGCTAACGTATACCTTAACCCTTCAGAACGGAGATGTGGTTGATACCGCAACAGAAGAAACTCCATTTGTCTTCATACATGGGATTGGTCAAACGTTGCCACATTTTGACAAAGGTTTAGACAACTTAAAAGCTGGCGATAGCTTTGAATTCGATATTACAGCAGAAAATGCATATGGTGTTTCTAACGATGAGTTTATTGTAACAATCCCTAGAGATGTATTTTCTGGACCAAATGTGCCTCAAGACATTGTTCAAGTTGGCAATATGGTTCCAATGCAAGACCAAAACGGAAACCCTATGAACGGCGTTATATTAAGTTTTACTGACGAATCAGTTGAAATTGATTTTAACCACCCATTAGCAGATGAAGCATTGAACTTCAAAGGCAATATTGTGTCTGTTCGCGAAGCCTTAGCAGAAGAATTATCGCACGGACACGTGCACGGTGCAGGTGGACACGACCACTAAGCTCCACCAATAAATCACTAAAAAAGTCTTGGTTTATTAACTGAGACTTTTTTTTGTCTCTAGTTCGAGCATGTAATTTATCAATAATTAATCTAAACAAGCAATGCGCAAGAGCAAAACTGTGGAACTGTTCACAGTTTATGTTTTTTAAACTACTTTTTGATAAGCCTTTCCAAATAAAACGTTCCAAAAGGTATTAAGGAAAGTAAAAAAGCAAAAAATGCCTTTTTAAAACTCAATTTTTTAGCCCCAATTAAAGCTGCAATGCTTAGCATAAACAAAACAAACAAAATACCATGCACCATACCAAAAATCTTCACTGGTTGTGGTAGGTCAAATTGGTATTTCAAGGGCATTGCAACCAATAATAGAATTAAATAACTATACCCTTCTATTTTACCTGTTAAAAGAAAATTTCTAATTTGTTTGTCCATAATTTGCATCAACTTAATGGGTACAAATATACACAATAATTGGGGAGGACTAAAAGCGTTTGTTAACGATATGAAGACATGAAAAAACTATGCTTTTCTGGTTTTCAACAAATCAAACAAGGCCAATACATGGGCTTTATTGCTCGAGTTTTCGCAAGCAATATCAATACTTGCAAGTGCGTGCATTTCGAAATCCGCTTTTAAGTTCATTAAAAACTGATCGCTTTGGGCTTGTTTAAACAAAGTCCTAACCCTATCAATTTTATTGCTAGGATTGTCAGGTTTCTCATTGAACCAATGCAACAACTCCTCTTTATCGCTTCCAGTCAATGTGCGCATTGCGTGTAAGAACAGCAATGTTCTTTTGTTTTCAATGATATCGCCACCCTCCTGCTTACCGGTTTCTTCGCTGCTGCCAAAGGTATCTAAAAAATCATCTTGCAATTGAAAAGCCATACCCAAATTCAAACCGAAATCGTAAAAAACATCTGCTCTATCCATGCTTGCGTTGGCGGCAAGCGCACCCATTTTGAGGGCGCAAGCTGGCAATACCGCGGTTTTTAAACGAATCATTTGCAAATATTCTTCATCTGTAATAAGCTCTTGTGTAGGAAGATTCATATCCATTTGTTGACCTTCACAAACTTGCGTTGCCATAAGGGTAAACTCATTCAAAAGTTCTGGTTTATTCGGCAAACTGGTTTTAAGAATTAGATCATAGCATTGGATTAATAAATTATCTCCGGCCAAAATTGCAGTGGCAGTGTTCCATTCTTCATGAACAGTTTTTTTGCCTCTGCGGATAGGGGCATTGTCCATAATATCATCGTGTAAAAGACTGAAATTATGAAAAGCTTCAATTGAAAGTGCCAATTGATAAACGTCTTTACCAGGATGGTCATTCACACTTTGATAAGCCAACAAAAGCAATTTTGGACGCATTCTTTTACCTCCCAATTGCATGATATAGTTCATGGGATTGTATAGGTTTTCGGGTTTCCCTAAAAACGGATGAGAGATTAAATACGCTTCAAAACTATCTGAAGCGACGATGTTTTCTGACATTTTGACTATGGTTTTGTGAGTCTAAGATTATTTCTAAATCTATGGTTCTTTTAATTTTACTTGCTGCGCTAACGATGACATCAATTTCATCCCCCATTTTGAATTGGCGGTGAGACCTGTTGCCAACAACCGCCATTAAATAACTGTCAAATTCATAATGGTCTCCTGGTATGTTGCTTAAGCGAATCATTCCTTCACATTTGTATTCTTTAATTTCGACAAATATACCAAAATCAGCCATACCACTAACAACACCTTTAAATTGTTTTCCAACTTGTTGTTCCATCCACTCAGCTTGCTTGTATTTAATCGATGCACGCTCAGCCTCAGAGGCTTGAATTTCCATTTTAGAACTCTGCTTGCATGCAAAATCCAATTTTTCCATATTCCAATTGCATGCCTGTTCCATGGTTTTGCCATCCAAGTAAGCAAACAATAAACGGTGAACAACCACATCGGGATAACGTCTAATTGGAGAGGTGAAATGGGTATAGTGGTTAAAGGCCAAACCGAAATGGCTTGGTCGGTTGCTGGTATAAGTTGCTTTGGCCATGCTTCTTATGCTCATGGTCCTTATCACATCCTGTTCGGGCTTGCCTTCCACATCCTCGGATAACTTATTTAATGAACGGCGAATGGTCTTTTCATTTTCTATATCAATATTATAACCAAAGCGGGCAACAAATCGTTTCAATTCTTGCAAGCGCAAATCAGACGGTTCGTCGTGCGTTCGATATACAAATGGCTTTCTTGGCTTTTGCTCATAAACAAATTCAGCCACCGAGCGGTTGGCCAAGAGCATCAATTCCTCTATAAGTTTGTTGGTGTCTTGTCTAATTTTTAATTGCAAAGAAATCGGTTTAAAATTCTCATCCAACATAAATTTATATTCAGTGGACTCAAAATTCATTGCGCCATCGGCAAAGCGCTTCTTAGACAGATGTTTTGCAAAACGGTTGAGGTGCTCCAATTCTTCAAAATGAATTCCTGAACCCGCATTTAATATATCTTGTGCTTCTTCGTAGCTGAAACGCTTATCAGAATGAATGACTGTTTTTGCAAAATGCGTTTTAAGCACTTCAAAGCTTTCATTAATTTCAAAAACAGCAGAGCAAGTTAAGCGGTCTTTGTGTGGAACCAAAGAACAGACAATATCAGACAAAGAAAACGGAAGCATAGGCACAACCCTGTCGACCAAATAAACAGAAGTCGCACGGTTAAGTGCTTCCTTGTCCAATACACTATCTGGCAAAACATAATGGCTGACATCGGCAATATGCACGCCGATTTCATAATTTCCATTTTCCAATTTTCTGTAAGAAATGGCGTCATCAAAATCTTTGGCTGTATCTGGATCGATTGTAAAGGTTAAAACCTTTCTAAAATCTTCTCTACCTTTTAAATCGTTTGCTGTAATTTCTTCCGTTACCGAATCAGAGGCTTCTTGCACCTCCGCGTTAAATGCCTCAGGCAAACCAAACTCAGCGAGTATGGCATGCATTTCGGTTTTGTGCTCTCCAGGCTTTCCAAGTACCTCTGCTATTTGAGCTGTTGGATAATGTTTGTTGCGGCTAAATTCTTTTATTTTAAATAATACTTTATTCCCAACTTTAAACAACGGAGATGCATCAACAGAAAACGGGGTTTGAAAACGGGAATTATCTGGCTGGATCAACCATGTATTTTGCTTTAAAAGTAAAACCCCTGCAAACATTCTGTCGCTGTGAGAAACCAAACTTAACACATCTGCTGTTAATTTCTTTTTATTGGCTTGCGAAGCTTCAGCCTCGACAACATCAAAAGGCAAAAGATTGATCAGAGAATTGTTTACAACATAGTCGTCTTCAACCCCTTCAACTTTCAAAAAAACACGGCCATTGCGGGTGATATCAATTTGCCCTTGAACGGTTTTGCGTGGGCTGTGCTTGTAAAATTTATAGGTGTCTTTGCGGCCAATTTTGTTGCTGGCGGTTAGTTCCAATAAAATCGGCAAAATATCTTCTGCGCTTTTAGGCAAATCGCTGGATTCCAACCTTGCAAAAATTTGCTTATGGTTCAAGATTTTCCCTTGATTTTCGGTAAGTACTTTTAGTATTTCGCTCTCCAACCTATGGGTTTTTAGTTTCTTTTTAGCCATTATCACTGCAAAGATAACTTAATTTCAATAGCTTTAACTTAAGTTAAAATGATGAAATAAAAGTCTTTAAGCTTTTCATGTTAGCAAAACATATTGACAAAACAGAAGGTTTGGAGAGAACCGTCTAACTCATGTATGCGAAACCATAGCCTTAGTGTATTCATTAATAGGATGTTCTATTAAATTTTTACTTTCACCTTGTTCAATGATTTCGCCGTTTTTTAACACCACCAAATATTGGCAAAACCAAGCTGCTACTGCCATTGAATGGGTAATCATTAAGACACTCAAATTTTCGGTAACCTGCAAATCTTTCAATAAGTTTAATATTTGTGCTTGAACCGACAAATCTAAAGCAGACGTCGACTCATCGCAAATCAACAATTCAGGTTTTGCTGCCAGAGCCCTTGCAATGCATAGACGTTGTCTTTGACCACCACTAAATTCGTTTGGATACTTCTGAGCATCTTCGGCACATAATCCAACCTTGGTAAGCAAGGTTTCTAAGGCTGCTTTTCTTTCCCCTTTATTAAGTTCAGATTGATGTTTTTGCAATACCTCATCCAACATATTCACCACTTTTAGTGCAGGATTTAAAGCTGCAAATGGGTCTTGAAAAATCATTTGTATATTGGAAGTTAGTGGCTTGTTATTTTTAAAATCAAATTCAATGCTACCCTTGTCCAGTTTTTCCAATTTAACCATCAATCTGGAAATGGTACTTTTGCCCGAACCCGACTCTCCAATTAAACCTACACTTGCCCCTTTTTTAATTTCAAAACTTAGGTCGTTTAAAGCGCGGTAGACTTTTGTTCCATCCCTGTAATCTTTAACCAAATGAGCCATTTTTCCTAAGACTTCATCAGAAGATGTTTCAATCGGAATAGCTGAAGGAATAAAATCTTCTCCATCGATACTATCATTTAATGTTTGGAGGTAATAGCCTTTGTTTTGAGGCTTAGGTTTGCAAGCCAACAATGCTTTGGTGTATAGATGCTGAGGCGACTGAATAATGTCTTTGGTTTGTCCCAATTCTACAATTTCACCCTTATACATCACCGCAATACGGTCTGAAAACCGGGCAACGGCATCAATATCGTGAGACACCAAAAGCATGCTGCGTTTGTTTTCGACACACAATTTTTTTAATAGACCCAAAATCTCATCTTGCAAAACCACGTCAAGAGCGGTGGTTGGCTCATCGGCTATAATCAAATCAGGATCTCCAGCCATTGCCATAGCAATCATTACTCTTTGTCTTTGCCCGCCGGAAAGTTGAAAAGGAAAAGCATTTAAGACCCTTTGATAATCGACAAGTTCGACAGCTGCGAGCAGTTCGCAAGCCCTCAAATTTATTTCCTTCTTGCCTTTTAAACCACAAAGCTCAATGTTTTCTTTTAATTGCTGGCCGCAAGTTTGCACTGGATTCAGCGCCGTCAGTGGCTCTTGAAAAACATAAGCAATTTTTTTTAAGGCATACTCTTTCCTTGTTTTGCTGTCCATGTTTTCAATTCGCTCAGAAATCCCAGAACTATTGGTAAATGTTATCGAACCTTTGACCAATAACTGTTCAGCTAAAATTGACAAAATTGATAAGCAAGTTAGCGACTTACCTGAACCCGATTCACCAACCAAAGAAAAGATTTCGCCTCTTTCAATGGAGAAAGAAACGTTTTTTACCAAAACATTATACTTAGACGAAATATTTAATCCTTCAACGTGCAGCATTATAAGCCCGTATTGCTTGTATTGTTTTGTTGGGAAAAACTTTTGATTGGGTTTTTGTACTTGAGATTTTCTTTAATTTCAACCAAAAACTCAAGTAAATCCCCAGGGTTACTAAATATTCGAATATTGTCGGCCAATTTCAAATCCTTTTTGTTCGATACCTGAGAACCAGAAAGCAATATTTGTGTCTCTTTCCAATATTTGCCGAGGTTATTGATAAAAGTTTGAACACTAACATTGCTGTTCAAAGACGTAATAATACTGAAAATAAAATCGGGTTTACGCAGGTCGAAAATTTTGTAAAGGTCTTCGAATGGGGTTTGAGAACCGAGATAAATGACCTCATGTCCGCGAGAACGAAGCACATAATTAGCAAACAAAATACTCAAATCATGAGACTCCCCAGAAGGCACAAAGACTAAAAACTTCTTTGAATCACTGCTTGGGCGTATTGACAAATTATCTATGGCAACAAACAAACGTTGTCTAATAAGATTTGAGATAAAATGTTCGTGCGCTGGGTGAATGGAACCAGAAAGCCATAACAAACCAATTTGTGCTATAAAAGGAAAAACAATTTGGGTCATGGTGTCCTCCAAACCCAATTTCAGAATATTAATGGACAAAATTTTGTTAAACTCCTTTTCATCAAACATCATCATGGTGCTTATTAGGGCTTGAATTTGCCCATCATACTTCGACTTATTTTCAGACAATTGTTGACATTTCTCGCGGATTTCATCAAGGTCCATTTCCGCTATTTTGGAAATTTTGAAGCCATTGTTGTTCAATATAGAAATGTTCAGAATCAAACGCAATTGGTCTTCGTCATAATAGCGAATCCCTGTATCGGTTCTATGTGGTTCGAATATTTTATAGCGCTGCTCCCAAATACGAATCGTATGGGCTTTGATTCCGCTAATGTTTTCAAGATCTTTGATAAACAATTTATTTCTAAAGTCTTTTTTTCCCTTTTTCATGTTTGCAAAACTTATAAGTTGTAGGTTTGTTCTAAATTTATGTCTGAAATATTACTTGCAGGTGCTAGTGGTTTAATTGGTTCAAAACTAATTAAAAAGATTAAACAAAAAAATTACAGAATTGTTCTTCTCTCCACACAAAAAAATAAATGCATAAATGAGGACACACTGTTTTGGGACCCTCAAAACGGAATTTTTCCAGACATAGATTTAAACAGATTTTCAGCTTGTTACAACTTTTGTGGTGCCGGGATTTTTGACCAAAATTTTACCAATGAACGCAAGCTAATACTAAAAGAAAGCCGTATTAAACCAATTGAATTTTTGCTGAAAAACTTCAAACTACAAAATGTCGTA
Source organism: Bacteroidia bacterium (assembly GCA_044341025.1). Lineage (GTDB taxonomy): Bacteria > Bacteroidota > Bacteroidia > NS11-12g > UBA955 > JABMMZ01. The sequence goes on along the minus strand of JBIISM010000010.1, from coordinate 49,988 downwards.
GTTCCTTCATTCATTTCAGCATCTGCAAGTGGCTATTACCCAAATGTTTGTTTAAATGAATTGAACGAAGACTCCACATTAGTCCAGGGGTATATTTCAGAGCTTGTTGACACATGGGAGCAAGCAGCACATGCCTTCAAACCACAGGCACAAAATTTGGCAATTGTGCGCATTGGCATCGTACTTTCTGCTCAGGGTGGTTTTTTAAAGAAACTCACAGCGCCAATGAGATTTTTCGCCGGCGCTGTGCCTGGCTCTGGCAAACAACTGTGCAGTTGGGTGCACATAGACGACTTATGTGATTTGTTTATTTATCTTTTCGAAAATAAACTTTCGGGCACCTTTAATGGCGTGGCACCCAAACCCGAGAGCATAGAAAAAATCAGCCAACAGGCGGCAAAATTGATACACAGACCTATCCTATTGCCTAATATTCCAACGCTTATGTTAAAACTGATTTTTGGAAAAGAAAGGCATGAACTTTTGTTGTGCGATCAAAATATATCTTCCAATAAAATTCAAAAACTTGGTTTTAAATTCAAGTATAATACGAGTGAAGAAGCCCTAAAAAACTTACTGACAAATGGAAAAGATTAACATTATTTGGTTGCGACGCGATTTGCGTTTAGAGGACAATGCAGCCTTATCGAATGCCCTTAAAGGCAAGAACACCGTGTTGCCAATTTTTATTTACGACAGCGAAATCCTTGAAAAACTCAGCAATAAAAAAGACCGACGGGTTGAATTCATTTACGAGAGTTTATTAAAATTGAAGTCTGAATTAATTGCACACAATTCAGATTTACTGGTCTTACACGGAAAACCAAAAGACATTTGGGCAAATCTGATTTCCGAATATCCTATTGAGACTGTATTTACGAATACAGATTACGAACCATATGCCAAGTTGCGTGACAAAGAAATTGAGTCCATACTTCTAAGCAAAGGCATAGAATTTAAGTCTTTTAAAGACCATTGCATTTTCGATTCTACAGAAGTATTAAAAGAGGATGGAAAACCTTACACGGTGTTTACCCCATATTCACGCAAGTGGAAAAGCCTAATCAAAGAGGACACATTCAAAGCCCACCCTTGCGCTGAGCATTACAACAATTTCACACAAAACATAAAATTTGATATGCCTAGCTTGGATTCACTCGGATTCGAAAGCAGTAACATTTCGTTTCCAAGCAATACGGTTAATTCAAGCCTAATAAAAAATTATGCCGACACTAGAAACTTTCCGGCATTAGATGCAACAAGTAAATTGAGTTTACACTTTCGATTTGGCACCATCTCAATAAGAGACAAGGCAAAAAAAGCTTTGGCATTGAGTGAAACTTGGTTAAACGAACTAATATGGAGAGATTTCTACATACAAATCATGGCCCAATTCCCGCATGCCATGACGGGCGCATTTAAGCCAGTTTACGACCGCATTGAATGGCGCAACAACTCAGAAGAATTCGAGGCTTGGTGCGCTGGCAAAACTGGTTATCCCATAGTAGACGCAGGCATGCGCGAATTAAATGCAACTGGTTTTATGCACAATAGGGTGCGTATGGTGGTGGCTAGTTTTTTATGCAAGCACTTGCTTATCGATTGGCGTTGGGGGGAAGCCTATTTTGCCGAGAAATTATTAGACTTCGAATTGGCAAGCAACAACGGCGGATGGCAATGGGCCTCTGGCTCAGGGGTAGACGCTGCACCCTATTTTAGAATATTCAGTCCTAAGTTGCAAACGGAAAGATTTGACCCTAAATTGGCCTATATTAAAAAATGGATACCAGAACTCAATTCAATTGAATATCCAAGGCCAATTGTAGACCACGACATTGCTAGGAAGCGTTGTTTAGAGGTTTATAAAAAGACTTTAAATGAATCAAAATAAAGAAATTTAAACCCCATTTAAGTTGAAGTTTGATTTCAATTTCCTAATTTAAAATAGTAATATTGTCAATTAATAATTCAAGTCAAATAAGCATGAAAAATATTTCTGTAATTGGTTGTGGCACTATGGGAAACGGTATTGCCCACGTATTTGCCCTAGCGGGATTTAATGTACAATTAATCGACATCAATGAAGCTGCATTGCAAAAAGCATTGCTAAAAATCGCTTCTAATTTAGACCGTCAAGTGAGCAAGCAATTAATCACAGAGGAACAAAAAAACCAAGCAATTACAAATATAAACAGCAGCACAGAATTGTCAAAAGGTGTATCAAATGCCGATTTGGTTATTGAAGCTGCTACAGAAAATGTAGGCATTAAATTGCAAATCTTCAAAGACATTGATGCAGCAGCTCCAGCGCATTGCATATTGTCTTCAAATACTTCATCAATTAGTATTACAAAAATAGCAGCTGTTACCAGCAGACCAGATAAGGTTATTGGTATGCACTTTATGAATCCAGTACCGGTGATGAAATTGGTTGAAATTATCAATGGTTATAAAACTTCAAAAGAAGTTACTGAAACCATTATGAATTTGAGCATGACCATTGGAAAAGTTCCAACTTTGGTGAACGATTACCCAGGATTTGTGGCCAATAGAATTTTAATGCCAATGATCAATGAAGCCATTATTACTCTGAACGAAGGCGTTGCAGGTGTTGAAGAAATTGATACCGTTATGAAATTAGGCATGGCCCATCCAATGGGACCTCTCCAATTAGCAGACTTTATTGGACTTGATGTATGTTTGGCCATTATGAATGTATTAAACGATGGCCTAGGCAATCCAAAATACGCTGCCTCTCCATTGTTAATTAATATGGTTACAGCTGGCGATTTAGGGGTTAAATCTGGTCGTGGATTTTACGATTACAGCGCAGGCGGAAAAGACTTAGTTGTTGCGCCTAAATTCAGCTAAGTATTTTCCTTATTAAATAACAAAAAGATTAATGTCATATTATTTTGGCTTGGACTTTGTTTTCATGTTGAAAAATAGCATTTTGCACCCTTATGGCAAATAAAGAATCTTGGGGATCTCGTGTAGGTCTGATACTGGCAATGGCCGGAAATGCGGTTGGATTGGGAAACTTTTTAAGGTTTCCAGTACAAGCGATACAAAATGGCGGTGGTGCCTTTATTATTCCATACATCACATGTTTTATTTTAATGGGCGTGCCACTGCTTTATGTCGAGTGGGCAATGGGTCGCTTTGGCGGCAAATCAAACAACCATTCTACACCCTTCATATTGGATAGCATGGACAAAAAACGTCTTTGGAAATACATCGGGGTGTTTGGCATATTTACCAATGTAGCTGTGGCTGCATATTATTGCTATTTGGAAAGTTGGACCTTATCGTACATGTTCCATTCAGTTACAGGTACATTTAAGGGCATGGACCAAGGTTCAGTTGCTAATTTCTTTAACACCTATATCGATGTATCCAATTTAAAATCTGGTGCGGGCATTGAAGCAATTGTTTTTTGGATATTTACATTGTTATTGAACACTTGGATTTTAAGCAAAGGTCTTAGCGCTGGTGTCGAAAAAACAGCAAAAATCGGTATGCCTTTGTTGATTGTATTCGGAATATTTTTGGCTTATAAAGGCATTACATTAAAAGCAGGACATCACGATGCCATAAACGATGGCACCGTGGGAATGAACTATCTTTGGACACCCGATTTCAGTTCCATTTGGAACGCGAAAGTGTGGTTGGCGGCTGCAGGACAAATATTTTTTACCTTGTCTTTGGGTATGGGCTCAATACATTGTTATGCCTCATACGTTAAGTCAAAAGACGATATCGCTCTTAATTCTCAATCTGCAGGTTGGATGAACGAATTTGTAGAAGTTGTATTGGGTAGTTCGATTTTAATACCAATTGCGGTTGGTTATTTGGGTGTCGACCAAGTCGTAGAAATGACTAAAACTGGTGGCTTAGGCTTAGGGTTTAAAACACTTCCCTATTTATTTCAACAGTGGGGAGATACTATGGCTTTAATTGCTGGGGTGATGTGGTTTGGGCTTCTTTTCTTTGCAGGAATTACCTCCTCATTGGCCATGGGCACACCATGGATGGGTTTCCTAGAAGACGAATTTGGATGGTCGCGGCAAAAAGGTGCTTGGTCCTTTGGCTTGGTGGTATTGATTCTCGGCCTTCCAACGGTTTTGTTTTTTAATGAGGGGGTTTTTGATGAATACGATTATTGGGCAGGTACTGTTTCTTTGGTTGTATTTGCTTTAATAGAAATCATTCTATTTGCCTGGGTATTTGGTATTGACAGGGGTTGGAGAGAAATTATTGAAGGCGCCGACATTAAGGTACCTAACTTCTATAAATTTGTCATTAAATACGTGACGCCCCTGATTTTGGCCTTTGTATTCTTTGCAAGTTTGCCAGACATTTGGAAGACAATAAACCACACGGCCACAAAAAGAGAAATATCCGAAGCAAGCAATCCCCAAACATTAAAAGATCAAATTTTCGAGATAAGAAACAATGATTTAAAAAACCTAAGTGATTCGCAAATATATTTTGGACAAAACATCATGAATGAAACCAACCTTAGCAAGGCAGAAAAAACAGGTATATTTGCAGTTCGAGAAAAAGACAAACTATACAAAAACTATACAGCTGCCTCCTTTAGTTTGAATGCATTCAAAAGAGAGAAAGAAAGAATGATGTGGTTTAAGAATATTTCGAGACCTTTTTTATTGATCGTGTTTGGATTAATCGCCTACATGGTTCACCTAGCTTCAAAACGCCGCAAAAACCCAAACACAATTTAAAAATATGAATACCAGCGCACTTATAACCATGGTTGCATCATTTGCCGTAATTATATTCATGACCTCTTATTATTTCATAAAGGTTTTAAGAACACCAGCTAAAGACCCTCAAAACGACAGTTATTCAGAAACAAATTAAGATGCAAGATACTTTAAAAAATGTGGTCTCTGTCGAGAGTTTCAAAACCACTCTTATCATATCAGAAATAGTCGTTACTGCTTTGGTTTTTTATGGCTTTTATGTCATATTCAATGGCTTTAACAAAAAAAACAAGGCATTTAAAGACCAAAATAAACAATAGATTTTAAACCTTCGGTTTTTAATTGGCCGGGATCGTATTGCTTTTTTTCTTTTTTCTTTTCAGCCATTTAAGCCAACGAATGACATTAAATTCTTTGGTGTAGACTATACCCAAACCATTGGTGGTTATAGGTGTGCTTAAAGAGGTTGTGTTGACCTGATTGAAACTAGAACGGGTGTAAGCTTTTATTTTGATGTTGCCTTTCTTGGTTACTTTGTATTCTAAATTTATATTAGGTATGGTGCTGTAATTGCTAAAGCTACCATCAACCATCAATTTATCGTTTAAGAAACGGCTGCTTAGTTTCAAACCATATTCAGGAGGCAAGGTGATACTTCCATTTTTATAAATCACATTCACTTTCCAATTGGGGTCAATTTTATTCAACCAATTACTCAGCTGAGAAGACAGCAAGTCTGTTCCCGCTGATGACAAAGCGGTAGAACCTGCATTGCTTAAACCTTGGTCGGCTTGGGCAAAGGTTGGTGGCAAGAATTTTTTCATCAAAAGCAGACTAAATACTTGTCGACTCACCTCTTCTTTGTCTGATTTGATGCGGCTAATAACGGGCGAAAGCGCACTTGTAAAGTTCCCCGCCTCCGTTTGAAGCTTAGGAAAATTCAATCCGAAGCTTATTTCAGGAGAAAACAAATTCCCTTTCAAATACAATTCACTTTCAGCCGTAATGGCTTGAACGGTTGAATTGGAGCCACTAAGATTTGCGTTTAAAGAAACCGCAGACAACAATGGAGAAGGGTCGGTTATTTCGGAGTTATAAGCCACCAAATTCAATTTGGCATCTAAAGGGTCGCCATACCAGGTAATGGTTCCACCCGGACGGATATTAAATGGTTTGTTGTACAAATCAAAGGCGGTAAACAAATACCTTCCGCGGTCGACGGTATAGGTGCCAAACATATAAAAATCGCCACTTTTATTCATTTCCATTTTTAAGTTGCCGTGTCCCGCACCGGTAATTTTATCGCCCAAAATTTCGTCAAAAATAATTTCAACGTCCGCATCATTGGTGGCTTCAATATCCATAACCAATGACTGTATAGGCATCTCGTCTGCACTTAATTTTTCTTTTTTCTTAGCGGTCTTAAAATGAATGTAGTTTGGCAAACCACTAGCGTCGCCTTCGCTTATCGGTAAATAAAACTTAGTGCCCGCGGTGGTTTTCGCGTTAACCCGTATGGCCAAGTTTTCAAAAGGTCCAATAAGTGTTGCATTGCCATCGGCATAGGCTTGACCGTAGAACAAATCATTGTCAGCTGGCCCCGTATTTAAAACATGAAATTTATTCAATTCCCATAAATTTAGATTCAAATTAAAATCGCTAAAAGACTTATGAGACACAAAGGCCTTTGCTTTGCCTGCATTGCGTTTGTCGTCCAATATGGTAAAAGGCAAAACACTAAAACGGTCTTTTTCGCTTACAATTCGTGCAGAAAAGCGGATTGGGACTTGTAAAAAATCGATAAGGACTTCCGCATTTTTTACCAGAATTTCACCTTCAATGACAGGGTCTGAAAAAGTGCCCGAAATAGATAGACAATCTTTGGTGTAAAACTTCCCTTTCATGTTGCTCATAACGCCATCAACATATGGGGCAAAGACCCTGAGTTCGGTTGGTGGAATTTGCGCAAACAATTTAAAATTCTGATTTTTACTTTTATAATCAATATCGCCTTCAAGACGCATCGAATCGAGCAAACCCTTGTCGACATATACCCTTAAGTGTTGGATTGTTGAATTGGGTTTGTTGCTTGTAAATACACTAAGATCACCAATTGTATCTTTGTTAATTCCAAAATTTAAAATATCCAAATCAGATTGAAAGCGGTTTTGACCGTCAATTTTGGTGTAAACTATCTTTCCGTTGGATACCCCGCTGAATTGAGGCAGTCTGGTGTTTTTGGTGAAGCAATTAATGGTACTTAAGGCAAATTCATCCAATTGAAAATCGACGTGGTTATTGCTTGATTCGCCTAATTCCCCTATAATTGAAAGCATTTGCTTATTGCTCCTAAAGGCAAAGTTGTCCATTATAAACTTACCATCGGTTAGGGTTCCCACAGCATTTGTATCAAGCTTCCAAACCATATCTGAAACGGCTAGCTGCATATCGGACATTTGCAGGTAAATTGAATCCTCTTTGAACAATACCCGTCCACTTGAATTCAACCCTATCTTATAACCTGTGTCAACACCAGCAATATTAAAATCGATTACGTTATCGAAAACATTGGACTGAATTAGGACATTATTGATTTTGACAATCTCTTGATCGGTAAAGTGTGCAATATCAACTTGCATATTCAAGTTCTTGCCCTTGCGTTTTGAAGCATTTAATCTAAAATTTTGCAATTCATAATCATCATAGGCAATGAGCTTGTTGTTGAAGTTAAAATCCAACACTTGATCAGCTGAGCGGTAATTGCCCTTCCCTTTGCAAGGTTCAATGCGCAGACGGGGCACATACAAAGAGGTGAAATCGTATGGCCTTTTTAAATCAAAATCAAACACAAAGTCTTCATTCGGCAATTGTTTTAGAGGCATAGCAAAGTATGCAGGAATCAATTGATGCAACATATGCAGGATTGATACATCCAAAAGTTCCAGTCTAAATTGTCCCTTAATTGCAGCATCTATCAAGTCGCTTCGCAAACGCAGCTCCTTGATTTGGCCGTATTCGTATGCAGATAAATTAACATATGGAATTGAGACTTTAACCCCGTTGCGTTCGATAAACACATTTTCACCAGTAATACTTCCTTCAGCATCGTCGAGAGAATAACCGGTAAAATCGAGAACAAATACACCTTTTACATATTGAGGTATTGAATCGAGTCCAAAGCTGGCCAAGTTGGCATGGTTAACCGTCGCTTTAAAATGGGCTTCCGGAATTTTAATGTCACTGCGAAACGACCCATCAAAGTCCATGTCGAGGTCTTTGTCACGAATGCTGGCATTGCCCGTAAAGTAAGCACGACTTATTTCACCCTTAGCCGCAATATTGGTGAAGGTGTGGTTTTGAAAAACCAAAGAAGGAATGGCTCCATCGAGCTTTAAATGGTATGAATCGCGAGAAAGGCCAGTACCATTGATGTTGGCATCAAATGCAATTTCATCAATTTGGGCTTCCGGAATAAAGGCTTTTATTCTAAAAAAATCTGTTTTTAAGGTTCCGGCGTAAATGGCTTTTTCTAGACCATCTTTGTATTTGATGTTAATGTCCGATTGAAAATTGCCAATATCTGTGGTTATTTCACCGAAAGTAATGAAGTCATTAAAAAAGCCTGAGAACATACCTTTGTAGGATACTGTGCCTAAGGATTTAAAGTTATCAGGAATATTGTTGAGTGAAATTTGGTTCAGATCCTCATAATTGCTAACAAATTTGCGAACATCGAAATCTAGAATGGTGTTTTCAAAATCTGGCAAACCTGTCATAGACCAATCGCCCTCATATTCTGTGCTCCCGTATAACTTCAATTTGGTGTCTTTCCCGCGCATATGGCTTAAAGGCCCTTCGCCAGAGCCACTGATATGCAATAAAGTATTCCATTCTTTTAAATTGTTTGAAAAGAAAGCCAAATCACGGGTATCAACATCCGAATCAATTAGCCTGGCTTTCATAACAACATTGTCATTGAAGTCGTTGTAGTCTTTCCAATTGCGGGTTTGCATGATAAATTTATCCTTCAAATTGCTGTGTGGTGTTTGAAGCACCATCTTGGTAAACTCGATACCTTTGGAATGTATTTTTGTGTCCGCAGATAAATGGGTCAATACAAAACCGCATTTTTCGACCGCATCTAAATGCTCGGCTTGAAAGTGAAGAGAATCATCAATTAAATAAAAATCAGAAATGCTTCCATTGATATTCCCCCAACTCATGTCGTTGTAATCAAAATCCATGAAATCGGGTTTTTCGTCATTGCGGCTAAAATAATCGAAGCGCATGTTTTCCAAAGACACGGCTTCACTGTAAACGGTCCAAATAATTTTCGGTTTATTTGGGTCTGTCGGACCACCATCAAAATAATCAATTAAGAATTCATAGTTACCAACAGTTTCGCCCTTGTGCTCGCCAAACAGAATCTTCCCGCCTTCTAGGCCAAGGTAATTCAATTTGATGATTCTTTTTTCCTTGTCGTAGGTATGGTAATCAAGTTTAAGTTTTCGGAAATACAACATGGTATCACCTTTTTGATCTTCAATGTAAAGGTCTTCGAGAACAGCTGTTTTAAAAAATTCGATATCAACCGCGCCAATGCGCACCTTAGTGCCTAGCTCATTGGAGAGATAAGTCGTAATTTCTTTGCTTAGCCAAGTTTGTACCGGTTTGCTGCGAAATACAATATAGAGCAATCCGATTGTGAAAAACAAAATCAGAAGAATTAATCGCGCTATTTTGGATATCTTTGTAAACAATATTTTCGGCTTAGGGCAAAGATACAAATCGCACAAAGAAGTCTATGCACAGGATGACAGAAAAACAAGACACTATAACACTTCTAGCCATCGAGTCATCGTGCGATGATACCGCTGCCGCTATTATTAGAAATGGCAAAATACTTGCCAATATTGTATCGAGTCAAGAAATTCACAAAGAATATGGTGGTGTGATACCAGAATTAGCAGGCAGAGCGCACCAACAAAATATTTTACCAGTGGTAAAGAAGGCTTTAGAGGAAGCGGGTATTGAAGCGCAAGAATTAAATGGAATTGCCTACACGCAAGGACCGGGATTGATGGGTTCTTTGCTGGTCGGCGGACATTTCTCCAAAGGCATGTGCATGGCTTTGAACATCCCAAGCATAGGTGTTAACCATTTACAAGCCCATGTAGCTGCGCATTACTTAAATGAAACCATGCCAAATTTTCCGTTTTTATGTTTGTTGGTTAGTGGCGGTCATACCCAAATCATAAAGGTAAACGCCCCATTGGATATGGAAATCATTGGATCAACAATAGACGATGCCGCCGGTGAGGCTTTTGACAAGACAGCAAAAATGCTCGGACTGCCCTACCCGGGCGGACCCTTAGTTGACCAATACGCAGAACTTGGAAATCCTTTGGCTTATCAATTTCCTATTGCAAGAATCGAAGGCTATGGTTACAGCTTCAGCGGTTTGAAAACATCCTTGCTGTATTTCCTACAAAAAGGGGTGAAAGAAGACCCGGATTTTATAGCAAAGAACTTAAATGATATTTGTGCTTCGATGCGCTACACCATTGTTAAAACTTTATTGGACAAATTTGAAAAGGCCGTAAAAGAAGCAGGGATCAAGGAAATTGGAATTGCAGGCGGTGTTTCAGCCAATAAATTATTGAGAAAAGAGTTCGACAAACTTGCAGCAAAAAATGCGTGGAAAGCATTTATCCCAAAATTTGAATACTGCACAGACAATGCGGCCATGATAGCAGTTGTAGGACATTACAAATATTTGGCAGGCGAATCAACGCCTTTATCCGCTTTGCCTTTTGCCCGTTAATTGGATAAACAGTCTTTAATTGCCTCAACAACCTGAGCAACTGTAATGGCTTGGATTTCTGCCCCACTGTAATTTAGTTTTACTTTATTGGGTTCAGGCTTGAAATAGCTTGGAAAAACTATTTTAAATTTACTTTGAACATAAGGCTGATAATTGGCAAAACGCTGCCAATTGTTGCCATTGCTGAGCACCACCGTATTTGTCGCCGTTAACATAGAAAAGTGCATCGCTGATGTGTCTGGGCAAAGCAAAACAGAAGCTTCTCCAATAAATGCCATCAATTCGGTAAGTGCTGTTTGGTTCACCATGTTGACTAATTTTGGTTCATTGGCAGCTTGCTCTATTTGTTTGGCATAGTCTACGGCATTGGGTCCACCCATTAAAAATATTTTATCAAAAAGAGGAGAAACAGCCTGAATGGTTTGAGCATATTTCTTATAATTCCACCAACGGCTTTTGGTATTGGCGGCAGGGAAAACGATCAGGGTTTTGTGTTTTGTAAAATTCGGGAACAAAGGTTTTACCTCATGAGGAATTGAAATATTGTATACCTTTTCAATAAATTCAATGTGTCTGATGTATTCCAATTGTAAAACTGCCTCACTTTTAATCGGATTTGTAACCAATGCATCAGAAGCTGTCATTTCTGGGAAATATGGGTGGTGACTGCGGTCCCAAGCATAACGACTGTCTGCATTGCTTGCATACAACATCAAATCGTCCATTCTAAAATGCCTGGTAAACAAGGGCGTGAAAGCAACTTTGGCGTTGATTAATCGGAGTTGCTTGTAAATACCCATTCGGTAATTGGCGTCATCCCATTTCGATTTTTGTATCCAAATGTAATGGTCAGCAAAATCAAACCAAGCGTCTATTAAGGGCTTGATCACCGAATTGCCGACAAAAGTTATTGGACCATCAGTATTGGCTTTAATATGGGGTATGACTTGTTGCCAAAGCAAAAAATCTCCAATGTCATCACATTTTACAATAAGGGTACCTTTTTTAGGTTCAGAGATTAATGGCAAAGCGTTAATTCCTTTTTCTTCACGTCCAATAAAATCTTCAATTTTCAAGAAGTCTTTTTTTTGTTTTCTGTTTTGCAGAATACTTGAAACATATAAGGATAAGCGCGGGAACATATAATTATTTAGTTTGTTTTGCGAAATCGGTAAAACTAATTTCCGGTTTGCCTAATTCTTCGAAGGTATCTTCCGAAATATACAATTCATTGTTGTTGTTGAGCGCAGCTGCCAGCTCTGACTTGAATTTCCAACGAATATCAAAAAGAGCATAAAACTTCATAAGGAAATCTGGAATGGTTTTAACTTTCAACTTCTCTGAACTTGAATGTTTGACCAGCATTTGGGCGGCTTCCTGCATGTTGTAACAATTGTTACCTTGCATAAAATATTCTCTATCATCGGTGCCTAAAACCTGAAATGATTTGGCCACCATTCTTGCGTAGTCTTTATCGCTGATAAAATAAACAGGAAATCTAGACACGCCGTGCAAGCATATTGCTTTCCCCTTTCTGTAGGTCGAAACGAAACACTCCATAAAGGTGCTTGGATAAAAAATGGTGTGTGGAATTCCACAATCGCGGATATAATTAACGGCATCTTTTTTCACTTGAAACACCCACCAAAGGTCTTCGCTCTCTACTTGATTGTATTGCAAAATAGAAGACATATAGGCTATCCGTCGTATTCCACATTCGAGGGAAACATTGATAATTTCTCTAAGACCATTGGTTTCAGAATGATTATCGTCGGGCAATTCGTGCTGATCGACACTCAAACTGCAATACACTGCATCTTGAGTTGAAAGAAATCTTTTTAAATCGTGGTGGTACATCCAATTGCCTTCAACGACGTTTACCTCAGGTGGCAACATTTCTTTTTCCTTGTCTACATCCTTACTTAAAACAGAGACATTAAAGCCTGCTTTTAAAAGCGCATGAACGACAGGTAGACCATGAAAGCCAGCAGCACCAAATACAGCAATATTCTTTAGCATTAAAAAAAATTTTGGTGTAAAAATACGGAAATTTTGAGGAAAGGATTTTCAGAATTTCTTGCCAAGATTTTATATGAATACAAAAAGAAACTTATAAAGGAACGAAACAGAAAAACTCAATAGGAGTATTGAACAAAAGTCATAATGGGTTTTGACTGGTCTTTCAGGGACAATTCGATTACATCTGTTGAAGATTTTAAATTATTTGTAGAAGATTTATTAAGTTTATTTTTTTGATAGTCAAATAAATAAGAATTTTTAACAAGGGAACTTGAATGCAATTGGTGTGAAAAGGTACTCAGTTTTAGAGTTTGCTTTTTATCCTCATTTTTCTGAGAAAGATTACAAGCCGACAAATACATTAAAGCGATACATAAGCTGAGGAAAACGCGGGCGGAATTAGATGAATTAGACATAAGAATAGAATTTATATGTAAAGAACCGAAACAAGAAGAACTCTTCTTATAGGTATAGACGAAAGTTTTCCGAAAAATGCTGCAGGATAATGAAAAAAGATAAAAGGATCCCAGTAGCAGAGACTTCACATTGTTGCGTCACGCTACGGGATGGATAAATCGAGAAAGAGAGAAAATGAGAAATTGAGAAGTTGACAAATCGATAAATCGAGAGATTGAGAAAAAGAATGGATAGCGACAACAGTTGCATTCTCAGGGGTGTTTTTCACCCTTGAGTCTTAAACGCATTCCCCAATCCCGATAGCTAACGGGAATCTTGCTGGGTTGTTGATTGTAATAAAATGACTTAACAGTGACCTAAGTTTTCAAAACCAATCATATCTTTGTAGTACTATGATGAAACGCTACTTACTATTGATTTGTGTTTTTACCCTTAGCCTCTCATTTGCGGCCAAACCGACCATACCTGCATCGCAAGTAAACGTGAGCAACAAGACTTGTACTGGGATGACTTTAAATTGGACAAACGGCGATGGCTATGCCCGAACCGTTTTTATTCGTGAAGACTCGATGGTTAATTTTTCGCCAAAAGACAGCACATTTTATTCATCCAATAATGTCTTCATGGGCTCAGCAGAATATCCAAACAAAGGCGGAGGAAATTATGTTATATACAGTGCCAAAGGAAATACGGTACAAATATTTAATCTAAAACCCGGCCATAAATACTATTTTAGCATTGTGGAGTCGAATGATTTCTTGTATCCTCAATTCTTAAGCAGTAAGCCTACCACGTTTGTTGAATCGACATACAACATACAGTACAATTTCACCGCAGTACCAATAGACAGCTGCGAACGCAACAATTTATTTAGAATCACCAATACTTCAAAAAGCGACGTTCCAAATATTAAATACAGATATACCTTTGGTGACAATAGCAGTTCAGATTCTAACAATTTATTCAAACACATCAATGGATTTGGTCTAAAGACAGTGCAAATACAAGCAACGAACGCCCCTGCTGGTTGCCCTGCCAATTTATCTAAAATACTTAAAATATTCCCCCGAAAAGTCGTTAATTTAGATTTTTCAAAACTAAAAAATGACACCCAGTACTATGATGGCAACTACTTTGAAGTTAGGACAACTCCTATCAGTGGTCCATTTCCAATGTCAGTGTACTATAATTGGGAATTTGAGAAAGACAGTTTTAGTGCATTCCCCCATATGCGCTACTCATATCAACATGAAGGTGTATTCGATGTTAAACTCATAACAACAATCCATGTCAATACCAAAGCAACGGGGTGCAAAGATACGCTGACATTTAGATTGGTGGTTTTACATGATCCATTTCTCAATGCCACAGTAAGTCCAAGGGTTCACAAACTCGATTCTAATTTGTTTACCTACACCAATATTGACAGCAGTGTAACAAAACAGATTTGGTATTTTGGAGATGGTGATTCATCTCTAAATGCAAGCACACAGCATACATATTCAGCAATAGGGACCTACAATTCTAAATTGTATGTAGAGACCAATTTCGGCTACAAAGGCACTAAAACATTTCCTGTTTATGTATTGAACAATGATTTCAATTTTAGTCAACTTAGGATTCGAAAAATATCTGATTTATTCAAAAGCAATATGCACACCTTTAGCCATAAAGAAAGTTTGGCTCAAAAACAGACTTGGTATTTTGGCGATGGCGACTCCTCAAACCTCGATTCGTGCAGCCACCGTTATCAAACACCCGGTATTTTTAATGGCTATTTAAAATGCACATTAATTGGTGGTACAGTCTATACCAAAAAATTCCAAATCGAAATTATAGACGATGCCAATAGCATAATGGATTTGCTTGATCAACCAATTGAAATTTACCCTAACCCAGCAAATACGCAGATTACCATTGAAATACCTGAAGCCAGCAACTTCCAAGTATTGCGAATATTTAATACTATTGGCATATCTGTGTATATCCAAACACAATTAGAAAAATCAAACACAATTGATCTCAAAAACATTCCATCAGGAATTTATATCATTGAATTAATAGATAAAGATGGAAGAGGCGTTAGAAGGAATTTGGTTGTGGAATAATTGAGAAACTGATCACAGAAGCATAACTCCTTCGTCGTGCGCAACGGGATGGATAAATTGATTAAGTGAGAAATTGATAAAAACCGAAATCTTGACGTATTATCGACTACCCTACGCAATGTTCTGAAGCTTTAGCGGAGGCCCAGGCCTTGGCGAATAAGGCTTGCCGTTATTTCCGAAATTTTGAAGTTTACTTAAAACAAAACTATACCCTAGACGCTAAACCCTAGTCCCTATAATTATGCGCCGCCAAGCTTCTTAATCTTCTCCTCTGCATCCGCTTTTTTCTGGCGTTCTTTTTCTATAACGTCTGGTTTGGCATTGGACACGAACTTTTCATTGCTCAGTTTTGCATCAACCGATTTTAAGAAACCTTTTAAATACGCAATCTCCTCCTCTACCTTCTTTTGCTCGGCGGCTTCATCTATTGCTTCTTCAAATGGAATAAACAATTCGTCCTTACCAGCCAATGCGCTTAAACATTTTTCTGGCTTGGCCTCGTTGTAGCTGATTGAATTAATGTTTGCCAATTTAGAGATAATACCTTCCCATGCTTTATATGCATCAACATCGCTGGTATTAACAATTAAATCGAAGCCCAATTTAGGCGACAAGCCTTTGTTGTTTCTAATGTTTCTGATTTCAGAAATTAAAACCAAAGCATTGTCTTTAATGTCTACAGATATTTCTTTGGCCTTTGGATATTCGCTTACAATTAGCGCTTTTTCTGGTTTTCCTTCATGCAATGCATGGTGTAACTCTTCGCTAATAAATGGCATAAACGGATGAATTAAAGCCAATACCTTTTCGAATTTATTTTTCACCGTTTGCATGGTGGTTTCAGACATCGATTCTCCAAAAATGGGTTTTACCATCTCTAAATACCAAGAGCAGAAATCGTCCCATACCAATTTGTAAGCGTTCATTAATGCATCGCTAAGTTTGTATTCTTTAAAGTCGTTGTGTATGGCATTTACAGACAATTGAAAGCGCATTTCAAACCAATCGCTGGCCAATTTGTCTGACGCCTTTATAGACTCAGAAACCTGTGCATCAGGACAGGTATTTAATCCGGAAATTAAACGGTACGCATTCCAAATTTTATTGCAGAAATTTCTTCCTTGTTCAATTTGACTTTCGTCGTATAAAATATCATTTCCTGCAGGTGCTGAAAGCAATAGTCCCATACGGGTGCCATCGGCTCCATATTGAGCAATCAAATCGAGCGGCTCTGGACTGTTGCCCAATGATTTGCTCATCTTACGTCTTTGCTTGTCGCGTACGATACCGGTAAAATAAACATTGCTAAATGGTTTCTTCCCTGTAAAGGCATAACCTGACATCACCATTCGGGCAACCCAAAAGAATATAATATCTGGACCCGTTACCAAATCGTTGGTCGGATAATAATAATTAAAGTCTTTTTTATCGCCTTCTTTAAATCCGTCGAACACAGATATTGGCCACAACCAGCTGCTAAACCAAGTATCCAATACATCCACATCTTGACTTAATTCATCAACCGTAATATCTGCACGCAATGATTGCATTTGCATCAAAGCTTCTGCTTCATTTTCAGCAACAACCATGTGACCGTCCTTGTCATACCAAGCAGGAATGCGGTGTCCCCACCACAACTGACGGCTGATGTTCCAATCTTTAATATTTTCCAACCAATGCTTGTAGGTATTTTTGAATTTTGCAGGATGAAATTGTATCTCATCATTCATTACATCGCTTAACACTTCAGGATAACGTTTCATGAACTCTTGCATGTTCACAAACCATTGGGTTGATATTTTCTTTTCTATTACCGCATCGGTTCTTTCACTGTGACCGATGGTGTTTTTAATTTGTTCGGTCTTGTTCAAAAGGCCTTGCTCATCAAGGTCTTTTACGATTTGTTTGCGGCAAGCAAAACGATCGAGCCCCACATAAACTCCCGCCCTTTCGTGTATTTTACCCTCATCGGTTAACACATCTATGGCCTCTAATTTATGTTTCTCACCAATTCTATAATCGTTTTCATCGTGGGCTGGGGTAACCTTTAAGCAACCAGTACCAAATTCCATATCGATGTAATCGTCTGCTATGATCGGAACCACACGGTTAACCATCGGCACTATAACAGTTTTTCCAATTAAGTGTTTGTAGCGTTCGTCTTCAGGGTGCACACATATGGCCACGTCGCCCATCAAAGTTTCTGGCCGAGTGGTTGCAACAATCAAACCTTTTTCGCTTGGATGGCAAGCGTCAATGGTGTCTTGGGTAAAGGGATAAACGGTATAAAACAATTGACCATTGTTCTCTTTAAATATAACTTCTTCGTCGCTCAAGGTGGTTTTGCCGGCAGGATCCCAGTTAACCATCTTGGTGCCACGGTAAATTAATCCATCGCGGTACATTTTTACAAAAACAGAGCTTACTGCATTGCTCAGTTCCTCTTCCATGGTAAAGCGGGTGCGTTTCCAATCGCAACTGGCTCCCAGTTTTTTCAACTGTTCAAGTATTATTCCGCCATATTTATTGGTCCAATCCCAGGCATGGCCTAAGAATTCATCACGGCTGATGTCTTTCTTTTGTATGCCTTTTTCAGCCAACATTTTAACCACTTTGGCTTCAGTAGCGATACTGGCATGATCGGTTCCCGGCACCCAACAAGCATTTTTGCCTTCCATACGGGCTTTGCGGATCAATACATCTTGGATGGTATTGTTCAACATATGGCCCATGTGCAAAACACCTGTTACATTTGGCGGCGGAATGACAATGGTAAATGGTTCGCGCTCATCAGGGACAGAATCAAAAAATCCTTTGTCCATCCAATATTGATACCATTTGTCTTCTACTGCTGCAGGGTTGTAATGCTTGTCTAATTCCATCTCACTGCAAAAATATGTTTTTTTCCTTGAAAGGTCGAAGACTTTAGACACGTAGTGCCAAGAAAACAAGACGAAAAAACGAAAGCTTAACGGCCGCGTCTGCCACCACCACTTTTGGGTGCCGAACGACCAGAGCTTTTGCCGCCTGGTTTTGACCCAGGTTTGCCGCCAGACTTAGCACCTGGTTTTGAAGCAAATTTTCCTTTGGAGGGTGCCGATGATTTGCCTGATTTGTCGAAGCGGTTTGTCGGCGAATGGCTGCTTGGCTTGCCTTTCGGAGACTCATGTTTGCTGTAATGAGGCCTTCTAGGCGCGGCAGCTTTTGCCTTTGCTTTTACTTCATCTTTTGGCTTCATTTTTTTCTCATCTTCGGAAGATGATTTTTCAATCATGCTGTATATAACGGCCAACTCAGCTTCTGTTAAATCGCGCCAATCGCCGAGAGGCAAACCTTTTAAACCGATGTTCATTATACGCGTGCGCTCAAGTTTTACCACTTCGTAATTATAAAATTCACACATGCGGCGAATTTGTCGGTTAAGACCTTGCACCAAAACAATGCGAAAAACGTGTGAAGATTCTTTAACAATTTTACACTTTTTGGTGGTAACGCCCAACATAGGAACCCCATTGGCCATCCCTTCAATGACGGCATCCGTCAATGGTTTGTCAACGCTTACAAGATATTCCTTTTCGTGTTTATTGCCGGCGCGCAGTATCTTGTTCACCAAGTCGCCGTTATTGGTTAAAAATATGAGGCCTTGTGAGTCTTTATCCAAACGGCCAATTGGAAATATACGTTTGCTGTGGTTCACAAAATGAACAATGTTGTCGCGAACTGCATCCTCTGTTGTTGAAGTTATTCCCGGCGGTTTGTTGAGCGCAATAAAAATAACATCTTCACCAGAACGGGGTTCAAGTTCATTGCCATTTACCCGCACACGGTCGCCAATTTTTACCTGATCACCTACAGTAGCTTTTTTACCATTGATAAACACATTGCCATTGAGGATAAATCTATCGGCTTCTCTGCGCGAGCAAAGACCGCTTTCACTGATAAATTTATTAAGCCGCAAGCCGTTGGTTTCTTTCATGGTAAGGGGCAAAGATAATGAATTTAGTGTCGCCATTTCCCGCTGTGCGCTATAGCCTGTTTGTTTATGTCAGCATCTGCTTGTGTTTTCTTTGGCTTACTGCCGCTCGCCTATTAAAACACGCAGTTGCATTGCCACAAATCCGCACAGGGCTGCCACTCCCATCGGGGCGAGGTATTTCGTTTGGTTTGTTTTTTTTTGGGGAAATGTGTCATCCTACAAATGTGTCACCTTCTACAAATGTGTCACCCCTACAGGGTTCAACGGCTTGTTTTGTTTCCATATTACAAATGTGTCACCCCGCTGGGGTTTAATTGTTATAAAACGAAAACATGAAGCATTATCGAAAAAACTATACCCTATCCCCTAGATTCATCCCGTAGCGTGACGGAACGACCTGCCCTCTGTCGTATTCGCGGCTTTGAGCGAATTCTGACATGGGGAGTGTAGTCTCTGCTACTGGGACCCTATCCCATTCTTGACCCCTCCGTTTTCTAACTTTTTTAAATTAAGTTTGCACGCTCAATGTTTAAGAATAAAACCTTCGCTTACTTGAAAGATATCCGGTTTTGGATTGTTTTGTTTTTCATTGCAAGGTTGTATGGCATTTGGTTTCCGCCCATTGACATTTCACATAATTGGCGACAAACCACCGTTACCATGGTGGCACGCAATTTTTTAGAGATTGATGCCAATCCATTCTATCCACGTTTGGATATTTCTGGCGAATTGACTGGCATTACAGGTATGGAATTCCCTTTGTTGAATTACCTGTGTTATCTTTTTTCTCTTGTCTTTGGCTACCAGCATTGGTATGGACGCCTTATTGTTCTTGCCATTTCAAGCTTTGGTCTCTTTTATTTTTACAAACTGGCAAAATCTTATTTTGATGAGAAGGTGGCCTTTAATGCCAGCATCGTTTTATTGTTTTCGATTTGGTTTACCTACTCCCGAAAGATAATGCCCGACACTTTTTCATTGTCTTTGATTTTGTTTGCACTCTGGCATGCCTTGGAATATTTTAAAACACTAAAAATCAAAAACATCAGTCTATACCTCCTGTTTCTTGGCCTGGGAACCTTGAGTAAAATGCCTTCTGCATATTTGCTCATATTGTTGATACAACCATTTCTTGACAAATCTTTAGTTTTTAAAAACAAAGCCATATTTGCAGTTTCTTCAATTGTAACTTTATCCATTTGCATGACCTGGTATTACCTTTGGGTACCCTATTTAAATGAGACTTACAAACTCAAACATTTTTTCATGGGCAAAAGCATGCGCATAGGGGCAGGCGAATTGTGGTTGCACATGGACCAGACTTTAAGCAAATTCTACGAAGTAGCCTTAAAATTCATAGCGTTTGCCTTCTTATTGTTTGGATTGTATAAAGCCATTTCAAACAAAAACAAAAAAATTGTCTATATTCTTTCATTAGGTTTCTTAGGCTTTTTACCCATTATGTTAAAGGGTGGTTTTACCTTTTACCACCACTCCTATTACATTATTCCTTTTGCTCCCATTATGGCGCTCTTGAGTGGGTATGGCATTGCTGAAATTAAAAATAAAATTGTAGTTAAGGTGGTCTTGGTTTGCATTGGTATTGAAGGAACTTTAAACCATATCGACGACTTTGTGTTGCGCGAAAACTACAAACCCATTCTTAGCTTAGAAACAGCCATGGACAAAGTGAGTAGCCCCAACGAGCTCACCTTAATTAACAGTGGCGCCTACCCTACGCCTTTGTATTTTACTCACCGAAAAGGTTGGGTGGCTTTCAATGGTCAAATTCAAAACCCTAAGTATGTAGATTCTTTGGTTCACTTAGGACTGAAAAATATTGTGGTCATGAAACATGTTTTTGGTGATGATTTGCTATTGCCTTACAAAGAAGTATACAACGATTCTGCAATACGCATTTACAGTTTAAAGATCAATAAACAATAACACCAAACGAATTTCGTCAAAACTTAGCTTACCTTTTAGTTCGTTGTGAATTGGATTTAAGGCCAACTTCTCTGCTTTTTGTCCGCTTTTATGGCTTAGTTTTTCAATAGCAGCTTCCACCAATTTAATGTGCGATTTTTCGGGTTTTAGGTGCGAGAAATCCAAATCTTCATGGCTTACCTTGAGTTTGGTTAAATGGCTTAATATTGTATTGGCGCTGATGCCTCTGTGCGCGGCTATACTTTCAATGCTTAATCGTTTGGCCACCAATTCAGCCGTCTCTTCATAGGTATTGCCTTTTACTGCTTTGGTTTTACCCTTTCCTTTTTTTGATTTCTTGCCAAGGCCTTCCGAAATGGCTTTGGCATAAGGTGTTCCCCCGCAGGTTTCGACAAACAAGTCCCAACGTTTTTCTAATTCTTCTTTAGGCCAACGTTCATTGGCTTGGGCAGACAGCTCTCTGAAACGTTTATCCGCCTTTAAAGCCAATGAATCTACTTGCAAGGCAAGGCTATTAAATCCTTCGAGGTATAAATGTTCGAGGTCGCGCAATCTACTTAAGGCCACATAGCCCTGACCTTTTTCAAAGGTCTTACCCAAATCCACTATGGCTTCATCTAAAGTCATTCCTTGGCTCTTATGTATGGTAATGGCCCAAGCCAAACGCAAGGGTATTTGTTTAAAGGAAGCCAAGGTTTTGCCTTTGTCATCTTGTATGCTCCAATCTTCTGGTTCAGCCAAGATTTTTATCCCCGACTTAATCTTGACCCAAGGAAAACCTTTGTCGTTAAACCCCGTAATTTCACCAGTGGTGCCATTCATATACCCTTTCTCGTAATTGTTTTTAATAAACATCACGCGGGCACCTTTTCTCAATTCTAAATTTTCATCGGTCAGTATCGATTTGCGCAACATATCCTTTAAAGCATCGCTGCCTTTCATTTCTGCCTTAAACATTTTGGCTTCATCTGGCAATTGTCTGAGGTAATCGATGTTCAAGCGATCAACATCATGGTTGTGCGTATACAAGCGGGTGAGCAAAGAACTGTCTTTTGCTTTTCTTTGCATGCTCGACTCTAGCGCCTTGAGTTCTTCGCCCTCAGGATTGCCGTTGCGCATGCTGTTCAATATTTTATTTAAGGTATTGTCAGACTGACGGTGCTGTTCGCTGATGTAACAGATACAAGGTTCAGCCTCTTGCCATGCCGCAGACATGAATGCGAATTTGTCTTTAGGTTCTTCAAATGGTTTGCCAACCGGAGGCAGCTGAAAAAAATCGCCTGAAAAAACAACCTGAATACCGCCAAAAGCGAGGTGGTTGTTTTTAAAACTCTTGAGCACCAGGTTCACCAAATCGAGCTGCTGCCTGTGCAACATTGAGATTTCATCTATAATTAAGACTTGGGCATCTTCAAGCTTGTCGCTTAGATACTTTTTCTCGCGCATGGCCGCAATGTCTTTGGGTGCAAGGGTGTCTTTAACCCCAATTCCAGACCAAGCGTGAATGGTCATTCCATTCATATGGGTTGCTGCAATACCTGTGGATGCTGTTACAGCCACGGGCACCCCACAGGTTTTCAAATAATCGATGTACTGATTGAGTACGTATGTTTTTCCGGCACCGGCAGATCCGGTTAAGAAGACGTTTTTGCCTGATTTTAAAATTGCCAGGGCATTATCTTGGGTCATCATAGTTTATCATAAATTTACGAATTAATTATGATTTACGATGATTCTTTCTGAATAAATCCCGTTTTCGTTAATGAATTGAATAAAATAAGCGCCATTGCTGAAGCTGCTGGTATTGATTTCAGTTAAACCTGCTTCAACATTGAGTGTTTCTACAACACGTCCATAAGCATCCAATACCTGAACCCTGCCTTTTGAATAGGCATTGATGTTCAACACTGTGTTGGCTGGATTTGGATATGAAGCAAACACATCGCTGTGAGAAAAAGCACTGATTGAAGATCCGTTTACCTTAATGTAATCTACCTTGGTTAAATAATTACTTCCTTCAACGTTGGAGGCAATTAATGTAATTGTAAAATTATTCCCATTGGTGAATTTAACATTTGGAATTTTACTCGTAGAATCTGTTCCATTCATCCAAATAAAATCACCTGGACTAATTCTCCATTTCCAAGATGTTGGGGTATTGGTTGACAAGTCGATTAAACTGATGACCTCGTTGCTTATAGGATTGGTTTTGCTTGCCGAGAAATCAACCACAGGTGGCGCTGTAACTGCACTGATAACAATATGGTTGCTTTTTAACAAAGAATCAGCCCCCGATTGGTTGCTAACCCATAGTTTCACTGAATACGTTCCTGTTTGTGAAAAAGACAAATAAACAACACTGTCAGTTAACCTTGTGTTGTTTAGCAGCGTATAAGTTGAAGGACTAATGGTCCATTTAAACGTTTTAGCACCGTTGGTGCTGGTATTGCTTAGAATAACTGTTTGACCTTTGGTTGCAGAAGTTGTAGATGCTGTAAAACTGCATACAGGACGGGCATTAGGACTTATGCTTCTTACCACGTTGTTGCCCATGTCTACAACGTATAACATGTTCAATTTAGAATGGTAAACAATACCCGTGATGTCTTCAAAACGGGCAGCTGATCCATCGGCATTTACATACCCTTGTTGGGAATTGCTTCCAACATATAGGCTTAGCAATCCACTTTCGTAGCGCTTAACACATAAGCCTTCGGCGATGTATAAGACTGAACCAACTTTACATAAGTCTCTAGGTCCAAACAAACCACTGGTAATCAAATCGGTTACTGCGAATGTAGACAGGTTAATTTTCCTAATGGCGCTGTTGCCATAATCGGCTACCAACAAATCGTTGCCGTCTATACAAACATTAAAAGGCGCCGCAAAACGGGCCGCAGAACCGGTGCCGTTTGTATTGCCTGAAGTACCAGACAAGCCGGCAATGGTTGTTACATTGCCGCCTGAAATTTTACGGATAACGTGGTTGTTTCTATCGGCCACATACATGTCGCCATTGGCTGCAATTGCAATACCATTAGGCCCATTAAACTTAGCTGATGCTTTTGCGCCATCGAGGTGAGCACCATTTAACAATTTAACACCGGCAAACGTGGTAACTATTTGTTGGGTTGCATTGTTGATGTACTTTTCCATTTTGCGAATTTGGTTGTTGTCTTGGTCGCAAATCATCATTTCGTTGGTGCTCGGATTGATTGCCATTCCTGCAGGTCGGGAAAAGCGGGCTACAGAACCGGCTGCATCTTTTGAATCTGCAGCACCAGGATTTGTAGGATCCAGTGAATAACCCGCCGCTAAAAATGCCGCCGTTCCTTGAATCCAAAAAATATTATGCTCATTGGAAACATACAACCTACCTGTGGTATCTACTTCAATGCCCATAGGGGCTGAAAAAAGAACAGAATCTTTATGGTTGTTTCGGTAACCCGTAAAACTTCCGGTACCCTTGTATTGCATCCCTGAATGGGTTTTAACTGTTTGCGCAAACACACCTGCGCACAAATTCAATGTCAATAGACAAAGCAGTGTATTCTTCATGTAAAAATTAAATGTTTGAAATAGCAGAAGCAATATTTTGCTCCATGGCGTCGTGAACGTTTGTGTAGTCTCTGCCAACAAATTTTTGTCCGGTCATCGCTTCAAAAAGCTCTGTGTAACGGGCGGTGACACTTTGCACAAACTCATCGGTCATATCGGGAATCAACTCGCCTTCTAAACCTTGAAAACCTCCAGCCATCAGCCATTCTCTTACGAATTCTTTTGACAATTGTTTTTGAGGTTCTCCGGCATTTTGTAATTTAGCATAGGTATCCAAATAGAAAAAACGGCTTGAATCTGGAGTGTGTACTTCGTCAATTAAAATTAATTTCTTGTCGTACATTCCAAATTCATATTTGGTATCAACCAAAATCAAGCCCCTTTCCGCTGCCATATCAACACCTCTTTGGTATAATTTATGGGCAGTTTCAGCCATTTGATCGATTATTTTCTTGCTGCAAATTTTTCTTGAAATAATTTCTTCCAAGCTCACATCTTCGTCGTGGCCATTTTGGGCTTTGGTTGCAGGAGTGATCAGAGGTTCAGGGAATTTATCATTCTCTTTTAAGCCATCGGGCATGCGAACACCACAAATCATGCGCTCACCTGTTTTGTAGACGCGCCAAGCATGTCCGCACAAATACCCGCGAACAACAATCTCAATGGGAATGGCATCACACTTAAGTCCCATGGTTATATTTGGATCTGGAATCGACAATTTCCAATTGGGGATAATGTCTTTGGTTGCATCCAAAAAGAAGGCCGCCAACTGGGTTAAAACTTCACCTTTGTGAGGAATAGCGCGCGGAAGAACATGGTCAAACGCAGAAATCCTATCGCAGGCCACCATTGCAACATAGGCATCTCTAATGGTGTAAACATCTCTAACTTTCCCTCTGTAAAATGCAGTCTGATCCTTCACAAAGAAGTTCGTCGCCATTAAACCTTTCTCAACTTTTGTAGTCATGGTTTGTGTCAAATTTTTCTGAAAATAAAAAACAAAAATACGATTTTTATGAAGTAATCAAACGATTTTTGTTAACAGGGGGTTGTTGTAGTGGACATATATTTGGATAGGAAGGTGATCAAATTACTGGAATTGATGGATAAATTGAGAAAATGAGAAAATGAAAAATTGATCCCAGAACAGGAGACTCCACTCTGTTCCGTCACGTTACGCGATAGATGGATGAATTGATATTAAAAAACGAAATCTTGAAGTATTACAAAAAAACTAAACCCTATCCCGATAGCTATCGGGACCTAGCCCCTATCCCCTAAGCTTCATAAGCTTTAATAATATCCTTCACCAACCTGTGCCTTACCACATCGTCGACGTTTAGAACCACCATGCTGATACCATTGATTTTTTCTAGTATCCTAGTGGCTTTCAACAATCCTGAAGTTTGTTTGGCGGGTAAGTCAACCTGACTTAGATCGCCGGTTATAATCAACTTCGCATTTGGACCCATGCGGGTTAAGAACATCTTGATTTGCAAATCGGTGGTATTCTGCGCCTCATCCAAAATAACAAAGCAATTGTCTAAGGTCCTTCCGCGCATGAAGGCCAAAGGCGCTACCTCTATGGTGCGGTTTTCCAAATACAACTTCAATTTATCTGGCGGTATCATATCGTCTAAGGCATCGTACAATGGCCTTAAATAAGGATCTATCTTTTCTTTTAAATCGCCTGGCAAAAAACCCAAACTCTCTCCTGCTTCAACCGCTGGCCTGGTTAATATAATGCGTTTTATTTCTTTGTTTTTAAGTGCCTTAACCGCAACGGCAACGGCTGTGTAGGTTTTACCTGTACCGGCAGGTCCGAGGGCAAAAACAATGTCGTTCTTTGTAATTTCTTTTACCAAACGAATTTGGTTGGCCGTCCGGGCTTTAATCGGCTTGCCATTGTTGCCAAACAAAATGGTGTTGTTGTCGGCATCGGTGTTGTTGTTCAGAGATTCTTCTAAAGTGCTTGCACCCGAACCAAATATTTCTCTAACCAAGGAGTCGTTGAGTTCACGACCCTTTTCAATTAGACTTACATATTGAGCGAATTTTTGCAAAAGTGAATCGACCTCCGATTCTTCTCCAATGGCTTTTAGCTCGTTGCCTCGGGCTACAATTCTCAATTTTGGAAAATTTTGTTTAATCTTTTCAAGATAAACATTGTTGGCACCATAGGCTTCTAAGGGGTGCAGATCTTCAATTAAATAACTTTTTTCAGACAATGCGTAATTACTTTTTTTTAATGACGAATAAGTGGATATTTTTGCCAACGAATATACAAAATTTTGGCAGCGATACTATTCATATCAGATTTACAAAAAGATTCTTACAAAATAGGCATTTTGAAGTCGGAAATTTACACCCAATTTCCCGAGGATTTAATCATCGATATTACCCACAGCATACGGCTCAATAACACCATCGAAGCCGCCTTTATTTGCAAGCAATTACCCGAAAACCCGAAGGGTGGAAATATCTACCTAAACTTGGTGGGTTCGAAGAAAGATTTGGTGGCTTATGTACACCAAGAAAATCTGTATATTTTTCCCAACAACGGACTCATTGGTATGGTTTTGGAAACATTAAATCAAGATGAAGTTTACATGGTTCCGAGCAGTGGGTACCTAAATTGTATTGAAGCCTTCAAAAAAAATAAAATGAATGGTCTGCCAAAGGCCGGTACTCAATTAAAATTAAGCTACAACAAATCTGTACAAATTAACGGTGACATAGCCTTTGCTGAATGCATTTTTATTGATGCACTTGGAAATTGCTATTTCAACTTGACCGAAACACAGTTCAATGAATTCATTGGAAATTCCGATTTCAAAATCCGAATGCAGCATTACCTTGGCCAATCGTTTAACCGCATTGGCAAACACATTACCGATGTCATTCCCGGTTCTGCCATCATCACCTTTAGCCGCAATGGTTACCTTTGTTTGCAAATCAATATGGGCAATGCCAAACAATTGTTCAGAATTAAAGACGATACCAAAATTATTATAGAAAGACAATGATACAGCGTATTGTAAAAATGACCTTCCGCCCAGAAGAGATAGACAATTTCTTAAGACTTTTTGAAGAAGTAAAACACAAAATACGCGGTTGTGAAGGTTGCGCCGGTCTGACACTGCTTGCCGACATCAATCAAACCAATGTTCTTTTTACTTACAGCTATTGGCAAAGTGAAGAGAATCTTAATGCCTACCGCGACTCAGAGCTATTTGCCAGCACTTGGCGCGACACCAAAAGTAAATTTGCATTCAAAGCTGAGGCTTGGAGCGTGCAAGTTCAAAGTGAAACCCTATAACAATAAATCGAGCAATCCTAGAGTTTATAATTCAACCATGAAAAACTTCGCACTACTTCTAACCTGCTTTTTTGCCTTGAGCAGCATGGCCCAAACCTCAAATTTTTCAAAAGCTGAAAAAGCGTTTGCTGGGGGCAATCTCAAAAGTGCCCTTAAATTATTGGACAAATGCCTTGAGCACAAAGACACCAAAAATGCCCCAGAAGTTCTTTTGTTAAGATCGAAAGTGATGCTGGCCATTTCCAAAGACCCAGGTATGTTCGACAAATTCCCCGCAGCAATTAAAGATGCCTTAAAATTTGCAGAAAAAGCTGTGGAAGTAAGCAAGAACAAGAACAACGACTATGCCTTTAAAATGGCAAACCTCGATTACCTATACAGTTTGGTGCGCCTGAGCAACAAAGAGGCCATTGAATCGTACAACTTAAAAAAATACGCCAAGGCTTTGCCATTGTTCAAACGCAGCATGTACTTTGCCCTCGATACCCAATCGATGGTATTGGCAGCCGATTGTTACTGGAACCTTGATCAAAAATCGGAAGCCGTGCCTTTGTTTAAAAAATCGGCAGACATGATATACGCCGCCGTGCTCGACAGCAACTCGCGTGTATTTGGTTACCACAAAGAGCCTTTCCGCAAATTGTGCAAATATTACATGGACCTTAATGCCTACGATTCTGCCTATGTGGTGGTGAAAAATGGCCGTGAAATCCTGCCCAACGACGCCATACTTAACGACTACACCTATGTGCTGATGCGCTACACCCTCGACCAAATTCCACCAAGTGACGATTACCTCACCGCCGTTGAACGTGGTTTGAAAGACTTCCCCAGCGATTCGTTCCTCAACCACCGAGAAAACTCTATTTTTATATTCCTCTTAAATGGTTTGGCCACCAACAACGAGCAAGCCCAGTTTGATGTGCTGATGGACAAATACGCCAAGAGCAAAATCAACAAAGTAAAATCGAAGCAACTGATTAGCATTCAGAAATTTGACATTTTTGCTGGCATGGACGAGTCTACCTTCTTGCCCAAAATACGTTACTATTTTAAAGACCTTGGATTAAAAGAGGCCACTTACGCCACTTGGTTTTACGAAGTGACTTCAAAATTCAAAGAACGCCAAGCCCATTTTGCCGACCAACATGAAACCATAGATTACAATGCTCTATTGCGCGCTGAAAAAAACATCCAATGTGCCGAATACCTTTTGGAACGCCATATTGCTTTGAATCCTAAAGAGCTTAAAACCATTAAGACCAGAGCCGATTATACTTCTTCGGCCAACAAAACTAGCGCGAGCTATTACGACCTATTGCCTTTAATCCACCTTAACGAAATTGCAGCGAAGGACTTTCCGAAATTATTAGAGTTTTCTCCTATGGCCAGAACCTACCGTTTGCGTTTAATTGGCGAAGCTGCCGATTCGGGCGACTTCAAGTTGGCACGCGATATTTGGCAACAAACCCGCAAGCAAACCAATGTGGATGCTGCGCATTTTGAAATGCCTAAAGCCAATGCCGATGTGTTGAAATTGGAGGACCTATGGCGCAAAATAGTAGAGAACGATTTTAAGCTCAATTACTTTGGAAGCCGCGTGAACCCTAAGGGAAAAAACGAAAACGGTGTTCCTGAATACGCATGGAACGGTTATGCCGATTCGTGCATGGAAGGCAGCATGCCAGCTGAGGTGATGCAAAGGGCTGAGCGCCGTATCAACTATTTTAGACGCATGGCGGGCCTTAGCGAAGAAATTGTATTGACGGTTCAAGACAACGAATACTGCATGTATGCCGCACTGATGTGCGAAGCCAACCGCAGCATGAGCCATACCCCAAGCGAAGGCTGGCGTTGTTATATACCTGCAGGTTTTGACGCCCTTAAAAATTCAATCTTGTCGAAAGACGGCAACCCTTGTATAGCGGTTACCGCTGCTATGGGACAAAACCATGCCAGCGTGGGCAACCGCCGTTGGTTGTTGTACCCAAAAGCACAATACATGGGCATAGGAACCGCCAAGTCTTACACCGTCATCAAGGCTGTTGACCAAAGCAGAACCGTTGATACCCTAAAATACAAAAACCAATACATTGCCTGGCCACCAGCCCGCGAATGCCCACGCATGTTGATCTTCAAAAAATGGAGTTTCTCCATAGACCGCAACCTTGAAGGGGCAACGGTAAGCATGCACGACCAATTGCGCAACAACATCCCTGTAAAACTAGAAGCCATCAACAACGGCTACGGCCTCAACACCTTGGTGTGGGAACCTGAAATCAGCCCAAGCACACTGCCTGCCGATACCATTTTGACGGTAACAGTAACACTGAAAGATGGGAAGGTGTGGGAGTATGAGGTGAAGGTTATTTAGGGGGAAAGCCTTTTGGATTTGAACTCCATTTCACTATATTTAAACCAAAGGCTTTCGCAAGAACAAGTTGATAGTGGGAGGCGGACAAAAACCAATTAAAAAGTAAGTACTCATTGCGTTGTTAAATATTGAAAAATATTTTCATCGACTGGGATTTGCATTTGAAATTTAATTTTCACTACAGACACCATTTCTCCTTCTTCGTTTTTAATGCTATCGATTTCAAAACTTTCTTTTACAGGCGTTAGATCTCCCATGAAGTAAAATTCCAATCCTTCTTTTTTATACTTTTTGATAAAAAGAGGTATTCGTAAACCGTCTTCAAAATTATGAATAGTTTTAACATCATTACTCTCAAGATTTCTTTTAGACTTAGACATCCACATGAATTCATCTTGATTTATAAAATAGTCTTTATATTTTGTTGTTTCTGAAATTTGCGGGTCTTTGTAATAATTAACGAACAATGCACAATCTTTTTTGTCTTTACTTATCATATAGCCTCCAACATTCTGTTCAACAGGTTTTGACTCCCAGTTTAATATTCTAAAAACATCTTTTCTTGAATATTTTTCATATAAAAGAAATCCATTAATAAATTTACTTTCTTTAAATTTCTTGTCAAATTGTTTGATAGAATAACATACAGAATCTTTTAGGTACTTTTTGAAAGCATCATTTTTCAAACAATACTCAAAGTCGATATCTCTACTTATTATATTTTTTCCCCAATTTAGATCAAACAACTTATAACCATATATTTCTTTAATACTGAATATGTTTTTATCTTTCTTTTCGGTTATATAACCAAGATTCAAATTATTTACTGATGAGTATATATCGGCTTCTGAAATTTCAAAACCATATTGATCTTTTATTTTTGTTTTAAATAAATCAATATTTATATGCAGCTCATCAATTAATACATTCAAAATGAATGACTCCAATACACGCTTTCCATTATTAATTTCAAAAGAAAAATATTCCAATATTTTTTTCTCTTTTGCTTGCAATTTGACGTTCGAATCTTTCTCCATTTCAATAGAATAATTCAAATAAGAATCTGAATATTCCACATAGAAAAAAGGATCACGAACACCATTTTCAATGAAATCCAACATCATAGGTTGTTTTCCTATTTTATTTTTTAAATTGCCATAATCCAAATCAAGCTGTTTTTTTAAATTAAAGTTAGCAGAATTAATAGACTCAAAAATCTTCTTCTTTGATATCTCATCAAAATTTATGGTAGATGAACCAGGAATTAAATTACTTCCATTTAAAATATATTTTCTTAACGAATCTTTTTGAAAAGAAGTATCTCCGAAAAGCGCAATTGGAATTAAATAATTATTTTTATAATTACCTATAAAATCCAATACGGTTAAGTATTCTTTACCTTCAGATTTCCTTAATCCTCTTCCTAGTTGTTGAACAAAAACGATCGCGGATTGAGTTGGTCTCATTAAAACCACTAAATTAGCTTTTGGAATATCCACGCCTTCGTTGAATACATCATAAGTAAAAATTAAATCAAGTTTATTTTTCAAGTCATTTGATTCAAGTTTGTCAATCGCTTCTAACCTATTGACTAAATCCTTATTGTCGCTATTCAAATAAGTTGTTTTGAGATATCTTCCCCTAAAGATTTTTTTATTAAACTCTTCGGACATCGCTTTACATTCATCCTTACTTGAACAAAAAACCAAACCTCTTAACACACCATTATCGGTGGAATAAAATTCAATTTTTTCTAAAATATGATTAATACGATCTGGTATTATCAATTTGTTAAAATCAGTTTTTGACTCAATCAATTTATCATCAACATACATATCATGTATACCAAAGTAATGGAAAGGTGCCAGCATCTCTTCTTCCAATGCTTGATTTAAACGTATTTCGTATGCAATGTTATAATCAAAATCTTTAATAATATCCTTTTTATCCGTGCGCTCTGGAGTTGCAGTCATCCCAAGTAGAAACTTTGGTTTGAAATATTCCAAAACGACCTGATATGAATCTGCGCTTACTCTATGAGTCTCATCTATTATAATATAGTCGAACTCATCCTTTTGAAATTTATTTAAATGATTTTCTCTTGAGATGGTTTGGATAGTGGAAAATAAGAAATCGTTATCCATCTCTAAATTCTTGCCAGAATATAATCCATAAGACCTCGAGTCTCCAAATATTGCTTTGAATGTAAGAAGACTTTTCTGAACAATCGTTTCTCTATGCACGATAAAGAGTAGCCTTTTTGCATTAAATTGTTTAGCATCAAATGCCCCCAAAAAAGTTTTGCCTGTTCCTGTTGCTGAGATTAGAATTGCTTTTGATTTCCCTTCCTGCCTTAATTTATTTAAGCTTTTAAGGGCTTCAATTTGCATTTTGTTTGGAACAATTACGACATTTTCATCCGAATCAATTATTGATTTTATTTCTCTGTTTTTTTGTAGTTGCTTTTTATAAACAACTTCATAATTTTCTATAAAATCATCGTTGACAATTGAGGCCGAGTCAAATTCTTTATTGAAACCATTCATAACATCAGAAATTACAGGACTAATTTGTGTACCCGAAACTTTGATATTCAATTCTTTATTGGAGCTCAGGGCTGAGTCTGTTAAATTGCTGCTTCCAATTATTAAATTGTAAATAGCGCCTTTATCAAAAATATATCCTTTTGAGTGAAAGTTCCCTTGACTAACTATTTTTAGTTCAATATTATTAAACTTTAGCAATTCTTTTAATGCTTCAGGTTGGGTAAAGTTTAAATATTGCGAAACCAATATCTTTCCCTTTTTACCATCCTTTTGTAATTTCAATAACTCATTTTTCAATACAACAACTCCGCTGGTAGTAACGAATGCAACAGACATCCAAAACTGAGAACAGCTTAACAATTCAGATTGAATGGTACTTAATATTTTTATGCCTGACTTACTATCATTCACCAATATTTGGGGCATATAAACACCTTTTGACGATCTAATATTTCCTATGAATCCCGCTTGTAAACTATTTAACAAGTTGTCATTTTCAATACTCATAAAGATTCTTTCAATTTATTTACAAAAGGAATATCTGCCGCAGCCCAATCCAATTGATCTAGTTCTGAAATAGAAAGCCATTTAAAATCTATGTGTTCGTTGAGCACCAATTGATCATTTTCGGCATTGCATAAAAACCCATGCATGGTAATTGCAAAATCAGGGTATTCGTGAAATACGGATAAGTATGGATTAGATATTTGAATATCTAATTCAAGTTCTTCTTTGATTTCTCTGATTATTGCAGCTTCATTTGATTCGCCTTCCTCAACTTTACCTCCTGGGAATTCGAATTTCTTGGAAATATAATCGTATTTACTTTCTGCCCTCTGAACACAAAGCGTTTTACCTTTGTGTTGAATTATGGCAGCAACTACCTCAATGTGTTTCATTAAGGCAAATATATCTTATTTGAATTAAGTCTTTCTTAACAAATACCTAAATTAATTAACACCCCTACTCCTTCCACTCTTCTATCCTCGAAACGAAGATTTTAATGAGCTCGGGGTTGTTGATGAACACCATGGAGGAGTTCGGAAACAGTTTGCCTGCTTGCGAAGGGCCATAGACTATGAGGTAATTGTGCACGGTGTCCCATTGATGTAGGCAGCCGTTGTGGTATACCGAGCGGTTCATTTTGTAATCGGGCATCTCATTTTTTAAGAAATCTAAATACACCCATTGGGTTATGGAGGTGTCTAAGCGGCCAAGGGCAACACCAATAACTGTGCTGTCTTTGTTGTACATCATCATGCGCACTTCGTTGTCGGCTGTCTTTTTATCTTCAACCATAATGTTGCCCTCGTTGCGCAAATTCAATCCCGGCAAACTCACTTCACCGTATAAAGCTTGGACCTCGCGGTAAGTTTTACCGAGTTGGGCCGGTAGCTTAGTAGTAATGATTGTTAGCAATAATAGTAAAGAAAAATGTTTCATTCGTTCTTCAAATAACGGAAATGTTTTTCGGATATTGGTTATCCATTATTGGTTATTAGTTATTCGTTAATAGTTATTGGTTAGATCCCGGAATCTTTCGTAATTCCGACTGCCCTCCTATCCCGATAGCTATCGGGACTCTTGCCAACTGAAGTGAAACGAAAGTGGGCACCCTATCCCCTTGCGCTCATTTAAACTTTTTAGCAAAGCAAAAAAGTTTAAATGAGCTTCCCTATTTTTGCCCCTCCATGATAGACCATTCAGTTGCTACCCTCGATATCGTTTCTGTTCACCAAGTAGGGAACAAAAACAACGGCGAAGACATTATTTTGTCTAAGCACCCCCTCGATGCCAACGGACAAGAGACCGAAGCTTTGCTTAAAAAGTATTTCTTAAATGCCTTCAGCACCCCCGAATATTTTCATTTCTCGTTTAGCAACGGCGACCATACGCTTAACCCTTTGTATAAATTTGCTTCCGAAGTATTCGATGGCTCAGCCAATTTCCAGACCAGTTCGGTTCATATTGCCAAACATCTATACGAAACATCCAACCACCCCAACATTAAGTCGGGCGACTTGTTTGTGGCTTATATTTCCAAACTTATGGTCGATTACCAAGAGGTTCAAGCCATTGGCATTTTTAAGTCGGAAAACAAACACAGTTTCTTGAAACTAAACCAAGACAACGATGGGTTTATGCTCGACAAAATTGAAGGCATACAGGTGGACAAGCCAGACAAAGCCTGTTTGATTTTCAATACCGAAGGAGACAAAGGTTTTAAGGTGTGTATACTCGACAAGACCAACCGCTCGGAAGAAGCAGCCTTTTGGAAAGAACAGTTTTTAAATTTAAAATCGAGCAACGACGATTTCCACCAAACCCGCGATTTCCTGAATATTGCCAAGCAATACGTAACGGCTCAAGTGACCGAGGATTTTGACCTCAACAAAAGCGATCAAATCGATTTGCTCAACCGTTCAATGGAGTATTTCAAATCGAACGACACATTTAACAAAGCCGATTTTGAAGAAGAAGTATTCCGCGACCCAGCAGTTATTGAATCATTTCAACGCTTTGACCAAAATTACCGTCAAAGCAATGAGATAGAGGTACCCGACGAATTTGATATTTCGTTGCCAGCGGTAAAAAAACAAGCCAAGGTGTTTAAAAGCATCCTAAAGCTCGACCGCAATTTCCATATCTACATCCATGGCAACAAAGAAATGATAGAACACGGGGTTGAGAAAGATGGTCGAAAGTTTTACAAGATATACTACCAGAACGAATCGTAGTTGATTAGTTATTGGTTAATAGTTATTGGTTATTGGTTAATGGTTAATGGTTAATGGTTATTCGTTAATGGTTATTGGTTATTGGTTAATGGTTATTGGTTATTAGTCCCCGTAGCAGAGAACTCCATTCACGCTCCGGGATGAATTACTCGCTTCGGTCTACTCCTTTCAGTCGTGAAAGCGCTTTGCTAAGTTCGTGAGAACGCTGCACTTCGTTGCGCTTAGTAATTGGTTAAACACAGAGGAATATTTCAGCTATTTTTTTTATTGCCTTCTAAAGATTATTATTGCAATAGTAATTCACAGTCTTTCGATTTTGTTGGCTGTTTAACGCTTCTATTCATTGAGAAATTACAAGTACAAGAAAGTTCCCGGCATGAGATTTAGAATCTACATATTAATGGCTGCTGCCTTTTTATGGTTTGCCTTTGCTTCTGTGTTTATGTACCGCTCAACATGGACTTTAAAGGACGCCAAATTCCACAAGGATGTTGTGGTAGAGATGGGTATGCACCATGTTTCGAATGCTATTCCTGCCAATGTTTACAAATTCAAATTGAATGGATTGGACCATGGTTTTGTAATCAGCCGTAAAAAATACACTGCCTACGACACCTTTGTCAACAACATCTATATTGGCGATACCTTAAGCGTGTATTATGAAGATTGGAAGCACGTTGAAGGTCAAGAAAACAACCAGGTGGTTCAGCTTTCAAAAGACAAACTTTTGTTAATCGACTATTCTAAGCGCAAGACCAACGATTTAATCATCGCCACAGTCTTGTACCTCATATTCATTGGTTTTGCCAGTTTTGCCTTTGTTCTCAACCGCCGCCGTGTCAAAAAAATAAAAGCCATAGGCCAGGAGTTTTATGGGTTGGGGATGTATGATAAGTTTTGAAGAACAGCAAGAGCAAAAGGGCTGAGGGAGGCGCAGGAAATACTTCGAGATTTCGTTTATTAAAATATATTTATTGAAACCGGTGGTTTCAGCAAGTCCCGATAGCTATCGGGATGTGCACTCCTTCACTAAAGTTACGGATTGCAAAGCGAGGCAGTAGGAAATGCTTCGAGATTTCGTAATAACAAATAATAAAACGAGCTGCTAAACTCCGTAGGAGTTTTATTTTTATAGCTTCGGAGAAGCTTAATTATTATAGCCATTCGCACATAACGAAAGCCCAACTCTGTAGGAGTTGAATTATAAAAAGACCCAGCTATCCTGAATAATGTTTTTACAATAAATTACCTCTAATTCATAAAATCAATCCAAGAGTGGCAAGAGATATTGGGTATTTGCAATCGCAATCCTTTACGTCATTTAACAAATGACTAATCCTCTTCCCGTTTCCAGGTTAGCACATCTTTGATAAATTCTTTGATGTATTTTGGGTCATTGCACATCACAAGCATTTTGCTGCCTGTAATTGGTTTTTCTAAAAACACCAAATAATCGCGCATGCTGTCGTATAGCATATAAGCATTGGCATCGCTGCTAAACTTCTGAGGGGTAAATCCTGGCATCTCTTCTTTGGCCCAGAAGCGAACTGAATCGCGGGTAATGGAAGCATCTTTACGGTCAATAAAAACCGCAATTACAAGCGTATCTAAATTGTAAATTAATGTTCTTTTTTCATTGGCATTTACCCTAAACAATTCCTGAAACCGGTGTTCATTCTCTACAGCAAACAAACCAGTAACAGAACGACCATATTTTCCCTTTATTTCATAACGGTGCTTGCCCAATTGGGCTTGCAAGGATAGGGATGATAGGAGAACGAAAAGAATTAGAAAGTTTTTCATGTGTTATAACTTATTGGACAAAGATAATTTAAAGGCTAATGTATCAATTGATTTTTTTGACGGTGCTCATATATTTTGATTAATACTCAAGAATTCAATTGGTCTTTATTTACGATTATCTGCCCCAAGCTGAAACAGCAGCCCAGATGCTCTATGAGATAATGTTTTTAAAAATGCATACATGGCGCGCGGCAGTAAGCCCATGTGAAAGTTTCTAAGAATTAAAATATTCTGGAGCAGCTGGCTATAGTGTAAGCTTGGGATTGGCAGGCAATAACAAGTGCAACCGCAATGCTGCCATCCTCCCTACCTCACGGCATCGAAATCGTGATGTTGATCCGCTTCAATCCTTCTTTGGCTCTCAATTGACCTTCGTCTAACAACAAGGCGTTTTTGTAATCGTTGTATGCTCCTGTGCTGTTTTTTAATTTCTCTTTCATCAAGCCTCTTAAGGTATAGGCATCGGCGTATTCGGGGGCCAGATTGATGGTTTCGTCCAAATGTGTGATGGCCTTCTGGTAATTGTCAAAAAGGGCCTCAATAAAGCCTAAATTGTAACGGCATAAAATATGGGAAGGATTGATTTTGGCAACGGTGGCATATAGGGCCGCTGCGTCTTTGTACTTTCGGTCTTTTTGCAAGAACAAGCCTTTGGCATACATAGCTTCATCGCTGTATTCGTTAATTTCCATGGCGCGGTCGAAAAACAACAAGGCTTTGCGGTTGTGGGTCTCGGCATAGAAATTCCCCAATTGCATAATGGCATTGTAGTTCTTGCTGTCGTATACCAAGGTTTTCTCAAACAAAAGCATGGCTTTGCTGGTGTCGCCCATTTCTTTTGCAATAATGCCAAGGTAAAAATAGGGCGTTGGATTGCTTGGGTCTAATTTATTGGCATTGGTGTATGCCTCTTGCGACTTTTCATAAGACTGCTTGGCCAAATACAATTTTGCTAAATCTAAATGCGCATCAAAAAACTTAGGATCCGTTTTAATGGCTTTTAAAAAACTAATTTCTGCTTCTTTTGCATTGGCGGTATCGCCGGCCATTAAATATTTGCCATGGCAAAAGTTGTACAAAGGACTTACAGAGTCCAGTTGCAAAGCATATTCAATGTCTAAGGTTGCTTGTTTGAAATTGTCCTCAAAAAAGAAAGCGTTGGAACGCTTGTAATACAGCTCTGGATTTGCAGGGTCGGCATTAATCTTCTTGCTCACATTTCGAATGTCTAAAGAGTAAGATGTATCTGTTTCTGAGATATATCTCTGTGCCGTTTTTTTATTGCAACTCTGCGTGAATACAAGCAGGCTGAGTAACATGACGGAGATACAGATTGATTTACAGTACAACATTTACAAAAATTTGATTAATTTTACCCACAAATTTAAACGATTTTATGCCATATTACCACAAGGCAGGAAAATTTCCTGAAAAAAGACATACTCAATTTCGCAAACCCAACGGGGAGCTTTATGCTGAAGAGCTTGTAAGCACCGAAGGATTTTCTAGTATATACTCATTGGTGTACCATAGCCACCCGCCCACTTTGGTTAAACACATTGGCGAACCAATCGATGTAGCGCCGAAAGCCGCCATTGCCAACAACATGCAAAACCGCAGTTTCATTACGTTTAAAACTGAGGCAAAAGACGACTTTTTGGAAAGCCGTGTTGTGCAATTGTACAACAGCGACCTTTACATGGCTGTTGCAGCACCTAAAGAATCGATGAGCACTTACTTCTATAAAAATGCAGATGCAGATGAGGTTATTTTTGTTCATGAAGGCAGTGGGTACCTGCAAACATTGTACGGTAAAATACATTTTGAATACGGCGATTATTTGGTGATTCCACGCGGTGTAATTTACCAAATGCATTTCAATGACAGCAAGAACCGTTTAATGATTATTGAATCGTTCAGCCCAATAAAACCACCAAAGCGCTACCTTAACAGCATGGGTCAGTTTTTAGAACACTCGCCGTACTGTGAGCGTGACATTAAATTGCCGACCGATTTGGAAACCATCGATGAGATGGGCGACTTTAAAGTGATGATAAAAAAAGGCGACCAATTGTTTCCATACACCTACGGGAGCCATCCTTTTGATGCCATTGGTTGGGACGGATACCATTTCCCTTATGGATTTAGCATACACAATTACGAGCCAATTACCGGCCGCATTCACATGCCACCGCCAATACACCAAACGTTTGAAGGACACAATTTTGTTATTTGTTCTTTCGTTCCGCGTTTGTTCGATTACCATCCTTTGTCTATCCCTGCCCCTTACCACCACAGCAATGTCGACTCTGATGAGGTCTTGTATTATGTAGATGGCGACTTTATGAGCCGCAAGCATGTTGAAAAAGGCATGATTACCTTGCACCCTAAAGGCATTCCACATGGCCCACACCCGGGCATGGCCGAAAAAAGCATAGGCGCAAAAGAGACCCTAGAATTGGCTGTCATGATAGACCCATTCTTCCCGCTTAAAATCACTGAGGCTGCTATGGCCATCGAAGATCCTAGCTATTACAGAAGTTGGGTTGAGTAAGAATATACTGACCCTTATCAGTATCACAAATGATTGAACCCAATAATTTGATTTAACATTAACTTCGCAAAGTGAATAGAATTATTGTTTTTTCCTTAATGCTGCTTGGTCTGGGTGCATGTAAAAAAAAGGCCGAAAGTGTTAAGCCGCAATTTGAAGACATTACGGAATCGGTATACGCCTCTGGTGTCATTAAAAGTGAGAACCAATACCAAGTTTTTTCAACCGTTAATGGAATTCTCAATGAGGTACATGTGACAGAAGGAGACCAAGTAGGCAAAAACGCCCTATTGTTTTCGATATTCAATCAAATATCTGCACTTAACCGCGAGAATGCGAATTTAAACGCAGAATTTTCAGACCTTGGCAACAACCAGAGCAAAATACAAGACTTAAAAATCAGCATTGAATTGGCCAATAAAAAAATGGAAGAAGATT
Source organism: Bacteroidia bacterium (assembly GCA_044341025.1). Taxonomy (GTDB): domain Bacteria; phylum Bacteroidota; class Bacteroidia; order NS11-12g; family UBA955; genus JABMMZ01. The sequence continues at coordinate 9,640 of JBIISM010000010.1, read as the reverse complement.
CCTTGCTTTTTGTGCGCCAAACAAATCTCTGGAAACAAGAGGTTGGATCAAAATTAGAACTTGAACAGAGGAAACTCGCTTACCTAAATTCGGCTACCACTTTCAAATCGGCAAAATTAAAATTAAAAGACTTGGAGCGTCAATTGAGTTTTAGCTCCAAACAATCTAAAAACAACTTGGCCATCAGCAAACAACTAGAGAGTGATTATTCTATTGTGAGCAAGTACGAGGGCAAAGTATACAGCATATTTAAAGAAAAAGGCGAATTGGTAAACACCCAAACACCCTTGGCCATCATTGGTGATGCAAAAAACTTTACCCTTGAGTTGCAGGTCGATGAATACGACATTGCCAGTATAAAATTGGGTATACAAGTATTTATAACTTTAGACAGCTACCGCGATTCGGTGTTCGAGGCGTTTGTAAGTAAAATTTACCCCATTATGAACGAGCGCAGCAAGACCTTTACCATTGAAGCCCGTTTTGTTAAACAGCCCCCTAGCCTATTTCCAAACCTTACGGTTGAAGCCAATATTGTTTTGCAGAAAAAACAGAAAGTTCTTTGCATACCTCGTAAATATTTAATCAACGACAAGTATGTTTTAAATACTGAAGGCAAGCAAATAGAGGTCAAAACGGGATTAAAAGACTATGCCAAAGTAGAAATCTTGTCTGGAATTTCAGAAACGGATGAATTGACTTTGCCAATAGAATGAACATTAAACTTATTGCGGACATTGCCAAGTCGTTGCTCATCGCCAGATGGAAGCAAACGCTTGTTGCTGCCGTAGGTGTTACTTTTAGCATCACCATGTTTGTTACCTTACTTAGCTTTATGTCTGGCCTTAACGAAATGCTGGACAATTTGATCCTTAACCGAAGTCCACACATTAAATTATTTAATGAAATTAAGGCCAGCAAGGTTCAACCCATAACTTTATCCAAACAATACAAAGGTGCTCACCATTTTATCCGCTCCATAAAACCGAGTGCAGCTAGGCTCGAATTGCACAATGTGCAGTCAATAATCAATACCTTAAAAACCGATCCAGCCGTTTTAGGCTTGGCGCCCAAAATAAGCACTCAGGTCTTGTATAATATAGGTTCAATTGACTTAACAGGTGTGGTCAATGGCATCGATGTGGAGGCTGAAAACAAATTGTTTAAGTTCAACGACTATGTAACAGCTGGCAATTTTATGGACTTAAAAAACATCCCCAACAGCATTATTTTAGGGAAAGCAGCAGCCGATAAAATGCTGGCAAAAATTGGGGATGTCATCCAAGTTACCAGCCCCAATGGAGAACGCACACCAATGAAAGTGGTTGGGTTGTTTCAATCGGGTCTTGTCGATGTAGACAAAGTCCAAAGTTATGCCTCACTTTCTACTGCTCAGAAGTTATTGGGCAAACCGAACACCTATATAACGGATATTAACATCAAGTTAAAAGACATCAATCAAGCACCTGCATTGGCCAAATCTTACGGCGTGCTGTTTAATGTAGATGCTGAAGACATACAAACCACGAATTCACAATTTGAAACCGGCAGCAGTGTTAGAACAACCATTTCTTATGCCGTTGGAATTACCTTGTTAATTGTAGCTGGCTTTGGAATTTACAACATACTGAACATGATGATTTATGAGAAAATGGATTCAATTGCCATATTAAAGGCGACAGGATTTTCGGGGTCAGATGTTAAAAGCGTATTTGTGGGTATAGCTTTAACTATAGGCATATTTGGCGGTTTGGCCGGCTTGCTCTTTGGATTTCTAATGTCAGCAGGCATCGATCAAATACCGTTTAACACCGCTTCCTTACCGACCATTAAGACCTACCCCATCAATTACAATCCTAAATTCTATATGATTGGAGGTGTGTTCTCTATTATCACCACGTATTTAGCAGGCTTGTTTCCAGCCCGAAAAGCGAGTAAAATTGACCCTGTCGTTATTATTAGAGGAAAATAAAATGGAAAATATCATTTTAAGTGCAAAGGGTATTTGCAAAAGTTTTCACGATCCGGTTACTATACCGATTTTGAAAGACATTAATTTTTCGATTACAAAAGGCGACTTCGTCTCGATTATTGGCAAATCTGGTTGCGGCAAATCGACTTTGTTGTACATATTGTCAACCATGGACACCGATTATGAGGGCCAATTAACCATTGACAATCAGGTGATGCTTGGTCTCAAAGAAGCCGATTTGGCAAGGGTTAGAAATGAAAAAATCGGTTTTGTGTTTCAGTTCCATTATTTATTGAATGAATTCAGTGTTTTGCGCAATGTGATGCTACCAGGTTTGAAGTTAGGCAAGTATTCTGAGCAAGAACTTGAGCACCGAGCCATTGAAAAGCTAAAAATACTGGGCATAAACGACGAAGCTTTAAAGAAACCAAATCAATTATCGGGTGGACAAAAGCAAAGGGTGGCGATTGCCCGCGCGATGATTAACGATCCTTTAATTATAATGGGCGATGAGCCCACAGGAAATTTGGATAAAAAGAACAGCGTGATTGTGTTTGACATCTTTAAAGAGCTGGCGCACAGCTACCAACAAACCTTGTTAATCGTCACACACGACCAAGAATTTGCAGGCAGTACCGACCGAATTATTGAGATGGAAGATGGCAGAATCATTAGCGATCATGCCAAATTAAGCATTTAATCATAAGGCTTAAGCGTTTCAAATCCTCGAAGACAAGCGGTTTCTTTACAATTTAATGAAGTAAAAACAAGAGCAAAATTTTCAAAACGCATAATTTTTGAAAGTATTTTCTTATTTTTGCACCCTTAATTTTTGAACAACACATAATAATTATGAATCAAATTGTATATTTAGTACCGCTGCTGGGTCTGATCGGATTATTGGTCATGGCCATCAAGTCTGCTTGGGTAAACAAACAAGAGACTGGCGATGAAAACATGAATCGATTGGCCTCTTACATCGCCGCAGGCGCAATGGCTTTTTTAAAAGCGGAATGGAAAGTATTGGGTATCTTCACTGCTATTGCTGCTATTTTGTTGGCATGGAGTGGAACTTTGGTTGAAGAATCAAGCCCAGTAATTGCAATTGCATTTATAATCGGTGCTGTGTTCTCTGCAACTGCAGGATATATTGGAATGAAGGTTGCTACAAAAGCAAACGTTCGCACAACTCAAGCGGCCCGCACAAGTTTAAAGCAAGCTTTAAAAGTATCATTTACCGGCGGAACGGTAATGGGTTTAGGCGTAGCTGGTTTGGCTGTGTTTGGCTTAGGTGGTTTGTTTATCGTTTTCTTAAAAATGTTCAATGTTGTAAACGTGAGCAGCACAGAAATGAAAACAGCCATTGAAGTATTAACTGGTTTCTCTTTGGGTGCTGAATCTATTGCCTTGTTCGCACGTGTTGGCGGGGGTATTTATACCAAGGCGGCTGACGTTGGCGCAGACTTAGTAGGTAAAGTTGAAGCAGGTATTCCTGAAGACGACGTTCGCAACCCTGCAACTATTGCAGACAACGTTGGTGACAACGTAGGTGACGTAGCTGGTATGGGTGCCGATTTATTCGGTTCTTATGTTGCAACAATACTTGCTACCATGGTATTGGGTCAAGAAATTGTCGCTTCTTCAGCGGATGGTTACAATGGATTTTCACCAGTATTGTTACCAATGGTTATATGCGGTTTAGGTATTTTATTCTCAATCGCAGGAACTTGGTTCGTGCGTATTAAAGACGATAAGTCAAATGTTCAAATGGCCTTAAACATGGGCAACTGGGCATCAATGATATTAACAGTTATTGCTTCTTACTTTGTTGTAATGTATATGCTTCCAGATGGTGTAATCACACTTCGTGGTGTTGAGTTTACAAAAATGGGTGTATTCGGTGCGATCTTAGTAGGTACTGCAGTGGGTGCAATTATGAGTATTGTGACTGAGTATTACACAGCAATGGGTAAACCGCCAGTTTTGTCAATCATTCAACAATCTTCAACAGGACATGCAACCAACATTATTGGTGGTTTGGCTGTCGGCATGAAATCGACCGTTATTCCAATTTTAACTTTAGCTGCTGGTATTATGGGTTCATACTACTGCGCAGGTTTATATGGTGTGGCTATTGCTGCCGCGGGTATGATGGCAACAACTGCGATGCAGTTGGCTATCGATGCTTTCGGTCCAATTGCTGACAACGCAGGTGGTATCGCTGAAATGAGCCAATTGCCGCCAGAAGTTCGTGAGCGCACAGACAACTTAGATGCTGTTGGTAACACTACCGCTGCAACTGGTAAAGGTTTCGCTATTGCTTCTGCTGCATTGACTTCATTGGCTTTATTTGCGGCCTTCGTTGGTATCGCAGGTATTGATGCTATTGACATTTACAAAGCGCCAGTATTGGCTGGTTTGTTCGTTGGTGGTATGATTCCTTTCATTTTCTCAGCATTGTGTATACAAGCGGTTGGTAAAGCGGCAATGGACATGGTTCAAGAAGTTCGCCGTCAATTCCGCGAAATTCCAGGTATCATGGAATACAAAGCACAACCTGAATATGAAAAGTGTGTTGCAATTTCTACCAAAGCCTCTATCCGTGAAATGATGTTGCCAGGTGCGATTGCTCTAATCACTCCAATCATTGTAGGTTTTGTTTTCGGACCTGAAGTATTGGGCGGTTTGTTGGCAGGTGTAACAGTATCAGGTGTATTGATGGGTATATTCCAATCCAATGCAGGTGGAGCTTGGGACAATGCAAAGAAATCGTTCGAAAAAGGCGTGATGATCAACGGTGAAATGTTCTACAAAAAATCTGAACCACACAAAGCCTCTGTAACTGGTGACACCGTAGGTGATCCATTTAAAGATACTTCCGGTCCATCAATGAACATCTTAATTAAATTGATGAGTATTGTTTCTTTGGTTATCGCTCCTCACATCGCCGTTGGCGGACCTGGTTTGGAAGCTGAAGGCGATTGCTGCAAAAAAGATAAAATTGAAGCTTGTGCTGACAACCACGATATGATGGGAGGTAAATGCGACATGAGCAAATGTGCAACTATGAGCATGGAAGAATGCGCTCAAATGTGTGATTCTATGGGTTGCGATTCCATGGAAAGAGCCTATTGCATGAGCATGTACAATGACAAAGGCGAATATGTAGGTTCTTGCATGAGTTCTTGCGGTAAAAAGTGCACAAGCAAAGAAGAGTGTATGAAAAACTGCGGTGCTACTTGTGCGGCCAAACATATGTGGACTGACAAAGCTTGTTGTGCAAACAAAGATTCTAAAGCATGTGCGGCTGACCCTGCAAAATGCGAAAAGAAAGAAAAAGGTGGTGCTTGCTGCAAAGACAAACATTAATTTTTAAACTATATCAAAAAGATACTATTGACTATCACCTGTATTGGATTTGGAATCTATCTAAATGCACAAGATACAGCCGTTAAGTCAGTTCACCTGGATTCTTTAATTGTTAAAGAAATCAATACGTATCGAACCAGCCTGGGCGTTCCAACAATTAAAGTGTTTGAATATGGTGAAATGCGTAAGCTTAGCTATGAATTAACTGATTCAAATTCAAATAGAGAGTTTATTGAACACTCTAAAGGCGCTAAAATTTTTGTTGGATATAATTCAGAATGTATCTTTAGATATAAAACCACACAAGCAGATTCTTTTAAATTAACAGAAGCTGAACTGCAAACTTTAGCTAAACGCACTGTTCAGGCCTGGATAGATTCCCCTAATCACAATTGGATTATTTCATGTACGTTGGCCAATTCATGTACCGTAACTACGGTGATAAAAAAACATGGCAAGAATTTCAGTTTAACTGTTTCTTACCACGCTAAGAATAAAAGTATTAAGTAAATTATCTCCAAGTAGATCTGCTTTTAATCAGTTTAAAAAAGAGATTGGAAATTTGAAAACAGAAATACCCAGCGTTCCTGGCTAAGGTTTACTTTTAATAAGATTGTCTAAAATGATGGCCGCACTGATGGCTGCATTTAACGATTCAGCTCCGCCGTATTTTGGAATTGTTAATTTGTGCTTTGCCTTAGAAACAATAAAACCGTTAACCCCATGGCCTTCGTTGCCGATAACTAAAATCCCTTCCTTTGGCAAACTGCCTTGGTGAATATTTTGACCTTCTAAAACCGCAACCATAAGCGGCAATTGGGTTTGCTCGGCAAGTTCTACAATGTCTTGATAATGTAATTTTACCCTGAGAAAACTCCCCATTGTAGAATTGATGCATTTAGGGTTGTATACATCGGTACACCCTTTGCTGCAAACAATATGTTCAATACCATACCAATCGGCAATGCGGATAATGGTGCCCAAATTTCCTGGGTCTTGGATTTCGTCGAGGGCCAAAATCAATTTTGTATTTTTTTTGATGGGCTCCTCTTCAGGAATGCGAACGACAGCTAACGCTTTTTGAGGGGCCATATGGGCCGACATTTGTTTTAGTTCTTTCTCATTTACCTCTTCATAAGAAACAGACTTCAAGAGTTGAAAATTTTGCTCTAAAAACGTCGAAACAGCATAAAGTTTAACCGTATCGAAAGGGCTTTTCAACAATTCGGTAATACTTTTTTCACCTTCAACTACAAATTGGTTATATTTTTGTCTTTGTTTTTTATCTTGAAGACTTTTAACCAATTGAATGTTCGCTTTACTAATCATGGCTTTATTGCTCTGTTTACAGTGGTATTCATGTTTTTAAGTTCCTGCAAAACTACCAAATTAGTTCCCATAGGACAACATCTTTTAATTAAAAATAAACTTAAGACCTCAGATTCCGCTAACGGGCTGTTTAACAAGATGATGGGTAAGCTGGATGACGACAAGGCCACGTATATCAAGCACAAACCCAACCGAAACATCATTGTACTTGGACATTTTCATCTGGGGTTATACAACCTGGGCAGTTCGAGAAAACACCCCGAAAAAAGCGATAGCAGTCGATTTAGGACACTATTAAGAAGCTATGGCGAAGCTCCGGTTCTTTTGGACACTTTGCAAGTGGCTAAGTCTGAAATAAACTTAAAAAACTATTTGTTTTCAAAAGGGTATTTCAATTGTGACATAAGCCATAAAATCGAATATAAACATAAAAAAGCAAGCGTTACCTATTTTATACAACCTGCAAAAGCATACACCTTAGCCAAGGTAAATTTATCTGCAGATGATGCGGAAGTAGACAGATTTTTAAATCTGCACATGGACAAAAGTGTTCTATTACCCGGTAGCATTGTCGATGTTGAAGCCATTAATATTGAAAGAAATCGCTTAACTGCCCTGATGAAAAACAATGGTTATTTTGATTTTACAAAAGATTACATCGATTTTGAATTGGATACCGTTGGCAAAAACAAAGGCTTAAAAATAAACATCACCATTGGCAATAAGAGTGAAACTGAACGCTTCGCTCAAAAACACATCAGCAAGGTCAGTGTGGTTTTCGAAAATGATTCTGAAACACATGTCCAGTCGGCTTTAATGCCATTTGAAGGAATAGACTATTATTTCAATGGGTTCCCGGTCAATCCAAACGTATTGTCAAAAATCATTTCAATCAAAAAAGGTGATATTTACAGGAATAAGGAAATGGAGAATACCTACGTTAAGTTAAGTGAGTTTTCGATTTTTAAATTTATTGACATCAATTACCAAACATCAAAAACAGATTCAATCAATGGATTGGATGCGGTTATAACTTTAAAAACCAATTACAGACAATCATTTACCATAGAACCACAAGGAATTGTCTCACAGTTGAACCGAATTCAAAACATCAACTTGGGTAATTCTTACGGTGTGGCAAATAGCTTTGTGTGGACACATCGAAATTTATTTCACAATGCAGAGTTGTTTGAAATTAGCGCCAATACGAGGATTGAAACCCAACTATACAGAGATTCCATTGACCAAAAAATTAAGAAATTTAACCCCGCTTTTCAGCAGAGTTTAAATTTATCCTTAAGTATCCCAAGTTCTTCATTCCTTAAGCCTTTGGAAAAATGGCGCTATGTGAAGTCGATCAAAACCAATTTCAATCTATCTTTTCTGTATGAAAAAAACCCTGATTACTTGAGAAGAATCTTGCCCCTAACCTACCAATACCAGATTAGCACAACGCGATCCACTTGGTTTTTGAATGTAATGGAAATGTCTTTTAGCAAAAATACATTATCGATAGACATATCTGGTAGAGCTGACAGTGCATTTATACAAAGGTTGTTTTCAAACAACTTAGTGACTTCGACGGGATTGAGCTTTTTGTTTACAGACAAAAACACCACACATAGCAAATCACATTTCTTTATACGCGCCAATGTATTGGAATTAGGAGGGAACTTACACCGCCTTTTAAGACGCGCAATGGACGGCACCAAACAAGCTGACACCTCCTATCAATTATTGAAAGTAAACTATTACCAATATGCGAAGTCGGAGATAGATGCCAGATGCAGTACCATAATAGATGAAAACCAATCGACCATACTTCGCTTAAACTTAGGACTCACCTATCCGTATGGCAACCAATTGATTGTTCCCTTTGATAAATTGTTCTTTATTGGCGGATCAAACAGTTTGCGCGCATGGAGACCAAGAACAGTGGGCCCAGGAAGCTACTACGAGAGTTCTAAGAACTTTAGAATAGACCGGGCAGGCAATGTTATCATTCAGGGAAATGCAGAGTACAGATTCGATATATTCGATAAAAAACTAGAAGGTGCATTGTTTGTCGATGCTGGAAATGTTTGGTTGATTAGAGATGTGAACAATACCGATCCATTGAAGCTGTTTAAGGTTAAATCATTTATAGGCGATATGGCCATGAACACAGGTTTTGGTTTGCGATTTGACTTTCAATTCTTCTTATTCAGATTGGATTGGGGCATGCAGATTAAAAATCCAGAGAAGCCAGTTGGTCAGAATTGGGTTATAAAAGAATTTGCACAGAACAAGTACTTTACTAAGTATTCTATATTGAATTTCGGTATAGGTTATCCGTTTTAATTCGTATCCTAGCCATAAGCAATTGAACCCTTTAAGGGTAATAATTCTATAAATATATAAAACAAAATTCCATTGAATCCACTAGGGTAAGAGATTGGCAAAAAAATGCATGCCATTGAACCCCGTAGGGGTGACCCCAGTGGCAGAGACTTCACTCCCCTTTAAAGCTACAGGAAAAGAGCAAGACAAAGCGACACAGGGCAGGTCGTTGCGTCACGCCGCGGGGTACAACATTTGTAGTGTTACATTATTATATTATTAAAAAATAGGCCATTGAACCCCTTAGGGATGTCACATTTGTAGGGCATAAAAAAAACCTAAGAGAACTTAGGTTTTAAAAGTGGGGTGGACAATCGGGATCGAACCGACGACCTCCAGTACCACAAACTGGCGCTCTAACCAACTGAGCTATGACCACCGTTTTTAAGGAGTGCAAATATAGGGTTTAAAACAAAAGATAACAAAATATATTTCATTGAAATTTGCAATATTTGCAAGCTTAGACCGAGCATAAAAATTGGGCATAAAAAAAACCTTTACTGAATGAGTAAAGGTTTTTTAATAAATTTGGCAACGACATACTTTCCCAGTTTTAACACAAGTATCATCTGCGCTACGGGGCTTAACTTC
>JBIISM010000009.1:0-86710 GCA_044341025.1 Bacteroidia bacterium | reverse complement strand
CAAATGGATCACTGGCGACGGTAACTCTATCAACTCAAACGGTGCAGGTGCTTCTTATACTTACAATGCTCCAGGTAAATACTGTGTAACCATGATTGCTACTAACTTAGCAGGTTGTGAGTGCACAACGACCAAGTGTGTAACGATGAGTACTTCTATCAATGATGCTGAAACCATGAACAATGCAGTATCGGTTTACCCTAACCCTAACGGTGGTAACTTTAACGTTAGTCTTTCTGCTGAAATCAGCGGCGACATGACTGTTAATATTTACAACACTTTAGGTGAATTGGTTAAAACCATCACTGTTGACAGCAACACAACAAACGTTGACATGTCTGAATTCGCTTCAGGTGTGTATGTTGTAAAAGTGATCGCTGAAAACCAAATCGCTACTAAGAAAATTACAATTGCTAAGTAATTAGTAATCTAAATAATTTCACTAAAAAACCCTCGATTATAAATCGAGGGTTTTTTTATGCCTAAATTTTAAAGCGCAAAGATTAATACCAGCGAATCCTTAGCAAGTTAATAAAATGAATTATATTGTTAGAAGCCGAAAACTTCTCTGGCGTTGCGTGTTGTTACATCCGCAACAGCCTCAACACTTATTCCAAAAACATCAGATAATTTTTCAGCGATAAATGGGATGTAAGCACTTTCATTTCTTTTACCTCGATAAGGAACCGGAGGCAAATAAGGTGAATCGGTTTCTAATACGATGTCTTCAATTCGAAAACCTTTTAATATTTCAGGGAGACTTGAATTTTTATAGGTAATAACACCTCCGATGCCGAGTTTAAATCCAAGTTTCAAAATTTCTGTCGCTTCTTCGGCAGAACCACTAAAACAATGAAAGACGCCTTTGGGTTTCTGCTCCATTGTCTTCAAAGCTGCAATAGCTTCATATGTTGCGCTGCGCGTATGAATGGATACACCAAGCCTCAAATCAACTGCCCAATTGCATTGTTGAATGAAGGCAAGCGTTTGCTCTTCTGAATAGGTTTTATCCCAGTGCAAATCAATCCCAATCTCACCAACACCAAAATATTTGAAATCTGAAAATAATTCAGCCTCAATAATTTGCAATTGTTCTTTATAATTGGCGGCTACAGAACACGGATGCAATCCCATCATAGGCAAACAATGTTGAGGCGACAGAGCCGCAAATTCCTTTAAGGCAACAATACTCTCTAAATCAATATTCGGCAATAAGATTGTGTTTACCTTTGAATCTAGAGCCCTTTTAATGGTGGATTTGCGGTCGGAATCAAATTCCTCTGAAAATAAATGAGAATGTGTGTCTACAAATTCCATCTTACCAAGATAATTTTTCTTTATTGATAAAAGCTGCTATACCCTTTTTACAGTCATCGGTGCCTCGTGCTTGCGCATTAACTTTGGCTGCCATATCTAGCTGTTCATTTATTGAAAAACCCTTAATGTCATTTAACAAGCCTTTGGTCAATCGAATGGAATCTGCTGATACAGTTTTTACCAATTTAGCCGCAAAATCCAAAACCTCAATAGTTATTAAGCCTCTTTCAACTATCTTATTCACTAAACGCATTTCTTTGGCTTCTAAGGCCGTATACACATCTCCTGTCAGCAACATTTGCTTTGCAAGGTTTTCGCCTATCTTAGGGCTTAGAAAAACCGAAACTATCGCAGGTATAAATCCAATCTTTACCTCTGTATAGGCGAATTGAGCCTCTGGCGTCGCAAAACAAAAGTCGCACAAACCAGCTAAACCACAACCACCAGCAAATGCAGGACCTTCAACTTGTGAAATGGTAATCTTTGGAAACTCATAAAGCGCTTTAAACATTTGCATGAGCGACTGAGAATCCAACAAATTATCTTGGTATGAGTTGCTTTGAAGCTTTTGCAAGTAGGCCAAATCTGCGCCAGCACAAAAAGCTTCCCCATTGGCTTTTAGGATTAATACTTTACAATCATCATTGTCTTTCAAAGAAGTCAAATGGCCTAAAAGTTCCTTTGCCATTTCGTCATTCAATGCGTTGCGCTTCTCTGGACGGTTCAAAGTCAAAGTAGCTACGCGATTTTCAATTGTCAATAAAACCATACTGCAAAGATGCTTAAAAAAGACAAGAAAAAAGGCGCATCGTTATGATGCGCCTTTCAAAATATTTTAGCTCCGTTTAGTCATCTGAAGGCTTGGCTCCCTTTTTTTCTTTAGGCTTCATAAATAGGAACTTACCCTTAACTAATGCGGCGATTTTCTTCAAAGTTGTACTCATACCACCCATTACAGGCTCTTCAATTGTACTATCAACTGTTACTTTCACATTTTCCAATACAACATCACCAATTTGCAGGGATGCAATGATCAATACATTACTTGGAAGTTTAGTTCCATTTTTTAATCTGATGGTTTCGCCTTCAGTGTCAAAATCTTTCTTTGTGATGGCACCACTTTCCAACAATTGAATCACCATGTCTTCGCTAATCAAGATTTTACGGCTTTTAACATCAAACTTCCAATTAACATTTTCCTTATCATTTACCATGGTAGGAACATACATGTTGTTGTTTTCTGATATCAAAGCAACGCGTTTATAATCAAGCAAAGAAACACCTGTGTCGACTGCAGCAGTGGAAGCTCCAGCGGCTGTGGTTGCTGTAGTTCCAGCACCTTTGGTTGCATTGCTTTCAATAGGACCACCTTTCAATGCCTCCGTATTTATATTCTTGAAAGTCATTTCACTTTCCTCTGTATTCAATGAACCATTTAATGCGATTAAAGCATCTACCCCAAACACAAATGGATTGTTACCAGCCATAATTTTAACCACTATATCGGTAAATGTATTTGATCTATCCTTAGGTCCAAAACGTAAAGTGCTTAATTTAACGGTGGTGTTTGGCTTTAATTTACCTGACATTATTTCAGCAATTGTGGTTCCAACTAAATGCTCAGGCTTAACAAGCCCCTTAGCTATCAAGGCTTTTAACTCTGTTAAGCTGATGCTAATATCTTTACCTGGACTAACCAATGAAGGACCAGAACTTTCAATCCCATTGGCCGCAGTTGCAACCAAGAAATTAGCGTCCTTCTTAGTCATTTTAACAATTATAGGTTTGGAATTCACATTATTGGCATCAGGTCCACCAACAACTTTAACATTAGGGTCAAAGTTTACGTCTAAGGTCTTAATTGTGGTTCTTCTGTTTTCTTGATGTTGAGATTCTAAACACGGAACTTTTACAGCGCCCTCACATTTACAATCGTTAACCAATTGAGATTCACCATAACCTTTAGCTAACAACCTTCTTGCATCAATGCCTTTTCTTACCAAATAAGCTACGGCACTATCTGCTCTTCTTTGAGACAGGTCAATGTTGTAATCATATGATGAACGACAGTCGGTATGAGAACCTAATTCCATGCGGAGTTTAGGATACTTTAACAACAATGGAAGAATTTTTTCGTCCAAAATTGCTGCAGCATCTTTTCTAATTTCTGCTCTATCCAAATCATAATAAATTGGAACAGTCATAATGATAATCTGAGACTTTAAGCAAAAATCTTGCTTTAATGTTGTAGAAATCTTAATGCCTTTTGTCGTTCTTTGAACTGGCATAGCATCAAAATAATACAACTCTCTGTTGTCGCAGTTTATCTCATAATTGGTTTTCTCTTTCAACCTTATTTTACCGTAGTAGCCTTTGTCGTTGGTTTTAACAACAATTTTACTGGTATCTTTATCGTTGGTGATGGTAATTACAGAATTTTTTAAAGGCTTAGACAAATTGTGGCTTTTATCGTCAGGCTCAGGCAGACATTCATAAACATAGCCTTCAATTTCAATAACCAAAGGTGATATATTGAATTCCCAAATATCAAAATTGCCTTTTCCTCCATTTCTATTAGAGGTAAAGAAACCGTGGGTAGGGCTTGTGTTATCGAAGGTCATACCAAAATCATCTCCTCCGCTGTTTAAAGGTGCGCGAAGGTTTTCTGGAATAGTCCATTCGGTTCCGCTTCCTTCTACAGTAAATACATCTAAACCGCCCATACCAAGATGTCCGTTAGATGAGAAATATAAAGCGCCATTGTGAACACTCACATAAGGAAACATTTCGTCTTTATCTGTGTTGATTGTTGGTCCTAGGTTAAACGGAACACCCCAAGATTTTGCTCTTTGGTTGTAGGTAACACACCAGATGTCATATCCACCTTCACCACCATCTCTATTGCTAGAGAAATACATGGTTTTTCCATCTTCACTTAAAGCAGGATGACCATAGTCAAATGTATCATCTACACAAAAACCGAGCATTTGCTCTTCAGCCCATTCGGTTCCGCTTAATTTGGCTTGAAACAATTTACATGAAGTAGATTTTCCATCTGCTCCATTACATTGGGTATAATAAACGGTGCTGTATTTTCTGTCAAATACACAAGACCCATCATTGTATTTGGTATTTATGGTTCCAAGAGCAATCTCTGGCTTTTCCCAAGTTTTTGCTGCATTTCGCTTGCTCCCTTTCTTGGCTTTTATAAACCACATATCTGAATAACCGTTACCAGTTAGTCCATAAATTTTCTTTTTGGCTACACCACCTTCACGGTCAGTACTAAAGTATAATACATCATCTTTTTTGCCTGCTATCATTGGGCTGTATTCCATCCCCTTGGTGTTCACCACTTTCAAATTGGTGACTTTGAATCTGCTGTTAGGGGCTTCTTTTTCCCAATTTTCAGCGCTATCCAATGCGGCAATTTTAGCAATTGCACGTTCATCATTGGGTACTTCTTCCAAATATTTTTTGAAATAATCTCGTGCTTCTCGTTTGGCATCTGCATTTTTGCCACCAGCAACTTTCATGTTTAGTAATCCCAACTGGTAAAGAGCCTCAGTATTCTTAGGGTCTTTTTTGACTACTTTCTCATAAGCTTTTATTGCTTTTTCGTATTCATTCGCCATTCTATAGCAATAGGCTGCTTCTTCGCGCGCTCTTGCTTGATCTTCTTTGGCATTTGGGCCTTTAACTTTAGGGCCAAGAATGGTGTATAAATCACCTGCGATCTTGTATTGCATTCTGCTCTTTGCCTCGTCGGCCTTAGAGAGACTTGACCCAGTACACCCGGTGAATAATACGGTAAAGGCTAATAAACCTGTACAGAAAAAAACGGTAAATTTATTCATGTGATTATTGATGCTTTCTACTTTGTTAACGTACAAACCTAAATGAAAAATACTGATTTTGCAAAAAAAAAATATTTACCAACTAGGGTCATATGGTAAAAATTAACGCATTACGCGAAAATTTATTGCCAGATTCAATGATTTGCCTTAAAGAAATCAGCTGCTAATTTCACACTTCCAAATTGAATCAAAAGTGATTTTGCTTTTTCGTATTCCAAACCCGTTTGCTCAGCCACCATTCGAGTTCCTCGGTCAATTAGTTTATGGTTAGACAATTGCATGTTCACCATTTTACTCCCTTCTACTTTTCCAAGTTTTACCATAGCCGTGCTTGTGATTATATTTAAAACCATTTTTTGGGCTGTTCCCGATTTCATTCTCGTACTTCCTGTTATAATCTCAGGACCAACCTCAACCTCTATCGGAAAATGACTTATTAAGCCAATTTTAGAACTCTTTGAACAGCAAATGCTAGCTGTTGTTATGCCTCTCGAATTACAAGCCAAAATTCCGCCATAAACGTACGGTGTGCTTCCTGAAGCAGATAAGCCAAGGACAAAATCTTTTTCGCATACATTGTAATCCAATAAATCTAGAATGGCTTGCTCGCTGTCATCTTCAGCAAATTCTACAGCTTTTCGAATTGCAGTATCGCCACCCGCAATTATTCCAATAACCAAGCCCTGAGGCACCCCATAAGTTGGTGGACATTCGCTCGCATCCAGAATGCCTAATCTTCCACTTGTACCAGCACCTATATAAAATAAGCGCCCGCCATTCTCCATATTCTGAACCAGTTTTTCTACCAACTTAGAAATTGAATTAATTTCATCTTGTACAGCATGTGCAACCTTTTTATCTTCAGAATTTATTGCTGTAATAATCTCCTTTGTTGTTAATGAAGATAAATTTGGGTATAAAGAGTCTTGTTCAGTGCTTGGTATCAAAATACAAATAATTTAAAATGCAAAATTAATGTATTAAAACAGAAAAATTAAATCTGTACCCTTTTTACAAATAATAACCTTTTGCTATAATAGGATTCAAGGGAATTAGAAACTATAACACCTGCTTGAACAGAGGCATGTATAAAATAAATAACATTCCCTTCCGTTTTGGTTACGATTCCAACATGGCCAACCGTTTCGCCCGTATTTCTGCCATTAAAGAAAATCAGATCACCGGCACTGGCGTTTTTAAAACTTATAAACTTCCCAGAGTAAGCAATATTGCCCGATGAATTGGGCAGTTTGGTTCCAAAATGAGAAAACACAAATTGCACAAACCCACTGCAATCAAAGCATTTTGGAACATTTGAGCCATAACAATATGGACTATTTAAATATTGTTTGGCGTAATTTATTAAAGAATCGCATAGTTCAGGTCTGTTCTTAACTGCGCTGTGTGCGGCATAAAAAACGTCCTTCTTCGGTGCTGTCTCCATGGCCAAAATAACAGGCAGGATCAAAACCCAAAGAAGGACGCTTAAATATTTAATCAATTATATTAGTATCTGTATGTGTCTTTTTTGAACGGACCATTCATCTCAACACCTATGTATTCAGCTTGTTCAGCATCCAATGTCTCTAAGGTTGCGCCAATGTGTGCTAAGTGTAAATAGGCTACCTTCTCATCCAATTGCTTAGGCAAAACATATACTTTCTTCTCATAGTTTTGGCTGTTGTTCCAAAGCTCCAATTGTGCCAATGTTTGGTTTGAGAATGAGTTACTCATCACAAACGATGGATGGCCCATCGCACAACCCAAATTAACCAATCTACCTTCAGCTAAAATGATAATTTCTTTACCATCTACAGTGTAAACATCAACTTGTGGTTTGATGGTATACTTGGTATCGCCATGCTTAGAATTTAACCAATTCATGTCTATTTCATTGTCAAAATGGCCAATGTTACAAACAATTGATTTGTCTCTCATGGTTTTGAAATGTCTTTCTTTAATAATGTTTACGTTACCAGTGGCTGTAACAAAAATATTTGCTCTTGTGCAAGCTTCGTTCATGGTAACCACTTCAAATCCATCCATCGCTGCTTGTAGCGCACAAATTGGATCGATTTCAGTTATTAAAACTCTGCAACCTGCACCACGCAATGATTCTGCAGAACCTTTTCCTACATCACCATAACCAGCCACAACTGCAACTTTACCAGCCATCATAATATCTGTTGCTCTTCTGATTGCATCTACTAACGATTCTTTGCAGCCATATTTATTGTCAAATTTAGACTTGGTAACACTGTCATTCACATTGATAGCTGGCATCATCAAGGTGCCTTTCTTCATTCTTTCATACAAACGGTGAACACCTGTAGTGGTTTCTTCACTTAATCCTTTAATACCTGCTGCAAGTTCTGGATAAACATCAAAAACCATATTGGTTAAATCGCCCCCATCATCCAAAATCATATTTAATGGTTGTTTTGAATCGCCAAAAAACAAGGTTTGTTCGATGCACCAGTCAAACTCCTCAGCGGTCATGCCTTTCCAAGCATACACAGAAATACCAGCAGCAGCAATTGCAGCAGCAGCATGGTCTTGGGTTGAGAAAATGTTACATGATGACCAAGTTACTTCAGCTCCTAATTCAGTAAGTGTTTCAATTAAAACCGCCGTTTGGATGGTCATGTGTAAGCAACCAGCAATTCTTGCACCTGCAAGTGGCTTGCTTTTGCCATATTCAGCTCTTAGAGCCATAAGACCTGGCATTTCTGCTTCAGCCAATTTAATTTCTTTTCTTCCCCATTCAGCTAAAGAGATGTCTTTAACTTTGTAAGGCACGTATGTGCTTGTTTCTGTTGACATGATATTATAAAAGTTCTGCAAAGGTAATACATTTATGAAAAATAATCCCGTATTTCTATGGGATTCTGTACTTATAAAGTTCCTTTATATTG
Source organism: Bacteroidia bacterium (assembly GCA_044341025.1). GTDB lineage: Bacteria > Bacteroidota > Bacteroidia > NS11-12g > UBA955 > JABMMZ01. Next base: position 78,621 of record JBIISM010000009.1, on the reverse strand, counting down.
TAAAATTCTCAAATCTACTTATTTATGTCTCAATTAATTTTTTATTACAGGCTATAACAAAGAATAATTGTTCAATTAACCGATTTTACCTACCTTATTTATTTCCTTCTTTTCAACTCCTGGCTAATCAAACTGAGCTCTCTACCTACCTGTCCCTTAACTGAGCTATTCTCTTGAGCGCGCCTGCTTAGATATGGCAATACTGCTTTTACTGGACCGTAAGGAACGTATTTCGCAACATTATAACCGGCATGGGCTAGGTTAAAACTAATATGATCGCTCATGCCTAATAACTGAGCAAAATAAATATGTGGATGAAACTTAGCAATGTTTTTCTTTTCCATCAAGTCAACTAAATACAATGCACTTTCCTCATTATGCGTTCCAGCACAAATGCTAACTCTGCCTATGTGCTCCACACAAAATGCAATCGCATCGTTGTATTCTTTGTCTGAGCCAATTTTGTCTGGCTGAATTGGACTCTGATACCCCATTTTCGAAGCGCGCTCACGTTCTTTTTCCATGTAAGCACCTCTCACCAATTTAAAACCTAAATAACAATTCAACTCACTTAACTTTCTTTGAATATGCGCAACTCTACCAGTCCTGTAACATTGAACCGTATTGAATATGATTGCCTTCTCCTGGTTGTACAAGGCCATTGCATCATAGGTCAAATTATCAATCACATCTTGAATCCATGAATCTTCTGCGTCAACAAACAATTTAACATCATGTTCTGATGCAGCCTTGCAGATGGATGAAAATCTATTTTTAATTCGTTCAAATTCTGCCTGTTCAGATTCATTGATTGATTCACCTGCATTCACTTTGGTGAGTAAATCCATACGACCAATACCCGTGGTTTTAAATACTGAAAACGGAATATTTTTTCTATCCTCAGAGGCTTTTACAATGGTTAATATAACCTCCTTGCAGGTATAATCAAAAACTTCTTCTGTTTCTTCTCCTTCAACGGAATAGTCCAAAATAGTTCCAATATTATTGGCGGTTAAAGTAGAAATTGCCTTTGCACAATCTTCAATGCTTTCACCCCCACAAAATTGAGCGAAGAGTGTATTTTTAATTATTGTTTTTACTGGGCTTATAAACCCTATAACCGAGGCCGCAATGCCAGGTCCATATTTAATTAATAGTGGATAATTGAAACTTTGAAATAATAGTCTTGCTTTCTTAAGTTCAGCATTGCTTTTATGAGCAAACGCAACTTCAGTGTTATTAAAAGAAATACTTGGCATCGGGGGCAAAATTAAGCATGTATTCCTAATTATTTTTATGATTCTTTATCATAAAGATTCATTTATTTAGAAATTACAAAAACTTAAACTTAAAAACTTTGAGCGCAGGTTATTTCAACAGGCTCATTCTTGATGGGATGCACAAACGAAATCCCATAGGCATGTAAACATATGGACTTGTTTTTCAATACCTGAGGTGCTCCATATTTCAAATCGCCAACTATGGGCGTTTTATTGGCTGATAACTGCGCACGAATTTGGTGGAATCGACCCGTAATTGGATAAACTTCAAGTAGTGCTTGATGTCCCCTACTTTCTATGACTTTATATGTTAGAACTGACTCTTTTGAATTATCAACTGGCTTTTTGAACACATCCGCTTTGTGCGATTTGCTGTTTTTCCTTAAATAATGCCTCAACTCAGCCTCTATAGGTTCAGGAATTCCATTCACCAAAGCGCGGTAAGTCTTGCGAATTTTATCTTCACGAAACAACTCGTTCATTTTAGAAAGACCCTTGCTGGTTTTGGCCAAAACAACAATTCCACTTACCGGCCTATCTATTCTATGAATGACTCCGCAAAAAACATTGCCTGGCTTCTGATCCCTTTCTTTAATAAATTCTTTTACCAATTCAGACAAAGGCACATCGCCGGTCTCATCTCCTTGCACCAATACCCCTGCTGGTTTATTTACAGCAATTAAATGGTTGTCTTCATACAGAATACTGGCAGCGATATCAAAAACGGCTATTGGTCTCAAAATATTAAAGTGCAAAGGTAAAACTATTCGAAGGATGAATGAAAATGAAATATAGGATCGAGGAAAAGGAAAAATGAGAGCAGTGTTGCCGCTTTCGAAAAAGTCCCTTTTAGAGTGAGTGTGAGTGTGAAGATGCCCCATAATAGAGACTCCGCTTTGCTCTGTCACATTACAGGGTATAGTGTGAAGAAAAAAAGAGAGCTTACTTAATAGCCTTTTCTAGTGTGAGTGTGATAATGAGTGCGAAGAAAAATGAGAGCCGAATGGCCGCTTTCAAGAAAGTCCTTGTAAGAGTGAGTGTGAGAATGCCCCAGTACCAGAGTTTTTCGCTTCGCTACAAACACGGTACGGGGCCCACGAAAATAAAAAAACCGCCTTAGAGGCGGTTTTAATTTTCGTGGGCCCTCTTGGGATTGAACCAAGTACCCTCTGATTATGAGTCAGATGCTCTAACCAAATGAGCTAAGGGCCCTTACGGGAGTGCAAAGGTAACTAATTTGATTAATTTATCAAATGCTTGAATTAAATTATTCTAATAAATCAATCACCCGATTCGCTGCCAAACAATCGATCCAGTAAATTCTGCTTCTTCAACTCGCCGTTGTTGTATTTCTCTTTATAGTCAAACTCGCCGTTTGGCTTGTAATACTTCCAGGTTCCGTGCTTCTGTCCGCTTCTGTAGCGTCCCTTAATGCTTATGACCGCATTTTCGTAATACTCAACATAAACACCATCCATTATGGTTCCATCCATTTCAACTGAAACGCGTGGATTACCATTTTCAAAATAAGAGGTGTTCATGTCTCCTTGGAAGTTTTGTATTAAAAACAAGTCCATCCTGCTTAAAGTATCTGTTTCACTATCTGTGGTATCAACAACAAGTTCTGGAGCAACCCACGGTAAATATTGAGTTCCCATTACGGTGCGCATTCTGTCACCATCGCCACTTAAACTCAATCCTACATGCTCAAAACATCTAACATAAGCCTCATTCTTTTGTGTACTCTTCCAACTTTCTGGATTTAACAAACCTTTGAAATTAGCAAAGTGGTGGTTAGGGCTGATGTAGGCCATTACACTTGTTTGGTTGGCAAAACGGGATCTAAAATCACGGTATTCTGTTTTATTTGACAAAGTCTTTTGAGCAATAAAATCATCAATGGTTAATAACAAAGTCTTTGGATCGTCGCTTAATACCACGTAATCACCCAATACTGTGTAATACGGTTTTTCTATTTTAGAAAATAATTTACCCAAGAAGGCTTTAAACAAACCTTTTACCTCTAGGTATTTGATTTCATACCCATTGTAAACCACATCGTTAAAACGAATGGGTGTGCGCTTGCGGATTTGCTTCTCTATCATGGCTAAATTCTCTTTGGCAGAATTAATATTCGAGGCTTTAATGGCCATAACGTTGCGGACTTTATTTCCAATTAAAACATCTGTTTCATACTGAGCGATTGCAATTTCAGTTCCTATCCAATCAAAAACATTTTTCTGAATATTAATATTTAACAAACGTTCGAGTTTCTTCAAGGCCGCCTGCTGTTCTTGATAGGCTTTGGTGTTCTTTTGCAGAGTCTTTTCAAGGTTGCTGTAAAACGTATTGAAGTCATTAAAACCTAAACTTACAAAAAACGAAGCTTTTTCCGAAAATACCTTTTCAGCATCGGTACTGGATTTACCCGAAATTGACAAGGCCTGGAGATAAGAACTCATGCTGTCATTTATGGTACTATACCCGTCAGCCAACAACAAGTCATCTTCCAACTTAACATCTAAGCCAGTATAAAACATACTAGAAAACAATGCTTTCACATCAGCCACATCATCCATGTATACGCCCAAGTATTGGTGAAATGTGCTGTAATTGATAAACAAACGGCACATGCCATCCGCTGAAGTCAATTGATTAACCTCAGTAAATCGCGGATCCAAACCAGTTTGCGCACTAGGATTTAAACTTGCATCAATTACGCGGTCTATTAATTGTTTGCTGTAAGAACACACCAAATAATTATTTACAAATGCAATAGACAAAACATCCCTACTTTTCGGATCCAAGAATTCGTTCACTTCAATCTTGTTGTAATTTCTTACGGTATGGGTATAATCAAATTGCTTGATGATGCTGGTTAACGACGCTTTCAAAACACTCGATTTAGAAGCTTCTTTCATGTCAGCATAATAAACAAAATCATAGTCCTTAGCCTTTGTCATATGAACTGAAATCAACAAATGCTTTTGCCCCAATAATGCAAAAACCTGTTGATTGGAATTTATGACATCATCCATCATGTCGGCGCTTTGTGTTAGCTCAGCAAAAGCTGGAAATGTTTTAATTCCTTGCCACATATTACTGGCACTAATAGTTTGCCAATTGTTAATCGGGTCTTCTGTTTCAACAACCATTACAGCATCATTGGGCACCAAATAATAACCGTCTACAAAATTATTAGGAGACCATTTTAACCATAAAAAATACCCGCCAATTATTGCGGCTATGAGCAATAAAACAATTAGAAATTTTTTCATTATTACGCTTTTAATTTTTGTAATTCATCCCAAACAAAGGCAAACAATTCACCTACATACTCTGCTGAAAAATCAAACTTAATTTGACCTGCCTCAAACAATTCTGGAATTGCTTTGGTGTACCCCAAACTCAACATTTTTTTATACCCATCAAGACCATTCTTTTTATCCAATAGTACATTTCTCCATATAGCAATAGCACCAAGTTGGGCAAACCCATACTCTATGTAGTAAAACGGAACCTCATAGACATGCAATTGCTTTTGCCAACTATTCGCTAAGAAATTTTTATACAATCCCATATCGCATACACCTGCATCAAATTTGCCGGCAATTTGAACCCATGCATTTGTTCTCTCCTCTTTGGTATGTTGTGGATTCGTATAAATCCAATGCTGAAAAGCATCAATGGTAGCAATCCAAGGCAAGGTAGCTATTACGCCCTCTAGCTGTTCAATTTTTGCGCGTTTTAAGTCCTCTGCATTTTCAAAGAAGACATCCCAAGCTTCCATGCTGATTAACTCCATAGCCATACTCGCAACTTCAGCCACTTCCATAGGTACATTCTTAAATGCATTTAATTCAAGTTCTTCACTTAAAAACGAATGCATGGCATGTCCGCCTTCATGCACCATCGTTTCTACGTCACGCAGGCTGCCCGCAGCATTCATAAAAATAAAAGGGATACCACTTTCTGCCAATGGATAATTGTAGCCTCCTGGCGCTTTACCTAATCGGCTTTCTAAATCTAAGAAACCTTTATTGGCCATAATGCGCAGGTTGTCAGCAAAGGATGGATCTATGCGCTCAAAACATTTTATAGATTTCTCTAATAAGTCTTTTCCATCTGTAAAAGGATGCAGTGGTTCTCTATTTAATGGATCTACAGCCAAATCATAGGGCATCAAATCCGAGTACCCTAAACTATTCTTACGTTCTAATTCAATTTTTTTACAAAGTGGAACAACGACATTTTCTATGGCTTCATGAAAACTGAAACAATCATTTACAGAATAATCAAAACGGCCCAAAGCACTATGCATGTAATCTCTATAGTTTGCAAACCCGCTATTCGAAGCAACTGTATGTCTTAATTTAACCAATGAATCAAATAGCTCATCTAATTCACCCTTATTTTCCAAACGGCGATTATTTATGGTTTCATAAGCCATTTTTCTCATACCCCTGTCGGTTGATTTTAAATGGTTAGAGGCCTGTTGCAATGTTAGGGTTTCTCCATTAATTTCTACAGACATTCCACCCGTAATTGTCCCGTATTTCTGAGACAGAGTCTGCATTTCTGCATTCAATGGAATATTTGCTTCTCTAAACAATTCGATTGCATTCTTGATAGATCTAAAATAAATAAAATATGCTTGGTCCTTTGATAAATCATTGACAAAATTTGAAGCAGCAATTTTTTGATTTAACAGATCTTCAAACGGCGCAATATTAGGTTGTATTTCGGCAACAAAATTGATGTATGAATCTTCAAGTTCTTTATTTGCGGTATCGCAGGTCATTCGGATATAACGCCAGGCTAAATCTTCGCTGACAACACTCTCTAACTCACTTAAATCTTTTAAAAAAGATTGAAATTCATCAATGCTAGATATGTTTCGATCTAAGCAATTTTGAAAATATGCTTGTAAGAATTCCCAAGTAGTAACCTTAAATTCTTCGGAAATAAAGTGTCTTTTTGCTGTCATATATATAAATACTTAATTTTCATCCAAGCCGACTTGAAGTTAAAAAGCACTTCAAACTTATAACATTTTATAGAATAGAGGCACCAAAATGTTTTCACACTAAGGTGTATAATCCTTTAGAATTGGACACTTTACACTTTATCAATCAATCGCTTCTGAGTCCTTTTTAAGATTCAAAGAACATCAATACATTCCATCATCAATAAAATACCTGAATCGAAATGAACTTCAACCATACCCGTTCTTAAAACTTTATTGCTGCTGCTTGTCTTGAAAGGATATTCAAGTGTCTCAAAATCCAGATCCCATACCAGATTCTCTGTTTTTAAATTCTGCACTTTATTTAAAGGGATTAGAGAAACATTGGTATCTCCAAGAAAGTGTTTTTTGAAACCTGTTTTAACCGGATAAATCTTTGAGTAATTGTCTAACATCACCAAATTAATTTGGTCTTTAAATCTAGCCAAAGTAGCAATGTTGTTCATATAATGGTCGCTGCGCATTCCGGTTGCCCATACAATATTCACAGCTGCAAACTTTTTTGAAATTAAAAATTCCAACCCCTTTTCAAGATCCGATTTTTCTTGGTCGGGCGTGTATACAACTTCTGTATTTGGCTGAACCATTCCAATAATTTCTTCTTGCGTATAGGTATCGAAATCGCCTAAAATACCGTCAAACTTAATGCCCAAGTTTAACACACGCTTCAATGCACCATCCAAAACCAAAACATAAGGACTCCACTCCAATAATTGGTCTAATAGTTCTCTGCTACAAGCTTCTCCATTTGCTATCAGCAAGGCTGGCTCTTGTCCTTCACGAACTATATGGTGCGATGACATTTATTGTGATATCGTAAAGGATTTTGAAATAACGCCTTCTACAGTTCTACACATTACTACATAGGCGCCGCTTGGCAAAACAGAGGTATTAATTTGAACTAAAACGCCATCAAATTTACCATTTAATATTGTTGATCCTTTTGCATCGATGATCTCATAATTTCCGATCATAGATTCCTTAAATTCAAGCGTGATTTGTTTTGAAGCAGGCACAGGATACACCTTTAATGAAGACATAATGTTTGGATCGATAGAACTGATACCCGCATTGTTTATCTGACCTTTAAAAATACCCCTACCGTGGGTAAAGAAATAAATATCTTTTTTATTTTTGTGAATCTTAATGCTGCTAATAACCGTAGAAGGCAATCGGGTGTCTTTTACCCAGGTTAAACCACCATCTTCTGTAACATATAAACCGTAATCTGTTCCAGCAAATATTACATTAGCAGGATTTAATGGGTCACATTCCACCCAATTAACTGGCAGGCCTTTAGGCAAATTACCACTAATGTTCTTAAATACTGGTTTTGCACTAAACAAATCAGAAGCCAAATAAACACGGCCAGAATCAGATACATTGTTTAACGCTAGGAAAACTTTGTCTCTAGAACCTGGATATACTGTTATTCCACCAATGAAAGATGACCTCAAAATTGAAGGCATTGCTAAGCGCAAATCTTTCACAACAGGGGTAGCATTCAATATCGAATCAATGGCCATGAAGGCAGCACTGCCACCTGAAAAAACAGAAGGATTGGCGTCATTTGAAGACGCAGCCGAGAAAAATCGGCCAACCTTTATATTGCCCGCCAACGTAAAACTACTTCCAGCATTTTTTGAAAAATACAAATTGGTACTGGACGGATAAACCACATAATTTCCTTGAACCGCATTCACATGGTATGGTTGAATAAACCATTTTGTATCGGTTGTAGGAATATTATTACTAATTGATAGTCCATTTCTATACACTGCTCCGTTTTGAGTAGCATAATACTTTATGGTTGCATCGTTTGCATGGTAAAATGAATAACCGCCATCACCACCATAAACGTTTGAGAACGTTTTATTAGAATTGATACTCTGCTTGGTGCCATTGTCTTGAGTTCCTGCAAAAATGGCATTGCTGTGAGGCGACGCATCCCCATGGTAAAACTGTGTTATGTTAATTCCATTGTTTAAACTTGTGTAGACATTAGGATTTGACCAATCATACACACACAAACCACCATCACTTCCCAAATAAAGATTATTACCCGAGAAAACAGAAACCTGATTATCGGCATGCATCTCATTTCCTGCACTCCAAGAAACACCCCCGTTTTTACTGTAACCAACATCCACTCCACTTATAAATATAGAATTAGAATCATTGTCTTTCACAGCCATACTCATGCAATACCATGTAAACCCAAAATTGACTGTTCCATTAGGATTGCCCTTTTCTGTAAAGGTTTTTCCGCCATCGCTCGATTTATAAAAGGCCTTTAAAACACCACTGTATGAATTATCAGGTCCAGATACCGCTGCATAAACCACATTAGGGAAATTCTTACAATACGCTACTTCTGCCCTTGCAGAAGACGCTGAATTTACTGAAGCCACTTTGAAAAAAGTATTAATGGCTCCTGTTGCAGAACGGTATACGCCTGAACCTTTAACGGTAAACAACACAGCGCCATCTGGCAAAACTTCTAAATCGTTTATTTGAGTACCAGTGTTATAGACACGGCTAAACGTTAAGCCTGCATCATTGCTTCTCCACACGCCGGCATTATGTGTAGCCACATAAAGTGTGTTGGTGTCAATTGGAGAACATTTAACAGACCAACAAAACGAGAAATTTGTATTGTTTGTAGAAGCCAATTGAGAAAAGGTATTTCCACCGTCAACAGATTTAAACACTCCAGCACCTGTTAAATCTGCACTATTACCTGAAGCCTCACCAGTACAATAATAGATAACGGAAGGGCTTAATGGGTTCTGGTCCATAAACGTAACACTTGGTGAAATTGCTTGATCATTTATTGGCCTCCAACTTGAACCTTTGTTTTCAGAAATAAAAACCCCTCCTGAAGCACCTCCAATAATTATCCGATTGATATTGGCCTTATCTATAACGATGGCTCTAATTCTTCCGCCAACATTGTTAGGGCCAAGCTCCGCAACATTTAACAAGGCATTAGATACCGCTCTTTTCGAAGACGTTTGAGTCCAATTGTATTTACCCATATCTGGCAAAACATTGGAACCATTGGTTTTGATATATAGCCACTGGTCGTAATAGCCGGGTAAAGCAGTTGATTTTTTAACGTGTGAACCGCAAGCGCTTAACAAAAGAACCAAAACAGCAACAAAAGAATATTTATATTTTAACATGAATTGGCAAATATAAAGAATTGAGACAAGAACAAAACAGGACTTCGATTTGAAAAAGATCATATAAATTAAATTGATATAACTTTGTGGTATTGATTTTGTTTGATAATTCGAAACATGAAAGATAAAAACAATTTAGAAATTGCCACATTAGCTGGAGGTTGTTTCTGGTGCTTAGAAGCAGTTTTGCTCAGATTAAAGGGGGTAGAAAAAGTGATCAGTGGATACACGGCAGGAAAAATCAAAAACCCTACTTACCGAGAGGTTTGTAGCGGTTTAACTGGTCATGCTGAAGCTGTAGAAGTGCATTTTGTTCCAGAAATTATCAGCTACGATGTGCTATTAAACGTGTTTTTTAGCCTGCACAATCCAACAACACTTAACCGACAGGGAGGTGATATTGGAACTCAATACCGCTCAGCAATTTATTACCATAATTTAGATCAAAAAGCAATAGCCGAAAACTATATTATTGAATTGGAAAATCAGAATGTATTTGAAGACAAAATAGTTACCGAAATTAGCCCAACAGAAATATTTTATCCTGCAGAAGCTTACCATCAGGATTACTACAATTTAAATAGAGAAAAAAACAGTTACTGTACCGTTGTAATTGACCCAAAAGTCAATAAAATAAGAAAATCATATGCGCATTTACTAAAGTAATTAGTTCTTAGCGCGCATATTGTTCATATTCTTCATCATCTTCTTCATTTCATTGAATTGTATCAAGAGTTTATTTAAGTCTTGAATAGACTTGCCACTTCCTTTTGAAATTCTAGTTTTACGAGAAGCATTTAAAATATCAGGATTCTGGCGTTCAGAGGGTGTCATTGATTGAATCAAACACTCTATACCTTTGAATGCATTTTCGTCGATATCCAAATCCTTTATTTTATTTCCAACGCCAGGAATCATCGCCATCAGATCTTTGATGTTACCCATCTTTTTAATCTGCTGTAATTGTTGAAGAAAGTCATCAAAATCAAAATTATTTTTACTAATCTTCTTATTTAATTTCTTTGCCTCCTCTTCATCATAAACAGATTGAGCCCTTTCAACCAAACTGACAACGTCACCCATCCCAAGAATTCTACCTGCCATGCGGTCTGGATAAAAAACATCTAAGGCATCTAATTTCTCGCCGTTACTTACAAACTTAATCGGCTTATTTACAATAGATTTAATTGATAGTGCTGCACCACCACGGGTATCACCATCCATTTTACTCAATACAACACCATCAAAGTCCAAGCGGTCATTAAAGTTCTTTGCTGTGTTAACAGCATCTTGACCAGTCATTGCATCAACCACAAACAAAATCTCTGAAGGATTTAAAGCTTGCTTGATATTGAAGATTTCTTGCATCATATCTTCATCAATACTCAAACGGCCTGCGGTATCGACAATAACTACATTGTTGTTGTGTTCTTTTGCATAAGCAATGGCATTCTTTGCAATTTCAACCGGATTTTTATTCTCAAGTTCGGTGTACACATCCGTGTTGATAGACGCACCCAATACTTTTAATTGCTCAATTGCGGCTGGTCTGTATACATCACAAGCAACCAAAAGGGGATTTCTTCCTTTTGAGCGAATATATTTGGCTAATTTACCTGAAAAAGTAGTTTTACCTGATCCTTGAAGACCCGCAATCAATATAATGGCTGGATTACCAGTTATTGCGATTTCCTTATGCTCTCCTCCTAATAATTGGGTTAATTCGTCGTTGACAATTTTTGTATACAATTGTCCCGGAGAAACGCTTGTCAGAACATTTTGACCTAAGGCTTTTACTTTAACTAAATCGGTAAACTCTTTGGCTATTTTAAAATGAACGTCAGCATCAACAAGTGCTCTCCTAATTTCCTTAGTGGTTTCGGCGACGTTTATCTCAGATATTCTACCTTGGCCTTTTAAAGTCTTTATGGCCTTTTCAATCTTTAAACTTAAATTTTCGAACATTGTTTATGAAACTCCCTTTATTTAGGGTTCAAAAATACAATGAAAATAAGCTTATCCCAAATAGAAAGTTGCTTATCGCAATAAAAACAAAACCCCCTCTAAATTAAAGGCTGTAACACCATCAATTGACAAAGCTCGGACTTTGTATACATAATGTCCTTCCTGGCACAATTCTCCTTTATAGGTTCCATCCCACCCTAGGTTTAAGTCATTGCTTTCAAATATTTGCTCACCCCATCTGTTATAGATTTCAAATTTATAATCTAATATAGGGTTGCCAGTTTGGTTAAAAATTAAGATGGCTCTTGGGATAAAGACTTCGTTTTTGCCATCTTTGTTAGGTGTAAAGGCATTGGGAACAAATATTTTTGCTTCAGAAATCAAGCACAAGATATTTGAGAAACTTTCAACAAATTGATTTGTGTCTTTAATGGCTTGTATTTTGAAGCAAATGGAATCATCCAACTTTGTATCCGCAAAATCAAAAGAAAAATCAGCTTTACTAGAATCAATAGTCCCAACGATAGTGAAAGTATTATTATCCCTTAAAAGTACATTGTATTTTTTAACGCCACTAAACCATTTTCTATATTCAGACCACTGAAGTCTTGCAACGTAACCTTCAGTTTTTCCTTTCAACAACATAGTTGTATTTTCAGTACCTGAAGGTGATTCCACGCGCACAAACTACCGTATCGTCAGAGGTAAGATATGCAGTGCCACATTGCGCACTCAATCCTTGAAATAAGCCAAAGCATCCTATTAAAAAAAGTACAATTCTAATGCGCTTCATATAAACTTGAGCTAGCAAAAATACGACAAATTATGGCAATTTATCGAAAAAATACTACTTTCGCACCAAATACAAACACCAAATTTTATATGTATAAACAACTTTATTTCATTTTGCTTGCTTCAATGGCATTGCTTTTTTCATGCAACAGCAAAAGTTCTAATTCTGATAATTGGAAACAAGTATATCAAAACGCGTATACCAACCAAGACTATAACACAGCAGTTGTTGCGTTAAATCATTTAATCATTTCTGACTCAAGCAACCGCGCTCAATACTACGATTCATTGGCTTTCTATTATATTAAAAAACAAAGAAACTACACAGCGGGTAAATCAATCGTTGAAAAGGGTCTAAAATTGAGCCCTAATAACTATAACTTTTTAGAATTTAAAAGCATATTTCTTAGCGCAGACAACAAGATTGACGAATCTAGAACAATGCTTCAGAAAGCCTATAAATTATCTGGCTTAAAAAAGCATTTGTACATGTATGCAACAACTTTCGCTAGCGATAAAAACATTGAAGAATACACAAAAATTGTAAACGGTTTTTTATACGACCCTTCAACAAAACCAGAAATGGTTGAAGTATCAATTGACGACGCATCCTCACAGATGGTCGAAATTAAAGCTTTGTGTTATATGGATAAAGCCAAAATTTCCAAAAATCCTTTGCAAATTTTAGCCTACATTGACTCTGCATTAATGATAGAGCCTAACTATCAAGAAGCTTTGTACTTTAAAGAAAAATTAAGGAACCCAAGCAACTAAGATTACATTCTTGGCTTCCAAGAAACTTCTGGAATGTTTTTAAGAAACCCTACGTACCTACCCAATACAAATAGGTAATCAGAAAGTCTGTTTGTATACTTTAATATTTCAGGTTCAACATTTTCCAATTCATCCAATTGCACTATTTGTCTTTCTGCTCTTCGGCAAACGCATCGCGCAACATGACATTGGGCAATTTCAATATTTCCTGCAGGCAAAACAAACGATCTTAAGGCAGGCAAAGTCTCATTCATTTTATCTATGGACAATTCCAATAATACAATATCTGAATCGATTAAATCTGGCAAAATCATTTTACTTCCAGGCGCTTGCGCCAATAGACTTCCAATTGTAAACAGTCTATCTTGTATCTCTGGCAATACATTTAAATTAACCTCATCGGTAACAAATGTTCTTAATATCCCAATATATGAATTCAATTCATCAATGGTTCCATAGGCTTCTATCCGAATATGGTGTTTAGAAACTCTATCACCACCGATCAAAGATGTTTGTCCTTTGTCTCCCTTTTTAGTATAAATTTTCATTTGTATTTTGTCTTAAACAAGCAAACTTGAATTTTGTTCGAATTTATTATTTATTTGATCAGATTCAACCACTCCATCTCTTAAGCGAACAATTCTTTTGGCATTTAATGCAATATCTTCTTCGTGGGTAACTAAAATAATTGTATTCCCTTTTGCATGAATTTCTTTAAACAAAGCCATTATTTCAACAGAGGTTTTAGAGTCTAGATTGCCCGTAGGTTCATCGGCCAATAAAATACTAGGATTATTGACCAAACCTCTGGCTATTGCTACACGCTGTCTTTGGCCTCCTGAAAGTTCGTTGGGTTTATGTAATATTCTATCCTGTAAACCGACCTGAATTAATACTTCCTCTGCCTTTTCGAGCCTATCCTTTTTATTCCAACCAGCATATACAAGTGGCAAGGCGACATTTTCTAATGCAGACATCCTTGGCAATAAGTTGAATGTTTGAAAAACAAAGCCAATTTCCTTGTTTCTAACTTCGGCTAAATGGTTTTCGCTCATACTGCTCACATCTATGCCATTCAAAATATATTTACCTGCAGTGAAAGAATCTAAACAACCGAGAATATTCATTAAAGTTGATTTTCCAGAACCAGAAGGCCCCATAAGCGCAACATACTCTCCTCGGTATATATCTAAATCAATGTTTCGCAAAGCATAAACTGACTCTTGGCCAACTTTGTACACTTTTTGAATGCCATTGATATCAATTAGTTTCTCCATGGGTTATTTATTCTGATCAATAACCTTTGGAACTCTGAAATAATCAGAATCTTTTTTAGGTGCGTTTCTTAATAACTGCTCGCGGCTAAAATTTTGCTCGACGATGTCTTCACGAACATTATTTTGAGCATCGGTCATATAAATTAATGGATCAATACCATCGGTATTCACCTCGTTTAATTTTTCACATAAAACAAGTATATTCTCAAGATCCGCCTTAATCTTCATTTGTTCATTTGGATCAAATTCAAGTCGTGCCAAATGTGCCAATTGATCTATTTTTTCATTGGTTATTTTCATGTATAACGTTGTTTTTTATTAAATCTGTTCTTATAAGGGTATAAATTTCATCTTTAAGTTGGTTGGCATCATCAATATTTAGATGACCCGTCTCAATTGCCCGATGAATTTTGCATTTTATTACTGAAGGATAATATTCTGTTTTCTCATCAGGGAGTATTTTGAAGTTATTATAAAAAACCACTGGCACAATCGGCAACTTAGTTTCTATAGCCATTTTAAATGCCCCGTTTTTAAACGCTTTAAGTTCAGGGGTATTGTTCCAAATGGTTCCCTCAGGAAAGATGAGTATACTATATCCCGCATCAAGTTTCTCCTTGGCTTGATGAAAGGCTTTGTGCGCATCTTTCATGGATTCTCTATTAACTGCCACATCAACTGTTCTGAAGAATATTCCAAACAAAGGGATGTTTGCCAATTCTCTCTTTCCGATAAATGACATCTTAGATGGCGCAAACAATCCAAGTACAATAATATCCAAATAAGAGGTATGATTGGCTACGAAAATGCACTTCTTGGGAAATTTGTTCTGCATCCTAATGATATTGGGAACGGAGAAAGTAAGCAAAACGGCAATCCAAGCCCAAACCCGTCTTAAACGGTTGGCTAAAGGATACCATGAAGGCCTGCTCAATAGAACAAAAAAGAAAGGGTAAAGCAGCAGGAATGTGCCTGCAAACACTGTTGCAAACCACACAAAACCTATTTTTCCAAAAATCTTTCTCAATCTCTTTTTGTTTTCGCTCTTAAAATAAATGCAATAATTGCACTCAAAAACAAGCCTCTTGCTGCACCTAAATACAACTGGTATTTAAATTGTCCGGCAACAGAATATGAATCTTTAACTGCATTAATATTGTCCAGTTGATCTTTAGAAGAAAGTTTTGCGAAAAAATCAGACTTAAGCAATTGATTAACCTTCAAGTCGATAAAACCATTGATAATTTCTGGTCTGAATTGAGCGATGTAGGAAAAGAAAAGAGATACGGAAGAAGAAATGATCAAACTTAGGAAAAATCCGAAAAAAATTGCCCTTCCAATGAAGAATTCATCTTGCTTGCTTTGCTTCATTGACCTTAAAAAAAGGAAAATAGCAGTACCTGGGATGATAATAAACTCCGCTAACACTGATATTAGGTGAATGGATAGATTCGGATTAAACGCCACATAAATCATGTATATGTAGCTCAGGGCTGCTGCAGCGCTCCCAAAAGCGAGTCCGTAAATCAATATTTTTTTGCTCATATAGAAATGTTCACAAAACTATAACAAAAAAAGCTTTGAACGCTTTGTTTTGTCAATTAATTATAGAAAATTTGCAACAGTTTATGGAATTGAAAGATATTGTCGCTATTGCTGGTCAGCCCGGCCTATACCATGTAATTGGTCAAAGAACAAATGGTTTGATTGTTGAAGCCTTAGATGGCACCGGCAAAAAAATCCCTACCTCTGCCAATACAAAGGTTTCTATTTTGTCTGATATCGCCATGTTTACCATGGATGGTGAAGAAAGGCTTGCTGCTATTTTACTAACAATTAACGAAAAGGTTAAAGAAGGTTTAGTGGTTCCAGAGAAAAAAGCCAATGATGATTTATTCCCTCAGTTTTTAGGAAAAGTACTTCCTAGCTATGACAATGAGAGGATTTACTTGTCTGACATGAAGAAATTAGCCAATTGGTATGTTATTCTCTCTGACAAACTTGATTTTGATGCGCTGAGAAAATCTCTAGATGAAGAAAACAATGCTACAGATGAGCAAAAGTCTGAAGCAAAAGCTAAAACTGAGGCAAAAGCCAAAATAGAAAAACCTGTTAAAAATGCTGGCCCTAAAGGCGACAGCAAAAGCAAAGGTAAATCTGTAGGAACCATCCGCAAGATGGCCTAAGCAAAATACTTAAGTTCTTTTGGAACGTACATTTATTTGAATTTATATTATAAATCACTTAAATTTGCACCTCTATCAAGAAAAAAAGGTCGGATGGCCGAGTGGCTAGGCACGGGTCTGCAAAACCCTCTACAGCGGTTCGAATCCGCTTCCGACCTCAAGAAAAAATAAGACTTCACACAGTGAAGTCTTATTTTTTTGCCCCACAATTACCGTCAAGCTCGCTTGTAAGGGAATTTGGGGCAAAAAAATAGATTTGTTCTTTGAACAAATCGTTATTTTTTCTTGTCGGACCACCCCCTTACGGATCATGTCAATAATCCCTTCCTTTATTTTGAGATTTGTGGTAAAGAACAAATCGTAATTTTTTCTTGTCGGACCACCCCCTTACGGATCATGCCAATAATCCCTTCCTTTATTTTGAGATTTGTGGTAAAGATCAAATCGTAATTTTTTCTTGTCGGACCCCCCCCTCACGGATCATGAAATAATCCCTTCCCTTTAAAGGTGATTATCGAAATCGTTATTTCTTATTAAGCAGTAAATAAATACCTAAAATTGCCTTTAGATACAAAAAACACAGGCTCCATTAGTGGGTTAATGCAATTGAAAATTGGATTTCTCAGTAAAAACCATAACCTTTGAACAAAAATATAAATTGGAGAACAATAAAACACATATATACTTCGCTTCAGATTTCCATTTAGGTGTGCCAAATTATGCGTCTTCATTGGTAAGAGAAAAGAAAATATGTGCGTGGCTGGAGTCAATTCGCCACAATGCATCTGAAATATATTTAGTAGGAGATGTGTTTGATTTCTGGTTTGAATACAAACACGTCGTTCCAAAAGGTTATACCCGCTTATTAGGTAAACTCTCTGATTTGTCTGATCAAGGCATTAATATTACTTTCTTTAAAGGAAATCACGACATGTGGACCTTTGGATATCTTGAAAAAGAAATAGGCGCTAAAATCGTGAGCAATGAACTAGAAATTGAAAGAAATGGCAAACGATTTTATATCCACCATGGCGATGGAATAGGACCAGGGGATGCTGGATATAAAATGATCAAGAAAATTTTTAGAAGCAAACTTTCAGTCAAATTATTCGGCTTACTTCATCCATATTTAGGGGTTGGATTGGCCAATTTTTTATCGCGTAGAAGCCGCATAAGCAAAGGAAATAAAGATAAAATATACCTAGGTGAGGAGAACGAATTTATAATCATTCATTGCAAAGAACTTTTAAAGAAACAGCATGTTGATTTTTTCATTTGTGGGCACAGGCATTTGGCGCAAGACCTACAGCTTCAAAACAACTCAAGATACATTAATTTGGGCGAGTGGGTGAATGATTTTACTTATGCTGAATTTGATGGCATAAATCTTGAATTAAAACAATTCCAATGACATTTCTCAATAAACTAATTGTTTGTATTTCGTTTCTATGTATTTCTCAAATACAATCACAAAGTTTATTGACTGATACAATCAAAATACCCTTAGGAAGCACCATTAGCAGTGACAATTTAGAAAATCTTTACATTATTACGCCCACAAATGACATCATTAAATATGACAAGAATGGACAAAAGTTAGCTACTGTCAATTTTAAAGTCCTAGGTAATATTAGCTCTTTTGATGCTGGAAACCCCTTTGAAATATATGTTTTTTACCGTGACCAGAATAAAATTATCTTTTTAGATAACCTGTTAAATATTAGAGGTGAATGTGATTTAGAAAGCATAGGCATCTCACAAATAGCATGCATAGCTCGGAGTTCTGACAACCAAATATGGTTGTTTGATATGTCCGATCAGAAACTAAAAAAATACAGCAAAGATCTTAAGCTTCTAAATGAAAGTGCATCGCTTAATAACTTCACTGTTGGAAATGAGATTAATCCAAGTATGGTATTAGACATTAATTCAAGTATATTATTACTCAATAATTTCAATTTGCTTGAATTTGATTTATATGCCAATTTCAACAAAACTGTTTTAATCGATACCTTAAAGTCATTCCAAGTCTTAAACAGTAAAATCGTCTTTCTAAAAAACAATTCCATTTATGTCTACAACAAATCAATGCTAAAAATGGAGAAAATTAACCAAACGCTTCCATTTGGAACAAAAGGCATTCGAATTGAAAAAGAAAGATTGTTCATTTTAAAAGATGAATTCGTAATTTTGCGCTCCATTTTAGAATGAAAGCATTCTGAAGTCCAAATAAAAATGTTAGATAAATTTGACGCCATAGAGGCGAGATTCAAAGAAGTTGAATTGCTTCTAAGTAATTCAGAAACCATGCAAGACATGAAAAGATTCACTCAACTCAACAAAGAGTATAGTGACTTGAAAGAAGTTGTTGACACAGCAAATGAATACAAAACAGTCTTAAATTACCACCAACAGGCGAAGGACATCATTGTCAATGAAAAGGACCAAGAACTAAAAGAAATGGCGAGAATGGAGGCTGAAGAAATGGAAGCTAAGATTGGGCCTTTAGAAGATAAAATTAGATTACTCCTTATTCCAAAAGATCCAGAAGATGCTAAAAACGCGATTGTAGAGATTAGGGCAGGAACTGGCGGAGATGAAGCAAGTTTATTTGCTGGAGACCTTATGAAAATGTACATGCGCTACTGTGAAAACAGGGGATGGAAAGTAGAAGTTTTAGATGAAAGTGAAGGCACTGCAGGCGGATATAAAGAAGTTATTTTAGAAGTTACCGGCAACAATGTATACGGTGACATGAAATATGAAAGTGGTGTACACCGCGTTCAGAGAGTGCCCAAAACAGAGAGCGCCGGAAGAGTGCATACTTCGGCAGCAACGGTTGCTGTGATGCCAGAAGCAGAAGAAGTTGATGTTCAATTAAACCCTGCTGATATTGATTTACAAACCAGTAGAAGTGGAGGTGCAGGTGGTCAAAATGTAAACAAGGTTGAAACCAAAGTGCAGTTAACGCATAGACCTTCAGGAATTGTCGTTGTTTGTCAAGTTGAAAGGTCTCAATTAGGCAATAGAGAAAGGGCTATGCAGATGCTTAGAACTAAGCTTTATGAACGTGCTTTGGAAGAGCATAATTCGAAAATAGCAAGCAAAAGAAAAACATTGGTATCAAGTGGTGATAGGAGTGCAAAAATCAGAACATACAATTTTCCTCAAAGCCGCGTAACAGATCATAGGATCAATATGACTGTCTATTCTTTAGATAGTTTTCTGGGTGGCGGAATACAAGACATGATTGACGCCTTAAAAGTGGCCGAAAACGCAGATAGAATGCAAGAAGGCAGCGTAGATTAATTAAACGCCTGCAGGACCTTGTTTAACGCCATTGCCGTCTTTCCGCACAGGTTTTTCTAAGCCTTTTTTACGGCTGCGCACTTTAGGATATTTTTTTTCGGTGCTCATGTTTATAGTTTTAACACAATTAATAAGTCAATTATTGTGCCTTATTTAAATATTAGACGTATTAAATTCAAAAACGTTTCATGGTTTTCAAAAATTAATTGAAAAATGAACATTTAATGACAATCTCCATTAAAAAAAAGAGATCCCATTGGTGCCGGTGATAAAATTAGCTTAATTCGTCGTTTAAGAATCTACTCGCCATTAATTTACCTTCTCTAACAGCATAATTTGTGCCTCTGTCCTCAGGGTAAATTTGTGCCATGGTATTGATATACACACCTGAAATTGGCGTATTAAAGCTCGGAATAAGCTTGCTGTAATGCTTTGTCACCAAAGGTTGAGAATATGGCTCTTTCCATACATGAAAATCTAAAACCCAATCTTTTTTGAACTCGGGAAACATTTTCTGTATATATGGAATTGCGTATTCATAAAACTCAATCTCACTCATATTATAGAGCTTTTCATCGGTAGGCAAATACTTTGACAAATAAACAATGTGCCTGCCTTTATAAGACTCTACTGGTTCAAAATTAGTGTGCTCGATTATGCCAACAAAAGGAAATCCTGGGTCATTTACATTTAACCAATAAATCTCACTTAAACTTTGACTTAATTCTAGAGTTAAGCATATATTTCCAATGTATTGAATTTGCCTAATTCTATCGATGTAATCTGATTTAACTGAGCCATCTAAAATTTTTGCGGTGATAGGCAGCGGCGTTGTAAGCACTGTCTTATCTGCCTTAAAAATATTGCCATTTGCCAATTTTATTTCTGATTCTTCATTGATCGAGATTACTTCAGTATTATAATTGATACTACCTCCAAAATCTAGAATTTTATTTGCCACAGATTCGGCGAGTGATGCAAATCCACCTTTGTAATACGCTAAATTTTCTTTGCCTTTTTCTCCTCTGCTGCCACCCCTTAATTTTAACTTATTCCAAAACCAAACCGCAGAGACAGTTTCTGAATACCGTCCAAATTTTCCCTTTAGCAATGGCTCCCAAACTACTGAATAGCCTTGTTTGCCACATATTTTTATTAACCAATCCTTTGCAGTAATATTCTCGAGCTTTTTCCAATCATTTACAAGCCTAACCGCCAATACAACAAAACCGAGTCTTATTCTATTAATAAAACTTAAAGGGTTAAATTTTAAAAGGTCTAAAGGCGAGCTAAGTTTGAAAAAATTATTTGCATAATACATTCCAGTCCTTGTTGGTCTAATCACAATATGGTCTTCACAATCCAATTCCTTAATTAATTCCATTATATGAAGATCATTTGTAAACCAATGGTGGTAAAATTTTTCTAAATTTTCGCCTTCAACTTTGAAAGAACCTGCCAAACCTCCTGGCTCCGAATCTTTTTCAAAAATATCAACTTTCCATCCTGCTTTAGCTAAATAATAACCCAAACTTAGGCCGGTAAATCCTGCCCCAACTATAATTATTGACTTTCTTGACATTCTATTTATTTATCAAATCCTAACTTATCTTGTATAATATAAAGCGGTCTTTGTTTTATCTCTCCGTAAATCCTACCAACATATTCGCCGATAATGCCTAAAACCAATAAAATAATACCGCCTATGAGCAAAACAGAAATCATAAGCAAGGTCCAACCTTCCACAAAATCATCGGTAAACAGCCGCATATACAAGGAGTATATTATTCCAAAAAATGCACCAATTGAGGTTATAAAGCCAACAAACGTTGCAACTTTTAATGGTGTATTTGAAAATGACAATATTGCGTCACTGGCTAGGCGCAACATTTTCTTCAATGGATATTTAGTTGTTCCGGCAAATCTACTCTCCCTGTCGTATTCAACAAAAGTCTGCCTAAACCCTATCCATGCGACCATGCCTCTTACAAAACGATAAGTTTCGCGCATTTTTAAGAACTGGCTAAGGGCATTGCGATCCATTAACCTAAAATCACCAGTATCAAGGGGCATATCAACATCGCTTAAGCGGTTGATGAAACGATAAAACCATTTAGCAGTTAAAAGCTTAAAAGTGCTTTCACCAGCCCTTTCTCTTCTTTTACCAAAAATAACATCATAGCCCTCTTCCCATTTTTTTACCATTTCTAATATAACACTAGGAGGATCTTGTAAATCAGCATCAATAACCACCGCTGCATCCCCCTTACAATTATCCAAACCAGCAGTAATTGCTATTTGGTGTCCAAAATTCCTGGAAAAATTAATCCCCTTAACACGAGAATCTGAATTAATAACCTTCTGAATTAAGTCAATTGTATTGTCTTTGCTTCCATCGTTTACAAATATGATTTCATAAGTATATTTACTTTTGTCTAAATGCTCGAAAGTTTCTGTTAGACGCTTGTAGGTTTCGTCAAAAACTTCCTGCTCATTATAGCAAGGGACGACAATTGATATTAACTTCATTGGATTTATAATGGAATGTTGCCGTGTTTCTTTCTAGGTAGATTTTTAACTTTATTTTCAAGCATAGAAAAGGCTGTTATTAATCTTGATCTGGTTTCTTCTGGATAAATAACATCATCAATAAAACCGCGTTCAGCAGCTCTATATGGGTTCGCAAAAATCTCAGCGTATTCAGCTTCTTTTTCTTTCCAAGCTTGATCAGGATTGTCTGCATTTGAAATTTCCTTTTTAAAGATAATTTCAGCTGCACCTTTTGCTCCCATTACTGCTATCTCAGCACTTGGCCAAGCGTAATTCATATCAGCACCAATATGTTTGCTGTTCATTACATCATAAGCCCCGCCATAGGCCTTTCTGGTAATTACTGTAATCCGAGGCACGGTGGCTTCGCTAAAAGCATATAATAATTTAGCGCCATTGGTAATAATTGCATTCCATTCTTGGTCTGTTCCCGGCAAAAAGCCTGGAACATCCTCTAATACCAAAAGAGGTATATTGAAGGCGTCACAGAACCTTACAAATCTTGCGGCTTTTGTTGATGAATTAACGTCTAAAACACCCGCCAAAGAGGACGGATTATTTGCCACTATACCAATACTTCTACCGGCTAAACGGGCAAATCCAACCAATATATTTTCTGCAAAATTCTTGTGTACTTCAAAAAAACTTGCGTCATCAACCAAACCTTCAATAACTTCGCGCATGTCGTATGGCTGATTTGCATTTTCAGGTATTATATTCTTTAATTGCTCTCTGGTCTCGTTGGCCGCTTGATAAGGCAGCATTGGTGCTTTTTCTTCACAATTTTGAGGAACATAACTAAGTAATTTTTTCAAACTACTTAAACAATCGATTTCATTGGCAAAAGAAAAGTGAGCGACACCAGATTTTGAAGAATGCACAGATGCGCCTCCTAACTGCTCACTACTTACCTCTTCATTGGTTACAGTTTTCACTACATTTGGTCCTGTAACAAACATATAACTTGTGTTTTCAACCATGCCGATAAAATCTGTGATAGCAGGCGAATATACAGCACCACCAGCACAAGGTCCCATAATTGCTGATATCTGAGGAATTACTCCACTGGCTATCGTGTTTCTATAAAAAATATCTGCATAGCCACCCAATGAAACAACCCCTTCTTGTATTCTTGCTCCACCACTATCATTTAACCCTATAACTGGAGCACCATTTTGAATGGCTAAATCCATTATTTTACAAATTTTCTCTGCGTGTGTCTCGCTCAATGAACCTCCAAACACAGTAAAATCTTGAGAAAAAACATAAACCAAGCGCCCTGAAATGGTTCCATATCCTGTAACAACTCCATCGCCAGCAAACTTTTGTTTTTGCATTCCAAAGTCATTGCTTCTGTGCATAACAAAAGCGCCAATTTCATTGAAGCTATTCTCATCCATTAGAAAATGGATTCTTTCTCTAGCGGTCAATTTACCCTTTGCGTGCTGTGATTTTATTCTTTCTTCACCACCACCTAGCAAAGATTCTTGGCGTTTCTGATCCAATATTTCTCTTTTATTCATAGTTTCTTGAGTCTGTGTACCCATAAAATTTAAATGTGCAAATTAAAGATGTTTTTTTATATAATCCCCTCAATTTTCCATTTCTTTAATTGCTCCATAGAAACTTTGTATTGGTATTGTCCTTTTCCGATTGATTTTGGCAAAGAAAAACGGACATTAGAATCTACATTCTTCTTGTCTGAAGCGATGTATTTTAAATAGAGATCAAACAAATCATCTTCAAAATCAACGATTCCAAGCTTCTGCTTTAGTAACTTACTTATTCTTTCAAATTCATTTGATGAAATATTATTAATACACAATGCAATCTTAAGCTCAATCAGCATGCCATATGCGACAGCAAAACCGTGCTTAATTGGTTTATTAATTTCTAAGAAATATGATTCATATGCATGTCCGAAAGTATGTCCGAAATTCAACAATTGTCTTATATTTTGATCCATAAAATCCCTTTCAACCAATTCTGATTTTGTTATAGCACATTGTTTTATTACTTCATCTAAATTGCCATCTGACTCTATTAATTCGAACAGCGATTCATTGGCAACAGTTGCAGTTTTAATAATCTCACTCCAAGCACTCTTATAGTCTTCTTCCGGCAATGTCTTCAAAAATTCTGTAGAAATAAAAATTGCGTTGGCTTGTTTGAATACCCCAACAATATTTTTATAGTTCAAATAATCTATGCCTGTTTTACCCCCAATGCCCGCATCTACCATTCCTAGCAAACTTGTTGGGATGTTTATATATGGAATACCCCGTTTAAAGATTGAAGCTACAAAGCCGCCCAAATCAGTTACCATGCCACCTCCAAGATTTATTAATACGGTTTGTCTATCCGCTTTTAAATCAATTAACTTATCGATTATTCGAATAACTTCTTCAAAAGATTTTGAATTTTCGCCTGCTTCACATTCGATTACTGGAAGGTTCAATTCGGCAATAAGTGGCAAACAATACCTTTGTGTATTGGTATCGCATAAGACTATTGCATTTGTAATTTTACTTAGTGCGCAATACTGCCTCAAAGATTCCGAGATGGTTTTTGTAAAAACCAATTCTGGCATTTGCATCAGGTCTTAATTTGATCGTAAAACGATTTATTGGCTGGATCCATATTAGAAAGCAACTCAATAGCTTTTGTTTGTTCTGCGCTTGGGGCTCCTTTGAAAATTTCAATTATCTCGCGATACTTTGCATTGAAGAATACCTTAACCAACATTGAATTGGGGTAAATTTTAGTTAACTCTTGAAAATTTTCCAACGCTTTGAAAACTTCATCGCGACCCTTGGCAATATCTTTGTGCATAATGTCCAAACCAGACATATGGTAATTGTATAGACTTTTTCTTACAGGTGAATAGCGGTCGTTGGTCAAATTATCAATTAAATAATATCTATTTTTCAAACTCTGCCCATCATTTGATCTCCAACCTGACATGCTTTGACTTACATTTAATATCTCTCTTGCCTTTTGATAGTATGGGGTTCCGGCATCAAGAGAATAGGTGTCGTAATTAAGGCCCAATACAACATTTACGTAAAAGGCTAGAATCCCTGTCAAGTTGTATACATTCGCATTTTGCTGAAATTCCATTGCTTGGAATTCTTGATATTGAAAATTAAAGTCTAAATCCAATTGATTAAAAATAACAGTATTGTAAGTACTGCCAAATACCGGTCTTGTAGCTTGAACCTGAATGGTTCCTGTAAAGTCATTTGAATTGAGCTCATAACCGGTTATATCAATCAAAAAAGTCATCTTAATGTGCTCAACAGATGTTAACTTATCTGCACACCAAAGTCTTTGGTTAACAAATTGAGAAATTGAAGATTCTAATGATTTAAAAATTTGGGTATTTGAAATCTGAACCTTTGGATGAATGATGGTTATTTTAGCTTCAACATCTTGACCATACGTCCTAGTATCTGCAAGAATAAAGAGACAAAATAATACGTAACCTAGTTTTTTAAATTTTCTGATATGCATGTAATTATATCTTTTGCAACAAGCTTTTTATCTTTTAATGGATATTCAAAAATAACATCTTTTTGAAGAATAATTGTAATTTTATTGGTTTGATGGCTAAAGCCAGCGCCAGGATCATTTAGTGAATTTAAGACAATGGCATCAGCATTTTTCCTGAGAAGCTTTTCTTTGGCATTGTCAATTTCATTATTGGTTTCTAGGGCAAAACCAATTAAGAATTGACCTTGTTTCTTTATTGTTCCTAGAGTTGCAAGTATATCAGGATTCTTAACCAATTTCAAAACCAAATCATCCGAATGCTTTTTAATTTTATTTGTTTCAAAACTTTCAGGCCTATAATCAGCTACAGCTGCAGCCATAATTGCAACATCACAATCAGCAAATAGATTTGTGCAAATCTCTAGCATTTCTAACGCAGATTCGACCTTATAAAGTTTAATATTGGGATTCTGAGTTTGAATGTGCACCGGACCGGATACTAAATGCACATCTGCGCCAAGATTGGCTAACTCCTCGGCAATTGCGTATCCCATTTTTCCTGTTGAATAATTGCCAATAAAACGCACAGGATCTATCTTTTCGTATGTAGGTCCGGCGGTTATAAGAATCTTTTTACCAGAATAATAATCAATAAGCAAAATGCTCAGATAATAATTTTAAAATATTTTCAGGCTCGGCCATTCTTCCCTTCCCATCCAAACCACTTGCCAATTCTCCTTGTTCCGCGTCTATTAGTATGTTTCCATAAGTCTGCAGTTTAGAAATATTATTTTGAACTGCGGGATGAAGGTACATGTCTAAATCCATGGCAGGCGCAAAAAAAACTTTTGACCTTGCAGACAAATAGGCAGCCAAAAGTAAATTATCACATATCCCATTCGCCATTTTTGCAATGGTATTGGCACTAGCAGGAGCAACAAGCATAACATCGGCCCATAAACCTAGCTCAACATGGTTGTTCCATTCTCCAGTTTTGCCGATAAAAAAATCGCTTATTACAGGGTTTTTGCTTAAAGTAGCTAAGGTGACAGGGGCTATAAATGACTTCGCAGATTCGGTCATGATGATTTTAACCTCTGCGTGTTCCTTTACGAAAAGTCGGGTTAAAAATGCTGCCTTATATGCAGCTATACTGCCAGAAACTCCAAGTAAGATATGCTTACCCTTGAGACTCATTGTCTGGTAGACGATAATACACTTTACCGTTTAAAAATTCATGAGTAGAGACAAGTGTTGGTTTAGGCATTTTCTCGTACAATGCACTAATTTCAATTTGCTCCCTATTTTCATGAACTTCTTCCAAGTTGTCATGGTCTGAAGCAAATTCTGAAAGCTTATTGGTAAGCTCATCTTTCATTTGTTGTGAAATTTGATTGGCTCTTTTAGCAATGATTACAGTCGAAAGGTATAAGTTTCCAGTTACACTTTCAATGTCTTTCAAATTACGGGCTTCAGCACTGGGAGACAATTTTTGTTCTTTCATATTATTGAATTTTATGGATTTTTTGGTGTTTGGTTAATTCTTCTTGAGCTTTCTTGTTTAATTTAGTGGCTTCATCATGCCACTTATTAGACGGCTTATTGTTTCTAGTGTATTCTGAATATTCGGCAAAAACAATATTTAATCGCTCCTCTTTCTTTTCGTCTATGCTGAATTTTGCATACAAATAAGAACATTTAACAATTAAAAATTCTATCTCATCTTTATTGTCCATATCTGGAAAATCTTTGATGGCATTTTTGAACGAAACTATAGCCGCTAAATAATCTTCAATTTTGTAGAACAACATGGCGTTCTCGAATGCCTTTGTTTTCAATTTACCTCTCAATTCATCAATCTGATCATTGCATTTGTCTTTGAAAGTTATGGTGTCTTTAAAAGCTATTGTCTGCCCACCAACAGTTCTATCCTTATCCAAAACTTCATAAATCGATTTTGAATTGGGGTATTGGTTCAAGTATAATTGAATTTCTGAAATTGCCTTAACAGTAGAGGTTTGGTCTAAAAAATATTCAAGTGCGTCTTTGTAGAGACAATTGGTGTATCTGAAGTTACATTCTTCAATATGTTTGCTGTTGTAATAATTCTCTGTGAAATTTTTAAAGTGAAATGCTGCGAGCTCATATTGGCCCAAACCATAATAAGAATAACAGTAATAATAATAAATCTCTTCACTTTTTTCCTTGCCTCTATAAACCGCCAGCAAATCTTCGAATAAAGGCAGTGCCCTTACGTAGTCTTTCTTTAGGTAAAGTTTTTTTGCCAAATCATATTTTTCATCATTGCTGCCTTTCTTCACAACAGTGCTGTACTCGGAACACGAGGAAACGAGCAAGATCAATAGGCTATAGATGAAAAGTTTGTTCACAGTTGATGGAATCCGCAAAAGTAATACAATAAACGGACAAAGTCAAAATTAGTTAAATTGACCCCTCATCGGCATAACTGTAATAGCCGTTCTGTGTAACAATTAAATGGTCTAATACATTAATATCCAACAACTTTCCGGCCTCTTTCAACTTTTTGGTTAATTGATTGTCCGACTCACTTGGAAATTGATTACCGCTTGGGTGGTTGTGGAATAAAATTATTCCGGTGCTTTTATCGTCAATAGCCAATTTGAAAATTTTTCTCTGGTCAACAATAGTTGCTGTAATGCCTCCAACACTGATGCAATGCTCCGAAATGACGCCATTTTTTCGGTTCAAGGTTAATACCCAAAACTCTTCATGGTTCAAATCTTCCATTAAATGCCGCATCAAACCATAAGCATCCCTGCTCGACTGTACGACTAATTTTGCTTTTCCTTCCGATATTTGTTTGCGCGCAGAAAGCTCAATTGCTGTAATTATTGTCACTGCCTTTGCTGGACCAATTCCGTCAATCTTACAAAAATCATGAACTGTCCATTTTGCCAATTCTTGAATATTCTGCCCAGCCTTATGCAACAATTCTCTTGCTATATCAAGTGCTGTTTTGTTGTTTGTTCCAGTTGATATTAAAATGGCCAACAATTCGACATTACTTAAGGATGATCTGCCTTTTTTTATGAGTTTTTCTCTAGGCCGTTCATCCTCTCCCCAATTTTTTATGGATACAAATTCATTCATAGTTTTAAACGAAATTATTCATTAAAATCAGAATAAAAAAGTTGAATACCAACTATAATTTGACTATATTAAAGTCATTAAGATTCATCAAGAAATTGAATATTTCTTTTCAATCCAGCGAATTTGGTCCTTTTAACCGCACTTTTCGAAAATATTTGTTTAAAAGCTGGCTCTGACAATTCGACCCAATCAGCCTTCCCCATATTGAGAATCTGAGAATGGGCTTCAAACCTAGGCTCTTGATGCGGAGCAGAAAATCTATTCCAAGGACAAACATCTTGACAGATATCGCAACCAAAAATCCAATCATTCATTTTGTCTTTAAACCCGGCAGGAATTTCATTTTTTAACTCAATGGTTAAATAGGATATACATTTTGAAGCATTCAAGGTTTTATTGGGTAAAATCGCCTCCGTAGGACAGGAATCTATACACTTTGTGCAATTCCCGCAGTAGTCCTTTATTTTTCCATCAGGTTCGCATTCTAAGTCTAAGACCAATTCTGCTAAAAAAAAGAAAGATCCATGGTTTTTATTAATCAATAAACCGTGCTTTCCTATCCATCCTATTCCAGATCGTTCGGCCCAAGTTCTTTCTAAAATTGGAGCTGAATCAACAAAAACCCTAGCATCAATTTCTCCAACTGCCAATCGAAGTTCAGCCAAGAGTTGATTGCACTTGTCTTTCAAAACTGTATGGTAATCTTCTCCATACGCATACTTCGCTACTTTATATGTATCCGAATTCTGCTTGGTATCAGGGTAATAATTATAGAGTAGGCTGATGACTGTTTTTGCACCGGGTACTAGCAATCTTGGGTCAAGTCGTTGGTCAAAATAATTTTCCAAGTAGTGCATCTCACCGTGAAATTTATTTTGTAACCACAATTCCAATCTTGAAGCCTCATCAACTAAAAAATCAGCTTTTGATATTCCACAATCTAAAAAACCAAGTTGCCTCGACAAACTTTTAACCAATTCTGAATTAGATCTCGGACTAGACATAAAAACCGCAACAATTATACACAAAACATTTAACTCTGCAGTTAAAACTTTGTTTTGATAAACCTTTGTTTTTAGAAAGGTTTTTTCTCCACATTTATCTAAATCAAAAAATGAGTCAAAAGCTTATATTTGCTTAGGTTATAACGTATAAATAATTAAAAATGCTATAATGTTGATAATTTATTGTACCTTTGCAGCTTCTTTATGACAGAAACATTTCAAGACATGGGTTTAAGTAAACCTGTGTTTGATGCGATCAGTGATCTAGGCTACGTCAGCCCCACTCCCATCCAACAACAAGCCATCCCAGTTCTTTTACAAGGAACTAAGGATTTCGTAGGTCTGGCTCAGACCGGAACAGGTAAAACCGCCGCTTTTGGTTTACCATTATTGTCTTTAATAGACACTTCAAACAAACAGGTCCAAGGTCTTGTTATTTGCCCAACGAGAGAATTGTGTATTCAAATCACAAATGATTTCAAAGCGTACGGCAAATATTTAGAAGACTTCCATCATGTCGCCGTTTACGGCGGAAGTAGCATTGACAATCAAATTAAATACCTTAGAAAAGGTGTTCAAATTGTAGTAGCTACCCCTGGTCGTTTGATTGACCTTATTGAACGTAAAGCTGTAAAACTCGATGCCGTTACCCACGTGGTATTGGACGAGGCAGACGAAATGCTCAATATGGGATTCAGAGAGGATATAGAATTTATCTTATCCCATGCTACAGCTAGACAAGCCGCTTGGCTATTCAGTGCTACAATGCCCAAAGAAGTTCGCAGAATTGCGCAAACTTTCATGGAAAACCCAGTAGAAATCAAAGTTAATTCGATTGCTACTGCTCAAAACATTAAACACGTCTACTACCAATGTCAATCATCTCAAAAGTATGAAACACTAAAGAGATTAATTGACTTTAATCCGGGTATGTACGGTATCGTATTTACCCGTACCAAATTAGAGGCTCAAGATATCACTGAAAAACTTTTAAAAGAAGGTTATGAAATTGATGCTTTACACGGTGACTTAAGTCAACAACAACGTGATAAAGTTATGGGCCGATTTAGAGAAAAAACCATCAAGTTACTTATTGCAACAGACGTTGCAGCAAGAGGAATTGATGTGAATGACATTACCCACGTTATCAACTATGCTTTGCCAGATGAACCAGAGGTGTATACGCACAGAAGTGGTCGTACCGCCCGTGCTGGAAAAACTGGTGTTTGTATTAGCATTATTCACAGCAGAGAGACCGGCCGCTTAAGAGATGTTGAAAACATCATGAAAGTTCAATTCGAAAAAATTGATATTCCGAGCGGTAGAGAAGTTTGCGAAAAACAATTCTTTGCTTTTATTGAAAAATTAAAGCAAGCAGATATTAGCCATGGTGATTATGAAAATTATCTGCCATACCTAAAGGAGCAATTTGATGAAATGAGCAAAGAAGATATCATCAAAAGAATGGCCTCACTTGAATTTAATAGATTCTTAAAGTACTATGAAAAAGCAGGCGATTTAAATGCTGGTGATTCTAGAAACAGCGACCATGGCAAGTACAGTAGATTGTTTATTAGTTTAGGAGAAAAAGATGGCTTCTACAAAGCTGCCTTCTTAGAATTCTTGCTAGATACAACTGGGCATACTAAAGCACAATTAGGCAAAATTGAACTAATGGATGCTTACAGTTTTGTAGAAGTTGAAAAAGACATCGTTCAAGAATTCATGACAGCTTTTGAAGGTAAAAAATTCAGAGGCAGACAAATCAAAATCGAAGTATCAGCCGACCGCACAGGTGGAGGTCGCAACAGCCGCGGAGGCTGGGGTGGTGGCGGAGGCGGTGGTGGCCGTGATAGAGACCGTGGCAGAGGCAACGGTGGCGGCGGCGGAGGAGAAAGACGCTTTGAAAACAGAGGAAGAAGTGGTGGTGGAAACAGTGGCGGTGGCGGCGGCGGATACAAACGCAAGTCTTACTAATACTTTCCATTAATTTAATATTCAAAAATGCGATTTATAATCGCATTTTTTTTTGTTTTAAATAAATACTAGCAATCAAAGTTGCCCTTTTCAGGATATTTTTTTTGTATTTTCGCAGTCTCAAATAAGAATATATATGAACGGATTTTTTAAAGTTCCCAGCGCTATTAACGAAGCAGTTCTGGACTATGCACCAAATAGCAAGGAAAAACTAGACCTTAAAAAGGCGCTTGCCGACGCAAGGGCTCAAATAATTGATATCCCTATGTATATCAATGGACAAGAAATAAGAACTGGAAAAACCCAATCTATTTTCCCTCCACATGATTTACAACACCAAATTGGCACATTCCACCGTGGTGAAGAAGCACATGTTCATATGGCCATTGAAGCCGCTTTAGCAGCCAAGCCAGCTTGGGAAAACATGCCTTGGGAACAAAGAGCAGCGATTTTTTTGAAAGCTGGTGAATTGTTAGCAGGACCCTACCGAGCAAAAATGAATGCTGCCACGATGCTGGCACAATCTAAAAACGCGTATCAAGCAGAAATAGATTCTGCCTGCGAACTAATAGACTTCTTAAGATTTAATGTACAATATATGTCTGAAATATATGCTGATCAACCAAGTGCAAACAGCAAGACTATTTGGAACAGATTGGAGCATAGACCATTAGAAGGGTTCACATTTGCTTTGACGCCATTTAACTTCACAGCTATTGCAGGAAATCTGCCCAGCAGCATGGCCATGATGGGTAATGTTGTGGTTTGGAAGCCTGCCTTTACTCAAATATATTCGGCAAAAGTGATTATGGAAATTTTCATGGAAGCCGGACTTCCGGCCGGAGTGATTAACCTAATTTATACCGATGGCCCAACAACAGGAAATGTTATTTTCAACCATCCTGATTTTGCAGGCCTTCATTTTACAGGTTCAACTGGCGTATTTAGAGGAATGTGGAATGCCATTGGAGCCAACATCCATAAATACAAAACATACCCAAGAATCGTTGGCGAAACCGGAGGAAAAGACTTTGTATTGGTGCACAAAAGTGCAGATGTCGATACAACTGTCACTGCTTTGGCGCGCGGCGCTTTTGAATACCAAGGGCAGAAATGCTCAGCGGCATCTAGAGCATACATACCATCGAATTTATGGACTGAAATTAAAGGTAAATTAATAGCAGAGGTTGCAACTATGAAAGTCGGCCCAACAGAAGACTTCAGAAACTTTGTCAATGCAGTTATCGACGAAAAGGCATTTGACAAAATCACTTCGTATATTGAGAAAGCAAAATCAGACAGCAATGCAGAAATCATATGCGGTGGAGAGAGCGATAAAACAAAAGGATATTTTATTCACCCTACAATTATCCTTGCAAAAGAGCCAAATTATGTTACGATGTGCGATGAATTATTTGGTCCGGTTTTAAGCATCTATGTTTACGAAGAAAATGAATTTGAAAAAGCACTAGAATTAGTGAATACCACAAGTGAATATGCCCTAACTGGAGCTGTAATTGCCCAAGACAGGTACGCAATCACCGAGGCCACTGAATACCTAAGACACTCTGCAGGTAATTTTTACATCAACGACAAACCGACAGGTGCGGTAGTCGGTCAGCAGCCTTTTGGCGGCAGCAGGGCAAGTGGAACCAATGACAAAGCTGGAAGCAAAGCCAATTTATTGCGCTGGACCAGCACCCGCACAATTAAAGAAACATTGGTGCCTGTTAAGAACTACCGTTACCCCTTCTTAAGTGAAGAATAAATCAACATGAAATTAGGAAATTGCTTTAAAAAAAGAAAATTTTATTTTATTTCCTAATTAACATCAAAGGAAAAACAATGATTTTCAGGTCTAATTAAATTAGAGAAGTATTTTCGATTTTTTAAATTTACTTTAAAAAAACATTTGATTAAACATGAAATACACTTATAATTGCATTGTGTTTTCATAGTTTTAGTTTTTAGAAAGGGTTGGACTTAGGTCCGACCCTTTTCTATTAAATGAATTCCACTTAAAAACAGAATCAATCAATCAAGCCGTAATTAACTTATTTCATGGAGACCAAAGAATTAAAATACATAAGTCTAGTTCCTCAAATTGAAAACTTGATTGATACCCAGTGCAACGAAATAGCAAATTATGCAAATGTTGCCGCTGCAATACAAGCTGAATTTAAGCACTGGTGGTGTGGATTTTATTTTGTTAATGCAAAAAATCAGCTAGAGCTAGGCCCATTTCAAGGCCCTGTAGCCTGCACACTAATAGAACTTAACAAAGGTGTTTGTGGCACAGCTTGGGCTAAAAAAGAAGCCATTGTAGTGCCTAATGTGCACGCGTTTGACGGACATATTGCCTGTTCTTCTGAAAGCAATTCAGAAATAGTGGTGCCAATACTAAAAAACGGAATTGTTCATGCAGTGCTTGACATCGATAGCACCGAATTCAATACCTTCGATGCCATTGACAAAAAATACCTTATTCAAATAGCTGAGCTGCTTTCTAATTGTTAGCGCTTAATCGTTTCAACTGAATTGCTGTTCAAAAACTTGCCTTTGTTGTAAAATGATTCTGTTAAATCCAAATTACCACCATACGTATTTATCCAATCCAAGTATTCATCGTTGTTCATAAAACATACTTTATCACTTAAATTAAGTCCGCTTAAATCTCCGTATAACCAGCGACCCACCTTTAAGCCATTCTCATACATTCCAATTCCTTCCGCTTGCCCATAATTGTTGTAATAAATCCAAATACCTTGTTTCTTATTGTTTACAATTTGGCCCTCTTTTAATTTATGTCCACTGGCTTGTAATTCTGTGATAAAGCCATTTCCATCCTTTAAAATATTTTGACCCAAGGTATCATAAAAAGCCAAATAATAATCTTCTTCAGTTGGAATGTCTGTTTCACTCTCGCAAGTATATTTGGTGTTATTATCCGTTGCATAACCAATAAACATTGGCTTGCCATCGTCGTAATAAGCTTTCACAAAGCCTCTTGAGAATACCGTATCATTGGCATCAACATATAAAAACGAATCTTTAAAATCTATTGTCTTGTATATTCTATTTTTTCCTTCTCTGAAGAATGTCCATTTTCCACTCAGTTCGTTGTTGATTTTATAGCCTTGTTTAAACACGAATCCACTTTTGTAATAATAGGTATACAATCCTCGCTTCAGATATGGCGATTCAAATAATTGATTTATAAATTCATATCCATTAACAACGCTGTTTGGGTTTTCTTCTACCTTCCCCTTTCGATAATCCGTTTGCTCAAAGTCAGCATAGTCGTCACTGTAATGTGAAGCGTAGGAAGCGCTCTTAGGTTTAAACTTGTTGCTTCTAAATTCACTCAATTTATAAATTGGCCTGAAAGCAGTAAAATACATGCTGTCACTTTTATCAAAATCAACTGTATACTTTAAATTGTCTGTGTCTCTATAATTTGAATATCGACCACTTAAAAACCCATGGTCAAATGTATATTTTTCTTTAAAATATTTAGCGGTATCAAGATATCTTTCATTGTTGTTGAAGTACTTTACCAACTCACCATGCGGAATACCTTTATTAAAATGGCCATGGTAGATTGGATAACCATTTTTAAGCAAGCGCCAAAAATCACCATTTACCGTATCATTCTCCATAGGGTATACATAACTCATGAACTGAAAAGAATTGCTTTCAGAATACTTATACTGCATCCCATTCAATTTGTTGTGGTGGAAATTGTATTGGTTTTTACTCTTAGCGTAATTAATTGACTCAACACACCATTGCCCTTCTTTACTGCCATAACTATAGGTCATCATTGAGGCGTTTATAGAATTGAAATGCTTTTCTTTCATTTTTGCATTCCACCGTTTACTTAAAGTAAAAACCCTCATTTCCAAATCGTCGTTCAATTTATTGTCATAGTACGAACTCGATACCGACCAATAATCAAAAATATCAATAAATCTTACTGAACCATTAAATGCACCGTCAACCAAATAATAATTGATTTCAGAGGATGGTCGAATCGATTTGTGCTTATTGCGCTTTATTACACTTTTATCTAGTTCTAGTTTTATAACAATTTCAAGTCTTTTTTTAAAGCCAAAAAACTCTTCTATTTCAAACAATTGTACCCTTAGTTTTTTAGGATTTCTTTTGTAATCTATTTCCACTTTAAGATCTCCAGTATAATGCTCTTTTCCTAATAAAATTGTTTTATGTTGCTGAGGCAGCACCTTTAAAAAAAGAAGAATAAAATCATTCAAATCGTTGTCGTCTACATTTTCATTTTCAGACAAATAAGCCTCAAACCCTGCCTTAAAATGCTCATCCTGTTTGTACAGATATCTTCCCTTTTTCATAATGGTATCAATTAAGGTCAAGGTATCGTACTTCATTGGAATTTTAATCAACTTAATGATGCTCCCATTCTCTTTATTTCCAGAAACTTTATAATAAATTGAGCTGTTCAAACCACGTCCTTTTATCCATTGAACATCATTGTAATCATAGTCCAAAGGTTCGTAATATTGCTTTGTAATTAAGGCTTTATGAAGCTCATAGGTTTTGCTATACACAGATGTGTTTTTTTCATTAGGGTTCAATTCAAAATATCTAGTTGTTTTATACTCATCTGTAATTTCTCCCTTGCGGTTGTATGTTTTTTGAATTAAAAGTTGGGCGCAATAGCCATTCGAATTTTGATATGCACTGGATATCCCGTTGCAGGTATCTAGAAGGTATTGTGATTCAACTCTTATATTGTACCCCTCTTGTTTAGTTCTAAAAAACTTGCCATTTATAATGGTATCTCTAATTGCTCCATCTCTTTTAAAACCAGGTTTAATCCAATCATCTATCCTAATTGTTTTATCGATTAAAACTCCATTTTTAAAATCATAACGAATGAGGGCTATTGGAGCTGATGAATTGTAATTATACCTTTCGACGTCTACATCAGGGAATATAGCAATTGTTTTATAATCTGGAAAATGCTTGACAACACTATCTCTTCCGTAAATAAATTTATTTACAATGACCCCGTTTATGTATATCTCCGTTGCGCATTCAAGATCTTTCGTGTAATAAGAAACCGTCAAATCATTCTCTCTATTGTATTTCGTAGTCCATTTACCTTCCTTTTGATCATCCGTATAGGTCCCTTCCAAAACACTAAATTGCTTGATTTTTTTCTTTTCCTTCCAGTAAACAAAGTGCTTGTATGGTCCATTTTTTAAGCCTTGATCGACAAAAAACTCATCAACCAATAAGGTGTCCTTTTTTACAAATTCATACGCTTTGACGGTTCCGTTTAATATCCCGTTCTCATAATTTAACTCAAATTTAGAACCATCAGACACTACCCGATTTTTTTTAAAGATGTAATGCTCATAATCGTATGAATAAGCTTCGTTCTCCATATAATCATCATCATCCCAATTGTGTTTATAACTGGATTTAATATTTTGGTAGATGGTAAAATGGCCGTCAATCAAGTCATTTTTATAGGGTATGACACACTTAACGTTTTGTGTATACATGGTATAAATTGTGGCCTTGCCTTCCTTCTTGTTGTCTTTAATGGTAAAAGTCGCATACACTTGATAAACCGTATCGTAAACCATTTCTTTGGCTATTTTCCTTTTGTTTTTCAAAACAAAATTGGTGTTATAAATTAAATATTCACCATCCTCTACACGCCCAATTACAGGCGGTAAATTAAGATGTTTGAACCTAAGCTGACTCAAATTAAAATAGACATTAGAACCACGGATGTCGATGGTTTGAGGGTAAACATGGTAAAGTTTGCCTTTGAACGTTGCAGTTTTTTGGGAGAAGGCAGAAAAACCAAGGAAAACACAGAATAATAGAAGGATAGTTTTATTTAATTTCATATAATTGGTAACAATAAAAATAAGTAACGCAAGATACTTCAAATTAGTATGTTTTAGGTCTTTGATTATTTCAGCCGAGGACATACTGACAAAAAACGTTACCTTTGTGACCAAATGTCAAGAATAGTCGCCATAGTAGGCAGACCCAATGTCGGTAAATCAACCTTGTTCAATCGTCTAACCGGCGAAAGAAAAGCAATTGTTGATGATTTTAGTGGAGTAACGCGTGATAGACACTACGGTGACAGCGAGTGGAATGGTCAATCTTTTACAGTAATCGATACAGGAGGATACGTTAAAGACAGCAAAGATATATTTGAATCCGCTATCCGCGAACAGGTTCAAATTGCTGTTGAAGAGGCCGCAGTCGTAATATTTATGGCTGATGTGCAAACAGATGTAACAGAATTAGATTCACAATTTGCAAATATTTTAAGAAAATCAAATAAGCCTGTTATAATGGTTGTCAATAAAGTTGATAACCACGATCAAATTTCAGAAACAGCCGTTTTTTACCGCTTAGGATTTCAAGAAATTTTCGCCATATCCTCTGCTACAGGTAGTGGAACAGGTGAATTATTAGACAAATTGGTTGAACTGCTTCCTGCTGATGATGGCAAAGAATTTGATGATGAAAACCTTGGTGAACTCCCTAAAATAGCCATAGTGGGAAGGCCAAACGTAGGAAAATCATCTTTTGTAAATGCTTTGGTGGGTTACAATAGAAACATTGTTACAGATATTGCAGGCACCACTAGAGATTCTATTCATACGCGTTACAATGCATTTGGCAAAGACCTGGTTTTAATTGACACGGCTGGTATTAGAAAAAAATCAAAAGTTGAAGAAAATATAGAGTTCTACTCAGTGATGCGCAGCTTGCGTGCAATCGAAAATTGCAATGTTTGTATTGTCATGTTAGACGCGCTGCAAGGTATTGAGTCGCAAGACATGAACTTGTTGTTTTTAGCCCATAGACACGGTAAAGGAATTATGATTTTAGTGAACAAATGGGATTTATACGACAAAGGAAACAATACAGCCAAGGAGTATGAAGAACACATTAAAAAAAGAACTGCACCTTTTGTAGATTATCCTGTTGTGTTTATAAGTGCGCTTAACAAGCAGCGTATTTTCCAAGCTATGGAAACGGCTGTTAAAGTGCACGAAAATATGTCTAACCGTGTTAAAACAAGCAAACTAAACGAGTTAATGTTGCCGATTGTTAAGAATACGCCTCCTCCGGGGGTTAAAGGGAAAACCATTTCCATTAAATACATTCAACAATTGCCTTCCACATCGGTGTGCTTTGCTTTCTTTTGCAATCTGCCACAATACATTAGCGAATCTTATAAACGATTCTTGGAAAATCAATTGCGTCAGAACTTTGACTTCAACGGGGTTCCAATTAAGATTTTCTTCAGAAAAAAATAATTCAACTTTCCTTTTTCTTAAAACCTAAAGATACGCTGTTGATGCAATAGCGGAATCCTGTAGGGGTTCCGTGTCCATCAGTAAAAACGTGCCCTAAATGTCCTTGACAATTTGAACACAGCACCTCAACACGGTGCATGCCATGGGTGTAGTCGGGTTTTTCAAGAACCTTTGATTTGTCAATTGACTCATAAAAACTAGGCCATCCGCAACCAGCATCAAATTTTGTCTTTGATTCAAATAAAACTTGCTTACATCCTTTGCAAACGTACTCTCCTTCTTCCCAAAACTTATTATAAGTCCCAGTGTGCGGCCTTTCCGTACCTTTTTGCCTTAAAACCCTGTATGACTCTTCGCCTAACTCATTCAGCCATTCTTCTTCTGTCTTTTGATTACTCATCTTCACAAATTTAAAGTTATTATTTCTATTGTTGTACTTGTCCAACAATTCAAAATCATATTAGTTTAGTGTACAATATTTTTTTGTTAGACAATTGGTAAACTTTATTTTTGAACAAATTACAAAACTCAGTGCTAAGTATTGAAAAAACGAATACTTGGTATTGAAAATCAATATGAGTGCAAGTATATTTTTTGCTGTGATCTTATCCTATTTCACCGCTTTAATCATTATCAGTAGAATTACAGCTAAGAAAGCAGATTCTGCTTCCTATTTTATAGGCAACAAACAATCGCCATGGTACCTTGTTGCATTTGGAATGCTTAGTGATTCTCTAAGCGGCGTTACCTATATATCAGTTCCCGGTGCAGTATTAAACAATTCATTAACCTACCTTCAAGTGGTTATTGGTTACTTTTTAGGTTATTTTATTATAATGTATATATTGTTGCCGCTTTATTACCGTCTTGAATTGGTCTCAATATACACCTATTTACAGCAACGCTTTGGAAAAAATGCACAAAAAACTGGCTCATTTTTCTTCTTAATTTCACGTCTATTGGGCGCAGGTGGAAGACTTACCTTAGCCATTGGAGTGATGCAGATATTTGTATTTAATGGCTATGGCATTCCGTTTCCATTAACGGCGGCCGTTTTTATTGCCCTCATGTTACTGTATACCTACAAGGGTGGAATTAAAACATTGGTTTACACCGATGCCTTTCAATCTCTGTTCTTAATTCTTGGTGTTGTGTTATCAATCGCGGCAATTGCCAATCAATTGAATTATAATTTCTCAGACTTATTTGAAACAGTGAGGCACAGCAGCTTAAATAAAGTTATAGAAACCGATTATCTAAAAGGCAATTTTTGGGCAAAACACATATTAGGTGGCGCTTTGTTCACCGTTGCAATGACAGGACTTGATCAAAACATGATGCAAAAGAACTTAAGCTTAAAATCGCTGGGAGAAGCCAGAAAAAATATGTTTTGGTTTAGCATTGTAATGGTGATTGTAAATGTACTTTTCCTCTCTTTAGGGGTTCTGCTTTATCACTTTGCAAACACCAAAGGCATTCAAATTCCCGAGGTGAGTGACAATGTGTTTCCAACATTGGCGCTGGGCTACTTCGGAACATTTACAGCTTTGGCATTTATTATCGGCTTAACCGCAGCCACATTCAGCAGCGCTGACTCTGTATTAGCGACTCTAACAACCTCATTTTGCATAGACTTTTTAGGGTTTGGAATGAACGCAAAATATGGAGAAAACCAACAAACCAAAATTAGACATTGGGTGCACATTGGCTTTGCTTTTGTTTTACTTATAGTTATTGTTTTCATCAAGTATGCCTTTAATTCAAAAGCAAGTATTGATGTAATATTAGGTATGGCATCCTTAACCTATGGTCCATTAATTGGCTTATTTGCTGCGGGACTTTTTACCAAATACACCTACAACGATAAGCTAATTCCCTTGGTATGCCTTATATCTCCTGTGATTAGCTATTTGCTTCAACAAAATGGAAAAGCTTGGTTTGGCGGATACCAATTTGGTAACGAAATTATTTTTGTGAATGGTTTTTTAACCTTTATATTTTTACTATTATTGAAAAGAAAAAACCTCTCTACACCGCTATGAAAGTCCAAAACATGAAACATGTGATTTATTTCTTATTGCTATTTTTACTAGCATGCTCAAGTCCGCGTATACATATTCCCAATCCTTATGAAACCAAAGCAGTTTTTCAAGGGGAAGAAGAGGTTAATGTTGGTCCAAACAACATCTCAGAAGCGGGTGATTTGGCTGAAGAATTTCCGGAAGAAAGCATTGTGAACGACCGGATTAAAATAACCGTTGATTTTGCTTTTAACGACAAATATGACTCTTCTCTATACTACAAGGAATACATTTCTGAAAATAAAAAAGCAGACAGTTTAGCCAAGATTGAAAAAGCCAAAAAATCGAAAAGCAAAACAAAGCCAGAATTAACCGAACACCCTATTCCCGATGGTCAAGTATTTATGACTTCAACCTATGAATACGAGTATAAAACCATTCGCGATTTTGTTGAAGAGCCTATTGTTTTGCATTACAACTCTATGGTTTCTGTGGGTAAATTCTATGCAAAAATCGACAACAATACGGCCAATCTTAAAAAACGCGATGAAAGCAATGATGGCTATATGTACTTTAAGACCGATAGCCGTTATAAAATCTATGATTTGAATTTGCCCATCAGAGGAACAGAGGTTAGTTACGAATACACAGAAGAATGTAGAGATGCTAAATTTAATAGCGTTATGTATGTAGCGGATGATCATTTTACACAAAAGAAAATTATAAAAATTGCCCTACATGATTATTTGAAATTTGAAATCATTGAAAAGAATTTTGAAGGTCTTATTTACACAAAAGATACCGTTTTAGAATACCCTAAAACAGGCGCCAATAAAGAAAAAATCAAATATTTGGTGTATACGTTTAAGCGTTTAAAAGGTTTCCAAAATTACGAATCAGACCGCGGTCCTTCGTATAATTACCCTATGCTGTACTTCCAGTTTAAGTCTGCATCTAAAAACGGAAGAACCCATCAAATACTCAACAATACAGACGATTTATACAGATGGTACAGGTTGGTGTCTTCTAATTTAACCAATGACACCTCTGTATTTGCCCAATTCACCAAGAATTTAGTTAAAAACAAAAAAACAGACGAAGACAAAATAAAAACAGTCTTTTATTGGATACAAGATAACATCCGCTACATCGCTTTCGAAGATGGTATTGCAGGATTTAGACCCGACGAATGCGCAGATGTATTTAGAAAAAGATACGGCGATTGCAAAGGCATGGCCAATTTAACAAAAAACATGTTGAAGGTTTTAGGTTATGACGCAAGAATGGTATGGATAGGCACAAAGCACCAAAATTTTAGCTACGATCAGCCAGGCATGCCGGTAGACAACCATGCAATTTGCGCAGTTAAACTCAACGGTAAATTTGT
Organism: Bacteroidia bacterium; assembly: GCA_044341025.1. Classification (GTDB taxonomy): domain Bacteria; phylum Bacteroidota; class Bacteroidia; order NS11-12g; family UBA955; genus JABMMZ01. Next base: position 35,927 of record JBIISM010000009.1, on the reverse strand, counting down.
TTTCTTAGATGGCACTGAAAACTATATTGCCATGTACGACTATGCCAATAGAATTCAGGGCAGAAAATGCATAGTAGAAAATGGAGAAAATTACTCGATTGAAACCATCCCTGAATGGGGGTATGAGCACAATGAGGCATACAGCAATGAAACCATAAGTATAAATGGATTGACGCTGAATAACCATGTTAAAAAAACATTCAACGGTGAAAGTAAATTAGACCTTATTCGCGGTTTTAACTTTTTAGAAACAGAAAGCAAAAGCGAAGTATTATACAACTATTTAAAAGACAATAACATCAATTTCAAAATAAGCAATATCGTTTCTAGTGATTTGGGAAACAGAGACATTGTTCCTGAAATTTCTTATGACTTAAACATACAAGATCAAGTAATAAAAGGCCAAGACCGCTTATATGTGAACATTGAATGGGAAAGAGATTTTGATGGGGTTTGGTTCGATTCCACCAGACGAGTAGACCTAGATCTTGGCCATAAAAATTATATTAAACGGGTGGTTACTTTAAATTTAAACAAAGACCAAAAAGTACTTTCATTGCCAACGGATCTAAATATTGACAATGAATATTATGCCTTCAAATTGGAAATGAAGATCGTTGGAAACACGATAGTGTATAATAAAACAATGATCAACAAAAAAGATTACCTACCCAGTTCAATGCTAAAAACATTTATGAATGATTGCAAAAAACTGTCTTCTTTTTATAATTCCTATATTGAAATTCAATAACTAAAACTCGAAATCAAAAAATGAAAAAAATACTTTTATTCCCATTTTTATTTATCAGTATATTATTACTTGGTCAGTCGCCATATGAAAAAACATATTTTAGCCAAGCGTATAACGATACGTTCAAACAAGAATCGGTTGTCATTGTTAGAATGATGGACGAGAGCACCTACACAAATTACAACCTAGATGATTACAAAGTCAACGTTGTTTTCAGAGCGCAGTATTTGTTAAAAGACATTTCCGCTATTAATAATTTTAGCACTTTGGTAAAAAACAATGACCTAAAACGCTACGAATTAAAGCAAATAAAACCAAGCGGTAAAGTCAATATCATATACGAATACTTCGACAAAAACTACCCAGACGATGGATACGACAAAGCTGAAAACCAAGAGGAAGAGGACGAAAAGAAAAAAGAAGAAATTCCACTTGAAGGCTTAGAAATTGGGGATATTATTGATTATAAATATGAATTTACTTTTACCACCAAATCAAAAGACTTCAGAAAAATATCAATCACCAATGGAAAATACGACCATTCTATTATTGAAATCATAAACCACAACCGCAACAAATATCTGCTCTTTAAAAATAAATTTGTACAAGAAAGCTACCCAATTGCAAACAGTGTAACCGTTATAAGCGTTCCAAATGAATTAAAATTAATTCAAAAATCATTTAACTGCAATTATAAATTCACAGAAAAAGCCAATTCAGGAAAAACGACTTATGAATGCAATTACAATTTAGTTAATACCTTCAAAGAGGAAGACTTTAGTTTTAATTATTTGCACCATCCCGTTGTAAAATATGCCCTCATTCAATCAGACAATTCTAAAAAGGAAAACTTCAGTTATCAATTTGAAGACCCGAATGTTTCTCAAGATGATATCGTGGCTTTGGGCCGGAAATTCTATCAAAACAAAAACTATATTCCTACATTTCTTTATTATTTAAACACCCAAAAATCAAGTGAACCTTACACTGAAGTTGGCTTAAGTAAATTTTTCTCTGCTTTCTTAAAAACATTCACAAAAAACGATAAAGATAAATTTAGCAAACTAAATAAGCTTCATGAATATTTGGTAAATGAAGACGAACTCAACCAGATGCCTTATGGCGACATGGCTTACACAGTGGTGATGGCAAGATTTTGCGATAAATTAGGCATCAAATATAAAATGATGGCTTCTTTAAACCGATACGATGGCGATTGGTCTGAGATTATATCTCCATATGAAATTACTTGGGGACTATACATTCCAAGAAAGGACCAAGATTTGTACGTAAATTCATATAAAAAAGAAAGCAACATTTACGAAAGATTTGGCTCCTTCTCTGGAACAGATTTAATTGTATTTGACGCAAAAGACCTTACCAAGCCCGCGGAAAAAATAAAGTATCCTGTGGTGGGTGCGGCTGAAAACATGTATGTTCAAAATTCGGAAATCATTATTTCTGAAGACAAAGATTATGATTATGCCTTTGTAAATACCTACTCAATGAAAGGCGCTCAAAAAGATGCCATTAGCGACTACATCAAAAATCAATTTGATTACGAACGCCTAAGAACTCCGTACAGTTTTTTCGGCTTGGTTAATTACAATGACCTATACAACTTCAAAGAATTTAGTTCGAATGAAAAATGGTTCGAAGAGGCCTCTAGAATCGACTCTTCATACAAACTTTATTTTAAAGACTATTACAAAGAAAGAATGCTGGCCTTCCTTTACAATGAATACCATTTCTCAGATTTAAGCATTGATAGCTTGCGCATATTTGAAGATGGCACTTACCCAGATGATGAATCAAAAGATTATGGATTTAAAGTCGTATTTAAAAGCAAAGGCCTAATTGAAAAGGGAAACAACGAATCAATTATTGCTCTGAATTTGGGTAAATTAATGACCGAACAATACCAATTATCAGACTACAAAGTTCAAGAGCGTATATCTGATGTGTACAGCAGCAATCTAAAAGAAATTCACTGGAACAACAGCATTGAAATACCTGACGGATATGAGTGTATAAATTTAAGTGATTTTAATATTAATTTTGAGAATGCCGCTGGGGTATTTACAACATCAGCGACCATTGAAGATGGTAAAATCGTTTTCAAAATTGAAAAAACATACAAAGCACAGTATCTTCCTAAAGAAAATTGGATGGACATGGTTAATTTTTTACATACAGCAGAAAAAGTTTTTATGAAAAAACTACTTTTAAAGAAAAAATAATTCAAGGCAATATTGTTGCTGTAACCTGCGTTTAAAAAATATGAACATCTTTAAAATCATATTGAGTCTTGCCCTTTTTGGGTTGCTCACTTATTCTTTTACAAGTTCAAATGGTCCTAAACCCAAAGTGTATAGAGATACTGTTTACCGTTTCCCGCCTAAAGTTAAAATTAACAACCCAAGCGTAAGCAGCGCAAAGCCCAAAACGCCCGAGGCAATTAAAAAGAAAATTGAAACCGCTGAAGAAGACAGAATCATTTCAATAACTTCAACAATTACCCGATTTAAAGTTAAGAAATCTGCTCAAAAATTGTACGCATATTTTGCCGACACTTTTAAAGTATTTAGAATCTCTTTGGGCGCAAACCCAGTGGGGCACAAAACAACTCAAGGGGACAATAAAACACCTGAGGGCACCTATTACATTTCATACAAAAACCCTAAGAGTAGAGGCTATAAATCTTTAAAAATTTCGTACCCAAACGAATCGGATAAGCAAAAAGCAAAACAACTCAAAGTAAATCCTGGAGGGGATATTTTTATACACGGTTTGTGGTGGGCGGAGCAAGACCCAAAAAACCACTGGAAAGACAATTGGACTAGAGGTTGTGTTGCGTTAAACAATCAAGAAATCGAAGAAATTTTTACGCACACAGAGTGCAATACCCAAATCACAATCTTACCTTAGATTACATCATTTGGCATTGCGTTTCAATGTAAGCTTTTAAGTCAGATATTTCAGCTTCGTTTTCTAAGTAGCCGGTTTGCATGCTAATGATTTCGCCCGTCTCTTTTAATTTAAAGTTGATCTCATACAATTGATAATTTACTTTATCGACTTGCTCCCATTTTAGAATTCTAGGTCTTTGAATGACTGTAAAAGAATACCTAAGCCCCTCACCATCTAATATTAAAAAGCACTCTTGTTTGAAAAACCCCAATCTAAATTTTCGTAAAACCATATAGATAATTGCCATAATTGGAAAAACCAAAAAGCTATACCATATTATTGCAGGGAAAGTAACCAAACTTACAACAATACTAAAGATCGAAAAGGCTGCAACCATTGGAGCTTCAGATTTGTTCCTATTTAACTTGAATAAACGCATGAGGGGGCAAAATTAAACTTTTATTTACTAATACCTGCAAAACGTTTTTTGCCGCTTAGATCGACTCTAAATTGACAATTCAGCCCTTTTTCGGCGCACCATAGACCCAAGTCGTCGGCAGTCAAAGGATTTAATTCGAAATAGATATTTGGCATATCTCCAATTAGAAACAATTCTATAACAATTTTATAAAACAATAAAGGGTCTGAATCGTACACAAACAAGGCTAAATGTGGCTCGAAATCTAAAACGTTAACATCCATAATATCCTTTTCTTCAACTTTTATATAGGGCGGATTACAAACAATGACATCAGGACGGTCCAATAAATAATCTTGGGTCAACAAATCATGAATGTTCCATTCAATATGACTTGAACCAAAATTCATAAGCTCACTTTTTTTAGCCAATTCTATGGCCTTTTCAGAAATATCTGTTGCTATTACCCTTGCATTTGGAAAGTGCTTTCTCAAAGCCAAAGCCAAACAACCACTTCCGGTACAAAAATCAGCAATTACTTTAATGGAATCTTTTTCCTCTTCAATGACCCATTGCAAAAGCTCTTCAGTTTCAGGTCTGGGAATTAACACATCAGAACTGACTGCTACTTTTAAACCCGAGAAAAACTCATATCCTAGAATATGCTGAATTGGTTCATGCAGCAGCAAACGGTTCAATATGAGTTCCAACGCTTGCTCCTGATCAAAGGGTTCTTCGCCTTTCATGAGAAAATCCTTATTTGTTAAAGAAAATTGATGCTCAAATAAGAATTTTAATGCCGCGCTTGCTTCAGATTGATCATAAACACGAGAGAGTGTTTCTTTTGAATTTTGATAGGCTTCCCTCAATGTTATCATGTATGCAAAGTTTTAAGTAATTTCGCAGAATAACAAATCAAGACGAAAAATATATTTCTCAATGCCTTGCCTTGGCTGAAAAAGGATTTGGACATGTGTCGCCAAATCCAATGGTGGGTTGCATCATCGTGCAGAATGGTGAAATTATTGGCTCTGGTTACCACAGCGTTTACGGAGGTCCTCATGCAGAAGTAAATGCTATAAACAGTGTTAAAGAGCCTGGTTTGCTAAAAAATTCTATTGCCTATGTTTCCCTTGAACCTTGTTCTCATTTTGGTAAAACACCTCCTTGTGCCGACTTATTAATTCAATATGGAATCAAAAAAGTTGTGATTGGAAGTTTAGACCCCAATCCACTTGTTGCTGGACAAGGCATAGAAAAATTAAAAAAATCAGGGATAGAGGTTAAATTTGGTATTCTCGAAAATGAGTGCAAAAAATTAAACAAACGATTTTTTACGTATATCAACAATAAAAGACCCTATATAATTTTAAAATGGGCAGAATCCTCTGATGGATTTATGGGCTCTGAGGCAATTAAACAAATTAGTGGAATAGCCGCTCAAACACGTTTGCATAAATGGCGCAGTGAAGAAGATGCATTTTTAGTTGGAACCAATACCCTGATTCAAGACAATCCTCAATTAAACACCAGACTTTGGCCAGGTAAAAATCCAACAAGAATCGCTGTTGACTTTGAACTCAAGTCTGAAAATAACCATTTAAAATTTTACGATCAAAGCCAAAGAACCATTGTTTTAAATGGGATTAAAAATGAAATTAGCCATGGAATTGAATACATCAAAATACCGGATTGCAAGGTTGAAACACTAATGGAGGCTTTGTACCTATGCAAAATATCCAGTGTGGTAATTGAAGGTGGCTCTATGTTATTAAACAGTTTTATCGATGCAAACCTATACGATGAAATTAGAATTTTAAAATCAAAAAAACGTATATTAAACAACGGAATAGTAGCTCCAAAGATCGATTTTGTAGCCTCTAGCTCAGAAGATTTAATAGATGATTATTTAACAATCTACGAATGATTTATTTACTGCTATCGGTTGTCTTATCTTCAAGTCTATTCTTGTTTTTTAAATGGTTTGACCTTAAGAAAATCGTTACCCTTCCTGCCATTGCCGGGAACTACATAGCCTGCATTGTTACAGGGATAATAATGAACCAAGGTCTGAATTTTGAGCATTTAAACAGCAAGATCATTTTATCTTGCTTAGGGCTAGGCATTTTATTTTTTGCCATATTTTATGCAATGGCCTATTCCTCCTCAAAAATAGGGATTGGTATTAGCAGTGCCGCTTCAAAATTGTCATTAATGATTCCAGTTACTTTTGGCGCAATTGTTCTGCACGAAGCATTTGGAGTATTAAGAATAATTGCATTGTTGCTATCTATACCTGCAGTTGTTTTGATGACCTATAAAAAAGGTGAAAAATGGTCTTTAAAAACTTTATTTATACCTTTAATTATTTTTATTGGATCTGGCATTATTGACACCTCATTAAATATCTTACAAAAGAATCTTAATGGGTCGTCTCCATCAAGTGTTATCATCCTGGTTTTCTCAATGGCCTTAATAACCTCAATTGTATTCTCTATCGCTACAAAAGTGAATCTAACCAAAGAATATAAAAGCCTATCGCATGGCATAATACTTGGGATTCCAAATTATTTTTCTGTGCATTTTATGCTCTTGGCTTTAGGCTCAGGCTTCTTAAGTTCTGGTCAATTTTATTTGGTCAATAATTCATTGGTCATGTTGCTGTCTTTCATTTTAGCCTGGCTATTTTTTTCCGAAAAAATCAATCTATACAAATTCTTGGGAATCGGAATTTCTATCGTATCCATTTATTTAATTCTCTTTGCTTAATGTTGTTTTCGAGCACCTATAAAATGATTGATTCTTCGTGTGAATGTTTGTACAAGGCAAAGGGCAGTAAGTTTTTTGCCTACGCCTGGCCGGTAAAAAATGAAGCAGAAATTAAAATTCATTTGAATGGACTTAAAGAAAAATACCCTGATGCAAGCCACCATTGTTTTGCTTGGATATTAGGCCACGACAAACAAAATTTTAGAGCCAACGACGATGGGGAGCCATCTAACACTGCAGGAAAACCGATATTAAGGCAGATTCAAAAACTTGACTTATGCAATATCTTAGTTGTTGTTGTTCGTTACTTTGGTGGCACTATGTTGGGTGTTCCAGGTCTAATTGAAGCATACGGAAATACTGCAGCAGAATGTCTTGCGCAGTCGTCAATTACTGAATATCCAATATTAGAAAAATACACAGTAAGCTGCCCATTTGGAATGGAAAATGAAGTGTTTAAATCATGTAAACAATTCCAAGCTTCATTATCTGTAATGGCTGAACAATCATGTTTTTCTGCTGAAATTAAAATACCTTTGCATAAAGCGGGTGAATTTAAAACCCATTTATCCCTCAATTACCAAATAAACATTGAATATAAAGGCATAGAATGATTAAAAAACTAAGTGTTGTATTACTTTTAATTTGCAAAAGCATCTTATCCTTTGCGCAAAGCAATGACTACTTTAATTTAAAAGACGTTAAAACTTACCGCTTCGACCATCTTGAACTAAGCTCGCCAAAGGCAATAGATCAATTTATTCAAAGCCCTAGTGATTATAATTTCATTGAGGCTTTAAAAATTAACCAAACCGCTAAATTAAACGAGATCTTTACCAAAACAGGTGTAGGAGAAATCATAAAAGAGCTCAATTTAATCGATTACCACGGAGAGTTTAATGCCAACACCTTTGATTCGTGCTCAGGAATTGAAATCTTACACATCAGTATTAATGAAGAAAAACTTGATGCCCTAAAATACATAAGCAAGATTAAAAATCTTGAAACACTGTACATCTATATTCTTGGGAAACCTGAGAACCTAAGCGCACTAAAGAGTCTTCCAATTTTAAAAGAACTGCACATCATCGGTGATTTTTTGCCAAAAGATTTGGTGCAAATTCCAGATTTCATTCAAAACCAAACCACTATGCAAACCCTGGGTTTAAGTATTGATAGAATCACCGATTTGCCTGCCAATATCATTCGATTTAAAACCCTAAGTCGCCTCAATTTATACGACAACCTTTCCGTATTTACAAACAAAGGGATAGAGGATTTGTCGGAAGAGAAACTTAGCATACTTTTTAACATCAATTCAGACAACATCAATGCAATTTCGATATCCTATTTTTCTAACAATGGAAAGCTCATTGATTTCGAAATTGAATACCTTCAAAATTTATACAAAGGAGAAATTATTCCTCAGCAATTTGGCGAAAATGAAAACGACAAACAGGAAACCGGCAATATTCCTTTTGCTAAAGAGTTTGTTCCTGATTTTGGCAATAGTCCAGAATTTAACAAACCCTATCCTAAAATTTCGCCTAACACAGAATACTTTACCATTAATCCTTCCACCAACAGCCTAATCTATTCCAACTCTGGCCTCAAACTAAGTGTGGCAGCTAATAGTTTTGTCAATGAAAAAGGAGAGGATATTACGGTCCCTATTTATTTAAAATTAATTCAAATTAACAGTCCAAGTGACATCCTATTTGCCGGCTTAAATTTTAAAAATGGAGACCGTCAATTTTGCAACCAATTTTTGTTCAATATCCAGGCAACTTGCGAAAAAAGTTCGGCAAAGTTAAAAGACGGACACCAAATTAAAGCGAATCTTCCAGTAAACAGCGATAGTGCGTTAACCTATTTTTTCGACTACGAATCAAATACTTGGCAAGATCTTAATTTCTACAACCAAGTATTTGCAGCAAACTTTACACCTATCGATTTCTACAAAATCGAAAATAGCAACCAATGCAATTCCTATTACCAGTTTGATACCAGTTCGTTTAAACAACGTTTTTTCGGCAGACACAATATTTTTTTAAGTGATAAAGAAAACAACAGCCAGCTGGTATTTAAAAGCCAAACATTCTATACCGATTTGGACAGAACCTGGAACAAAGACTTTAACAGCAATGGCAATCTGAAAGGCCTTAAAATTAAAAAAGGCAAGTCCTATATCAAAATCCAAAAAGTAATCCCAAAAATTAGAAATAAAGAGCGTCAATACTTTAAAGTCTTAGACAAAACCGAACAAGAAATCTTTGCAGAATTAAAAGCGTTCAAAGCCATTAATTTTAACACCATTGTTAATGCTGAAAACAAGAAGGAGTTTAACGAAACTTATATTAAAAACACCAAATATTTTGATGTTCGGATCCATTACACCAAGGGCAAAGAATACTGTGAAATAAACATTAAAACAATTGATGGATTTAAGCGTCTGCAAGCATTTATTACAGATACCGATGATAAAAAATTACTTAAAAAGCAAATCAGCAAATTTGCAAAAGCCTATAAAAACTATTTGCATATTCGCGCCAAAAGAGAATTGGAATTTAATGCTTTAAATAAAATAAGATTTTCGGAATTTAAAGCTTACAGCAACGAGAGAATTAAAGGCCTGCAAAAGGACAATAAAATATCAGAAATTAAAATACACCAGCTCGGAACTTTTGGATATTTATTGGACAAAACACCAAGCTTCTCTAGCAACATTATTGCCCAATACACCGATGAAACCGGTTTGCCAATAGACGTTAAAAATCTATTTTTAATTGACAGCCGTTACAATTCAGTGTTTAAAATTCAAATTGGCAACATTTCCTTTGACCCTAACAACGTTTCTTGCATCGTAGCTACAGATTATTCAGGGAACTTGTATTACGCCAACAAAAGCGATATTTCTGCTTCTAATTTGAGCAACAATTCTCTTATTTACATCAAACTAAAAAAGGTAAGTCCAAATTTAAGCAACATTAATTTATTCAACTTATTGCTTAAAAACTAGTTTAGCTAAAACTTCATGTAATCTTGAGGCCATTGGAAAAAACACTATGGTATTCATTTTTAACAAAGCACGACCCCGGATTTAAATGTTCGGCAGCCACCAAAACTTGACCATTGGTATTGTCTAATTTTTTTCTTCGTAAAGAATTTCTTTGTCAACTACTTTAACGGCTATACCATCCTTAATCTTTAGATTTATGGCTTCGTATGGCGCTGTAATTACCATCACACCAGGTTTAATTCCTTCGGTTATTTTGATGTACTTGGTGTCTTGAATGCCCGTTTTAATTGCCTTCTGAACGGCTTTTCCATTTTCGACAATAAAAACCACTTCTTCTTTCTCTTCTGGTTTGTCTTTCTTTTCCTTCATGGTTATTGAAGAAACTGGAACCGCCAAAACATTAAGTTCTTGTTTGGTGTATACATGCACCGTTGAGCTCATGCCTGGTCTGAATGGCATTTTACCATTGTTCTCATTCATCATCGCTTCGTATGATGAGCGCAATATTAAAATCTTCACCTCATATTTGGTAACCTGATCCGTACTCATTGCTGTCGAGCTTTTAGCGCTATTGGCAACCTGGGTAACTATGCCTTTAAATGTTTTACCTAAATAAGCATCTACTTCAATTCCGGCTGAGTCTCCAACATCAATGCGCACAATGTCATTTTCGTTTACATCTACTCTTACCTCCATTCTGCTTAAATCAGAAATACGCATCATTTCAGTGCCGGCCATTTGAGCAGTTCCAACAACACGTTCACCTTTCTTTGAAACCAAACCAGTAATAACACCGTCCGTTGGCGCTACAACACTGGTACGGTTATACGTTTTGCCTGCTTGGCTAACACTTGCCTCTACCGATTCGGTATTGTATTGCGAAGCCAAGGTTTGCTTTTCTGCAGCTTGAAGTTCTGCTCTAGACATTTCGTATTGTGCTTCGGCAGTATTGTATTCTTGTTGACTGATTACTTTGTCGTTAAACAACTTCTTTTGCATTTCAAAGTTCTTCCTTTGAAGTTCAACATTCGCTTTGGTTCGTGTTAACTGGGCTTGGATATTGGCAGACGATGCTTTTGCATTGTTTAAGCCTGCTTTTGCTTGCTCCAATTGGGTTTGATAAATATCAGGGTTGATTCTCACCAACAATTGACCGCGTTTTACCGTATCGCCTTCCCTCACATACAAGTCAATAATTTCTCCCGATACATCTGGGCTTATCTTTACTTCATTTTCTGGATAAATAGTACCGCTAGCCGTTACCTCTTCGGTTATACTTCTTAACTCGGCTTTTTCTGTAGCTACTTTAATTCCCTTATTGTCTTTTTTTGTGAAAACGGCCACAAGAATTAATAAAACTGCAACTGAAGACAGGATGATGATGATTTTTTTGGTTGACATGTAAGCGCTTATAAATTGATTGGATTGCCTTTGTAAAATTCTAAAATTAATCCGCGAAAAACAAGTTCATATCTGGCTTGTATTTCATTGGATTGTGATTGCAATAAATTGTTCTTTGATTGAATAAAATCATATGAATTTGTTACACCAGCATCAAAGCGCTTTTGTATGTAATCAAAACTCATTTTCTGTGCTTCAACATTGTTCATTGCAGCATCATGTTTTGCTTTAGCAGCATTGTAACTGTTCATGGCTGAATTAATTTCATTCAGCAAATTGTTCTTTACTTTAAGCAAATTTAGGTCGCTTAAAGCTTCATTAATTTTTGCTTTCTGAATTTGATTCTGAACTTGAAAAGCATTGAAAATATTCCAACTCAAACTAATGCCTGCACCTTGCCCTAAGTTATCAGTAAGCTGTTGATTAAAAGCCTTAGTGCTTTTTTGATAAGAATAGGTTGGCTGAACCACCAATTCATTGTTGGTTTGCGTATAACCGATTACCTGGGTTCCAATAATTGTAGGGTTGCTGTATATTTGAGCACTTTGAGAATACACGGTGCTTAAGGAGCCAAACAACGCTATTGTTGGAAACATGCTGCCTTGTGTGGTGCGGGTTTGGTATTTGGCCGCCTCATTCTGCAGTATTGCAGACTTTATTTGAGGCATATTTTCTACGGCAATTTGATACAATTCATTTACCGAAAATGCATTTGAAATAATGTCCATAGAGACCACTGGCATACTTAAATTCAAATCTTTATCATTGCCCATTTGCAACAATGTTTTTAAATTCAACATCGATGCATTCTTAGCATTTATTGCCGTTACCACATTGTACTGCTCATTTGCCAATTGTGCCTTTAAGCTTAAAAGACTGCTTAGATCTGCAGTTCCAGCATCTACCATTTTCTGAGCTTTAATGACACGCTGTTTTGTGGTTTCAACTTGAAAGTTCAAATTTTTAATATTTTCCTCAGATTGTATAGCCTGTAAAAAAGCATTGGCTACATTCAATGCAATTTGGTTCTTAATGTTATAAATATTCTCTTGCGCTGCCTTTTGCGTTGCATTGGCAAGCTTGATATTGTTTTGCGTTTGAAACCCTCCAAACAAAAGTAAATTGGCATTCAAACTGAAGTTATTGGAGCGTATGGTCTGGTTGCTAAATTGATTGGTAAATCGGTCAATGCTTCTACCAAACTGATAGTTTTGTCCGGCACCTGCAGATAAACTTGGTAAAATATTTGATTTACTTTGCTTAAGGTCTATGCTGGAAGATTCGCTGTTTAAAACAAATTGCCTTACCTCTAAATTATTCATCCATGCATACTCTATGCATTGCTTTAAACTAAATGTGTTAACTTGTCCATTAAGTAAAAAGCAAACAAACAAAAAGCTAGGTAATATTAATTTACGAATCATACAGTTCACGAATAAGGGTCAAATTTAGACCAATAAGGTATAGGACTTGCATTACTTCGATAAAATTCGGTGTGAAACGATAAAAAACTTAGTTTAAAATACCAATGCAGGAAAAAAGCAAGCATTTTTAAGATTTAATGAGCCCCGACACAATTTTCGCACTGAGCAAGCACAAAGGTATGCCGCCGCCAGGATGAACACTGCCACCGCAAAAATACAATCCCTCAATTGAACCACTGAAATTGGCATGTCTAAAAAAGGCTGACATCATATGGTTGCTGCTGCTGCCGTATAAGGCCCCTCTGTATGAAGATGTTTTACTTTCTATACTGCGTGGATCTAATATTGATTCATTGCTTATAAATGCATTAAAGTTTACGCCCAATAAACGCGATAGTTTTGCAAGGATGTTTTTGCGGGTTTCTGCAACAACTGTATCCCAATCTTGGCCTTCGTTTGCCGGCACATTCACCATAACAAACCAATTTTCACATCCCTCAGGGGCATCGTCTTTCTTATATTTCGAGCTAATATTAACATAAATTGTCGGATCAGCTCCAACGGTTTTATCTTGGAATATTTTAGAAAATTCCAATTCATAGTTTTCGCTAAAGAAAATATTATGCAAGTCCAATTCAGGGAATTCTCTAGAGATACCCCAATAAAAAATCAAAGCGCTGCTGCTCGATTCAAGATGCTTAACCTTATTTGGCGTCTTCACATTCGGCAATAGATATTTGTAAGTTGGACTAATATCCATATTGCTAACAACTATGTCTGAATGCTTCTCTGTTCCATTTATTTTAACACCGTATGCCTTATTTTTCTTTACCAATATCTCTTCAACTTTCTGATTGTATACAAACTTCACGCCTTGTCGTTCTGCCAGAGAAACCAAACTACTAGTAATATCTACCATTCCATTGATCGGAAAATAGGTTCCATATCCAAATTCTAAATGCGGAATAATATTTAAAGTGGCAGGCGCTTTGTATGGATTGCTGCCATTATAGGTTGCAAAGCGGTTGAAAAATTGTATGGTTTTTGGATTTTTAAACGTTTTAGAATTCACTCGATTCATGGTGTTAAACATTTTCAAACGCCATAAATTCACTATTCCCCTGAGTCCTTTTTTATTTAAATACGTGCTCAATTTATGCAAAGAATTTTCTAAAAAAACTGGCTTCGTGATGTCATACATTTTGGCACTGTTTTTAAAAAAACGCATAAGCACCCTCTTGTCTTCCCCTAATTGGGTATTCAATAATTCTGCAAAATCATTGGTGTTTGTGGGGCAAGTAAAACGGGTGCCATCTTCAAAAAAGTAATGACAAGCTTCATCAAGCTTAATGTAATTAAAATGATCGCGTGGATTTTCGCCACATAATTCAAACAATTCATCTACAAACATTGGCATGGTGAACAAGGATGGGCCGGCATCAAAACGGTAATCCCCTTGTTTAAACCCACTCAATTTGCCGCCAGGATAGTTATTGGATTCATACACCGTAACACCATAGCCCAATTTACTCAACCTAATAGAGCTAGCTATTCCAGCTATTCCAGACCCAATAACAATACAAGTGCGCATAAAATTAAAGCAAATAAAACGATAATTTGTTTTACTCCATGCACAATTTAGAAAAAGAAAAATATGACTTTAAAAATGACGCAAGAGAGTTTCTTCATTCAAACATTATAAATTACATTTGCAAAACATGCAATTACTTCTATCCTACCCTTGGTGGTTTGTCGCCATCTGTCTTCTGGCAGGGTTTGGATACGCATATTTACTTTACAAACCTCAATTTAAACAAAAGCCATTTAAAACAATGGCGGTTCTTCGTTTTTTGAGTGTTAGCCTCTTGTGCTTTTTCTTATTGGGCCCTGTGCTTATACAATTGCTGAATGAAATTCAAAAACCAAAGATTTTAATGGTGCTTGACGAATCTGAGTCGATTGTAGCCAATAAATATGCAAATTATTACAAGAATGAGTTTTTGAAAAACTGGTTGAAAACCAATGAAACATTAGGAGATGACTATGAAATAGAATTCTTAAGTATGGCTAAGGGCCTAAAATTTTCCGATTCTATTCACTTTAATCAAAAAAGAACCAATATCAGTCAAGTATTCGATTTTGTAAACAATACCTATGCGAGAGAGAATATTGGAGCAGTCATATTGGCCACCGATGGAATTTACAACCAAGGAAACAATCCAATTTATAAATCTCTCAATAAAAACACGATTCTTTACACCATCGGCCTGGGTGATACCATCTTGAAAAAGGATTTATTAATTAAAGAAGTCAACAACAATGCCATTGCTTATTTAAACAATCAATTTCCAATAGAAGTTTCTATATCGGCAAACGACTGTATCAATAGTTCATCCAATTTAAGTTTAACCTGCGAAGGCAAAACACTTTACAGTTCCATCATTAATATTAACCAGAAAAACTTTTTCAAAACAATTAGCATAACGCTTTTAGCCGATAAGCCAGGCGCTATGCACATTGTTGCCAATTTGAGTCCCATTGCTGGTGAATTTTCAAATGCCAACAACCGTAAAGACATTTTTATTGATGTAATTGATGGACGTGAAAAAATACTTTTGGCCTATCAAACCACCCATCCAGATATTGGTGCCATTAAAGAATCCATTCAATCAAATCAGAACTATGAAGTAAATGCACTCTCATTGCCAGAAATTAAATTGTCCGATTTAAATCTATACAGTGCAGTAATATTGTATCAAATTCCTGGCAAAAACAGCAATTCTAAAGACTTAATTAGCGGCATTAAAAAACTACAAATTCCAATTTGGTGCATCGTGGGGAATCAAACAGCAATTGAACAATTGAGTTTAATTAACAATACCGCCAAAATTGACAAGAACCAAGGCAGAATAAATGAAAGCCAAGCACTATTTAATACTGATTTTACAGCATTTACGCTTGAGCCAAACACCGTTTCAAGCATTTCTGACTTGCCCCCATTAAATGTGCCCTATGGTTTTTACAATGCAAGCATTGGGACCGAATCATTGCTTTATCAAAAAATTGGTCAGGTAAACACGCAAACCCCTTTATGGACTTTCAGCAATCAGAATGGTGAAAAGACGGCCTATTTATTTGGTGAAGGATTTTGGCGTTGGAAATTGTTTGATTTTGTAAAAAACGAATCCCATCTCGCAAGCAATGAGTTGGTAAGCAAAACAATTCAGTACCTAACCGTCAAAGAAGACAAACGAAAATTTAGAGTATACCCCTTAAAAAATGTATACGAAGAAGACGAATCCGTAAAATTTCTTGCTGAATTATACAATGCAAGCTACGAACCAATTAATACGGCAAATATCCAATTGAATCTTACCGATGCCAACAAAAAAATATACAATTACAACTTCAGTCCTATTGGAAAAACATACCAACTGGATTTAGGGTTTTTAAATCCTGGAATTTATACATACAAAGCCAAAGCAAGCGGGGTAAATGAGGTAATTACTGGCAAATTAATTATAAAACCCTTGCAAATCGAATTGGTAAATACCAAAGCTGATTTTGGATTGCTCAGGGAAATGGCAAAAAACAATGCCGGACAATTTTACACAGCCGAAAAATTTGAAGCGTGCATAGAAGATTTAAAGAAAAACAACAGCATTACCTCGGTTTCATACAATGAGAAAAGACCAGACGAATTAATTAATTTAAAATGGATATTCTTTTTATTGTTGTTTATAATTTCTGCAGAATGGTTTATTAGAAAGTACGAAGGAGCCAACTAATGCGGTTAATACTTAAAAATAAACCGGTCTTGTGTAACTATTATGTTACATACCGATGCAATGCAAAATGCAGCTTTTGCGATATTTGGGAAAAGCCTTCTCCCTATGTTAATTTTGATAATGTAAAACAAAACCTCAAAGATTTAAAAAGACTCGGTGTTCAGGTTATTGATTTTACAGGGGGCGAACCATTGCTGCATAGAGAGTTGCCACAGTTTTTAGACTATGCCAAAGAATTGGGTTTTATAACCACTGTAACGACCAACGCGCTCTTATATCCTAAAATGGCTGAGAAGCTTAAAGGAAAGATCGATATGCTTCATTTTTCTTTAGATTCTCCAGTTGAATCAGAGCATAACGAAAGCAGAGGGGTTGCATTGTTTAAGCAATTTTTAGAGTCAATTGAGATTGCCAAAAAAATTGGAGAAAGACCAGATATTTTATTTACGGTCTTTAGCCACAACATCCATCAAATTGAGGAGGTATATCAGACCTATTGCCTTCCAAACAATTTCATGCTCATCTTAAATCCAGTTTTTGAATACAACGATGTCGGTTCTAAATTGGATGCTGAAAATTTAGAAATTTTAGAGAAATGGGGTAAAAAGAAATTGGTATACCTCAACCAAGGATTTATTGAGCTAAGAAAGGATGGGGGCAACCATATTGACAAACCAATTTGTCGAGCTGGCAGCAGCAGTATTGTTATTTCTCCGGAAAATGAATTGGTTTTGCCTTGTTACCACCTCGGGCTTGAAAACATTCCAATAAACAAGCAATTATATTCTATTTGGAACAAAGAAACCGTTCAGGAATCAATCAAACTTGAAGGCAAACATGCGGCATGCGAAGGATGCACAATTAATTGTTATATGCAAACCTCCTTTGCAACTGAAATAAGCAAATATTGGCTATCAGCCTTACCCTCAACCTTAAAGTATAACCTTGCAAAGGGTACTTGGAAAAACTTAATCTAATTACAAAAATTTCGGGTCAGTTTCCATTACATGGCCACAGGCCTTGCAGGTACGCAAATCTTCATTGCTGTAATAATCTCTAAATCTAGGTTGAAAATCGTTCTCAATATCTTTCAATTCAAAGTAAGTTGAGTGCAATGGGTTGTTGCATTTTTCACAAAACCACAACAATCCATCGGTAAAGCCTTTTCCAGCGCGAACGCGCTCAACAACTAAGCCCAATGATCCTTCTGATCTGGTTGGAGAGTGTGGAATCTTGCCCGGCAACATAAACATATCGCCAGCTTTTAATGGAACATCTACAGGTTTGCCATCTACCTGCATTCTAACATTAATTTCGCCCTCTAATTGATAAAAGAATTCTTCCGTTTCGTTGTAATGGTAATCCTTTCTTGCATTAGGGCCAGCAACAACCATTACGATAAAATCGCCAGCACCAACTGTAAGATTCTTATTGGCCACAGGTGGTTTTAACAAATGACGGTTCTCTTCTATCCACTGATTAAAATTAAAAGGGGGGTTAATATTTGCCATGTTTCAAAAGTATGAAAAAAAATATTAATGCGCTTACTATTCAGAAAATGATATTAATCAAGTAAGATTCATTTCATTTTCAATCGTTTAATTTGATTTGGAGAGAACAAAAGTCAAAAAAGTTTCCAAAGATTTCATTTTTTTATCCCCGTTTCATTGTTTTGATTACATGAAGTTGATATAAAAGTCTCATATTCGCAGAATGAATGAAGAAAACATGGATGTACCTTTAATTAATGTTAGACAAGTATTTTACGATAAAAACCCGAAACTTGCTAAATTTATTCCAGGATTTCTATACAAATTTATTGAAAAAGTAATCCACCAAGACGACTTAAACCGCATGCTCACGGCTGCAAAAGGAAAACAAGGTGTCGATTTTGCTCGATCTTGCTTTGATGAAATTGGGGTGACCATCACATCCAAAAACATCCACAATGTGCCAACTACCGGCCGATTAATACTGGCCGCAAACCATCCATTGGGTGGCTTGGATGGAATGGGTTATATTAGTGAGGCTCACAGAATCAGACCTGATGTTCGCTTTTTGGTAAACGACATTTTGATGAATGTGAAACCGCTTCAAGGCATATTTCTTGGGGTAAACAAGCATGGCGGCAATGCTAAGCCATCATTGCTGGCTGTTGAACGTCAATTTGCATCCGATGGAGCAACTTTGATTTTTCCTGCAGGCATGGTTTCTAGAAAACAAGCAAGCGGGCAGATTATGGATTTAACATGGCATAAAAGTTACATCACTAAATCGGTTAAATACAGAACGGATATTGTTCCTACTTTTGTTGAAGCAGAAAACAGCAAACGCTTTTACAGAGTGGCACAATGGAGAAAGAGACTGGGCATTAAACTCAACATAGAAATGATGCTTTTGCCTTCTGAAATGTTTAAACAAAAGGGCAAAACAATTACGATTCACTTTGGCAAGCCAATTCCAGCTTATTTGATCAGGCACATTGGTGAGCATCATAAAATCGCAAATGCAATGAAACATTTTGTATACACACTAAAAGACAATCCGGAAGGTGACTTCGAAGAATTTTACCACAAATTCAAGCAAAGATAATTTTTATAAATACTTACCGAATAAAATCGACAAATGCAGGAGATCATCGAACCAATTGACAGACACTTACTAGAAGCCGAGTTAAACGAAGATGTCTTTGTAAGACCCACCAACAACAGTGGGAATAAACTTTATATAGTAGACTGCCACAACGCCCCAAATGTATTAAAAGAAATAGGCCGACTAAGGGAATTGTCTTTCAGATTGGCAGGTGGCGGAACGGGCAAAGATTGTGACCTAGACGAATTCGACTATGGGCCAACAGCCTACAAACAATTAATTGTTTGGCAACCTGAAGATCAAGAAATCATAGGAGGGTATAGATTTATTTTAACCAATGACGCCCGCAAAGCAGATGGCTCATACCATCTTGCCACAACGGAAATTTATGAATTCAGTGAGCGCATGAAAAATTTCTACTTCCTAAAAACAATAGAATTAGGACGCTCATTTGTTCAACCTAAATACCAACCAAGCGCAGAAAACAGAAAAGGCTTATTCAGCTTAGACAACCTATGGGATGGTTTGGGTGCTTTAATCATCAATTACCCTGAGGTTCATTACTTCTTTGGCAAAGTTACCATGTACACGCATTTTAACAGTGAGGCGAGAGACTTTATATTAACGTTCTTGCACCACTACTTCCCTGACAACGAAAAGTTGATTAGCGTTGAAAATCCGGTAACTATCACGCACGATACCTCTGAGTTTCTAAATGCGCTTCAAACATTAGAATATAAAGAGGGGCATCATTTATTAAATGCCCGCGTGCGTGAACTTGGAGAAAACATACCACCTTTGTTTAATTCATATATGAACACAAGTCCTAGCATGAAAACTTTTCCTACTTGCATAAACAGCCATTTTGGCGATGTCGAAGAAACTGGAATCATGGTAACGATTAAAGAGATCTATGAATCTAAGAAAGACCGACATGTAAGTTCATTTCTGAAATATTTAGAAGGCAAAGACCACACAAACAACTAATAAACAGCATTTTAAAATAGATTTTAAATTTTCAAACATTTTTTTTGCATAGAAAATTTAAAAATCTATATTTGCACTCCTTTTAGGAAGATTCCTTGATAGCTCAGCTGGTTAGAGCGAGTGACTGTTAATCACTAGGTCCCTGGTTCGAGCCCAGGTCAGGGAGCAAACACAAAGCCATCCATGTCGGATGGCTTTTTTCGTTTGCGAGCTGAGCTGGGCGAGAACTTAGCGAAGCGATTTCACGACCGAAGGGAGTAGCAAGGTCCCGTATCGTGATTGTAGCGAAGCGGAAATCTCTGATGCGGGAAGCCCAGGTCAGGGAGCATCAAAAAGCCGCAAGTCCTGCGGCTTTTTTTATTCACACCCACCTTCACATTCACCTTCACACTAAACCAAGTTTAGTGGGTCTATATTCGAAATTTTCAATAAATAAAAAAAGGTTGCACCAATTAAGTGCAACCTTTGAATTATCTGAATAGGTTAAGGGCTATTGTAAAACGATTAGTTATTAAAAAACATAATTAATTAAACTGGCATACATAGAATTTAACAGATACAATTACCCCATTCCAATTCCCATTCGCCACAATGGATAAGTAATTGTTATCTAATTCATGGAATTCACTATCCCATTCATTAATAGTATTGACTTCTTTGTTTTGGATTCGGTTTAAAATTGGATTCTTATAACTTTTCCTTAACCAATGCTCATATTGCACGGGAACTTCTAAAATATCAATGATAGTAGTAACGGTGAAAGAATCAAAATCTGGCTTAATAGAATCTTTAGCTCTTTTATTGTCATTTTTAGCGTGGTTACTCCCATAATTTGATGGTTGCCATGTTCCATTTGTGCCTAACTCTATAATGTAATCAACTGTTTCACTTTTCTTTTCATTCCAAGATATTATATCCACACGGTTAATCTTTTCCCCCTTAGGTTTAAAACTATACTCAGTTTCAATATTTTTATTTTCTTTGTATAATTCATCAAAAAGACAATCCCTAACATAGTTCTCAATTCCACCTTTCATGGCCATTTTCACAAAACAAGGTGATTCAAATTCACTTATTTGATTCTTTAATGCGTTTACTATTTGTTCTTTATTCATTTATAATCATTTAAGTTAAATTTAAGGAATTCAAATAAAATGATTTATTTTGAATAACACTATTAAATAAGTAAAAGTGATTATGGAACATCCTGAGTTTTACATCAAATTAACACAATTAGCAGAACAGCATAAGTCAACTGGTGACGAACTAGAAGATATCAAAGACTCTGATTCTATCGAAATGGATGCATGGGAAATCATTTATCAGTATTGTCTTGATATGAATTACAAGCCATCCCTGAAACTTCTTGAAAATAAACCAGTTTTTGAGGATGAACATACATTTGGAGAAAAGAAATGGTTCATTGATACTTTAATAGTTTCACATGCTGAAGTTGCTGAAATTTCTTATCATTTGGTTTCACAATTTTGGCCTGAAGAATTTTCAAGTAAAGAAGACTTTATTGAATCAACTGAAGCTTACCTTGAAGCATCTTTATATTAAGAATTACCATATTCTTAGCCAAGAATTATTTCCCCTGTCTAGTAACCCAAACACACCTTGAAATAAATATCTATTTGTTTTATAGAGTATTATGTAATCTATCAGGGCTTGAGGGTTGTATTTTGGGTCAATAAGGGGAGCATAAAAAGAGAGTGAGAGTGAAAGCGAATGCGCCACTTGAACTCTCTTTTTTTATTCACCAAAGTCACGTACCGTGCGAAAAAGGAGCTCTGGTACTGGGAACTCATTTTCACACTTATACCCCGTGGTGTGCGACCTAGGAGCTCTACCACTGGGGCACATTCAATCTTAATCATGTCATGTGAATTTACATTCGAAATTTTTAACACAAAAAAGCTTGCACTTTTTAGGTGCAAGCTTTCAATTATCTGAATAAGTTAAGGGCTACTGAATACCGATTTTAAATCAGCCTCTTATAAAATTATTAAAAAAGATTAAATGGAAATTTTTTCTTTTTTACAGAAGCTACAGAACTAGCAGGTTCTTCTGTTTTATTTGCTGTAATCATATACTTATCTTTATCTTTTGAAATAGTATACAATGTATTATTCATATAAATCATAGCTGAACCATCTTTACGTCCGTTAGATGTAACTATTGATTCCAATTTATTGTTTTTGAATAATAAGTAAGCAGTTTGTTCTTTACTGTTGTATACTTCCATACCTGTCGTTTCGCCTCCACGTTTATTTAAAGCTTTAGGATTAATTGCTCTTTCAACATGTTTGTATTTGTAGGTGTAAATAGTGTACCCTTCAGCTTGACTCATATAAATATCATAAGGTTTCTGACCTAAAATAGCTACCGCTTCATCATATGAGCTTCCAATTTTTAAGTTGAAAAGATTTTCTACAGAAGTGTACTTAGGCGCTTGAACACTTTTACAACTGGTCAATGCTATTGTAAATAAAACAGCAAAGAATAAAATTAAGTTTGTTTTTTTCATTTTTATTAAATTAATAGCGCAAGTATACAACTTAATATTACATAAATTATTAAAAATATTGAAATCGCTTGTTTTTGCCTTAATTCAAATTTTACTGAAAATGAAGAAACCAACAATCAAACTACTGCCATATGTAATCCATCCATTTTTTGCCTGAAAATACTTGCACATAATTTTTTTTATAACGACTATGCCAAAAGCCACTAACTCCAATTCTGTAATATCCAGGATCTAATAAATTATGATAATGTCCATCGCTTTCAATCCAAGCAACGACTGCGCCATATGCATCATCGTTTCCATAATAACAATTTTCACCATAACATAAATTAGTATTTAATGTTATTCTCATTCTCAAAGCAAGCTTTTGGTGTCCTATTTGTCCATTCAAACCTGACACAATAGAGTGCAATTTTGCAGCTAAGGCAAGATTAAAAGATGGTTTAATTGGTTTTATCTTACTCGGTATTTTAGCCGCTATTCTTTTTTCAATCTTTCGATTTAAGTATTTTTTATCTATATAACCAGAATCAGTTTGTAAATGAAGGTATTTTTTAAATAATGCGGGATTTACCCTGATTAGATTTGTCAATAGAATTATTCTCTTGGAATTCGGAACCATATACCAAGAAAGCTTTGCAGTATTGCATTTTCTTAGTTGTTTAATTTCAGAATCCGTATATGCAGACTTTTGCTTTAAATCTCGAGTAACGGAGCAACTGCTTACTAAAATAAATAGAAATAAGCATATAAAATTGAAATAAGGCATTTGGTTCTTTTTCATTTATCTGATTTACTTTCCCAATTAAATTGAACGTTTGAGTCAATACAATAGTATGCATTTATAAGGAATATTAAATCTAAAAAGATGTGTTGATGACATTTTATACACCCTCCATCCGTTTTTTACACCATTTAGTCTTTTAAGATCTTCTCATGCTTTCTTTAAATGCAGATTTTTTATATTTTTGGGGTAAATTAAATAGACCCATATTAAACACTATTAGTTGAGAATCATTTATGATTAAATTGCTACTCGAAATATCAATGATTGGCTGCGGAATTATAGGCATAATTGCAGGGGTAATGGGTGCCAGAGAATGGCTTATAATGCAAAAAATATCAAATTTGTCTTTATCGCAATTACCCGTCAGTAAGACAACATTTTGCAACTTGGCCATTGAATGGTGTCACAGTAACATTTCCCACCCTAAATGCATAAAACCCAATTTAAGGTTAAGCTATTATCCCCACAAGAGTCGCGGTGGGGTGTATTATTCGAGTTCTCATGAATGCGTTATTTATGTCAATAGCCATAACAACATCAAACAAGTTACAAATACTGTTATTCATGAATATGTTCATGCCCGTCAAAAAGATAAGAAATTCGACAAACTTTATACGCATTACCAAAAAGAACATGGCTATAATCAAAATCCTTTTGAGCTTGAAGCTAGAGAAGTTTCTAAAAAGCATGAAAATGAATGTTTAATTTGGGTTTACAATAAAATCTATTCCAAGTAAAAGTTTTATTTTAATCAAATTTTAAAAAGAATCTAAATATGCTTAGATTCGTTTGCTTGTGGGTTTAAAATTCAATCAATTATTTTTATACATTTAAACTGCAAATCTAAATATGAACAACAGAGTTAGCGCCGATGCATTTAAAATCAAAAAAGTTAAAGGACATGACCTATTCTTTTTAAAGGCTTATTTATACCAAGCGCTAGACTCTGGTTTTGGATTATCTGAAGATTATAAAATTGGATTTGATGCCCTTGGAAAAGAAATAGAGGAATTAGATTTTAACGACATAAAAAGCATTTTTCAAAATGTTTACTTTGACATTGAGCAGACTGATTTTTATTATTTTGAAGATAAAATGCTCGCATATTTGGACTACTTACAAGGTTATAACACCAGTAAAACCGATGCATACCGTAAATTTCCAAATCTATTTACAAAAATTGAACAAGTTAGTTTTGACCAAGGAGGTTTAATCGTTTTTGAATGTTATGGCATGCAGATTTCCGAATTGTACACTGCAGCTGGAAAACATATAGAAGGTCCCTGCCACGATCTTGATTTATTAGATAAAAACAGATTTTTATACAGATCCTCAGAGAGCAGTCTTGGTTTTGTTTTAGACGAATACCAATTAAATGCCTACCCAAAGACCCTCAATACCTATGAAGATTGCGATATGCCATTTTGCCCTAACATAGGAGGTAGAGACCGTTTAGCAATTCCTTATTACCATTTGCCAGCTGAACGTATTGAAAACTTTAAAGTGCCACAAAATAAAATGGATGTTTCCAATATTTTAGATGATTTAAATACCAATTGGTACACATCTCCCGAATTGCATAAATTTTATTGGAATGACAAAGACTTAGCATTGAAGGCGGTTAAAAAAGACATGCTGGCATACACATTATTAGACAGCCAACTAAAAGAGGATAAAGAAATCGTCTTGGCATTGGTAAAAGAAAATGGCATTGCTTTGGAATTCACCTCGGAACCATTCAAAGCAGATAAATCTATAGTTCTGACAGCTGTAACACAAAACGGTTATGCACTAGAATTTGCATCTCCAGAGCTAAAAGCCGATAAAGAAATAGTGATGGCAGCAGTTACACAAGAAGATTTTGTTATACGATTTGCATCTGAAGAACTAAAAACAGATAGCGATATCATCAATTCAACAAAAAGAGATTACAAATTTTAAGCAATAAAAAATAAATTTATGTATAGCAGCCAAAATGAAGCCTTAGACAAAGTAATTGATCAATTCACTGAGGAAGAAAAAGAATTAATGTTTACAAATCGATTTGTCTACATTTTCACTAAAGCATGGATTTACGTTGAAAAAGGTCCAGAAAAATACAGAAAAGACGATGCGTTTAATGAGCCACCGGATGATTATGATGCGGAGGAATTAGAGATTTTACTAAAAGCGTGCAAGCAAGTGCTTGAGGGCATTGGCATGAGCAGTGAAAAACCGTTTACAGGCATAGATGTTTTTGGTTTTAATGCCTTGTTTAGATTGTTTCATTTTGACAATGTTAAAAGAAAAACCAAACATCAATTTATGTTAGGCAATAAAAGAGGCATACTTGATTGTATAACATTTGAACACGCGATGGATAAAGAGCAAGTTGTATATTATAACTTTTGCGAGAGCCAAAGTTTCAATAAAAAATAACTATCCGGATTAATCGGAATTTGTAGAACTCAGCTTATCCAGTTATCTTTAGAACTGAAAACCCTCCATTTTATTCTCGCTTTCTTCCATATCAATTCTTCGCCACTTCCCATTCTTGGCGCAATTTTAATACCACTGTACACCTTTCTAAATTCTCCTTTGGAAGTTGAGAGGTAAAGATAATTACCACTCCTGATACGGCCGAATGTGTGCCTTTCATTTGAAACCAATACAGCTTTGCCATCAATGACTTTATAATGGCTCACCACTGTTGGTTCCACACCTACCGAACGATGGTTTTTCATAATGGCTAAGAATTGATTTAATGCAGAGCCATCTGTAGATCTTTTGTAACCCAAACTTTCAAAAAATGCCACAACCCTCTCCTTTTTAGAACCTGCATGGTTTATATTATTTTGTTTCTTAGATAGTTTTTCTTTTTGCAAACTTATCTTTCTTCGTTTTGCCGAATTCTCCAATAATATGCAATGGAATTGATCAAAACTTCTAATAATGGGTATTGGCTCATTGGGATTTATCGCATTCTCGTTTATAGCTTCTAACTCAAATTTTTTCTCTTCAAAAAAATAAAGATCAAAACCCTTATGCATTTTTAATAGAATGCTAAAATACTCGATTACTTCCAAATAAAAATTGTCGGTGCTATTCTGTATTTCTGTAACATTTGAAAAATCACAATTTTTAAAGGTATGCATAAGTTTATTAATGTGCTTTTAATTTGGTCACTACAAATGAAAACGATTAAATTCAATAAATGAAACTAATTCTTATTTAAGCAGAGATCTCTATTTCATTTTCTTACCTTAGGGTTTTTTAAAAAAAAAATATTATTTTAAGTAATAAAAGTATTATAATTGTAAGAAAATCAAACAATAACAATCTATGACCAAACTATTTTTAATTGCAGTATTTGCTTTTTTGGGTCAAACTGCAAACGTACAATCAAACAAGGGCTTGTGTAAAGTTGAAGTTAATGATGTATCCAAAACCACCAGTTTTGGTTATTTGGTGGGTTACAGTGTTACGTTTAAAAACAACTCCAAAAAAACCGTTGATGGCGTGTATTGGAATGTCTATTTTTACAACAACAATGGAGATCTTATTAAGGAGGATAAATCAACTTTTAATTCAACTAGTCTCATCGACCCAATTGCTTCAGGGTTTACAAAAATTCTTGTTCGTTCTCCAAGGGTTAAAGGTGCCTCAAAAGTTATTGTAAAAATAACAAAGGTTCACTTTTCAGATGGCACTACTTGCAACTAATCTAATTTCAGATCATGCAGAAGGAAGCCACACACAAAACTTATATTTTATCGATACTATCTATCATTTTACTCTTAACAACCAGCTTAGAGATATACTTGCCAATTATAAAAACCAAGCAAGAAATCCTTTTAATGTTTTTCTTTAACTTTTTTGGATTGATAGTTTTACATAATTATTGTAATAGAGGTAAATTCATAGATTATAATTTGAAAGATGAACACCAAACAATTGAGACCAAAATCATATTTTTTTGTCAATTATTAATAATTGTTCAGCTATTGCTAGTCGTTATTTTATATATATTCTTCACTACACTAAGGATCAACATCAGTGATTTGATTATTTTATTAATAATACAAACCTATTTATTTAGCATGGGTAATGAATATAATTTATTAAAACAATAACTATATTTTAGTATCTGATTGCCTTTGCATTAAAAAAATTCTTTTGAATTTTCAGGTATTCCACACATTCTTTATATAAAGAAAGATCTTTTTCAAGACCGTCCAAAGGATATACAATACGATAGCCATTATTATAAGACCTATAATAGTTTCTGCAGTTCCACCCTCTTCTTTGTTCTCGCAAACTTGACCCTTAAGTTCGATATTTTTGTTTTGCGCAATAGAGTTAATTTCCGAATTGGCGGTATTGTCACATTTATATAAAACTTGTAATTTTTCTAATTCTTCCTTTGCAAAAGTTTGGCTAAAATCAAAATACAAATTGTATAGTTTGCTGCTGTCTATGCCAATACCATTTATTCTATTTCCAAGCAGTATGTATTCAACTTCATGTTTCTTTAAAGTATCTCTTTTATATTTTTTACAGATACCATTATAAAGCTTGGGATAGTTTCTATTAGAAAAAATTTCATTTAAATAAATGATGATCCTTTTTTGATTGTTTTTATTCTTTTCTATCTCTGCGACAAAGTCAGCACCAAAATCTATAACATCACTGCAATGGTATTTTTCCCAAAATTTTGCTACATTTTTTTCGCAGCCCTTAGATAGATTTTTACTAAGCCTTAATTTACTTAACGCAGCAGCCTCCTCACGAACAAGATTTATAGCCACCTGGCGCTCTCCCGATTGAAATAATTTCCTAAAAATTGGCCCTATCTGAGCATTTGCAGGCTCAGGCGCTGCTAGCTGAAATACAATAAAAGATAGTAAGCAAGCGATTTTAAAATTGTATTTAAGTGTAAAGTGCATACTAAACTTATTTTTTTTATAATTTTAATTCGCTGGCGTTAGCATCCAAAACAATAGATAAATGAGCGTCATGGCTCCAGATGTAATGCCGAAAGTGATGCCACCAATTGCAAAAAAGCCAACCAAAAACAAAACCCTTAACAAGGGCAATGAAACACCCGTCTCATTTGAAATTCCCGAAAGAACGCCACCCAATACTTTTCGACTTAAATCTCTTTTCATTTTTAATGTTAATTTTTAATAAAATTCGTTCTCAAAATTGTTGATCCATCTGTTAGTAGCAATGAATAAATACCTGCATTCAGACCCGTAATATTTATTTCTTGGCTGATGAAACTTGTGTTTAAAACCAAACGGCCTTGCAAATCAAAAATACGAACTTGTACCCTTTCTGAAATCGGATAATTGATGTTCAATTCGCTACTTACAGGGTTTGGATATACAGTTAAACTTCCAATACTTTGTGTTGTTTCAATGCCAGTTTTTAAGCCATAAACATCTTTACAATCTTTATAATTTTCCATTGGCAAAACGCCACAAGCTCTAAAGCTGAAAGACTTTGACAAATTTATCAAATGTGAGATGGCCTCCTTCTCTTGGCTTGTAATACTGTCTCTTTGGCTCCATTGATCGGAAGGCAACAGCGTTACAGTTGGATACATAGATTGACCCAATTCGTTCACATGCCCAAGTCCTAATGAATGCCCTAACTCATGATAAAGCACGTATCGAAACTTGGTTTTCCCGGCTGGCGCTTTCCCGGTTCCAAAATACCAATCTTGTTTGTCAGACATCCTTAAACCCTGAGCACTGATGCTGTAAAACGTTTCAGATCCAAGTATGCAAGAGGTCCACATACGCTCGTTGTAACCAACCGCACCTAAGCTTGGATCAGGTCCAATTAAATGTATGGTATCACTCAAAGAGATATTAGCACTTGAAGGAAATGGCGCCAAAATATAGTTTGCACCGGTCTTACATCTAAATTCGGCAAACACATCTTCGATGGCTTTTTTAGCCAAAGGGTTATTCCAATAGGTGGTATGCATGTACCAGGTATATCCACCCTTCTTGTTGTTGTTCGTTAGATAATCGTACACCAAAGGATTGGCCGATCTATACCCTAGGTTTGCCATTACATGCAAGGTATCTGTTGAATAATAATCTGAGCCATTTACATTCACTCTTAGCTTTCCTGAAAACGCTATAGGCATTTCAAGTTCAATTTTTGTGTCTGTCCACACCAAATACTTAAAACCTTTAGAGGTATTGGCATCTGAATATTGACCAGACTCCTGAAAAAAGGAGACATAGTTATTCGATTGACTGGATCCAAAACCCTTGCCCACAATGCTTAACTTTTTACCCATGCCACCAATAATACGCTGGGGGGAAAAAGAACTTACTTGAGCAAATAAAGTCAAGTTCAAAAACAAAACGGAGAGAAAAAAATACTTCTTGTTCAACATAAATTTCAATAAAAAACTTTACGAATATAAGTACTATTATTATTTATTAATAGCACTTGGCATGGATAACAAAATCTTAAACTACTTTACCACCCCTATTTTAAGCACTTCAAAATCGCTCGATTTGATGTTCAAGAGTTTTCTTAGGTCATCATTGTCCCAACGTTCGTCAGGTGCACCTGAAATAAACATATCGGAGCCAATATCAGCCAAGACCAATCCGTATTGCTTCATGGCCTTTAAAATGGCTTGGTTAAGCGGCGAATACTTACTTATATCAAACGATGCTTTTAAACGCATACGGGCACCCATAGGCAGCGACTTACCCACTAAGCCTGCGCCACTTACCTTATGGCTTGCCGGCGCTGTGTAACCACTATACACATGCGATCTGCTAAGGGTAAACCGAATGGCATGGTCTATGGTTCCAGAAAAGGCTTCATCATAACGCACCAAATACGGCAAAATTGCCATACCCGAAGCATCAGCAGAAGTCCAACCTTCGGTTCTGTAAGTATTCTTTGTCAAGTCAAATACAGCGCCACAAGAGGCCGACCAACCCGAACCTGAATTTTTACTTGCGTTGTACAATTCGTATAACTTCTTATTTTCGATATCACAAATCAACACATGGCTATCGCCGTTTCCATTGCCTTCAATTTGTGCGTTGTCAGGAACTGGAAATGGACCTGCATCACTCTCATTGCCATAATTCCCATCGTAAGAATTTGCTCTATACGTAATGGGCACTTTTACTTGACTGCCACACACCAACGAAAAAGGTATACCAATTGGCGCATTGTTGTACAAACCACTTCCAAAATCAGAATGAATTCCAAATACCCCAATGGCCGAAATTATCCTTGCAGAATTCGAGTCAATTGGATACGATGAAATATCGGTATTTAAAGGATGACTAGGTAAAAACATTTTAAAAGCTTCTAATTTGCTTCTATCCTGAGTGCCTTCACAAACACTGGAATTATTGCCACTTGAATCCTTCTTTTTGCAAGCTGAAAAAGCACTTACAGCTATTACCAAATAGAATATTTTTTTCTTCATATTAGATCAAAGATAGAAAATATTTCATATTTAAAAGCCATTATTGAAAATTATCACATTAATGACTTAGTTAAAACAAAAAAGCTCGACTTAGGTCGAGCTTTTTAAAATTCTAATTTCTGATTTCTTTTACAATTTCCCAATTTCTTTCATTGCGGTGTAAGTCTTGAAAAACGGCCTCGCCAATGCTTCATTTGCAGGAGCATACAATGATGCAAAAAATTGATCCATTAAAGTTTGATTTCCCATTGGGACTCCATACCAATAAGTAGATGGCCCAAAAAGAGTTTTAGCAAATATTTTTACTATGTATCCAACTTCACTTGTGTCTTGTCCACTTACTTTCAATAAGGTCTTATATTCAAACGAATAAATAGAAATTGTTTGACTATATGTTTTGCCAATTGCATATCCAGTCTTTAAATCCAAACCAGATTCAACAGCAACTTTATAACCTTTACTCATGTATAAATATTCTTCTTCTGTTGTCACACCTTTAATGTACTTGCCATAAGACAAGTTAATAAAACAAAAGAAGGAAAAGAAGACAGCAAATTGTTTCATGGTTTTAATAAAGTTTATTAATTATTTATGTTTTAAAATGTAACGAGCGCCTATACTATAAGAGTAAAACCCCATTGATTGATTGTATGTATTTTGGGTTTTATCAAAAAACTGGCCATTAAGTTTTGTTGTTAATGTATGTTCTGCCTGGTAGGTGCCAGTTTGCCAGAACATTTTTATAAAGTAACTTAATTGAGATTCTGTAGATTTTCTAAAAGTTAAATCCAAACCAAAGTTTAAATTAAATGCTGAAGAAGCTTTAACAGTCTCATTTAATGAAATTGAATTACCTGGAAATAGATATTTAGCATCTAAACTTGTCGCCCTGCTAAAACTTGTCCCTGCCCCAACTTTAGGAATAAAACTAACTTTACTGTTTTTGTTTATGATGTACAAAAAACCGTAATTGATAGATTTTATGTTATACCTAAATCCTGAATAACTGCTTCTGGTTAAATCTGGATCATCCGTAGAAGTGTAATTATCTGCATCAAAATCAAAACTTTGATTCGAGAAGGTAAAAAATCCACCAAAGTTGTTCTTATGAGATACATAATCATAATTGACTGTATAAGCTAATCCACCCAATGCATAACCCGTTGAACTATCCCCTTGCTTGGCAAACTTGCCCAATGGTTTATTAACTCCAACAGTGAATCCTAACATGTGTGTTACCTGAGCTTTTATATTTGAGCTAAGGAGTAAAATTAAGATTATAATTGTTTTTTTCATTTTAATTGAATTATATCAACAAATTTACTTTTTATTTCTTTATTATCAAAGTAATAATTAATTTGTTAATTAATTTGACAAAATGTCAATATTTAATTGTTTCTTTTTGTGGTGCATGCATTTAGGAAACCATATAAAGTTTTTAAGGACCCTTAAAGGTATTACCCAGCAAGAACTTGCCGAGGCAATTAATAAAACTAGGCCTCTAGTTTCCTCAATAGAACAAACTGGCAAGGTCAATGAATTGACCTTACGTAAAATTTGTGATGTACTTGAAGTTGATATGCAAGACCTACTTCAAAAAACCAGCGACCCTTCTGCCCAATATACACCGCTGAAAAAAGCGAATGATGAAGTTCTTTCCGAGAATAAAACCCTAAAAGAGGAAAACAAAAGACTTAAAGAACTTGTAGATTCCCAGCGTGAAATTATTGAGTTGCTCAAAGAGAAATACAAAAGCAAGTAATTCAATTTTTCGAAAATATTGCCCCACAAAAAAAGGCTTGATTTTCATCAAGCCTTTTCTAATTAATATTTACTTTTTATTTCAAATCAAATCGATCCAAATTCATAACCTTTACCCACGCTTGGATAAAGTCGTTTACAAATTTTTGCTTGGCATCAGCACTGGCATAAACTTCCGCCAAGGCGCGCAATTCAGAATTAGAACCAAAGATTAAATCGACCCGTGTTGCAGTGTATTTGGCAGTGCCTGTTTTACGGTCGGTTCCTAAAAATTCTTCCTTGCTGTCTGAGGTCGCTGTCCAAACAGTATTCATGTCCAACAAATTCACAAAGAAGTCGTTGTTCAATTGTCCTGGCTTGGAGGTAAATACCCCAAATTTATTTTGGTTAAAATTGGCATTTAAAACCCTCAAACCACCAACCAATACGGTCATCTCCGGAGCAGTTAAAGTGAGCAATTGAGCCTTATCGATTAACAACTCTTCAGATGAAACGGTGTATTGAGATTTTGAATAATTTCTAAACCCATCAACCATTGGTTCCAATACCGCCATGTTCTTAATGTCTGTTTGCTCTTGTGTTGCATCCATACGGCCTGGGGTAAAAGGAACTTGAACCACAAAACCAGCATCTTTTGCTGCTTTTTCAATCGCCACACAACCACCCAATACAATAATATCGGCCATGGAAACTTTCTTTTTCACAGACTTTGTGTTAAAGTTATTTTGTATGCCTTTTAATACATTCAATACTGAATCCAATTGCTTTGGGTTATTTACTGCCCAAGACCTTTGCGGTTGCAATTGAATGCGTGCACCATTGGCACCGCCTCTTCTGTCAGAACCACGGAAAGTAGATGCCGATGCCCAGGCAGTTGATACCAAATGAGTAACGCTCAAACCTGAGTTAAGTAGGCTGGTTTTCAATACCGCTATGTCTTTTGCATCCACCAAAGGATGGTTTAAAGCTGGAATAGGATCTTGCCATATCAGAGCTTCTTTAGGTACTTCAGGTCCAAGGTACAATGAACTTGGGCCCATGTCTCTGTGGGTCAATTTAAACCAAGCCCTTGCAAAAGCATCGTTAAATGCTTTAGGATCGTTCATAAAACGCCTTGATATTTTTTCATATTCTGAATCAAAACGCATTGACAAATCGGTGGTTAACATGGTTGGCAAATGGCTAAGTGAAGAATCAAACGCATCAGGGATAATTTTCTCTGCATTTTTAGCAACCCATTGCTGTGCGCCCGCAGGACTCTTGGTCAATTCCCACTCGTATTTAAATAAGATCTTAAAAAATGATTGGCTCCATTGCGTTGGTGTGCTGGTCCATGTCACTTCCAAACCTGATGTAATGGCATCTTTTCCTTTACCCGTTTTGTAGGTGCTCTTCCAGCCCAAACCTTGTTCTTCAATGCTTGCAGATTCTGGCTCAGCCCCAACATGCGAAGCAGGACCTGCACCGTGGGTCTTACCCAAAGTATGTCCACCTGCGATTAAAGCCACAGTTTCCTCATCGTTCATGCCCATGCGACCGAAAGTCTCTCTAATGTCTTTTGCTGCAGCCACAGGGTCAGAATTTCCATTAGGTCCTTCTGGGTTTACATATATTAATCCCATTTGCACAGCCGCCAATGGATTTTCCAATTTACGGCCTTCAGAATAGCGTTTGTCTTCCAACCATTTCTTTTCAGATCCCCAATACACATCGTATTCTGGTTCCCAAACATCACTGCGGCCACCGGCAAAACCAAAAGTGGTAAAGCCCATAGATTCCAAAGCCACATTACCGGCCAATACCATCAAATCGGCCCAAGATATTTTATTGCCATATTTTTGTTTTATTGGCCAAAGCAAACGTCTCGCTTTATCTAAGTTGCCATTGTCAGGCCAGCTGTTAAGTGGAGCAAAACGTTGTTGTCCTGCAGTTGCGCCGCCTCTTCCATCGCCTGTTCTGTAGGTACCGGCACTGTGCCATGCCATACGGATAAACAATGGACCATAGTTACCAAAATCTGCTGGCCACCAATCTTGCGACTCGGTTAGTACCGTTTTGATATCTCCTTTTAAAGCAAAATAGTCCAAGCTGTTAAATGCCTTAGCATAATTAAAACTTGGATCCATTGGATTAGACAAATCTGAATTTTGTCTAAGCAATTGCAGGTTTAATTGATGTGGCCACCAATCAGCATTTGTTGTGCCAGAGACCTTTGCAGGTGCATGCATTATTGATACAGCAGATTTGACACTTGAATCGCTATCTTCACTTTTACCCATGTGAAAAGGGCATTGTGAGATATCTCCTTCATGCGCCTGAGCATTTGCAGATAGTGCAACAAATAAGCCCATAGTTAACAGTAAGTTTTTCATGATATTATAAAATATAATACTGCGAAGTTAGGGAGTAGAGATATAGACCAATCATCAATTCTTTCAATTCAGTATTGATAAAATTTATATTATTATGGTTTATTATAGAAACAATAAATCACAATTTAGATGAAAAACCGGCAAATTAGGCACAAAAAAACCCAACATTTTATTGTTGGGCTTTTGCGGTGTGGACGGGACTCGAACCTATTTAATCTTATTTTATCTAATTTAATCTAAATCACATGATTATCAGTACTTTAACATAGGGCACTAGCAAAGGTAAGCAAAGGTAAATTAAACTAAATTAAAAAAATCCGCCCCCTTTACCGCCCCCTTTGAGAATTTTACTTACTTTTGCTATTACAATCATGGCCACCTTCAAATATTACTTAAAAGATGCGAATGCAGAATCAGAAACCCAAATACTTCTGTATGCTAGTTGGAATAATATGCGTCTTAAATTTTCAATCAAAGAATCTGTTAATCCTAAAATATGGGATTCAAAAAACCATAAGGTGATTGAAAAGAGGACAAGCCCAGAATTAAGAGAGCTGAATAGAAAGCTAGAGAAAATGCTTGCCAGCGCCAAAGAGTTGTTCCTTAGGTTCGAAAACGATAACCAAAGGATCCCTAGCATAAAGGAACTTAAAAATATCCTTGAAAAGGAATTTTTCGAAACCATCGAGGTTGCAGAGTCGACTAACCTGCTTGAATATATTGAGAAATTTATGACAGAAGCGAGATCTAGGACAAATGATAGAACAGGTAAACCGATCTCCTCTGGAACTATTGAAACCTACAGACAAGTTTTTAACCTCATTAAAGACTATAGTATAAAGAAGAAGAAACAATTGCAATTTGAAGACATTGATTTAGACTTCTACTATAATTTGCGGACCTTCATGAACATTAGAGGGCTTGCAACCAATACCATTGGCAAAAGGATTGCCATATTAAAA
>JBIISM010000020.1:0-31082 GCA_044341025.1 Bacteroidia bacterium | reverse complement strand
CCTCTCTCTCCGCAAGAGGACCTAAAACCCGACTTCTAGTCGGGTTTTTTATTTCCAAAAAAAATTTTTCAAGCCGCTCTGGGCTTGAAAGAAATTTTTTGGGAAATAAAATAAAAACTTGCGGAGCAAGTTTTTAGGTCCTATTAAGCACCCCCATCTAGGGATCACGGAGTAATCCTTTTTAGGGTCTAGCGTCTAGGGGATAGGGTTTAGTTTTGTCGGAAAGTGTTCAAGATTTCATTAACTACCTCCTTCCTCAAAATTCCATCCCCATGGTCTTGTTGTGTGTTTAGTAAACGCTTGAAATTAAATGCATATAGTTTCGCAGGCTTAGCTGCAATGAAAAAATTAGTCTTGTGTATCGTAATTCGTATATTTACGGATAAATACGGATATTTTATTTGTTTGAATCGAATGCTTTTTCGTATATTTGCGAATAAATACGAATATTTTATGGGTTTACTCATACATACATTGAAGCTTGATTTGGGCATGAAACTCATGACTGAATTAAGTAAAATAGACAGATTTGATGCTTCTTGGACAACAATTGAAAAGCGTGAAGGTATTTCATTGAAACAGTTAAAATCCATTGCCACGGTAAGAAGTGTAGGGGCTTCAACTAGGATTGAGGGTTCAAAGATGACGGATGATGAAGTAGCTGTTTTGATTGAAAAATTGTCTATTTCCAAATTAGAAGAAAGAGACGAGCAGGAAGTAATTGGTTATTTCGAAGCCTTAGATACTATTGCAGAAAACTATGAATCCATGAGTATTTCTGAAAGTCAAATAAAAAATTTACATAAAATATTAATGTTGCATGGCGATAAAGACACTTGGCATAGAGGAAACTACAAGCAAGTGAGTAATGCAGTTGAAGCCAATTTGCTTGACGGTAGAAAACAAATTGTATTCAGAACAACTGAACCAGGATTAGCAACACAAGATGCCATGATACAATTGATTGAATGGTACAATTCAGATAAGGAAACAATTCCTTTGGTTAAGGTAGCTTTGTTTGTTTACGAATTTTTAAGCATTCATCCATTTCAAGATGGCAATGGAAGGTTAAGCAGATTGCTTGGTAGTTTACTGCTTTTGAAGAATGGTTATTCATGGATTCAATTTGTCAGTTTTGAGCATGAAATTGAAAGTAGAAAATCAGAGTATTACAAAGTGCTCATGCAAACCCAAAGAAACAGACCTGGTGAAAATGTTACGGATTGGCTAAGTTTTTTTATCAATTGTTTAATAAGTATACAGCAGCAGTTGCTGGTTAAATTAGAAGAAGGCAGAACAGAGCAACCTGTTTCACAAAGAGAAAAGCGCATCTTATTCTTTATTCAAAACCATACTGGATGCGGTTCTAGCGAAATCGCTAAGAAACTTGACATGGCTTTGCCAACCGTAAAGAAATCTTTGGCTGTATTGGTTTTAAAAGGAATCATCACAAAAGAGGGAAAAGGAAAATCGACAGGGTATTTTGTGGTTTAATAAAATCGGCTTGAAAGAAGTTTTGAGGTCCTATTTAGCACCCCCATATAGGGATCATTCAATAATCCCTGGGGAGCAACAGCAACAACTTAGCGCAGCGTTCTCACGACCTTTGGGAGTAGGGCTGAGTGGAGCAGTCGATGTGAATTTGAGATTTCGATTTTTTACTTACGAGTCACTCCCTCACCCCCCGTTTTTCTTATACTTACGCAATGACCAAAACAGATATCTATTGGATTAAACCCAAAAGGCAAAAAACAGCAGGACCAACAAACGGGCCTTTATAGGACGTTCGTAATGCAAATCATATCAAAGTGTGTTCAATTGCATTTACTCAAAGCAGAAGGCCTCGTATTGTCTGTAAAGAGCAATCGAAAGATTAATGCCTGCCTGAAAAAGTTGGTAGACTTCTCTGGCATTGCCAAAAACTTATCTTATCACATCGCCCGACACACTTTTGCGACCACGCTTACTATGATGAACGGATTACCAATTGAAAGTGTAAGTAAAATGCTTGGACACAAAAACATTACAAGGGTTTTAAAATATCCCGTTTTTTAGTTGGATCTTGCAATCATTGCATAACATTCATCAACATGTATAGGAAAGTCGGCATACTTAATCCAGAAAAAACCTTTATCCCCCCAATCTTCGCCCCAACTATTCATTACTTCAAAAGAACCGCCACTTTTATTGTCATCATAACCAATAACACACATAGCGTGCCCACCATTGACCGTGCCGGAATAATAACCACTCCAAACGCCATGGTCTAAAACTGCGTTTTGCCAACTATCACCACTAAAGCATTTAACCCCAATTACAAGAGGTATTTTTGCAGATAAAGCAGATTTTATTTTTGTAATATCATTAGAATTTATATCATCAAAATCATACAATTTATCTTTAAACTCAGTTTTTTCAGATACATTTCCATCGCAACTATTTGGGAAATTTTTAAATAAAGCACACCCCTTCTTTTTCAAAATATTTAAAGCAACTGGAATACAAGCCCCATAACTACAGGGAGATTCTTTAAACATTTTTTTATATCTAACAAATAAATTCAAAGGTGAGATTGGCTCGAAATTAATGTTATTGTTTTCAATCCTTTTAACAATTGTTAATCCTGCATAACTAGAAGCCCAGGCAACACAGGACCCTAATTGACCTTGAGACATTACTGGAGGAGCGTATTGCCTCAGAGAAAATGCCTTTTTTACACTAGTCGTGTCATATTTAAAATCAAGGGAGTCAACAATATATCGAATAGGATCAATATTAGGGTCAATCAATGACGTATCGTTAATTAATATAATAAAATCTGTAGGTGTTGGCTCCCAACCTGTAGGTAAAACTTGAGTAAAAACTAATGATCTTTCTAAACGCGATTGATGAAGGAAGGTCATTATTCCAAAAATCCAAAATAGAATAATGGTAAATACAATAGCAGATGTTTGCTTCTTCGTGTTATTCATTTTTTTATAAATTAATCCATTTTAAACTGGATATTTTCTGATTGAAAATAGTTTTATCCATTGGGAAATAAATTCCAGACTCCTCATTATATCTAAAAATAAAATGAGACTCATCTGAGATACTTTGAACCCATGGCGAATCTTTTTCTTCTTCAGAGGCCTTTATAGCCAATAAATTATTTATGCTATTTTCTTTGTCAAGTACTACTTTAAAAGCGGTCAATCTTTTTTGTAAAATAGCAGAGATTAACAATAATTTGTTTGATGGATTCACCATCCTCTGATTAAATATTATCTGTGCAGGTGATAGTAGTCTTTCATTTTCTATATTGATAGCTATACTTTTTACTTGCTCTTCATCATCATTTTTGGGCGCTTGACAAATAGCACATATCATTAAATATTCATCTAAAAAAGTAAGATTATTTTCAATAGAAGTATAAATCAAGCTATCTGAAATATATTGAATGTATTTTTTGCTTTTTTCGTCATTTAGAAGTTGCGTAAATGTTGTAAGCTTATTTTCTTTAACATCTAGTGGATCTATTTTTAATATTAGTTTCTCGTTGATTTGGTTTTCCTCTGTTGTTTGAAAAGCCCAATCCAAAGTAATTTCATCTCCAATGCCGACAAAGGATGCAGGCTTCTCAGAAGTTTTCTGATCAACTATCCATTTTTGACCACCACCTCTGCCAATAGTAAGATTAGCAGTAAATGCTATTGCAACAACACAAAACAGCGGGATATAAGCAAATGGTAGAAATAAAAACAATGAAGTTATAATACCTATTACAGAAATTGAAATAATTAGTGAACTATAGCTTTTCAAACCTACGAATGTATTGATAGCTTCAATAAAAGCACTAAAACGTTTGTTCTTTCTTAAATAATTCACCCATAAATTATTGATGATAAACCATGTCATAAAAAACAACATCAATAATGTTATTGCAATATCGAATTCCCTTCCTAAAATGGAGAAAA
The DNA here is from genome assembly GCA_044341025.1 of Bacteroidia bacterium. Lineage (GTDB taxonomy): Bacteria > Bacteroidota > Bacteroidia > NS11-12g > UBA955 > JABMMZ01. The sequence continues at coordinate 27,126 of JBIISM010000020.1, read as the reverse complement.
GTGATTTATTTTTGAATGCATAAGCTTTCAATTCCCAATAAATAAGAAATACTGGCAACCAAATTAAAGCAGAGAATAAAGCAGTTTTAGCAAATGATTCCAGGATATTGTCTTTTTTAATATCCTTCTTAAATTCCTTGAATTTATCGTAAATAACAAATGCTCCTGCGGCAGAAGCAAGTGGAGAAACATCAAACTGTTCTTTTCCAAACTTTCCGTTATAAGTAACAGAATAATCCTCAATTGAAGAATTTCGATTTATGTATTTCCCAATAAACACTTTGGAAGACACAGCTGCAGGGTTTTCACATAATCCTAAAAAAACAGACCCTTCGCCATGCATGCCTGTATGAAATATCTCTCCTCTTGAATTCACAAAACCTCTTATGATTTTCTTATCAAAATTATCAGGAGAATTCAACATGATATATGCCAAGCTACCTCTGCCTTTAATCTGGCTTCTAATGTCCGTAAAAGCTTCCCTTATATCTTTGAATCCAATATTAATACCTAATAAGTTCGGAGCTGTTGGATTTGCGTTAACAATGCCTCCAATTGCTTGAACATTCTGAGTTGAAGCTAAAGGTATTGGACCAATGTTTTGGCCATCTAAATAGTATACATTTTTGGGGTTTTTTGCAATTTCAACCATTAGATCTAAATCAGCATCTCCTGTGCAAACAACGAATACAGATTTGCTGCTTAACTTGTCTATTAACTCGTCGAAACCTTTTTTACTTGTATTATCCTGACCATCTGTAAAAAGAATAATATTTACAATTGTCGCCTCTGACTCATTGTAATAATCCTTCAAATTGTCAAGCATTATAGAAACATCAATCAACGAATCATTTAATGCAGTTGCACCCATTGGTTGCATTTTTTCCACTGCCTCTTTTAGATTACTTATACTATCATCAAAATCTGATAGCCGAATTAAGTTATCTGAAAATGAGTAAACCGCTATTTTTTCATCGGCCATCTTTGCATCAATAAATGCTTTTGCAGAATCTTTAATTTGGTCTAATATGTTAGCAGTGCTGCCACTATTGTCAATCAATAGTAAATTTCGAATGGCTACTTTAAGGTTTTTATTTATTCTAAGGATTTCACCAACTTCTCTATTGTCTGAAATTGACTCATCAACAATAGTGGCAGTCTCACCTGAAGAATTTTTTCCGGTGGAAATCAACCCTGAGGATTTACCAGTGCTTTTCCCTTGAACAATTACCTCGTGAGGTTTCAATAATTTTTTAAGAAGCCAATTAATAATCCACCATACAATACAGATTATTGCTATTACTATTAGAACATTTATGATTTTTGATTTTTCCATTTTGTGATTTCTTTGAGAGATTACTTAATCTATTAGTGATACTAAAATCCATAATTAGCCATTCACCAACATATCTAATTTACTTTTGACTTCAATAAAAAAGGGACTATCATCTGATATCAAACTTTCTATAGAATTGCCTGACCAATCTTTAAATTCTCTTTTAATGCTATCATTATCTGAATTATTCGAAGCCTCTTTGAGTTTTTCTTTTTCAAATTGTAAGAGGAATTTTAAATAAGCTTCAATTGTAAGTTTTGTGGTGACATCTAATGGGTTGGAAATGACATCTTTTATTGATCGGTCATCCAATTGATTGAATATGTATTTAAGTTTAGAGCTGTCGTTGGTGTTTCTAACCATTAGGAATGAAGCTATTTTTGAACGAAAACCTTCTACATAAATTGGATTTGTAAACTTGATGTCATTCAACATTGAAAGATTATCATTTGATTTAATTACAGTAGGATTGAAATTATGGGCGAACATTTTAAGCTCCCAATCAATATTACCTGCTTCCTGAATACTATAAAAAGGCAATGATTTATCTTGAATTTTTTTCCATGACGCGTCATTAACGGCAAAATCATTTTCATTAAACATTAAATCGGCAATGCATAATATATTTCCTTCCGTGGATTTAATTTCATCTTTTATAATTGATAGTATTTGTTTATAAAAATCATCATGGGATTTCAACAAATAGTCCAATTCAAAATTATTTTTACTTATCCCGACTTTAATTATTTTTTTCCATAATAGAAAGATTTTTTCTTCATTTAAAATATCAGTATCAATATCAAAATCACCAATTTTACATTGTGTTTTTTTAGCAACATCCTTACCGATATTGACAAAGAAATCGGTCTCTAAAAATTTATCTGCATTCTCATCTAGCTTAGGGATTTCCTTATTACAAAATGCATCAATTTGTGAAGCGTAATCGTCACAAAAAGACAGTATGTTTTTATATAACAAGTCCATTTGATTGAAGATATTTTGCATTGCTCTTCTTCTTGCAATGTACCTAACCAATGCCTCATATTTAGCTTCATCTTCAGCAATTACCTCGATCTTATTATTGTAGCTTATCCACATTAACAAAATAGGGCTAATGAAAACTATAGCAAGAATTGAATTTACAATTAACAGTTGGAATGTTGAGTCGGTAAATAAGTTATTTAATGGGATATACAGCAACATTACAAGTAAAGTACTTAGAATTGTACTTCTTAGAAAGTAAGATAGTGGATGTGGTATTGTTTCCAATTTTTCACTGAGCAATCCGCGAATTTTTTTTTCTCTCTCGTTATAGGCTTCTGCAGTGTTTGCATCCAGTTCAATTACAAATTCATCATAGTACTCTTTACACTTACCGACTAAAGGAAATGGCTCAAATCCTTTTTTCTCTCCATTCTCTTCAATAATAAAATTTGATTGATAAAATGTCTGCAGATCCAATTGGTTTTGTTCAATATTTTTTTTATACTTTTCTACACTTTTTCTAAGGCTATAAATTGAAATTAAATTTTGTTCGAAAATCAATTTCATTAATGCAGTTGGATGCGCTGACATTTGTTTGATAACTTCCAAATGTTTTTTTGCATTTTCGTTTACATCTTTAGAAATATTCAAATAAATAGTCGACATAAATACTGAACGTCTAGACAAAAGCGATGTAATAAATGTTTTTACATCTTCGGCGAAGAATGTTTTTAATCTTGTTAAATTAAACCAAGCGTTAGGATCTCCCTTTCTGGTCGTATTTACATAACTAAATGACTTTGTTGCAGCAGCTAATGATTTAAAAACTGATTGTGGTTTTAATTCATTTAAATTATCATTTAAATACTTGTTTATTTGATTTTCAGAAATATTCCAATATTCAGATTCTGTTTCTTTTTTTAGTTTGCTTATGATGGTATCTGCTGTTAAAACAGCAACATGCTCGTTAAGTTCTTCAGAATCGAAATATAACATACACCCACCGACTGTAGAGTAATTATAACCCGGGCTCTTGGGTAATACATCTGTATTGGCTAAAGATAGGTGTAAAATTATTTGAGACAACTTTGAGACAAATTGATTAGGACTGAGAATCATCCCATAAGGACCAATCGTATTAATATCTTTTAAAAATAAAACATTGTTATAAGGTTTAGCTGGGCCAATAGGAATACTCTGAAGTAAATTTAATTCAAAGAGAAACTTAGAGAAATCTGATTTGTTTTCTTTTTTCCAATCGTTTTCTGTATATAATACACCTGTTATATTTACACTTGCACTAAGAAATATATTACCACTAAGTACTTTACTGCTATTTACATTTAAATTTACAGCAAAAAGATTCATTAAATCTCTTGTTTTTTGATCACTTAAATCTCCAACAAGAAATATTTTTAATACACTTAAATCAACTGACTTATTCTTTTCTTGATTATTTGTAATTTCGCGGTTTTTATCTGAGAAAATATTCTTAAACTTTTCGTTTTCAAAAAATGGAATAATATCATCTATACTTTTTACATAGGAACCAATATTTTCACATACCAACCAGTCCTCAAAGTTTTCTGTAATATCAATTAAGTGATTCTTTACATCAGGTAAATTAGATTCGTTTCCGAAGTTAATCACCCAGGTTGGAAATAATTTCATCTTCTAAATTAGTTTTAAATTATTAATTACAGTGTTTGTCATTTGAACACATTGAGCCTTTTCTTCATCATTTAATTCTGCGTTAGAAGTGAAAAATAAGTCAGTGTTTTCTTTGGCTTTCATGATAAGATTGGAAAATGCAATACGCTCATCACCTCCTTTTATAGCAAAATCATTTTTACGGGCTTTTAGTGAAGTAATATTTAATTCAATAGATTCAAGATTAGTGTCAAATAATGACGAGAAACTCTTTTTGGTTTCCCATAAATAGTCTTTAAAGTCAACATCTGGTATTTGCTGAATTGGTATAACAATATCAATATTAAATTGCTTTCTTTTTTCAATCCAATTGTCTTTGAAACCATTGAATACAAAACTTATTGACTTTGCTCCTTCACTGTATTTTATTAATTTAATTTTATCCTTATCAGTAAAGTTGGTTCCTGTCAGATACTTTTTTAACATTTCATCTGTTTGTGTTGTTAACTCCTTATAAAACTGGGATAAAAAAACAGAACGGATAAAGGGTTCAAAATCAGTTGTTAATTTATTTTGTTTATCAATATCTGTTTGTCTGGTTTCAGCTCCAATTTTAATATTTTTTTGTCTAGTGAAAAAAGACAGCAAATCATCTTCTTTGTAGAAGTCTTTATGAATATGAGGAAAGAAACTGTCTAAATTGTTTTTCTTTTTCTCATCATAAGCCAATTTGTAATATTCAAATTGTCCATAATCATCAAAGCTAATTCCTTGTTGGCATTTTACAAATACAGCTATATCTTCACCTTTGCTTGTTTCTATGAATTCATTTACTGGAGTCCCATTTAGTCTGTCACACAAACTTCTATTATTTGATAGCCATAAATTCTGCTCGGTGGTCGCTGCAACTGTTTTACTTTTAAAGAAAACAGGCGTGTTTTTACTAAATTGAATTTGACAATTCTTAAAATCTTCTGGATATTTATCGCACCAATCGGTTAATGAACTATCAAGTAATATTTTCAAATCTTCTCTACTAAAAAATTCTTCTTCAATATAGTTATCCAATAATGTTTCAAATTTTGATAGCTGTATTGCAACTGCTTTACTATCCTTTGTTTTTATGGAATCGCTTAATAATGTTTTAATTTCTGCAGGGTACAAAAGTTCAATAATTTGTTCTATTGTCATTTTTGCTTCAGAGTTCTTTGCCCTAATCGCAACTTTTTCATTCTGAGAATTCCTCCTATGAGATATACCTATTGTAGAGTCTTCATAAAACTCTTTAAATTTATTAGAATTATCAGTAACCCAAGCCACATCTTTTACGAAATTACTTACTTTAGGTATAACAATATGGGTAACTCTAGCATCTAATTCTGTAAACGTTTGAGGCAGTTCTCTTGTATATTCTTTATCTAAAACACAATATCTCTTATCCAACTCCTTTAACAATTCAATTGTTTTGTTAAGCATGATATCAGTAATACCTTCATCACCAACAGATAAATCTTTATATACACCCATCCTGAATTTTATTAAAAATTCAGTAAGTTGGTAATTAAAAAATATTTCGATTGCCTTAGATAATTTATTTAATTCTGACACAAACCAATCTGCATCTTTTCCAATAAATTTGATTGTTTTCGCTTCACTAATCTCTCCAGCAATTTTTCTAATCAATTCTTCTAAACCAATGTTCTTGCAACCTAGACCCGATTCTAGAGTACTTAATTCATCTAAACGATTTTTGTTTATACCCCAATATTTAGTGATGCAATCATTGTCCAAAATAGAGATAAATTCTCTTAAGTAACCAACACCATTTTTTTGTATGATATCTTCAGCTTTTTTTATAAAAACAGAATTAAATAACTCTATAATTTTTTTACTCTCCCCCTCGGTTGCTGTTTTGAATTCACTAATTAAGTTTTCTTGTTTTTGAGTAAAGAGTTTTAAAATGTCATTTCCAGAGGTCTTTAAAATTTCTTTATCATCACCACCTTGTGATATTTTCCTTGAAATCAATCCTGTAAATTCGGTTATTTCATTTTGTAGTTTAATTGTTATAGATTCATCATTCGACTTAGATGTACAATCAATATTTATATCATTACTGATATCAATAAATGGGAAGAATTCAGTATTTAAAAAATTAATTACATCTTTATGTTGATTTGATCTTTCCTTATCGAGTTCATCAATATTAACCAATGCATTAAAAACATCTTTTTTAATCCTAGCCTTAAAATATTGTTTTAAATATTTATTGGGTCCTTCCAATGCTCTAAACCCCGCAATAGAAAAAGAATTAATCCAAGCTTCATTGTTGGAAACTGAATATGCAGAAAGTCTATTCGTAGAATTATCCCAACCACTTCTTAAAGTTGCTCCAATTTTATCATCAGAAAGATATTTTAAAAGATTGGCAGTATTGCTATACATTTCATCTGCTTTAAGTGTTTTGTCATTGGAAGTCATATAGTCTATCAAAATAGAATTCTTGAAAATCTTCCATCTAAAATCACCTTTTGGCACAAACACTGAATAAGGCTTAAATACATTTTGGTCATATTTGTTAGACTTGTCTTCTATTCCGTCATTTGAAAATGATACATTTTTATAATAATCCTTGAGGATTGCATCTATTTCTTTCCAAAATGCAAACACATTGGTTTTGTAATCACCCTTTACTTCTTCTCCTCCAGTTTGCATTTGTCTATAAATCTCAGGCATGTACAAAATGCTCCATAATTGAATTTCGCCTCCTGTGGTATTAATCTCTTGAAATTCATTTTGCAGCATCAACATCAAATCAAGATAAATTGAACTACCTGTACCACCTGCAACACTGCAGCAGGTATATACTTTTACCGACTCCTCAGGATTTTTTTTATTGTTATCATTTGCAATGCTATTAACCTCTGTTAATATCTTATTTATAGCATCTTTGAAAGGAATTTGTTTCATTGCCGCAGCACCTCTACCCTGGGGCCTGTTAGCTGAGGCTCCTAGCTTCAAAGGGCCATTTATCATGGTTGAAATTGCTTTTCTATCAAACCATTCTAAGAACCTAATTTCATGCTCCGCTTTTTTTTCTTGATTTTGCAATTGTGAGAAATATTGCCAAACATTAGATTCTCCTAAATCAATTTTTTCATGTTTTTCAAAATTGAGTAATTCTTTTTCATCAGTATCAATTAATAAAAACCTTGTTTTTTTGAATAATTCCGGATCAGAAGACTTTAATTGATCCTTTAAATTTGCAATGGTTTTTACACCAGATCCGCCCATTCCAATAAATAAATTTGCCATGTTCTATTTTTTTATTTTTTTTATTTTGTACTTGAATATTTTGCTCTAATATTTGAATTTGAGCTTCTAATTTATGAGTTTTATCTTTTGAATTCAAAAGCTCAACCTCTTTGGAGGTCATAGATTTTTTAATTCAAAAAAATATTGTTTTTTTGAATTAAAATCACCTTACCCTCGGCATAGTTACTTCCACATTGTTAACCCTCCAAACGCTTCCTGGTTTGATGCATTTTGAATTTGTACCTGGAGAAACAATTCGTATTTTTTTCTCTACAGATATTACTTCCAAAGCAAAACCAGATAATGACTTTATCTCGATAACTTTAGAACCAAAAAATTTCTTTTTTGCTTTCATTGTAAACTGTGTATTGGCACCCAAATTGTTTTTTACATCAATGGCTTTTCCAAATGATGAATCAGATACATTTTCGCCAATTATTGCATTTGATATATTGCTTAAATTGCTATCTATATTTTTAAAACTACCTTGAAACCCTTTTGGAGGATAAAATGAAATATCACCTATAAACCTTCTTTTTTTAACAACTGAAATAATTTGATACAAGGTAATGATTAGGAACACAATTATTGGATTTGCTAACCACCAAGGAATTGTGGCAGATGGCATTGTGATTTCAATCTCTGTATCATTTAGAGTAACATTTTTCAATTCATCTCCAACCTCATTAACGTATTTTGCGGCGATTAAAGTACCTGAAACTTTGATTTTAGATGGTTTCTCGGGTAGCCAACTAATTAAACGTTTTGTATTTAAAATTTTGTCAATGTTTATTAGCGACTGCTGATCTAATATTATTTGAGAATATACCAAAGAATCAGCCTGTTTCAATAAAGTCTTACCGTTTTTATTGATTAACTCTGGTTTCATATTCTGCAATTTGGCAATGCCTTTAACCACTTTTAATATCCTTTTCTTTTTAATGTTCGCCTTTAATGAATTAAAATGTGCACTCAACAAATTCTTTCCAGTTACTGATTCCTCTGTAATTTCACCAAAAACAGACTTTAATTGAGGTAAATAATTATTTTTCTGTCTAGGGTTATGCAATAGAATGCTTGTGATTAATGGCGTGTTTTCAAGTTTAGTGAGAATGCTATTGTACGTATTTTTTTTATTTTCCCAATTGCTAGCAGCAGGAATAACATAACCTTTTCCTGGTTGAAAGTATTCAAAATCAGAAAATATAAATACAAAAGGCAAAGACTTAGCAGACCCTGGACACATAAGCGCGTCTTGGATACAACCCAGCATTGTTAAGCCGTCTGAGCCATTTGTTCCAAACTTAATACCACTTAATTTTTGTCTTATTTCAGTTTTTGTAGCTGTAGTTATAGGCGCACATCTAACAACCGCCTTGGTTTTTTCGGCAGGACCTAAAAGAATTACACTAACAACATCTCCATTTGGCAATGCATCAATAAATGATTGAATTTGGTCTCGTATTATTGGTCCAAAATTTATTTCAGAAATATCTATTACGAATATGAAGTTGGCAGGTTCTTTATCTGCAAGTTTTCCGTAATCATTATAAAGATTTGGCCAATCTCTTTTCACAAGTTCCTCCGGACTTTGCGCTTTACTAGTTAGAACAGTAAAACAAAGAACAAGAAGAATTATAATTTTTATCCTATATTTCTTTACCATAAATTATTTATTAAGTGTTGAATCTAATCCCAATTCTTTTACAAAAGATTCAGATTGCTCTATTAGGTCGTTCAACCCATTTTTTAGATCTATTAAGCCAGCTTTTACCTTTATTGCTAGGTACTTGCCCTTAAGTTCATTAAAGCGGGCATTCTCATCTGGTGTAAAATCTTTATTCCATTTATTTGAATATTCCTTATCGAAATGCGCATATGTGGTATCGGCCTTAGCCCAATCGGTTTCAGAATAATTTGTATAATTGGTGGATGTTTCAGAAACAAACGCATCAAACTTAGACATGAAAGATTGCTTGCTTTCACATGATTGAAGTGTAAAAAATAAAACCGTTATAAAAGATAAAAAATAAGATTTCACAGAATTTTGTTGAAAATAGCAAGCAAATATAAATTAAATTTTGAATTAACAACATTATTAATAAAAATATAACGCATATGATACAAGCTATTTAGGAGACAAATGGTGGCTTGTGCAAAAAGCTTAAAAAACCAATTGATTGTTTGAGAGATTCACGAGCCCTGTGGTAGAGCATTCCAACTTATTGCATACACCCTGCACTAGAATTTTGTATACACAAAATATAGTTCATGATAAGCGGCACCGAATTTAGAAATTGAGCATTTCATTAAAAAACCAGTGGGGTGGAAAACACCCCACTGACAATCAATTTATCATTCTATCATTTTCTCAATTCACCATTAACCAATTACTAAGCGCAACGAAGTGCAGCGTTCTCACCAGCGAAGCGAGTAATTCATCCCGTAGCGTGACGAAACAAAGTGTAGTCTCTGCTACTGGGACCATTAACCATTTACAAAAATATTTATATATTGCACACCGAAGCTTATTGAATAATCCTTTTAATTGGCTTTCAAATTATTTATGGATAGAAATTTACACCATTATGTTGTGGCGCCAGGGAGTGAGGAGTGGTGGCAGATGAACCTAGGGTTTTTGTTGTTTGGCGTTGCGCTGTTTTGGATTTCAAAAAAGCAAAGCACAGAGAGCAGACAAAAGCAAATTGCCATTTTTATGGCCTTAGTCTTGGGTTTAAATGTATTGGTATCACATACTTATTTTGCATCGCAAGGCATGTGGACTTTGCAAAACAACTTGCCTTTGCATTTGTGCGCCATGTCTGAGATTCTGGCGGTGTTTATGTTGTTAAAGCGCTCGCAGTTTGTATATGAACTTTTGATTTTTTGGAGTGCTGGGGCGATACATGCCTTTATTACACCCGAATTAACGCATGGCTATGGCGCATATCAAGTATTGGCTTATTGTGTGTCGCATGGCGGTGTGATCTTGGTGGCATTTTATGCGACTTGGGTAATGGGTTTAGAGCCGCGCAAGTTCAGTTGGTTCAAGGTGTTTTTGTTTACCCAATTGTGTTTGCCTGTTATTGGTTTTGTCAATTATTTATGCGGTTCCAATTATATGTATTTGGCGCAAAAGCCTGGGGCTAACAATCCATTTGTAATAGGAGAGTGGCCATGGTATATTGTCAGTTTGGAGTTGGTGGTATTGGTTCATTTTTATTTGTTTTATCAAATGCATCGATATTTGGTGGCTGTAAAACGCAAGAGAGCCGATGCAATGGCTCAGCGCGTGGAATCTTAAATAACGTGTTATTTTGCCAGTATGATGCGCGGCTAAATTTATGATTATTTGTTGCTGGCGCATTATATTATTATTGTAATTTAATAAAATATATTTTTCGCAATTAATTTATACAATTTTTTGATTTAAAGGGATGCGCTCTAGTGCAAGATAATTGTTTGAGCATTCCAGTGGGGGAGTTGCAATTAAAAAACAATTATGAGGGCTATTGGTGGTTTCTACCTTTGTTTTTTAAAAAATAATTATGTGTATTTCAGCGCCGGTCAGTTTTGTGGCATCAGCCGTTCTATTTGGAGCTGGCGTTTATGCCCTTAAGCAAGTAAAGGAAAAAAGGCAGTATATGTTTGCCAGTTTGCCTTTGTTGTTTTCGGTACAACAATTTTCAGAAGGTATTATTTGGTTGTCGGCTGATTATAACTTTTTCGCTTCCTGGCAGCAGCCATTTATATATGTTTTTCTAAGTTTTGCAGAAGTTATATGGCCTGCGGCGGTTCCAATTTCTATCATGTTGTTGGAAAAACAAAGTCTACGCAAGAATTTATTGATCAGTTTAAGCAGTTTGGGCTTGATGTTTTCAGTTTATATCGTTCATTGTTTAATAACCTATGAATTTGGAATTGAGTTGCGCAGGAACCATATTTTTTATACCCAGTCATTTCCTGATACCTTCAAAACCATATGCGGCGTCGTTTATGTGGTAAACTGTGCGCTAAGCCCCTTCTTGTCCTCACGCAAACCTATTCGCTTATTGGGTTTGGTGGTTTTTGCTTCTTTTTTGGTAACGGAATGCTTGTTTAGCGATGTGCTAATTTCTGTATGGTGTTTATTTGCCGCTTTGGGAAGTCTAACAATTGTATGGACTTTAAAACAAATGAATCAAGAAGACAAAAGGCTTGTTAAGGTTCTTTGATAGAACTAAAATGAATATTGGATAAGCTCCAAACCAAAGGGTTAGACGTTTTTATTGTTGATGGTTAAATTTAAAAAGGCCGAATAAAAGGCGCTATAAGATTTTCCAAAAATTTTCTTGCATAAGCCAAAAAAAGTAGTACTTTTGCAACCCGTTCTAAAAAAGAATTAAAATAAAAACTTCGGGGTGTAGCGTAGCCCGGTATCGCGTCTGCTTTGGGAGCAGAAGGTCGTAGGTTCGAATCCTGCCACCCCGACATCGAAGAAAAGTTTAAATCAGAGTCAAAGCAAAAACATACTACCTAACTAAGGTAGTAGGTTCGAGCTGAAGGGGAGCGGTGAAAGGCGAAGCCAATCCTGCCACCCCGACATCGAAGATGGCAGTTGACAGTGTAAGATTTATCCTCAACTGTAACTGCCTTTTTTTTTATATGGTCTCGTAGCTCAGTTGGATAGAGCAACAGATTTCTAATCTGTGGGTCAGGGGTTCGAATCCCTTCGGGATCACTAGCATTAAAGCCTTTTCGTAAGAAAAGGCTTTTTTTATGCCCAAGAAAATCCACCAAGTGTCGAAGACCTTGAGGGGATTTATGCAGGGCATAAAAAAGAGACATCGCCTGCGATGGCTTTAATGCTTTTGCAGACCCTCCAATGCGGATCACGACAGTAATCCCTCGTTTTCACCGCAAACCTTGAGGGGATTTTTGAAGGGCGTAAAAAGTAACAGCCTGCGAAGCGAGGCTGTTTTAATGCTTTTGCCCCCAGCACCAGAGTGCGCATCGCAACACCACGGCTGCACAGGGTGCGGGGTTCAGACCCTCTTTTAGGATCACGCTAGTAATCCCTTTCTTGAATTTACCGAAGGTTTTGAGTTTTTAAGGAAATAAAAAAAGAGGTTTGCAATAAAGCAAACCTTTACATTCTTAGTAGACGCCCACCTCTGGGATCACGCAGTAATCCATTCCCCTAATCCCCTCAAAGCTTTGCGCTTTTTTGTTTTAGGACTTAGTCCGGGTTTAGTCCATGATTTTTGAGGAATTCTTATTTGAGTGAATGCTATTTCAATTCATAAATTCTTATTTTTGCCTTGAGTGGTAATTTAAATCTTGTAAAATTTAAAATGGAAATACTAATTGTTATAATCGTTTTAATTTCTGGGGGCATAATAAAAGGAATGCTTTTTGAAGTTAAGCGTAAAAACAGACGCGATTATTACCGAAACGATTATCTTAAATCGGAGGCATGGAAACGGAAGCGATTTGTGGTTTTAAGAAGAGACAATTGGCAATGCAAATACTGCGGAGCTAAAGCCACCCAAGTTCACCATTTAAAATACGCAAAATACAATATAGGTAAAGAACCTATCCATTGGTTGGTATCGGTGTGTGGACCATGTCATGATAAGCAGCATGATACGAATTCGAGATTAGATATATGATTTTCTTGGATATGGTTGATATCTAGTATTCTCCCTTCCCAGGAATAATATTCCTGACACCACCAATCGGATTTGCAACATCACCCCTACGTCTTGGAATTAAATGAATATGGCAATGGAAGATGGTTTGGCCTGCAACACTGCCATTATTGATGCCAATGTTGAACCCTTCAATGCTGCTATCTTTTGTTTTTAAGTCTTCTTGGGCTTGAAATAGTATTTGATTGATGGCATTTATTTCTGCTTGGTTGAGTGCGAAATAATTTATTGCATGACGTTTGGGAATTATTAGGAGATGGTTCTGAGTAACAGGGTAGAGGTCGTAAAATGCAATGGCCAAATTGTTTTCATAAATGATTTTTCTATTTTCTAATTTGCAAAAAACACATTCTTTTTCTCTTACATGGTATACCGCTTCTTGCTCTCTAAAACTTGTGTCGTCTAAATCTTTCTTTTGAGCATTGCAGGTGTAACACAATGCTTGGTAATTGTTAATTGAATCTTCTCCTCCATGGTTTTTAGGTGTGATGTGGTCGACCTCCAAGGCTTTTTCTTCTGCTGATATGCCACACAACTCACATCGGTACTTGGCCCGCTTCAATACTTCATAACGAATACTTCCGGGCACAGGTCTTCTGTTTCTTCTTCTATGTTCCCAAATGCTTATGCCTCTTTTGCTGATGTACTCACCAATTTTACGGTTGCATTCTTCAATGATTTCTTTCTTCTCTTGAGAATTTAACTTTGAATATTCCTTTAGGATATAAATATCTTTTTCTTTGTCTACAATATCATGGCTCAGCAATACTTTACCCACCATGTTTTTGGTTACATCGATGTAATATTCAATTTGCGATTGGTCGTATTTTAATAATTGCTCGGCAATAGCTTGCACGGTTTGTTTTCCATCATTTTCCAATAAGGCTTTTATCATCACCGGCTGGTACACATGAGACATGCGCATTTTGTTTTTGACGAAATTGAGTAGTGACATTGTTGTGTGTTTATTTATTTCAGGAGAAAATTAATGTTCCGCGAGTTAAAGCCAATGCGAAATAAAGATTTCCTATACTACTCTGTTTCAATAAAGTTTGAAAAATAGGCTCTCAATTCCGGGTCACAAATATATAAGTATGTACCCTTAATACCCCTTAGCATCATAGTCCTATAAATGTTAAAAATATACTTTTTTAATATTTCAATATCTGCAATAGTATTCTTTCCGTTTTTGTCAAAATATTGCTCCTTGTTTATGCAAATTTTCTTTTTTATTGGATCATAAATGATTTCATTTCCCAATATAATGCCAGCGTAATTTAAGTCATAACCTTGCGAAGTATGTATACATCCTACCTCGTTAATGGAATTGGGGGTGTTTATCCAATCTATGCCAGTTGCATTCCATTGGAGTTTATGCCCATCAATATCAATGTCGAAAATGTTTTTATTGTTTTTAGATTCCCATTTCCAAGAAAAACCAGCAATCATTCTACATAGTCCATGTTCTTCTTCTTTCTTAATAATTGCGTTTTGAAACACTTTAATAGAATTAAATATTTTTAATTCATAATTTTTAAACCTGTGTATTTTGTTTGGTAGGCTTTGAGCTAATAATTCTTCAAGAAATAACACATAATCATTGCCCGCATTAACACGAAATTGAGTGTTTAATTTGAGGCATTTAGTGCCTTTTGTATTTCTGAGTATATCAAATTGACTTTGATCTATATCAGATGGTTTAATTGTTTGTCCTGAGTCGTAAAAGATAATATGCTGCTTGCTTTTGATCTTTATCCAATCTAATTCATTCCCTGTATACTTTTCTAAGTTTAACTTTAAATTTACTTTGTCAAATGCGCTAAAATATGAAGACAAGTTTTTTCTTTGTCTCAAGCGGTGCCCTTCATCTACAATTACTAAATCGTATTTTTCATTGCTTTTGGCAAGTTCAGCCGGTCCAATCACCATCTCAGGGGTTAGTCCTTTAATATGCTTGAATAGTTTCTTTATGGTTGTTCTAAATGATTGCATTGGAATAACCAATGCAATCCTTGGCTTTGAATTTCTTCGTCTAATTTCTTTGACCATTTCAATTAATGACGAATCCTCTCTTTCAAATTCTTTGAAGTTAAAGTCTTCAGGTTCTGAGATAATCATCTTAATTATATAAATAGCTAAAACGGTCTTACCAGTCCCTGCGCCACCTTCAACTAGAATTGTTTTTGAATGTAAATTAACCAGACTATCTACGATTTCTACAATGCTATTCCTCTGATCGCGAGACAATGATTTATATGGCGAATATTTAAATAAATCAGTATTGTTTATTTCTTCGATGGTTGACTTTGAAATGCCCTTTTTTCTAAAAAGATCCCAAATCTCTTTAAATATTTGGCCATAAAGAATATCCTTTTGAAAATAGGTATGATCGGCTAGACCCATATTGCCGTTCAATAAGCGATATCTTCCATCGCCAATGAAATATTTGATCAAATTAGATTCAATATCCAAAGTTGCGGATTTGTTGAATTTATTCGAATAAATTACGTTTAATGTATTTAAATGGTTTTTTTTAGAGTTTTTCAAATGCGATTCCATTCGAGAAACAAAATCGGTTGTTTCGCCTACATATAATTCATTAACTTTTTTATCATCAGAATTTCGAATTAAATACACAATTGGCCAATACTCTTCCGAGTATGGCTCATGTTTAAGCAACTCAATTCCAGTTTTGTCAAAAGGTATTTCTTTAAACTGAAATTCAGTTTTCATAGCTCATTGTATTTTTTGGCAGTTCCCTTTGCTTTATCTACTGGGTATTTTTCTCCGTTTTTTTTAACTTTATCCAATATGATTTCTTTCACATCAAAGCCATATTTTTCTGCCAATAAAAATGCAAAGGCGAACACATCAGCCAACTCTTCTTTTACCTTTTCAGGATTGGCATCTTCTGCATTTTTCCATAAAAACAATTCCAAAAGTTCAGCAGCTTCTATGTTGATGGCTAAGGCCAAATCTTTTGGGTTATGAAATTGCTCCCAATCGCGTTCATTTCTGAATTTAATGAGGGCTTCGGTTATTTCGTTCATGGGTGGTTTTTGATTTTAAGGAACAAATATAGTTGATTGTTTGAAACGAATAAAAACGATTGCCTATCTCGTAAATACTTTTTTTCAATAATTAATTTCTCCACCACCCTCGGTTGATGATCCTTCATCTATTGCTTTTTTAAATTTCATATATATCTCATCCTCCTTCCCCCTCACACTCCCCACAAAATTGATCTGCGCTTGTATGCGGTGAATGAAATGCTGTTGCTGCGCTTCTGAGGCGGTTTCTTGTAATTTAAAATGCTTGGTGCTGGCATTGGCTAGTCCGTTAAGTTTAAGGTCGTGTAAGGTGGCTCTGATGTTTCGGATGTAACGGCGGTCGACATTTAGCTTTTGGTTCACCACCAAGCCAGTGACGGTTTGTCGGCCGCGACGGCTGATGGTCCTAACTTTTTTGTTGTTGATCTGGAAGTCACAATGGTTGATGATGCCAACAAGATCGAGAACCATATTGGCGTTTATTTGCTTGTTCGAAGAGAAACTTAAGTCGTCGGCATAACGCGAATAGCTCAATTCGTGAATCAAGCAAAATTGCTCCAAGGCACGGTCGAGTTCCAAACAAATAAAATTGGATAGGATAGGAGAGGTGGGCGCGCCGGTTGGTAGATGGCCTTTATGGGTGCATAGAAGGGTGTATGCTGCTGCCATGTTTTCGTTGTAATTAAATATGGGAGAGCGGAACAATTGATAGATCTGCTTGCTGCTGATGTTTTGAAAAAAGTCTTTTAAGTCGATGTTTAAAACCGTGGCTTTGTTTACGTGCATGCTGGCATTGGAAACGATGCCACTCGGCTTGTCCGAATAGTTTTTGGTTTTTATAAAGCCATGCACGCTTTGCGGTTTGATGCAGGCATAGTAGGCTTGTAAGAAAAAATTAAGACCTTTTTGAGTACTTAACAATGGTATTTCGGGAACCTCAATTAAGCGCTGTCCACCTCTTTTTTTTGGGATGTAAAAACTCTTGTAAGCTCCATTGTTAATTAGGTGCTCCAACTTATTAATACTGGTTTTGAAAACCCTTGCCAGTGCGTATGGATTTTTAAGTTGTAAAAGCAAGGCGGCTATGACAGTTTGCTTCGGGATGTTTTTTAAGTACAAGAATTTAGCTTCGCGCAAATACGTTTGTAATATTTGTTCACCATGGGTTTGCGCTATCGATTCAACTGTTTTGTTCATTGGTAAAAAAAGAGCCGTTACATGTATTATCTACTGACTGATGACAGGATTAAATTCTCGCTAGCGAAATTTAATCCTGATAAAAGGATATAATCCAAACGGAGTTGCAGGTGCACAACTACAAAGTCTTATCATTTCTGACTCATAATGTGTTTTGTAACGGCTCAATATCTTATTCCCATGAATGTTTGTCACCCATGTTTGTTATTTTAAATTCTTGTAAATCTGGGGCGAAGCTTTCAAACTGTGTCATGAAAAGGTTGTGTTTAAGTGTAATTTCTCCAACACTGCCATTTCTGTTTTTTGCCAAAATTAAATCCATGGTGCTGCGCATCTCATCGTTAAGATCAAAATCCAACTTGTAATAGTCATAGCGGTAAATGAAAATAACTTTGTCAGCAGCCTGTTCGATGGAACCACTTTCACGCAGGTCACTTAGTTGTGGACGTTTGTCGCCACCACGCATCTCAACATTTCTGCTCAGTTGTGAACTCAAAAGAATGGTAATGTTTAGTTCCTTGCACAAGCCTTTAAGCTCCCGCATAATGTCATTGATTTCTTGTTCGCGGTTACTGCCTCTATGCCTTGGGTTGTTAAGCAATTGCAGATAGTCTAAAAAGAATATTTTAATGTTCTCCTCTGTCGCCATATCGCGGATATAGTCCGACAGTTGCATGAGGTTGCTGAACAAGGTGTCGTTGATGTATAGCAGTCTTTTTAAAATCTCTGCTTTGCTGCTTTCAATGAGTTGAAGTTCTTCCTCATTTAATGTGTTGTTGCGGATATGGTCTGGTTGTATGCCTGTCAAGGAAGACAAGATGCGGTCGCTGAGAATATTGGATGAGATATCCATAGACATAAAAACCAAGGGCGTTTGAAGCGAAAGATTCAAAGCAAGGCTTATCATAAGAGCGGTTTTTCCCATAGCGGGACGACCACCTACCACAATGAGCTCCCCCGGGTAAAAACCTTTAAAGTTTCGATCGAAAGCTTCAAAGCCAGTGGTATAAACCTTTTCGTTTGAAAATGGGTTTTTAAGTTGTTCTGCTTTTCTGGAAATCAGTTCAGCAGCCAATTCAGTGGGCTGGATAGACGTTTGATTTTTCTCCTCAGACGCCAGCAACAATTTAATTTCCTCAATGGCGGCATCACTTGTAATAGCGGGGTTTTTAACAATATAATTAATCTTTTTAAAAAGTGCGGAGCTCATGTAACAAATATAAAAATAAGGATTGTGAAAAAATGCGGTGTTGAAAAATATTGAGGTTTAATTTATAAACATAGATATTTTTTGGGTCGTAAAGTGAGGGCTGCTTTAGCTTGTGTGAAATCAAAAACAAGGGAGGCTTGTAATTTACAAGTGTTGCTTGTTACGCAAAATTAATTGATAACTCAAATTATATAAGCATGGATTGGCATTCTTCTGCTATGTTCCAATATAATGTCAACAATAGTAGGACTGAAAATAGGGGGTCAGCTTGGGTGAATTAGGTATTAAAATGCCAAGATTACGGCTTATTCATTTTTTTTTTTAAAAAATACGTGCAATAGTTTTAATTTATTTATTTTCGCAAAATAAACAACAGTGTCTGGAAATGAATAATAGCAACATTGATGGCTCCCAAAAGAAGTTTTTAAAGTCCAATTTAGTAATTGAACCACTCTTCATGCGCTGGTACGCATGGTCCCATTTAATTTCACCCGGGACAGCGGCAATGAATGTGGTGAAACGTCATGTGGAGATCATGAATTCTTACGTAGATTCTCCTCAGCAGCACTTGGAGGCAGTTAAAGATCCCAAAATGTTAGGGGGGCCATTTATGGACTATGGATATGATCGTTCAGAAGAGGTGAAAGCATTGCTCACTGAAACTCTAGATAAACAATCCAAAATGGTGCAATTGGCTTTTGCGTTTCGCAAATTAGATAAGTTGCTAAAATCACATCCAAAGGGATATGCATTGGAGGAGCTGTATGATAAAGTGCCGCCTAACCTCAGAGGATACATTGAGTTAGTATATGACTTGAATAATAATTTGTCTTTTAGAGTATTTGAGGAATTATTGTATCATACGGAGTTTTATGATAAGAACTTTCAGTCCATAGCATTGTGGATAACTAACAATGATTCTCGACCTTTTTCATTGAGTACGCCCAAGTTGAATGATGCTCATGTACTTCATTTGCCAATTTCATTTGCCGACACAATAATTGATGAATTGGCAAGAATGAAAAGAGTGCCGGGTTCTCCCCAAGAACTTGCGTCACGTTTAAATATGAACGAAGAAGAGAAGGCACTTTTTATGTCCTTTTTTACAGATGAAACTCCTGTTCCTTACGAAAAATACACAGGCGATCAAGTTCGTATGCGTTATTTCGGACATGCCTGTATTTTTATTGAGACCAAGGACTTGAACATTCTAATTGATCCCTTGATTAGTTACTATGGATACCCAACTCAGGTTCACCATTTTTCAGATTATGATTTGCCCGATGAAATTGATTATGTATTAATTACGCATAATCATCAGGATCATATTCTACTTGAAACGCTTCTACCTTTGAGACATCGCATTAAAAATATAGTTGTTCCTCGTTCAGGAGGTGGAGGTTTACAAGATCCAAAATTGAAATTGATGTTTAATAAAATCGGTTTTAAAAATGTGATTGAAATCGATGAGATGGAAACCATAAATCGTGCTGATTGTTCGATTACAGGTTTGCCCTTCACCGGAGAGCACAGTGACTTGGATATTAAAGCAAAAACTTGTTACCATGTGAAAGTGGGAGATTTCTCTCTACTGTTTTCTGCAGATTCTCGTGTTATGGAGCCGAAATTATATGAAAATATTCACCGAATTGTAGGTGATGTAGATGTTATCTTTTTAGGAATGGAATGCGATGGAGCACCTTTAACTTGGTTATATGGCCCATTAATGTTTGATGATATCTCAAGAGAAAACGATCAATCTCGAACACTTTCTGGTTGCGATCATCAAAGGGGGATGCATTTAGTAAATATGTTTAATCCTAAAGAGGTTTATGTCTATGCCATGGGCCAGGAGCCTTGGTGTGAGTTTATTAGTAGTTTAAAATATACTGATGAATCCATTCCAATTGTTGAATCTAATAAATTGGTGAAGGAATGCCTTTCCAGAGGTTTGATTGCGGAGCGTTTGTTTGGGGAGAAGGAGATTTTGTATAGTAAAATTTTAGCCGTAAAGTAATGATACTTGTTGAGGAAAGAGCTAAAATAGTTAACGAGGAAGATAAGAAGTTCTGCACTCGCTTTTGGAAAGTGATGCCCTTCTTTTATAATGAAGATATCATCAAAGGTGCTTATCCAGGTTTTGAAAACGAGGATATTTCGTTGCTTAAAAACTACATCCCTCACGTGCGTGAAATGTACAAGGGATTGGTTGCTAAAGAGTTGTTAGAGTTAAGAGACAAATGGGAATACTGTATTAAGAACAATATCGAATCACCATGGGATGTTTTGGAATTATTTAAGCCACAACATTTTTTTAAACGAGATAAAAAAGAGGCGTTTGTTAATTATCTAAAGCATACGGGGATAACTGATCAAAATGAAATTGCCAAAGCGGTTGAAAAGTATCTTTCCGAAACACCACCTTCGTTTGGTGATATATTAGATGCATATTGGCAAAAGCACAATACAGCGTATATACTATGGCTTGATCAATTATTAGCTGATATTCCTCAATCCAAGCTAACAAATATACGCTCCAAGAAGTCTGCTATCCTTATTGCTGCCATGAATGAAACGGAGTTGGAAAAAGTTTATACAGCCTGCCAAAATGCCTATGGAAGCGTCTTTGAGAATGACATGGCTTTCATCGTATTCCATAACTTTAAAGACATAAATAATGTAACGCCTGAAGTATGGCAGTCACTTAAAAACATTGAAGTCCTTGGGGAAAACGTTTTGGTGATAAATGGTCAAGTGCCTGATTACTTCTTCGATGCTCCAGCTAAGAAGGTTCTCGTCGATTTGTTTTTAAAATGTTCTAATGACCTCCGAATTAATATTTTTTTATTAGATGCCGATGTTTTGAATTTGACAACAGACATATTTAAGGACTCCAATGCTGTATTAAACAAAAAGAATAAATTTCTTGTCACTTCGCCTGAATTTGATTACGATCAAAATTTAAAAGGATTTAAATATCCCGTCTTAAAGCTTGTTTTTGATGTTCGTAGAGATTTAGATCTTTATGCTGTAAGAGAAGAAATGAATTTTAATAATCAAATGGCGTACGGGATGTATAGTAGTATCAACTTAAAAACAATTCTACTAATTGGTGGTTTGAAACCAAGTACATTTGTTGATGGTTTTTTAACTAATGAGATTAGAAACTATGGTGATGCGATTGTTATGGATGAAAGAATAAACTATTTTAATTATCCTTTATATCCTTTAAGTTTAGACAATCATATTGTCAATGTTAATTCGAGTAGAGAGAGAATTTCATTAGGAGAAGGTGAAGAAGCTTTTTCAAGATGGTGTGGAGATAGTGATCATGCTAGCATTACCACAGAGCATAGATTTAAGAATGAAAATTCTTCTAAGAATATCCCTGAATTTTCAGAATTTTCAGAATCCAATATCGTTTCAGCTCTAAATAAGGCCTGGCTGTTTATTTATAAATTCAGAGAAACAGAAGAAATAACCATTACTTCAAACGAAATCAACCACAGTAAAAGATTGATTAGAGTGCTGAAAAATTATGGTATTGAAATTCTCGATGCTAAACTGGATGTCGTAAATCATTCTCCAGTTAACTTGAAAACAGGGGAGGGAGATTTTGTAATCCGAAAAATTAACCAAATTAAAATCATTGAATAATATGTCCATCATTTGTTTAGTCCGTCACGGTGATCGCTTAGATACCAATAATTACGAGGAATGGCAAAATTCTCCTCGATACAAAGAAAACAGCCACGATACGCCTTTGTCAGAATTGGGTTTCGCTGAGATATTAAAACACAAGGGACATATACCTGAAGTGGATTTCATATACACATCTCCAATGACACGTTGTGTTCAAACGGCTCTCCAACTTCAATCTTTTCTTAACGTCCCTATTCGCCTAGAATATGGAATAACAGAACCCGGAAGAGTGATAGATGACGGACACAGCCTTCCTGAAATCATTGATGGACAGTTTGTAAAATTGCAACCTCGATATGACGATAATCACGGGAAACGTTTAATCAGCAACATCGATCCAAAACTTTTCCCTGAATCTATTTTTGAGATGTGGCCTCAGTTAGACCGAAGCTACCAAAGCTATGTGCGTCCGCAGGACCATCCGTTTATGGAAGATTTGGTTTCTTATGGAAATCGTATGGTAAAAATGATTAACCATTTTAGTAGCCTGCATCAAAGAGTAGTATTGGTAGGTCATAGTGGTTTAGTAACATTTGGCGCTCAATATTTTACAGGAAACCCCACTTATTTTAAGCTTTCTCAAGGAGCCAATGCGGGAGGTAGAAAGCACACGGGTTTATTGGTTAAGCATAACTTTAATGAACCCAATAGTACAGTAATTATTAATCCCGATGACCTGTAAAAGACAAAACAATGGAAAATAAAATTTACCTAATACATAGCGGAGCAAGCATTGCAGACACGGACCCGCAGCAATGGGAAACATTGGAAAGAAGTGCAGTTAACCCTTTTGATGCTCCTTTGTCTGAAGAAGGTATAGCGCAGATGAAAAAGGCTGCAAGCAAGATTGATCAACTCGATGCCATCTACTGTTCTCCGACGACCAGAAGTATAGAGAGTGCTTTGATTTTAAAGCAACGGTTTGATGTACCTGTTCGGGTGGAATATGGATTAACAGAAGCGCCTATATTGTCTGATTTTACCGGTGTAGTCGCACCCCAATTCATTAACGGTACTTTTGTGAAGTTGGTGCCTAATCATATTAACTTCAAGGGTAAATCCTACTATACTTTATTTGACGAAGCATTGTTGCCCAAAGCTTTGTTTGCTAAATACCCTGATTTAGATACTGATTATACCTCACTTTTTCTGCCTCAACAGATTCCTTTTTCGGAAGATGATTGTGCGTACGGCAATCGTATGATTAGGGTAATGAATAGTCTTGCTTTAAACGGGAAAAATGTTGCGTTTATCGGTCATAAAGGAACCGTAACCTTGGCTGCGGTTTATCTTCGAAAGGAACTACAGAACTTGCCAAAGGGCGAGTTTTTCAGACCCATCAACAGTGTTTATTTTGGAGATTACAACGGTATGAAAAATGGTGTAATTTCTTCTGCTTATGGGTTGATGTTGAAATTTTCAGCAAATGAATACGAACTTTTAAATCAATAAAAACAAATAAAAAATAAAAAAAATGGAAAATTTACTTAAAAAAGAACATCGCTTTTTTGAGCGAAAACTTAACAATGATCTAAATGATTTACAGTCGTTTTTACTTCAGAAATATCAAGAGATTGAAAATGTTGATATGGTGGGCATTACCGAATTATTTTCAAGAGGGAAAGACAGTGAACGATTTCTTGAAAGCAAAAGCATTTCAACAATCAAATGGAGAGAATACAATGTTTTCGCATTATATCATGAAGGTCTCTATAACTTGTTTCTCGCTATTAAAGAATTATTAAAAGAAGCATGTGATTATTACAATATTGATTTTGAGAAAGAGAGGTTCTATATAGCAGGATGGTTCAATGTAGTTGAAGCTTCAAAAGGAAAATTAGATTGGCATGACCATGGTGATCCAGGTTCCGGTTTCCATGGGTATTATTGCGTAAATGCGGAGCCTTCAATTACATTTTATAATATTTTTAATAAAAAAGTTGTCGAAAATCATAATATTAATAATAGAGCGATATTATCAGAAATTGGACATGATCATGCTATGGGTGATTGGAATTGGGAAGGTAAACGAATTACCATTGCGTATGATATTTTTCCTTTTAATGAGGTTAAAGGTAAAATGAATGAAAATCATTTTATTCCAATTTTTTAATTTAAATTATTATTATTCTGTTGAAGGATTTGTTTCTAAAATATAATCGCATTATTGTTGTTAATGAAAACTCCTATATTGGAGATAGCATCGTATTTTTCTGGCCTTTGGTTAATGCATTGGTAAGTGCTTATCCAGATAAAGAAATTAGCGTTTTTCACCCACATTCTAATTTATTCAAACCGACAAATGATGCAGTTCAAAACAGCTCACTAACCGAATTTTATAGTCAAATAAAAGCCAGCGAAAATACCTTGGTTATTGCATTTATCAAGAGTGATGGACAATTGAAAGAGCATCTGAAGCATTATGGATTTCTATCCATCGTGAAAGGTATGGTGGGAATGGATTTTATAAGCTTACACCTTCCGGATATTGTTGTTCCCTCAAGTGAGTTTGAACGCAAAACAATTGATGCTAATGAGATTAACTATTTTTGCACTAATCGTGAAATTGATAGCCGGTCAGGTTTTCCTTTATTAAAGCAATCCTTTAGTAATGCTTATGAATATGCTAAAATATGCAATGAATCTTTTTTTGGTTTGAAAGTAATGGATACAGCTCTGCAGGAAAACATCATTTTCCATGAATTAGATAGCCAAGAAACTTTTAACAATTTGTTTGTTTCCAAGCCTCCCATTAATGGAAGAAAATACATTATGATTAATCTCATTTGTGGCACTTTTAAAGAGGATGTGCAAGAGAATTATTCTTGTTTGCTGAACTGGATTAAAGAAAAAACCACAGCTACTGAAAAAGAAGGTACAGATATTTGGCTATTGGTAGATAATAAGTTTCCAAGCCTCAGAAACGATTTAAAACAATATGCTGTCAACCTTTTTTATTTCAAAGAACATAGTAGTTTGTATTGGACAACCTTAATTAAAAAGGCTGAGAAAGTTTATTCTATCGATACGGGATTTTTACACATTGCACATATACTGAATAAAAATACTGTTGGTTTTGGAGGAGATGTGGACTTTTGGTTTTTTAAGGATAAAATAATAGAGATTAAAGAAACGTGTATATGAGAGAATATATAGATATCGAAATAAATAGCTATTCTTCTATTTTGGAGCAAATAACTCCATTTGTTGAGTTAGATGATAAGCAATATAGTTATAATGATATTAGATTGGACTCTGAATATATTAAGGGTGGTTTACTTGGATCGATTGGGGTAGATATTACCAAATATAAACATTTAGTTATTGTCTCAAACAATCCTTTCTTAGGGGATAATTTGACTTTGACATTGCCGGTTGTCAATTACTTTAAGCACTTTCATTTTATTGAAAAGATAGATGTTTATCTTCCTTATTTTAACTTATTCAAATCAGATGGGAATATTGATTTTATTGATTGTAATGAATATAATTCAATTGAACCGAAACTTACAAAAACAACTTTGGTATTGACTTTTTCTTTAATCGAAGGAGAATTAAAGGAAATGATTAAATCACTTAATTCAGATGTTTTAATTGGGCTGAATGATAAATATATTAAGTTGTATAATTCAGGAAAATTGATGAGAACTTTGAATTGTGGTTTTTATGATTCTAATTATTTTTCTCAAGATTATACTGAGGGAATTCGAAACCAACTTAACTTGAACAGTAAATACAGAATAAAATCAAATTTTGATCAAAGTGAGTTACTTGATATGGTCAAGTCATATCTTCAAAGAACAAATCAAAATTGGGATAATCACCCTTGTTGGGGTAAAATATTTAATGGAGATTTTTCGGGGGCCAATGAAGCGTTGTATAGCAATGTATATGAGTATGATGTATGGATGTTTAAACTGCTTTTTGGCGTTGATTATAAGTGGTCAAATTTTCAAGATTTAATAGCACCTAAAGATTTTTCTTTTCCAAGGAATGAAAAATTGTCTCAGTTATTATCACCCTATGTTTTAGTAAATATTAATGTAAATACTGCCAAGTTAATATGGCAAAATTTGCAAACAGGAATTATTCAAAACATATCTGCAATATTAAAGGATTCTCTTGAAAACAATTACAAGGTTATATTTACTCATCCCGCATTCGATGATGAGGTAAACAATAGTATTTATGATTTATTTTCAAATGATAATGAAAATGTTTTTATCCTCTCTCCAGATGATTTAATTGATTGGATTCCCTTAATGAAAAACGCAGAATCTATTGTTTCTTTTGATACGGGTTTCGTTCATCTGGCCTATTTGTACAATAGTAAAGTATTAAGTGTTGGAGGACAATCCTTTTTTTGGCATTTTCCTGATACCGAGTATATAAATTTTAACCACATTGATAATCAAGGAAATGTGAATTCAGATGTATTCTATCAATCATTAAATAAAGTTTTAAATTGGATTAAAAATGATTGATACTAATTTTCCAATTGATAAGACGATAGTAGATTTGTTTGAGAAACAGGTTGCGAAGACCCCGAATGCCGTAGCGACCAAGTTCAAGGATTCGGAACTAACCTACAGAGAGCTGAACGAACAATCGAACCAACTGGCGCATTACTTGATCAAAAACTACAGCATCCAGCCCGATGATTTGGTAGGAATAGAGTTGGAGCGCAGTGAGTGGATGGTGATAGGGATCTTGGGGATTATCAAATCAGGAGGTGCATATGTGCCTATAGACCCGGAGTATCCAGAACAGAGGAAATCGTTTATAAAAGAGGATGCTAGTTTTAAGGTTACGATCAACGATTATGAGCTCGATAAGTTCAGCCAAGCAAACAAAAACAATGCATACTCAAACACCAATCCGAACATAGAGTTAAGCCCAAGCAACTTGATTTATGTTATTTATACTTCTGGAACAACTAGCAATCCTAAAGGCGTATTGATAGAACATAAAAATGTAGTTCGTTTATTGTTT
>JBIISM010000019.1:0-31328 GCA_044341025.1 Bacteroidia bacterium | reverse complement strand
ATCGCGCCTAAAGTAGTGCCTAGCGCTAAATTACCAGCGGCTCTTTGTGAAAAGACTGATTTGATTTTCGAATCTACTTCAACTGTATCTAGTGGTTCAATTGACTATGAGTGGAATTTTGGTGATGGTTCTCCTGTAAGCATCGAAGCTAGCCCAGCGCACAGATATGCTTCATTTGGCCAATACACACTTACACTTAAAACAACGTCTAATCCATTAGCGTTCACTACAACCAAAACTTACGTTATTGATGTAACTGAGGTTCCGGTTGCTACCATTATCAACACAAATGCTTGTGAGGGTGTTGCAGTGAAACTTAAAAACGCAACTGTTTATGGTGGTTCAGGTTCTATCACTTATGATTGGGATTACGGCGACGGTTCTGCTGTAAACACCACCAACAGCAAAAATGACATCTTCAAAAGCTACAGCACTCCAGGTGGATACAAAGTAAGCTTAACGGCTACTGCTGATGGTTGCACAAACACAACAAGTAAAGTTGTTTACCAATTTGCTAAGCCTAAAGCTGATTTCGCTCAAACAAGCGGTAACTGTTTAAATACTGAGTTCAATTTCGAAAACAACTCTACTATTTCTTTAGGTCAATTTGGTAACCTTTGGGATTTTGATGATGCTGGTAACAAAGCAACAGTTGAAGAACCAACCTATACTTTCACTTCTGCTGGTACTAAAAATGTAAAATTAGAAGTAGTATCTGAATTTGGTTGTGTTGATTCTAAAACAATTCCTGTAGTTGTTAAACAAACACCAACAACAAACTTCTCTTTCCCTTTTGCTTGTAGCAGAACTGCAACTCCGTTCACAAACACTACAGCATTAAACGGTGAGGCTTTACAAAGTTACTTCTGGAACTTTGGTGATGGTTTCACCTCTACTGCAACTAGCCCAGTTAGAAATTGGTCTTCAATCGGACCAAGAATCGTTAGCTTAACTACATACTTAGTAAACGGTTGTACAACAACTGAAAGCAAAACCATTGATGTAGGTGTTCAACCAGCTGTTAACTTCAGTGTTGAAGACAGATGTGCTGGTAGTGAAGTTCCATTTGCGAACCAAACAACTTACACCCAAGGTAACATCACTTACAAATGGAACTTTGGTGATGGTAACTTCTCTAGCCAATCTGCTCCAGTTCATGCTTATGGTTCTGGTGTATCTCAAACATACACTGTTCAATTGAAAGCGAGCATCTTAAACGGTTGTTCTGATTCAATCAGCAGAACTGTAACCATCAACCCACTTCCAACTACTTGTAACTTCAGTATCTCTGGCAACTTAAATGCAGCTAAAAATTCTGCTTTAATCTTCACACCAACAGGTGGAGCGAGCAGCGGTATTGCTTACAAATGGATCACTGGCGACGGTAACTCTATCAACTCAAACGGTGCAGGTGCTTCTTATACTTACAATGCTCCAGGTAAATACTGTGTAACCATGATTGCTACTAACTTAGCAGGATGTGAGTGCACAACGACCAAGTGTGTAACGATGAGTACTTCTATCAATGATGCTGAAACCATGAACAATGCAGTATCAGTTTACCCTAACCCTAACGGTGGTAACTTTAACGTAAGTCTTTCTGCTGAAATCAGCGGCGACATGACTGTTAATATTTACAACACTTTAGGTGAATTGGTTAAAACCATCACTGTTGACAGCAACACAACAAACGTTGACATGTCTGAATTCGCTTCAGGTGTGTATGTTGTAAAAGTGATCGCTGAAAACCAAATCGCTACTAAGAAAATTACAATTGCTAAGTAATTAATTCGCTCAAATTAATATTCAAAAGCCTCGACGAAAGTCGGGGCTTTTGTTGTACATAGGCTAGTTATCAGTTATTGGTTAATAGTTATTCTCGCCCCGATGGACGCGGCAGCCCTGTGCAAATTTGGGGCAATACAACTGCGTGTTTTTATGGGCGAGCGGCAGTAAGCAAAGGAAAACACCAGCAGTTTCTGGCACAAATAAAGCAGGCTAAAGCAAACAGCGGGAAAAGGCGGCAAATCAACTTGTCAATAGAAATCTGTCAGCAATTTCGAAAAACTAAACCCTAACCCTAGATTCATCCCGTAGCGTGACAGAACGCAGTGAAGTCTCTGCTACAGGGACCCTATACCCTAAAAGAACCATTAACTAAATATCTGATACACAATAAAGCTCATCAGCCAAGCAAATCCGCTCATGTAAAAGAATTGAACCAATGGCCATTTTATAGAATGTGTTTCTCGGTAAGTTACCGCCAAAGTGCTAAAACACTGCATGGCAAAGGCATAAAACACCAAAAGTGATAAAACAGTTGCCAATGAATACAAAGGCTTATTGTCTGAGGCTCTTTTTTGTGACGCTAGGACAGCGCTTAGTGTTTTTACGTCGTCAGGGTTGCCAACGCTGTATATCGTTGCTATAGTGCCTACAAAAACTTCTCTGGCAGCAAAACTGGTAACCAAGGCAATGCCTATTTTCCAATCATAACCCAAAGGCTTGATGGCTGGTTCTATGGTTTTGCCCAAAATACCGGCATAACTTACTTCCAATCGTTCACTTTGAATTTTTACAGCTTTGTCTTCAGCGGTATAGTTGGCGTATTTATGGTCTATTTTTTCGAACTTATCGCCTGGGGCATAACTGGCCAAAAACCATAAAACAATGCTAACCATGACAATGATTTTACCAGCATTAAAAACAAAATCACCAGCCTTTGCCTTGATGGTAAATAAAATATTTTTTAAACGGGGCTTTCTGTAATCGGGTAATTCTAATATAAAGAAACTCTTTTCTTTTTGTTTTAGGATTAATTTGAAAATAAATGCAAACAAAAGGGCTGCGGCAAATCCAAGTAAATACATGCCTAAAAGAATAACGCCTCTTAAGTCAACCCAACTTTGCTTTTGTTCTATAAACAACAAACTCAGTAGGAGGGTGTATACGGGCAATCTCGCAGAGCAACTCATTAGGGGCGTTACAAGTATTGTGATTAAGCGGTCTTTTTTGTTTTCAATATTCCGACTTGCCATAATTGAGGGAATGGCGCAGGCCATACCTCCAATAAGTGGAACAACCGATTTGCCATTTAAGCCAAATTTTCGCATCAACCGGTCTGTGATAAAGCTAACCCTTGTCATATACCCACTGTCTTCTAAAATTGCCAAGAGGGTAAACAAAATAATTATCTGAGGCAAGAAAACGATAACCCCTCCAATACCCGGGATAACCCCATCGCAAATAAGTGAACTAAGCATCCCTGAAGGTAAATTTGTTTTTAAAGTTTCAGCAATAAAGGCAAATCCTGTTTCTATCCAATTCATTGGATATTCTGCAACCTTAAAGATTAATTGAAATATGATAAATAATGTGAAGTAAAACACCAGAAATCCATAGATAGGATGCAACAATACCGAATCAATTCTTTGGGTGAAATTTTTATTCTTTTTTGCATCTTGCTCCAAACTGCTGCTTAAGATTTTGTCAATCTTGTGGTACCTGGCAGTCGTTTCAGTAGAAATATCCAATTCGTTTTTCTTGGTCTGATCAGGGTCGAGTTCCTTTAGTTTTTTGATTTGATCTTGTAAGAAATGGCGGTAATTGCTGAAGAAATTTGCATCACTTATGCCAGTTCCATCATAAAAAGTGCTTTGGTGTGCCGAATCAACTTTGACAATAGCCTCCTTTAGTTTAGCAAGTCCGATTTCGTTTCTTGCATTAACAGGACAAACAATCACGCCTAGGTGTTTTGAAAGTTCTGCAACGTCAATACTGATGCCTTTTTTAGCGGCTAAATCGTTCATGTTTAAAGCTAAAATCATGGGATAGCCTAGGTCTGCAACTTGTGAATACAAAAGGAGATTCCTCGATAAATTCCCTGCATCGGCAACAAAAACCACCAAATCAATTGGCGTATCCTTAGGGTCAATTAAAAAACCAACACTAATAAGCTCATCTTCTCCCTTTGGGTGTATGCTATAGGTGCCAGGTAAATCTGTGATCGAAATTTTATGGTCATCGATATTGAAATAGCCAGTCTTTTTTTCAATGGTTGTGCCAGGCAAATTGCTTATTTTTTGATGCAAGCCCGTTAAAGCATTAAACAAAGTGGTTTTGCCTGAATTCGGATTGCCCGCCAATACGATATGTTTAACCTTATTAGGATTCAATTTTTTTCAAAGTTATTTCTATGAGTTTGGCTTCTTCCTTTCTTAAAGCCAAAATGTAGCCATTGATATCAAATGCAATCGGATCACCCAAAGGTGCTGTGTAAAGACGTTTAATTTTATTCCCCTCAAAACAACCCATTTCTATAAGCTTATTTCTAAGGTCCGAAAATTCAACATGATGAATCACGGCAGTATCTCCTTGCTTAAGCTCGCTGGCGTTCATTTTAAATAGGGGCGCAATTTAGAACATTTCTAAATAATAACATTTAAAATTATTGCTTTTTTTTTATGATGTACGACATGTTTTATTGTCTTGCTGCTGGCTTTATGATTTGGTATCTTTCAAGACCAAATTAAATGATCCAAATGGGATTACTGCAGCATTTGAGGATGGTATTGGATAAAACATTAAGATCTTAAAAATATTAAAATAAATGTGTCCGTATTTTTTTTAACTTTGTAGAATTGAAAATAGAAGAAGAAATAAACCAGTCTAAGTTCAATAGTGCTCAGGAAAAGGCGATAGTAAATATCATCTTCACCGCAAATGCCATTGAAGATGCTTTTAAAAATGCTTTAAAAGTATACGGCATTAGTTTGCCTCAATACAATGTTTTACGCATTCTAAAAGGCAGAAAGCACGGACATGCCACATGTGGGGACTTGAAAGATGTCATGTTGGATAAAAATCCTGACATAACTCGGTTGTGCGATAAATTGGTTGAGAAAAAACTCATTTTACGCAACTACAACAAAACCAACAGAAGGCAAATATTGTTGAAGATTTCTGAGAAGGGCATCAAAGCTTTAGATGAAATAAATCCAATGTTTAATTTGGTTAATATTAATCTAAAAACTGTCGACGACAATGAACTGTTGATGTTGTCTGATGTACTCGATAAGGTAAGAGCAACTTTCAAAGCTTAGTATTGGTATAGCTTTTGTTTACTTTAAATTAAATCCTTGTAATAAAATGAAAAAACTACTAATCTTATCGATCTTTTCGGTATCCCTAATTTCTTGTGATGCTTTAAAAATGCTTGCAACCGAAGTCGCAACCGATGTGTTAAGCGCTCCAAGTTCTGCTGAAGCAGCTGGAGGTTTAAAGGATGCTTTGAAGCAAGGCTTTGGCAATGGTGTAAATGTTTTGTCCGCTGCTGGTGGATTCAATAAAAATTCTGCCATAAGAATCTTACTTCCAACAGATGCCCAAAAAATAGCAGACAAATTAAGATCAATTGGAATGGGCAGCCAAGTTGACAATGTGATAAATAAGTTAAATGAAGGCGCAGAAGCGGCTGTATTGACTGCCAAACCAATTTTCATGGATGCCGTTACCAATATGAGCTTTACCGATGCAATGGGTGTCTTAACTGGCGGGAAAGGCGCTGCTACCAGTTACTTAAAACAAAACACTACAAGTGCTTTAACCAGTGCATTTAAACCAAAAATTCAAGAATCATTAGATAAAGTAGGATTTACTTCGAATTGGGCTGATTTGGTGAATATTTACAATAAAAACCCATTAATCGCCAATAAATTGAATCCAGATTTAAATGGATACGTAACAGAAAAAACCTTGAGCGCTCTATTTAATAAAGTTGAGGAGGAAGAGAATTTAATTCGTGAGAATCCAGCCAATAGGGCTACAGATTTGATGGCGAAAGCATTTAAATATGCAGACACTCAAAAGAAGTCTTAATAAATAGAGGGTAAAATAAAAAAAGGGGCAGATTTTTCTGCCCCTTTTTTGTTTATAATATTTTTACTTTTTCTGAGCATCTAGGAAGCTTATCCACTCCTCATACTTGCTGTTGCTTAGTACCCGTGGAAATTTGTTCTGTGATCCAAATTTGCCTTGCTCTTGCATCCATGAAATGAAAATATCCAATGGCAATATTTTTACTTTCACTTCTTTAAGCGCATGTTTTCTCTCTGTTGCATAATCATCATTGGTGTGGGAGAGGTATTCATCTAACTTGATTGCAATTTCATGTTCGCTTAATCCCAATTTGTCACAGGCTATATACCATTGGTGGCAATGGTTTTTGTTTTTGCTTAGGCCTTTCACTGTAAATTCATTGATTGGTTCACCAATAAAATCGCTTAGTTGAGAGATTGCTGTATTCATGTTGTCGACGCTTAAATGTTCGCCGCAAACACTTAAGAAATGCTTGGTGCGACCAGTTATTTTTATTTCACAGCTATCAACATTGGTAAAGCGTATTGTGTCGCCAATAAGGTAGCGCCAAGCGCCTGAGCAGGTTGTCAAAAGAATAGCATAATCTTGGTCTTTTTTGACTTGCCTTAGATTTAAACTTTCTGCATTTGGACGCAAGTCATTGTTCTCGTCAAAATTGTTGTCATCAAAGGGAATAAATTCATAAAACATTCCATTCTTGAAGTTTAGACGCATGCCATCGGTATCTTTTTTGGCTTGATAGGCCACAAAACCTTCTGAGGCTAAATAGGTTTCGAAATACATAATTGGATGATCAAGTAATGCATTTAAGCTTTTCCTATAGGGTTCAATAGCGACTCCTCCCCAAATATAAACACTGAAATTAGGCCAAATATCATGGATGTTTTTTAAGCGGTATTTCTCAATAATGTTCTCAAACAATATTTGAATCCATGCAGGTACGCCTGCGATAGCAACCACATCCCAATTTGGGGCATCTTCAACCATTCTGTCGATTTTGTTTTGCCAGCTTTTTTCACTTCGAATGTCAGGAGATGGTTTGGAAAATCGATCAAACCAAGCTGGCACATTGCTGCTGGTTATTCCACTTAAGTCGCCCGCATAGGTGTCTCCTTGGTCATTGAAATATAAACTTGTACTGCCACCAATGATTAAATAATCCTTAGCTAAATAGTCTTTGGGTATATCGGTCTTTGCAATGCTAATGATCTGTCGAAGACTCGCTTTTGTAATCGATTTAATCATGTCTTCAGAAACTGGAATGTATTTACTACTTCCTTCCGAAGTCCCTGAACTGAGGGCAAAGAAATCTATCTTTCCCGGCCAAGTTACATTTTCACTGCCATTGTATGCTTTTTGCCACCAATCATGCATTTTTGAATAGTCCATAATTGGCACCAATTGTTTGTAGCTTCTATAAACTGTCTTCGATTTTATAACCTTGGTGAAATGATGTGCTATGCCGTATTCGGTGCGTTCTGCTTTGTTTAATAACTTTTTTAATGTGCGCAACTGTTGCCTGTAAGCCTTATCTTGATTAAGTGCAAAGGGAAGGGCAATTCGCCTTCCTGCATTTACAATTTTTTTCAGTATATTCTTACGGTAACTATTGTTAGACATTTATTTATGAATCTATTTTAGCAAATCTGTAAAACAGAATCTGCGCTTATTTAATATCAAAATCAACAAAAACCTCTTCGCTTGTTGGGTGGGCTTGGCATGTTAATACATAGCCTTTTTCCACTTCATCATCTTCTAAAGAGAAATTCATATCCATACTTACACTGCCTTTGGTAACTTTTGCTCTGCAGGTGCAACAAACACCTCCTTTACAAGCAAAAGGCAAATCAGCTCCTTTCTTCAATGCCGCGTCTAAAATAGTTGCTCCATTGTATGGCAAATCAATTTGATAGGTTATGCCATCAATTTTAACGGATACCGCAGCATTTGCTGACCTGTCGACATTAGCCACCACCTCACTTTGCAAGGACTTGTTGGCTTGCGCAGTGAGGGTAGGGGTTGTAAACAATTCAAAATGAATATTCTTGCTGTTCATGCCTAAAGCAATCAATTGGTCTTTAACAGACATAATCATATTCTCTGGCCCGCAAAGAAATGCTTCATCAGCAGTTTTGATGTTAATTAAATTATTGGCATTCATCAAAGCACATTTTTCGGCATCAATTCTACCATTAAGAATTGGAACATCAACGGCTTCTCTGCTCAAAATATAATGCACAGTAAAACGACTTAAATGCGTATTTTTCAATGCTTCAATTTCTTCTAAAAACATAACCGAAGAGCTGTCTTTATTGCCATACACCAAGGTGAATTCACTGTTTAATTCCGTCGCCAAAGTGGTTTTGATAATGCTAAGCATGGGCGTAATTCCACTGCCTGCAGCAAATGCTAGGTATTGTTTGTTTTGACTCGGATTCAAATCGGTATAGAAATGACCACTTGGTGTCATCACGTCCAAAGCATCACCTTCTTTTAAATCTTTGTTCGCATAAGTTGAAAACAATCCGTTTTCAACCATTTTTATTCCAACTCTTAATTCATTGTCCAAGGGGCTGCTGCAAATCGAATACGACCGTCTGACATCTTCTCCATTTATGGTTTGTCGTAATGTTATGCTTTGGCCTTGTATGAAGGTGTATGAACTGCTTAATTCTGAAGGTATTTCAAACGAAATGGATACAGAATCGCTGGTTTCTTTTTTTAGGTTTTTTACTTTTAAAGTGTGAAATTTTAAAGTGGACATGCTTGTAATAAAAAGGAGCACAAATGTAGTTAAAATTTCGAATGTTTTATCCCGGAAAATTAGACAAATCCGAATTCGAAAATTAGCTTTTTATTGGTGTTTTTGGGTTTAATTATTAGAATATCAAGAAGATAAGTTCTTTATGGTTTATCCAATATGTGGTCAATGTCCAACTTGTAAACATGGTCTAAATGCGCATTGTTGCTGATGTTTAAATTTAAGTCTTTTAAAATTCCATTTGAAACATCGTATACAATTCCATGAATCTGAACACTTCGGTTTTGCGCCCATGCATTTTGAATGATTGATGTTTTAGAAAGATCAAACACCTGCTCTTGCACATTTACTTCAACCATTCTTCTGGATTTTAATTCAGGGTCTTGGATGCTGTCAATTTCTGTTTTATGCAAACGGTAAACATCTTTAATATGCCTAAGCCAATTGTCAATGATACCTACTTGCTTGTTCTCCAATGCGGCATTAACACCACCACAGCCGTAGTGGCCGCAAACGATAACATGCTTAACTTCTAGTACATTAACGGCATAGTCGAGAACACTCAGCATATTCATGTCTGTGTGAACAACCATGTTGGCTATGTTCCTATGAACAAAAATCTCGCCAGGTTCTGTACCCGTTATTTCATTTGCAGGTACTCGGCTATCTGAGCACCCTATCCATAGTATAGGTGGGCTCTGTCCCTTTGAAAGTTTATTGAAAAAATTTGGGTCTTTTTCGTTTTTTTCGGCGACCCAACGTTTGTTATTTTCGAAAATATTGTTGTATAAATCAGGCATATTGTTTGTTTTTATTTAATTAATTGTTAAAAGGAAATTTGTTTAAGTTCTACGTTTTTAAATTAATAAAGTCTGGAGGTGGCGTTTCAGGTTTTTTGTGCTTGTTGAGATTGATTTCTTGTGTTATAGAATAGTCTGCTCGGCTAAAAATCTTTCTAAAAGTTTGATTTAATGCAGTAGGCAAGGCATCAAAATCGGTGTCCTCCGAAGCATCGTCTTGTTCCAGCTTTTCAGACTCAGCCGCGTCGCAAGATATGTTGCAAATGATTTTGTACGCTTTATCAAAAGCCCCCATTTTACCAGCCGTTTGCAAAAAGGTAAATAAGGAAATAATAAGCAATATTAAAGTTGATTTAAACAAGTCTTCAAATATAAATAAATCACTTGAATTGTTAGTAAAGATTGTTAAAAATGGAATAAAGTAATGGCAAGATTTACTTTAAAAAATCGTTTGAAAAACCAGCTACCTGAAGGTATTTGGTTTAGTGAATTAAATCTAGGAATTTCTCAATATCAGATGTTTGTTGATTTCCATCGACTAAGTTTTTTATGCTAACTTCGCCTTTTTCAATTTCCGATTCACCTACAATTACGGCCCATTTTATGTTTTTAGAATTGGCGTAATCCAATTGTTTTTTTAATTTACTCGGACTCGGGTATATTTCGGTTTTAAAGCCTTTTTCTCTGCAGATATTTGCAAGTGGTAAACAATAACTTATTGCTTCCTCATCCATAGGGCAGAACAATACGTCTGCAAAACTGGAAGTTTGACCAACAAACAATTGCAGTTCCTCCATGACGTCATACAAACGGTCTATGCCAAAAGAAATGCCAATTCCAGATACTTTTTCTTTTAGTCCAAAAACTTCGGTTAGGTTGTCGTATCTGCCGCCGCCACTAATGCTTCCCATTTTAACGCTCGTTGGTACGACTTCAAAAATACAAGCGGTGTAATAATCAAGACCACGGGCCAAACTTCCATCCAAAACGATTTGTTTTAAATTGCTGCCGCACAAGTCAATTAATTTGTTAAGGTCTTCAATGGCTTTGCCAATTGATTCGGTACCCGATAAATCTTTGCTAAATGCTTCAATGGTTTGTTTGGAGAGTTCTTTTTTATTTAATAAAGATAAAACTGTTTGCACTTGCGCTGCATCGAGGCCTATGCTGCCTAGTTCTTTCGCCACACCATCGATTCCAATTTTATCCGCTTTGTCAATAATGATGGTTATGGTTCTGAAATGTTGTTTCGCATTTGCTTTTTCACATACTGCTTCAAGGAGTTTGCGGTGGTTGATTCGAATTTCATAATCATGCAAGCCTAGCTTTGAGAATACGGTCTGGTATATTTTTATAAAATCAGCCTCGCAAAGCAGTGAATCAGTGCCTAATACATCCGCATCACATTGCCAAAACTCTCTGTAACGGCCTTTTTGAGGTCTGTCTGCCCTCCAAACGGGTTGGATTTGATACCTTTTAAATGGAAAGCTAATTTCATGCCTGTGCATGGCCACAAAGCGTGCAAGAGGAACGGTTAGGTCGTATCTTAATCCCTTTTCTGCAATTTTAGGGATTAAAGATTTTGAATCTAAGGTTTCAACTGCGAGGTCTTTTAAATAGTCGCCGCTGTTTAAAATTTTAAAAAGCAACTGATCGCCTTCATTGCCATATTTGCCAGTTAATGTACTTAAATTCTCCATAGCAGGCGTTTCCAACTGCATAAACCCAAACGATTGATAAACAGTTTCTATGCTGTTTAAAATAAATTTTCTTTTGGCCATCAACTCCGGGGAGAAGTCTCTTGTGCCTTGCGGAATGGATGGTTTACTCATTGAAAGAATCCTAAGCTTGTGCCAATTGAATTGGTAAGAGAAAAAAAATGCAAGCCCACATCGCACCGCTACAACCTGCTGCCCTTGCTGTGTTCCCACCCTGGGGGAGTTCACAGGGAGCTGGTCGTGCGGACTTGCACTGCAAATCTAATGTTAATTATGTTTTAAACAAATTTATTCTAATGCTTAACAATAAATTTTTAAGCTCGGATTAATCTGTACAATCGCTGTTTTATTAAATATTTAAATAATTGTAAATCAAATACTTGCTTAGTGTTTTCTCGGCATTGGTTTGCGAAGGTTTTCAATTGGAGTTGTTTTACAATTTGAATTTTATTTGAAAAAAAAATTTGTAGATTCGAAAAATTAATCTAAATTGCAATATCATTCAATAAAAAACCTTAATCTGCCTATAGATAAAAACATACTTAAACAACTTAGCTTATAAGATTCAAAAATTACCAAAGGTAAAGTGCCTTAACTTTAAAAATGGAGGTTTTAGTATGAAAAGGGTTCAAAAAAACGACGAAGAATTGTTAGCATTGTACATGGCTGGAAACTTAGCCTGTATGGATATGCTCATTAACCGCTACAAATCAAAAGTATTCACTGCAATTTATTTGGTGGTAAACGACCGCTATATCGCAGAGGATATTTTTCAAGAAACTTTTCTTAGAGTGATTCACACAATAGGGAAAGGTAAGTATGAGGAATCTGGTAAGTTTTTGCCATGGGTTATCCGCATTGCCCGAAATTTGTCAATGGATTATTTTAGAAGTACCAAGCGTATGCCGACTATTTCTTCTAGTGAAGACAATGATATTTTCGCGAACATGCGTTTTGATGAAAGTAATTCTGAGGAAATGGCCATCAACCTTCAAAAAAAGAAAGGTTTGCGCGAGTTGATTAAAATGTTGCCAGTTGAGCAAAAAGAGGTACTTATCTTAAGACATTATGGCGACTTGAGTTTTAAAGAAATTGCTGATGTATGCAATTGCAGCATCAATACTGCCCTTGGAAGAATGCGTTATGCATTAATTAATTTAAAGAAAATGATCGAAGAGCGTGCCGCTTACCTTCAAAGTTAATAAATGTTTCTTGTTTTGAAAAAGGATGAACATTTGGTTCATCCTTTTTTTATTTGTTTTTTTATTTGGCTCTTACAATATTTTGATGGCATCTTGCGTTACTAAGTCAAACACTCAAATTGCTTATGCAACAAAATTTTACTCAAGAAGACATCATTTTATACATTTACAACGAATTAGACCCGTCCAAAAGAGCTGATTTAGAAATGGCGATTGCCATGGAGCCCGAATTGTTGACTTTTTTTCAAGAGTCATTGTTAATGGTTCATCAATTGGATCAAATTAATGACGAACCTTCAAATACGGTCATTAGTATATTGAATGAGGAGTCAAGA
The DNA here is from genome assembly GCA_044341025.1 of Bacteroidia bacterium. GTDB lineage: Bacteria > Bacteroidota > Bacteroidia > NS11-12g > UBA955 > JABMMZ01. The sequence goes on along the minus strand of JBIISM010000019.1, from coordinate 18,635 downwards.
TCAAGTTCCCTAGAAATTCACTAAGGGCTGTATAATTGTCTTTTAAAAATCCAATCCAATGGATAGGGTAGTCATAGCTTTTTGGAATTTATTTTCCAATAATCCCCAGCCATGGTCTAATTTTATGTAATGGCCAAGGATTTTGGCGCGAATACCCACACCAAACGCATACAAGAATGGGTCTCTTTGAGTTACGACTGACATGGCGTACAAAGGAGCTTGTACAATTCTTGTGTTAAAAGGATTCTCTATGCTATAAGGCGATTGGCCTTTCCAAGCGGTGCCAATATCAACAAATCCAATTAGCATTACACTTCTAAAAAACTCACTTGAAATTGGTTTTTGAATTAAATAGGCGAATAAAGGAACCCTCAATTCAAAATTCATCAAGGCATATTTATTGCCAGCCCTTGAATTTCTCAAAAACCCTCTTGCAGGTGATACAATTGTTTGAAAGGCGTAATCATTGCCGTTTAGTGTCGGAATATTGTAATTAAAGTTGGTGTTTGAGTCAACATTGACCAACCAATTTTCTACCCCACCCAAATAGTAGGCTGTAGTTTGCGTTCCAAATGATAATGCAGCACTCAATCTAGCCGCAAAATATATCTGCCTGTGCAATTTTTTGTACCATCTAAAATCAAAACCATTATTGGAAATAAATTGATAGTTTTTGTATTTGTTGTAATTGTCGCTGTATATTTTAAACCGCAGTCCCTCAAACAAATTAAGTCCATTGCTTCTTACGTTGTCAAACACATACTCTATTCCCGTTCCAAAATACAAATTTTGTTTAACTGCTTGATTCAAATAAACAGAATCTATGGCTTGACTGCTCACACGGTCGTCTCTAACGAAGGCATTAAATGAAATCCTACTTCTTTCGTTAAAAGGGTAGGAGATTGCAAACTTCACCTGGCTGTTAATCATTCTAATTGGCGCATAGGCATCATCCATTATTCGGCCTCTTCTAAAAGCCGATAAATCTTTATCCCAACGGCCGGTTCTATTGGCGTAATGTATGTAATAGTCTGATGCTTTTATGCGCACTGGGATTCTGATTCCAGCGGTTATCACGTGGTTCTTTTGAACATCGCTAATGCTGGTTTGGAAATGCGGTGATAGCAAAGGGTAATTGAATATTTTTTCGTTCACATTGCTAGGAAATAAATAATTGCTGAGTATTGATTTGTCAAATTGTTGCAAAAAATACGCTATTCCAAAATGTGTTTTCGCTAAGCCAATATAGGGGTCGTTTTTTCGCTTTTCATTTTTTAAACTGTTTTCCAAATCCTCGTATTCATTAAAACCGCTGATGTAGATTTTTTTGAATTCAAGACTATCATTTGGGGTTAGCACTTTGGTTTTCAAAGTGTCCGATTTGATAAAGTCAAGCAACAATAGACTTGAGTCAATATCATTGTTCAACCATTTTCTATACAGGGTGTTTTCGGCATTCTTAATTGATTCGGATTGGTAATCCTCCGCAACCGTGCCAACATAAATTCTATAGCGGTTGTTAAAGTATAGCAAGTCAGCAATTACTGGGGCATTTGACGCCAGATCATTGCGAATAATACAGCGTTTGTAATTGGTGAGTTGATGGTTTTTAAGGGTCTTTAATTCATAGAAATAATTATTGATAATGCCATTTCGGTCGCTTAAATAACTGATAACATTTTCAGACATTTCAATTGGCTCTGTAGCGTTTGATTTTTCATCTTGATGCCCGATTAAAAAGTCAGTTTGTTTTTTTTCTACATCAATACGATAGACAGCTAGGTAGTCAGACTCAAGGTTCTGCAATTTGTATTGATTGCTTACATAAATAATCGATTGTCCATCTTTACTAAATCTGGGGCTTAAATTATCAAAAATGTCATCACTTAAATAGGTGCTTGATTGCTCTTTAATATTGTAAAGCAATAAGTCTGATTGGCCATTTCGTATCACAGAGAAAATGATCTTTGAGGCATCGGGCGAATAGCTAAACCCTTTAACAAATGGAATCTCTTTGAGGATTTCTGTACTTAAAAGTTTGCCATTCAAATCGAAGCGTTTTAGAATGGTTTGCTCGTTAACATACAAAACGACACTTAAATGGTTGTCGATAGGATTAAAGGCAATTAATGGATAGTTGAGGTCAATATCTCGATTGAGCAATTGATGTCCACCGCTGCTAATTACTTTGCTGAATTTAGAAAGAATATCATAAATGACAATTTGATAGCGACCAAGTGTATTGGTTACAATGGCAATCTTATTTCCATCGTTGCTTAGCTTAAATTGTGTGTGTTTTTTCTTAGCCAGCTTTTGAGGTGCATTTTCTTGTCCTTTAGGAAATTTAAACGCCAGCTCATCGCTCTTATACTTATCTATGTAAAAGTCTTGCCAATCGTTTAGCAAACTGTTTATATTGAGTCCTGTATAGTAAGCAAAGGCGTTTTCGACACTGCGACCCACGCGTGTTAGGAAGACGATATTCGAAACAGCACCCTTTCCATTTTTTTCTTCCAAATAACGCCAAATGCTATGTCCCGCTAATATTTCATCTTCTTCTTGGAGAGAGGTAAAATATTTTTGCTTTTTATTTTGAAAGAAGTCTTTTAGGAAATTATCATTTTCAATGTTCCAACTTTCAGCAAGATAAGCCACCAATCCTTTATAGTACCAAGCAGGAAGGGTTAATAAGGCGGCAGTTTGTATGCGCTCACGGATGTTTCCACCGAAAATAAATTCATTGATTAATACTTCAGCTACTGCTTTTTTAACTTGTTGGTCAAAATTAATTCGGCTACCATCAAAATAAACACAAGCCACATTTTCATTTAGCGTTGAATACCCCCCCGCATAATATTGAGGGTTGGTGATGTTGATGTTGCTTTTTTTGTATTCGTCGTAATTGCTAAAAACGATGATTCGAATTCCATTGCTTAGGTTGTAGTTAAGTCTTGTTTCAAAATTGGGAATAAATGCCTGTGCTTTTTCCAATGCAAGTCTTGCCAAATTTTCGCCATCTGAAAAATAGATGATTTCAATCTGATTTTGAATCAAACTGTAAGAAATTTTTTTGTTTTGGCTGCTGTTTTGGCCATAATCTTGATACAAACCTTGAGCATTTGTATTCAGCACGGCAAAGAAAAAAATCAGAAAAAGTCTCACTCTTCTATAAAAAGGTTAAGAAACGTCTTTGGAAGAGGATTTAGCCTTTTTTGAAGGGGTAATATTTATTAAACCAATTTTGATAGCAGCAAGGACTAGACCCATTGAGTTTTTAGCATTTAATTTCTTTAGCATATTTTGTCTGTGGTTGTCCACTGTACGTTTGCTCAATTCTAGTTTATCTGCAATTTCTTCGTTGGTCATTTCATTTGCAATACAAGTTAAAATTTCAATCTCTCTTCTAGAAAGTTTGTCTGTCAACTCATTGCTATCCATCATTTGTTCGTTGCTGGTAGAGAAGTTAGGCCCTTTAACTTTGTTGGATTTTTGGGTCAACTTTTTGTAGTATTGGTTTGCCAATAGATGCGCAACTTCTGGCGAAAAGAATGTTCCACCATTCAATAATATCTTGATGCCATTAAACAAGGCATCAAAGGAAATGTTCTTCAGCGTATACCCTTTAGCACCTGCCATGATCATGTCTTGGATGTGGTTGATTTCGTTGTAATTGCTTATGCCTAAAATTGATATTTTAGGGTTTTCTTGAAGCAATGAAGATGCAACCAATGCACCATCTAAGTCAATTAGTTGGTAATCGACTAAGGCAATTTTCATTTTTTCATTTTTCAAGTATTCTACAGCATCATCACAATTGTCTGTATCCCACACTTTAAAATTCATGTCTTCACATCCAATTTCAAGCATAGTTTTTAATCCATCTCTAACCATTGGGTGATCGTCAACAATAAGTATTTTAATGGTTTTTCTCATAATTTTGAGGCAATTTTAGTTCGTTTTGGTTTTTATTAAGGCAAAGGTATATAAATTTACAATGGAATGGCAATATTTAGTTTGACACCTTTGTTTTTTTCGGGGTTAAAATCGAGCTCACCTTTTAGGTATTTAATTCTGAGATTGATGTTGTCAATACCATTCCCTTTTTTCAAGCTTGCATCGTTCGTAAAACCAATGCCATCATCAGTCATGGTTAAAGTCAAAAGTTTAGGTTTAATGCTCAAGTGTATGCCAATGTTTTTGCATTTGGCGTGCTTGATTGAGTTGTTTACAAACTCTTGAATAACACGGTAAACAGACATTGAAACATTGGGGTCTAATTTGTCTGTTTTTTCTTCTATTTTGACATCAAATTTAATCCCTGTGCTAAAGTGAATTAAATCTGCAAGCTGCTTGATTGACTGTCCGATTCCGAATTTTTCAACGGATCTTGGCATTAATTGAAAGCAGATATTTCTAATCTCGTCAGAAACGTTGTCAATTAAAGCTTCAGTCTTTTTCAATAATTGAATTCTTAACTTTTCGTCCTTTTGTTTCTGAATGGAATCAAAGTAGAATTTAAGCGCAGATATTTGTTGACCGATGCTATCGTGTAAATCTGAAGCGACACGGTTTCTTTCTTCCTCTTGGGTCTTGATAATGGTAGCAATTCTTCCAGCTTCCTGGTGTATTTTGTCTGTAAGGTCATGGATTTTGACCAAAGAATGACACTTGTTGTTGTCGATAACAGATACATGGCATTCTACCATGATTTTTCTAGATGAAGAGTTAGTGACTTCAGATTCGAAATCAATAGCTTTTGAGTGCTTATCAAGTTTCTGAACGGTAGAAGCTAGGTTTAACTTTAGAAATTTCTTAAGATTCTGACCGATTACATCTTCTTTTTTATATTCGGTGAGTACGATAAAGCTCTCATTAAAATCTATAATCACACCTGCATTGTCAATAACAACCAAACTATCGGTTATTGAATGAAACGCAGAGTTAAAAAAATCTCTTTTTATGGTTGTTTCTTCAAGCTCTTCTCCCAACATATTAATGCCTGACATTATACTGTCTAGCGTGTCGAGGTTTTCTGAAAGGACTAGTTTTTTGGTGAAATCACCATGAGAATAGGCTAATAGGGTATCTTCTAAAGCGAGAAACCTTTCATCCATTTCTATATTTATAGGGTCTAACAAGGCTATTTTAATTTTGTGTTACAATAATAAGCATTTCAGCTAAAAAATCTTCATCTAGGCCTTTTAAAAAGACAAATAGCGAATTATAGATTGATGCCCATTTCAGACAGCAAATTATCGGCATGGTTCAGATACTTCATCGTAAAAATGACATAACGAATGTCAACTGCAATGCTTCGGCTGTAATCTGCATTCCAACTGTAATCATTTAGTGTGGCTGTATAAGCACGGTCAAAATTGACTCCAACTAAATTGCCTTCTGCATCCATTACAGGACTTCCGCTATTGCCGCCAGTTGTATCCATATTGTAAAGCATGCAAATAAGCAAGTCTTTGGTTTCTGGATCTAGTAATTCTTCTGCAATATTTTCGGTTTGTAACAATCCTTTAACAGCGACAGACAATCTATAGTCAAGGTTATCTGTCGCATTTTTTTCAAAAATTTCTCTTCTTTGCGTGTATGGTTCTGGATGTTTGTTTAATCCTGTTTTGTAGGCACTGATATAACCATAAGTAAATCTCAAGGTGCTGTTTGCATCTGGAATGAATTTCTTCTGATTGTAATTTATTCGAGCATCCAATAGGGTAGGCATTAAATTGTTTAATTGTGCGCTAATTCCAATATTTCGGTCTTCTATTTCTTTTAGAATTGGCAGCAATGCTTTGGCCAAAGTTCTAAGTTTGCCGTTTTCTTTATAGACCATCCATGGAATAGAATCCATGTTTTTCTTTAATTGTGCCGCGTCATCCAAAAACGATTCTTGATAGGCTTGTTTGACCCATTTCTCAGGATTTTTGATTTTTTGTATCGCTTTTACTTGTTGGTTTTTTGAAAGCGCTTTCGCTCTTTTTATCATTTCCACTAAAATGACTTGCTCTAAATCGTGGTCTAGCATGTTGCTGCTAAGTCCTAAGGCACCTTTTTTCCGCCAAGCATTCCACATGGTATCATTGCTGGCCCCAGCTTTTGGGTTATTTGAAATGTATTTTTCGATTTTAATGGCATTCATCAATGCAATACATTCTCTTCCGAATAAATTCAAAACCATGTCGCGTTCTGCATTTGCCAATCTGATTTTGTATAAGCTATCAATTTTATTTAAAAAATCGGTGCTAACACCTTTTAATTTCATTTTGTCTTTTAAAGCTTCTTGCTCTTGGGTTTTAACTTGCAACAAACCAGTTTGATTAAGCCCATACAACTTACCTTCAAAGTTTTTCTTTGTATTGGCCAGCTGTTTGATGGTTCCTGCAAGTTTTAAATATCTATTGCGGTCGTCTTTTCCCAAGGTTTCCATAGCGTTCATTTTAAACCCATACCAGTTGCTTACAAACGGTAAAACATATTGTTGTTGGTATTGAATGAACTGATAGGGTTCCTGTCTGTAGGTTGTTCCTGGATAGCCAAGGATAAAAACCAAATCTTTGTTCTTGGTGCCTTTAGGATTTATTTTTAAGTGTTTCTTGGGGATATAAGGTACATTTTCAGGACTGTAATCTGCAGGCTTGCCATCTTTTCCCACGTAGGCTCTCACAAAACTAAAATCTCCCGTGTGTTTTGGCCACTCCCAATTGTCTGTTTCTCCGCCAAATTCACCAATCGTCCTTGGTGGCACGTAGGCCAAACGGACATCTTTCAATAGTTGATAACGGAAAAGGGTATAGCTGTATCCAACAAACATTTCGCTAATTTCTATGCTTAATTCAGGGTATTTGGCTTGCTCTAATTTTTGAAGGGTTTCAATGTTTTTTCTGATAATCTCTTTTTTAACCATTGGATCCATGTTCAAATTAACACCATCTAAAATCTTGATGCTAACATCTTCATAGCTTTTAGTGATTTTGCATGTCAAGCTTGTTTTTAGTTCTTTGGTTTTGTCGCTGGCAAAAAAACCATTTTCTAGATAGTCATTGTCCTTGGTACTCAATCCCGCTACAGCGCCAAATACACAATGGTGGTTGGTTACTATCAGCCCTTCAGCCGAAACAAAAGAACCAGTGCATCCACCAAGTCTAACCAGTGCATCCGTTAAGGCAATTCCATCTGGATTGTAGATGTCTTTTTCTGAAATTTTAAATCCTGCAGCTTGCAGGTCAACTTGTTTTAAATGGCTTAGAGGAAACATTCCCTCATCTGTTTTATGAGAGGGTAGTAGGACTAAACAGATCAAAAGCGCTGTGAAAAAAGCGTATGTTTTTGGCATATGTTGTTTTGTAGATTAATTCAAATGGTTTATTTGCAAGATTATTCGAAATAACTTGCTTTGATAAATTGGTCAAGTTCCTTGATTTCAGTTTGGGCATGCTTCAAATCTTCACGGTTGCCTTCCCACCATTTTTGACCTTTGTACAGGAAAATAATATGGTCACCAATATCGAAAACTGTTTTCATGTCATGGCTATTGATTACATTTGTTATGCCATATTCATGGGTTATTTCATTGATGAGTTCATCAATTAAACGCGAAGTTATAGGGTCTAAACCGCTATTGGGCTCATCGCAAAATAAATATTTTATATCAAGCGCGATTGCCCTTGCGATGCCAACTCTTTTTTTCATTCCGCCACTTATTTCACTTGGATATTTGTTGTTGATGTTTTCCAAATTCACCCTTTTAAGGCAAAAATTAACCCGGTCGCGGCGTTCTGAAGCATTCATTTTGCTAAACATTTCCAATGGAAAGGCAATATTTTGTTCGACAGTTAAAGAATCGAATAAAGCGGTACCCTGAAACAACATGCCTATTTCTCTTCTTACATCACGTAAATCTTGGTCTTCCAGGGCCAATAAATTTCTGCCATCAAACTCGATCATTCCGCTTTCGGGTCTCTCCAGGCCAACCATGCATTTCATCATGACACTTTTTCCGCCACCACTGGCACCAATAATTAAATTGTTTTTACCACTTAAAAAAATGGCATTGATGTCGTGTAGAACCTGGCGACCTTCAAAACTTTTGTTTACTTGCTTTAGTTCAATCATATTACAATAAAATTTCGGCCAAAATATAATCAAAAAACAAAACCAATACTGAACTGAATACCACTGCTCTTGTGCTTGATTCACCCACACCCAAAGCACCTCCGCTGGTGTAAAAGCCTTGGTAACTGCTTACCGACGTGATAATGAAGGCGAAAGTGAATGCTTTAATGGTGCTAAAAACCAAGGTAAAGCCTTTGAATGTTTCGCGGGCGCCACTTACAAATTCTTGATGGGTTAAAATACCCGACAACTCGCCAGCCATATAACCACCATAGATACTCAATGCTATGGCTATAAAGTTTAAGAGTGGAATCATAATCACACCTGCAATGATTTTAGGCAAGGCCAAATAAGCTGGTGCATTGATTCCCATTACATCGAGTGCATCTATTTGCTCACTGATGCGCATGTTGCCAATTTCGGAAGCGATGTGGGCACCAACTTTACCGGACAACACCAAACAAGTGATGGTGGGGCCTAGTTCTAACATGGTACTGTCAGACACAATGGTTCCAATTACAGATTTAGAAATTAAGCCGCTAACCAATTGATAGGCTGTTTGAACCGTCGTAACTGCGCCGATAAACAATGCAGTGATGGCTACAATAGGCAATGAGCCTATACCAATTTTGTGCATTTCGTCTGAGATGCGCTTGAAAAATATGTTTGTTTTTTCAGGCTTGGAGATCATTCCTTTAAGGAATAATAGGTATTGCCCAAAATGAAAAAAGTAATTTTGATTCATGAATGAAATAAAATGGCTGTAAAGATAAACAAATCGGGTTTAGTTTAAATTTCAAAATATACACCTCGGTTGTGAATTGTATTTTGAGGCAAATCAAAAATGATGTAAGTTTGAAACATGCAAAAGATCGCAGTCGTAAGTGGAGGTTCCAAAGGGATTGGAATTTCAATTGTTGAAAAATTACTAAAAGAAGGTTTTTATGTTTTCGCCATTGCCCGAAGCAGCGGCGAATTAGGGCGCTTGTTTGATGTTTATCCCCAAAACTTCCAGCATGTAGTTGCCGATTTATCCATTAAAACAGAGGTTTACAAATCGATTGATGAAATAAAATCGAAGATCAGCCACATCGATATTTTGGTGAACAATGCTGGGGTATTTATGCCTGGTAAATTGGCAGAAGAGCGCGATCAAGACTATGAATTGCAAATGGCTTTAAATGTTTCAGCCGCTTATTACCTTAGCAAAGCTTTTATTCCCTTGATGAAAATAAATAAGGACGCCTATATATTTAATATTTGCTCAACTGCAAGCATTGTGGCTTATGAGAATGGGGCTTCTTATTGCATCAGCAAGCATGCGTTGCTTGGAATGTCTAAGGTTTTGAGAAAAGAGCTGATGCATGATGGTATTGCAGTGAGCTCTATTTTGCCCGGAGCTACTCTAACAGACAGCTGGGCGGGTAGTGAATTGCCTGAATCTAGGTTTATGAAAACCAGCAGCATTTCAGAGGCATTGTGGTTTGCCTATGCAAACCGCGATAATTGTGTGCTAGAAGAAATTTTATTGCGCCCGAGACTCGGCGATATTTGATTTTAATTAACTGATTGTTAATTAATTATAATATCTGTGTTTTTTTTTACCTCTTTTATTAAAAAACTTGCAGCATTCGTGTTATTTTTGACGTCCAATAATTATAAGAAAATAATAATACGTCATGAAAAGAATTTTATTTACAATCTTGGGCCTTGGACTGTTATCAGTAAGTGCACAGGTAAAAGAAAAAATCAATTACGATTATCCGCAATTTAAAATAGTGGTTAAAAACGAAAACAAAAACAACAACGCAAAAAGAGAAGTTGGTAAAGGTTGGTTCGATTATGCAACAGCATACAACGATTTCAACGGTGCTGGTATCACTAGCTTTGTTTCTTTCATCCAACCGGACACTAACTTGTACACAGTTGGAACCGATGGAGCCAAAACCAAAACTGGTTTTCATATTTTAGGTAGAGTTAACGATCCAAGAGATGAGGTTTTTTCTAACAACCCTGCAAGATTCTCTAAGCACAATACCTACACTTGGGATTCAATTCGTTTTACCCAGTTCTACGTTCGTTTTGCTGATTTCATGAAAGTTGGTGCTAATACTGTACCTATAGTAGACACCGTTTTTATACAATATTTCTTGCCAGCTGGTTTGGACAATAAATCATACGTTTACCAAGCTGATCCAAACAAAGCTTACTACTATTCTTGTCCAAAAGTAGCGGCTTACAACCCGAAAACAAGATTGAACTCAGGTGCATATAAAACAGATACCATCTTCTTAACTAAAGCATTTGCTGATAGCGTAAGTTTAAATGGCGCGCAAACATCTTTCTTCGGAAGAACACTTTCTATACCCGTAGGTATTAATGTGCCTCACAACTCAAGCAACCCAAATTCAAGCATTATTGGTCATACAATAACTTTCAAACCAATGAAAAAACCAGCAGTTGGCGATACAGGTATTGCTTACAACGGTTCAACTTGGAACAAGAAATACAATATGTACGGTGTTAGATTGTACAGCAAAGCGGGTGTTACCGTTGATAATTCTGATAAAGAAGCTCAAAACAATTCAGTAATCACCAACTTTGAAATCGTATATGGTCAAACTGTAAGCATTTTCAAATCATACCTACCAGGCACTGTGTTCACTAACACAATTTTTGAAGGAACTGATTACCATTTAACCACCCAAACATTAAGCGTTAAAAACGTTGATGCGAATGGCAATGGTTTAGGAAATATTTACCCTAACCCAAGCAACAGCAACAATGAAGTATTTGTTCCTGTTAAATTGGCATCAGCTCAAAACGTAACTCTAAGCATCTATGATGTAACTGGCAAATTGCTTAAGACCATCAGTGCTGATTATGAAGCTGGCGACTTTGATGTTGCAGTTTCAACTTCAGGTTTAAGCAATGGCGTTTACACTTGCACAATGACTGCTGCTGATTTCACAGCAACGACGAAGTTTATCTTGAACTAAGATACCATAAAACATTTAAAAAATCCCTGACAATTATTTTGTCAGGGATTTTTTTATGCTTACTTTTGCAGTCCTTTTAAGGTAATGCACCCGTAGCTCAATTGGATAGAGCACCTGACTACGGATCAGGAGGTTTGGGGTTCGAATCCCTACGGGTGCACAAGATACAATGAATGCCAACTTTCGCAGAAAGTTGGCATTTTTATTTTCCCAAACCCAATCCAAGCCGCGAACGAAATAATTCGAGCATTACGGATTTGCCTAGTGGCTTGAAGATTGGGCGAGGGGGAATAAAAACCATTTTTTTAAAAAAAATGGCATTCATTGTATCTTGTAAGCGCCATTTCGAATGGGATCATTCAATTCAGTGGAACTGAATTGAATAACAAGAGGTCAGTTGAAAATGCCTAGATAATTTCGTTTCTATACATGATGACCTTAGCGGCTTGAGTATTGAATTTTTTTGGGAATAAAAATCTTTAATTCTTTCAGAATTAAAGGCATTCATTGGATTTACATATTCTCATTTACCGAAATACCTCGCCCCGATGGACGCGGCAGCCCTGTGAAAATTGTGGCTATGCAGCGGCGTGTTTTACATGGCGCACGGCAGTAAGCCAAATAAAACACCAGCAGATGCTGACACAAATAAACAGGCTAGAGCAAACAGCGGGAAAAGGCGACCATCCGAACTCAATTTATCCATTCCTTACCCTAAAAAAAGTTATTTCTGTGGTACAGGGGTTATTTTCTCAATTTATCGTTTTCTCAATTTCTCAATTTATCATTTTCTCAATTTCTCATTCTCTCAATAACATTTCTTCTTACCTTTGAGCCTCAAAATTAAAACAAAAATTGGAATTAGAGTTAGACAATATCCCATTGGATTTGACGGGGCATAATTTGGATTTGCTTCTGGAGAAGGGCTATTACAGAATGCGTCAGAATTTATTTACAACCGATGAATTTTATGATTCTCAGACGGAAAGGGCCTACGATTGTTTTTGGTTGCGCACGCGTTTGGATTTGGTGAAGGATGTGCACAAGCATAAATTATTCAAATTAAATAAACGCTTCACTTATGTAATTGGAGCCTCTCAATTGAATGAAGAGATCGATACCTTGTACCAAACTTACAGGCTTGCAATGGATTTTGATGCCCATGAAAGTGTGTTTCATTTTTTATTCAATTCAGATAAAATGGTCGAGTTTAATTCTAAGACCATACAAATTAGAGATGAAGGAAAGCTCATAGCAGTGGCTTATTTTGACGAAGGCCAGAAGGTAATTATGGGCAATATGAATTTTTACCATCCTGATTACAAGAAATACAGCTTAGGAAAATACTTGATGCTTTTGAAGATTGATTATGCTCAAAGAAAAAACATGGATTATTACTACACGGGTTACATTGCCTTGGAGAATACAAAATTTGATTATAAGTTATTCCCTGATGTGTATTCAATTGAGGTGCTAATCAAACAAAAAGAAAACACCTGGCTCCCTTTCTCAAGCGTGGGAAAAGAAGGTTTAAAAGAATTGGGTGGTTTTTGGGCAAATATGAATGGTGATTTTTTTTAATGGCAATAAATGAAATGCCAAGTTGCAACTGTTTGTTTTGCGAAATTTGAGCGCTTGCTGCAATTCTGCCGCTTCCAATTCATGCATTTAGTATCCATACCTTCAGTTTCCCACATTTCATAGACATGGGTACTAATCCCTTTTTTTATCTTTACCTTTGCTAATAGTGAAATTTGAAGGCAATATAAACAGTAAGCTTCCCCAAGCTGGCAATAGCATTTTCTCTGTTATGTCGGGCATGGCGCAGGCCCACAATGCAATTAATTTGGCACAAGGTTTCCCTGATTTTGATTGTTCGCCAGAGCTTAAAAATCTTGTTTCAAAAGCCATGGAAATTGGTCACAACCAATACGCACCAATGCCTGGCTTAATGAAATTGCGTGAACAAATAGCGCAAAAGACAGAAGAACTTTATTCTGCCATTTACAATCCAGAAACTGAGATTACGATTGTTCCTGGAGCTACTTTAGGGATTTTTGCCACCATCAACGCACTCATTAAAACGAACGATGAAGTTATAGTTATTGAGCCAGCCTACGATTCCTACATTCCTTCTATTGAGTTGGCCGGCGGAAAAGCCATTGTTTATGAAATGCAATTCCCGGAATACAAAATCGATTGGGATCAAATACGCAAACTGATCAACATAAGAACGCGTATGATCATTATCAATTCACCGCACAATCCAAGTGGCTCGATATTGAGTTTTGAGGATATGCGCAAATTGGAAAAATTAATAACCAATACCGATGCTCTGATTTTAAGTGATGAGGTATACGAACATATTATATTTGATGGAATTGAGCACCAGTCTGTTGCGCGTTACCCAAAATTAGCCCAACGCAGTATCATCGTCTCCTCTTTTGGTAAAACTTACCATACAACAGGTTGGAAGATGGGGTATTTGTTGGCTCCTGAAAATATTTCAGCCCAAATACGAAAGTCGTATCAGTTTATGGCCTTTGCCGCCAATACACCTATTCAGCATGCCTATGCTGAAATTTTGCAAAATAAAGACTTGTATTTAGGTCTTGGTTCTTTTTACCAAGAGAAAAGAGATTTGTTCCGAAAAGGTTTGAAGTCTTCTAAATTTAAAATGATAGATTGCAATGGGAGCTATTTCCAGGCGCTTACCTACGAAAAAATTTCAGACCAATCAGATGTAGAAATGGCGAACTATTTGTGTAAAGAAATTGGTGTTGCCTCAATACCTGTATCTGCTTTTTACATGCGAAAAACCGACCACAAGGTGCTGCGTTTTTGTTTTGCGAAATCGACTGAAACACTCAATAAAGCTTTAGATATTTTATGCAAGCTATAAACATCGCTGTGGTTCAAACCCTTTTGTATTGGGAGGATGTGGATGCCAATCTTCAGCATTTTGAATCGAAAATAGAGGGAATAAAAGATTGTGATTTGATTGTTTTACCTGAGATGTTTTCCACCGGATTTAGCATGAAGCCAGAGGCCTTGGCCCACGAATCCACAGAAAAAACAACAACTTGGATTTTACGAATGAGCGCAAAGCTTAATGCGGCAATCATGGGTAGTTTTATGTTGCACGAACAGGGTAAATATTACAATGCCTTGGCATTTGTTACCCCTAATCAAGAGATTAAATGGTATTACAAAAGACATTTGTTTAGTCCGGGCGATGAAAGCAAACACTACAGCGCAGGGAAGGAACGCTTGGTTGTGGACTACAAGGGATGGCGAATTTTGCCATTGGTTTGTTACGACTTAAGGTTCCCTGTTTTTAGCCGCAACACCGAAGGGATAGACCTAATGGTATATGTCGCAAATTGGCCACAAAAACGAAATTATGCTTGGCAGCAACTGTTAAAAGCTAGGGCAATAGAGAACCAAACTTATGTGGTTGCATGCAACCGTATTGGGCAAGATGGGAATGGCGTCGATCATATAGGGAATTCTGGTATTATCAATTATTTAGGAGAAGAAATTGGGTTTGGTTCGGATGATAAAGTATTTCAATTTTATTTAAATAAAGTTTCTTTGGATGAATACAGATTGGAATTTCCTGTTTTGAATGACATGGATTCTTTTACTATAGAATAAGCCGTTTATTATTCGTTTATAAGTAAGCTAAATAGCTGTTTTATAACTCGTTTTTTTAGGTCATTTTTGCATTCAATTTATATTCCATGCCCAATACACTAGAATTACAACAAATCGCTTCTCAGGTTAGGCGCGATATTGTAAGGATGGTGCACGCTGTTCAAAGCGGTCACCCCGGCGGATCCCTTGGATGTGCTGATTACTTAACAGCACTTTATTTCCAATTAATGGACCACAACCCAGCAAATTTTACTCAAGAAGCTAAAAATGAAGATGTGTTTATTTTATCTAATGGGCACATTAGTCCCGTTTTTTACAGCGTACTGGCTAGAAGTGCTTATTTCCCAGTAAGTGAATTGGCTACTTTTCGCAAAATAAATACCCGTTTACAAGGCCATCCAACCACCCACGATGGTTTGCCGGGTGTAAGAATTGCAAGTGGTTCATTGGGGCAGGGTTTGTCTGTTGGTGTAGGTGTTGCATTAGCTAAGAAACTTGACAAGGATGACCATATCGTCTATGTAAACATGGGTGATGGGGAATTGCAAGAAGGTCAAAATTGGGAAGCAATTATGTATGCAGGAAGCCATGGTTTAAACAATATTATCGCATCAGTTGACTACAACAAACAACAAATTGATGGCTCAGTTTTAGACATCATGGGCTTCCATGAATTAAGAAATAAATTCGAAGCTTTTAATTGGTTGGTTCTAGAAATGAATGGCAACGATATGCAAGACATTTTAGACACCAATGCCAAAGCCAAAACTATGCGCAATCAAAATAAACCCATTGTAATTTTAATGAATACTGAAATGGGTGCTGGTGTGGATTTTATGATGGGAAGTCATGAATGGCATGGTATAGCCCCCAATGACCAGCAATTGGCTGCTGCTTTGGCTCAATTGCCAGAAACGCTTGGCGATTACTAATTATACCAATTGGCATGAAAATGGCGTTAGACCAATATATGAAAGCAATGCTTATTGCAGTTTTCCTTTTTATGGGGGTAACTGCCCACGCTCAAACGCCAGAGAAAACTAGAATCTTAATTATTTTCGATGCTTCTGGAAGCATGACTACGCCCATTGAAAAATGGACACGCATTCAAGTTGCTAAGCGAATGGCTATAAAATTAATAGACAGTTTAAGCACTTTCAAAAATGTTGAATTGGCCTTGAGGGTTTATGGACATCAAAAAACAGTAGATTTAAAGGACTGTAAAGATTCTCGATTAGAAGTGCCATTTGCACCAAACAATTTGGTGGTAATGAAAAAACGGGTAAACAGTTTGGTCCCAAAAGGATGGACACCAATTGCCTATTCATTGCAAGAATGTGAGAAAGATTTTCCTGCTGAAAAAGGCGTAAGAAACCTAGTAATCATTATAACAGATGGTATGGAAGAATGCACAGGCGATCCTTGCCTAATTTCACAAAATCTTCAAAAGAAAGGCATTTTTCTAAAACCATTTATTATAGGCTTGGGTTCATCAGAACAATTTAAATTTAAATTTGATTGTGTCGGTACTTACTACGATGCCAATACAGAGAAAGATTTCGAAAACGTTGTTGGGGTTATTGTGTCACAAGCCATGAATGCCACAAGTTGCCAAGTTAATTTGTTGGATAAAAAACTGAGACCCTTAGAAACCAATGTTTTAATGAGTATTTATGATGCATCGACCAAAAAATTGTTGTTCAACTATGAGCACACTATGAATGGAAGAGGGGTTCCTGATACTTTGTTTTTAGATCCTTTGAGACGCTACGATATTGTGGTGCATACTCTACCACCTGTTCAAAAAAACAATGTGGAGTTAATTGTCGGCCGACACAATATTATTGCTATTGACGTGCCTCAAGGGTTTATCGAATTTGTTTGTACAGGTAAAACCAATTACACCGATTTAAAGGCAGTGGTAACAGTTAAAAAAAAATCTGGAACCATACATGCCCAAACGTTTAACACCAAAAAAAGATATTTATGTGGGGTTTATGAAATGGAATTATTAACCACGCCACGTATACATTTAGACAGTGTTGTGGTTGACGAAAACAAAACCACCACCATATTGATTCCTCAGCCAGGAAGACTTCAAATAAATAAGAGCCGCGATTTGGTTTGTGCAATTTACCACGTAATCAACGGCAAAATGGTTTGGGTTGCAGATATCAGTGACGAGTATTACCAAACCATAATCATGCAACCAGGCAAATACATTGTTGTTGGCCGCAGCAAATCAGAAACAAGAACCATTTATACTTTCGAAAAAGAATTTACAATAACCTCCGCAACCACAACAGAAATAAATATATAATGCAAGCTTTAGAGATATTAGGAAATAACGACACAAGATCAGGCTTTGGCGCCGGCTTGTTAGAAGCAGGGAAACAAAACAGTCAAGTTGTAGCTTTGTGCGCAGACTTAACTGGCTCTTTAAAAATGGATGCCTTTAAAAAGGAATTTCCTGAGCGTTTTTTCCAAATGGGAATTGCTGAAGCCAATATGATTGGTGCGGCCGCAGGTTTGGCTACAGCAGGCAAAATTCCATTTACTGGAACTTTTGCTAACTTTAGCACTGGAAGGGTTTATGATCAAATCCGTCAAAGCATTGCCTACAGTGGTAAAAATGTAAAAATTTGCGCGTCTCATGCCGGAGTAACTTTGGGCGAAGATGGTGCTACCCATCAAATATTGGAAGATTTAGGCATGATGAAAATGTTGCCGCATATGGTGGTTATCAATCCTTGCGATTACAACCAAACCAAAGCTGCAACCATTGCTATTGCAAAGTATGAAGGACCTTGTTATTTGAGATTTGGAAGACCTAAAGTGCCCATTTTTACAGCACCTGATCAGGTTTTTGAAATTGGAAAAGCTGTGACAATCTATGAGGGCACGGATGTTTCAATTTTCTGCACTGGTCATTTGGTTTGGAAAAGTGTACAGGCTGCGCAAGCTTTGGCAGAAAGAGGTATAAGTGCTGAGGTAATTAACATACACACCATTAAACCCTTGGATGAAAAAGCAGTATTGGATTCAGTGCGCAAAACCCGCTGTGTGGTAACGGCAGAAGAGCATATGTACAACGGCGGTTTGGGCGATAGCATTTGCCAATTATTGGCACGCAACTTCCCATTGCCTGTTGAAATGGTAGGCGTTAACGACAGTTTTGGAGAAAGTGGCACGCCTGATGAATTGATGGCGAAATACAAATTAGACACAGTTGATGTAATTGCTGCTGTTGAGAAAGTGATTTCAAGAAAATAAACGCGAAGAGGCTTATCCCTTTTTTGGTTTGATAATTAAAAAATAGTTTGCCCATGCAAACTATTTTTTTTGCTTTTTTTTTTGCAGGACGCAATCATATAAATAGCTTGCAGATGTATTCGAATTTTGCATTCTAAAAGCATTTTTTTGCATTCTAAAAGCACTTGTGCCGCATTAAAAAAGCAACCAGTTTGTTTTTTACAGACCAATTGCTTCAAAATAGGTCTCTAAAACGGCTTGCATATTGGTTGGATTAACCTTCGATTTAAGTTAATTTTTAAAGAATTAAGCCTAATCTCTCTTCTAATTATAGAGATAAAACCAGCTGCATTTCGCCATTGCTTGCAATCAATGGGTGATTTTGATGTCGAAAACCTCTTCTAAAACCGCTGTAATAGGGATTAAAAATTACTTAAACAGATGGGGTTAAATTCAAATATTTACAAAACATTTAAAAATGCGGGTTTTTGTGTTTAAGAAGCAGAATTTAACCATTTGATTTACAATTACTTGTGCTTTAAATTCGGGATAATCAAAAAAAGATTAGGGATAGTGTTAAATAATATTACCTTTGCACTCCCGTTC